>NZ_JBXAHR010000002.1:337831-1138534 GCF_058952315.1 Bacillus sp. GW823-FHT06B01 | reverse complement strand
ACTGGTGCCACTGGACCTCAAGGCGCTCAAGGTAACACGGGTGCCACTGGACCTCAAGGCGTTCAAGGTAACACAGGCGCTACTGGTGCTACTGGTCCTCAAGGCGTTCAAGGTAACACGGGTGCTACCGGACCTCAAGGCGCTCAAGGTAACACGGGTGCTACTGGACCTCAAGGGGCCCAAGGTAACACGGGTGCTACCGGACCTCAAGGTGTTCAAGGTAACACGGGCGCTACTGGTGCCACTGGACCTCAAGGCGCTCAAGGTAACACGGGTGCCACTGGACCTCAAGGCGTTCAAGGTAACACAGGTGCTACTGGACCTCAAGGCGTTCAAGGTAACACGGGTGCCACTGGACCTCAAGGGGCCCAAGGTAACACGGGTGCTACTGGTCCTCAAGGCGTTCAAGGTAACACGGGTGCTACTGGACCTCAAGGTGTTCAAGGTAACACGGGTGCTACTGGACCTCAAGGGGCCCAAGGTAACACGGGTGCTACTGGACCTCAAGGGGCCCAAGGTAACACGGGTGCTACTGGTCCTCAAGGTGCTCAAGGTAACACGGGTGCCACTGGACCTCAAGGCGTTCAAGGACCAACAGGTGCTACTGGCGCCACTGGTATAGGAGCTACTGGACCTACTGGACCTTCTGGACCTTCTGGTGGACCTACTGGACCAACCGGGCCTACTGGACCTAGCTTCCCTGTAGCAACAATTGTTGTTACAAACAACATTCAACAAACAGTACTCCAATTTAACAACTTCATTTTTAATACTGCAATTAACATAAACAACATTATCTTCAATGGCACAGATACAGTTACTGTTATCAACGCTGGTATTTATGTCATTAGCGTATCCATCTCTACAACTGCACCAGGATGCGCCCCACTTGGAGTAGGAATTTCAATAAATGGAGCAGTCGCAACTGACAACTTCTCTTCAAATTTAATAGGCGACTCACTTTCATTCACTACGATCGAAACATTAGCTGCCGGCGCAAACATTTCCGTGAAACCTACCCTTAGCGAAATTACAATTCCTGAAACAGGAAACACTAACATTCGCCTTACTGTATTTAGAATCGCTTAAATTTCACTATGTATCGTTTATGGCAAATAAAAAAAGAGCGAGAAATTCGCTCTTTTTTTGTTATGTACAATAATTCATTACTACTCTAATTCAATTGAAACATTTTTTTGTGGTACAAATGTAGAAATTGCATGTTTATAAATAAGCTGTTGCTTACCTTCTGTTTCCAGTAGGACTGTAAAATTGTCAAATCCTTTAATTAATCCACGAAGCTGGAAACCATTTAATAAGTACAGCGTAACAAACGTATTTTCTTTACGGAGTTGATTTAAAAACTGATCTTGAATATTGATTGATTGCTTCATGTCGAATCCTCCTCTTTTTCTCTACTTACTATTATTCGACTTTAGTTGTAACTTTCCTTCTATGTATCGTAAAATTTCTGACGTTTTTTCACCGCCTGTAACATCAAACCACATGACATCCATCTTATTACGGAACCACGTTAATTGACGCTTTGCATAACGACGTGAATTCGTCTTTAATTGTGATACCGCTTCTTCTAAAGAGACACGATCCTCAAAATAATCATATATCTCTTTATATCCAATCGCTTGAATAGATTGACAATCTCGTATCCCTCTATTATACAATCCTTCTACTTCTTCTAATAACCCTTGGTCCATCATTATATCAACTCGTAAGTTAATGCGATCGTATAGCATTTCTCGATCCATTGTCAAGCCAATCAAGGAAACATCGTATAATAACTCGTTTTCTTGTTTTTCAAGTTGATCACTCATTTTTTCACCCGTCGTGTGGAAAATTTCTAACGCTCTAATGACACGACGTACATTATTTGCATGAATACGCTCAGCACTTTCTGGGTCTA
The DNA here is from genome assembly GCF_058952315.1 of Bacillus sp. GW823-FHT06B01. Taxonomy (NCBI): domain Bacteria; kingdom Bacillati; phylum Bacillota; class Bacilli; order Caryophanales; family Bacillaceae; genus Bacillus; species Bacillus sp. GW823-FHT06B01. Next base: position 1,136,613 of record NZ_JBXAHR010000002.1, on the reverse strand, counting down.
CTTCTTGTAATTTCTTATGTACATATTCCACACCACGTTCTAATGCTAACTTTTCCATTTGTTCTCGGTATATTGTATCGCCAGCATCATCCGTAAACTGATAATCGAATAAAACAGATTGTATATACAGACCAGTTCCACCAACGATAATTGGCAATTTACCACGCTCTGTAATCTCTCGAATATGCTTACGAACACGCTCTTGAAATTCGGCAACAGAAAATGAGTCTTCCGGATTTTTTATATCGACCATATAATGCGGAATTCCATCCATCTCTTCTTTTGTCACCTTTGCAGTTCCAATATCCATCGTACGATAAATCTGCATGGAATCTCCACTTATAATTTCACCATTCAACGCTTTGGCAAGATCAATACTTAACTTCGTCTTTCCAACAGCAGTTGGTCCAATGATGACAGCAACTTTTTCACGTTGCACTTCTCCCATATCATTCAACTCTCTTTATGTAATGTACTCCATCTATTGATTATATCCAATCTTACCAATTTTAACGGCATGATTGCAAGTTCTTTCATTTCGGTACATGAAATTATAAATAAAAAAGAACATAGTTTGTCCAATTCCGCATATACATGATTAAAAGTACCTTCGAGAGGATGAGTTGACTATGAAACAATCCACCATCAATTTTTCATCTTTAACAAAAGACCTTATTTTAGCTACTGCTACAAAAGAACAAAATTGTTCACAAGAAGAATTATATTTCGCCTTAAATTGTTTGCTACGTTCTTTTCATTCTACTCTCCAAGAAACAACATTACATCCAGAAAATAAAAATACAGAGTATATGCAAAATCAATTTTGCAGTGCATATAAAATTATTACAGGTAAAACTATTTATCCTTTTCAATAATCCATAAAAAGCGGTTGCCTACACACTTTCAAGCAACCGCCTTTTATATTAATACATATACACTACTCTATAACTTTCACTTTTACAGATTTGCGCCCCCAGCTATCGGCACTACCATCTGAACCGACTAATACATCAATACGATTCCCTTTAATCGCACCGCCAGTATCTCCAGCAATCGCTTCTCCATATCCTTCTACCCATACTTTTGATCCAAGCGGAATTACTTTAGGATCAACAGCAATTACTTTCATATTCGGATTTGCTGTTAAATCATGCCCCATTGCAGTTAATACACGACCACCATACGTACCATTCTCACTTGGATGCGCTGTATACGCTGTCGCTTCTACTGTTATTTCACGTCCACCAGCAGGTGCACTTGTTTCAGTAGATTTCGTAACTTGTTTCGTAGTTGACTGCTGTTTTGCCACAGGTTTACTTGATTCTACATTTTTAACAGACTCTTTGCTCTTAACTACTTTATTATTTTTAACTGGCGTATTTACTCTTACTGGCGCCTCTTCTTGCGTTACAACTTCTTTCTTTTCAATTACAGGTGCCGTCCCTGTTAAAAATGGCATGTGAACATATCCCATTTTTCCATTATAGTCAAATTGTAACCATTCATTTTGAACTTGATTTGTCGTTTCAATTACATCATCTTTATTCAGTTTACCAAGAATTTCAGAATCAGTATTCGCTCCAGCACGAACATTTAACACGCCCGGCGTTACATAATATGTACTTTTTGTAAATTCAGCACTTACAAACGCTTCTTTACCATTTAATTTAATTTTTGCCCATCCGTTTTCTGTATTTATAACATCTAATTTATTTCCACTTAACATTTTACCTACAAGCTTTGACTCTACAGTTGGGTTTTCTCTAACATTTAATACGTCTGTTGTTACAATCGTTTCTGCTTTCGCAGAACCTGCAAAAATCCCAAGACCAAAAACTGCCGCCGTTGCTATACCTAATAATTTTTTCATGAATAGCCTCCATTTGCTTTGTTTTCGTATTTTCATTATAGCAACAGATTTTTAGGATTTTTAGAAATCACACAATTACAAACCATTCGTAATACACGATTAATGAGTTGTAACATAAATTTCCATATTAATGAATTCCATTTCTAATAGAATTCCCCGTAGTTTTCATATATTTCCCACATACTAGCCCAGAATTTTTTCCCAAAAAAAATTACAGTATTACTTTTTTGTTACAAAAAAACCATATTTCATTACATCTTTTACCAAAATTCATCATTCTCCAATTATTAATCTCCTTTTTTTAATAAAAAAAGAGCAGCTAATAAAAGCTACTCCTTTTTCATGTGTTATTTAACTTTCTTTTTCCAAATCCCCATCATAAGAGCTGAAATAACTGTCCCTATGAATATCGAGAAAATATATAGCACCGGTTTATTTACTAATGCGATAACAAACAATCCACCATGCGGTGCTGGTAATGTAATTTGGAATAACATAGATAATGCACCCGCAATACTTGAACCAACAACACAACTTACTATTACTCGAATTGGATCTGCAGCTGCAAATGGAATCGCACCTTCTGTAATAAACGATGCTCCCATAATATAATTTGTTAAACCAGATTTACGCTCTGCTTCAGTAAATTTTGATTTAAAGAAAGTAGTTGCGAATGCAATCGCTAATGGTGGTACCATACCACCGGCCATAACAGCAGAGTGTACGCCAAAGTTCTGCGCTTCTATTGCAGCAATACCAAATGTAAATGCAGCTTTATTAATTGGACCACCCATATCAATTGCCATCATACCACCTAATATAAGACCTAGTAATATAGCATTTGTACCGTTCAAACCATTTAACCATCCTGTTAACATTTCATTCAATGCCACTACAGGCGGAATTACTACTTTTTGCATAACAACTCCTGTAATTAACAATCCAAAGACCGGATATAACAATACAGGTTTAATTCCTTCTAACTGTGCTGGTAATCCTGAAAATAATCTTTTCAATCCTAAAACAACATACCCAGCTAAGAAACCAGCAATTAATCCCCCTAAAAATCCAGCATTCGCATGTGCTGCTAAAAATCCACCGACAACACCAGGCATAAATCCTGGACGATCAGCAATAGAACTCGCAATAAATCCAGCTAAAATTGGTACGAGGAATAAAAACGCACCTGTTTTGCCTCCACCAATAGACATTAACAATTCAGCCAATGGTCCTTCTGCTTTTATGCCACCAATCCAAAATGCTAGTGCAATTAAAATTCCTCCACCAACAACGAATGGAAGCATATTACTTACGCCACTCATTAAGTGCTTATAAATTCCTAATCCTTTTTCTTTCTCTGTACTTTCTGTCTTCCCATCTTCCTTTATTCCTTTAAAGATTGGCGTATCTTGTTTTACAGCTCGATTAAGAAGCGCTTCCGTTTTTCTAATCCCATCAGCGACTGGCACTTGAATGACATGTTTCCCAGCAAAACGGTTCATTTCTACTTGTTTATCTGCCGCAACAATTATAGCCGTTGCGCGTTCAATGTCCTCTTTCGTTAAACCGTTTTTTATACCTGTGGATCCGTTCGTTTCAACTTTAATCGCTATTCCTAGCTCTGCTGCTTTTGCTTTCAAGCTATCCGCTGCCATATAGGTGTGAGCGATTCCAGTTGGGCAAGCCGTAACTGCTAGTACGTATGGTTCATTTCCTTCTGGTTTTGCAACTTCAATGTCTTCTTCTTCTTTTTCATTCTCTTTTTCATCAAATAAACGAAGAAGTTCCTCTTCATCCTTTGCTTCTAACAATTGCTTACGAAATCCTTCATCCATTAATAATGTAGATAGGCGCGATAACGTTTCTAAATGAGTATTATTCGCCCCTTCGCTCGCAGCAATCATAAAGAATAAATGCGCTGGCTGTCCGTCAAGCGATTCATAGTTGATACCGCTTACACTTCTACCAAAACAAATCGCTGGTTGCTTAACAGCTTTTGTTTTCGCATGAGGTATTGCAATCCCTTCTCCTATTCCTGTCGTACTTTGTGATTCCCGCTTTAAAATAGCTTCTTTAAATTCAGCTTTACTATTTAAACGATTTGCTCCGTCTAATTTCTCAACTAATTCATCTATGACAGCTTCTTTATTTGAAGCTGTCAAGTTCATAATAACTGTATCCCTTTTTAATAGTTCTGTAATTTTCATATGTTGTTTCCCCCTATCGCTTAGTTACAATTACTTGCGACAATAATTCTTCTACTTTTTCCTTTTCACATAAATCAGCTGAAAATGCCGTTGCACTCCCTGTTGCAACGCCATATTGAAATGCCTTTTCAATATCTTTTGTCTGTTCATATTTACCTACAAATCCTGCAACGAGAGAATCTCCGGCCCCAACCGAATTAATTACAACACCTTTTGGAACAGTTGCTTCATATATACCTTCTGCCGTAAATAATAAAGCCCCATCTCCAGCCATTGATACGATAACGTGCTCTACACCTTGTTCAACTAATTTTCTTCCAAACGGTAAAACATCTTCTACTGTTGAAATCTCTACTCCGAATAACTCACCAAGTTCATGATGATTAGGCTTTAGTAAAAATGGTTTATTTTTAATTACATGCTGCAGCGCACTTCCACTTGCATCAACTACTACGCGAATACCTTTCTCAGCTCCGAGCGCTGCGATTGATTCATAAAAAGTAGTTGAGATAGACGCCGGTACACTTCCAGCTAGTACAACACAATCTCCCTGCCTCATACTTTCAATTTGTTTCATTAATTGTTCAAATTGTTCATTTGTCACATTAGGACCTTGCCCATTTAATTCTGTCTCTTCTTGCCCTTTTATTTTCACATTAATCCGGGAATCACCGTCTACTTGGACGAAGTTTGTTGTTACACCTTCCGCCTGTAATACATCTTTAATAAATCGACCGGTAAATCCACCAGTAAATCCAAGCGCTACATTTTCAACACCTAAACGATGAAGAATACGAGAAACGTTAATGCCTTTCCCTCCAGGAAATTTCATATCTTTCTCTGCTCGATTTACTGCTCCTAAATCGAAGGAATTAACTTGTACTACATAATCAATAGATGGGTTTAAAGTAACTGTATAGATCATTGTTTATCAGCCTCAATTACATTGGTTTGTCTTTTATATTTTTCTAAATCAATTTCTAAATAGTTTGTAATAATATTTGCTTCTTCAACATTGGCAATTTTCGCAAACGCAACTTCTGAAAACTTACTTTCATCAATTAAGAAATATCCTTCGTTTGCTAATGTTAACGCCATTTGTTTTAAAAGTGCCTCTTCTGGATCTGGAGTTGTAAAACCAAGCTGTTCATGCACACCATTCGCTCCTAAGAAACATTTATCAAAACGGTACTTCTGCATGCTTTCCTGTGCCATAGCACCAATTAAAGCTTTCGTCCTGCTTTTCATCATTCCGCCTAGTAAATACGCACGAATATTATTTTCAACTAAAGCTTCAATATGCATAAGTCCATTCGTAACGACAGTAACATCTTTATTTATTAAAAATGGAATCATTTCAAATGTTGTACTTCCTGCATCTAAATAAATGCAATCACCTTGTTCAACAATGCTAGCCGCATACTTCGCAATTTGTTGTTTTATTTGAATGTTTTTGGATGATTTTTCAACCATCGTTGGCTCTTGTCCTTTTCCTGTTAAAACAGCAGCACCACCATGAACTCTTTTTAATAACCTTTGCTTTTCCAATTGCGCTAAATCACGACGAATTGTTGATTCAGAGCTTTCTGTTCTTTCCACTAATTGCTGTAATTTAACAACCTTCTGCTCTTTTACAAGTTGCAATATCATTTGATGACGTTCAGGAGTTAACATCTTATTCACCTCTTCTTTGATTACAGTATAATGAAAACGATCACAAAAATCAACCATAAACATTCATAAACAACCAACATCAGTCACAAACAGTTATAAACAACAAAAAAGAAACCCATTTGATTGTTATATCAGATGGGTTTCTTTACTCTATTCACTTATAAAGAAGCTTTATATATACTTAAAACATCGTCTTTATTTAATTTTTTAAAGTTACCAAATTCACCATAAGCCATCGCTTTATCAGCCATTAAATCAATTTCATTTTCCCCAATACCGTAATCCGCTAACGTTACTGGTGCCTCAATTGAAGTCCAAAATTGACGTAACGCCTCAATTCCTTCTAACGCAATTTCTCGATCAGTCTTTTCATCTGTTTCTACATCGAATACGCGAATAGCGAACTGTTTAAAGTGACTTACATTTTCATCTACAACACGCTTCATCCAGTTCGGGAATAAAATCGCAAGGCCACCCCCGTGTGGTATATCATGAACCGCAGAAACTGCATGTTCAATATTATGAGTCGCCCAATCTCCTTTTACTCCCATCGCTAAAATACCGTTTAACGCCATAGTACCGCAATATAAAATAGTTTCTCTATGCTCATAATTTTCTAAATCACTTAAAAGCTTAGGAGCAGTTTCAATTACTGTTTTTAAAACAGATTCACAATAACGATCTTGTAATTCTGTATTTGTTCCATGATGGAAATATTGCTCTAATACATGTGACATAATATCTACCATACCGTAAATTGTTTGATCCCTCGGCACAGACGCAGTATGAACAGGATCTAAAATCGAAAACTGCGGGAAAGTAACTGGGCTACCCCAGCCATATTTTTCATTCGTTTCCCAGTTTGTAATTACAGAACCAGCATTCATTTCAGATCCTGTTGCCGCAAGCGTAAGTACCGTACCAAATGGTAACGCCTCACTAGCAAATGCTTTTTTCGTTACAATATCCCATACATCTCCATCATATTTGCTACCAGCAGCAATTGCTTTCGTACAGTCGATTACACTTCCTCCGCCAACCGCTAATATGAATTCGACACCATTATCTTTACAAATTTGAATCCCTTTCTTTACAGTTGATACACGAGGATTCGGTTCAACACCTGTCAATTCAAATATTTCCGCATTTATATCTTTTAAAATAGAAATTACATTATCATAAATACCGTTTCTTTTAATGCTGCCTCCCCCGTATACGAGAAGAACTTTTTTACCGAACTGTGGAATTTCAGTTTTTAACTGTTCTAATTGACCTTTACCGAAAATAAGTTTCGTTGGATTACGAAATACAAAATTTTGCATATCCCTTTACCATCCCTTCTATATGAAAAGCAACTATACTTTTGTATACCATATTTTTTTCATTTCACAAAAATATTTGCCTAACAAAAAAAATCCCAGCCTAAAGGCTGAGATTTTTTATTGATAATAAGGTGAGATCATTAAGTAAACAATAACACCAGATAAACTTACATATAACCAAATTGGCATCGTCCAACGTACAATTTTACGATGACGTGTTAATTGATTTGTAAAACCAAATACAAGTGCAAACAATGCAAGTGGTACAATAATTGCTGCCAGGATAATATGTGTAATTAAAATGATGAAATACACATATTTAATGAATCCTTCTCCGCCAAAATGTGTTGCTGGCGCCAAGTAATGATACGATAAATAAGAAACACAAAATAGCAACGTCGTTGTAAATGCTGCTAGGATGAAACCACGGTGCATTTTCACATTCTTCTTAATAATAGAGTATAAAGCTGCTAATAAGAATACGAACGTAAAGCTATTAAAAATTGCATTTAACATTGGTAAAATTGTTACATCAAAATGTACTTCTCCTTCATAGCCAACAGGTCCAAAGAACAAAAATAAAATAATCGCATTTACAATTACAGAAAGCGTTATCACAATAGGAGCATAGCTTTTCTGATTAGTTGATTGATCCACCAAAATGGTCACTCCTCTTCCTTCAAATATGTATACGTAACCTCACTATTTTAACATATTATTCACAGTGTAAATGTGACAATAGTTTGACACAGTAAGACAGCGCAAAGAAAAAAATCCTTCTTAATAAAACTTCTTAAGAAGGATTTTATCGCTTTATTATTTAAATAGCAATGTAATTAGTTTTTGTTAAAAAACGTATTGCTATATGCTTGATAAATTTCAGACACTTGATATCCCATTAAAGAAATTGCTGTTAATGAAAAGAAACCAATCATAAGAAATCGAAACCACATATAAATCTCCTCCTTGTATTTAGCTTAAAAAGCAGTCGCTATATTACAAGTTGAATGGCACTCTTCATCGTCACTTTCCTTTTTCTTTACAATTGCTGTTATAAATCGAATCATAAAGAAAATCACAAAAGGAAACTGTTCGTAATTTACCTTGGCATAGTTTGGCAACGGCTCGCGCTGCACATCGAACGGAGATGAGAAGGAATAGAACATACCTTGCTCTTCCATATATACAATTACAATTTTCATACAAAACATTATTCCTAGAAATGAAACAATATCTTGCCATTCTGTCGTATATAACAAGTTATACAGCTCAAGTACGTACTCTTCCATCGTCATCCCCCCCTTCCTTTTTTACCATTTTGCTCGCCTTCATATAAAAAGTCAAGAAAAAAGTTTATATCCACTATGACAATAGTAATTACTTGTTTCTATGATTATATATGATTCTTTTATAGCAATGATTGGGTGTAACTCTCTTCTAAAACAAGAAATTAGAATCGAACAGATTCCTCATTTTTGCTTTTAGGATTCAACAATGTACTATTTTTATTTCTATTAAAAATAAAATAAGAAATTATTATAAGAACAGTAACAAGCATTGTTAAAAGCGCTTGTGAACGTAAAGATTCAATTGCAAGCATGGCAACTAAAACTGCTATAATCGCAGTAATTGTAACATATGTTACATATGGAAAAAGCCACATTTTCACTTTCAAATTTTGTTGTTCCGCTTTCCCCATTTTTTTACGTATCTTGAAATGTGAAACTGCTATAACGAGATAAACGAGTAACGCAATCCCGCCAGATGCATTCACTAAAAATAAAAATACTTTATCTGGAGATATGTAACTAAAAACAACTCCAATGTAAGCAAAGAAAGTTCCAAATAAAACCGCCCGAACTGGAACACCACTACTATTCAATTTCAAAAATGCCTTTGGCGCGTCTCCTCTTTCTGCCATTGAAAAAAGCATTCTTGAGTTCGTATATAAACCCGAATTTAAACAAGAAAGTACAGCTGTTAAAACGATAAAGTTCATAATTTGTGCTGCCGCTGGTATCCCTATATGTTCCAGCACCGCCACAAACGGGCTTTTTAGTATGTTCGCTGAATTCCACGGAAGGAGTGTAACAACTACAGCGATCGATCCAATGAAAAATACGAGAATACGCCAAATTACACTATTTGTTGCTGTTTTTACTGCTTTTACAGGTTCGGCAGACTCTCCAGCGGCTACTGCGACAATCTCTGATCCCATAAATGAAAATATAACGACGGTAATTCCAAGTAGCACCGAACTTATACCATTTGGCATAAATCCTCCTTGCTCTACTAAATTCGAAGTGCCAGGTGCTTCCGTTCCTGGTACAAATCCTAAAATAACAGCGAGTCCAAGACAAAGGAACAAAACAATACTTATTACTTTAATAAATGAAAACCAATATTCAAACTCTCCAAATGATTTCACCGAAAAAACATTCGTCAATGTTAATAAAATCGTTAATAGTAAGCTTAATAACCAGAGCGGGATTTCTGGAATCCAATATTGAATAATACCAGCACCTGCTGTAGCTTCTATCGCAATAACTATTACCCAGAAAAACCAATATAGCCACCCAATTGTATAACCCGCCCATGGACCAATTGCTTCTCTTGCATATGTTGCAAATGAACCACTTGTCGGGTTAATAGCTGCCATTTCCCCTAGCATTCTCATAACGAAAATAACTAGAAGTCCTGCTAATGCATATGAAACGATAGAACCTGGCCCTGCTGAATGCACAACCGCACCGCTTCCAACAAACAAACCAGCTCCTATTACGCCACCAATGGAAATCATTGTAATGTGGCGTATTTTGAGGTCTTTCTTGAGATTTTTATCCAACTCTTGTACATCCCCTTCCAAACTTAATTTTGAAATTTATGTAAGAGTATTATGCGAAAAATCTTGTCCTATACTTTAAAATATATCAAAATATTCTGAATTTAACAATCGTAATTCGACCTCCTCCAAAAATTATTACATTAGGTTTAATAATTTCCCATACACAATTGTTGAGAAAATTATAGTCACCTTACAAAAGTTAGAATTTTCAGATATAATGAAATAAACAAGATTATACATCTAGACAACTTTTTGTATAGGAGTGTTGATATGTTAAACAAGTTCAAATTTATTTGTTGTACTTTAGTAATTTTCTTACTGCTACCGCTAGCTCCCTTCCAAGCACAAGCTGCAAACAATTTAGGATCAAAATTACTCGTTGGATACTGGCATAACTTCGATAACGGTACTGGCATTATTAAATTAAGGGACGTTTCACCAAAATGGGATGTAATCAATGTATCTTTCGGTGAAACTGGTGGTGATCGTTCCACTGTTGAATTTTCTCCTGTGTATGGTACAGATGCAGAGTTTAAATCAGATATTTCTTATTTAAAAAGTAAAGGTAAGAAAATAGTTCTTTCAATAGGTGGACAAAATGGGGTCGTTTTACTTCCTGACAATGCGGCTAAGCAACGTTTTATTAATTCCCTACAATCTCTGATCGATAAATACGGTTTTGATGGAATAGATATTGACCTTGAATCAGGTATTTACTTAAACGGAAATGACACTAATTTTAAAAACCCAACTACTCCTCAAATCGTAAATCTTATCTCAGCTATTCGAACACTCTCAGATCATTACGGTCCAGATTTTCTATTAAGCATGGCTCCTGAAACAGCTTATGTTCAAGGTGGTTATAGCGCATACGGAAGCATCTGGGGTGCTTATTTACCGATTATTTACGGAGTAAAAGACAAACTAACATACATTCACGTTCAACACTACAACGCTGGTAGCGGGATTGGAATGGACGGTAATAACTACAATCAAGGCACTGCAGACTACGAAGTCGCTATGGCAGATATGCTCTTACATGGTTTTCCTGTAGGTGGTAATGCAACTAACATTTTCCCAGCTCTTCGTTCAGATCAAGTCATGATTGGACTTCCTGCAGCACCAGCGGCCGCTCCAAGTGGCGGATATATTTCTCCAACTGAAATGAAAAAAGCTTTAGATTATATCATTAAAGGAATTCCTTTCGGAGGAAAGTATAAACTTTCAAATCAGAGTGGCTACCCTGCATTCCGCGGCCTAATGTCTTGGTCTATTAATTGGGATGCGAAAAACAACTTTGAATTTTCTAATAACTATAGAACATATTTTGATGCTATTCCCTTGCAAAAATAATAAAAAACAACAATAGGTTACATAGCCTATTGTTGTTTTTTTTATGTAAATTACTTTTTCACTTCTACATGATGAAAAGATTCTTTTCCATCTCTACATAACTATTTACAATACTTAAAAGTAATTTGCCACGAAACCATTTCGTTATATAAACTTTCCAATTCTTTATGCCATGTTTCTACCATAGAAATTCCCCTTTCCTTTTTAACACTTTAAATAAAAATCACATAACATTCTGTATTTACCCAATAAAAAAAGAGAACTTTCTCTGAAAGTCCTGTTACTACTCAAAATAGTCTAGTTGCTATTTTGTTTTAGCACAAATACTGAAAGTTCAGGTACACTCCAAAATCTAACAGGCATTCGGGTTGTCCCAATACCACGATTTACGTATAAATGTAACGGCTTATTCTTCCCTTCTAATTCATACATACCTTCAACATGACTCTCAGCTAATTTTGTAGTAATTAATGGACCTATAAAAGGAATTTGAACTTGTCCTCCGTGACTATGTCCTGACATTTGAAAATCAACTGGGTAACGAGCTACTTTGTCTACAACATCCGGCTCATGTACTAAGAGCATATTAAAATCTTGTTGCCTTATTTGTTTTAAAGTCGCGTCTATTTGCGGCTTCCCTAATAAAAAATCATCCAAACCTGATATTGTAATATATTTGCCATTTTCCGCATTAATTTTATGCACTTCATTTACTAACACAGAGAAACCAGCTTCCTCCATATACTTTTTATAAAATAAACTACCTCCCCCGCCCCTATCATGATTCCCAAACACTGCATATTTCCCTAAGGGCGCATGTATTTTCTGTAAAATACTTTTCGCTTCTTCTCTTTCTGCCTTATACGATCCAAACTTATCTATTAAATCCCCTGTAAAAACTACTATATCTGGATGTAACGTATTCATCTTCTCTACCAAATTTTCTAGTTGTTTCAATGTAAATTCTGGCCCTAAATGCACATCTGAGAATTGTAATATCTTTTTGTTATTAAACTCTTTAGGAATTGTAGAAGCTTCTATTTCATTCCACGTAACTGTTACTAGTTTTCGTTCTATTTCTGTCGCATAGAAATACAAACTTATTGAAATCATTACTATACTTATGAAACTGATTATACATATCTTGACGATTGATTTTTTTGGTTCTTTTTTTACATGATTCGTATTCATGTTCTCACCTCTAGAAGTACTTTAAAGCCTTATTGTTACATTAATGTGACAACATGAACAATGTTAGCTATATCCAATTCTATCCTCATTCACTTTGACAAATTTATACAGAAGTCATAACATATTTTTATAATACATAGATTCTTAAAAATGTTCCTTCTATTCATTCTATCATTTTATTAAGGAGAGATTATTCATGTCTGTATTTACACCAGAAGAAATTACGGAACTTGCTGCGAATTCCGGAAGAAAAAAAGCTCATTTATCATTACTCCCTATGCTAATTCTCGGTTTTTTTGGTGGTGCTTTCATAGCATTAGGGTATTTACTCGATATTCATGTTATTGGAACAATGCCAAAGTCTTGGGGATCATTTACTAGCTTTCTAGGTGCCGCTGTATTCCCTATCGGTCTTATACTCGTTATTCTTGCAGGCGGTGAGTTAGTAACTGGCAATATGATGACCGTTTCGATGGCGTGGCTTCACAAAAAAATCGAATTATTTCACTTCATTCGAAATTTAGTTATTGTTACGTTTAGCAACTTCATAGGTGCTGCATTCGTTGCTTATTTTTTCGGTCATATCGTCGGATTAACAGAGGGAGCTTTTTTAGCGAAAACAGTTTCTATTGCGCAAGCTAAACTACAAGATACACCACTACAAGCCTTCATTTCTGCAATCGGATGTAATTGGCTCGTTTGTTTAGCTGTTTGGCTCAGTATGGGAAGTAAAGAATTTATCGGGAAGATTATCGGTATTTGGTTCCCAGTTATGACTTTTGTTGCGATTGGATTTCAACACGTTGTAGCCAATATGTTTGTCATCCCAGCTGCAATTTTTGCCGGTCATTTAACTTGGATTGAATATTTTCCAAACTTCATTTTTGTTTTCTTCGGAAACTTAGTAGGAGGTATGTTATTTGTAGCATTACCTTATTTCATATCCTATAATAAGAAACTCCCTTCCAATAAAGAGCAAACTGCATCAAAGAAAAAATCTTTATCCGCTTAAATTGAAAGTCTATACAGTGGCTCTAAAAAATATTACAAATTTCATTTTTTTTACGAATATATGTGCGTACACTTGTTCTCGAATGTTTTATACGTTATAATAACAACTTAAATAGCATTATTTACATATGAGGTGAAAAACATGAACAAAACAGAATTAATTAAAAACGTAGCACAAAATGCTGAGATTTCTCAAAAAGAAGCTACTGTAGTTGTACAAACTGTAGTAGAATCAATCACTAACACTTTAGCTGCTGGTGAAAAAGTACAACTTATCGGATTCGGTACATTCGAAGTACGCGAAAGAGCTGCTCGTACAGGCCGTAACCCACAAACTGGTGAAGAAATGCAAATCGCAGCTTCTAAAGTACCTGCTTTCAAAGCTGGTAAAGAACTTAAAGAAGCTGTAAAATAATGAAAAAATAGCCTTCTCGTTTACGAGAGGGCTATTTTTTTCATTACATAATTAATAAAAATCTGACCATTATGCTGTTTCTTTTGTTCCTTTATGCAAATAAAGCCTTTACTTTCAAAGAAAGGTTTTGCTGTAATACTTGCTTCTGTATAAATCTCCCTATGCCCCAAGTTCACTGCTTCTTTTTCTAGCTTCTTTAGTATGTATGAGGCTATCCTTTTCCCTTGATAATCTTTATGCGTAAATAAGCGATCTACGTAATGATCATCATTATAATCCCCAAATCCCACTATCATACCGTTATGATCCGCTACATAACTAATATTCTTCTCTAAAGACTGTAACCAACTTTCCCTATCTAGTTGATCTGGTGCCCATACCTGTAGCTGTAACACGTTATAATCTTTTGCGTTAATTGTATGAACTGTTTCATAGAACAACTGTAATACTTGTTCTAAATCCCTATTGTGTAATATTCTAATGATCGTATCTTTTAACATATATGAACCTCCTTACTACACTATCATTTAACTTGTCTACCATCTAGTATTCAATATTTCTGCTTTATTATATCTTTTTTCTTTCTATATAAACAAAAAACAATACTTATTTCAAAGTATTGTTTTTTGTTTATAAGCATATGCAATTACTCTCTAGATTTTTATTTTTTTAATTTCACTCTTTGTAATCGTAATGCATTTAATACAACGGATACAGAACTAAATGCCATAGCCGCTCCTGCAACCCAAGGTGCTAAGAAACCGAACGCCGCAATCGGGATTCCTAATCCGTTATAAGCTAGTGCCCAGAATAAATTTTGCTTAATATTTCTTATCGTCATCTTACTCATAAAGATTGCATCAGCAATACTATTTAAATCCCCACGGATTAACGTAATATCTGCCGCTTCCATCGCTACATCCGTTCCTGTTCCAATTGCCATACCGATATCCGCCGTAGCAAGAGCAGGAGCATCATTTATTCCATCTCCAACCATTGCTACTTTCTTACCTTGTGCTTGGAGTTTTTTCACTTCTTCTGCTTTTCCTTCTGGTAATACTTCTGCAATTACGTGATCAATACCAACTTGCTTAGCGATTGCCTGAGCAGTTTGTGTGTTATCTCCTGTAATCATAACAACGTCTAGACCCATTTTCTTAAGTCTTGCGATAGCTGCTTTTGAAGTATCTTTTACAGTATCTGCAACGGCCACTATACCAGCATATTCTTTATTGATCGCAATAAGCATTGCTGTTTTTCCTTCTCGTTCTAGCTCTTCCATCGATTTAGAAACTTCTTCAATATCAATATCGAATTTCTTCATTAATCGACGTGTACCAATTAATAATTGTTTCCCTTCTACAACTGATTCGATACCGAATCCTGGAATCGCTTCAAACGTTTCTGAACTTGGGATATCAATTTTCTTTTCTTTAATTCCTTCTACAATCGCTTCTGCAAGTGGATGTTCAGAATTTTTTTCTGCCGCACCGACTAAACGTAGTATTTCTTCTTCATGGAATCCATCTGCTACAATTACATCTGTTAAAACAGGCTTCCCGTTTGTCACAGTACCTGTTTTATCTAGAATAACTGTATCTAATCGGTGCGTTGCTTCTAAATGCTCTCCACCTTTAAATAAAATACCATACTCAGCTGATCTTCCTGATCCAGCCATGATAGATGTAGGTGTCGCAAGACCTAATGCACATGGACAAGCGATAACAAGTACGGCTATCATTTTCTCAAGTGCTCCGCCAAAATCACCAGGTGTAACAAATAGTATCCACACTGCAAATGTGATAATAGCAATCACAACTACAACGGGTACGAAAATACCTGAAATTTGATCAGCTACTCTTTGAATAGGAGCTTTTGACCCTTGCGCCTCTTCTACTACTTTAATAATTTGAGCTAATGCAGTATCTCTTCCTACCTTAGTTGCTTTCACTTTTAAAAATCCATTTTTATTCATTGTAGAACCGATTACTACATCCCCAATTGTTTTATCAACTGGAATACTCTCACCTGTTAACATCGATTCATCTATTGCTGACTTTCCTTCTACGATTTCTCCATCTACCGGGATTTTTTCACCAGGTTTTACATAAACGATATCACCAGCTACTACTTCTTCGATTAAAATTTTCATTTCTGTTCCGTCTCGTAGAACAGTAGCTGTTTTCGCCTGTAATCCCATTAATTTTTTAATTGCTTCTGACGAGCGTCCCTTTGCTTTCGCCTCAAATAATTTACCTAAAATAATTAATGTAATAAGTACTGCACTCGTTTCAAAATACAAGTCTGTCATATGTTCCGAAGAACCAATCGACCTAATACTTAAATACACACTGTAAAAATACGCTGCCGACGTTCCAAGTGCCACGAGAACATCCATATTGGCGCTTTTATTACGTAACGCTTTATAAGCTCCAACATAAAACTGCCCACCAATGATAAACTGAACTGGAGTTGCAAGAGCTAGCTGCACCCAAGGGTTCATAAGCATATCAGGTAAATAAATAAACGATGTAAATGAGAAATGACTTACCATTGCCCACAGTAACGGGAATGATAAAATAAATGAAATGATAAATTTCTTCTTTTGTCGCTCAATTTCTTGTAAGCGATGATCAGTTGATCCATCTTGCTCATCTGATTTCACTTCCAATTTATATCCTAATTTCGTAATTGCACTCTTCATTTCATTTACATTAATTTCATCAGGGTTAAAATCTACTGTAGCTGATTCCAAAGCGAAATTTACTGTCGCTCCGTTCACACCTTCTAACTTATTTAAACGCTTTTCTACTCTATTCGCACATGCTGCGCATGTCATCCCTGAAACAGTAAACTCAGCTTTATCACTTACAATTCCATATCCTAACGATTCAACTTTTTCCTTAAACTGTTGCGGATTTGTTTTTTGGGGATCATACATTATTTTTGTTTTTTCAAGTGCAAAATTTACATTTGCATCATGAACACCTTCTACTTTTTTCAGACCTTTTTCAATTCTATTCGCACATGCCGCACATGTCATTCCTGATATTTGAAGATTAGCCTCTTTCTGTTCATTCATGTCTCTCACCTCTATATACCCTCATAAGGTATAATTATTAACAAAATAAATCGTACTTCCTATAAAGTACGATTTATTTCCATATCTAAAAATAATTATTGAACATCGTATCCTTGATCTTCAATTACAGCAACGATATCTTTTAGTGTTACAGCAGACGAGTCGATAGTAACTTCAACAGTTCCTTCTGCTAATTGAACCTTCACTTGTTCAACACCGTTTAGTTCTTTCACACTGCTTTCAATAGAATTTACACAATGTCCACAAGACATACCTTCAACTTTTAATGTTAACTGTTCCATTTAAAACCCTCCTCTTGTTTCTTCATTGTTTGTTAATCACAATTACATCTTACCATACCCCCCTAAGGTAATCAATGGTTTTGTATCATGATTTTTCAATTATTTTCTAAAAGTTTATTTTACATACTTTTTCACATCAATACCCCGAAATCTTATATGAAGGTAAACAAAAAACAAGCCAGTTACATACTAGCTTGTTTTTACGCTTTTGAAAAACGTTCAAATACAGTCATTAATTCTTCAATTGCTTCGTCACCATTTCCATCTTTAATAGCACCTGAAACACAATGACTTGTATGGTTTTTTAATACACCCATTCCTACTTTTTTCATCGCTGCATTAATCGCTGAAATTTGTACTAAAATATCCACACAATAACGATCATTTTCAATCATATTTTGAATACCGCGGACCTGTCCTTCAATTCTCTTTAATCTATTTATAATTTGTTCTTTTTCTTTTTCTGATCTATGTGTTACCGCTTCATGCTCTTTATGACCCATATTATCACCTTCTTAAAGTTTCTCTTCATCCAATAAAACAATTGCTTTTACGAGTATACCAATTATAGCATTAATTATCTATGTATGATACCCCATATGAGTATATTTCCGCTCTAAGCTTATTCTTAACAATTTATTAGCTTTTCAGACTCAATTATTATGATACCCTTGCCTTTTTTTCAAAAAACAATAATAAGCAGGGATTATCCATCCCCGCTTATTATTCATCTACAAATATAAAAGTCTCAATTTTCACACGTGTAAATTGAGACTTTTTTCTTCCTATATATAATTATTGCTGATCACATACTTTTGTATCATTCACTACTGAAGTTCCTTCAACGGTTACCGTATGAAAACAGTCATTTACACGAACTGTCACAACATTATCTTGCCGATCAATAACGTGATATTCATTAAAATTTTTATTCAGAGCACTGCGAATTTGTTCTCCTTCATAAATTGGAATGCCATGTGATAAAACCCAAATAAGCCCAGCGATAGCAAGAATAGTTTTCATACGATCTACCTCCTTGAGAATATAGTGAACTTTTAATCCATGCTTTTTCAGCTCTACTAATCATGAATGGAATGAATCAAGCCTTTTTGGAAATAAGTTCATTTCGTCTATTTTATGTTTATGCTAATTGTGACCGAATTGTGACAACTTTTTGTCTCTTTAGACGAAAAGTTGTAACAAAACTTTCAAAAAGGACAATTCTACTTGAACAAACGAAAGGCTATGGAGAATTTCTCCATAGCCTTTTGTTTGCATTTTATTAGACAATCATTTCATTATGTTTAATGTTAAGTGTTTCAATTTGAATTGTAGCATGTTCAATATGGAACTCCTTTTTTAGCATATCAATAATATTTTGAAGTACTTCTTGATCATCCTGTTTTTTATCAATCATTACATGGACACTTAATGCATCTAATCCCGATGTAATTGTCCAAATATGAAGATCATGTAAATCACGTACACCTTCTACTCCTTTAATCGCTTGCTTCACTTTCTCTAGTTCAATTCCAACCGGTGTACCCTCCATAAGTATATGAACGGAGTGTTTTGTTACTCCCCACGCGCTCTTTAAAATTAATAAAGCTACAACTACTGAGATAATTGGATCTGCAATATACCATGAAAATAATGACATAAGTGCACCAGCTACTAATGCTCCCACTGATCCTAAAGCATCCCCAAGAACATGTAAATACGCGCTACGTAAATTCACATTATTTTTCACGTCACCTTGTCTCATGAGCGCCCATGCACTAATTAAATTTGCTAGTAAACCAATTGATGCGATTAACATCATTGGACCACTTGCAACAGTTGGTGGTTCAAAAAAACGGCCAATTGCTTCCCATACGATAAGCCCTGCTACAACAAATAATGTAATTCCATTAATTAATGCTGCTAAAATTTCAAAACGATAATATCCATATGTTTTTGTAGAAATAACCGTTCTAGCTGCAAGTCCGATTGCAATTAAACTTAATAATAATGAACTTGTATCACTTAACATATGTCCTGAATCAGATAATAAGGCCAAACTATTTGTAACTAGTCCCCCGAAAAATTCAAGGAACATAATAGTTGCTGTAATTACTAAAGCTGTAATTAATCCTTTTCTATTTCCTTTCCTACTTTCCTCAAAATGATGATGTCCATGGGAATGCCCGTGAGCATGCCCATGATGTTGGTGACCGTGATGATGTCCCATATAAATGCCTCCTTTTAATTTTGTTTTGTCTTTCATAATTCCTCTATTTAATTTTTACTTTCTTTATAAATGGCTCTTTTCTTACCTGAATTGAACTTGTTGGACAGCCATCACTAGCCGCCAACATGGCTTGCAAGAAAGTTTTTGGGATCCCCATTATTCCTTGATTATTATCTAATAGGCCAAATGATTTTCCTCTTCCATCTAATTGGTATATATCAGGTGCTATAGAAGTACATAATCCACATGACTCACAATTCTTTTTATTTACGACCGTATAATGTAACACTATAAATCACCTTCGTCATCACTATACAATACATAGGTAGGGTATATTTAATTGTTTGTTTTATACCAGTTTTTCTTCTAAAGTTTCTATTCCCCTATTCAAATAATAATGGCATATCGGTTTTAAATCGTGATTCAATTCATAAACCAATGGTGTTCCTGTTGGAATGTTTACATTTTCAATCTCTTCATCTGAAATTTGATCTAAATGTTTTACTAAAGCACGTATTGTATTTCCATGGGCTGCAATAATTACTTGTTTACCAGCTTTTACATTAGGAGCTATCTCTTCATTCCAATATGAAACCACTCGTTTCTCTGTATCTTCTAGATCTTCTGTAAGAGGAAATTCATACTCTTTTACATCTCTATATTTCGGATGTGATGCTTCATATCTTTCGTCATCTTTTGTAAGTGCCGGTGGGCGTACATTTGTTGAACGTCTCCATAAAGTTACTTGTTCATCGCCATATTTTCTCGCTGTTTCTTCCTTATTTAATCCTTGAAGCGCACCGTAATGTCGCTCATTTAATTTCCATGTTTTATGAACAGGTATCCACATCAAATCCATTTCTTCGAGAGTAATCCATAACGTACGCATCGCTCTTCTCAAAACAGATGTATATGCGATATCAAATGAGAAACCATTCGCTTTTAGCATTACTCCGGCTTCTCTTGCTTCTTCCAAACCTTTACTGGATAAATCAACATCCGTCCAACCAGTAAACCTATTTTCAACATTCCATTCACTTTGTCCGTGTCGTATTAAAACTAGCTTTACCATACTTGCTATCTCCTCTCATTTTAAAGTTGCATTTTCATAAAGAAGTATCTTTATGAAAATGCGCGATTACATATCAAGTTCTTTATTCTCCATTTCACTACTATGACTAAACGCTAATTCAATTAATCCATTTACGTGAGAATCATCTAATGAATAAAAAACAAGTTTCCCTTCTTTACGCTTTTTCGCTAATCCTATCGTTTGTAATAATCTTAAGTGATGTGAAGCTGTTGCAATACTACTATGAATAATACTTGCGACATCACGTACACAAAGCTCTTTTTCCGTATACAACGCATAAGCAATTTTCAAACGTGTTTCATCTGCAAGTGCTTTAAACATTTTCGCTACACTACTTATATTTTCTTTCTCTAGCATGTCACTTGCATGTTTTACTTTTTGCTCATCATGATAACAAAGTTCACAATGTTCTTCCTTCATATGTAACACCTCTTATTCAAATATATATTTGATTATGTATGTAGTATACCTTATAAACGAGAAATATTCAAATATTCATTTGAATGTTTCTCGTTTATATTAAAAATTCTACACAATAACCCTCATAAAACTTATACAAACTGTTGCTTCTTTATTAGTTTCATTTGCTTTTATTTGCGAACAAACTTTAGAAAGGATGTCTTCTTCATTCAATTGTTCATCCTTTCTAAAGTTTGATAACCATATGTATCCTGTTTCATCCCAATAATTTAGTTTAAGAGTTTCATTTAATATAATCATGCCCATTCCTACCACTTCCATTTGTTCTTCTGAACGGATTATAAAGGAGGTTCTTAAAGTATCTCCTGCCAATAAACCCACCTTCGATAAATACTTACATTCATCATTCTGAAACGGTACTTTTGTATGATCTCGAAACAAACTTAAGTGTCCAAAACATTTTCCTTTACTCATACAAGCCACTCTTACTTCATCTATAAAACCAGCTGGTTTTAAAATATTTCGATACCTAGTACTTTTTATCGGGTTATCATTTGTGATAATACACATCGCACCAACATGAGGAGGCTTTCGTGCTAACTCTTTAAATTTGTTGTAATCTTCCTCTAAAAATTCATTCATAAATAACTGCGGATGCAGTTGTTCAATTCTTCGATCTGTATATGCCCCAGTTGATAAAAATGTACGCGGATCTATAGCGGCAAAACAGGAAGCATCAAAAGGAATTACCTTTTTTAATATATTTAAAAACTCTTTTTGAAATTGTCTAATTGATCTCTCACTTTTTATCAACACTGTTATTTCTTTCGTTGCCTGTTCATAAATCATCTTGATTTCCCCCCAGATTTATGGGATTGTTTCCGCTAACCGTTTCATTTCATAATAAAGTGAAACTTTATTGTAAAAGAGGAGGCTAAAAAATGAGCTGGAATGATCGTACTGTACATACATATGAACGAACAATTCCGTTAAAAATCCCTGGATATTTTACCCTTTATGAAATGGTGAACCATTTTTTATTTACGACACTCCCTAAAGAAAATATGAATCCAAATTTACTAGTTATAGGTGCTGGTGGTGGACAAGAAATTCTCTCAATAGGCAAACAAAATAGCAACTTATCTTTTACAGGTGTTGATCCATCTAAAAGCATGCTACAGTTAGCTAAAAAAAGAATTAAAAACGAAGACTTGCAAAATCAAATTCACTTTGTACATGGAACTGTTCATTCATTATTAACCAATCCATTATTTGACGCTGCTACTTGTATGCTTGTTCTTCACTTCATCCCAACTATGAAGGAGAAAAAAGAGTTACTTAATGAAATTAGTAGCCGCTTAAAGCCTGGTGCTCCACTCTTTCTCTCTTCAATAAATGGTATACCCCATACAAGTATGTTTTCTGCACAATTAAATGCTTGGCGCAACCATATGATGCAAAATCAAATTCCATTAAAAGATTGGGACCGATTTGAAAATTCTTTTGAAACAGAAATATTTCCTATTTCCGAAACAAATCTACTAACTATCATGAAGGAATGTGGCTTTACTCACATCACTCGCTTTTTCAGTAGCTTTTTAATTGATGGATACGTTGCCTTTAAACAATAATGAAAAAAGGTAAGCAATTGCTTACCTTTTCCCTCTTCTATAGGTGACTAATAAACCTTAACCCTTTACTTAAAGAAGTCGGCACAACTGACGCATGATTTTCCCCTTCAGCTTCATAAAACGTAAATCTAAACTGATCGTGTTTTACTTGGAGAAGGCGCTCTGACAATTCGTTTGCCCCTACAACCATATGCTCTCGTTCTAATGTCCCAACTGTAAGGAACACTCCCGTTTCAAACTTGGCACTATTTAATTCACTTATAAGATTCTCTTCTTTTTCAAGCACAGATTGGTTATTCCACCAAATAGATGGACTACTAATAAAATAATTTTGAAAGGCATTTACGTTTGTAAATAGTATATGTAAAGCAAATAAACCACCTAGCGAATGCCCAAATAACGTTTGCTTTCCTTTATCAATCTCAAAATCATTTTCGATTTGAGGCTTCAGTTCTTCTTCTATAAAAGTAAAGAAGTTATGTGCTCCTCCTGTTTTAGGCCACGGTTTGCCATCTGGTTTTAAAGGCGCATCTTTTGAAATTACGCTAGGTGTAAAATCATAACATCTTTCTTCACCTGAAAATGCCCCTTCAATTGGATAACCAATACCTACTATAATTGCTGGTGAAACACCTGTTTTTTCTGCTCTAACTGATTGTATTTTAACCGCTTCATGGAATGTTTGAAAAAAAGCATTGCCATCTAATACGTATATAACAGGATAGCCTGACTCTGGCGCTGGTCGCCTCGGCTTTGAAATATGAATTTGATATTCCTTACCTTCTAATTTCGAATACATTTTCCACTGTTCTGTATTAGTTGTTATAATCTGCTGTTTTTCAATCGTAGTATTCATCTTATATCCCTCCCTCTTAACTCGTTACATATATTTCTACTTTCTCTTCTTGAGAGACAACACTATCGTATCCAAAGCAAACAGGAGATCCATTATACGGATCAATCATGACACGCGCATCAATATGAAATACTTCTTTTAACACTTCATTTGTAATGATTTCTTCTGGGATACCAGTTGTAACGATTTCCCCTTCCTTCATCGCAATAATTTCATCTGAAAACCTTGCTGCATGGTTAATATCATGTAGTACCATTACAACTGTACAATTATGTTCTTTATTTAACTTCTCCACAATTTGTAATACATCTAATTGATGAGACATATCAAGATATGTCGTTGGTTCATCTAGTAGTAACACTTCTGTCTCTTGTGCTAAAGCCATCGCTAGCCATACCTTTTGCCTTTGACCACCTGATAAATTGGCAATTTGTCTCGTTCGAAATTCAGAAGTTTTCGTTATATCTAATGCCCAGTCAATCATCTCTTTATCTTTTGAAGTTAACTTATTTACATTATTTCGATGTGGATAGCGTCCATAAGAAATTAATTCTTCCACTTTAAGTTCTCCTGGTGCAATTGGAGTTTGCGGAAGTAAAGCTAACTGCTTCGCAATTTCTTTCGTTGGAATCGTATTTAAATCCTGTCCTTGCAAATATACTTTACCGCTCTTTTGCTTTAAAATTCTTCCCATCGTTTTTAACAGTGTTGATTTACCGCACCCGTTTGGCCCTATAATTGTCGTTACTTTTCCTTCTTGTATTTCCACATTTAAATCGCGAAACACTGTAAGCTTTTCATAACTCGTTTCTAAATTTTTTGCACTTAAAATACTCACTTTTATTCCTCCTCTTACGCTTTCGCCTTATAAAGTAAATATAAGAAATACGGTACACCGACAATAGAAATAACGATCCCAACAGGTAACTCTACAGGGGTGAAAACTGTTTTTGCAATAAAGTCTGAAGCTATTACAAGGAACATTCCGATTACTCCACACGTAGGAATGATATGCTTATGTTGAATACCAACAAGTCTTTTCGCTATATGCGGTGCCATTAAACCAATGAAACCAATACTTCCTGAAACTGCAACACATGCACTGACAAGTCCGATACTACTTAGTAGTAAAATAGATTTCTCTCTTTCTACCGAAACACCTAAACTTGTAATACTCGTTTCTTCCAATTGAAATAAATCTAATAAATAAGCTTTTTTTTGTATAAGCGGAATTAATATGATAAGCCACGGCAACATAGCAACAATATACTTCCAGTTTGCGCTATATATGCTTCCTGACACCCAAACTGCAGCCATTTCGAAATCAGTTGACTTCATTTTGAGTGATAAGTACATAGAAAATGCTCCAAATCCTGATCCAATTGCAATCCCTGTTAATAAAAGACGTTGTGAGTCTAGCTTACCGTTTTTCCATGAAAACAGATAAATGATGATAGCTGCACCTAATCCGCCGACTAAACCAAACATTGGCATCATCATAATAGACATCCAGTCTGTGCTCTTTAATTGCCCTTGAAAGAAAAACATAAAAATAACGATGGCTGTGCCGGCCCCAGCATTCACTCCTAAAATACCTGGGTCTGCCAATCCATTCCTCGTAATCCCTTGAATAACAGCACCTGCAACGCCTAGGCCTAATCCTACTAACCCAGCAATTACGATACGAGGAAGACGAAACTCAAAAATAACTAAATCATGTTCTGGTACTGGATCAATTCTAAAAAGTGTTTTAAATACATCCGTAATCGTAATATCAAACGTACCATTCGTTAAACTAATATAAATTGCACATAGTATTAAAAATATAATAATCCCCATTGTCATTCCAAAGCGCTGACTCGAACTTTTAAGCATGTCTCTCTCCTCCTCTTGTACGGATTAAATAAAGGAAGAAAGGAATTCCAATTAAGGAGGTAACGACTCCAATTGGTGTTTCAAATGGATAGTTTACAAATCTACTTAAAACATCACATAACGCTAAGAAAACTCCACCAATAACGCCTGCACATGGCAAAATCCACTTATAATCTACCCCAATTATAAAGCGAGTAATGTGAGGAATAATTAAACCTACAAAACCAACTTTCCCCACTAAAGCAACTGCCGTTCCTGTTAAGAAAATAACCGATAAAATAGCCATCGCTTTAACTAGTTTTGTACGCTGTCCTAGATTAATAGAAACTTCTTCTCCTAAAGAAAGAATAGTAATAGATTTTGATATTAACAGCGCTAAAACTATTCCAATTATCCCAAACGGTATCGTGATTTTAATGATATTAGGGTCCACTTGGTCTAACTTTGCATTAAACCAAAAACTAACATTTTGAGAAATTTGGAAATATGAAGCCATTGCAGCAGATACACTACTTAAAAATGTTCCAATAACTGTTCCGATAATCGCTAACCTAACTGGTGATAAGCCATTTTGAAGGAGCGAACCAAAACCAAACACGATACCGGCTCCTAGTGCAGAACCAATCATTGAACATAAAACCATACCAATTGATGACATTCCTGGAAGAAAAATCATACAAAGTGTAATAACAAAGGCTGCCCCATCCGTCACACCCATAATAGAAGGGGATGCAAGATAGTTTCTTGTCATCCCCTGCATAAGTGCTCCTGATATGGCTAGAAATGCTCCGACTAAAAGAGCTGCAACTACCCTTGGTAAACGTGAAGTAATAATAATATTATGATTTACATCGCTTGAATCAAAATGAAATAATGCGTTCCACACTGTTTCAGCATCAATACTTTTCGCCCCATACAAAATAGAAAGTATAACTGTAAATAAGATGAGTATGGGTGCTATACATAATATGGTTACTGGTACTGCATTTGTTTTCTGCATATCATTCAACGCACCTTACTTATTGTATTATTTAGATAAATTTTTTACTGCTTCTTTTAAGAATACTGTTTTACTCCAAGCTGTACCACCTTGTGCCATTGGGTCTACAACGTTTACAAATACTTTCTTTTCCTTCGCAGCATTCATACTTTGCCAAATTGGATTGCTTTCAATTTCTTCTAGCACTTTCGGATTTTTATTTTCACTTGCCTCATATTGTAAGAAAATATAATCTGGGTTAAGTTCAGCAAGTTTTTCAAATGAAATTTTCTCTTGTGCTTTTACAGCTTTAAGTTGTTCTGGAGCAGTTAGCCCAAGATCTTTATAAATGACAGGGTTGAAGTATACTCCTTCTGGATATAGGAATAATTCGTTTGCTCTTAGTCTAATGACAAGTACTTTTTTGTCTTTTAACTTATCTCCTAGTTTTGCTTTTGCTTTTTCAGCATCTGCATTGTAATCTTTAATAATTTTTTCTGCTTTATCTTTTTTACCAGTTAATTCTCCCATTAACTTTAAGTTATCTTCCCAATCTGTTGAAACATGTGATACTGGGAATGTCGGAGCTACTTTCGTAAACTTTTCAGCTGTTTCTGCTGGGAATTTTGTACTTGATGTAATAACGTCTGGCTTTAATTGTAGTAATGTTTCAAAATTTGGTTGCATTTTCTCGCCAACAGATTTCGCACCCTCTAAATCTTTTTCAAGATACTTCGGTAATTTACCACCAACAGTAATGGCACCTACCGGCTTAATACCAAGTACCGCTGCATCTTCCATTGACTCTAAACTAGCTGTCGCAATTTTATCTACTTTTGCTGGTACTGTATATTCTTTACCTAAATATGTAACTTTTCTTTTTTCGTCTTTTTTCGTTTCCGTAGCTTTTGTCTGTTGCTTTTGTTCTCCTGAAGTTTTATCCGTACTATTGCATGCTGCTAGTCCTACACTTAAAACTGTAACCATCCCTAAAGTAAATAACTTCTTGTTCATCTTTATATAACTCCTCTCGAATTCTCAAACTATATTCTCAATAAAATTTAACTATATGAAACTTGTCTCACATATATATTTCATTAGATTAATAATTCTATCCAGAACTCATTCTCGTTCACTTCCCCTAAACTATAATTCTTTTACACCTCATCTATTGACAACACTTTTCATTGATAATGATTATCGTTACTAAGTATATATTTAATATGCAATTATTTCAAGAAAGATTTGAAAAATTTTAACAAACTGAATAAAAAAGAAGTATCCGCCTAATCTTAGGAAGATACTTCTTTTTTTAGAAATTTATATGTAATTCCACTGGGCAATGGTCTGATCCCATCACTTCACTATTAATTTTCGCCTCTGTTATTTTGTCTTTCATTCTTTCCGAAACAACAAAATAATCTAAACGCCATCCAATATTTTTTGCTCTCGCTCCCATACGATACGACCACCACGAATATGCACCTTCCTGATCAGGATACAGATAACGATACGTATCAATAAATCCTTCTTCTAAAATACATGTGAATTTCTCTCGTTCCTCATCAGAGAATCCAGGGTTTTTACGATTACTTTTTGGATTTTTTAAATCGATTTCTTTATGAGCAACGTTTAAATCACCGCAAAAAACAACGGGCTTTTTTTCATCTAATTGCTTAATATAAGCCCTGAAATCATCTTCCCATTTCATTCTGTAATCTAATCGTTCTAATCCTCGTTTTGAGTTTGGTGTATATAACGTTATCATGTAAAAATCTTCGAATTCTAAAGTAATAACTCGTCCTTCTTGATCATGCTCTTCAATTCCTAAACCGTATGTTACAGATAGCGGTTCTTTTTTCGAAAAAATAGCCGTTCCTGAATAACCTTTTTTCACAGCATAATTCCAGTATGTATAATATCCCTCTGGATTCAAATCAATTTGCCCATCTTGTAATTTAATCTCTTGTAAACAAAATATATCAGCATTTGATTCCTCAAGATATTCTAAAAATCCACCTTTTGCGATAACTGCTCGCAAACCATTTACATTCCACGAAATTAACTTCACCTATAATCCTCCTCTTGATGTTCACTTTCAAATTTCATGCTATCACAAAATAGAAAAACAATCATATTTTCACCTTTGTAATCTTGCTCTTACATTTGTGAATACATACATACGCACTTTATTCAGGTTATACTAATTTCAGAGGTGATGTTCTTTGCACAATGAAGGGATTACGTTAACAAATGAGCATTGGCAAGCAATTATTCATAATGATTCTTCCTATGATAGTAAATTCTTTTATGCTGTGAAATCAACCGGAATCTTTTGCCGACCGTCATGCAAATCAAGAATACCGAATAGAAACAATGTACGAATTTTTCATCATGCAGAGCAAGCATTAAGCGAAAAATTCCGCCCTTGCAAACGTTGTAAACCAAATGGGCTCACTTTACCTAATGAAGAGTGGGTAGAACAAATTAAAGATTATATCAAAAAGCACTTTGACGAATTATTAACTCTCAACATACTTGCTGAAATATGTCATGGTAGCCCATTTCATTTACAACGTACTTTCAAAAAAGTAACAGGAATAAGTCCAATAGAATATATACAGCAGTTTAGGATTGTTAAAGCGGCAGAACACCTTTTACACACAAATCAATCCATTAAAGAAATTAGTACTGCTGTCGGGATAGAAAACCCAGAGTATTTCGCAACTTTATTTAAAAAGAATACCGGATTTACTCCTACTGAATATCGAAAAAAGAACGAAATGAAAGAAGGATACAATAATGAATTCCTCCAAAAATAAATTTATATATTGGACGCTACTTACACATGAAAATTGGCAGTTTCATATTGCTGCAACTGAAAATGGATTATGTTTCATTGGATCCCAAGACGAAAACTTTGAAGAACTAAATATATGGGCTAGAAAAAAATTGCCACAACATATATTGACCTGTAATCCAGATTATCTGCAATCATATACGAAAGAAGTTATCGAGTATTTAGAAAGTAAACGAGAAATTTTTACATTCCCTATCGATGCTTACGGAACTGATTTTCAATTATCTGTTTGGAATACGGTACGTGAAATTCCTTATGGGGAGACATATTCTTATTCAGAAATTGCCGAAAGAATGCAAAAACCTACTGCTGTGCGTGCCGTTGCTACTGCTATTGCTGCCAACCCTCTTCTCATTACAATTCCTTGCCATCGTGTTATTGGAAAGAATGGTAAACTAACCGGTTTTAGAGGTGGATTAGAAATGAAGAAAGTGTTGCTTACATTAGAAAAGTCTCAGGTAGAATGCATATGACAGCAGAATATACTAGCACATTAACTTTAGCAGTTCCAACAGAATTTAGTTTCCAAGAAAATTTACGCTATCTATCACGTTCTAACAATGAATGTATGTTCCACATTGAAGATAACAAAATTTATAAAGTTATCCCTGTTCACGATGTACATCCTTTAGTTGAAATTAGTATGAACTCGGATGATAATATTCAAATACGTTTTTTAGAAGAATCATATACGTCTGAAGAATCGATATGCGAAGCTGTAGCTCACTATGTAAAAGAGTGGTTTGATTTAACTACTGATTTAGCTCCTTTTTATTCATTAGCTAAACATGATGTACTCCTTCAAGGACCAATTGAACAATATTATGGGCTTCGTACTTTAGGTATTCCAGACTTATTTGAAGCACTTTCCTGGGGAATTATCGGTCAGCAAATTAATCTCACATATGCTTATACACTAAAAAGAAGATTAGTCGAGCAATTTGGAAATTATGTAGAATGGAATGATAGAAAACATTGGATATTCCCTTCTCCTGAAACGATTGCCAATTTACATGTAGAGGATCTCAAAAACTTAAAAATGACGACTAGAAAATGCGAATATGTAATAGGTATTGCAAAGCTTATTACAGAAGGAAAATTATCAAAAGAATCTTTACTGCAAATACAAGATGTGCAACAAGCTGAAAAACAATTAACTGCTATACATGGTATAGGACCGTGGACTGCCAACTATGTTTTAATGCGCTGCTTACGATTTCCTTCCGCTTTTCCCATTGACGATGTTGGCTTGCACAATGCAATTAAATATATAACAGGCTCTGAAAGTAAACCGACTAAACAGGAAATAAAAGATTTTGCGGCAAATTGGACCAACTGGGAGTCTTACGCCACTTTTTATTTGTGGCGAGTATTATACTAAAAAACCAAGTAGCGCATCCGCACTACTTGGTTCTTTTTTAAGCTTGTTCTTCGAATCGTCTTGCGATTTCCACAATAACTTGAACAGCTTTTTCCATCGTATCCACCGAAACATACTCAAATTTACCGTGGTAGTTTTCACCACCAGTGAAAATATTCGGCGTCGGTAATCCCATATACGATAATTGTGATCCATCTGTTCCACCACGAATAGGATGAATGTTTGGTTCGATATTTAAACTTTTCATCGCTTCATATGCAATATCAACAATTTCTCTCACTGGTTCGATTTTTTCAAGCATGTTATAGTATTGATCATTCATTTCTAAAACGACTGCATTTTGTCCATACTTCTCTTGCATTTGCTTCACAATATTTTCAACGTTATGTTTACGCGCCTCAAAATTTTCACGATCAAAATCTCGAATAATATAATACGCTTTACTTTGCTCAACATCACCATTTAAAGAAAGTAAATGATAGAATCCCTCATAACCCTCTGTATTTTCTGGTGCCTCTTCTACTGGTAAGTGCCCATTAAACTCCATAGCAAGTTTAATTGCGTTACGCATTTTATTTTTCGCTGTTCCAGGATGTGTATTCGTTCCGTTAAACGTTAACTTAGCACCTGCAGCATTAAAGCTTTCATACTCTAAACCACCTAATGGACCTCCATCCATCGTATAAGCACATGATGCACCAAACGCTTCTACATCAAAATGTGCCGGCCCACGACCAATTTCTTCATCCGGCGTAAATGCTACTCTTATTTTCCCATGTTTAATTTGCGGATTATGTATTAAATAGTTCATTGCAACCATAATTTCAGTCAGACCAGCTTTATCATCTGCTCCTAGAAGTGTCGTACCATCCGTTGTAATAATCGTATGTCCTTTATATGATGGTAATTCTGGAAACTGTTCTGGCGTTAACACAACATTTAGCTCTTCATTTAACGTAATCGCATTGCCATCAAAATTTTCATGAATTTGTGGTTTTACGTTTTTACCTGTAAAGTCTGTTGCCGTATCTAAATGTGCTAAAAAGCCGATTACTGGCACATCCTTATCCGTATTAGCAGGAAGTGTTGCCATTACATACCCATTATCATCCATTGTTACTTCTGTTAAGCCAATCTCTTTTAACTCTTCCACTAATAACTTACCAAACTCAATTTGTCCAGGTGTTGTTGGTACTGTATGACTTTCTTCATTTGATTGTGTATCAATCTTTACATATCTCGTAAATCTTTCAATAAGTTCTTGTTTCAAACTCATTCACTCCCTTTTATGTTTCTCGTTCTATTATAATCCTTAAAACGAAATATTTTAACTTTTTTGACTGCGAATATATATTTCATTTGTATTTTAGCAATTTTAAATAGCAGCTAAAAAGTCGTAATATTTGTACATCAAAACTCTTACATGTAATATACATAATTATACAATATAGGAGGTTTTAAAGATGAGGCTAACTCTCTTTCGCTATTTTCTTTTTTTCTTAGGATTAATTTTTTTCGGCCTTGGAAATGCCCTTGCAGTCAAAGTTAAATTTCTCGGTTTACACCCTTGGGAAGTTTTAAACATGGCTCTCTACCAAAGGTTTGGGTGGACCATTGGTACGTGGAGTGTCATATGTGGATTATGTCTCGTTCTCATTTCTTTACTAGTAGATCGAAAATATATAAATGTGGGTACATTTTTAAATGCACTACTTATCGGTCCCATTATGGACTTTTTCTTACAATCAAATATCCTTCCAAACGCTAGTAATTATTTATGGATAAACTTACTCATTTTATTTGCTGGTATTGCAATTACAGGTATTGGGGGAGGGATGTATGTTGCGGCTGGGATTGGTGCTGGCCCTCGAGATGGATTCATGCTTACTATTTCCGACAAAACAGGGCTATCTATTAGCCGTGCTAGAATTATAGTAGAATGTGTTGTACTAGTTATTGGATTTATGCTAGGAGGTCCTGTTTTCATCGTAACTTTTCTTTACACCTTTATTCAAAGTCCCATCTTTCAGCAATCATTTAAGATGTTTCAAACCCTCTTACATACTTTACATAACAAAGAGAAAGTTAGTGAACATATTTAAAATACAAATTAATACAAATCATTCACCCTATTTACGATTCTCACCGCAAATAGGGTGTTTCTTTTTTTATCTCACAATTTAAGAATACATACTATTTATTCACAATAAATGTATATATATCATCATAAATACAACCATTTACTTTAATTACATACTTCCCTGGTTTACTAAAACGAATTGTGTATTTATTTAGCTGAATGGCTTCTTTATCTCCAGAAAGAATATCAATACTTCTACCACTCAATACATAAAATTCACTTTGATTCATCGTTACATCAATTGCATTGAAATTCCCTTCTTTCACCTGTTGGGTTTCCGCAGCGCTTACACTTGGTTCTAAAAACAGTAGTCCACTTAATCCAATCGTACCTGCTAAAGCTACTCCCGCAAACTTTTTAATCTTTTTCATTACAATGTCCTCCTTATAAATTTTGTGTAAAGGTGATTCCCCCCCTTACACCACAAAGCCTATATGTAATGAAATGAAAAGTAAACGGAGACCGTAAGACAAAATTCTACATCTTTTTCTCCAATTGAATATAAATCCAGCGTTTGGAGTTTTGTCACATTTAAAATTGTTTCCTTAAACCAACTTCCATTTATATTATTCAGAAATTGAATAATTACTTATTAATTTAACATTCTAAAAATAGTTGATAAAAATGCATTCTATAAAAAAGAGTGTGTTTTATAAGTACAAATTAAAACACACTCCATATATGCAGTTTCATTCTCCTATCCATAATCTTTCTACATTCATGAATTGCTCCTCTTTAAATTCCAACTTATATATGTCAGGCTTTGATGTATGTATTAAAAATTCAAACCCATATTGGTTATTGAAGTAATTCATCATTAATGTCATTACAAGTCCATGTGTGCCAATTACAATTTTTTGTCCTTGAAAATTCATTAATATTTTCTTTAACATTTTCACTACCCTTACCTGACAATCCTTATATGACTCTCCTTCTGTTAGTGCAAAATCCGGATCAGAGAACATCTTCTTTACAAGTGGATACACCTCTTTATCTGATATAATCTTATCCTCACTTAAAAACATACACTCTTTGAGATTCTCATATACTACTACTTCTTTTTCATAGAAATCGGCTGATTTTTCTATCGTTAACACAGCCCTCTTATACGGACTTGAAATGAAAGTATCGATTCCCTCTGTTTTTAATATGTCTGTTACTCTGTGAGCGTCTAAACTTCCCTTTTCAGTTAAACCACGTGTTCTTTCACCCCCTTCTAATTTTGATGATTCACCGTGCCTAACCATATAAATATATGTATTCATACTTCCTCCTTGAAAATATTCATTCGTTTTTTATAAATTTTGTTGTTTTGTTCGTGTAATCCATTCTCCTACTAAACTCTCGAATAGTTCAGGCTGTTCAATTTGCAAATTATGTCCCGCCATATCAAGCACCGCTAATGTTGCTCTTGGATAATCTTCAATAATTTCTATAATATCTCGATAACCTACCGATATATCTTGTCTTCCTGCTAATAAAAGAACGGGTTTCTCATATTTTTTTCGGTGAAACTCCATAGTAAGAGAATAATTTTTTTGCAATCTTTCAATAAATTCATAATTAGCAACATCTAACCCCGGCTTAATTTCTTCTTTAAATCGCTTATATGTATATTCATTTGCTACCACTGCTAACTCGCTAAATTCTTTTCTTTCGGTAGAAGTTAACGTATTTAAAAACTCCTTATCTTGTACAATTATCTGTTTATCCGGTAAACGTCTTTCTTTTTGCAGTGCAACAACCACAGGACATATTAATAATAATCCATTGACTCTCTCAACCATTTTTGAAAGTATCCCTCTAGCTAAATATCCGCCGAAAGACTCTCCTACTAGTAAAACATCTTTCTTTGGAATGATTTCTTCAATAAATATAGTTAACACTTCTAATATATGATCTGAACTATTTATCCAATCTGGAGCGTTCGACTTTCCCATTCCAGGTAAATCAATATATATTCGTTGATAACCTTCATATTTTTGAAATACTGATTCCATACATTTCATCATTAACCTATGATCCGGCGCACAGCCATGTATAATAATGACTGGTTTCCCCTCTCCAACAATTTCATAGTATATTTCCGCATCTTTAATTCGCCATAACATAAAAAGTCCTCCCTATTTAGTAAAAATACAATCCACTCTGTAAGAATACACGTTCTTATTTTATATCCTTTTGTAACATTTTTACAAATGTTAATTTTCAGATTAAAGATGAAAATCTTACTTAAAATAGCCTATAACAATCAAAAGATCAGCTAGAAAGAGGATTCTCATCATTTTATATGCAATTTTGCATCTCCGCTTGCAAATCACTAAAAAACCTTTAAAATTCAAAGGATGACTAAATATACAATTTCTATTTAAAATCTTGATGCAATACATACTATCAAACGCAATGTTTTTTTAATTTTAAGAAGTATTAAACTCTTCAATACTTTCCTTATAAACAAGATTTTTACAAGGAAATCTGATACAATTTTTAAGTAATATTACTATGTATAGATATTACGAATATAGTGCATAATTAAAGAAGGTGATTTTATTGAAATTAAATAAAAATTTACAACTATGTATATTAATCGGAACATTAATATGCTATTCAATCTATTTTATATTTTTTTATCTGTTCCCTACTCATTTTTCAAATTCGGATGTACGCTTCGCTTCACTTATCGTTGAAGCCATTACATTTGTATCACTAATTTATTCTATATATTCTAAAAAAGTCAGTTCAAATCCGTTTTGGATATGTATCACGATAGCAATTGGGAGTTTTTTATTAGGTAAAATAGTATATACATATCAAGATAGCTTCTTCGAAATTCCAATACATCGTTTTACTATTTCTGATGTATTTTACATGTTTTTTCTACTCTTTTGTCTTATCGCTTTCAGTTATAAAATTTTAAAAGAATGCGATAAATGGGAAAAAGCGTTCTTTATTTGTGATATATGTATAGTACTTACTTCCATATTCACATTAGAGTGGTATTTATTTAATCAACCAAATTTAAATATATTCTCTCTTTCACTAGGCGATGTTTTCCTTTCATTTCTATATCCAATTGCAGATTTATTGTTTCTTCTACTAGGCTTTAGTCTCTTTTTCCGTCCGACAATTTTTAATTCTAAACGGAAGATTTATATCTTTATTCTTGTATTGATAAGTTCTGCAACTTTTAACTATATTTATTTTTACTTAAATAACCATTTAGCAACTGAAACGATAACATTATTACGTCTTTTATATAGAATACCTATATTGTTTATTGCAATAGCTGGATCTATTTCAGCAGATCGTAATAGCCATAAAAATTATTTCATTGTTAACCCTATAATAGGAAAAAAGGCTTTAGTTGTATTTCCCTATCTTGCTGTTGCAATACTAATCGGGTTTACATTAAAAGAACAAACATCATCCTCAACTCTCATTACAGGAAATTGTATTACTTTTATTTTCGTACTCATTCGTCATTCTATTGTACGTATGCAAAACAATTCCCTAACAAAACGTTTACAGGCATTCAATGCACAACTAGAAGAAAAGGTGACTTTACGGACTTCTGATTTAGTTCATAAATCAGAGGCTCTATCTCAAAAACAACAAAAGTTTAAATCGTTATATGAATATCACCCTGATCCTATTTTTACAATTGATTTACATGGCGTATTCTTAAATGTAAATCAAGCCGGAAGTATACTACTTGGAGCACCAACAGATGAGTTACTCGGTGAAACTTGTTTTTCGATTATTTTAGATGAAGACAAACATAAACTAACATCTGCATTAGAAAAGGTGAAACAACAAGAATCGGCATACTTACAACTAAGTTCTAAATATAAAGATGGTTTTACTTATTTTTTATACGTTACCATCGTCCCTATTATAATAGACGGACAAATTTCAGGAAGTTATATTATGGTAAAAGATATTACCGCACTAAAAAAGCAACAAGAAGAAATAAAGTATTTAGCATTCCATGATACGGTAACGAAAATTGGGAACCGTGCCTTTTTCCATAAGAAATTAAAAAGAGTTATAAAAAATGCTAAAACAACAGACAGTGAGTTCGCATTATTATACTTAGATTTAGATCGCTTTAAAGCAATTAACGATACACTTGGACATTCGGCAGGAGATCACATATTAGAAGAAGTAACGAAGCGATTCCAATCATGTCTTCCATCACATACTCATCTGTCAAGAATCGGTGGCGATGAATTTACAATCTTAATTGAAAACTATACTGACGAAGATTCCTTATTCGATTTATGCAACCAGTTATTTGAATGCATGGAAAAACCGTTTGTCATACATGAGCATACATTAACTTTATCACTTAGTATCGGCATCGCTATTTATCCACATTCCGGAATCGATACCGCTACACTTTTGAAAAACGCTAATGTTGCAATGTATGATGCAAAGGCAAAAGAGCTTAACTCTGTCTCTATTTATGACGATGTAATCGCTAAAAAAATTGAAAGACGATTACGATTAGAAAAAGATTTAACAAACGCAATACAAAATGAAGAATTGTTCCTTTTGTATCAACCTCAAGTTGATAGTGAATCTAATAAAATTATCGGTGCAGAAGCTCTAATCAGGTGGAATCATCCTGAATTAGGCGTTATTTCTCCATATGAATTTATTCCGATTGCTGAAGAAACACTACAAATTATTCCAATAGGAAAATGGACATTGCAGCAGGCTTGTGAGCAAATGAAACGTTGGCACACACTCGGATATTCTCATTTAAAAATTGGTGTAAACTTATCTGCTAAAGAATTTGAACAAGAAGATTTTGTAAAGTCTATTTCTTCTACATTAGCAACTACAGGCTTACCGGCAAGTTCTCTCGACCTTGAATTAACAGAGCGCATTGCAATGATGGATGAGCGAGAAACATTGATAAAGCTCCGCACACTAAAGGGTTTAGGAGTTCACATTTCAATCGACGACTTTGGTACAGGTTATTCTTCACTAGCGTATTTACCTTTATATCCAATAGATACGTTAAAAATCCCAAGAGAATTTATTACAATGTCTGAAACGTGTGAAGATGGAATGGAAATTATTAAAACGATTATCACATTAGCACATACATTAGAAATGTCTGTC
Source organism: Bacillus sp. GW823-FHT06B01 (assembly GCF_058952315.1). Lineage (NCBI taxonomy): Bacteria > Bacillati > Bacillota > Bacilli > Caryophanales > Bacillaceae > Bacillus > Bacillus sp. GW823-FHT06B01. Next base: position 1,098,746 of record NZ_JBXAHR010000002.1, on the reverse strand, counting down.
ATTGCAGAAGGTGTAGAAACGAAAGAACATGTGAATTTCCTTCAAAAAAATAAATGTCAGTTTATTCAAGGTTACTATTATAGTAAACCTATCCACACTCATGCATTTACTGAGCTATTAGAAATCGGTATTCACCTATAGTATATTGCTAATATGGATAAGTAATAATGAATTTGAACAACTATAGTAAAAAGGAAAGAAGATATCTTCTTTCCTTTTGTTCTTTTATTTAAATTTCTATTCCTTCACCACTTCATTTATTATATCTATTAATTGATGAATCCCCTCATCATTTGTTTTCTTATATCCATTCATGTTTTGAATATATCTCTCCTTATTTGTATACAACTTATTTACTGCATGTATGAATACATTCGTATTTATTCTGTCCTGGATTATAACTTCCGCATATCCTTGCCGAGAAAAATATTCAGCATTTAAAACTTGATCTCCCCTACTAGAACTGTTAGTTAACGGGATAAGCAACATCGGTTTCTTCAAAAATAGCAATTCAGAAATAGCAGTAGAACCTGCTCTAGAAACTACAACACTCGCCATATTTAGTATATGCGGCAACTCGTCGCCTATATACTCAAATTGCATATAACCTTCCATGCCAATAGATAAATCTATCTTCCCTTTACCGCACATATGAACAATATTAAAATTTAATAGTAATTTTTCCAAACTTCCCCTTACCATATCATTTATCCATTGAGCACCTTGACTCCCACCCATAATTAACAATACTGGTTTATCTTGCTGAAATTTACAATAGCTTCTTCCCCGCAATACATTGCCCCTCTCAATTTCTTCCCTTACAATTGGTCCTACATAAACCTTCTTCTCATTACTTACATTTTCTCCTGTCTGAGGAAATGTTGTGCATAGTTTTGTAGTAAAAGGTAATGCTATTTTATTTGCTAATCCTAACGTACTATCTGGTTCACGTATTATTACAGGTACTTTATTCATCCACGCTCCTATTACTACAGGAACGGACACAAATCCTCCTGCCGAAAAAACAACATCTGGTTTTATTCGTTTCATCAATTTATAACTTTGTATGCAACCTTTTATTATTTTAAAAGGATCTTTAAAGTTCTCCCAATCCCAATATCTCCTAAGCTTCCCCGTTGAAATACTATTGTATTTCACATTTTGAACTAATAGTTTTTCAATTCCATTTTGAGATCCAATATACTCAATTCCCCATCCTTTTTCCATAAATTTAGTAATCAATACCATATTAATCATTACGTGTCCGGCTGTACCGCCCCCAGTAAAGAGAATCTTTTTATTCATAATTTATATCCACCTTTATCATTAAAAATCTTGTTTTATACTAATCTATTAAATGTAAGTAAACTTACTATTATTTATATAAACATTTAGCTCAAACCCTATATCTTGCAAAAAATCTTTAATAAGATCATAAAAATCATTTCCATACTCACTACATTCATACTGAGCAAAGACTTGAATTACAGGCCTAGTTCCTGTACCTATTACTGGATTTTTCCTATCACCCTTTTTACCTTCCACATAGGCTTGACATTTATTTATCGCCTCATAGATACACAAAACATGCTCTTCCTCATCTTTCCAGTCCAGCGTATCAACAATTAAAAGAAATAGCGTATTTTGATTATCTATTGTTTTATAGCCATTCATATATTTCTTACACCCTTTTCATTTTTCATTGAATGCAGATTTCACTACACTTCGCATACTCGAGTACATCTTTTAATGATTGATGGAATTGAATTTCTGGGACCCAACCTAACCTTTTTATATCCTCTATTACTAAACTCTCATTTGATTCGCTTCCACTATGCTCTGCTTCTTTTATGGAAAAACTCAGCTGTGTTAATTCTTTGTATTGTTCTATTACATCTAATAAAGACCGTTTTATCCCTGATCCAATATTATATTGTTTTCCATTTATTCCATCGCGCAATAACACATGATACGCTTTAACCGCATCACGTACATCTAGAAAATCCCTACTATCTTTCATACTGTTTACTTCAATAATTGCTTCACTTTTATTCGACTCTATAGTTATCATTTTTTTTGCAAGAATAGAACAAATACCATTCGATACTCCTGGACCAATTAAATTCGAGGGCTTTGCAATGATAATATTTGAATTCATTAATTCACTCCACACCTCTGCAATAATGACTTGCATCGTTTTACTTAAACTATATGGATTTGAAATTTTTATATTGCTCATACTATCTGCTTGCAAAGCAGATCCTATAACCAATGTTCTACAGTGAGGTACTTCTTGCTTAATTGCTTCTAATAAATATAACGTCCCTATTACATTAACCTCTACATATTCAAGAGCAGCTGTCCAAGACTCTATGACCGAATTCTTTCCTGCTAAATGCAATACATAATCTGGCTTTATTTGTTTCATTACCTTCATTACTTCGCTCTTATTAGTTAAATTACAAGTAATACCATTCCCAATTATTTCTCTATGTGCACGATTTTGAAACATAGGAATTACATGAAAGCCCTGCTCTAAAAAATATTGGCAAGCATGGCGTCCTGTGAAACCATTTGCACCAGTTATTAAAAGACTCGCATTTTTTTTCATCGTAAAAACCCTCCTTTTAATAACATTTGTTTCACCTCGTGTTTTGTAAGTAAGTCTTGTTGAGAACTAAAACTCTTCACATCCACAAGCGGATAGCTAGCATAATATTCTTGCAGTCCTTCTATAGGAATAGTCGGTAGTACCACAAAATAATTTTGATCAAAACTTATACTTGTTTTACTCTCTACCTCAGATAAAAGCATTTCACTTAATTTTTCACCCGGTCTTATCCCTACTTCTTTTACCTTCACGTTTTCCTTTTTCGAATCTTCAATTAACACTTCTGCTAAATCTGTTATTTTACATGCCGGCATTTTCATAACAAAGATTTCCCCACCTCTACCTTGATATACGGCTTTAAATAACAATCCAACAGCATCTTCAATCGTTAAGAAAAATCTAGTCATACTTGCATCGGTAATCCCAACTTGTAAAGATTTTTTAATTTGTTTTTTAAAGAGTGGTACCACACTTCCGCTCGTCCCCAAAACATTTCCACCACGAACACAAATGAATTTTGTTTTCTTCGTTTGCATATTCGCATGCACCATCAACTTCTCACCAATTGCTTTTGTCATCCCATACGTATTTGATGGATCGGCTGCTTTATCCGTTGAAACATATATAACTTTCTCAACTTGCATCTGTATAGATGCTTCAATTACATTTTGTGTACCATGTATATTTGTTTTTATAGCTTCATAAGGATAATACTCACATACTGGAACATGTTTTAAAGCTGCAAGATGGAATACATAATGGACACCTTGGCATGCATAGAGTAGTTGATCTTTATCACGAATATCTCCAATAATAAATTTTAATCTATCATCATTTATAAACTGTTGCTGCATTTCAAACTGAACCGTTTCATTTCTTGAAAAAACTCTAATTTCTTTCGGTGATTTTTCTAATAATTGTTTTATAAGTTCATGTCCCCACGAACCTGTACCACCAGTAATTAAAATTATTTTATTTAGCATTTCTTTTCCTCCTACCACACATTTCAATTAGAATTGTATTTATAAAATTTATTGAATTATTTTCAATTGATTTAAATCATAATTGTCGTTTGTTACATTTAATTGACAAAATAAAAAAACAGAAACTATTAAAAATAGTTTCTGTTTTTTATTTCACCTCACAACAGTAAGATTTTTTATACTTTTTGCATAATAACTAAACACTTGTAAAAAACACCGCTCATTTATTTCTTATACTCGTAATAAAATAAATAGAATGATTCATAGCCAATAATCATGTTTAAATTTATGAAAAATGGAGGTAACGGAATGTACCGAAGCGATTCAAATTATACATATAACGGACCTTCCAAAGTACTGCCTCTCTCCCTATTTGATGTAAAAAATGAATTAAAACAAAAAAGCAAACTCATACATTCTGGTACGATGTATAAATTAACGAAAGAAGAGCAACTCATCATCAACAACATAAAAATACAAACAGAACAGCTAAATAAAAATAATGTGACAAGAACACGCGCATACTACCAATTTTACACTCAATATCCAGAAATACATTGGGCACTACTTGGGCATATGGTATCACGTAACGGCGGTTGGAATATGACTGATTTAAAGGGCGATTTATATACGAAAATTTTATCAGAGAAAGATCAAATCACATTTTTTTCTTTTTTAGAAAGAGGGAATTGGCTTATTTTCCAAGATGTATATCCTCAATTTCTGCTTTATGAACAAAGTGTGAAAAGAGCAAAAAAGCTATTTCACCTTCTCCCTCACCTAAATGTTTCTACATTTATGGAAACGATGTGGAACGATTTTTGGAAAACAGGTAACAAAAAAACATTAGCCATTGCAACTATTATTAATGAGCAAAACTACTTAGAAAAAAGAGTGATTCAAAATATACAATTTAAAAAGACTGTACTTAATAGTATTGGATTTAAACTCTTTGATTTCTTTCAATTTAATCATATTCTTTTCCCATTCTACGAAAATGATAAGAAACACAAAGTATTACTATTTGGTGATACAATGAAACATTTCACTTCCTTACACGAACGAATCTTAATTGGAAAAAGGTTGTATTCATTATTATTTCGAGACACACATGTTTTATCTCAAATAATAAGCTGGGCCCAGCACCATCCGCATACAGGATCAAGGAAAGATTACTGGCCTCATTTATTTTCAAGTGTCAATGAATCTTTTTCCCGTGAGTTTTATAAGCGTCGAATAAAGAAATGCCAGTTGCGTAGTGGCGCTTATCGTATATACAGTCCTGCACTCATCTATGCATGGCGAGATATGAAGCATGAAGAAGTTGACAATGAAGATTGGTTTACGGACTGGCAAGTTGTAAATTACTTAGTAGATAAGGGGGAAAATATAAATGGACAAATTACAGAAGACTACTGTAAAACACTCGAAACAATTGAGTTGGCAATTCTTGCAAAGAAAAACGTCCTCCTTCGAGAAGAAGAGTGATTTTCTAGCATTAGCAGTTACAATCTTACTCTCTTCTATTATCGGAACTTGCTTAGATGCTTTCTTTGTTGCGAACCAAATGTATTCCTTTCCCGTTAGACCATTCTCATCCATATTTTCAGTTAACATTGGCTTTACTTTGTTTGTACTACCGATTTTAACAACGCTTTTCATACAAATTTCAAAAACATTATCTGCAGTTTCTAGAATTTTATTTATTGTTTCAATAGGTATTTGTGCTAGTATTTTTGAACAGGTTGCTGAAAGATTAGGGTTGTTTGTACATAGTGCGAATTGGCGTCATAGTTACTCTTTGTTTGGATATATGTTATTTTTATTTTTCATATGGAAGTTCTATCAGTCAATTATTAATAAAAAAGGGCGCTAAAAGGCTAACAATCCTTTTAGTACCCTTTTTTCACATACACATTATTATGCATATGACTCTGCTAACTCCATAATTTTATTACTAATAGTTTGTTCATTAATCTTTAAACATGTGGAAGCATGATTCATTAATACTTCATGACTCCCAACACATATACTTTCCTTAGCATGTATAAACATTGATAAATCGTTTGAATCATTACCAAATACTACAAATTCTCCCTCTTTTATACCTAATCGTTTTAAACCTTCCCATTTATCAATATGTGGCGGACTTATATCAATAATCCCCTCTTTTGCGTGCTCATATATTCTTATAGGAAGTTCTTCCAACGCATTTATGATTAATTCTTTTTTTATATTATCAGGAAATAAAACCACCTTTACTACTTCATCAATTTCATCAATATTCATATTAATAGCCAATTGATTAGGGTCTATGTTTTTGTAGATAGGGTGATTCTCGCTTCCTGTATAAGCATAATTCCACTGACTATCTACCAAATATGAAAGACTATACTTTTCTATAATTGAACGCATAGCACTTACTGCTTCAATGTCAAAACGTATAACTTCAACAATTTCTCCATCCTTTGCGACAAAGGCACCATTCCCACCAATCATTGAATAATGATGCATATGAGTTGGTAGAACAGGTAATAAATCTCTAATCGGTCTAGCAGATGCAAATATAATCTCATGTCCTTTACTATAACAAACGTCTAGCGCTTGAATGATCTGTCTAGTTACTGCGTTCCCTTTAAAACAAATAGTACCATCGATATCAAAAATAAATTTCATATACATCACTCCTTTCTTTTTAATGTAAATGAATTATTTTATAATAGACAGGACAGATGTCCCAAAAGGAGAAACATTATGCAAAAGATTGCAGATAATATTTTATTACTAAATTACCTAAACAATGAATACATAAAAAAACTGTTCCAACAATTCAATCATCCATTTGAGATTCACAGATATGCAGCAAAAGAAACTGTATTACAAGAAGGCGAGGCTATTGACGGCCTATACATTCAAATGTCAGGTCGTACAAAAATAACTTCAAGTGTAATTACAGGTAAAGCATTATTACTACGATTTTGTTCTGCAGTTTCTATCATGGGAGATATTGAATTAATTCAATCAGTAGACATACAATCTCATGTAACCTCCGAACAGCAGACTGATTTTCTTTTTATTGATAAAAATTATGTAACAAGTTACTTATTACATGATGTAGTCTTTCTTCAAGAACTAATTCATCACGTCACTTATAAACTACAAACCTGCACAACGGCTTCACGTATCAATTTACTAGCTTCTGTGGAGACACGCTTTGCTAGTTATTTATGTACAGCTCGAAACCCATCTAATTTATTTGGACGAGAAATCCATACGAAAGATCATCATGAAATTGCCTCATTAATCGGGACAACTACCCGTCATCTTAATCGAGTTATCGAAAAATTAATAGCTAACAATATAATTCATAAAAATAATAAACAGATTGTTGTTGACGATTGGAAAGCTATTGAAGAACTTTCAAACGGGCTAAGATACGAATAAACAGTTAAATAATTATATACATCCTACCTATAATAAAGAGACCGTTGTAAAAACGGTCTCTCCTTAAGCATACTCTTCAGTTACTACTAATGGTGCCAGAGTTTGAAGACTTTTTGAACGTAAACGATAGGCAACGATTTTCTTCTTATATTGCTTGATTACATCAACATGTTCCTCATGGCTATACAGAGAAAATCTAATCTCTTTATTCCCTTTCTTCGTATTAATAACGATTGGTGTTCCTTCCCCGTGCGGTGGGAAATAGTGTTTATCTAAAAATAAAGCCTCATTAAATTCATGAATAACTTGTAGTTTCATTTCTCCCTCTATATTTTTTCCATCTATCGATATAGAGGTAGTCTCTTCTTCAAGTTTTTGATGCAATTCAAATCTACTAATAATTGATTCTACAACAGAAGTTGGCATACTAGAAACTAGTACTTTAAGAGCGCCAAAAATAAATAATGTAACTATAAACCATGTTGTCATTTTCATCATCTCCATTATATTTTAAAATATAAATTTCGTTCCATAAGGTATAAATATACTAATGAGTATTCCGGTTACAATCATCGTCACTGAACCGATCGTCGCCTCTTTCTCGCCTTCCTTCACGAGACGGCTCACACCAATAATATGTGATGCGCAGCCCATCCCCACTCCTTTTCCAATCGTACTTGTTATACGGAAAAACTTAAGTACTGTTGGTCCGATAATAGCACCTGTTATTCCTGCAACAACTACAAAACTAGAAGTCATAGATGGAATACCACCAATTTGATCCGCTAATGAAATGGCGATAGGCATCGTCGCTAATTGCGGCAGTGTTGTTAATATGAGTTCCTTATCTATATTTAACATTCCGCCTATCACTACATTCATACTCGTTAAAGCCACTATACCTACCGCTACGCCGATAAGTATCGACAAAAAATTTTTCATAAGTATATTTCGCTCTTTAAATAAAGGTATCGCTAACGCTACAATTGCAGGACTCAATAAGCCGGAAAGAATGTCTCCCCCATTTTCTCTATACTCATGATGAGAAATACCCAAAATCAGAAATAAGCAAATCATACTTGCTGTAACTGTTAACACCGGTAACGTAAATGGAAACGGAATTTTTTTATATAACTTTGTCGCCAATACATACATTACTACAGTAATAATAATTAAGACCATTTGCATCTTGCACCTTGTCGATTTTATTTTTTTGATGCTACTAATAATTGACTTATATACCCTGAAACAATCAATGTTACTATTGTGCTTGCAACTACTAAAAGGAATATAACACTCCCCTTACTGAAAAGAAAAGACCCATATTCCATCAGCCCTGTTGTCGAAGGAATTAGAAATAACGGTAAAAATATAATTAACTTTTCCGCACCTTCCTCAAACCACTTTAATGGTAAAATACGAGTAGAAAGGAGCAGAAACAGCATTAACATCCCTATTAAACTTCCTGGCATTGATAAATGGAATACTTCCTGAATCCACGTACCAACTAAGCTAAATACATATAGCACGCCTACTTGAAGTAAAAGCGTCACGTACTTCATTTCTTTCCCTCATTTCAATATGCATCACTATTATGAAATCTCGTTTAATGTTTCCGCAAACCTCGTGATTCCCAGTTGAATTTGTTCGACATCTACTCTCCCAAAAGTAAAACGAATATATTCATTTTTAGTACCTAAAACACTTCCCGGGACAAACGCTACACCATTTCGTATAGATTCGCCTAATAAATGATATTCATCAAATGTTCCTTGCACTTTGCACCATAAATGTATTCCACCCTCTGGAACAAAAAATTCAACCTGGTCCCCTAATATTTCTTCAAGCTTTCTAATTAACACATCTCTTCTGTCTTTCAATTGCTCACGAAGCATTGTAATATGTGCATGAAAATCTTCTGATTCTAAAAATTGATTTGCCACCCACTGCGTAAATACACTATGGCCAAAATCAACTTGCTGTTTTGCATCCGCTAAACGTTCTATTACACGCGTAGGGCCAATTACCCAGCCAATACGTAATCCTGATGCAACAATTTTTGATAATGAACTTATATAAAGAACATTCCCGTTTTGATCCATTGATTTTAATGTAGGATTCACTTCTCCATTAAATGAAGTTAAACTATACGGATCATCTTCTACAATCGGTATACCAAATTCAGAAGACAGCTCTAAAACCTTTTTACGCCTTGCTAATGACAACACAGTTCCCGTTGGATTTTGATAATCTGGATTCAAAAATACCATACGAATACGATGCTTTTTATGCAAATCAATTAAGTCATCTGGATTCATTCCATGCTGATCAACAGGTAGATGGAATATTTTTAGGCCAGCAGATTTAAACATCGGCAATGAAAAACAATACGACGGATCTTCAATTGCAATCGCGTCTCCTGGTTTTAATAAGCATTGCACGATAAGGTTAAGTGCCTGTTGTGCGCCAGATGTAACAAGGATAGAATTCGAATCTGCTTCAATTTGTTTATATTGCTGAACATGTGCTGCAATTGTTTTTCTCAACATTTCATTTCCAAGCGGATGGTCATAACCGAGGTTTTCCATAAATGTTTTCTCCGACAAAATCGTTCGGAATCTATCGCTCGGAATCAATTCTGGTGACAATTCACCACTCGCTAAATTAATTAAGTCGTCTTTTTGTGTTTCCGTTCTAATTTGTTGAACGAGTGGTACGTTAGGTAAGAACGATCCATCCTCCACGTACCTACCCCAGTTCGGTATTCGTTTATGTGAGACACCCCATATATCTGTATTGACCCTTGTTCCGCTTCCCTTTTGCCGTTCTACTACTCCAAGTGATTTTAATTCTTCATACGCAGCTACTATTGTACTCCGGTTCACCTGTAATTCTTTCGCTAACGTACGCTCAGAAGGTAACTTGCTGTCAGAAGGAAACTCACCTGAAGAAATACCCCTTTCCATATAATCCGCTATTTGTTTATATACAGGCGTCTTATCTGCACGATTTGGTTTCCATTCCACCTTGTTGCCCCCTCTCAAAACGAACTATCCTTGATTCCCTAATAACAGTATTAACTTTAATAATAGTATTAATTAATTACATGATTTAAAAATCTTTCTACCGTCATATTAAAGCTAGTCGGCTGTTCTAAATAAGGTAAGTGTCCACTATTTTTAAACTCAATAAAAGTTGTATTTTTCAAACGTCTTTCAAACTCTCTTACATATTTCTCGGGAACGAAATCATCATTTTCCCCTCTTATAATTAAAGTAGGACATGAAATATTTGAAAGAAACGGTCTTTGATCATAATCTACTAATTCAGCAAATAATCTTTGAATATGCACCGAATTAATAGACTGTAAAGATTGATAAAATCCCCTAACAATTACTTCATTATCTGCTACTCCCATCGCCTTCAATAATGTATCCGCCCATGTTTTTCCATTATCGTGTAAGCTAAGTAAATCATATACTTCAATTCGTTCTTTTCGGTCTTCAGGCTCCAAATAGGGAAATGCATTTACAACAATTAAACTAGAAACAAAGCCTGGATATTGAATAGCAAAATCGATACCGACTCTAGCTCCTTTTGAAAGGCCACACATAACTACTTTTTGTAGCTTTAAATAACTGCATAACTCATACAAAACATTTGCATATTCTTTAAAAAGAATTTCCAGCCCTTCAGATTTCCCATGCTCCGGTAAATCAAGAGAAATCACCGTCCAATTCTCTTTGAAATATTGCCTTTGATATAGCCAATTGTTTGCGTTCCCACCAAGACCGTGTAATAACAATATAACAGGGCCCGATCCTTCTATATTGTAAGAAATTTTCCGATTCTTATATTCAAAATACATATTCATCACCTTCAGCTATAACATCACTTACTCTTATCTTTGAATGAATATATCCAAAATGGTTCCTTTTCTAACCACTCTACTGTTTCCGGTACACCTTCTTCATACTCTCTTTTTAGTTCCGTTACTTTCGTCGCAAATTGTGATGCATGTACTTGCAATACCTCTAATTTTTTGGGAACATATTCTTTCACTTCATTTTTAAAATGCGGAGGACCTATTTCCGCTTCATGATTGTTCGAAAAAGCTACCGCATAAAATGTTGGCCTTTTATATTCCGGAATATTAGCTAACGCCTCTGCTACCGCTTCTCCTGTTGCATCATGATCTGGATGAACCGCATATCCCGGATAAAAAGAAATAACTAACGAAGGATTCACTTCTTCTACACATTTTTGTATTACACGTCTTAACTCTCCGGGAGTTTCAAATTCAAGAGTTTTATCACGATATCCCATCATACGTAAATCTTTAATCCCTAAAACATTTGTAGCCCTCTTTAGTTCCGTCTCTCTTATAACATTTAATGATTCACGTGTTGCAAAAGGAGGATTCCCCATCGTTCTCCCCATTTCACCTAACGTTAAGCAAACATAAGTAAGAGGAACATTTCGCTGCGCATAAGCTAAAATTGTACCTGCCACGCAATATGACTCATCATCTGGATGCGGAAAAACAATTAAAACGTGGCGTTCATTTTTTATCAAAATCATACTCCTCCATCATATACAATATTAACTTTTTTCTTTCAAAACTATTAAATCACTACCGCATACCACGTTACCCCAACAAGTAGTACGAAAAGAAGAAGAATATAAATAGTTGATAAGTTTTTCACATTTCTCTTTGTAGACTTGCCGTAATTATCCTCCACATTTCGTGCAACTAACACGGTCCCAAACAGGGATCCAATTACAATAATAACCACTAGTGAAATTGCAAAAATCATTGTATTTTCACCTCTCTAAAGACAATCTATTTTAATAAAGAACTTCCTCTTTAAAACTTTAATAACATACTACCTTTCTTCTCTTATCATAATAGATGTTTACAAAAAACGGACCAACCACTTTTGTGTTTTTTTGCTCATCCACTTTAAAAATAAAAAGCAACTGATCACTTTGGACTCAGTTGCTTTTCACACGATAAATTATTTTCTATTTTTATTTGAAATTAATTCGATTTAAAAGTTTAGTCTTTTCATAATGAAACATCGATTGAGATAACTCGAAAATTGTCCCGTTTACAAGACACACTGTATTTTCAATAAGAAGCGCCGGATCACCTTCATTTAATTCTAACAGCTGCGCGTTTTCTTTATTTACTTTTTCACAACTAATAACTTTATCGGCAAAGCCAATATTTAATCGTAAATCTTCAATGAAATAACTGTATACAGAGCTTAATGCTATTTCTTTATTCAAATATGGAATAATATCCTTTTTGAAATAACTTACTTCAATAGAGAATGGTTTACCATCTACAATTCTTAAACGCTTCAAAAAATATATCCTAGTTCCAGCTTCGCATTGCATCCGCTTTGCTATATCTTCGTCCGCATCTATTACTTCAAGCTCTAACACTTTCGTTTCAATATTTTGCGAAACGAGATTTTTCGTTAATCCACGTAAACTTCCTAAATTAATGTAATCTGTTACAGAAGTTTCACGTAAAAACATACCACTACCTTGCACTTGAAAAATATAACCTCTATTTACAAGCTGACTAATTACTTTACGTATCGTATTACGGCTTACTTCAAACCGATTCATCAAAGCTTCTTCTGTAGGTAGTTTTTTCGTTTCATTAAAAAGCCCATCTCGAATGTTTTGCTCTAACACATCTGCAATCTGTTTATACTTTGCACTCATACACTTTCTCCTAAAATACTCTTTTATCTATTATAACTCTTCTCCTCTCGTTTCGATAACATGTTTATACCAATGAAACGAAAGTTTTTTCTTACGTTTTAAGTTATCATTATGATCGACAAAAATAAAGCCATATTGCTTTTTATACCCATTTAACCAACTTAATAAATCAATCACTGACCATGCATAATAACCTTTTAAATTGATTCCCTCTTCAATTGCACGCTTTATTACTTTTAAATGCTCTTCAATAAATTTAATTCTCGGAACATCTACAACTTCTCCTTCAATGATTGGATCTTCATCACCAAGTCCATTTTCCGTTACATACATCTTTATGTCACCGTAACGCCCTTTCAACATATGCAATCCATCTAAGAAACCTTCGGGAGATATTTCCCATCCCCATTTTGTATATGTTTTATCATCCATTTTTACTGTGCGATAAAAACCATCAAAAGAAGGATTACCTGGAGCAAGTGTTGAGTTTTCTCGAGAATGCTCATCGCTCTTTATATCCATATCGTATCTTTCTACTCGTATTGGTTGATAATAATTCAAGCCAATAAAATCATTCTTTTCGGCATTTTGTTTAATGATTTCTAATTCTTCAACCGTCCAATTAGGAGTCCACCCTTTTTCCTTTAATTGTTGAACAACATAAGGTGGATACTCACCTTTTAAAACTGGATCATAATACCAATACGTTTCATATTCATTCGCATGATTTGCTGCTAGTATATTTTCTTTTTCATCATCCACACTATAAGCAGGTAAGAAAACATGTGTAATCCCAATCTCCCCATATTGTTTCAGCTGCTTGTACACCGCAATTGTTTTCGCATGTGCATAAAATACATAATGAGTCGCTTGAAAATACTTTGGAACATCATTTTTTATTCCTGGTGGATGTGCACCTTTTAAATAGCCTAATCCACAAAACATTACTGTTTCATTAAAAGTAATCCAATGTTTCACTCTATCACCAAATGCTTTAAAGCAAATTTCGGCATACTTTACAAAAGCATCTGCTGTTCGTTTATTCGTCCACCCACCATCCTTTTCTAACGGTAATGGTAGATCCCAATGATATAAAGTGACAAACGGTACAATCCCGTACTTTAAACATTCATCAATTAAATTGTTATAAAATTTAATGCCTTTTTCATTTACCTCTCCATCTCCATTCGGCAATATTCTCGCCCAAGAAATCGAAAAACGATACGATTCCAATCCCATCTCAGCCATTAAACGAACATCTTCCTTATATTGATGATAATGATCAACCGCTACATCACCATTTGTTCCATTGTATGTTTTGCCAGGAATTTTTGAAAACTCATCCCAATTCGTAACACCTTTTCCATCCTCATTCCATGCACCTTCTACTTGATAAGAAGCTGAAGCAGCTCCGAATAAAAAATCATGTGGAAACTTCATAGTATATACCTCCATTTTATTAGAATAAATCAAATTCATTATTACATATAAAATTTATAGGTACAAATTTAAATGATTATTATATAATACATTTCTGTTTTTCACTATAATTAAACATAGCATTCACACCATTTACAAAAAAAGAACCTATAAAGGTCCTTTTTCAAATTGTGCAACGCAGCACTATATTGAGTATCTTAAAGTTTATACTACTGATAAATGTTAACAAACTTATTCTTCAATAATGAATTGCGAAATTAGCATTTCTAAATTTTCGACTTTCTTTTTCATTTCATTAGATTTCGTCGTTATTTCTTGAATCAATGTGGCTTGTGCTTGAATTGATTGTACCGTTCGATTCGTTTCTTGTGCGACTTGTGTTGCAGTTTCAGAAACTATTGATAAAGAGGCATTCACTTCTTCTGTCCCAGCAGACATTTCTTCTGTGGCAGCAGACACTTCTTGAATTTGGGACGTTATTCTATTAATATCTTGCATAATAGATGAAAATGCGAGTTCTGCCTTATATGCTGCTTCTTTACCACCACTAGCCTGTTGTTGACCTTTTTTCATTACATGAACTGTATCCTGTGTATCTTGATGTATAAAACGTATTAAATTATTTATATCATTTACAGATGTTTTAGATTTCTCAGCCAGACCTCTTACTTCAGCTGCAACTACTGCAAATCCTTTTCCATTTTCTCCGGCGCGTGCTGCCTCAATTGCAGCATTTAAGGCCAGTAAATTCGTTTGTTCTGCAATATTAGTAATAACATCTAGCGCTTCTTCAATTTGTTGTGTCCGCGTAACAAGTCTATCAATGACCTTAGAAGTTTCTTCAACAACTTCATTCACACTATTCATTTGACGAATAGATTGTTTTATAACTTCACTACCAGAATTTGCTTGGTCTATTGTTGTAACAGCAACTTCAGCAACCATCGCTGAAGATTCAGCTACTGTTTGAACTCCAGTTGCAATTTCTTCCATCGAAGTTGAACTTTCTTGAATACTAGTCACTTGTCCCTCTATTTCTTTATTTATTTCAGAAGTAGTTCGAACAACCTCGTTTGATATATGTGCTGCCGTTTTTGTCTCTTGTAACATATTTTCAGTTGAAATAATCACTTCTTTCGCTGTAACCTTCACCTGACCGACTAATTGTTGCAAGTTATCTAACATACTATTAAAGGATTGTACAATATGGCCTAATTCGTTCTCGGATTTATAAGAAGTTCGAATTGTTAAATCTCCAGCAGATACTCGTTCCATATCTTTTTGTAATAATACAATTGGTTTTTTTATAACATTTTTTATTATAAAACCAATAAAAATAATTATTATGATTCCAACAAATGAAATAATTACAAATGTTATTATCGTATTTTTCACACTATTGATATTCTCTTTTTGTAGTTGTTCAGCCGCGGTATTATTATATAAAATAAGTTCACGGATAGACTGAATTGTTTTTCCCATATTAGGCTCAATTTCTTTTAAATAATAGCTATACGCTTCTTCATTATTAGTCAGTCCCAAGTCCTGTGCTTTCTTCATTTGTATTCTTAAATCTTTGAATTGACTTTGAAATGCATTATACAAGCCCTTTTCTTTATGAGAACTAATTCTAGTTTCAAATTGTTTTAATAACTCATCATTTTCTTTCCTAGTCTTATCCATTTCTGTTATTAGTTCTTTCATTCTTTTTTCATCTTTCGATATCATAATCTCCATAAAATTCATATTCACATGGTAAAAATTTGATTCTACAGTTCCTATCCATTCAATTGGTAATAGCCTTTCGTCATACATACTAGAAGATGTATTTTCACCTTTTTGAAGCCCTAGAAACCCCAGAGAAGATAACATGATGCACGCCAAACTCGATATAATGACTAACACATTTAATTTCGTTCCAATTTTACTATTTTTAATAAAAGACAATAAATCCACCTCATCTGTATATTATACTTATATGTTTTATATTACAATATTAATCGACATTTATCGACATTTTTTCGTATCGATTTTATAACCGTATTAAATTATTATATTAACTATATAAACCTATTCAAAGAACTTTGATTCTCATAATATTAAATACTAAAAAGTCTTATGGGAATTCCACAAGACTTTTAATAGCGTTACATTGTTTCTATGAAATTATGGTGAAACTTAAAGTGACTTATTAGTCCTTATAACTTCTTGATAGAGAATCGGTGACCACTTATCACTAACATAATCTTGGATCACCCAACCAACTCTTTTGGGATCCTCTTGTTTAATATATGCCGCAATTTCGGGATTTATATAAGAGGCATAATAATATGGACTATTCCATGCTGTACCACCAGAAGACAAGCTTGTAAAATTAATATATAGATGATTTAAATCCTCACTATTGTTAATCGTTTCATTTATCGTCTCTTTAATAGATTTTACTTTCTCATCATAACTCACTTTATATTTATCTTGTACTGTTACATTTATATTTTGATTTACAGTTGTCGTAAACGTCTCATTATCTGGCCAATAAAAATTATTATACCCTCCAGATTCATTACTACCACTATATCTTTTTAGTAGTACAATTTTCCCTCGAGCATCTCCAAGTTTTATATTTCCTTCTGTTTTTAAAAAGATAGGATCAACAAAATAATTTTTTTCAAACGTATTACTAAATGAACCTTCTGCCCCTTTCATATCCTCATACTCTTTTTTTAAAGACATAATAATTGTTTCACTTGGGTTATCTTTTAAAAATTGTTTCGCTTCGTTTATGAATTCATGCAGTGTTACATAAAGAAATAATGGCCCATGATGAAGAACTATCGTATTATCATCTGTTAAACGGCCTCTTATATCAAAAATGCGAGCTCCATGATCCATTTGATAACGAAAATCATACTCTTGCGTCATTCCCCATACTTGCTTTATTGGATTTTGTAATTTGAACGTACCACTATCATGTGTTCCTGGAATTGAAATTCGTGCTAACGGGATGTTATCAGGTATAGGTTGCATCCATTTTGACCAATTTTCAAGTTCAATAACAGAACTAGCTGCAACGACTTGCTTATCATGTAAAGCAAATACAGATGTGATAAATATCATACTACATATGAATAATTTCAAAATAAACTTCTTATTGCTCATTATTATTCCTCCTTTTTCTGTTTTACATCAAACTTATTGAATATAATATAATCTAGTGAGTAAAAAATAAATAATATTTCATCAATATGAAATATTGCATAGAAGTAAAGTTAAAAAATCATTCACATATACTGAATTAGAAAAATTTAAAGGAACTTCATCTGAAGTTCCTTTCGTTTATTTTATATTCAATATATATGAACCATCTTTATTCTCATACTTATAAACATATAAATAATATTTACCTGGCTTTGCATTATAAGTTCCCTTAACTACATTCCCTTCATTTTCACCATATGCTACATAGTTGTTTAAATCTGATTCATGATGAAGTACCCATGTCATTCCAATGTTTTGTTCATTTAGTAGAGAAATATTAATATTCTCTGGTGAGTCAATTTGGAAAGTAAATACATCTACCTTATCACGATTATGTAGTGTTCCTTTCATTGGTGTATGAAAGTTAACTTTATTTGCCTGTCTAGGTTCATTATTTGGTTCATTTTCTGTTACTTGTAACTCATTCCCACCGTTCGGCTCTCTTTGTTCATACCCTAAGTTTACTAGTATAGACTTCAAATCTGGTAAAACACCAATTTTATCTGCATATGGATTTTTAGATTTCGTTCCAGTGTTATGGTTACTTAATATCGTTCTTAATTCACTCGGTCTATACGGTTGTCCTGAATTTTTTTTAGCAATGCTTTGTACTAAAGTCGCTGCCCCAGCAATAATTGGCGAAGCACTAGATGTTCCACTAAAGCTTGTAGTATAAAGATTTACAGCACTTCTACTTTGCTCGGCTTTAGTTGTATCTACATTTTCTCCCCACCCGTACACATCAATCCGACTTCCATAATTTGAAAACCACATACGCTCATGAGGGAATGTTGAAGAGCCCGCTCCTACCATAATTGCACCTGAATCTTTAAAATCTTTACTATTACGATTTAAAACTTGTTTACCATTTCTATCTTTAAATTGATCTAAATCATTCCAGCCATTTGCTCCAGCCTCTATAATTACAACACCTTTATCTGTACCAGCACGAATTGCATCAAAGATATCTGGTTGTACTTCAACAGGTAAATATTTATCACCATATCCATCAAAGGAAGCTTGTGCCTCTAATAATAAAACATCCCCAGCTTCTAAATGATTTACAGCACTTAATATTGCATCAGCTGTATTATACTGTCCGTTATCTCTTATTTGAGAAATCACTTTCGCTTTCGCTTTTGGCGCAATCCCAATATTCCCCACTTCATTATCTTCGGAGGATACAATTCCTAGTACAGACGTCCCATGTCCAACATGCTGATCTATATTTCTTCCAGACATTAATTCAATATTTTGATGTACTAAATCCTCATGATTTAATAACCATCCATATTCCATATCAACAAAAGTTATACCATTTCCATTACCGCCTTGAACTCCCCAGGCGAAAGGCGCATTAATACCGTATGGTGCTGCTTCAAGGTAACCTTGTTTTTTATATCTAGGATTGTTATCAGGATTAAAAGATACACTTAATGGTTGTACTTCCGGTGGCGTTATTTTTTCTTGTTTTTTCATATACACATCTTCTATTAAAGAAGATGCCTTTAACTTATCTACTAGTTCTTCTTTCTGCCCACCATTTTGAGTTTGAAGAATATAGTAGTTTAATAAACTTGTAGATACATTATTGGGTGCTTTCACTTCAAGGTCTTGTATTTCTTCTGGACTTACAGATGTGAATAAACGAGTGAATGTTACATCTGGATATTCTACCAAAAGATCTTCTAGTACTTTATCACTTGCTTGAGCTTGTATCTGTTTTTCAATACCATCTTCATATGGTAATTTCAAATCCGCATTGAATTTTACAATGATTTGTTTATCTGTTTCTTGTTCTATCCCTAATTTACTCTGCTGTTCTATAGAATCCGCACCTACAATATTGACCGTGTCCCCTATTCCTAAAAATATTGAAATAATTACAGCTGAAACAGATATTCTTTTAAATATATTCATTACATCACTCCTCCAACTTAAAAAATCATTATATCAATCTATAATGATTTAACTTCTATAACATATAAAGTTACCTTTCTACTAAATAGATTATAGTAATCAGCAATATGAACTTCAATGTATTTTCATATGCAATATTTCATATTTGGACTCTACACTGCATAAATAAAAAACTTATGATGATTATTTATTTTATACGTGCTAATATACTTATATTAAAATATTATACATAGATATTCTGAACTACATTACTTAACAGTTTCACCTTAATTTTTTCTAGGAGGATTTACAATGAAATTATTAAAAATAAAACATATAATCCCTATATCTGCAGCTGCAATTACATTCGTATGTCATCAAAGTACAGCTGAAGCATCTACCATTCATACAGTAAAAAAGAATGATACACTTTGGGGCATTAGTAAACAATATGGAGTTTCAATACAATCCATTAAACAGGCTAACAATAAAGAAAACGATCAAACTTTCATTGGCGAACAGTTACATATTCCAGGTTCCGTCAACTCAAATGAAATCACTGTTCGCCAAAACGCTAAACCTGCGAACATTTCTGAGCAAATTATTTATCAAGTACAACCGGGAGATTCATTGGAAACGATAGCAAAGCGTTACAATGTTACCGTTCAATCTATAAAACAAATTAACAATATAGTCGGAAACAAGCTTTATACAGGACAACATATAAAAATAAACTCAAGCATTTCAGAAAAAGAAAAAGACTTAATGGCACGCTTAGTTACTGCTGAAGCAGGTGGCGAATCGTATAAAGGAAAAGTAGCAGTAGCGAAAGTTATACTAAACCGTGTAAACGCAAAAGGTTTTCCAAACACAATAACAGGCGTTATTTATGAACCTATTAAATACGGATATGCCTTTACTCCTGTTACAGATGGAAGAATTAATCAGCCTGCAAGCCCAGAAGCAAAAATGGCAGTAGAAGAAGCTATCTCCACAAATGGAATACATTCTGATTGGCTTTATTTTTACAACCCAAAAACATCAACAGACAAATGGATTACGACACGTCAAACAGTAGCAGTAATTGGTAACCACGTCTTCGCTAAATAACATATAAAAAACAGACCTTCTCACTTAAAAGGTCTGTTTTTTTATATGTAAGAATTTATTTATCATATGACATAGTGATCTTTGAAAACTATTTCTTCTTTTAAATAAAGACATTTGTATTTACCCCACCACTCGGAGAAATTAAAAAAGCATCCAGTTCAAAAACTCCCTCTTTATTAATAAAAGCTATTTCTTAACTTCATAAAATTGTTATACACTAGAAAAATAAAAACAAACTATTCGTTAGCAGGTGAAAAAATATGTATGATGTTACAATTATCGGTGCTGGAGTAAGTAGCATTTTTATGGCTTATTCACTAGCTAAAAGTAACAAAAAGGTTTTAATTCTTGATAAAGGTAAAGCGCTAGAAGATCGCCATTGTCCTTTAGACGAAGGAAAAGTGTGTACTTGTACTACATGTGATAAATATTTCGGGTTTGGTGGTTTAGGAAAATCTGAAGGGAAATTTAATTATACAAACGGATTTGGCGGAGAACTTGAGCAAAAAGTCGGTAAAGAAAGCTTTATTCAACTCATGGCTGAAGTAGATGAAATTCTATGTCAGTTCGGAGGAAGTTCTGTTTCAAAATACTCTACAGAAAATCCAAATCTCAATAAGAGAGCTGAAACGTGTGGTTTACAAATGCTAACAACAGAAGTAAGGCATCTTGGTACTACCCTTTCAAGTGACATTTTTCAGCAGCTCTATGAATTTTTACTTACAAAAATAAATATTCAATTTCATATAGATGTACAACATATTATGAAACAGAAAGATCATTTTACAATAGAGACAAATGAAGGAATAGTTGAATCTAAGCAACTAGTGTTTGCAACTGGGCGTTCCGGAGCGGATTGGTTAAAAGAAATGTGCACTTCTCTTAAAATTTCTCAGGAGCAAACTCGTGTAGATTTAGGGATTAGAGTAGAGATGAAAGAACACCAATTACGTTCTATATTAAAAGATACATTTGAGACAAAACTTTCTTATGAGCATGAACACTTCACCGCAACTACGTACTGTATGAATCCAAAAGGACGCATCATTAGAAAGTACGAAGAAGGTTTAGTTATGCCTGACGGTCAAAATTTTCGAGAGGAAGGAACTGGCACACCTAACTTAAATTTCACTTTATTTATCCCGCGCTATTTTTCAACTCTCAAAGAAGCAAATGTATACGCAAGTTCAATTATAAAAAACATTAACCAAGGACGAGATCGGATTGTTATACAGCGCTTAGAGGACTTACTAAATAAACAACCTACAATAAAGAACGACATGAAACATAACCGTATACAACCTACACTACAAGGAGATTATGGAGATTTGAATACAGAAATTCCCCCATTATATATTGAAGGACTAAAAGAGTTTTTATTACGCTTAGAACGATTTATCAAAGAACCGATCGATAAAGATACTTTGTTATATGGAATTGACGGAAAGTTCTATGCTCCTACGATAAAAATCAATAACCATTTTGAAACAAGTGTGCATGGACTATTTTTAGTTGGAGATTGTTCAGGCGTCACTCATTCATTATCTCAAGCTGCTGCAAGTGGGTTGTATGTTGGAAAATATTTATCTCATATTTAATTTCTTTCATTAAGATATCAATCAAATATTTTAACTTCCATAACGCTTTATTTATGTACCTTGTCCTTCCCCCGCTAATGATTATCCCGCCAAAAATCGGGATTTTACGAGATACATATTTAACATAACTATGTATGGTAAAACTATCGACATTCAATTCTAAAAAATTGAATGTCAACAGTTTTAAAAGCCTCTATTCATTTCCACTTTCATTTGTTCGGTATTTTGTAACATCATCATAGTGTTTAATATGTTAGGATGTCTATAAGTATTTTTTACTACAACTATGACTTTTTCTGTTCTGTTTCCCAAAATAGATTTGCGCTTTAAAATTCCTCATTGTACGTATATGAATACTTCATATTGTTACCTTTAGAAACCATTAAATGGTACATTACACTCTAATAGTTATGAAAATATAATATATAACACAAGTTAAATAAATTGTATAAAGAAGGTGTAAAAATGAAAAATAAAATCAATTTACAAATGCAAAATATAAGCTTTGTTTTAATAATTGCTTTAGCAGTATGGTTAAAAACATATCTTATTACAAGATTCAGTTTTGATTTAAAAATTGAGTCTTCAACGCAAGAGCTTATTTTGTTTATTAGCCCTCTCGCTGCATCATTAGCTTTTGTCGGATTAGCATTATTTGCAACCGGTGAAAAGCGAAATTATATAGCGCTATGTATTAATCTCTTATTAACAATCATACTTGTTGGGAATGTAATGTTCTATGATTTTTATAGTGATTTCGTTACGTTACCAGTACTTGGACAAACATCAAACTTTGGCCAATTAGGCGGCAGTATTATAGAAATATTGAACTATAAAATTATACTCGCTTTCGTAGACATTATTTTCTTCTTTATTTTGTTAAAGAAGAAGGCACTAGTCTTCCAAACAGGACGTGTAACTCATCCGGCACGCTTGCTATATTTTCTCTTAACGTTTGGTGTATTTTTTGCGAATCTACACCTTGCAGAAAAAGAACGACCTGAACTATTAACGAGATCATTCGACCGAGTCATGCTTGTTAAAAATTTGGGACTATACACTCATCAAGTATATGATTTAACACTACAAGTAAAAGCAGGATCACAAAAAGCACTTGCTGATAGTAGTAAATTACAAGAAACTGAAAACTACGTAAAGGCAAACCAAAGTGAGCCAAACCCTAACATGTTTGGTGCAGCAAAAGGAAAAAACGTAATTGTTGTCACTCTTGAATCCCTACAAACCTTTTTAATAGGCGCATCAGTTAACGGTCAAGAAGTTACACCATTCTTGAATGAATTCATAAATGAAAGCTATTACTTCGATAACTTTTTCCACCAAACTGGGCAAGGAAAAACATCCGATTCTGAATTTCTAATCGATACGTCATTGTATCCATTAAATCGAGGAGCTGTATTTTTCACACACGGTAACAATGATTATACTGCGACTCCAGAAATTTTACGTCAGCAAGGTTATTTCACTTCTGTATTCCATGCGAATAACGCAACATTTTGGAATCGTAATATTATGTACTCCGCTCTTGGTTATGATCGTTACTATAACGAACTTGATTACAAAATTACACCCGAAACAAATTTAAATTGGGGATTAAAAGATATCGAATACTTCGATCAATCAGTAGATATATTAAAAACTGTTGATCAACCATTTTACGCTCGTTTCCTTACGTTAACGAACCATTATCCATTTACGTATGATGAAGATACAAAATTCATTGAACCATATAACTCTGGTAATGGCGTATTTGATCGTTATATCGTAACAGCACGTTACTTAGACGAATCAATTAAAAAGTTTATTGAGCGTTTAAAAGCCGAAGGAATGTATGATGATTCTATTATTGTGTTGTATGGTGATCATTATGGTATTTCTGAAAAACATAATCGTGCAATGGCACAGTTTTTAGAAAAAGATCAAATAACAGAATTTGATACTTTAAATTTACAACGCACACCTTTATATATTCATGTACCTGGCCAAACAGAAGGTCAAACGATTTCAAAGCCTACGGGACAAATCGATATGAAACCTACTATTCTAAATTTATTAGGGATTGATACTACGAACGATATCCGTTTTGGTCATGATATGTTTTCAGATGAATATACCGGTTTTGTCGTTTTACGTGATGGTAGCTTTATTACAGACAAGTATGCATACACAAACAATACTTTCTATGACCGCATAACAGGTGAAATTGTAGATTTACCAAAAAAAGAAGCACAAGCACTCATTAACCGTGCACAAAATGAATTACGAATGTCCGACAAAATTATTGAAGGCGATTTATTACGTTTCTCAGAAAGTAATAAAATTAAAACTGGCAAAGTACAAACTAAAATTAAAGAGACTGAAAAATAATCTAAATACGAAAAGGGAGCAACTTATTACAGTTGCTCCCTTTCACTCTCTTATAACATATGATGCAATGTCATATAAAAACCTCGTATATTTTACTTTTATTCTACGCTTGTTTCTAAAGTTACATCTGTATAGGTATGATCATCACCTATATTTAAAATTACTTCACATTGACGTAATCTCAATTCAAAGAGCATGATAGAATCTTGATAAACTTCAGGTTGTGATTTCATCTTATGTAACATCTCTTGTTTTTCTTGTATTTCTAAATGAGTGTTTTCTACAGCTTGTTTCAAGGAGTTAAATGGATTTCTAAAGAATATGTTAATATCCCGCTCTTGCGTGTTTTCAAATAGCTCAAATTGCAAGAAAAATTTCTTCATAATAGAAGCCGTTACCTCGGTATAATCTTCATTTTCTACATACTGTTTGTATTTGTTATATAGCATACCTTTGTTTTTAGGAAGAACTCCAAATAATTTACCGGCACTTTTCAGTAAAAATTGCGCTGGCGTAAAGCGACGTAAAATACTTACTTCATCCATTTGTATTCTAGTCGTCATTCTGTCAGTATCTCTGCGCCAGTCATCAAGCACTTTAAAATCACATTCTAACTGTATTCGATTTTCTCCAAATAAAGAATTAAGCCCTTCACTAAGTTCTTCTAAGTACGATTGACTTTGAAGGAGCTCATTATTAGAAATCGCAATCCAATTTTGCATAGAAAGAGCAAAATTAGGTAATACAGTTTGCTCTAAATATTTATGTACTCTTTCATTCATCGCTTTATTTAGTTCCGTATCAATGTGCCCGAAATCGCTTTCTTCACTAATTAAATCCGAACAACTCTGTAATATCTTCGGAATATTTTCAGTAAGGTCATTCATAATTTCAGTTTTCATTGTACGATATGATTTTGTAATGAAATGAATTTTTTCCTTCTCAAAAGCAGTAAGATTATTAATACTACCATTTAGTTTCACTAGCATATCTTCGTTCCAATTAATCGCATCCACTAGATTATTTTCTTTCTCAACGCGTTTATCCAAAAGATATGTAATTGTTTTTCGAATGAAAAACAATAGCTTTTCCGTACGTTCTGCATCGATATTTTTATGATTACAGTTAAAATGAATAAACTCAGTTAAATCATTTAATTGTTGACTACTTGTATATAGCGAAGAGTAAGGGAAAATTCTCGCATGCGGGAAATATGTGTTTATTCTCGCTTGCGTATCATGTAATACTCTTTTCACTTCTGCATCACTGTATATGTTATCGATTTTATTTAATAAGAAATGGATTTGTAAATTTGGTGTATGTTCTTGAATGCTTAATAGAATATCACGTTCTTTGTCAGTAAAAGGTGAATCCGCATTTAATACGAATAGTAATTCGTCTACAGAATTTAAATATTCGAATATCTCATCCCTAGTATCGTTATTTCTATTAAAGCCAGGTGTAACTACAAATGTAAGTTTATTTTCACTTAAAAATCTGCATGGTAATTTAAATTCAACACACGCTCTATCTCTATATGTTTGATGGTGCTGAGACATCATATTATAGTAATCAGAGACATCTTCCGTTGTTGTAATTGTAGAGTCTGTTATGGCGTTAATTTCTGTATGCGCATCATTTTTTAAAACTACTACATTTGAAATTGATTTTTCTAATATATTTTCTCCTAATATAGAGTTAATAAATGTAGTTTTTCCGTTTCCTGAAGTTCCCGTTACTAAAATGCGATTTGTGCTTAAATCTGCGAGCTCGCCAACTAACCATCTAAATCGGTGACCCATTTCTATATTATGCTTTTGTGCCCACTCTGTAATAGATTCAAAAAGATTCAAACTATACTCTAAGCCGTTCACATGATTAATAGAATATAACAACAGGTTTTCAGCATGTTTTATATTTGCTGCATCTATTTTAGAAGGGAAAATCTCATCCCATGCCAACACAGCTGCAGATGGAAATACAGCATAAGATGGATTGACTACCTTTAACCAATTTGTTAACAAGTTTGGAATGATGTCGTGTAATTGTTTAAGCTTATATTGACCTTGAATTAATTCAAAGTACGTTCCTTCGTAAAGAGAAGAAATTTTGTCCCATATATCGGACGAATGTATTTCAATATGTAAGAAAAATTCATTTATTGTGTTAAGCCATGATAAGTAATTTTGTTCGTTTTTATAACTATTCCAAAGTGATGAAACCATTTGCGTAAATTGTACTTGATCTACATTATTTAACGTAACTAATACTTCATAAAAATAATCTGGTGAAATATGTTTAGTAAATCTTTTATCGATATATCCTTTTAAAACCTCAAACCACGGATAAGATTCTGTTCGAATTAACTCATTGACAGCAAGCTCTACTGCACTATCAAAATCTTGCTGCTCCTCATAAAAGGAACGTGCAATTTTTGTAACATTTGGATAATCCGGATTTAAAGAAACTGCTTCTTTAATAACAGCGAAAGCAGAGTCAAAATTATTTTGCTCTATGTAAAGAGAAAGTAATTGTAATCTAATCTCCGTCATCAATATTATATTATCAGTAGTAATGGAAGTATAAACATTTTCAGCAACTGGTAATTGATTAAGCTCGAAATAAGCATCGGCAATATTTTTTTGTGCCCATGGTGCTAATTCATTACTAACCTTCTCCCATTTAAAAATAGCTGCTTCAAAATCTTGATGGCGATAATAAAATTCACCTTGTGCAAAACGAATGTAAGATCCATCAGAAACCTCATTTCTTTCTTCGTTTACATAAGCTTCTCCAAGTACGTCAATAGGTGGTTTTGTTTCATTCTCCATTAGGAATGTTTCATAATACATCTTTTTTATTAATTGTTTTTCTACTCTCATCTTTTCCCCCACTATATCTTGAAAATACATTTTTAAGATATGTCAATACTTTTTGTATGTATGCTTTTTATCTTAACAAAGAATATCTTTTGGAAAATTTCATTTTCCTTTCATTTTTTAAGTTAGATTGAATTTTTATGAGAAAAGTTTCAGTTTTTTTTCATTTTCCTTTCAGTTGTGAAACAGCATTAAATGTTCCTAATAACCTAATAACACTATAATCTCCCGCATTATATTATCAGGAAAAATCTATATAAACCATATTATAAAAACAATTTATAACGAATATATATGCAATATTTCCTTCCCTAATAAATAAAAGAAGCATTATCATATATTTCTCACATTGTTTTCCTTTGAAATATTTCAGTAGTTACGTAATTTAATTCCATTAACCTATATAAATAACTAGTCCAAAAAAAATCTATATGCATATCATGTTATAGTAAAGAATTCAGGAAATCCTAAAAGGAGGCATTTTCATGTTTGAAGATAAATCTAAAATAAATTACCCATATGAATTTACTGAAACTACAACAATCCCGCTAAAAAACCCCATCAATAAAACTTTCAAAAACGGCTCTGGTACACATACTTTCCCAATTAAAAAACACTATAAAGAACAAGTGTTATATACGGAAAAAATTAATAATAATAAAAATAAATAAGCGTATAGTTCTTCATTTTGACGCTGCATAGTTACGTTTTAAGTAATTTATACTTTTTATACAGCTCATGTACTTTTAAAAAGTGCTGATATACAGCGCTTTTTTATACATAGATAATAGAAAAACAAAAAAGGTATGGATATTTCCCACACCTTTTTTGTTCTTTACTATTTATAAATGGAGTACGTCCATGTTCATTTTACCTAATAGCACTTTAATGGGCCTTCTAGAAGAAATAAGTTTCTTAGCGTTTTTAGAGATATTCAGGATAATACTATTCAAATACATTAGGCAATAAAGTCCACCATCACTGCACCTTAGCCAATGCTTCTACCAGCAAAGTTTTACTCGTTGGAGTCATTGAAGAAAGGAGTAGATCTATGGTGAATCACAAAGTTAAAGAAGTACCCAAGAATTATATAGGCATTATTGCTCTATTAAATTTACCAAACATTGTTTCAAAGCTACCTAGTTTTCATAAAATATTTTTTGTTTCCGTTGGAACGGATAGGCTTTAATCTCATTTGTATCTAAATTTTCATGAAATAAATGAATGACTATAATTTGTCTACAATCGTAGGTATGATAATAATATGTTCCGGACTCCATACACATTACGCTTGTATATATGGTATTATCTAATGCACCTTCTTCTGTTATTACTCCGCCTTTAGGAACCTCGCAATTTGATAAAATATGAAATAGGGCCGATACTCCCTCTTCTTCACTATCTATACCTTGAATGTTTTGTTTGCCATATGCTGCTCGCACAAACCTTGATGGCGGTGTGAAATCCCCTGGAAGTCCCATTGAGCCTGAGCCCTGACCAAAAGCACTTAATGGTAAGTTACTCCACTCAGTTGGCGCGAATGGCTGCGATTTAAGGCCTATATATTGTCTTAAATTTTGCAAATGCCAATTAAACTCCGGACTATTCGTCATCACTCCTAGTGGGTTATCATACATTTTTAATCCTTCATTTGTCGGCTCCAGTACAATACAATCTCCCCATTTATCCGCTAAAATCCAATGTAGTGGTGGCGTAAGTCCTAAATCCGGTAATGGTATATCCAAAAAGGTAAGGCTATCTACAGATTTCTTTAACTCTTTGACAGAATTGAATTGTGTCAGACTCCAAGTCACAAAATCAAATGGAGCCAAATTCGTTTTGTTGTCATCTATGCTTTGACTATAAGCAGCGAATCCTGGAAAATAGAGTGTTGCACATGTCATACCAGCTTCATTTACTCCGTCCGCCATAATGACCCTTCCGTGATGATTAATCCCCATTCCGACCGTAGCATGTTTCGTATTAATAATTTCACCAGTTATATTATTCCACTGGTAATGTCGAGGAATGATTATTACTTCTTGATTCATATCTAATGTGAAGTCCATCGTTCTTGCAAAAAGATGCTGACCGTTTTTTGTCTGTAATGTCAAACTAGTACACATAAAGAACACCCCGTTTTATGGTTTTATCTACACTTTACATAATTCTGATAAATCTGTAAATTGAAAACCTCTTTCCTTACAAAAAAATTGAGAAGGCACATATAAAGTACAAATAGGTTGAGGTTATCTCTAGTTTATAAATGAATTTTTAAAATGTAGTTGCAAAAGAATTATATTAAAAAGGAGCGACTTATTATAATCTGTACCCTCTCTACTACGCTGATATTTCCAAAACAACTTTTGCACCGTGCAGCTTTTCCGAATTACTTAAGTAAAGGTTTCCACCGTGTTGCTTTGCAAAGCTTTTAGCAATGTATAACCCCATTCCATGATGATCTTTGGAGTTTCTACTTTTATCTCCTCTATAAAACTGCTCTGTAGCTGAATGCATTTCCTCTTCTGTAAACCCTCTTCCTGAGTCCTCTACAATAAATTGCAGTTTTTCACTAATCATTTCCACTGAGAACATCAAGTCACCCTTTGTTGGAGAATATTCAATTGCATTCATCATTATATTCATAATTGCTCTTTTCAAAGCGGTCTCGTCAATAGGAATAAAATTTGGTATGTCCTGAACATTTTCAATTAGATTTAACCGTTTGCCTAAAACACAAATTGCACTTTCTTCTATAATATTACGAATAAAGTCGCGGAGATCTGTTTGCTTGAATTGAAGTGAAGCGCCTTCCTCACATTTCGTAATATCGAGCAAAGATTTCATATATATTTCCATCTCATCAATACTTTTCAAAATATGCTCATTACATTTCTTCTGATTTGAATCTAGCATTGATTCATTTAATAGCTCTGCATTCCCTCTCAATATCGTTAATGGCGTTTTAATGTCATGTGCCAAAGCAGCAATCTGCTCTCTTCTATTTGTTTCCATATTCCACTGTGTACGTAACGAATGATTTAATTCATCTTTCATTTTTACTAAAGAAGTTAATACTTCATTCACTTCTTTTATTTTAGATTGTTCCACTTGAAAATCTAAATCTTCCTTTTGAATTTTATCTGTTACATTTCTCAAAATCAGCATTTCCTTTGACAATGTTTTACCAAAAGAGCGAGATAGAAATATCACTTCGGCAACAAATAATAGAATAAAAAGAACAATTTCACAAACTTCCGGACTTGGTAAATACTTCTTCAAAAAAGGATTTTTAAAAGTAGCATGTAACGTATATAGAATGACACAAATATCTTTATCACGTTCTATAACTGCATAGTAGTACTTACTATCACCTTTTTCATCCTTATGTATGTTATTCCATATTTGTCCCGCATAATCTTTATTAATACTCCCTTGAATAACGTTTCCAGAAAAATCATACACAACATATTTATATTGCTTTAAAATTTGATCATCGTCCTGCTCCGCTTTAACTATAGCATCTCTTTGCGACTCAATCTGCTTTTCATAATAATTTGCTGGCAAGATTACCTCTGCGTTAACTCCAACTTGGAATAGAATCATAAAAAAAGTAACTAATGCAATCGTCCCTATTGAAAATGCAAAAATATACTGTATTAAAATCTTACTAAGATTGACTTGCTTTTTCACTTTCTCCATTTATAACCAATTCCCCATACTGTTTCTATTGGATTCATGTTATGCTTACATAATTTTTGACGGATATTTTTAATATGTTCCACAATTACTTGGTTATCACTTTCTCCCTCATAACCAAAAACATTTTCGTAAATCTTTTCTCTTGAAAATACTTGTCCATGATTCAAAGCTAAATATTCGCAAATTCCATACTCACTTTTCGTAAATGCGATAGATGTATCGTCATGCCATATTTCTTTACATGACAGATGAAATGTAAGACCTGACAGGAAAAATGCATTTTGCTTTTCTCTATGCTCACGCCTTACATGTGCGGATACCCTCGCACGCAGTTCTCCAATTCCAAAAGGTTTTGTAATATAGTCATCTCCACCGAGACTAAGCCCTGTGATCAGATCCTTCTCCATTGTTTTGGCTGTTAGAAATACAATTGGACTATCAACCAAATCCCGTATTTCCTTACAAAGTGTAAAACCATCTATTTCTGGCATCATGACATCTAATAGAATTAAATCATAATGACAAAATTTCTCCTTTGGTATAGTAAGAGGATTACTAATGGCAGTTACCTCATGGCCTTCTTTCTCTAAAGCACTTTTTATAATATAAAGGATGCCTTCTTCATCATCAATTGCTAATATTCTTGCCATATAGAATCCCTCCTCTCACTTCCATTATAATACAAATGCACTTACATTTCTTTACGGCCTTCATAAAAGGAAAACCATACAAGGGAAATAACAAATGCAATGATCGTGAAACAAACGCAAATCACTGCTCCAATTTTTTCCTCCACTTGTAAGACATAAATAGAAGCGGGACTCAATTTGTGCTCCAAAAAATAATTGCATAATCTCACACTCCACGCACATGGCGTGTATTTCCAAATCACATCTCCCATCCCTGTAAGCATTAAAGCTACCAGCAAGCTTTCTATAATTCCAATCCCAATGGAAGCACCTTTACTAAAGCGAAAATTTAAGAACAGATGCCATATATACATAAAGATTTGACAACCAAAAAGAATGAAGGAAATTTCAACATACAAAGCAAATGGAAAGTTATTTTCTCCCAACAGAGAATGAAACCCTGCCGCAAACCCAACGACTGCCAACATAGTTGAACAAAACCCACATATTAAAAGTAAACATACTTTACTAATAAATGCTTTACGCCTTCCGTATTCCGTTGATAAAAGTTCTTTAAAATTCCCTGCCACAGCCTCCTGTTCCACAACAGAAGAACACACAATGCTAATTAGCAACGGAAAAGATATCGATAATACTTGAATATATCCTGAAACCTTATTTATAGAATCAACTTTTGAAATGGAATAATAACTTAAAAAAAGAGCAATACCGATGATTGGCATCGCTATATGTATCCAGAAAAAAATCGTATGTTTCATTTTTATAAAATCAGCTCTTACTATCCTCGACAAAACCGCCATATTATTTTGCCTCCTGCTTTTCAAACCATTTTGCCGTCATATAAGTAAACAAAAAGAACAACACGACAGAAATTGCCACGCCTGGCAAAATTACATCGTAGGAAAGGAGTTCTGGTTTGAACGTTACACTTCCGGTTTCTGCATATAGACCATTTGGTAGTATTTTTAAAATAGGAATCATAAGTCTACTTGGATATGTGTATGGACTAATCATCCAAATATTTTTTGTTGCCAATACAACTCCAAAAATTCCATTTGCCCCTATATTCAACAGAAGCGTCGGAAATAGCCCTATTTTGTTACCTAAAAACAAGCAGAGTGGAATTTGCCACATAAAAGTAACGATTAAAAGAACGCTTCCTAATAGCGCATTTACTGTAGGAATGATTCGGAAGTTCTCCTTATTTAATAGTAAACTAGATAACTGGATTCCACAGAAAAAAAGTATGCATGAAAAGCTCAAAATCCCTAAAATTAGTAATACTTTAGAAATCCATACTCGTTTTAATGAAACTGGTAACGATAAGATAGAACGATTATTCATTTTCTTATCTTTCTCCGCAAGAAGTACACAACTTAAAGAAATCATTCCTGGAAGCATCGTAATGTACCACCAATTGTAACTAGATAATTGAAAATAATCCGCCGATAATAAAAAAGCAATTAGTATTGTGGCAAATGGAACTAGCCATATAAGTTTGCTCAAAAAAGTATGTTTAATTTTAATTTTTTCAGATGCAATATATAAATTCATTTCTTATGCCTCCCTTCTATACTTTCCAGCCACTTGTACAAATAAATCTTCCAGGTCATCATCCTTATTCAGTTTCCCCTGATACCCCAATACACCGCCTGAGATAATCCCAACATGATCTGCAATTTGACTTACTTCGCTTAAAATATGACTGGATAAAATGACAGTAATTCCTTTTGTGGGAAAGGAAAGGATTAATTTTCTTAATTCCTGAATCCCAAAAGGATCTAGTCCATTCATCGGTTCATCTAATATTAAAAACTTCGGATGATTCAGCAATGCAATCGCAATTCCCAATCGTTGCTTCATCCCCATAGAGAATTCCCTCGCTTTTTTCCTATCTGTATTCTCTAGCTCCACAACATGCAATACTTCATCAATCCTTGATTTAGGTAATCCTAAAACAGTCGTACGAACCAACAGATTTTCTCTTGCTGTTAAATTTTCATAAAGTGGCGGAGACTCAATTAAAGCACCAATAGAATGTAAATCTTGCCGCGTCCATTTATGACCATCAAAATAAACCTCACCAGAAGTAGGTATAAGCATACCTGTTATCATTTTTAAAGTTGTCGATTTCCCTGCCCCATTAGGACCTAACAATCCATAAATTGCATATTTCGGTACAGAAAGCGAAATATTTTGTACTACACTTTGCTTTCTAAATGTTTTGCAAAGATTCTTTGTTTCTAACATCATCTCATTCATCCTAAACTTCCTCCTCGTATATTGTAATTCTAGAGTAAATGACAATTATAAGGATTCTATAAGGAAAATGAAAAAACATAGAGAGATAGGAAATGTTTTTCAAATGCGATATGTATGAAACTATGTATTCATATAATTTTTCTATACTTGGCTAGGATTAAGAATTTTTTAAAAGCTCTTAAACTAAATGCAAACAAAAAGAAGCGATTTATTTCATCGCTTCTTTTTTATTAAATCATATCCAAAATAACAGTATCCCTACATAACCCTCTTAAACATCTTCTCCAACTCATAAGTAGAATGATGCACAAGAATCGGTCTTCCGTGCGGGCATGTGTATGGATTTGTTGTTGTACGTAATTCTTCCAGTAAAGCAAATATTTGATCGTTCGTTAAATATTGATTTGCTTTAATAGATGCTTTACAGCTCATCATGATGGCTGCTTCTTCACGTAACTTTTTAATATCAACTTTTTTTAGTTTAACAACCTGCTCCATCATTTCGTCGATAATTTCTGTTTCTTGTCCTTTCGGGAACCATGTTGGATGCGAGCGGACGATAAAGGATTGATGACCGAATTGTTCTAAAAATAGTCCGACTTTTTTTAGTTCTTCTAACTGCTCTTCGACACGTAAAAATTCAGTAAGAGATAGGTCAATACGGTATGGTACAAGTAGTTCTTGTACTTCTTGCGCTACCCTTCCTACCTTATCCCTGAAGTATTCATAATTAATACGTTCCTGCGCGGCATGTTGGTCAATCATATATAAGCCTTTATCATTTTGAGCGAAAATATATGTTCCGTGCATTTGTCCAATTGGATAAAGCGGTGGTAAGTCATTACCGTTCATTTCAATCTCTTCTATTTCCTGAACTTCTTCTTCCAATTCCTCTAATTCAAAGTCTTCATCATTGCTGTTCCACGATTTCTCTTCTCGAATCGGCTCTTCTATTATCGGTTTAGTAGATGGTTGCCAACTTTGTTCTTCCCTTACGAGCGACTGTGGTGGTTGCCATTCTTGTTTCGGCGGTTGCCACAGTTGTGCTGGCTGTTTCACAGCCAGTTGTTCTTCTCGTTTTTCATCCATGCCAGTCGGTAAAACGATTTCCGGCATAGATGGCTCTTTCGGCTTCGCATGCTCAAACTGGAACTGTTCTTGCACACTTTCATCTTTTTCTTTTTTCTTCGTTGTTACACCTGCATCTGGAATGAGCTGTATTTTTTTGAATGCCGATTGCAATGTTTCTTCGATAAGCTTTAGTAATTCTTGTTCTTTACTAAAACGAACTTCTAATTTCGCTGGATGTACGTTAACGTCAACAAGCATCGGATCCATTTCAATCGATAAGAAGCCTATTGGATATCGTCCGACTGGCAGTAATGTATGGTATCCTTGCTGAATGGCTTTCATTAATACGAAATTTCGAACGTAACGACCATTTACGATCGTTGACATATAATTTCGAGATGCTCTCGTTACTTCTGGTAATGTGACATAGCCTTTAATTGTAAAATCTAAAGATTCAGCTTCAATTGGAACAAGCTTCTTCGCAACTTGAATACTGTAAATTGATGCAAGTACTTGTCTTACATCACCATTTCCTGATGTGTGAAGCAATTTCTTTTCATTATGAAACAGCTTTAACGATACTTCTGGGTGTGACATTGCGATACGATACACGATATCTGTAATATTCCCAAGCTCTGTATGAATGGTCTTCATATATTTAAGACGCGCTGGTGTATTAAAGAATAAGTTTTGTACTGTAATATCTGTTCCTTTTCGGCTCGCTGTTTTCTCCTGCTTTATAATGTCTCCACCTTTAATCATAAGGTGTGTACCAGGCGCATCACCTGTGCTAGTAATTAATTCTAATTCACTAACTGAGGCAATACTCGGCAATGCCTCACCACGGAAACCGAGTGTTCTAATGCGAAACAGGTCGTTTTCATCTTTAATTTTGCTCGTCGCATGTCGTTCAAAAGCGACGATACAATCTTCTTCTGCAATGCCATCCCCATTATCAATGATGCGAATTTTCGATAAACCAGCTTCTTCTAAGTGGATTTCAATAGATGTACTATTCGCATCGATAGAATTTTCCACAAGTTCTTTTACGACTGAGGCAGGGCGCTCTACTACTTCCCCCGCCGCAATTAAGTTAGAGAGTTGATCATCGAGTTTGCGAATTTTCCCCATCTACTTACTCATCCTTTCTTTAACTTTTTCTGCAAGCGATACAGTTCGTTCATCGCCTCTA
Organism: Bacillus sp. GW823-FHT06B01; assembly: GCF_058952315.1. Lineage (NCBI taxonomy): Bacteria > Bacillati > Bacillota > Bacilli > Caryophanales > Bacillaceae > Bacillus > Bacillus sp. GW823-FHT06B01. Next base: position 1,062,523 of record NZ_JBXAHR010000002.1, on the reverse strand, counting down.
AAGGTGTCATATCAAGTAAATCAATTTTTTTAATTTGCGCAAGTACTGCCGTTTCTTTTGCATCTAGCACTGACTTGTCTTGTTTTTTCGAAGACTGTTCTCCACCAAAGAATGATAATTGCGATTCTTCCTCAGTCTCTACTTTCGTCTCTTGTATTTCTGCTGGTTCTTCTTTTACAACAGCTGGTTCTGGAGCCACTTCTTGTACTTTCACTTCTGTACGCTTTGGAATAATAATTTCTTCTTGTCCTTCTAGTTGCGCTAACACTTCTTTCGCACGAGCGATTAAGCTATCTGGAAGCTCCGCAAGTTGCGCAACGTGAATTCCGTAACTTTTATCAGCTGCTCCATCTTGGATTTTATGAAGGAATACTACTTTTCCGTTCTCTTCAATAGCTGAAACGTGTACATTCTTCAATTGTCCTAAACTTTCTTCTAGCACCGTCAATTCATGATAATGCGTAGAGAATAACGTTTTCGCACCAATTTGGTCATGAATATGTTCAATGATTGCTTGTGCAAGTGCCATACCATCATACGTAGATGTACCGCGTCCAATTTCATCGAATAAAATTAAACTTCTTTCTGATGCATTTGCAATTGCATTTTTCGCTTCTAACATTTCGACCATAAATGTACTTTGACCCGAAATTAAATCATCCGCTGCACCAATTCTCGTAAAGATTTGATCGAATACAGGTAATACCGCTTCTGTTGCTGGTACGAAACAACCAATCTGTGACATAACAGTTACAAGTGCTAATTGTCTCATATACGTACTTTTACCAGACATGTTCGGTCCTGTAATTAAAAAGACATCCATCTTCTCCGGCATAATACAATCATTCGGTACATACAATTTCCCGTTCAATACTTTTTCAACGACAGGATGACGACCATCTTTAATAAAGATTTCACGCTTAGTTGTTAAAACAGGTTTTACAAACTGTTCTTCTTCACTAACTGTCGCGAAACTTTGCAGTACGTCCAATTCACTAATTACTTTCGCTAAATGTTGTAATTTCGGAATAAATACTTTGACTTCTTCACGAAGCACTGTAAATAAATCGTATTCTAATTGTACAATTTTCTCTTCTGCTTCTAAGATTAATGTTTCTTTTTCTTTCAATTCATCTGTAATGAAACGTTCCGCATTAGCAAGCGTTTGTTTACGCTCATAGCGGCCTTCTGGAAGCGCTGCAAGATTCGCCTTCGTCACTTCAATGTAGTAGCCGAAAATACGGTTGTACCCGATTTTTAACGATTTAACTCCTGTAATATCACGCTCTCGTTTTTCAAGCTCAGCGATCCACGTTTTCCCGTTTTTACTAACGTAACGATATTGATCAAGCTTGTCATTATAACCGTCTTTAATAATATCTCCATCTTTAATAGAAAGCGGTGGGTTTTCTTGAATACTTCTTCCTAGTAATTCAGTTAAGCTCTCACATGGATCCGCACCTTGAATTAACCTTGCTGCATAAGCATTATCTAACAAACTAATCGCTTCTAAAATAGCCGGTACTTGAAGTAAAGATCGTCTTAACTGTAATAAGTCCCGTGCATTCACATTACCAAATGCAACTTTCCCTGCTAAACGTTCTAAATCATATACTTCTTTTAATTTTTCTTTTAAATCTTCACGTAAGAAGTAATCATTTACAAATGTTTCAACCATTTCTAAACGCTCTTCTACTTTTTCTTTTTGGATCAGCGGACGTTCCATCCACTGTTTTAACATACGACCACCCATAGCTGTTTTCGTTTTATCTAATAGCCATAATAATGATCCTGTTTTTTCTTTCGTTCGGAGTGTTTCTGTCAGCTCTAAATTTCGCTTTGAATGCACATCAATTTTCATAAATTGATTCGTATAATAAATTTCCACTGGTTGTAAATGGTCTAACGAACGTTTTTGCGTTCTTATTACATAGTTAAATAAACGTCCAACTGCTTTAATTAACTTTGCTTGCGAAACGTTTTTCACAAGATGTTCTAACCCTTCCGGAATCGTTGTTGCATCTTCATACGAAATCGTCATTTTTAATGTTGCAGTTAATTTATTTAATTCATCTTTTGAAAATGTAGAATCTACAACAATTTCTTTTGAACCAGTTGCATACACTTCTAATAAAATATCTTCTACTGAACCTGTTAACAACGTTACTGTATTTTGTCCAGTCGTTAAATCATTACAAGCTAAAGCATACGATCCATCTTCAAAATGTGTTAATGCTGCTAAGAAGTTATTTTCTTTCTCATCAATAGTACGCCCTTCCATCATCGTTCCTGGCGTAATTAGTTGTACTACTTCACGGCGTACTACACCTTTAGCTGTTTTTGGATCTTCCACTTGCTCACAAACAGCTACTTTATATCCTTTTTCAACAAGTTGTTCAATATAATTTTTAGCTGCATGATGTGGTACACCGCACATCGGTATACGATCACTACTACCACCATCTCGGCTCGTTAATGTAATTTCAAGTTCATGAGCTGCTTTAACCGCATCTTCAAAGAACATTTCATAAAAATCACCTAATCGGAAAAATAAAAAGGCATCTTGATAGTCTGCCTTAACCTTTAAATATTGCTGTATCATAGGGGTATATTGAGTCATACTTTTCCTCCATAATTCTTACATAGTAATCAATTTTCATATATGTCACACTTCACGGACATCCATATCTCCTATTTCAGGAGTCTTTCCTCATTATAGCACATTTCATAAGGAATCATGTTCATTCAAGCATCACTTATGTAAAGTAAAAAGCTAGGAAGAACTTCTCCCTAGCTTTCTATTACTCTTCTTCTGCATCGACGATAAAGTTCGGATCTAATTCTTCAAACTCATCATCATCGACTTGGAAATCCTCGTCTGATTCTACGCAACCTTCAGGATTTACACTTACACAAATTTTCGTTTCCCCAACTACTTCTGTTACAAATTCACGTTCTACAGTTACAACAATTTTATTACCATTTGGTGATACAAGAGCTTCTAAACAATTTGGTGGCTGAATGACACGAGCAATAATTTCTAAATCATCACCAGAAAAGTTTTTATCACGATACCCAATACTCACTTCATCAGTGTAGTTCACACGTTCTGTTACAACTTCTGTCTTTGTATTACCATCAAATGAATACCAAGTGTTCACATCATAGAAACCTTCAATTTCCACATGCTTTCCATTCTTTCTTGCTTCGTACGAGTGGTTAATTACCCAGCACCCTAAAATACTTGTTGGCTCATTATTCGATTCACATGTATGCGTTGACTTTGTATACTTACGTCCTTTTCCAACCACTGCTTTTGTAATAATCTCTCTAAATTCGGACATTCGTAACCCTCCTCAATCACTATTCACTTAATCATATGCGTGACAATAGCGGAATGTGTCATTCTTTTTTCGAGAAGAACTTACGTTTAACCCATTAAAAAAAGAGATGTCAATTCGACATCTCTTTAACAACCACAATTTCCTTTTTTACTTTCTACCGCTGCGCCCGTTTCACCCTTCAATACATCGCCATTAGTTGAAATTAATATTTCATCTGTTACGTTGTTAGAAATCGTACTTGCAACTAGCTGTAGTAAGTCATTTACATATGTTTGTGAAGATTTAAATTCTTGCACAACTGGAATACTATCCAACTTATCTTGCAATGCATCAATGTCAGCTTCTACTTTTTTCAAAGCTTCCCATTTCCCGTAATGCTGCAAGTTTACTGCTTGTTTTTGCAGTGCTTTAATTTCATCAATTGCGCGCTTTACATTTTCATTTTTATGAATTTGCGCCTCTGCTTTCTTAAAGAAATCAACTTCTTCTGTTTCAGAAATCATTTTTGCTAATTCTTTCGCTTGTTCAACAATTTCATCTTTCGAATATGCTTTCATCTATTATTCCACCTCAATCGGCTCTTCAACTAATTCCCCGTTAAGAGACCAAGTTTTTGCTTCCGTTACTTTTACTTTCACAAGCTGACCAATTAAAGATTTTGAAGCGACGAAGTTTACAAGTTTATTCGTACGAGTATAACCTGCGAGCACTTCTGGATTATTTTTACTTTCCCCATCAACTAACACTTCTACAATTTGACCTTTGTAACGATTATTCTTTTCAATTGCCAACGTATTTACTAGTGTATTTAAGCGTTGAAGACGTTCTTTTTTCACTTCCATCGGTACATTATCTTTCATTTTTGCAGCTGGTGTACCTTCGCGCGGAGAATAAATAAAGGTAAAGGCAGTATCAAATCCTACTTCACGATATAACGACATCGTTTCTTCAAATTGCTCATCTGTTTCATTCGGGAAACCAACGATAATATCAGTTGTGAATACTGCATTTGGAATTGCTTCTTTAATTTTTCTTACAAGTTCTAAATAATGCTCACGTGAATATTTGCGCGCCATAATTTTTAACATATCTGTGCTTCCAGATTGAACTGGTAAGTGAATATGTTCTACTAAGTTTCCACCTTTTCCAAGCACTTCAATTAAGTGATCATCGAAATCACGTGGATGGCTCGTTGTAAAACGAATACGGGCAATATCAACTTTACGAAGTTCGTCCATTAAATCGCCAAGACCGTATTCAAAATCTTCAAAGTCTTTACCATATGCATTTACGTTCTGGCCAAGTAATGTAATTTCTTTATAACCATTCGCAGCTAAATGACGAATTTCTTGGATAATGTCTTCTGGACGTCTGCTTCGCTCTTTTCCACGTGTATACGGCACGATACAATATGTACAGAACTTATCACAGCCATACATAATATTTACCCAAGCTTTAATATCACCACGGCGTACTTTCGGAAGGTTTTCAATTACATCCCCTTCTTTTGACCAAACTTCAACTACCGTCTCCTTCGAGAACATCGCATCTTTAAGAATATACGGCAATCTATGAATATTATGCGTTCCAAACACCATATCTACATGCTGATTTTTTTGCATAATTTTATTTACAACAGATTCTTCTTGAGACATACAACCACATACACCAATTAAAAGGTCCGGATTTCTTCTTTTTAATGACTTTAAATGACCTAGTTCACCGAAAACTTTATTTTCAGCATTTTCACGAATTGCACAAGTATTTAATAAAACTACATCTGCATCTTCAGTTGAAAAGGTTGGCTCATATCCAAGTGCGGTGAAAATACCCGCCATTACTTCCGTATCATGCTCATTCATTTGACAACCATATGTACGAATATAGAACTTTCTTCCTGTACCAAAATTGCGAAATTCTTCAGATAAGCCAAAATCCCGTTCAATTTTAACTTCTTCTTTCCCTCGTTTTTTCGCGTCTTTTAAGGAAGGTGGTTGGTATACACTTTCAAAGTATTTACTATAATCTTTCTCTTCTTTTTTCGTAGAGGAATTTGCTTGTCGACTTGCTAATCGTTGTTGCTCGTTCATTGGTAATCTCCTTTCACCCTTAACTATACACACTCTATAGTCCATTTTAATGCGCTTTGACTCACCTCAAAAATGGTTAGATAGCTTGAGAGATAACTTGTCCTTTGAAACTTGAGTAATCAATCTAATCATTCATAAGAATGAAGTCTTCCCCACACAAATAGACATTCCCTTTTCATACTTCTTTTTGTCCTATCCAAAAGCATATTGCTTTATCCCTATAAACATTACCATAGTATGAAGCGTTACGCCAATTTTAACAAGAAAAAGGCTCTGTCTGATCTTACATTTCATCAGCAATGAACTCGCCATTTTCATACAACGATTTATATATTATTTTATCATTCTGAATTTTCTAAGTAAACAAGACTATCCTATATTTTTTACTCATAAAAAAAGGTTACCAAATGGCAACCTCCTCTTCTTACACTACATAAATTCAGCTACGAGTTCATCAAACATTTTCTGATCCATATTTAAATCAGCTTGCACTAAAGGCTTCTCACTATAGCCTTTTACAAGTTCTTGGTATGAAGGTTGCGCTGTATTTTGATATATTAAACCTGTTACTAATCCGTTATTTTCCATTAACGTTTGCATAGCCATCATGCGATTAGACGGATCATATCCCTCTACTGTACTTAGTTTTGTTAAATTCTCTTTAAACCAATCGTAAGTATTTACTTTATTGTAAGTAACACATGGGCTGTATACGTTAATTAATGAAAATCCTTTATGGTTAATACCAGCTTCAATAATTTGTGTTAGTTCTTTTAAATCACTTGAAAAGCTTTGCGCCACAAATGTAGCACCAGCTGTTAAAGCCATTTCCATAACATTTAGTGACGGTTCAATTGAACCTTGTGGTGTGCTTTTCGTTTTAAATCCAGCTTCACTACGCGGTGAAGTTTGCCCTTTTGTTAATCCGTAAATTTGGTTATCCATTACGATGTACGTAATGTCGATGTTACGACGAATAGAATGGATTGTATGTCCCATACCAATCGCAAATCCATCACCGTCACCACCTGATGCGATAACTGTTAAATCACGATTTGCCATTTTCACACCTTGTGCAATTGGAAGGGCACGACCATGAATACTATGCACACCATATGAATTAATATAACCTGAAATACGACCTGAACAGCCGATACCGGAGATAACAGCAAGTTCATCTGGATTTAAACCAACGTTAGCTGCCGCACGTTGAATTGCAGCTTGCACCGAGAAGTCTCCGCAACCTGGGCACCAGTTTGGTTTTACGCTGTTACGAAAGTCCTTAAATGTTGCCATTTAATACAACCCCTTTTTTGCATTCGTTGTAAATCTCTTTCGGCAAGAATGGGTTCCCATCATATTTTAAAAGACTAGAAATTTTCTCACCGTTACCAAGATTCATTTTCATAATGTTAGCAAGCTGACCTGTTGCGTTGTTTTCTACCACTACAACACGCGTCGCATTTTTCACAAGTGGATCGATTTCAGCTGTTGGGAACGGGTGAACTAAACGTACATGAGCATGGTTTACTTTCATACCCTCTTGTTCTAAGCGCTCCATTGCCTCTTCGATTGCACCACGAGTTGAGTTAAACCCAACAAGCAATACGTCCGCTTCTTTATGCTTAACATTTTTATAGACAGGGGTGTTAAACTTCAAGTTCTCCATTTTACGGAAACGTTTGTCCATTTGATCTTTACGGTTTATTGCTGATTCAGATGGTTTACCAGTTTCATCATGTTCTACACCTGTAACATGGTGAACACCATTTTTCATACCAGGTAAAACACGTGGTGAAACGCCATCTTCGGTTACTTCATAACGCTTGAAGTATGCTTTATTTTCACGTTCTGGTAATTCCGCTTCTAAATCAAGCTTACCGCGACGAATTTCCACCTTATCTAACGTAAGCGGTTCTACAGTTTGTTTTCCTAGAGAAAGCTGTAAATCCGTTAAGAAAATAACAGGTACTTGATATTCTTCAGCTAGGTTAAATGCTTCTACAATATCATAGAAAGCTTCTTCAACTGTACTTGGCGCCATTACGATTTTTGGAATCTCACCGTGCGTACCGTAAATCATCGCCATTAAATCCGACTGCTCTTGTTTCGTTGGTAATCCTGTACTTGGACCACCACGTTGTGTATCCACAATTACTAATGGTGTTTCTGTAATCCCCGCTAAACCAATCGCTTCCATCATTAAAGATAGACCCGGACCAGCAGATGCAGTTAATGTACGAACACCAGCATAGTTTGCACCGATTGCCATTGTACAAGCTGCAATTTCATCCTCAGTTTGGATTACTGTTCCGCCAACTTTTGGTAATTTTTTAATTAAGTATTCCATAATTTCAGATGCAGGTGTAATTGGATATGCAGACATAAAGCGAGCACCACCAGCTACCGCACCAAATGCGATTGCATCGTTTCCAATCATAAACATGCGTTTCTTACCATCAGCTTTTTCAAGCTGCATCATGTTAACTTTCTCACCTAGCAACTCTTTCATATATTGAGAGCCACGTTTAATTGCGTCCATATTCTTTTGAACGACTTGCTCTCCTTTACGACCAAAGATCTCTTCAACAACATTTAAATAAGCTGTTTCATCTAATCCTAATACCGCACTTGATGCCCCAACAGCAACCATGTTTTTCATTAATGATGTACCTAATTCTGAAGCAATATCTGTAAACGGTATCACATATAGATTTACATCTGTATTATCAGGTATTGTTGGATTAAATTTCGCATCCGCAACTACAATTCCACCTGGACGTAGTTCGTGGAAGTTAAAATCAATTGTTTCTTGATCAAAAGCAATTAAAATATCTAAATCATCTGAGATCGCGCGTACTTCTGTTGTACTTACACGAATTTTATTATTTGTATGGCCGCCTTTAATACGTGATGAGAAGTGGCGGTAACCGTATAGGTAATATCCTAATCGGTTTAATGCAATACAGAAGATTTCTCCTGTACTTTCAATTCCTTCACCTTGTTGGCCTCCAACTTTCCATGAAAGTTGACTAATCATCTCCTACACCCCTTTTGGCTGCATTCATTGTAGTGTATTTTTTTACAGTAATAGTTTAGCATTTTTTATACAAATAAACTACAACGGACGCAAATTATGCCTCTTCTGATTTCCCTGAATCTTTAGTATAAAGCTATTTTGTTTTTCATTCTAGTATTAGGTCTTAAAAAAAGCAATAATATCAAATGAATTAATTCTAATTTTTCTGGATTTTTAAAACAAAAATCTTAAAAGCTTATATGTTCAACAAAATTATCATATAAAAATCGCTCTACAGTAGATGCAGCATAGTGTTTACAAAGCTCATTAATTACATTTTCATATTCTCCATACGTTGATACATTTACAACTGTTTCTAATATCCCATCAAAATCCGAACCAAACCCTATATTGTTCTCTCCACCTAATGAACAAATATATTCGATATGTTTTACTATATCTGCTATATTCGCTTGTTTTTCACTTATTAGAAACTGTGGTACGAAAGTAACACCGATCATGCTATTTCGCTTTATAAGAGCTCTAAGTTGTTCATCGTTTAAATTACGTGGGTGCTGACAAAGTTTCGTACAATTAGAATGGGAGGCAATAGGATTTTTTGCAATTTCTATCACATCCCAAAAGCTTCTTTCATTCAGATGCGACACATCGGTCCATACATGTAACGTATTAAGTTCTTGTACAACATGTTTACCAAAGGTCGTTAAACCCGCCCCACGTGTCTCTAGCGCACCATCAGCTAATAAATTGGCATAATTCCATGTTAGTCCAAATGAACGTACTCCTAGACGATAAAACAACCGTAATTTCATTGCATCTTTTCCAATTGCTTCGCATCCTTCTAGTGTTAATATCGCTCCAATCTCGTCCTGTTTTAACATGTTAATATCATCTTTTGTCTGAATAAACTTTACACCCGGTAATGATAAAATTTCATTATAAAAAATATCTACCATTTGTAATGCCACTTCAAATCGTTTTTCGTATAGCACCGTTTCTGGCACATATATAGCAAAACATTGTATACTTCCTTTTCTTTTCTTTAACTGTTCAAATGTAATATGTAATTGCGGATCGTTTTTAAAATCCTTTTTCCCCTGTGCACTCCATAACCGAAAGAGTACATCACAATGAGCATCAAAAATTTTCATTTCCATTCCTCCATTATAAAAACAACCTGTTTGCATACTGCAAACAGGTTGTTTAAACTTAACGAGGTTCTACAATTAATTTTATTGCTGTACGCTCTTCCCCATCAATCATAATATCTGTGAACGCTGGGATACAAATCAGGTCTAAACCACTAGGCGCTACAAATCCTCTTGCAATTGCTACTGCCTTTACCGCTTGGTTCAATGCACCTGCACCAATGGCTTGAATTTCTGCTGTTCCGCGTTCGCGAATAACACCTGCAAGTGCACCAGCTACAGAATTAGGGACCGACGTTGCTTTAACTTTTAATATTTCCATTCCGCGTTTCCTCCTCGTTTCTATAAAAAGTATTAGCAATTATTTCACTTTAACTTATATTCACGAGGAATGACGCGTATTCCTGCTAAATTTCTGTAATTTTTCTAAAAAATTAAAAAATAATAACTTTTCTAAATCTTACCCGGAAATTACTCAAAAAATGGCTGATCATCATTAATTAAGATACGCTGGATTTTCTTAGCTTTTCCTGTATTAGGATCCACATCAACTAGCACTGCACTTAATTGTGTTCTACCACTTGTCACTTCAAATCGTACTGGTAAGTTTGTTAAAAACTTCTTCAATACCGCTTCTCGATCCATACCTAAAATCCCATCGTAAGGACCTGTCATACCAACATCTGTGATATATGCAGTTCCGCTTGGTAAAATACGATTATCTGCTGTAGGAACATGTGTATGTGTACCCACTACTGCTGTAGCACGACCATCTACATACCAACCTAACGCTTGTTTTTCACTTGTAGTTTCCGCATGAAAATCAATAAAGATAATATTCGTACGTTTTTTTGCAATGTTAATTAATTCATCCACTTTACGGAATGGACAATCAATTGGAGGAAGGAATGTACGTCCTTGTAGGTTAATAACTGCCACTTCTGTTCCATTGCAGTTCACAAAGATAAGTCCTTTCCCTGGAGTTCCTTCTGGGAAGTTAGCTGGTCTTGCAAGATATTTTGCATCATCAATAAATTCAAATACTTCACGGTTATCCCAAGCGTGGTTTCCAAGTGTAACCGCTTGTGCCCCGCATTCTAAAAAGTTTCGATATATTTTTTCCGTAATTCCACGTCCACCTGCTGCATTTTCTCCATTAATAATGGTTACTGTAGGTGTATATTTCTTCTTTAATGCCGGTACGTATTGTTGAATCATACCTCTACCAGGAGATCCTACTACATCCCCAACAAATAATATTCTCATATGTCTTACCCTTCCTATGTACTACATTTTTTATTACTATAGCTTCAAGTGATTTCCTTACAATATATTTATTATAAGTTTGTTTCACTTGTATACTAATTCCCTTTATTTTAACCAATTCCAACACAAAAAAATAAAGTGGTGTTTCACCACTTTATTTTGCGTATTCCACTGCACGTGTTTCACGAATAACAGTTACTTTAATATGTCCTGGGTAATCCAGTTCATTCTCAATACGTTTTCGAATATCACGAGCTAAACGATGAGCTTCTAAATCATCAATTGTATCTGGTTTTACCAGAATACGAACTTCTCGTCCTGCTTGAATTGCGAAAGATTTTTCTACGCCTTCATAAGACTCTGAAATCTCTTCCAACTTTTCAAGACGACGAATATAGTTCTCAAGTGTTTCACTACGAGCTCCAGGTCTTGCAGCTGATAATGCATCTGCTGCTGCAACTAAAACTGCAATGATAGAAGTTGGTTCTGTGTCCCCATGGTGAGATGCAATACTGTTTATAACTACAGGATGCTCTTTATACTTCGTTGCGAGTTCGACACCAATTTCAACGTGGCTACCTTCTACTTCATGATCAATTGCTTTACCGATATCATGTAATAGACCAGCACGTCTTGCTAGTTTTTCATCCTCACCAAGCTCCGCTGCCATAAGTCCAGTTAAATATGCAACTTCCATAGAGTGTTTTAAGACGTTTTGTCCGTAACTTGTACGGTATTTTAAACGACCTAAAATCTTAATTAAATCTGGATGTAATCCGTGAACACCCACTTCAAACGTTGTTTGCTCTCCGACTTCGCGAATATACTCGTCCACTTCACGTCTTGATTTTTCGACCATCTCTTCAATACGCGCTGGGTGAATACGTCCGTCCTGTACTAGTTTATCAAGAGCGATACGAGCTGTTTCACGACGAATTGGGTCGAATCCAGAAAGGATAACCGCTTCTGGTGTATCATCGATAATTAGGTCAATACCTGTTAACGTTTCTAACGTACGAATATTTCGACCTTCACGTCCGATAATACGTCCCTTCATTTCGTCATTTGGAAGATTTACAACCGAAACGGTTGTTTCAGCAACATGATCAGCTGCACACCTTTGCATTGCAAGAGATAAAATCTCTTTTGCTTTCTTATCCGCTTCTTCTTTCGCACGAACTTCACTTTCTTTTACCATTACGGCAATTTCATGAGAAACTTCACTTTCTACTTTACCAAGAATAATTGCTTTCGCTTGTTCGCGTGTCAGATTGGAAATGCGCTCTAATTCTGTTTGTTGCTTTTGAACTAACTCTCCCACTTTGCTTTCCAACTCTTCAATCTGTTGTTGTCTCGCTACAAGAGATTCCTCTTTCTTTTCTAACTGTCGCTCGCGTTTATCGAGCGTTTCGTCTTTACGATCAAGGTTCTCTTCTTTTTGCATTAAACGATTTTCTTGTTTTTGTAATTCGCTTCTACGGTCACGAATTTCTAATTCAGCTTCTGTACGAAGTGTATGAATTTCATCCTTTGCTTCTAAAAGCGCCTCTTTCTTAAGTGCTTCAGCCTCACGATTCGCTTCGTCTAGAATACGTTTCGCTTCGTTAGCTGCACCATTAATCTTCGCTTCAGCAATAGACTTTCGAACAAAAAAGCCAACAACTGCACCGACTGTTGCAAGCAAAATGGAGATGAGTATCCAAACTGTACTACTCATGATTTCACCTCCCCTTGCTATGAATGAAAAAAGACTGTCGGCATGTACATTGAATACCAACATACAGCAAAGACCGTCGTCCCGCTTTTTTAAGGGACTTTCTTCATTTCACAATTAAAATGTCATATTATTATTTCGGCAAGATTTAAGTCTTACTCCGAATATTACTTCTCTTCTTGAGAAGAGTGTTTCGTATATAAGAAAAAATATACATTCTCATTGTATCTATCGCAATTTTCATTGTCAAGCGTTGTCTACTTTTACTTTCTTTACCTTCAGCTCTAATTCATATATGAATTTAAAAAGAAGACAGCATATTATCCTGGAAAACCTTAGTGAATTCCAGTTTATGCATACAAAACATGCATATATCCCTCTTTATACATAGCCTTTTAGGCAGATTAAATATTTTATCTCCAACGATATACAACGCTTTCATAATAATTAAAAATAAAAGACACGGAACCGTGTCTTTTATTTTTTAATCTTGAAGATTTGAATCTTCCGTTTCTTCAGCACCAGAGTCTTCACCAATTCCGTGATGGTCACGAACAAAGAAGGCAATTTCCTCTCTTAAATCCGTATTCTCTTTTAAGAATTGCTTCGAATTTTCACGACCTTGCCCTAAACGCTCTTCATTATAAGAGTACCAAGCACCACTCTTTTGAACGATATCAAGTTCAGAAGCCATATCTAAGATTTCACCTTCTCTTGAAATACCTTCTCCGTACATAATATCAACTTCAGCAACACGGAATGGTGGTGCCACTTTATTTTTAACTACTTTTACTTTTGTTTTATTACCAACGATGTCGTTACCTTGCTTTAATTGCTCCGCACGACGCACTTCAAGACGAACTGTTGAATAGAATTTCAACGCACGACCACCTGGAGTTGTTTCTGGGTTCCCGAACATAACCCCAACTTTTTCACGAATTTGGTTAATAAAGATTGCGATTGTTTTTGATTTATTGATTGCACCTGACAGCTTACGAAGTGCTTGAGACATTAAACGAGCTTGTAGACCTACGTGTGAGTCACCCATGTCTCCTTCAATCTCAGCTTTCGGTACAAGAGCTGCTACAGAGTCAATTACGATAATATCAACCGCGCCACTTCGTACAAGTGCTTCTGCGATTTCTAGTCCTTGCTCCCCTGTATCAGGTTGTGATAATAGTAATTCATCTATGTTAACGCCTAATTTTTGTGCATATACAGGATCCATTGCATGCTCCGCATCAATAAACGCTGCTTGTCCACCTTGACGCTGTACTTCCGCGATTGCGTGTAATGAAACTGTTGTTTTACCTGAACTTTCTGGTCCATAAATTTCGATAATACGGCCACGTGGGTATCCGCCTACCCCTAATGCCACATCAAGTGCTAAAGAACCACTTGAAATTGTAGAAATTCTACGCTCCGCTTGTTCTCCTAATTTCATAATTGAACCTTTACCGAATTGCTTCTCTATTTGTTTTAACGCCATATCTAACGCCGCTTGACGATCACTCATTCAAAATTCCTCCTTAACTCAATTGCTAATCTTATTATACCTATTTTCAATTCAATTTGCCAACAAAATCGAACATTTATTCGATTTTTTTATTTTCCATTAAATAAAAATGAGTTTAACCATAAAAAAAGCTAGAAGAAACTTATATCTCTTCTAGCTTTTTATATAAATGATAAAATCCATATTTCACCGAACGTTCCCTAATTTGTTGACGACTTCCACTTAAAATAAGAGGAAAGACTACAGTTGGTTCATCCTTAATCGCCAATCCAACGAATACTGTTCCCGGCTCTTTATGTTCTGAAGCATCCGGTCCTGCTACCCCAGTGAAACTAATTCCGATATCCGCTTTTAATAAGCCCTTAACATTTTCAGCAAGATAACGAGCACATTCTTTACTAACTGCACCATCAGTAGACAACACTTCCGCAGGTACATGTAAAACATGTTGCTTCACATCATTATGATAACAAATGATACCGCCTTTAAATACTGAAGACACACCAGCACTTTCTGTTACTTGATTGCCAAAGAGACCACCGGTTAAACTTTCTGCACACGCTAAAGTTAATCCTTTTTTCTTCAATAACTCTATCGCCTTATCATGCAGAAACTCTTGATCATACCCGTAGAAAAATTTTCCTACTCTTTCTAAAATCAAATCTTCCATATGCTGAATGCGTTTCGCAGCTTCATCAGCATTTTGATGTTTGGCAGTTAAACGTAGTGTCACTTCTCCATCATTCGCAAGGGGGGCGATTGTCGGGTTCGTTTGTCCATCAATTAAATCTTGAACTTTCACTTCTAATTGAGATTCCCCGATCCCGAAAAAGCGAAGCACACGAGAATAAATGTTTTCTCCTGTTGTAAAGTTACGTAAAAAAGGCTCTACATAACTTATATACATCGGCTTCATCTCTTTCGGTGGTCCTGGTAATAAAATATAAACTTTCCTGTTCTTATTTAACCCCATACCAGGTGCCATGCCGTGATCATTCGCAAATACAGTTGCTCCATTCAAAACGAGCGCTTGCTTTTTATTATTCTCTGTGAACTCGCGACCTGTACGCTTAAAGTACTCGCTTATCGATGCTAATGCCTTTTCATCATATACAAGCTCTTCACCCAAACTAGAAGATATCGTTTCTTTCGTCAAATCATCTTTTGTCGGGCCTAATCCACCTGTGAAAATAAGTATGTCAGCACGTTCTTCCGCAACTTCAATCGCCTGCTGTAATCGCTTGTTATTATCTCCAACTACAGTATGGTAGTACACATTAATTCCGATTGAAGCTAACTTTTCAGATAAAAACTGGGCATTTGTATTTGCAATTTGTCCAAGTAATAATTCAGTTCCAACCGCAATAATTTCAGCATTCATCCCAATTCCCCCATAAACTTCTATTTTGAGTTTACAAAAGCAGCTCTATTTTTCCAGAAATAATCCCACCCTGAAATAACAGTAAAGATTAATGCAATCCATATGAAAATATCAGCAACTGGGATATGGATTAAATTTAAAGGTACATCGTGTAATAAATACGCCGCAATTGCAATAATTTGTGTCCACGTCTTAATTTTCCCTAACTGATTTGCTGCCACTACTTCTCCTGTTCCAGCAAGTACAAGGCGTAAACCAGTTACTGCAAACTCACGGCTGATAATTACAATAACGATCCAAGCAGGTACGTATTGCATCTCAACTAATGTAATAAGCGCTGCTGAAACAAGTAATTTATCAGCTAACGGGTCAAGAAACTTCCCTAAATTCGTTACAAGATTATACTTTCTTGCGTAATGTCCATCAATCCAATCTGTAGCCGAAGCAATAATAAAGATAAGTGCCCCTACTAAATGTTGAATTGGTAAATCAACATCACCAATTGTGTATGAACCCCAATCAAAGGGCGCTAACATAATTACCATAAAAATTGGAATTAAGAAGATTCTAGATATTGTAATTTTATTTGGTAAATTCACAGCTATTCCTCCATCATATCAAAAACATTTGTTCATTGAAAAAAGTCATCGAGGCGATGACTATTATTGTGCAGGTTGCCCTATCCCTTGGTTTTTTATCACCAATCTTTGGTGAAGTTCTTTTTCTGGATCCAATGGATAAGCGACCACTTGGCCATTCAGTTTAACTTCAACATTCGTTGCATTCCCAATATTAAGTCGCACTTCTTTTAATGTTGATACATCACGTTTTTCTATTTGGCCCTCTTGTACTGTAGCGTTTAGAATCACATTCCCCGCATCATCTTTAACGTCTACATAACTCGCACCTTTACCCGATATTTCCAGTTCTAATGTTTTATTGTTATGAATTTCCAAAGTAGATACTTTACCAGTTGTACCAACTACTTTTACTTCTTCTTGTCCCGTTGGTTGTGCTGGTTGTTCCTCTTTCTTTGGCTCTTCTTTCTTTGGTTCCTCTTTTTTCGGCTCTTCCGCTTTCACTTCATCTTTCTTCGTATCTAACGGCGAGTTTTCTGCTTTTTTAACTTCAATTTTCTCACTTTGAGCATTCGGAACTTTCTCATCACCTTTTCCAGTTAACGCTTGGAAAACAAACCAAATTACCACTCCAAATGCAATAACTAATAGCGCAACTAAAACTTTCGGCATATGATCTGCAATTGGCCATGATGAAGATTTTTGCATTGTTTCTTGTGTTTTCTGTCCTGTTGATACTTGTGGAACGTCGCGTTTTTCAGATTGTGGTATCGTACTCTGATATTCTACAAGCAGTTCCTCTCCATTTAACCCAACCGCATCTGCGTATTGTTTAATGAATGCACGCGCATAAAAAGCTCCGGGCAATACATCATAATTGCCTTCCTCAATCGCTACTAAATGGCGTTTTTGAATTTTTGTAATCTCATGCAGCTGATCCATAGACAAGCCCTTCGTTCCTCTTGCTTCTTTCAGCTTTTGTCCTAATTCTGTCACTACTAACACCTCAATATTTCTTTAAAAGTCAAACATAGAGAAATTATTTTGCGTACCTTGCTCAATTTCATCTACTAAATTATATTGAATTTCTTCATCATAATCGTTACGCAACTCGATAATATAATCAAAATCATCCAATGTGTATTCTGACTGACTCACAAATACGTCAGGATGTTCCACAACTTTCGTTGCAGGTAATCTCATAATTTCACGAACAAGCTGCCAATGCCTTTCGTTAGCACGCTTTGTTGACACGATTCCATCTAAGATAAAAATATTGTCGTCGCTATACTCATCTTCAATCAATTGACTACGAACAGTTTGCTTAATAAGAGTAGATGATACAAATAACCATCTTTTATTTGCACAAACACTTGCGGCAACAATGGATTCTGTTTTTCCGACACGAGGCATTCCTCGTATCCCGATTAGTTTATGACCTTCTTTTTTCATTATTTCAGCCATAAAGTCTACAAGTAACCCTAATTCATCACGTACAAATCGAAATGTCTTCTTATCATCTGCATCTCGTTGTATGTACCTACCATGTCTAACCGCTAGCTTATCTCTTAGCTTTGGCGGACGATATTTCGTTACCGTTATGTTATCCATCGTATTTAAAATTGATTCAAGTCTAGAGATTTGCTCTTGATTATCACACATAAGGAGTAATCCACGTCGTGCATTATCTACACCATTAATTGTGACAATATTAATGCCGAGCATACCGATTAACGAAGAAACGTCACCAAGCAAGCCAGGTCGGTTTTTATGTATTTCATATTCAAAATACCATTCAATCATCCAAGATCACTCCCCTTGCTTACTTTACACCTACGTACTATATTATATGATTTCACCTTAATAGGGAAGCTAAATGTATAATCTATCCCGTTCAATTATTATACAAAAAAAATAGAGAGGAGAATCTCCTCTCTATTTTTTACTTATGCTGTACAAACTTCACCATTAAGTTTGCGATTGTATGTTGCTCTTGTTCATCAGCAACTTTCCAAAGCTCAGACAATAATTTCTCTTGATCGTTGCGCGCTTCTACTTCATTTGCTAAATAATCTCCAACACGAAATGCCATATCTGATACAGCACCACCATCAAGACCTTTTCCTGATGCCTGTTCTAAACGTTCTCCTAAAAAGCTCTTCCATTGATCAAAATTATCTAAAACTGACATGTGTAAGCACCTCACTACTTAGTAATAGAATCATGCTTAATTTGTACAGTTTTTCATTTTTTATGTAAGAAATTTTTAGCAATGCCAACCACCATTTACTCCGATAATTTGTCCAGTTATGTAAGATGCTCCTGGTGATACGAGGAATGACACTGTTTTCGCTACCTCTTCTGGTAGTCCCAACCTGCCTAACGGGATCTCTTCAGCAATTTCATTCTTATCCTCTTCTGAAAATACTTGTAACATTTCCGTTTCAATTGCACCTGGCGCCACCGCGTTAACCCTTAATCCACTTAATGAAACTTCTTTCGCTAAAGCTTTCACATATGAATTTTGTGCACCTTTTACCATCGAGTAAAGCACTTCACATGATGCGCCGATTTGGCCCCATATAGAAGAAACAAGTACAATATTACCACTTCTCCGCTGAATCATAGATGGCAGCGCCCTTGATAATAATTTATAAATACTCTTCACTTGAAGTTCTACCATATAATTCAATTCATCGTTCGTTACATCTGTTACGAGTCCAAAGATACTCTTCCCAGCTGCGTATACGATAACATCAAGAGGATGTTCAATTTGTTCCCACAACTGCTCTGCCCCATCAGTAGAAGCTAAATTCGCTTGAACAGGAATCACTTCACCCCATTCTTTCTGCAACTCGTTCACTTTCTCTTCACCGTTATTATAATGAACATATACTGTATATCCATCTTGAATTAATTGTTTTGAAATAGCAGAGCCAATCCCTCCGCTTCCTCCAGTTACTAATGCATACTTTTTCATACAATTCCTCTCTTATTTCAACAAAATCTTTCTCCTATAAATAATACCCTCATCTTACAATTTATCAATGATAAGATGAGGGTATTATTATGAAATCTTTTATTTTTTCGGTAAAACTTGACAAACACTCATTTTCTCTTCTGATAATAATAATTTGGCTACTTCTTGTAAATCTTGAACAGTTAAACTTTCTAATACAGTCAATGCCTCAAACAGACTAGATTCATTAAACGCATATCGTGTAAATTGATTTGCAATATATTCCGGCGAATTCAACGAGCGTAAAAAGCCACCTATTTTCTTTTTCTTTACTCGTTCTAATGCCACCTCATCTAATTGATCATAATTTGTATTTAGTAAAATGCTTTTCAAACGCTCTTCCAGCTCATCAGGTTGCTTCGTATCGCCGCCAACCATTGCAAAACCGAAGTTATTCTCTTCCGTATAATCATACGAGAACGAATCATCAATAAGACCTTCATTATATAAAGATTCGTAATGAACGGAGCTTTTCCCAAATAAATAATCTAAAAGTAACGTAAGCGCAATTTCTTGTTTTAAAAGGGCTTTCCCTTTTTCTTTTAAATTTGTCGCTTTAATACCAACTAAACATTTCGGTGTTTGTACAGGCATGGAAATAATTTTCTTCTTTTCATTTACCTCATCTGGTTCTTCTTCAAATGAACGTACAATTTCTGGCTGGTTTTTATAATCTTTTTTCGCTTGATTTTCACGTACTAAATCCATTGTTTTCTCTGGATCAATTGCCCCCACAACGAACAATAACATATTGCTCGGATGATAAAATGTTTCATAACATTCATATAATAAGTCTTTCGTAATTTTACTAATAGACTCGATTGTCCCTGCAATATCAATTTTAATTGGGTGCTTCACAAACAAGCTATCAATTAATCCAAAGTATAAGCGCCAATCTGGATTATCTTGATACATTTGAATTTCTTGCCCAATAATCCCCTTCTCTTTTTCAACTGTTTTTTCAGAGAAGTAAGGCTCTTGTACGAAGTTTAACAATGTATTTAAATTTTGTTCTACATTTGATGTACATGAAAACAGGTAAGCTGTTCTTGTGAAAGATGTGAAAGCATTTGCTGATGCTCCTTGTTTACTAAACAATTGGAAAGCATCGTGATCTTCTTTTTCAAATAATTTATGTTCAAGAAAATGAGCAATTCCATCAGGCACACGAACCATTTCTTCTTTACCTAATGGTACGAATGTATTATCCATAGAACCATATTTTGTCGTAAACGTTGCAAATGTTTTATTAAATCCTTGCTTTGGTAAAATATATACATCTAATCCATTAGGAAGTTTTTCATAATAGAGTGTCTCTTTTAATTGCTCATAAACAATTTTCTCCATTTATTCTCCCTCCGTTCCTTGTAAAAAGTAAATTGTATCTAGTTCAATATTTTTAGCAACTTTCACAATCTCTTCTTTCGTCACACTTTCAATGCCTGTAAGCCATTCTTCAACCGGACGCGTACGATCTGAAATAATACCATGATACAGCATCTCCACAAATCCGCGTGGTGTATCAATCGCCTCTAATATTTGATTTTGAATAACACTTTTCGTTTGATGCATCTCTTCTTCAGAAAAATCACCATTTTGCATCGCTAACATTTGTTCTTTAATAATCTCAACAGCTTTTTCATAATTTTTCGCTTCGATCCCTGACATGACAAACAATAAGCCTTTATGACTTTCAAAGCGGGATGCCGCATAGTACGCTAAACTATTTTTTTCACGAACGTTAACGAATAACTTCGAATGAGAAAATCCTCCAAACAATCCATTGAACAATTGTAGCGCAAAATAATCTTCGTCTTTATACGTAATAAATGTACGATAACCAATGTGTAATTTACTTTGTTTTAATTCTTGTTTTTCAACAACTTCTTTTTCTTCATTATTTCTCTTATGAAGAAGTACATTTCTTTCTCTCGCAGGACGCGCTGAAATAGAAAAATACTTACTTACAAGATCCACTGCGTTTTCTGAAATATCACCAATAATGTATAGATCCATTTCATCTTCTGCTAACACTTTTTGATAATATTGATACAAACTTTCATTTGTAATAGAAGAAACAATCTCTTTTTTCCCATGTGCACTTAAACGATACGGTTCTACTTTGCACATTTCTTCAATTAAACGCTCGTTTGCATAGCGCATTTTATCATCGTACGTAGCTTCAATTCGTTGCAAGAGCGCTCTCTTTTCACTTTCTACGATAGAAGGTAAAAAACCATTCCCCTCTGTTGCTGGATGTAAAACGATATCCGATAACATAGAAAGCGCTTTTTCAAATAGCGGTGGTGCATCATGTAAATATACTTCATTTGCAATGTCTACATAAATAGAGATAATATGGTCTTCTCCTTTTTTACTTACATCTACTGCCAAAGAAGATCCGTATAATTCTTCTAAATATTGACGAAGACGAATTACAGAAGGAAGCTTTTCTGTCGCACTTTGCAATACGTATGGCAATAGGGCACGCTCTGTCACCGTCTCCTCATTTAAAGGTGCTTTAAAACGAAATACAAAAGTATTTGTTTTATATTTATCAGTCGGAATAATATGTACTCGCAAACCACCTAACTCATGTAACTGTTGTTCCATTAGTTTCATTTATAGCCCTCCTTTACGTATATAGGAATATTCCTCTTCAATATACAGTTTTTAGAAATGAAAAATCAACTTTTCTTCCTCACTATACTTACATGAGGCTCTTTCTAAAAACTTTCATATGTAAGGAACATAGTAAAATTCCGTATTACATATATTCTATGTAAAAAAGCCCGCACTAATGTGCGAGCTTTTTTATACTTATAAAATACTTATAAAATACTTATCGTTTTCCTTTTTCATAAGGAGTTCCTAATGCTTTCGGAGCTTCAGAACGGCCTACAAAACCGACAAGTGCTAATATTGTGAATACATATGGTAATATCGTTAATAAAACACTTGGAATTTGATCTAATACAGGAATTGTTCCACCTGTTACACTAAGAGATTGCGCAAAACCAAAGAATAGAGCTGCACCTAGTGCGCCTAGTGGATTCCACTTTCCAAAAATCATAGCCGCTAAAGCTAAGAAACCTTGTCCTGTAATAGTTGCCCCTGAGAAGTTATTAGAAATTGACATTGCAAAAATCGCTCCACCAATTCCAGCAAACACACCTGATATACAGACTCCAATATAGCGCATTTTATATACGTTAATCCCCATCGTATCCGCAGCCATTGGGTGTTCACCAACAGCACGTAGACGAAGACCGAACGGTGTTTTATAAATAACATACCAAACAACGAATGCTAAAATAATGGCAATATACGACGTTATTGGTACGTTCGAGAAAAATATTTTCCCTAAAACCGGAATATCCGAAAGGCCTGGAATATCAA
This sequence comes from Bacillus sp. GW823-FHT06B01, assembly GCF_058952315.1. Classification (NCBI taxonomy): domain Bacteria; kingdom Bacillati; phylum Bacillota; class Bacilli; order Caryophanales; family Bacillaceae; genus Bacillus; species Bacillus sp. GW823-FHT06B01. Next base: position 1,040,028 of record NZ_JBXAHR010000002.1, on the reverse strand, counting down.
TCTTTTCAATACGATACTGAATAAAGTCAGTCTGCCCTTTATCAAAAATCTTCTTAATTGCAAATACTGTTAAACCAAGAGATAAGAAGTTAATTGCTACACCACTTACAACTTGATCCGCTCGGAATGTAATAGATGCTACCGCATGAAGTAATGCAAATAACCCACTACCAATTGCCGCAAATAATAACGCAATCCACGGAGTCATCGTGCCCCATGTATCACCCATTAATAAGTTTGTAACAACTCCAATAAATGCACCAAATAGCATTAGTCCTTCTAATCCAATATTTACAACACCTGATCGTTCACTAAATACACCACCTAGTGCTGTAAAAATTATAGGTGCTGATGTATATAACGTACCCGTCACAAGAATGGCTAATATATCTAAAAAGCTCATTTATTTCCCCTCCTTGCTCATGCGTGTAAGCGCCCATCTTAACACATAACTACATGCAACAAAGAAGATGATACATGCAATAATCACATTAATAAGCTCTGATGGTACATCTGCCTCAAAGTTCATTTGAGGGGAAGCACTTTTCAAACCACCAAATAATAAAGCTGAAAGGATAATACCAAACGGATTATTCCCCCCAAGTAAGGCTACGGCAATCCCGTCAAATCCTACTCCTGTAAACGAAGACATTGCTGTCATACTTTGGAATGTTCCTAACCCTTCCATCGCACCGCCAATCCCTGCAAATGCACCAGCAATTGTCATAGAGAATACTACATTGCGAGAAACTTTCATACCAGCATATTGGGAGGCATGTTGATTAAATCCTACCGACTTTAATTCATACCCTAAAGTTGTTCGATCTAATAAGAACCACATTAAAATAGCGATTAAAATTGCTACAACAATTCCCCAGTGAAGGCGCGAACCGTCAGTGATGGAAGCAAGCCAGTCTGAAGATAATGACGCACTCGCTTTGATGTCGTACGTTTTATCATTACCCTCGTGCAAGAAACGCTTAATAATGTCATATGTTACGTATAACGCAATATAGTTCATCATAATCGTTACAATAACTTCATTAACTTGAAATTTCCCCTTTAAATATCCAGGGATGAAACCCCAAATTCCACCTACCAATGCTGCAAATAAAATTGATAACGGAATGTGAAGAACAGCTGGTAGCGAAACTGCATAACCGAACCAAACTGCTGCAAGCCAACCAACTAGCAATTGGCCCTCTACCCCGATATTAAATAAACCTGTTCGAAATGCAAACGCCACTGATAAACCAGCAAGAATAAGCGGGATCATTGTACGAAGCGTTTCACCAATCGCACTTGCGCTACCGAACATTCCTGTCCAAAGTGCACTATAACCAACAATTGGATCATAGCCACTAACTAGCATTACAATTGCTCCGACAAGTAAGCCAAAAATAACGGATAGTACTGGGACTAAAATATTTATCGTTCGTTCTGTTAAAAGTTTTTTAGCCATTTGTACCCACCTGCTCCTTCTTTGTTCCTCCAGCCATTAACAATCCAAGCTGTTGTTCATTCGTTTCTTTCGCATCAACAATTGCTACAATTTTCCCTTCATAAATAACAGCAATTCGGTCACTAACATTTAAGATTTCATCTAACTCTAGTGATAAAAGTAATACACCTTTTCCTTTATCCCTTTGCTCTATTAATCTCTTATGAATAAATTCAATTGCTCCTACATCTAAACCACGTGTTGGCTGTGCCGCGATTAATAAATCTGGATCACGGTCTACTTCACGTGCAATAATTGCTTTTTGTTGATTCCCCCCAGATAAAGCGCGCGCTAACGTTTGCTCACTAGGTGTACGTACATCAAACTGTTCAATAAGTGCCTTTGCTTTTTCTGTAATTTTACTAAAATTTAAAATCCCTTTCTTTGAAAACGGATTTTTATAGTACGTTTGCAGAACTATATTATCTCTAACAGAAAAATCAAGAACAAGGCCGTGTTTATGACGATCTTCTGGAATATGACCAATTCCTTCTTCTGTTATTCTTCTAACAGGCCAATTTGTTATTTCTTTTCCTCTAATTGCAATAGAACCTGACTCAACTTTTCGTAAACCAGTAATCGCTTCTATTAATTCACTTTGTCCGTTTCCATCAATTCCTGCAATCCCAACAATTTCCCCCGCACGAACAGTTAAGTCAAGGCCTTTTACAGCAGGTAGTTGACGTGCATCGTGAACAACAAGGTTTGCAATTGAAAGTACCTCTTCTTTTGGCTTCGCGTCTATTTTTTCTGTTTTAAAATTCACTTGACGTCCGACCATTAATTCTGCAAGTTTATTTTCATCCGTATTTGCAACGTCAACCGTTCCAATCCCTTTTCCTTTACGAATAATCGTACAACGATCGCAAACTTCCATAATTTCTTTCAACTTATGTGTAATAAGAACGATAGATTTTCCTTCTTGCACAAGCTTTTTCATAATTTGAATTAGCTCATGAATTTCTTGTGGTGTTAACACAGCTGTCGGTTCATCAAATATTAAAATTTCTGCACCGCGGTAAAGAGTTTTCAAAATCTCAACACGCTGTTGCATACCAACTGAAATATCCTGTATTTTCGCATATGGATCTACAGCTAAGCCGTATTGTTCAGACAGTTTTTGAATTTCTTTAGCAGCTTCTTCAACAGCAATTTTCCCTTTTTTCTTCGGTTCATTTCCGAGAATAATATTCTCTGTAACTGTAAAATTATGAACAAGCATAAAGTGCTGATGAACCATTCCAATACCAAGGTCATTTGCCACATTCGGATTGGTAATGTTTACAGACTTTCCATTAATTTTAATTTCACCTTGTTCTGGTTGGTACAAACCAAATAGTACATTCATCAATGTGGATTTCCCTGCACCATTTTCGCCAAGTAAAGCATGTATCTCACCCTGCTTTACTTGCAGCGTAATATCATCATTCGCTACAATGCCTGGGAATACTTTCGTAATGTTATTCATCTCAATTACGTATTCCATTTTGTTCCTCCTTTTAACAGGGAACATTCCCCTATTACACTATTAACTTATTAAGCAATTCGGAAGTTTTATACATACAAAGGTTAGTTCTATGAACTAACCTTTGCTATTTCTCTATTTATTTTTTTAGAGAAGCTTCATATTCTTTATACTCTTTATCTGTAGCTGGTACTTTAATTTCACCGTCTGTAATTTTCTTTTCAAATTCTTCTACTTTTGTTAAAATTTCAGAGTTAACTTTTTTCACGTTATCAGTTGTTTTTGAAATACCAATACCGTCATCTTTTAAGCCAAACGCTTCAATTTTTCCACCTTTTAACTTTCCATCTTTTGCTTCTTTAGCTACTTTTTCTACAGCTACATCAACGCGTTTTATCATTGAAGTTAATGTTACATTCTCAGGCATACCTTCTTGATGTTGGTCACGGTCAACACCGATTACCCAAACATTTTCACCTTTTTTCTTGCGATTTTTCGCTTCAGTGAACACACCGTTACCTGTACCACCAGCAGCATGATAAATTACATCTACGCCTTGACCGTACATTGCTGAAGCAAGAACTGTACCTTTTTCAGGCTTATCGAATGCTTCTGCATATTCAGATACGATTTCAATGTTTGGATTTACTGCCTTTGCACCAGCTTTAAATCCATTTTCAAATTTACTAATTAAATCACTCTTCATTCCACCAACAAATCCTACTTTATTCGATTTTGTTGACATAGCCGCTACCGCACCTACAAGGAATGATCCTTCATGATCTTTAAATGTAATGCTCGTTACGTTCGGTGCATCTACAACAGTATCCACAATTGCGAATTGTTGTTTTGGAGCTTCTTTTGCTACTTCTTTAATTGCACCTTCTAATTTATAACCGATTCCGAAAGATAAATCATACTTATCTTTTGAAAATTTCTTTAAGTTTGGAATATAATCTGCTTCTTTTTCAGACTGTAGGTAACGATAATTTGTCTTTTCCTTTAATCCATTATCTTTACCAAACTTTTTCAAACCTTCCCAAGAAGATTGGTTGAATGATTTATCATCAACACCCCCAACATCCGTTACCATACCAACTTTGAATTCTTTATCTTCTTTCTTGTCACTACTCGCCTTATCCGAGTTACCACATGCACCTAAAACCGCGCTTGCTGCTAATGTTAATGATAATAAAAGACCTGTTTTTTTCTTCATACTAGAAACCCCTCCTAAAATTATATATATCTCTTTATTCTTACGCTGCTGTCCCTAACTTCTTGCTGTCACCTCCCTAAAATGGAACTTACCTACATACGTTTTCTTAATACGTGGAAGCTAAACTTATCAGCTCTAAAGTAATTGATAGAATATAAGATTGGCTCATCATTTTGATCATAGTGCATTTGTTTTAAAACTAGCAGTGCCGTTTCCGGTTCACATTCTAAAATCGGTGAGATTTTCGGATGATAGCCAATTGGCTCAATGTGCGCAACTGCGTATGTGATACGTTTGTGCGTATTGTTATGTATCACTGTAAGCAATGATTCTTCGTTGTATCCCGATAAATCTGGCAAGATTTCTTTTGCAAGTTTATCGATACAATATACAACAGGTTCCCCATCTGCTGTACGCACACGCTCAATCATTACGGCATTAAAACCGTCTTCACTATTAAACTTCTCTTTTTCTTCTTCTGTTAAACTTGTTGTAGATGATGATAAAAAGATAGTTCCTGGTGTTTTCCCCACACTAGAAATCATATCTGTAATACTAGAAAGTTGTTCAATCCCAGAAGAAAATAACGGCTTTGCATTTACAAATGTTCCTACACCATGTCTACGAATGACAACATTTTCTTCTTCTAAAATACGCAGCGCTTCCCTTAAAGTCGCCCTACTTACACCAAGTTCTTTCGCTAAATCAAACTCTGATGGTAACTTCTGTCTTTCTTTGTAAGCTCCATCTTTAATTTTTTCTTTGATGTGATCAATCACCCGTAAATATAGGTGACGACTATCGGATTTTACTGACATAAGACTCCCCCGCATTTCAATTATTCGACCTCTGATGTAAGACTTCTTTTCTCTTTTTTCAACTTACAACATAATAAAAATTGCTAAATACTAAAAATAAGCTTAATTGTCGAATAAATATTAATAATTTTTCAAGATGAAATTTTCACTCTTTACTGCATAAAAAAAACTTCGCACCATAAACATTCCTCATTTCGAGAAAAAGTTCGGCACAAAGATCTCTTACATCCTTTGTTACACACTTTTCCCCTCATAGTCCAGCAATTCATGGTTGCTGGGTAGAAACTTATGGACCTTATCTCCAAGATTATATGAGGCAGTGATTCTTTTCGAAGTAATCTTACCACTTGCTCCCATACGTGTCAACAAAATTTAACATTTTTCTACATTAAATATCGAACATTTATTAAAAACATAATCAAAGTATTCGTATTCTAAAGAACCTCTTCAAATGTAAGCCCTTTCTTAATCACTGAATATAGTATATAACAAAAATGGCATATAAAAAAGCCTAATTGTAAAAACAATTAGGCTTTTTTTATGAACTTTTTTCTTGTACATCATTAATGAGCACTTCTCGCGGTTTACTACCTTCATACGGACCTACTACACCATTCATTTCCATTGCATCAATTAAACGGGCAGCTCGCGTATAACCTACTCTAAACCTACGTTGCAACATAGAAACAGATGCTGTTTGCATTTCCACTACAAGCTGAACTGCTTCATCATATAATTCATCTTCTACTTCCTGCTTCGTATCAGGAACATCTTGTGGAATCATATCTTCTTGATATTGCGCTTTTTGCTGACCAATAACATACTCTACAACTCTCTCAACTTCATCATCGGATAAAAATGCCCCTTGTACACGTACAGGCTTCGATGCACCAATTGGTATAAACAGCATATCTCCACGACCTAGCAGTTTCTCTGCACCACCACCGTCAAGAATTGTACGAGAGTCCGTTTGAGACGATACCGCGAATGCAATACGTGATGGAATATTCGCTTTAATAACTCCCGTAATAACATCAACCGATGGACGCTGCGTCGCAATAATTAAATGAATACCAGCCGCACGAGCCATTTGTGCTAAACGCATAATCGCATCCTCTACATCTGATGAAGCAACCATCATTAAATCGGCTAACTCGTCCACTATTACTACAATATAAGGTAATTCCGGTTGTTTCGCTTCTGATTGACTATTATGTTCTTTAATATGATCATTATATCCTTCAATGTTACGCGTGCCACTATGAGCAAATAATTCATAACGTCGTTCCATTTCACTCACGACTTTTTTCAAAGCTTGTGATGCTTTTTTCGGATCAGTTACAACTGGTGTTAATAAATGCGGAACACCGTTATATACATTTAACTCTACCATTTTCGGATCAATCATCATTAATTTTACTTCATGTGGTTTTGCACGCATTAAAATACTAACAATAATACCATTAATACATACACTTTTCCCGCTACCTGTCGCACCAGCTACTAGTAAATGGGGCATTTTATTTAAACGGGCTAATACAGCTTCACCTGTAATATCTCGTCCAAGACCAATTAACAACTTCTCTTCCGGATGATTATTAGCCTTAGAATCAAGAACTTCTCTTAGCGTTACCATAGATACTTCTGAGTTCGGAACTTCAATCCCTACAGCTGATTTCCCGGGAATAGGTGCTTCAATACGAATGTCTTTTGCAGCTAAAGCAAGTGCTAAATCATCACTTAAACTAACAATTTTGCTTACCTTTACTCCCATATCAGGATACACTTCATATTTTGTAACTGCAGGACCTCTATGTACTTTTGTTACTTTCGCTTTCACTCCAAAACTTTGGAATGTACGTTCTAATTTACGAGCATTCTCATAAATTTCTGCATTTTCATTTGTAACTTGCTTATTCTTAGGAAATTTCAATATATCAAGTGCAGGAAGCTTGTAATCTTTATTTTCTACATTTGAAAATTGCATTGGCGGGGCACTTGTTTCCGCCTCTAAAGATTCTACAATCTTTTCTCCACGCTTTTTCTTAGATTCTTCAACAGACGGAGCCTCTTCAATAGACGGTGAAGTTATTAACTCTGCTTCCTGTTCTTCGCTAATTCGTTTATTCTCTTCTTCATTTACAGGATAATTCTCAGTGAAATTCGAAATAATTGGAGGATCAATTGAGATTTCTTCCATCGGCTCAATAGTCTCTTCTTGTTCTGCAGCACGTTTGCTCCTTGTGCTTCTCGTTGTTTTTTTCTTTTCTGTTTGTTCAGCCGTCCTTTTGGATCTCCAATCTTTATAATCCCCTTGCATTACTTCAAATTGACTTCTAAGGATTCTTCCTACAGGGGCAAGTACTTCTCCAATATGCTTATTTGTTATACAAAGTATGCCGAGAATCACTAAAATAATGCCAATGATATAAGCTCCTACTTCGTCAAATAAAAAGTAACACGTCGCGAACATAAGCGCACCAAACATACCACCGCCTAAATGAACGCTATCCGGCCCCTTTTTCATTTCAAGAAAGAAGTTATCTTTCGTACTCACAATAACAGAAGTATTTTGCACTGCTCCATCTTTCGTAAGAAGGTTAAATAATGTAATATGACTAAACATTAATATCGCCAATACTATTAAATAAAAACCAATTAACCGTTTATTTAAAAGGTTCGGCCATCCACGTTTGATTACAAACGAAACCGATAAAGCTATTACACCTAACACACCAATTATGTACCACTCACCAAAGAAGAAGCGAAAAAATAACACAAACGATTTCCCTACAACACCTAGCTGTAAAATCGTAATGATTGAAAGTGCAAAAAGAGTTAAACCGACGATTTCATAATACAAAGTTGGCTTTATCGTGCGTCTTGCTTTTGCCTTCGTCCCTCTTTGCTTTTGTTTTGCCATTTCTTCACCTCGTGTTCTACATGTAAGTAGGGCTTCCTAAAAAAGCACTACTTACATGTCTGTTTTCTCTATTTTTTCAGGTCTTATATCTTCTATTTTTACACTTCTTGTAAATTGTTAAATAAACAGAAGAAAGCAGCCCTCTCATGGCTGCTCAACCGTCTTGTTTTTTATATTATACCATAGCTTCTAAACAAAATCCTTCTTTTTGCTAAAAGGTTATTTTCTGGCCGGGCTCAAACTCTAAGTAGTGTAGCGGATCCGTACTTAACACACGTACAATAGAATAACACCCATGTTCTTCTTCAGAAACCATTAATTCAACACCGTTTATATTTACAACTTTTTGGCTTTCACATTGCGAATAATCAGCTGGATATACAAGTTGCTCTGGCATAATTGTGTATAAAATCATTGTAACATTGTCCCTTCTGCACTATCATCCATGCGAGCATCTATTAATTCATTCAGTTTTCGAATCGCATTCCCAATACCACCGACATCATCTATAAGACCATATTTCACTGCATCGCCACCAATTACATTCGTCCCAATATCTCGCGTCAAATTCCCTTTCGCAAACATAAGTTCTTTAAAACGATCTTCGGTTACTTTCGAATGCTTCGTCACAAATCGAATGACTCTTTCTTGCATTTTATCTAAATACTCAAATGTTTGCGGCACACCTATAACAAGACCTGTTAGACGAATGGGATGAATTGTCATCGTCGCAGTTTCCGCAATAAATGAATAATCCGTAGAGACGGCGATTGGTACACCGATAGAATGCCCTCCGCCCAGAACAAGTGATACCGTTGGCTTTGAAAGCGAAGCTACCATCTCAGAAATTGCTAACCCTGCTTCAACGTCACCTCCGACCGTGTTTAATATTAAAAGCAAACCTTCAATTTTCGGATTTTGTTCTATCGCAACAATTTGCGGAATAATATGCTCATATTTTGTTGTTTTATTTTGCGGCGGCAACTGAACATGACCTTCCACCTGCCCGATGATTGTTAAACAATGAATACTTGACTCATTCATTTGTGGTACATTCGTTTGCCCTAGCTGTTGAATTTTCTCCACTATCGAAGCTTCTTTCCCAGTTTCTTTCGGCTCAGCCTCTTTCCCTTCATTTGTATAACGATCACGTTCTGTCATATCGCATCCCCTTTCACTCGTATATAACTATTATTTCTTAAGTTATAAATTTCATTCGATAGAGTTTAAAAAGAAAAAAAGATCACCCGTAAAGGTGATCTTTTTTATACTTCCATAATAATCGGTAAAATCATAGGTTTTCTCTTTGTCTCTTCGTACAAGAACTGCCCTAATAATTCACGAATATTTTGTTTTAACATAGACCATTCAATTGAATACTCTTTAATCGATTGCTCAACAATCATACGTACAATCTCTGTAGAGCGGTCAATTAACGCTTCTGATTCACGAACATACACAAAACCACGTGAAATGATTTCTGGACCAGAGATAATTTTCTTTTCATCTTTACCAAGTGTTACAACAACTACTAATATTCCATCTTGAGATAACATTTTTCTATCTCGAAGAACGATATTACCAACGTCACCTACACCTAATCCATCAATTAACACATTACCAGCTTGTACTTTGCCAACTAAGTTTGCGTCATCGTCACCAAAAGCAATCACATCACCTTTTTCTACGATAAAGATATTCTCTCTTGCAATACCTACATCTTCAGCTAAATATGCATGTGCTTTTTGCATACGGAACTCACCATGTACGGGTACAAAATATTTCGGTTTCATTAAATTTAACATTAACTTTAATTCTTCTTGGCTACCGTGACCTGAAACGTGAACTTTTCTTTCACCGTAATAAATAACATCAGCTCCAGCTCTAAATAACAAGTCAATAATTTTCGATACAGATATTTCATTACCTGGAATTGGAGAAGCCGCAATAATAACCGTATCGCCTTTACGAATTGAAATTTGTTTATGAGCTTGCTTCGCCATTCTAGAAAGGGCTGCCATCGGTTCACCTTGGCTACCTGTCGTTAAAATAGCTACCTTTTTCTCTGGGAAATTGTCTACTTCTTGTAGTGAAATAACCATACCTTCTGGAACATCTAAATAACCAAGACGTCTTGCGATATCTACCACTTTCACCATACTACGTCCTACAACCGCTACTTTTCGTCCTGTTTCAGCAGCTGCATCAAATACTTGTTGAATACGATGTACATTCGATGCAAATGAAGCAACGATAATACGTCCTTCTGCGCCGTAGAACACTTTAGAAATTTCTACACCAACTTCTTTTTCAGAACCTGTATAGCCTGGACGCTCAGCATTTGTACTATCAGATAATAAGCACAGTACGCCTTCATTTCCGATTTGTGCCATTTTTCCAAGGTCTGCTCCACTATTTCCAATTGGAGTTTGATCGAATTTAAAGTCTCCCGTGTATACGATAGCACCTTTTGATGTATGGAAACAAACACCAACAGAATCTGGAATACTATGTGTCGTTCCAAAGAATGACACCGTTGTAGTATTAAACTCTACTGTTGAATTTGAATCGATTGTTTTTAAGTCTACACGGCCTAACATACCCGCTTCGCCAAGTTTTTCTTGTATAAGTCCTACTGTTAATTTCGTTGCATACACTGGAATTGATAATTTACGAAGTACGTAAACAATTCCACCAATATGATCTTCATGACCGTGAGTAATAAATAAACCTTTTACTCGCTCTTGGTTTTCCACTAAATATGTAATATCAGGAATAACGATATCAATTCCAAACATTTCATCTCCTGGGAACATTAATCCTGCATCTACAATAAAGATTTCAGAATCAATTTCAACACAGTACATGTTTTTCCCGATTTCACCTACTCCACCAAGAGCAAATACTTTAACAGACTCATTCTCTTTTCTCTTCATGTTGTTGCCTGGTTTAAAAATCTTTCAAACACTGATTTCACTAAAATTGCAGAGACACCAGGGGAAACTCTACAACCACCATATATTCACCGTCCAAGACGAATGTCCTTACCGTTATGCGATATCATGTCCTTGTTTATTTTTTAAACCAGGTTTCACCTCTCTTTCATTATATAAATCAAATATCTTATTCGATATGATATGAAAATGTAATCAAATTATAATTTTTACCAATTTTGCTAAGCATACCCGTACTAAGCTACTTAGCCATATTATACCTGATACAAGAAATAGAACACAAGTTAAATCGTGCGAAAGAGAAAGTAAAAGAACGGAATTACAACAAAAGTATCGAACGTATTTCCTTTATATTTACTCCGATTTTATACTCCATATTATTTTGAAGAAATAGGCATAAATACGCTAAATTTATTTCATTATATTGATTTTCAAGACTTATTTTTCTAGAATCGAACAAAAACACTTATAAAATGAAGCTTTTTTATGAATCACGTCACATTTGAGACAATTCCTCTGAAAAACAGAATCGATAGTTTATTACGTTTATACAAATGTTTATTCTATAATAACTGTGTTTTTTTGATTCATTTAAAGGGGTACAATTATTTTCTTGTACATGTTGCAATACATAATGAAAAAGCGATCAAACACATGGAGTAATATGGTAGGTTAAAAAGAGCGGCAAAGATTTTCATACCATAAAAAAATGACCTAGTTCTACACTAGGTCATTTTTTATTAACGAGGGATAGATTGCATAACAGATTGTAACGTTACTCTTTCTTCTTCTGTTAATGGAAGAAGTGGTAAACGTACAGAACCTACATCTAACCCAACCATTTGTAACGCTGTTTTTACTGGCGTCGGGCTTGGCGCCATAAATAATGAATCCGTTACTCTTACAAGTAATTGATGTAATTTTTGCGCCTTTTTAAATTCTCCTGCTTGGAATGCTGCAATCATTTCTTGCATTTCATTTCCAATCACATGAGATGCTACAGAAACGATACCTTTCGCTCCAACTGCCATAGCTGGTAACGTTAAACCATCATCACCGCTGTATACTGCAAAGTCGTCCGCTGTTTTTCCAATGATTTCTGTCATTGTTAACACATCGCCGCCTGCATCTTTAATCGCAACAATGTTTTCTATTTCTGATAAACGAACAACTGTATCAACGGAGATTTGTACAATAGATCGTCCTGGAACGTTATATAGCATAACCGGAAGCGGCGTGCTTTCAGCAATTGCTTTAAAGTGCTGATACATTCCTTCTTGACTCGGTTTGTTATAATACGGTGCTACTAGCATTACTGCATCAACACCAACCTCTGTCGCCTTTTTCGTTAAGTCAATAGAAGCATGCGTATTATTACTACCTGTTCCAGCGATTACGGGCACCCTTTTATCGACAACAGATACGACATGGCGATATAACGCTACTTTTTCTTCTGAAGTTAATGTAGGAGATTCTCCTGTCGTTCCTCCTACCACGATTGCTGTTGTACCGTTATCTATTAAATAATTTACCAATTTCGTTGTCTTCGCAAAATCGATATTTCCGTTTTTATCAAACGGAGTTACCATCGCGGTTGCAATTGTCCCAAAATCTATCATGGTCTCACTCCTTATTGTTCCAGTTGCTTTTCTTTTGAAAGCTCAAACGCACTATGTAATGCATTTACAGCCTCCACTAAATCAGTTTCTTTTACAAGAACCCAAATTGTCGTATGGCTATCTGCCGATTGCAGAATTTGAATACCTTTTTCCGCTAAAGCTGTAACGATTTTCGCAGTAACCCCTGGGTATCCTGCCATTCCAGCTCCTACAATAGATACTTTTGCACAATGCTCTGTCACAATTGGCTCATATCCAAGGTTTTTTAATAATTCAACTGCACGACTTGATACACTATCACTCACCGTATAAGCTACCCCAGTAGGTGAAATGTTAATTAAATCGACACTGATTCCTTCATTCGCCATTTCTTTAAACACATGCTGTTGCAAATCATATGCTGTTTCTTTTGCAAGCACTTTAATTTGCGTCACATTTGATACATGAGCGATACCTGTAACAGGACGTTCTTCTACATCACGACCTTTTGTCGCACCGTCCGATGCTGAAATAAGCGTACCTTCACTATCAGAATACGTAGAACGTACACGAAGTGGTACTTTGGCATGCATCGCAATTTCAACTGCACGTGGATGAACGACTTTTGCACCTTGATATGCCATGTTACAAATTTCATTGTATGTTACCGTTTGAAGATGACGTGCATCTTTTACAATGCGAGGATCCGCAGTCATAACACCTTCTACATCTGTAAAGATATCAATAAATTCAGCATGAAGCGCAACACCTAATGCAGAAGCTGAAGTATCGCTACCTCCGCGTCCAAGTGTTGTCGTATCACCTTTTTTCGTTTGTCCTTGGAATCCTGTAACGACGATTACATCTAGATTTTCTAGCTCTTCATGTATACGATCGCAGTTCATTTCAATAATCTTAGCATTTGTAAAATCATCATTTGTTACAAAACCAGCTTGTGCACCATTTAATGCCGCTGCTTTTATACCGTTCTCATTTAACATGTTAGAGAAGACGATTGCTGAGATTAATTCTCCGCATGATAATAATAAATCTTGCTCACGATTAGAAATGCGAGATTCCTCTTGATTTACAAGACTTAACAAAGTATCAGTTGCATATGGTTCACCTTTACGGCCCATAGCAGATACGACAGTAACTACTTTATAACCCGCATCTAGCGATTTTTTTATATGATGAAGCGCATGCTTACGTCCATTTTCATCACGTACGGATGTGCCACCAAATTTTTGAACAATAATTTTCATATTTTGCACCTTCTCTTAGCCGTTTACACTAATTGTAATTTTACTAAGCGCTCTGCAATTTGAACAGAATTCCATGCAGCGCCTTTTAATAAGTTATCAGATACGACCCAAAGATGGAATCCTTTATCGTTATTTAAATCTTTACGGATTCTTCCAACGAATACTTCGTTTTTACCTACTGCAGTAGCTGGCATTGGATATAACTGCTCTTCTGGATTATCTTGCAGAACGATACCCTCCGCATTTGCAAGTAAGCTCTTGAATTCTTCTACTGTTACGCCTTCTTTTTCTACTTCGATGTAAACAGACTCAGAGTGACCTGATACAACTGGTAAACGTACACATGTTGCCGCTACTTCTAATTCAGGCATATGCATAATTTTTTTCGTTTCATTAATCATTTTCATTTCTTCAAACGTAAATCCATTATCTTGGAATTTATCAATCTGTGGAATCGCGTTGAAAGCAATTTGGAAATGTTTCTTATCACCTGATACAGGTAAAACATTCGCCTTCACTTCTTCACCATTTAAGATTGCTTGTGATTGTTCATGAAGTTCTTCAATCGCTGCCGCACCAGCACCTGATACAGCTTGATATGTGGAAACGATTACTCGTTTTAAACCATATTGCTGACGAACTGGCTCAAGAGCTACTACCATTTGAATTGTAGAACAGTTTGGATTTGCAATAATACCATTATGTTCTTTTAAGTCGTTTTCATTTACTTCAGGTACAACAAGTGGCACGTTTTCTGTCATACGGAATGCACTTGTATTATCAACAACAATCGCACCGCGCTTTGCTGCTTCTGGCGCTAATTGTTTTGATACAGATCCACCAGCACTAAATAGTGCGATATCTACTCCTTCAAAACTTTCAGGAGTTGCCTCTTGAACTGTAAATTCTTCGCCTTTAAATACAAGTTTCTTACCTGCAGATCGTTTAGATGAAAGTAACGTTAACTTCCCGATTGGAAATTCTCGTTTCTCTAAAGTATTTAACATTTGTTCACCAACTGCGCCGGTTGCTCCAACTACAGCGACATGAAAAGTTTTTTGCTTTTCCATCACTATGCCCCTTTCTAGATACCAATCCTTCTATAACTTAGAATTAGAAGGAGTATACAATACCCCTTCTAATCTTAATAACGTTAATTTTATCATATTCTACAGTAAGAATGATGGTTTCATCAAAAATTGTCCGTTTTTTTTCGTTTTTTAATTCATATATCTGAATTTTTCTACGACAACCGGTTGCAATTGCTTCCCTTGCAGCGCTTCTAATACTGTATCTTCCAGCAGCTCCATGCGAGCTACCATTGAGTTTGGTTTTTTCTCTGGTGCATCTTGACCGAATGGGACGAAGTAGATGTTTTTTGTTGCCATTAGGCGCATAAGATTTACTCCATTCAACCCTAAAGCATCATTCGTCGAAACAGCCAATACGACAGGCTTGCCATTTCTTAACGTCGCTTTCGCTGCCATTAGTACTGGAGAGTCTGTCATTGCATTTGCAAATTTACTCATAGAATTTCCTGTTAGTGGTGCAATTACCATACAATCTAGTGGAATTTTAGGTCCTAGTGGTTCTGCGCCAACGATTGAATTAATTGCTTTAAATCCTGTTACTTCTTCAATCTTTTTAATCCACTCTGCTCCTTCTCCAAATCTCGTATTTGTTGATTGAACAGTGTAAGAAACAACGGGGCGTACTTCTGCTCCCTCAGCAATTAATTTTTCTAAATGAGGCATTACTTCTTCGTACGTACAATGTGAACCAGTAAAACCAAACCCTATTCTTTTCCCTTTTAAATTCATTCCCCATTCTCCTTTCTTGCTATTACGTCTTCTGCTAGTAACTGAGAAAGAACGTTCGCTAAAATTTGTCCTGCTGTTTTTGGAGCAACAATACCTGGTAATCCAGGTGCTAACAGCGCTTTGACTCCTCTTTTTTCCGCATATCTAAAGTCGGTACCGCCTGGTTTAGAAGCTAAATCAATTACTAACGTATGAGCCGGCATTTTCGAAATAACATTCGCTGTCACGACGAGATGCGGAATTGTATTAATGACAATATCGATATTTCCTACTTCTTTCTCAATATTTTGCATATGAAAAGGAGAAAACATCATTTCTGTAATACGTGCAATATGTTCCGATCGTCTTGCTCCAACTTTGACATGGGCTCCTAATGATTGAAATGCTCTGGCAACACTCATCCCTGTTCTACCAAATCCTAAAACCATTACATTGGAACCATGAATTGTATAGTCGGTATGTTGAATTACCATCATTAATGTACCTTCTACAGTTGGTATAGAATTGTAGATTGCCACATCATCACGATCAAATAATTTAACAAGTTTGCGGTTTGTAGTAGATACGAGATTTTCCAAGTAAGGCGTACCAATACCTGAATATATAGTAAAGTGTTCTGGTGTATTTTCAATTTGTTCTTTCGTTATAGAAACTTTTTCGTTTGAAAAAATAGTATCTACTTCTCCCTTGGCATTTGTACCTGCAACTGGCAAAATAATTGCATCTACAGAAGTGAAATCTAAATTTTGTATACTTTCTTTTGCTGCCCCTGTGAAGCCATGATCTAACTGATCAAACCCTATCAATGAAAGTTTCGCATCCAATTCAACTAGCTTGCGAATTACTTCTAGCTGTCTTGCATCTCCTCCTATGACAGCAATATGCATCTCAGTCAACATTCCCTAATTCACCTTCTTTTTCTGTCATTTATAAGAAAAGTGCCTACTTTTTCTTTTTCCTCCACATCATATGTAATGTACGAGTTTTAGGTGATTGAAAAACAAAAGCACGTATGATTTATCCCGCTATTTGTATGCAGTTAGACCTCCATCTCAACATTCGACATATGAGAGGACATTATACGGGAAATTGATTTCCGGTAAACGCTCGATTCATGTGAGCTTTTACTCAGAGGAGAATGAACAAAAAAAGATGACCAAAATGGCCACCTTTCACTTCGATTTTGAATGATCCGTAATATCACAAAGGATCATATCGTGCCCTACTTTCTTAATTTGGCTCCACGTGACTCTTACTTCTTGTGGTTCTTTTTTAAAACCTCCCCATTTCCCAGCCGGTATGATAAGAGCCTGTATTTGGCCATCCTTCTCATCAATCTCTAAATCCACATAACCTAAAACCCCCATTTTTTCTGCTCTTTCTAAATTTACGATTTCTTTGCCACTTAATTCACTTAATCGCATACACTCTCCCCCTACCGAATTATGAATTTAAGTTATCTATAATTAGTACCTATTCTGTATATCCAAAAAAAATAACCGTATCTCATTTAAAAGAGATACGGTTATTTTTACATACTTCATATAAAGTAATTATAGTTTTATTCCTTTTGGAAGTTTTCCATCTGGACTAATTAATGCTGCAGAGAATTCATCTGTAAACATGTTACGAATTAACTCATCAACATTTTCTTTTGTTACTGTGTTTACACTTTCAATAATCTCATCAAGTGAACGATGCTTACGAAGTAGCAATTCATTTTTACCATTACGGCTCATACGGCTATTCGTACTTTCTAAACTTAACATTAAGTTTCCTTTTAATTGCTCTTTACTATTAATAAGCTCTTTTTCTGTAATACCTGTATTTTTCAATGTTTCTAATGTTTCTTGCATTGTTTCATACAGTGTATCTAATTGTTGGCTACCTGTTCCACCATACAGCGTTAACATACCTGTATCTTCATAAGAAGAATGGTAAGAAAATACTGAATAGGCTAACCCGCGTTGCTCACGTACTTCTTGGAATAAACGGCTACTCATACTACCGCCTAAAACGTTATTCAATACAATTAAGTTATAAATATCTTCGTGTCCCATTTGTAAGCCTTTATATCCTAAACATAAATGAGCTTGTTCTGTTTCCTTTTTACGTGCTACCTTATTAAAATGGAAAATTGGGCTATGTACTTGTTCACGATTTGTTGTTCCTTCATAACTACCGAAATATTGCTCTACTGTTTGTAAAAAGGCTTCATCAATATTTCCTGCAACTGAAACAACGACATTTTCAGGTGTGTAATGATCCTTGATATATTGGCGTAGCGTATCACCTGTAAACGTATCAAGCGTTTCTTCTGTTCCTAAAATAGGATATCCAAGCGGATGCGTTTCATATGTTGCTTTCGTTAACATATCATGCACAATATCATCTGGAGCATCTTCGTACATTTTAATTTCTTCACATACGACATTCTTCTCTTTTTTCAGTTCTTCCTCATCAAATGTTGAATTAAAGAACATATCTGCTAATACATCTAAAGCATATTTAGCATGCTCATCTAGCACTTTTGCATAATAACAAGTGTATTCTTTTGAAGTAAAAGCATTCACTTGCCCACCAATGCTATCAAATGATTCTGCAATTTCGCGTGCACTACGTGTTTCTGTTCCTTTAAAGAACATATGCTCTAAAAAGTGGGAAACCCCGTTATTTTTTTCATTTTCATTTCTTGATCCCGCATGGATCCAAATACCAATCGCAACCGATCTTACAGTTGGTATATTCTCCATAACAATTCTTACACCATTTTTACAAGTATATTTTTTAATCAAAAACTTTCCTCCTACTGCCAGTTTCTCTAAATAAGTGCTATTATTTAATGATAACAAGTTTAAGGATGAATGTCATGCAAATGTATTTAATCCACACGTTTTTCATCCAGTAATTCTGTTATATTCCCTACTTTATATCCTTGTTCCTTCAATTTTGTAATCATTGTATCTAATGCTTCTGCTGTAGATGACGTTGGATGCATTAATACGATAGCACCTGGATGTATTTTTCTCATCACTCTCTGCAATAGTACATCTGGATCCGGTCGCTTCCAATCAATTGTATCTACAGTCCACATAATCGTTCCCATTTGGAAATCATCTGCAATTTTCACGACTTCATCCCGAAAACTTCCACTCGGCGGAGCAAACCATCTTACCTTTTGATTCGTAGCTGCTTCGATCATTCGATTTGTTTTTTGTAACTGATCTCGGATTTCATCAGAAGATAGCGTTTTCATATTAGGGTGTGTGTAAGAATGATTTCCGACTTCTTGATTTGCATCAACAATCATTTTGGCAAATCGCAAATTTTCCTTCACCCAACGTCCTTCTAAAAAGAAAGTCGCTTTCACATCATGTTTTTTCAATATTTCTAATAGACGAGGCAAATACTCGTTTCCCCACGCCACATTTATTGTTAATCCCACCATCTTTTTATTTGGATGTCCCCTATAAATTGGGGCTGGTGATAAATCTTCTAAGTGGACACTCGGTGATACTTCCTTGAATTCAAGATTTCTTTGATCAAATTTCTTTAGTTTCTTCATATTATTATAGGATGCTTCGATATCAACTTGTCTTCCATTATATCCTGGTGTTGATTTCCATATTTTATCAATCATCGCATTTTGAGGTGCAATCTCATATTGTTTTGCATGTTTTTGAATTTCTTCATATAAGTTATCCTGTGCAAAAACGGAATAAGAGCCTACACTGACATATAAAAAGAATATACATATGTATGCCAATACACGAGCTTTCATATAAACCCTCCCATTAACTATATAAAAACCTTTTTTCTTCTTATCTTTGTTAATTTGAGCGTTATAATGAAAACTATACCTATACTGACATAAAAATATATGTAAATCATATTTTTTACATAACAAAAAAAGCCAGTTTAACTGGCTTTTACTTATTGCTGCTCTTGTTTGTTTTCTTCTTTAGCAGCTTCTTTTTCTTGCTCTTCTTTTAGCAATACTTTTCTAGATAGATTCACGCGACCTTGCTTGTCAATCTCGATAACTTTAACTGTAATTACATCACCGATTTTCACAACGTCTTCTACTTTACCTACACGCTCAAGTGCAAGTTCAGAAATGTGAACTAATCCGTCTTTACCGCTGAATAATTCAACGAAAGCACCGAATTTCTCAACACGTTTCACTTTTCCTTCGTAGATTTCACCTACTTGTACTTCGCGAACGATATCTTCGATAATTTTCTTAGCTTTGTCATTCATTTCTTGATTTATTGAAGAAATGAATACTGTACCATCTTGCTCGATGTCAATTTTAACGCCAGTTTCTTCAATAATTTTATTGATTTGTTTACCGCTCGGCCCAATAACGTCACGGATTTTATCTGGGTTAATTGTCATTGTAATAATCTTTGGAGCATAAGCTGATAATTCAGTACGTGGCTCTGCAATAACAGATAACATATGATTTAGAATGTGCACACGACCAACTTTTGCTTGTTGTAATGCCTCTTCTAAAATTTCACGAGATAAACCATCGATTTTAATGTCCATTTGCAGTGCAGTTACACCTTTTGCTGTACCTGCTACTTTAAAGTCCATATCACCTAAATGATCTTCCATACCTTGAATATCAGATAAAATTGTGTAATGCTCACCAGTTTTAACTAGCCCCATTGCAATACCTGCAACTGGAGCTTTAAGCGGAACACCAGCATCCATCATTGCTAAAGTACTACCACAAATACTTGCTTGTGAAGTAGAACCATTTGATTCTAAAACTTCAGATACAAGACGTACTGTATATGGGAAATCTTTTTCAGATGGAATTACAGGCTCAAGAGCACGTTCTCCTAGTGCACCGTGACCAATTTCACGACGACCTGGTCCACGCATCGGTCTTGTTTCACCAACACTAAATGATGGGAAATTGTAATGGTGCATAAAACGTTTTGATTCTTCTACACCAAGACCATCTAAAATTTGTACATCGCCTAATGCACCTAATGTACAAATACTTAATGCTTGTGTTTGTCCACGTGTGAATAAACCAGAACCGTGTGTACGAGATAAAATACCAACCTCTGATGCTAATGGACGGATTTCGTCACCTTTACGGCCATCTGGGCGGATTTTTTCAACTGTAATAAGACGACGTACTTCTTCTTTTACAATTTTATATAAAATCTCACTTACTTGTCCTAATGTATCAGCGTCAGCTTCCTGCGCTTCGTAATGCTCAATTACACGCTTTTTCACTTCGTTAATTGCATCTTCACGTGCATGTTTCTCATGTACTTGAATTGCAGAATGCATATCCTTCTCAGACATTTCACGTACAGCTTGATTAAGATCAGCGTCAACTTCATAAAGTTTCACTTCTGATTTCTCTTTACCTACAGCTTGTACAATCTCTTCTTGGAATGCAATTAGACGTTTAATTTCGTCATGTCCAAACATAATTGCTTCTAACATTGTTTCTTCAGGCACTTGATCTGCTCCTGCTTCAACCATGTTAATTGCATCTTTCGTACCAGCTACAACAAGGTGAATATCACTTTGTTCTTGCTGTTCTACTGTTGGATTAATAACGAATTCGCCGTTAATACGACCAACTGTTGCACCCGCGATTGGGCCTTCAAATGGAATATCTGAAATCGATAACGCTAATGAAGAACCAAGCATAGCTGCCATTTCAGAAGAACAATCTTGATCAACACTCATTACTATGCTGACAACTTGTACTTCGTTACGGAAACCATCTGCGAAAAGCGGACGAATTGGACGGTCGATTAAACGACTTGCCAGAATTGCTTTTTCACTCGGACGACCTTCACGTTTAATGAAACCGCCAGGAATTTTTCCGACTGCATATAAACGCTCTTCATAATTTACTGTAAGTGGGAAGAAATCTACATTTTTTGGTTCTTTTGATGCAGTTGCTGTAGATAGAACCGCTGTATCGCCATATCTTACTAATACTGCTCCGTTCGCTTGCTTCGCAAGCTGACTTGTTTCAACTGTTAGCTGACGACCAGCTAAATCTATCGAGAAGACTTGCTTTTCTTGACTCATTTAAGTACCCCTCTCAATTTAAAGTATTCAATTCTTCTATGTAAATGGATAGTATATCACAATATTCTACCTCTAGTATTACCGAAAATGAGGTAAGCTATAAAGGGTAGAAGATATATTTTTACCTAACAAAAAAGCGGGAATATTCCCGCTTCTTTGACTATCGACGTAAGCCAAGCTTTGTGATTAATTCACGGTAACGTGTGATATCGCTATTACGAAGGTAAGTTAGTAAGTTACGACGTTTACCAACCATCTTTAATAGACCACGACGTGAATGATGATCTTTCTTGTGAGTACGTAAGTGCTCGTTTAGAGTGTTAATTTGCTCCGTTAGGACAGCAATTTGAACCTCTGGAGAACCAGTATCAGTCTCATGAGTTCTAAATTGTGCAATGATTTCATTTTTACGCTCTTGTGTTAAAGCCATCCTATTTCACCTCCTATTAATTAAACCCCCAATTACCTAGCAAGCGTCGGTGAGTCGCAATGCCAAGCAATGGTTGTCATAAAGTACATAACATAGAATACTACTTTTCATTTGAAAAAGCAAGTATATTCTTTTCGTTCGCAAAATATACTTGTGCTATTTTCTTATCTTTTGCAATTTGTTCAACTAACTCATCGATGCCATTGAATTTCTTTTCTTCTCTTATACGCATATGCCACTCTACTGTAACATTTTGATCATATATGTCTTTGTTAAATTCAAATAAGTGCACTTCAATAGATAATTGACGCTCATCTTCTTTAAAAGTTGGTTTATATCCAATATTACATACACCATCGTACCATTCATCTTGAACTTTTAATCTCACTGCATAAACACCTACAGGTGGTAATAGATACTCATCACTTAAACCTATATTAGCTGTGGGAAAACCAATTTGACGTCCACGCTTATCACCGTGTACAACCGTTCCTCCTACTGTATATGCTCTACCTAAAATAGATGGAATTTGTTCCATTTCGCCATTTCGAATTAACTTTCGTAATGCTGTAGAACTTACTTTCTCTTCTTGAAATTCAACTTTTTCAATCACAGTCTGTGTAAACTCCCCTCTTGCATGAAATGGTAAAGTCTCCATCTTTCCTTTTCCTAAACGTCCATATGAATAATCAAACCCTGCTACTACATGCTTTACATTCAAACGAATAATATAATCATCTACAAATTGTTGTGGCAATAAGCCTGCAAACGATTCATCAAATTTAATAACATATAATATATCGATCCCTAAGTTTTCGATTATTTTTTCTTTATCACACATTGGTGTAATATACTCCGCATGCGCTTCCTTTTTTCCTAAAACAACAGATGGGTGCGGATAAAATGTCATAACTGCACTTTTATATCCTCGTTCATCAGCTATTTGTTTCGCAGTTCGAATCACACATTGATGTCCTAAATGAATGCCATCAAAAAATCCTAATGCCATTACAGTAGGTGGTAATTCTAATTTATTTTGTTCATGTGGATGAGTTAAATGAATAAGTTTCACGCTTGAATTCACCTTTTTCTGTAATAATCCTTCCAATAATTCATTATAGCTTTAGTTCTTGATTATTCACAAGTACTTTCATCGGCTTTAGCATACCAGGGTGTTTTGGATGGTGCTCATAAATTGCAAGGCAACGATTATTTGTATCAAACACTGTTATAAATGGCGCCGTTATTTGCAATTCATTTTTTAAGAACATACCATTCTTTATTTTCTCTGCTTGCTTTTCATCTACAACCATTTTCGGAAACTTACTTAATGCTTCATCAATTGAAATGAAGATAGACTCTACTGTTCCATTTTGCACGTTTTCTTCAATTTCTTCAAATGATATGCAATCTTCTAATAAAAACTCACCAGAAGCTGTTCTTACAAGGTGAGACATATGTGATGGGAAACCAAGTTTTTCACCAATCATTACTGCTAACGTTCTTACATATGTCCCTTTACTACACGTTACACGGAAACGGAATGAAATATTTTCCCCCTCAAACACTTCACGGTCATCTAGTAATACAAATTCATGAATTGTAATTGTACGAACTGGACGTTCAACTTCTTGTCCTGCTCTTGCATATTCATATAATTTTTTTCCGTTAACTTTTACAGCTGAAAACATCGGAGGCATTTGTTCAATCGTACCTGTTAATGCAGCAAGAGCCCCTTCTACTTCCTTACGAGTAATAACACGATCTACATTTTTCGTTTCAACAACTTCACCAGAAGCATCTTCAGTTGTCGTTGAAAATCCAAGCGTTACTTCACCTTCATATGTTTTCGTCTCACTTGTTAAAAATTGTGCAATCTTCGTTGCTCGTCCTACACAAATAGGTAATACTCCTGTTACATCTGGATCTAATGTTCCTGTATGACCAATTCGTTTCTCACGCAATATCTTTCTTAATTTAAATACACAATCATGTGATGTCATGCCTTTTGGCTTATGTAATAATACTACACCTTCCATATATGTTCACCTCATCATAATTCTTTCATAGTAATTATCTAAAATTAATTTTGCATTGAAAAAATGGATAGACAAATGTCTATCCATTATTCTTCACGTTTACCGTCTTTATTAATTTGATGTAAAAGTGTATCAATTCGATGACCATATCCGATAGACTCATCAAACTCAAAGGAAATTTCCGGTGTTTTACGAAGACGAATACGCTGGCCAATTTCTGAACGAATGAAACCTTTTGCCTTCGCTAAACCTTTTAATGTACTTTCTTTCTGTTCCTCATCACCTAAAACAGAAATATATACTGTAGCAATTTGTAAATCTCCACTCACTTGTACATCTGTTACTGTAACAAATCCAACACGTGGATCTTTAATTTTACGACTGATGATGTCGCCTAATTCTTTTTTCATTTGCTCGCCTACACGGTTTGCACGTAATTTCATAACTCTTCACCTCATTCAATACCATTCCAATTGCGTTATTGTACGTTCAATTTCAGGAAATGAATCGATATACTCGAGTACACGATTCATTTCTTTTTCACAAATAACACGATTAGAGGATACAGAAACAATTGCAATTTCTGTACGTTGCCATACATCTTGATGCCCTACTTCTGAAACAGCTACATTATAACGCTGCTTCACACGAGTTAGCACCCGTTGCAAAATTGCTCGTTTCTCTTTTAAAGAATGCACATCGTAAATCATACACTCGAATGAGAGTGAAGCGATAATCATCGCTTCACTTCTTCCATAATGTACGCTTCAATGATGTCCCCTTCTTTAAGATCATTATATCTCTCGATTGTAATACCACACTCATAGTTTTGTGCAACTTCTTTTACGTCATCTTTGAAACGTTTTAACGTATCAAGTTGTCCTTCGAAAATTACTACGCCATCACGGATAATACGCACGCCACTATCACGTGTAATTTTACCGTCAATTACGTAACAACCTGCGATTGTTCCAACTTTTGTTACTTTGAATGTTTGGCGTACTTCCGCTTGACCGATTACTTTTTCTTCGAATTCTGGATCCAGCATACCTTGCATTGCTGATTCGATTTCTTCGATTACTTTATAGATAATACGGTGTAAACGAACATCAACATTCTCTAATTCAGCTGTACGCTTCGCATTCACGTCAGGGCGTACGTTAAATCCAATTACAATTGCATTAGATGCAGAAGCTAAAATAACATCAGATTCTGTAATCGCACCTACGCCTGTATGGATAATTTTAACTTTAACACCTTCAACATCAATTTTACGAAGTGACGCTGCCATTGCTTCTACAGAACCTTGTACGTCTGCTTTCACAATTAAGTTAATTTCTTTTACATCGCCTTCTTGGATTTGTTGGAATAAATCTTCAAGGCTTAATTTAGATTTTTCACCACGCTGAGCAAGTAACGCTTCTTGTGCACGTGATTCACCGATTTGACGAGCTTTCTTCTCATCAGCGAATGCCATGAAACGATCTCCCGCTTGTGGTACTTCGTTTAAACCTGTAATTTCAACAGGAGTTGATGGACCAGCAACTTTTACACGACGACCAATATCACTTACCATTGCACGAACACGTCCGAATGAAGTACCAACAACGATTGGATCTCCAACTCGAAGTGTACCGTTTTGAACAAGTAATGTCGCGATAGTTCCTTTACCTTTATCAAGCTGTGCTTCGATTACAGTACCAGTTGCATAGCGGTTTGGATTTGCTTTATATTCTTCTACTTCACTTACAAGAAGAATCATTTCTAATAAGTTGTCAATTCCTTCACCTTGAATTGCAGAAATTGGTACGAAAATTGTATCTCCGCCCCAAGCTTCTGGAACTAATTCATATTCTGTTAATTCTTGCATTACACGATCAGGATTTGCCGCTGGTTTATCCATTTTATTCACAGCTACAATAATTGGTACTCCAGCAGCTTTCGCATGGCTAATTGCTTCAACTGTTTGTGGCATAACACCGTCATCAGCTGCAACAACAAGGATTGTAATATCCGTTACTTGCGCACCACGAGCACGCATCGTTGTAAATGCCGCGTGACCAGGCGTATCTAAGAATGTAATCTTCTTGTCATTTACTTCAACTTGGTATGCACCAATATGCTGAGTAATTCCACCTGCTTCGCCTGCAGTTACTTTTGAATTACGGATAGAGTCAAGTAAAGTTGTTTTACCATGGTCAACGTGCCCCATAATTGTAACTACAGCTGGACGCTCTTTTAAGTTCTCTTCATCATCTTGCTCATCGATGAATGTTTCAAATTCAGTTTCACTTACAACTACTTCTTCTTCTACTTCAATACCATAATCAGTAGCAATTAACTCAATTGTATCTTTATCTAAGTCTTGGTTAATTGTTGCCATAATTCCAAGCATAAAGAGCTTCTTAATAATTTCAGATGGCTCTTTGCTTAATTTTTTAGCAAGCTCACCTACTGTAAGACTTCCAGAGAAAGTAACTTTATCTGGTGTTTCTACAGTTTGTGTTTGTTGTCTTCCAGCAAAGTTATCTTGACGTTTGTCTTCATTTCCCTTGCCTTTTTTCTTTTTCTTATTGCTGTTCTTTTTACTACGAACAACTTTTTCTTCTACTTCAAACTCATCTGCAACAGAAGGTTTTTCAGTTTGATACGCATTATCTAATTTATTTACTACTTCATCTTCTAACATTGTCATATGATTCGAAACCTCGATATTCATTTCTTTTAGTTTTGTCATAAGATCTTTACTTGAGATATTATGTTGTTTTGCATATTCATGCACTCGAATTTTACTCATACCTTCACCCCCGGTAATTTGTATCGAGCATGCTACGCAGCTTTTTCGCAAAGCCCTCATCTAACACAGCTACAACGACTCGCTCGTCTCTCCCAATCGCATGCCCTAATTGTTGTCGATTTTCGACCTTTCTCATTGGTACGTTGTAATACGTCGCTTTATCCGTGATGCGTTTTGTAGTATTTGCTGACGCATCTTCAGATAGCAATACAAGTTTTGCTTTGCCACTTCGTACTTCTTTTAAAACAAGTTCTTCACCCGAAATAATTTTCCGAGCCCGGTTTGCTAGTCCTAAAAACGATTTCCAATCGGACACTTATTTCGACTCCTTCTCAACAAGCTCAAGAAGCTCTTCGTATAGAGAACCGTCGATTTTCGCTTTTAGATGATGTTCCAAAACATTTTTCTTTTGGGCTTGAAGAATACTTTCTTTATCTTTTGATAAATAAGCACCTCGTCCTGATTTCTTTCCAGTTAAATCAATGGACACTTCTCCCTCTTTGGAACGAACAATGCGAACGAGCTCTCGTTTTGATTTCATTTCTTGCGTTGCAACACATTTTCGTAACGGAACTTTTCGATTGCTCATACTCATCACCTCTATTCGATTTCGTCTTCAACTGAATCGAATCCGAATGCGATTACGCTATCTTCTTCTGTTACAATACCAAGTTGTTTCGCATCAGACTCACTCTTAATATCAATTTTCCAACCTGTTAATTTAGCTGCAAGACGTGCATTTTGTCCACGCTTACCAATAGCTAATGAAAGTTGGTGGTCTGGAACAACAACTGTTGTTGCTTTTTCTTCTTCATCTACAAGCACTTTAACAACTTGTGATGGGCTTA
The DNA here is from genome assembly GCF_058952315.1 of Bacillus sp. GW823-FHT06B01. Lineage (NCBI taxonomy): Bacteria > Bacillati > Bacillota > Bacilli > Caryophanales > Bacillaceae > Bacillus > Bacillus sp. GW823-FHT06B01. The sequence goes on along the minus strand of NZ_JBXAHR010000002.1, from coordinate 1,012,282 downwards.
AAGCATTTGCAACATATTCTACTGGATCATTTGACCAGCGAACGATGTCAATCTTTTCGCCTTTTAGTTCGTCTACAATGCGTTGTACACGTTGTCCTTTCGGTCCTACACAAGAACCTACTGGATCAACATCAATGTTCTCTGCATGTACAGAAATTTTAGAGCGATCGCCTGCTTCGCGTGCTACAGAACGAATTTCAACAGTTCCATCATAAATTTCAGGAACTTCCATTTCGAATAAACGTTTTAAAAGACCAGGATGTGTACGTGATACGTAAATTTGTGGTCCTTTCGTTGTTTTTTCTACTTTCGTAATGAATACGCGAATACGATCATGTGGTTTGTACTGTTCGTTTGGCATTTGCTCACTTACAGGTAATAAAGCTTCTACTTTCCCTAAGCTTACATAGATGAAACGAGCATCTTGACGTTGTACGATACCCACCATGATATCTTCTTCACGGTCACTAAACTCAGAGTAAATAACACCACGCTCTGCTTCGCGCACTCGTTGTGTTACAACCTGTTTTGCAGTTTGTGCTGCAATACGACCGAAATCTTTTGGTGTTACTTCAATCTCTAGTACGTCACCATCTTGATAGTTTGGATTAATTTGTCTTGCTTCTTCAACAGAAATTTCAAGACGTGGATCAAACACATTATCAACAACGTCTTTACGTGCTAAAACTTGAATTGTTCCCACTTCTGGGTTAAAGCTCACACGAACGTTTTGTGCTTGGTTAAAATTGCGTTTATAAGCAGAGATTAACGCTGCTTCAATCGCATCAATAATAATATCTTTGCTAATTCCTTTTTCTGACTCTAATACGAGCAAGGCATCTAACAACTCAGTGCTCATGAAGATCCCCCTTCTAACTAAAACGTAACAGCAAGTCGCGCATTTGCAACTTTATCCATTGAAATTTGGATTTCTTTTTTACGTGTTTTAATTGTTAATAATAATGTAATTGTAGTACCATCGTAGGAAAGTAGCTTTCCTTCAAACATTTTTTCACCATCAATCGGCTCATATGTTTTAATTGCCACTTGTTTTCCTACCGCTTGCTGGAAGTCTTTCTCTTTCTTTAATGGGCGTTCCGCTCCAGGAGATGATACATCCAAAAAGTAAAGATGAGGAATTGGATCCTCTTTATCTAAAGCTTCGCTTAAACGTTCACTTACCGCACCGCATTCTTCAATGTCGACTCCCTTTTCAGAATCGATGAATACGCGTAAGAACCAGTCTTGTCCTTCTTGCACATACTCTACATCTACAAGTTCAAGATTTAACTCTTCAACGATTGGCTGCGCAAATGCTTCTACAACTTCTGTGACTTTCTTATCCATAAACAGCCTCCTTCCTGCCGCCATGTACCATTTACAAGAAAAGACCCCGTCCATAAAAACGGTCCATCTTATTCTTTCTCGTTAGCTAACAAAAGCCCCTGCCGTTAAGCAGGGAATATCTGTCTTAGTATTACCAAATTTAAGAAGTAAAACTTGTAACAAAATATGTATATACGACAGAAATTTCTTACCTCTCCACATCAATAAAACGTAGATAGTAACACGAAAGAGTGGGTTTCCCCACTCTTTTTTTTACACAGTATACATGACATGGTTATCTCGGTTAATAGTATACCATAGCAAATGTTGATTTGCAAAGAATTTTCCTACCTATTAGAACAGTGATAACTGGTTTTGATCAGGTAAATCGCCTAAGCAACCTTGACTATCTAAATACTCAATAATTGTTTTGGAAACCTTACTGCGCTGCTGTAAATCTTCTTTTGATAAGAAATCTCCATTTTTGCGTGCTTCTACAATACTTAAAGCTGCGTTTGTACCAAGTCCAGGCACTGCATTAAATGGAGGAATTAAAGTATCCCCATCAATAATAAATTCTGTTGCATGCGAACGGTATAAATCAACCTTTTGGAATGAGTATCCACGCTCACACATTTCAAGTGTCATTTCTAGTACTGTTAATAAACTTTTTTCTTTCGGCGCTGCATCCAAACCTTTTTGCGCAATTTCATCAATTCTTACACGTATAGATGCTGAACCTTTCGCCATCGCCTCTACATCAAAGTCGTCTGCACGAACTGTAAAGTATGCCGCATAGAATAGAAGCGCGAAATGTACTTTAAAGTATGCAATACGTACAGCCATAAGTACGTAAGCAGCCGCATGGGCTTTAGGGAACATGTACTTTATTTTCTTACATGAATCAATATACCAACCTGGTACATTATTACTTTTCATGTCATCTTCCCATTCTTCCGGTACACCTTTACCTTTACGAACTGACTCCATGATTTTGAAGGCTAATGATGGGTCTAAACCTTGATAGATTAAATATACCATGATGTCATCACGACAACCGATAACTTCACTCAGCGTACATGTACCGTTATAAATTAACTCGTTTGCATTACCAAGCCATACGTCTGTACCATGTGATAGTCCAGAGATTTGGACTAACTCAGAGAATGTCGTAGGTTTCGTCTCTTCTAACATCTGCCTTACGAATTTCGTACCAAACTCTGGTATACCAAGTGTACCTGTTTTACAGTTAATTTGTTCTTCCGTTACCCCTAACGATTCCGGGCCTGAGAAAATTTTCATTACTTCCGGATCGTCTGTTGGGATTGTTTTCGGATCAATACCACTTAAATCTTGTAACATACGAATAACAGTAGGATCATCGTGTCCTAGTATATCAAGTTTCAATAAATTATCATGAATGGAGTGGAAATCAAAGTGTGTCGTTCTCCACTCAGCCCCTATTGAATCTGCCGGAAACTGAATTGGTGAGAAATCAAAGATATCCATGTAATCTGGCACAACGATAATACCACCTGGATGCTGTCCGGTTGTACGTTTTACGCCCGTACATCCTGCTACTAATCGGTCAATCTCTGCATTTCGAATCGTTAAATTATGATCATTTGCATAACCTTTTACATATCCATAAGCCGTTTTTTCCGCAACTGTACCTATTGTACCCGCACGGTATACATAATCTTCACCGAACAGTACTTTCGTATAGTTATGGGCACGTGGTTGGTATTCCCCGGAGAAGTTCAGATCGATATCGGGTACCTTATCTCCTTTAAATCCAAGGAACGTTTCGAACGGAATATCATGTCCATCTTTCACGTATGGAACATTACATGCAGGACATTCTTTATCCGGCAAGTCAAAACCAGAACCTACAGAACCATCATTAAAGAATTCTGATTGCTTACACTTCGGACATACATAGTGTGGTGGTAATGGGTTTACTTCTGTAATTTCCATCATCGTTGCAACGAATGATGAACCTACCGATCCACGTGAACCTACTAAATATCCGTCTACTAACGATTTTTTCACAAGCTTATGTGAAATTAAATAAATTACGGCAAATCCATGCCCAATAATACTTTTTAATTCTTTTTCTAAACGTGCTTCTACAATTTCAGGTAACTCTTCACCATAAATGCTACGCGCCATTTCATAACTCATATCACGCGTCTCATCATCTGCACCTTCAATTTTCGGTGTATATAGATCATCTTTCACTGGATGAACATCACCAATTAATGATGCAATCTTTTGTGTATTCGTTACAACAATTTCTTTCGCTACGTCTTCACCTAAGAATGAAAAACACTCTAACATTTCATCCGTTGTACGGAAATGTACAGGTGGTAATGAATGTCGGTTTAACGGATTGGCTCCGCCCTGCGAACTGACTAAAATCTTGCGATACATTGCATCCTCTGGATCTATATAATGCACGTTTCCTGTAGCAACAACTGGTTTATCTAACGTCTCACCTAGTTTTACTAAGTTAGAAATAATTGTTTTTAATTGTCCCTCATCTCGAACAAGTTCACGCTCTACTAAATGACGTAACACCTCTGGAGGCATTACTTCAATGTAATCATAGAACTGCGCAATTTCTTCTACCTCTTCAGGAGCTTTTTGCATCATCGCCTCAAACACTTCACCTTTATCACAAGCCGTTCCTACTAAAATTCCTTCACGATATTTTTTTAATAGTGACCTTGGTACTCGTGGTACACGGTAAAAGTAATTTAGGTGAGAATAGGAAACAAGTTTATATAAATTTTTCAACCCTACATCTGATGTCGCAAGTAACGTCATATGACTTGGACGTCCACGCTTATACGCATCCCCTTGCCCCATGCTATCATTTAATTGATCGTGATATTCAAATCCCTTTTCAATCACATCTTTTAACATTTTCACAAGTAAGTATCCCGTTGCTTCTGTATCATAAATCGCACGGTGATGTTGCGTTAATTCAATATCAAGCTTTTTACACATCGTATTTAATCGATGGTTTTTCATTTCCGGGAATAAGAATCTTGCAAGTTCTAACGTATCAATAACAGGATTATTCGTTTTTTCTAGTCCAGCCTTTTTAAAACCTACGTTAATAAAGCCCATATCAAAACTTGCGTTATGAGCAACAAGTGTATGGTCGCCCATCCATTCTTCAAACTTTTTAAACACTTCGTCCACTTCTGGTGCATCCGTTAACATATCATCTGTAATACCTGTTAATTCAATAATCGTCGCAGATAATGGTTGATGTGGATTTGCGAAAGATTCAAAGCGGTCAATAATTTCGCCACCTTTTACTTTTACAGCCGCTAACTCGATAACAGTATCATATACAGCTGATAAACCTGTCGTCTCAACGTCGAAAACAACATAAGTTTCCTCCGCAAGTAAACGATGCGCTTCGTTATATGCAATCGGTACACCATCATTAACTAAATTCGCCTCTACACCGTATATAACTTTAACCCCAGCCTTTTTCCCCGCAGAATATGCCTCTGGGAAAGACTGCGCAACAGCATGGTCTGTAACAGCGATTGCCTCATGTCCCCATTTACCTGCTTGGGCAACAAGTCTAGAAACAGGAGTAACAGCGTCCATTTGGCTCATCGGTGTGTGAAGATGCAGCTCTACACGTTTTTCACCTTCTGGCGCTTTATCTTTACGAGACGGTCCTGTTATTTCATTTATATCATTTGCAATCATTACTAAATCTCGAACGAATGTATCATTTTGAACAGAACCACGCGCTTTCACCCACATTCCTTTTTTCAAGGATTGCAGCATTGGAATATCTTCTTTGTCACGCGAGAACATTTTGATCATAATTGAATCCGTATAGTCTGTTATTTTTAAAGTTAATAACGTACGGCCACTACGTAGCTCTTTCGTTTCTACATGGAAGACATACCCTTGAACTGTTTTTCTTCTTTCTTCATCTTGAATTTCTCGCATCGGTGTAATCTCTTCATCCGGCTTAATAAGATATCCGAGTACAACCGGTCCTTCATGCACAACGCTACTTTCTTCAGCTTGCTTCTTTGCCATTTCTTCCATAGCTTGTATAACACGTTCACGATCTTCTTGCTGCGTTTGCTCACGAAACTTTTGCATTTCTTCTGTATTTTGCTGTATATGTGTGTCTAACTGAAAACGCGGGAATCCAAAAGTTTCGTATTGATCCCCTACTGGTTTCGCAACGTTTTTCTTTAAAGCAGTAGATTCGAGCTCATTATTCACATTTATTAGCAACTTCACTCCATTCACCTGCGGAAGCTGCTTTTTTAAGTAAGCAAACATAGGTGAAAATGTAATTCGTTCCGTACAAAGTGGCCAATACGCCCTCACTTCTTCTTCTGTAAATTGTTTATTCTCTGTTTCTAATGCAAATGTTGTTCTTGCAATATGAGAAAATGATTGCTTAAGCTTTGTTTCTAGCAATTCATATAATTCTGTAGGCAAAATTCGTGGCACTTGTAAATCAAAATGCCAACTTTTATTCGTTTTATCAATAACGAGCCTTTCAATGCCACCACCTTGTAAATATTGATTTATAAGGTCGTCTGGTATTTGCAACTGCTGGAGCAAAATTTGAAATCGCTCTTGTTGTTCATTTGTTAAAGACATAAGCACTCTCCTTCCATTTGCTATTATAAATTGAAACGTACTACAAAGAAAGATTTCTCCCTTCTTCTTTTACAAAATACGTTTACAAAGAAAGAGAAGGTACCTCATTACGAGGTACCTCTTCTTATTTTAAAATATTTGCAATATATGTTTGAAGTTCTTCTACTTTCACTTCTTCAGACTCGCCTGTAGCACGTACTTTCACTTCTACAATACCTTCGTCTGCTTTTTTACCAACTGTCACGCGAACTGGAAGGCCGAATAAATCTGCATCTGCAAATTTAACTCCTGCACGTTCTGCACGATCATCTAGTAATACTTCGTACCCTTGCTCTTGTAATGAGTTGTAGATGTTTTCACCCATTTCACGTTGCGCATCAGATTTCATATTTACTGGAATTACATGCACATGGAACGGTGCAACAGCTTTTGGCCAAACTAAACCGTTCTCATCATTAAACTGCTCTGCGATTGCTGCCACTGTACGAGATACACCGATACCGTAACAACCCATAATAAGTGGTTGTGTTTTTCCGTTTTCATCTAGGAATGTTGCGTTCATTGCTTCACTATAACGAGTTCCTAATTTGAATACATGGCCAACTTCAATTCCGCGTGCGAAAAGAATTGTTCCATTTCCATCTGGAGACTGGTCTCCTTCTTGAATGAAGCGTAAATCTGTATATTGACTTACTTTAAAGTCACGTTCTGGATTTACATTTACATAATGGAACCCTTCTTCGTTCGCTCCTGAACATCCGTTAACAATTGATGCTACAGCATGGTCTGCGATAATTTCGATATCACCTGTTACACCAATCGGTCCTAAAGAACCAACATCACAGTTTAATAACTCTTTCACTTCTTCATGAGAAGCAAGCTCAACAACTGAAGCGCCGTATACATTTTTCACTTTTACATCGTTTACTTCATGATCACCACGAACAAGTACAACTACTAATTTCTCATCTACTTTAAATACCATAGACTTAATGCACTTGTCAGCTTCAATGTTTAAGAATGCAGATACTTCTTCAATTGCTTTTTGATCTGGTGTTGCTACTTTTTCAAGTGCCTTTTCTGCTTCATCACTCTTCGTGTACGTAGCTACCACAGGAGCCATTTCGATGTTTGCTGCATAATTAGATGTATCAGAGTATGCAATTGTATCTTCACCAACTTCAGATAATACCATAAATTCATGCGTATCTTTTCCGCCCATTGCTCCAGAGTCAGCAATAACTGCACGGAAATTCAAGCCACAACGAGCAAAAATGTTAGAGTATGCTTTGTATAAGCGATCGTATACTTCATCTAAACTCTCTTGTGTAGCATGGAAAGAGTATGCATCTTTCATTAGAAACTCTCTTCCACGTAATAAACCGAAACGAGGTCTTTGTTCATCACGGAATTTCGTTTGAATTTGGTACAATGTTAACGGTAATTTTTTATATGATTTCACTTCATCACGTACAAGATCCGTAATTACTTCTTCATGTGTCGCTCCTAATGCGAATTCACGAGCGTTACGATCTTTCATACGCATTAATTCAGATCCGTAAGAATACCAACGGCCTGATTCTTGCCATAATTCTGCAGCTTGCATCGCTGGCATTAATAATTCAACAGCTCCTGCGCGCTCCATTTCTTCTCGAACGATACGTTCTACTTTGTGTAGTACTTTTAATCCAAATGGTAGAAAACTATAAATACCAGAAGCATTTTGACGCATAAAACCTGCACGAAGTAATAACTGATGACTCTTAATCTCCGCATCAGCTGGAACTTCACGTAATGTAGGACTGAATACCATACTTTGTTTCATTTATTCGCACCTCTTCATTTTACTCTTACACGCAGTAAAACCCCTCACCTCGAGTTAGGTGAGGGATTTTATTCTACGAGCTCTATTTCATTATAAGTTTCACTTTATTTTACAAGAAAAACTTACGAATGTCATTCCAAGTTACAACTAACATAAGTAACATTAATAATGCAAAACCAATAAAGTGAACCATTCCTTCTTTTTGGCGGTCAATTGGTTTCCCTCGTAACGCTTCAATTAAGAAGAAGAACAAACGTCCACCGTCTAAAGCAGGGACTGGTAGTAAATTAAATAAACCAAGGTTAATACTTAAAACTGCTGCTAAACTTAATACACGCGTAAATCCATAATCTACGACTTGATCTGTTAGATTATAAATTCCTACTGGACCTGACAACTCATTAATAGAGAATTGACCAGTTACTAATTTCACAAGTGAATCAAAAATTAGTTTTGTCCATTGGTATGTTTGTTCAAATCCTGATTTAATAGAACCCATTACTGTTTTCTCTACTGGAGAGTAAACACCAATTCTACCTACTTCGTCTTTTCCTTCTTTATCGAGTGTTGGCGTTACTTTTACATTAAACTGTTCATTATCACGCTTTACTTGTAACGTAATTTCTTTATTTGGGTTTTCACGTACAATGGTAACAACATCTTTCCATGTACTTGTGTTTTTCCCATCGATTGCTTGAATTGTATCATTTTCTTTTAATCCGGCTTGCTCGGCTGCACTATTCTCCATTACTTTTCCGACCATTGGCTTGTCAACAGGAACACCTTGTACAAATCCAAGAATCACAAAAATAACAAATGCTAAAATGAAGTTCATTGCAGGACCTGCAAAGATTGTTAAGGCACGTTGACCCAATTTCTTGGAGCCGAATTGCCTATTATACGGAGCAATTTGTATTTCTTCACCAGCAGTAATAATACGAGCCTTTTCATTCACTCGGAATGTTTGAAGCTCTTCCTCGTACTCTTCATAGCCCGAAATTGTTAAATTATGCTCTAAATCAGCTTGTTCGACTTCAATGACACGAACATTTGGATACTTTTCATATCCATCAAAAACTAATTTCGCAACTTCGTCTTTTTCATTTAATACAAGGCCAACCTTTTTTCCAGGCTTTAACTCAACTGTGTCTGCATCTTCGCCAGCCATTCTTACATAGCCACCAAGGGGCAGTAATCGAATCGTATACACCGTTTCATTCTTTTCAAATGAGAATATTTTCGGACCAAAACCAATCGCAAACTCACGGCATAAAATACCTGCTCTTTTTGCGAAATATAGATGCCCTAGCTCATGGAAAAATACGAGTGCACCGAAAATTAATATAAAGGCAATCGCTGTATTCAATTCCATACCACCTTTGCTAAATTTGTTCCATCACAAACCGTCTTGTGGTTGCATCAATTTCCAGAATTTCCTCTAAGCTCGGACGTGCAATGACATTGTGATGGTTCATTGCTTTTTCAATGAGGTCTTCCACTGTTAAGAAACCAATTCTCTTTTGTAAAAACGCTTCAACAGCTACTTCATTCGCTGCATTCATTACAGCTGGCATACTTCCACCTGTTTTTCCAGCTTCATACGCAAAACGCAAACAACGGAAACGTTCTTGGTTCATTTTCTCAAAATGCAATGTTCCCATTTCCCATAAATTTAACTGCTTTGTGTCTGAAAGAGGTAATCGATCAGGATATGTAAGTGCGTATTGAATTGGTACTCGCATATCAGGTGAGCCAAGCTGTGCCATCACACTACGATCTTCAAATTCAACCATAGAATGAATAATACTTTCTTTATGTAAAACAACATCGATTTGCTCATAAGGGATACCAAAAAGCCAATGTGCTTCAATTACTTCTAGCCCCTTATTCATCATTGTAGCAGAATCAATTGTAATTTTCGAACCCATTGACCAGTTTGGATGTCGAAGCGCATCTTCTACGGTCACATGATGCAATTCATCTCTCGTTTTATCACGGAAACTTCCACCAGAAGCCGTAATAATTAGTCGAGAAATTCTTTTTTCATTTTCACCATTCAAGCATTGAAAAATAGCTGAATGTTCACTGTCTACTGGAAGTAACGAAACATTATGTTTTCGTGCTGCTTCCATTACAAGATGCCCTGCGGTTACTAACGTTTCTTTGTTTGCAATTCCGATTGTTTTTTTCGCCTCAATTGCACGAAGTGTTGGTAACAACCCTACGCTACCTACAACAGCATTTACTACAATCTCTGCATCTGGATGTAATGCTACTTCTAAAAGCCCTTCACTACCATATACAATTTTTGTATTACCAGAGACAGCTTGTAATTTTAAAACATCTTCCTCTCTTTGCACAGAGACAATTTGCGGAGAAAATTCTTGAATTACCTTTACTGCGTAGTCAATATTTTTCCCTACAGAAAAAGCAACGAGACGGAATTGGTCTGGGTGCGAGCGTAATACATCTAAAGTTTGTGTACCAATTGATCCGCTTGCACCTAATAAACTAATGTTTTTCATGACTCCAACCCCTCGTTCATTTATTAATTGTATTGTAATAAGAAGTAGAGAATTGGTAAAACAAATAACCAACTATCTGTTCGATCTAATATACCACCATGTCCAGGTAAAATTGTACCTGAATCTTTTACGCCATAATGACGTTTAAATGCAGATTGTACTAAATCACCAATTTGTCCAAAAATAGAAATGATAATTGTCAACACAATTAAAATCCCTACATTAGCCTCAACTGGGAAGAACATATTGTAAACAAGTGCCACAACAATCCCACAAACGATGCCGCCTAATGAACCTTCAATCGTTTTATTCGGACTAATTTCTGGCCATAATTTTCTTTTTCCTAATGCTTTCCCTACGAAATATGCGCCTGAATCGGTAGCCCATATAACAAATAATGCGCAAAACACATATTTAATTCCTAAAATTCTCGTTTCATTCAAATATAAGAATCCCATTGCAACATATGTTGTTGCCATTAGTAAAAAGGAAGCATGGTCAAAAGTAAATGTATTCTTAGAAAGGACTGTATATGATAAAAGTAATAAAACAATCACAAATGTGATTTCTAATTTACCTAATCCAATCCAAGTAAACAGTTCTGATGCACTACTTGGAATTAAAATAACCCATAATAATACTGCAGCTAAAACTGTTGGTATTGAAATAAGCGTAAGCTTATTCATACGAATTAATTCATATAAACCTATAGAAGCAAGTGCATACACTAAAACCGTAAAAGGCACGCCACCGTAAATTACGATGGGAATGAATAGCGCGGCAGCAACCACTCCAGTAATAATTCTCTGTTTCACTACCAAACCCTCTCTTTCTACACGCCTCCGAATCTGCGCCCTCTATGTTGAAAGTCTGTAATCGCATTTAGCAAATGTTCCTCGGTAAAATCTGGCCAATACACATCTGTAAACCAAAACTCCGAATATGCAATTTGCCATAACATGAAATTACTAATACGTAGCTCTCCGCTCGTACGAATTAACAACTCTGGATCAGGTAAAGAACTCGTCATTAAGTAGGAAGAAAGCATTTCTTCACTTACATCTTCAACACGAATTTTTCCTTCCTCACTATCTTTCACCATATGTTGCACAGCAGAAACGATCTCATCTCGACTTCCATAGTTTAACGCGAAATTAAGAATTAATCCCGTATTCTCTTTCGTATCTTCCATGGCCTTTTCCATCGCTCTGCGTGTATGCGTAGGAAGACGATCTTGTTGTCCTATCACTCGGACTTGTACGTTCTCTTCAATCAATTCTGGTAAAAATGTACCTAGAAATTCTTCTGGAAGCCTCATTAAATAGTCAACTTCCTTTTTCGGTCTTTTCCAGTTCTCAGTTGAAAAAGCATAAAGAGTTAACACTTTCACATTAAGTTTGCTTGCAAATTTTGTGATTTTCTTTACAACTTGCATGCCTTCATGATGTCCCGCAATACGAGGCATCGCTCTCCTCTTTGCCCATCTTCCATTACCATCCATAATGATGGCAATATGTTCTGGGATGTATCCTTTTTTCACTTTTTCAACGAGATGATCAAACGATGCGACCTTTTTACTTTTAAAAAAAGGAAAGTTTTTAAACATCATTCATACCCTCCAGCAAGCAGACGTATGCCTAAAAGTGTAAAAAGACCCCCTTAAGAAGAGGGTCATATTTGCGAAGGTATCGCTATTACACTTCCATGATTTCTTTTTCTTTGTTTTTTGCGATTTCGTCAACTTTTGCAATATATTTATCTGTTTCTTTTTGGATATCTTCAGTATATCCTCTTAAATCATCTTCTGTAATATCGCCAGCTTTTTCAAGCTTCTTAAGATCATCGTTACTGTCACGACGTACGTTACGAACAGCAACTTTTGCTTCTTCAGCATATTTTTTCACAACTTTTACAAGATCGCGACGACGCTCTTCTGTTAATGCAGGGAATGCAATACGAATTACAGTTCCATCATTAGAAGGATTTAAGCCTAAATCTGCTTTTAAGATTGCTTTTTCAATATCACCGATAGAAGTTTTATCATAAGGTTGAATTACAAGTAAACGTGCTTCTGGAACTGTAATGTTCGCTAATTGCACAACAGGTGTTGGTGCACCATAGTAATCAACTTGTACCTTATCTAATACAGACGAGCTTGCACGACCTGCGCGAACTGTTGCCAATTCACGAGAGTAAGCAGCAACTGCTTTTTCCATTTTTTCATTTGAAGACTTCAATACTTGTTGTCCCATATTTATTTCCCCCTTACAACTGTTCCGATATTTTCGCCTAAAACGGCACGTTTAATGTTACCTTTTTCCATAACCGAGAATACAATTAATGGAATATCATTGTCCATACATAAAGAAGAAGCTGTTGAATCCATTACACCTAAACCTTCTTTTAATACATCTAAGTAAGTAAGTGTTTCGTATTTCGTAGCTGTTGGGTCAAGAGATGGATCTGCATTATATACGCCATCTACATTGTTTTTCGCCATTAAGATAACGTCTGCTTCGATTTCCGCTGCACGTAGTGCTGCCGTTGTATCTGTAGAGAAATATGGGTTACCTGTACCTGCTGCAAAGATAACAACACGTTTTTTCTCTAGATGACGAATTGCTTTACGACGAATGTAAGGCTCTGCTACTTGACGCATTTCGATTGAAGTTTGAACACGAGTTTGAATTCCAACATTCTCTAGGCTATCTTGAAGAGCTAATGAGTTCATAACTGTTGCTAACATACCCATGTAATCTGCTCCAGCACGATCCATTCCCATTTCACTTCCGATTTTTCCACGCCAAATGTTTCCGCCACCAACAACAACAGCAACCTCTACATCAAGTTCTGCAATTTCTTTCACTTGTTCCGCAACTGATTTAATAACAGACGGGTTAATTCCAAATCCTTGTTCGCCAGCTAACGCTTCTCCGCTTAGCTTTAATACGACACGATTATATTTCGGTTTACTCATAATGAACCTCCAATTGCTTACATCTTTATTTTAAAAAAGGGAACACAATGTGTTCCCTAATCTTTATTAGTTGCTACCTTTTACTTGGTTCATTACTTCTTCAGCAAAGTTGTCTTCGCGTTTTTCGATACCTTCACCAACAGCGTAGCGAACGAATCCTTTTAATGTTCCGCCTTTAGACTCAACGAACTGACGAACTTTCATATCAGGGTTTTTAACGAATGCCTGGTCAAGTAAGCAAATTTCTTCGAAGAATTTGCCTAGACGGCCTTCAACCATTTTTGCAACGATTTTTTCAGGCTTGCCTTCGTTTAAAGCTTGTTGTGTCAATACTTGACGCTCATGCTCAACTTCTTCAGCTGTTACAGCATCGCGGTCGATGTATTTAGGGTTAACTGCTGCGATGTGCATTGCTACATCTTTAGCAGCAGCTTCGTCAGTAGAACCTTCAAGAACTGTTAATACACCAATACGTCCACCCATGTGTAGGTAAGCGCCGAATGCATCCGCATCAGTTTTTGATACGATTTCGAAACGACGAAGTGTAAGTTTTTCACCAATTTTAGCGATTGCTTCGTTGATGTGCTCTTCTACTGTTTTGCCGCCTTCGATTGTTTGAGCCATAGCTTCTTCAATGTTAGCTGGTTTGTTAGTTAATAAGTGTGCAGCTAATTCTTTAATTAATGCTTGGAAACCTTCGTTTTTCGCAACGAAATCAGTTTCAGAGTTTAATTCTAAGATTAAACCTTCGTTACCGTTTGTTTCGATGAAAGTTAAGCCTTCAGCAGCGATGCGGTCTGCTTTTTTAGCAGCTTTTGCAATACCTTTTTCACGTAAGAAGTCAATTGCTTTCTCCATGTCGCCATTAGTCTCAGTTAAAGCTTTTTTGCAGTCCATCATACCTGCGCCTGTTTTTTCACGAAGTTCTTTTACCATTTGTGCAGTGATTGCCATATTTTTCATCCTCCTAAAATATGTATTTATACCTTTTATAAAGGTGTTTATACCTTAAAAAAGGTGATAAAAGGCCGAACCCCTTATCACCTTTCCAAATTTGTTACGCAGTAACAGTTTCTTCACCTTGTTTTGCTTCAAGGATCGCGTCTGCCATTTTAGATGTAAGAAGTTTTACAGCACGAATTGCATCATCGTTTGCTGGGATAACGTGATCGATTTCGTCTGGATCACAGTTTGTATCAACGATACCGATGATTGGAATGTGTAATTTGCGTGCTTCAGCAACTGCAATACGCTCTTTACGAGGGTCTACTATGAATAATGCACTTGGAAGACCTTTCATATCTTTAATACCGCCTAAGAATTTCTCAAGACGCTCTAACTCTTTTTTAAGTTGAACAACTTCTTTCTTAGGAAGTACTTCGAAAGTACCATCTTCTTGCATTCTTTCGATGTCTTTAAGACGCTTGATACGCTTTTGGATTGTTTGGAAGTTTGTTAAAGTTCCACCTAACCAACGTTGGTTAACGAAGTACATACCAGCACGAGTTGCTTCTTCTTTAATAGCTTCTTGTGCTTGTTTTTTAGTACCTACGAATAAAATGTCTCCACCTTCAGCAGCGATGTCGCGCATCGTTCTGTAAGCTTCCTCAACTTTTTTCACAGTTTTTTGTAAGTCGATGATGTAGATACCGTTACGCTCTGTGAAAATGTAACGCTTCATTTTTGGGTTCCAACGACGAGTTTGATGTCCGAAATGAACACCAGCTTCAAGCAATTGCTTCATAGAAATTACTGACATAATATAGTTCCTCCTAAATGGTTTTTGATATCCTCCGTTTACTTCATCTCTAAGCGAAACTACAAACGTAGCACCAACACTTAAATCAGCAAACGTGTGTACTTTGTACTGACACCACTGCTTACTATATCATACTGAAATATTACAATCAAGTCGAAAATGCGAACAATGTAAAACTTTCTTTGTTCACACTCGAATTCTAGTATTACCAACCTGCATTTCTTTTAAGCAAAAAAGTGAAATTCAACTCATAGCTTTTCCAAAGAACACGATTATGACGCTTTTTACAGACACCATTAATCTTTTACACACAAAAAACTCTCCTCAAAAAACGAGGAGAGTTTTATAAATTAGTTTGTTTTTAATTTAGCAAGTTCCTGTAGAAACTTGTCGTTTAGCACTTTAATGTATGTTCCTTTCATACCTAAAGAGCGAGATTCAATAACACCAGCACTTTCTAATTTACGTAGTGCATTTACGATTACAGAGCGAGTAATTCCTACGCGATCAGCAATTTTACTTGCAACAAGTAAACCTTCTGTTCCATTTAATTCTTCGAAGATATGCTCAATCGCTTCTAACTCACTGTAAGATAATGAGCTAATCGCCATTTGAACAACAGCTTTACTACGTGCTTCCTCTTCGATTTCTTCTGCTTTTTCACGTAAGATTTCCATACCTACTACAGTTGAACTGTATTCAGCAAGGATTAAATCATCGTCTAAGAACTCTTGACCAAGACGAGCTAACACTAATGTGCCTAGACGCTCACCGCCACCAACGATTGGTACGATTGTAGTTAAACCTTGACCAAATAATTCTCTATTTTCTACTGGGAATGCTGTGTAAGCACTGTTTACATCTAAGTTTGAAGATGTTTCTGTAATGTTGAATAAGCTTTGCGTGTATTCCTCCGGGAATTGACGCTCTGCAAGCATTTGTTTCATACGCTCATTCTCAATTTGTTGGTGAATTGCATAACCTAGTAATTTACCACGACGGCTTACTACGAATACGTTCGCTTCGATTACTTCACACATTGTGTCAGACATTTCTCTAAAGTTTACAGGCTTTCCTGCTGCGCTCTGTAATAACGCATTTAATTTTCTTGTTTTTGCTAATAATTCCATTTCAAAAGTTCCTCCTACATGTTACTTACATATTTTTTTCATCACTTGGAAACTAGGGCGAGTCACCTGATGACACTATTACAAAATAAACTGGCTCACATCTTTATTTTTAGCAATCGTTGCTAATTTCTCCTCAACGTATTGAGGTGTTATCGTTATTTTCTCTAACGTAATTTCAGATGCTTCAAACGATAAATCTTCAAGGAGTTTCTCCATAATCGTATGAAGTCTTCTTGCTCCAATATTATCTGTATCCTGATTAACTTGATAAGCAATCTCAGCAATCTTACGAATAGCTTCGTCTGAAAATTCAATTTCTATACCTTCAGTCGCTAATAAAGCCATATATTGTTTAATTAACGCATTGTCAGGCTCGATTAATATTTTAACAAAATCATCTGTCGATAATTTTGTTAATTCTACTCGAATCGGAAATCTCCCTTGCAGTTCCGGAATTAAATCCGACGGTTTAGACATATGAAACGCTCCAGCTGCAACGAATAAAATATAATCCGTTTTTACTGATCCGTATTTTGTCGCAACATTCGATCCTTCTACAATTGGTAAAATGTCACGTTGCACACCTTCACGTGATACATCTACGCTATTCGACTGCTTACCAGCAATTTTGTCAATTTCATCGATAAAAATAATCCCGAGCTGTTCAGCACGATAAACAGCCTCTTGTGTAACTTCATCCATATCAATTAAGCGCTGTGCTTCCTCATTTGTCAAGAGTTTTCTTGCTTCTTTCACAGAAAGTTTACGTTTTTTTGTTTTTTTCGGCATAAAACTCCCTAATGCATCCTGGAAATTCATTCCCATTTGTTCCATGCCAGTTCCTTGTAACATATCGAACATGGAAGACTGTTGCTCAGTCACTTCAATCGATACAATTTCATCTTCAAGAAGTCCTGCAGCAAGCTTTCTTTCCACATCTTGACGTTTCTTTTCGATTTCAACATCTTCCTGTGCATCAGATGTTTGATTCGAATTTTGAGCACCGCCAAATAGCATTTCTAATGGGTTTTTAAATCCAGATTGTTTCTCCGGACTCGGCACTAAAATTTCAACAAGACGTTGGTTCGCTTGTTCTTCTGCTTTGTCTTGTACTTTAATTACCATTTCTTCTTTCACGATACGAACTGACGTTTCCACAAGGTCACGTACCATCGATTCTACATCTCTACCTACATATCCAACTTCTGTAAATTTGGTAGCTTCAACCTTAATAAAAGGTGCTCCAACGAGTTTCGCCATTCGTCGTGCTACCTCTGTTTTACCAACACCTGTCGGTCCAATCATTAAAATATTTTTAGGTGCAATTTCATCACGTAGATTTTCAGCTAATTTACTTCGACGATATCGATTTCTTAAAGCTACAGCAACCGCTTTCTTCGCATCTTTTTGACCAATAATGTATTGATCTAATTTTTCCACAATTTGACGCGGAGTAAAATGTAAATGCATATAAAATGCCTCCCTTACGATTCTACAATTCTTCCACAATTATATTGTGGTTTGTATAAACACAAATATCGCCAGCAATGTCTAAACTCGCTTTCGCAATTTGCTTCGCTGTTAAATGTTCACTTGCATATTGCTTTAAAGCACGACCTGCAGAAAGCGCATAATTCCCACCAGATCCAATCGCTAAAATCCCATCATCTGGTTCAATCACTTCTCCTGTACCTGAAACAAGAAGCATAGTTGTTTTATCCATGACAATGAGCATCGCTTCTAGCTGACGTAACATTTTGTCGCCACGCCATTGTTTTGCCATCTCAACTGCAGCACGCTGCAAGTTCCCATTGTACTCTTCTAATTTCCCTTCAAACATTTCAAAAAGAGTAAATGCGTCAGCAACGGAACCTGCAAAGCCAGCTAAAACTTTCCCTTGGAAAAGTTTACGGACTTTACGAGCTGTATGTTTCATTACAACTGCATTTCCCATTGTCACCTGACCATCTCCAGCCATTGCACATTCTCCATTATGATGAACTGCAAATATCGTTGTAGCGTGGAAATTTCCCATAGAAAAAACTCCTTTATATGTTTTTATAGCTTTAAAAGCAATTTATGCCCGCGGGTGATGCTTCATGTAGACCGAACGCAATCTTTCTTTAGAGACATGCGTATAAATTTGTGTCGTCGACAAATTCTCATGACCGAGTAGCTCCTGTACAGTACGTAAATCTGCCCCTTCATCTAACATATGAGTAGCAAATGTATGCCTTAACATATGGGGACTTATCCGCATTGTCAGTGAAGCCTTCTTAATGAGCTCGTTTAATACATAGCGTACCCCTCGACTTGTTAGCGGCGTGCCTTTCGCATTTAAAAATACCATATGAGAGTGTTCTTCAGTTTTGTGAGCCAACTGTTTTCTCCCGTTCTCTATATAAGTAATTAAAGCATCTTGCGCATAGCTTCCGAACGGAATATACCTTTGTTTTTTTCCTTTTCCCATTACTAAAATTGTTCCCACCGCGAAGTCAATATCGGTAAGTTGTAAATTGACACATTCACTCACACGGATTCCAGTCGCATACATCAACTCTAATAAAGCTTGATTCCTTTGACCTAGCGGTGTTTCCGTATCAGCAACTTCAAATAATTCCTCTAATTCTTCAGCATATAAAAACTTTGGGATTGACAATTCTTTTTTGGGGAGTGACGCAAGTGCAAACGGATTATCTTTCCGATAACCTTCACGCATCAAAAAACGATATAAACTTCGTAAGCTTGATACTTTTCTTGCGACAGATTTACGGGCTAACTTTTCATCGTGCAACGTCGTTAAGTACAAACGAACATCCGCGTATGTAACATCTAAAAAAGAGGATATGCCTTCTCGCTCCATAAATTGCACAAAATGTTCTAAATCATTTTGATAACTTGCAATTGTATATTTTGAATAATTTCTTTCAATTTGTAAATATCCAACGAATAATTGTAACAATTTCTTCACATTCACACAATTCACCTCAATAAAGGCTACTAAATCGTATCACAACTTAGTAGCCTTTGCAAGAAATTTAACTAAATATTTACAAAATTTTGAATTGTTTCTAAAGCGCGTGTTGCATATGCTTCATTTCGTTCTGCTTTCCTCTTAACTTTCTTCTCTAACGGTGCAAACAAACCGAAGTTTGCATTCATCGGCTGGAAGTTTTTCGCGTTTGTCGCAGTAATATAATTCGCCATACTTCCCATTGCAGTTACAGGCGGTAATACAACCGGTTCTTCACCTTTCACAAGTCGAGCAGCGTTAATACCCGCTAGTAATCCTGACGCCGCTGATTCAACATATCCCTCTACTCCAGTCATTTGACCAGCGAAGAATAAATCATCACGTTGTTTATATTGATATGTTGGACGAAGCAAGTTAGGTGAATTAATAAACGTATTACGATGCATTACACCATAACGTACAATCTCTGCGTTTTCCAGTCCTGGAATCAACTGTAACACTTCTTTTTGTGGTCCCCACTTTAAATGCGTTTGGAAACCTACGATATTGTATAACGTTCCTGCTGCATCATCTTGACGTAACTGAACAACAGCATATGGCGTTTTTCCTGTTTTCGGATCTTCTAATCCAACAGGTTTCATCGGTCCAAATACTAGCGTCTGTCTTCCTCTACTTGCCATAACTTCTACCGGCATACAGCCTTCAAAGAAAATTTCTTTTTCAAATTCTTTTAAAGGTACTGTTTCAGCAGCAATTAAAGCCTCGTAAAAACGGTCAAATTCCTCTTCCGTCATTGGGCAGTTTAAATATGCAGCTTCCCCTTTATCGTAACGAGACTTTAAATATACTTTATTCATATCAATGCTGTCTTTCTCAACAATCGGTGCTGCAGCATCATAGAAATAAAAATAATCTTCACCTGTTAATTCTTTTAATTGTGCAGCAAGATCAGGAGACGTAAGTGGACCTGTCGCGATAACAGTAGGTCCTTCTGGAATTTCAGTAATTTCTTCATTCATCACAGTTACGTTCGGATGGTTTTTCACATACTCCGTTACCTTTGCCGCAAATTCATGACGATCTACAGCTAAAGCCCCTCCTGCTGGTACAGAGCACTCATCAGCTGCACGAATAATAACAGAGTCCATTAAACGCATTTCTTCTTTAATAACACCAACAGCGTTTGTTAATGTGTTTGCGCGAAGCGAGTTACTGCATACTAACTCTGCAAATTTATCTGTGTGATGAGCTGGCGTTTGCCTTACCGGTCTCATTTCATATAATTTTACTTGGACACCACGTTTTGCAATTTGGTAAGCTGCTTCACTTCCTGCAAGACCTGCGCCAATGACGTTTACTACTTGTGTTGTCATATTTATCACCTTTCCTTTTCTTCCCGAAAAAAATGTGAGCAGTTACGCTCACATTTGTTGTTCTTCTTCATAATCACACGAAATACATTGTACTTGCACGCCTTTTTTCAACTTCTTCTCTACAAGCATACCTTCGCACTTCGGACATTTACGACCAATTGGTTTATCCCAAGATACAAAGTCACACTCTGGATACGTACCGCATCCATAGAAAAGACGTTTCTTTTTATTACTACGGCGTTCAATAATTTGACCTTTATCACACTTCGGACAAGTAACACCGATTTCTTTCACAATCGGTTTTGTATTACGACAATCTGGGAAATTCGAACAAGCCATAAATTTCCCGTATTTACCCATTTTAAAGACCATTGGGTGATCACACAATTCACAGTCTTCCCCAGCTGGTTCATCTTTAATTTCCACTTCACGCATTTCTTTTTCCGCTTTTTCTAAACGCGGTTCAAAGCCTACGTAGAAATCATCAACAATTTTTACCCAATTCGCATTTCCTTCTTCTACTTCATCAAGACTTTGCTCCATGTTAGCAGTAAATTCAATGTTAATAATTTCTGGGAAAAACTCTAAAATAAGTTCAATTACTATTTCACCAAGTTCAGTTGGAACGAAGCGTTTATTATCCAAACCTACGTATCCACGTTTTTGAATCGTTTCAAGTGTCGGCACGTAAGTCGACGGTCTTCCAATTCCAAGCTCTTCAAGTGTTCTTACTAGACGAGCCTCTGTATAGCGCGGCGGAGGTTGTGTAAAGTGTTGCTTCGGTTCTAAATCCTTCGAAAATACCGTTTCCCCTACTTCTAAAGGTGGCAACATTTTATCCTTTTCTTCAGCCCCGTCATCTTTCGACTCTACATACACTTTCATAAATCCTGGAAACTTTACAACCGATCCACTTGCACGGAACTGAACATTGTTATTAATGAGTCTAGCTGTCACAGTATCCATTATAGCAGACGCCATTTGACTTGCAACAAATCGCTCCCAAATCAGTTTATACAACCGAAGTTGATCACGACTTAAGAAACTCTTTAGTTCCTCTGGCCTTCTCATTACCGAAGTAGGACGAATTGCCTCATGCGCATCTTGCGCGTTCGACTTTTTCGTTTCTTTCTTCTTTTCTGTCCCTATGTATTCCGCACCAAACGCCTCAGTAATGTAAGTACGCGCCTCTGTTTGAGCTGTTTCTGAGATACGTGTTGAGTCAGTTCTCATATACGTAATAAGACCTACAGTCCCTTGCTTTCCAAGATCTATACCTTCATACAATTGCTGCGCGAGCATCATTGTTTTCTTTGCTCGCATGTTTAACTTACGCGCTGCCTCTTGTTGCAAGGAAGATGTTGTAAACGGTAATGCAGGATTACGTTTTCGCTCTTTTCGCGTTACATTTTCAACTGA
The DNA here is from genome assembly GCF_058952315.1 of Bacillus sp. GW823-FHT06B01. NCBI lineage: Bacteria > Bacillati > Bacillota > Bacilli > Caryophanales > Bacillaceae > Bacillus > Bacillus sp. GW823-FHT06B01. The sequence goes on along the minus strand of NZ_JBXAHR010000002.1, from coordinate 990,318 downwards.
AAACGCATTATCTTTCATCTGTTCAATTATTTCATTCACTTGCGTTTCATTCGTTAATTGAACTTTTTCACCATCTACACCGTAAAAACTTGCTTCAAATGTGTCTTTCCCTTTCACAAATTCTGTCTTAATTGTCCAGAATTCTTCAGGCTCAAAGATTTGAATTTCTTTTTCACGTTCGATAATTAAACGAACTGCTACAGATTGTACGCGTCCTGCACTTAATCCTTTTTTTACTTTCTTCCATAATAAAGGACTAATATTGTAACCAACAAGACGATCTAGTATACGCCTTGCTTGCTGTGCATCTACTAAATCCATATTAATCGCACGAGGATGTTTAAATGATTCTTTTATTGCATCTTTTGTAATCTCATTAAACACAACTCGGCAATCTGATTCAACGTCCACATTTAACGTATTGGCTAAATGCCAAGCAATCGCTTCCCCTTCGCGGTCTGGATCGGCCGCGAGATAGACTTTCTTTGCTTTTTTGGCCGCTGATTTTAAATCTTTTAAGACGGGACCTTTACCACGAATGGTAATATACTTCGGGGTGAAGTTGTTCTTTACTTCTATCCCCATTTGGCTTTTAGGTAAATCGCGAACGTGTCCCATAGACGCGACAACTTTGTATTTTTTCCCTAAATATTTCTCAATGGTCTTCGCCTTAGAAGGCGACTCCACGATTACGAGGTAATCTGACATGCTAGTGCCTCCTTAAGAGGTGGATTCAAGTCTTCATCAATCTTATTGATTTCTCTTGTTTTTGTCAATCAAGAATGAATATACCATACAGTGCCTATCTACCATTTGTCAATAATTGTTTAATAAAAACATAAAAATATAAAGTTAATTTAAAACTTCTTCCAAGATATCTTCTGCATTTCTTACTAGTTTTGCTCCTTGTTGAATCAGATGATTCGTTCCTGATGCACTATCTATAAATATAGGTCCAGGAAGTGCAAATACCTCTCTATTTTGCTCTAAAGCAAGGTCCGCAGTAATAAGTGTTCCACTTCTTGATTTCGCTTCTACAACTAAAACACCCTTACTTATACCACTAATAATCCGGTTCCTTTTTGGAAAATACCATTTTTTCGGTGCATAGTGCGGCGGATACTCTGTTAATAACAATATATATTCATTCCACGTTTCATATAAATGTCTATTCTCTTTTGGATACATATACGATAATCCATGTCCTAGTATTGCAATAGTCGGGCAATGCCGTCTTACTGTAATTTCATGAGACATTGTATCTATCCCTCTTGCAAACCCACTGACAATAAGCCATTCCCTTTCTAATAATGGGTGTAAAATAAATTTTAAACTCTCATGTCCATATAAAATTGGTTCTCTCGTTCCAATAACTGCTAATTTATTCGCTTTACTGAGAAAACACTTCTCTCCTTTTCCATATAATACAAATGGGGGATCCTGTATTTCACGTAATAATTGTGGATAATCTTCGTCCCATATAGTCATATAGAAGATTCGATTTTTCTCTAAATAAGATATATATTGTGGGAGATTTGAACTTTGAAGAAAATTTACTAATTCTAAAGATTTTTTCGAGGATATTCCAGTGTAGTATTCCATTTGTTTTGTATTAAACGTGTATATTCCCTTCAATTCAGGATCGACATATAGTAGTCTTTCCATTGCCTTCCAATGATCTGCTAAAAAATAATGAAGATGTAATAATCGTTCTCTTTTCATCTTAATTCTCCTTACCCATAATTTTTATTATGTAAACAAGAATTGCGTAAAAAGACACCTTCAAGCAAGAAGGTGTCTTTCAACAGATTAGTAGTTTTTACAAGTCTCAAATAGACCTTTTTCTTTTAAGACAGAGATTAGTGTTTCACCCATAACGGCTGGAGTTTCCGCTACTTTAATACCACAAGCTTCCATCGTTTTAATCTTTTCAGCAGCAGTTCCTTTACCACCAGAAATGATTGCACCAGCATGGCCCATACGTTTGCCAGCAGGCGCTGTTTGGCCACCAATGAAGCCTACAACAGGTTTTGTCATATTAGCTTTCACCCATTCAGCCGCCTCTTCTTCCGCTGTACCACCAATTTCACCAATCATAATTACAGCATGTGTTTCTTCATCTTCATTAAATGCTTTTAACGCATCTATAAAGTCCGTACCGTTAACTGGGTCCCCGCCGATACCTACAGCAGTAGATTGGCCAATACCTTCTTGTGTTAACTGATGTACAGCCTCATACGTTAATGTACCAGAGCGAGATACGATACCTACATGGCCTTTTTTATGAATGTACCCTGGCATAATACCAATTTTACATTCATCAGGCGTAATAACACCAGGACAGTTTGGTCCAAGTAAACGTGTATGTTTACCCGCCATATATCTCTTTACATTTACCATATCTAATACAGGAATACCTTCAGTAATACATACTACTAAATCGATTTCTGCATCAACTGCTTCCATAATTGCATCAGCCGCAAAAGCGGGTGGAACGTATACAACTGAAGCGTTTGCGCCTGTTGCTTTCACTGCATCTTCTACAGTATCAAATACTGGTACACCTTCAATATCAGTGCCACCTTTACCTGGCGTTACACCACCGACAATTTTCGTACCGTATTCAATCATTTGTTTTGTGTGGAATAAACCTTGAGAACCTGTAATACCTTGAACAATAACTTTTGTATCTTTATTAACTAATACGCTCATTTTTCTCCCCCGCTTTCTATTAGCCCACTAGTGAAACAATTTTTTGTGCACCGTCTGCCATAGATTCTGCTGCAACAATATTTAAGCCAGACTCATTTAAAATTTTCTTACCTAACTCTACGTTTGTACCTTCAAGACGTACAACTAAAGGCAATTCAAGACCTACTTGTTTCGTCGCTTCAATAACACCTTCTGCGATAACATCACACTTCATAATGCCACCAAAAATGTTAACGAAGATACCTTTTACATTTTTGTCAGAAAGGATAATTTTGAATGCTTCTGTAACTTTTTCAGCTGTTGCACCGCCACCAACATCTAAGAAGTTAGCTGGATCGCCATGGTAATGTTTAATGATATCCATTGTAGCCATCGCTAAACCTGCACCATTAACCATACAACCGATATTTCCATCTAAAGGAATGTAGTTTAAGTCATATTTAGAAGCTTCAATTTCTTTTGAATCTTCTTCATCAAGATCACGAAGTTCTAAAATGTCTTTATTGCGATATAAAGCATTAGAATCAAAGTTTAATTTCGCATCTAATGCCATAACTTTACCGTCACCTGTTGTAACAAGTGGATTGATCTCCGCGATAGAGCAATCTTTTTCGATAAACGCACGGTATAAGCCCATCATAAACTTCACAGCTTGTCCTACAAGCTCTTTTGGAATATTGATGTTAAACGCGATTCGGCGCGCTTGGAAGCCTTGTAAGCCTACTGCTGGATCAATATATTCTTTAAAGATCTTTTCAGGTGTTTGCTCTGCTACTTCTTCAATTTCTGTTCCACCTTCTTCAGATGCCATTAAAACAACTTGAGAAGTTGCACGATCTAAAACTAGACCAACATAATATTCTTTTTTAATATCGCAACCTTCTTCGATAAGTAAGCGTTTTACTTCCTTACCTTCAGGACCTGTTTGATGTGTCACAAGTGTAGTTCCTAAAATGCTCTCTGCATATGTACGAACTTCATCTAAATTTTTTGCAACTTTTACTCCGCCAGCTTTGCCGCGTCCACCAGCGTGAATTTGTGCTTTTACTACACATACATCCGTTCCTAATTCTTTCGCTGCTTCTACAGCTTCTTCTACTGTAAATGCAACCTTCCCGTTCGGAACGCTAACCCCATAGCTTTTAAGGACTGCCTTACCTTGGTACTCATGGATATTCATGGTCCCATCCTCCCCTGTTTTCCTGTTTTACTCGAAAAGTTTTTTAATGTTTAAAAAACATTACATTGCCATTGTATAAGATGATTGGCACGCTGTCTACAATAAAGTGTCAGAAAACTGAAATCGCTTTATTCTTTTTTGAAAATAATAATGTTCATATACCAAAATAAAAAAATAAGCTGCATATTCGCAGCTTATTTTTGAATCGTATCTTTAATTGGTGCAAACGATTTACGATGTTCTTCTAATACTCCATGCGCTTCAATCGCTTCTAAATGTTGTTTTGTGCCATATCCCATATGTTGTTCAAATCCGTATGCAGGATACTTTTCTCCAAGCTCTTTCATCATACGATCTCTCGTTACTTTCGCAATAATGGATGCAGCTGAAATAGAAATACTTTTCGCATCACCTTTAATAATGGATGTTTGCGGAATTGGTGTAGGAAGTTTCATCGCATCAATTAATAAATGTTCTGGTGCACAAGATAAATTCGCAACAGCATCTAACATCGCTTGTTTCGTCGCTTGATAAATATTTATCTCATCAATAACTTGTGGTGATACAATTCCAACTCCAATTGCAATTGCTTGTGCTTTAATTTCATCATAAAAACGCTCTCGCTTCGCCTCACTCAGCTTTTTCGAGTCATTTAACCCTGGAATATAAAAATCTTCCGGAAGGACAACAGCTGCCGTCACGACAGGCCCAGCTAGCGGCCCACGCCCTACTTCATCTATACCTGCAATAAATGTGAGCCCTTTTTCACGTAATGCAATCTCATACTTGGACATTTCGAAAAACTTTTCTTTTTCTTTCTGCGCTAACTCTTTTTGTTTATGCCACTTCAAAATGAGCTTTTGTACCCCTTTTCGCTCATCTTTCATTAATATTTGAAAGCGGTCGTCCTCTTCACTCATAATTTTTTGCAGTAAATGTTCCGCTTCTTGAATAGTCACTTTTTGCATTCACGCACACTCCTTTTATATACAAAAAAGAAAAGACGTACAAACGCACGTCTTATACTTCTTCTACTTTTTCAACACCTTCTACTTGCTCCGCAAACTCTTCTGGTGTTTCAAACGTCATTTTCCCAAGTTTCCCACCACGAAGCTCACGAAGTATAAGCTCAGATGTTTTATCGTAATCAATCATTCCGCCGCCCATTAAACAGCCTCTATTTTTTCCAATTGCATCAAATAACTCCACAATATCTTCTGGAATTTCATTTAAATTATATCGATCTTTCAAACGTTCTGGATAATGTTTTTCCATAAAACGTAAAGCGTAAACAGCAACATCTTGTAAATTTAAAATTGAATCTTTAATTGCGCCTGTTGTCGCTAAACGAAGACCCACCAATTGATCTTCAAATTTAGGCCATAAAATACCCGGTGTATCTAACAGTTCCATTTCCTTCCCAACTTTAATCCATTGTTGAGCTGTTGTTACACCAGGACGATCTCCTGTTTTAGCAATATTTTTCTTCGCCAACTTATTAATTAACGTAGATTTACCAACATTCGGTATACCTACAATTAATGCACGAATTGCTCTCGGTCTAATACCTTTTGCAACCATTTTATCAAATTTTTCTTTCACCAACACTTTACAAGCCGCTGCAATTTCCTTCATACCTTGTCCAGCTTGTGCGTTAATTGAAATTGCCATTTGGCCTTTTTCTTTAAAATATGCAATCCATTGCTTTGTTAAACGATCATCTGCCATATCCGCTTTATTTAAAACAACAAGCCTCGGCTTATGTGTAATAATCTCATCGATCATTGGATTTCGAGAAGATAAAGGTAATCGAGCATCTACAAGCTCAATTACAACATCAATTAACTTTAATTTTTCTGTTACTTGGCGTCTAGCCTTTGCCATATGTCCCGGGAACCATTGAATTACCATGTTGCCACCTTCTTTTTCTTTTATTTCACAATACGAGCATCTTTTAACGGCCAATATAGTATATTTGCTTTTCCAATCACTTGGTCCATTGAAATTGTACCAATCGAACGGCTATCTTTACTAAAACGACGATTATCGCCTAAAACAAATAATTGACCTTCTGGAACAGTTTTCTTCCCTGTCATTTCTTCAAGAGTAAAATCATATGTAAGCGGTCCGTCAGCAATTTGTTTTTTTTGCTTGTCTAAATACGGCTCCTCATAAGCCTTTCCGTTAACATATAGTTTATCATTACGATACTCTATTTCATCGCCTGGCAGGCCGATAATGCGCTTAATATAATCTTTATCTTCCGTTGCTCGGAATACGATAATATCAAATCGTTTCGGATCTCCTATGTGATAACCAATTTTATTGACAATCATTCGATCGCGATCATGTAAAGTAGACGCCATCGATACTCCATCTACGAGAATTGGAGCAAAGAAAAACTGTCTAATAACACCCGCTAATACAACAGCAATCAAAATTGCTTTGATCCATTCCCAAAGTGAACTCTTTTCTTTTTTCATGCGTTTCCCCTCCACGATTATGTAAGCTGCTCGTATTATATCAAAATTTTATATAGATTGGAAAAAGGGAGCTTGTGTATTTACAAGCTCCCATACATGTCTTATCGAATTTCTTTAATACGTGCTTTTTTACCGCGAAGGTTACGTAAGTAGTATAACTTAGCACGACGTACTTTACCACGACGAAGTACTTCAAGTTTCGCGATTCTTGGCGTGTGAACTGGGAATGTACGCTCAACACCTACACCGTAAGAAATCTTACGAACTGTGAATGTTTCACTGATTCCGCCACCACGACGTTTAATTACAACACCTTCGAAAAGCTGAATTCTTTCACGAGTTCCCTCAACTACTTTTACGTGTACACGTAAAGTGTCTCCAGGACGGAATGAAGGAAGGTCAGTTTTTAATTGGCCTTGAGTAATTTCTGCGATTAATTGTTGCATATTAAATTCTCTCCTTTAAACAGATGCTCTTATAAAGTCTTAATAAATTACAGCGGAACATCGTTAATACGGCCACTGATTTCAGTAGCACAAGTGTTATAATAGCATATTGCTAGGACTGTTGCAATAGAAAATATATCAAGCCCTTACTTGTCTTCTTTAATTTGTTCTAACCATTTCGCTTCTTGCTTAGATAATTCTCGTTCTTCCAGTAAATCCGGTCTACGCGTGTACGTACGACGTAGTGATTCTTTGTGTCGCCATTCATCAATATTTTTATGATTTCCTGACATTAGTACATCCGGTACCTTCATACCACGAAAATCAGCTGGACGTGTATAATGAGGATGTTCTAATAAACCTGTACTAAACGAATCCTCGACTTGTGAAGCATGATTTCCTAGCACTCCCGGGAGGAGACGCACGACACTATCCGTAATAACCATAGAGGCTAACTCTCCGCCGGTTAATACGTAGTCACCGATAGAAATTTCATCCGTTACGAGATGCTCACGAATTCGTTCATCGTACCCTTCATAATGACCACACACAAAAATAACATGCTCTTCTTCAGCAAGTTCTTCTGCCTTCTTCTGCGTAAAACGCTCTCCTTGTGGACACATTAGGACAACTCTCGGTTTACGTTCTGTTTCCTTCGTTAACTCTTCCACTGCATCAAAGATGGGCTGGGGGGTTAATACCATCCCAGCGCCACCACCATACGGATAATCATCTACGCTATTATGCTTACTCGTTGTATAATCGCGGAAATTGACAACACGAAGCTCTACCGCTTCTTTTTCTTGTGCTTTCTTTAAAATTGAAGATCCAAACACACCCGTAAACATATCTGGAAACAATGTTAAAATGTCAATTTTCATTATAATAGCCCTTCCATTACATGAATGGTTACTAATTTATTCTCAATGTTAACTTGAAGTACAACATCATCAATATAAGGAATTAATAGATCTTGGCCTTTTGGACGTTTAATTACCCAAACATCATTTGCACCAGGAGATAAAATTTCTTTTATTGTTCCTAACGCTTCTCCTTCTTCCGTTACAACATTGCAACCAATAATTTCATGGTAGTAGTATTCGCCTTCAGCTAGTTCACCTAACTGCTCTTCTGGTACTTTTATTAAAGAACCTTTAAACTTCTCTGCTTCATCTACATTATTGTATCCTTCAAATGTTAATAGATCAAATGTCTTATGTTGACGATGAGAAGTTACTTTCACTGGAAGGTAGTCTGTACTTTTCTCATTACTTATGTATAACGTGTTTCCTACTTTATATCGCTCTTCTGGAAAATCAGTACGAGAAATAACACGTATTTCTCCTCTTACGCCATGAGTATTTACAATTTTCCCTACGTTAAACCATTTTGTCATAAATAGTATGTCACCCCTGGTTTCTATATAAATTAAGCATCTCCATTTCACATATGGAACATGCAACTTCTCTTTAAATGTTAAAAAAGGGAGAGGAAATAACTCCTCGCCCTTTTTACGTTTATTGAATTTCCAGTGTTACTTTTTCATCATTATGATGTCCCACTGAATACAAGAGCATTCGAATTGCTTTCGCAACTTTCCCTTGCTTTCCAATGACTTTTCCAACATCCTCAGGATGTACAGTTAATCGATACTTTATCTCTCCGTTGTAAAGTTCCTGTGTAACTTTTACATCTTCAGGATGATCGACAAGAGGCTTGACAATCGTCTCGACTAACTTCTTCATAGTCATTGCCTCAATTACTTACCTTGTTTAGATAAGTGGAATTTCTCCATGATACCTTGGTTAGAGAATAAGTTACGAACTGTATCAGATGGTTTAGCACCATTTCCTAACCATTTTAATGCTGCTTCTTCGTTGATCTTAACTTCAGCTGGTTGAGCAACCGGATTGTAAGTACCGATTTCCTCAATGAAACGTCCGTCACGAGGAGAACGAGAATCTGCAACAACTACACGATAGAAAGGAGTTTTTTTAGCTCCCATACGTTTTAAACGAATTTTAACTGCCATTTATAAAGCACCTCCGAATTTATTTCACACAGATAATTATATTAGCAAAAAGACTATTGCTTTGTAAAGTATTTTTTCTTAACAGAGCCATCTTTTTTCCTTACATGAATGGAAACTTCAATCCACCTAGTCCTTTTTTCTTACCTTTTTGCATTCCCGTCATCGTTTTCATCATCTTTTTCATATCATCAAATTGCTTGATTAAACGATTGATTTCTTGTACCGTTGTACCGCTACCTTTGGCAATGCGCTTTTTGCGACTAGCATTGATTATTTCCGGTTGTTCTCGCTCTAATTTAGTCATAGAACGAATAATTGCCTCAATATGCCCAATTTGTTTTTCATCAACTTGCGCATTTTTCAGACCTTTAATTTTATTTGCACCAGGAAGCATTCCTAACAATTCATCAAGCGGTCCAAGTTGACGCACTTGTCCAAGTTGTTCTAGGAAATCGTCAAGCGTAAACGAAAGCGTACGCATTTTTTGCTCAAGTTCTTTTGCTTTCTCTTCATCAACTGTAGCTTGCGCTTTTTCAATTAATGTTAAGACGTCTCCCATCCCTAAAATACGGGATGCCATACGCTCTGGATGGAACGCTTCAATCGCATCTAGTTTTTCACCCATACCAACAAATTTAATCGGTGTATTTGTTACCGCCTTAATAGATAATGCCGCACCACCGCGCGTATCACCATCTAATTTCGTTAATACAACACCTGTTAAACCTAACTGTTCATGGAAACTTTGTGCAACATTTACCGCGTCTTGTCCCGTCATCGCATCGACAACAAGGAAAATTTCATCCGGTTTCGCAACTTCTTTCACTTTCGCTAATTCATCCATTAGTTCTTCATCAATATGCAGGCGACCTGCTGTATCAATTAAAACATAATCGTGATGATCTTCTTTTGCTTTTGCAATCGCTTGTTTCGCAATTTCAACAGGACTTACTTGATCTCCTAAAGAGAATACAGGCATGTCCAATTGCTTCCCTAATGTTTCAAGCTGTTTAATCGCTGCTGGACGGTAAATATCCGCTGCAACAAGCATTGGTTTACGATTATGCTTTTTACGAAGCAAATTCGCAAGCTTACCTGTCGTCGTTGTTTTACCCGCACCTTGCAGACCAACCATCATTATAACAGTCGGTGGCCTATTAGCAACAGCAATTTTGCTTTGCTCTCCGCCCATAAGTTCTGTAAGTTCTTCCTGTACGACTTTAATTACTTGTTGTCCAGGTGTCAAACTTGTCATTACATCTTGTCCGACAGCACGTTCAGACACACGCTTTACAAAATCTTTTACTACTTTAAAGTTAACGTCCGCTTCTAAAAGAGCTAGACGAACTTCTCTCATCATTTCTTTCACATCGGCTTCAGAAACTTTTCCTTTGCCGCGGATTTTTTGCATTGTCTGTTGAAGTCGGTCGGCTAATCCTTCAAATGCCATATTGCCGCCCTCCTAATCTAATTTTTCGATAGCTTCAACAACTTGTTTCATTTCTTCATTCACATGCTCTTCTTCGCTGATTAGCTGTTTTAGCTTTGCAACAAGTCGCTGTCGCTCTTGAAACTTTTGAAGTAATACTAATTTATCTTCATATTCTTCAAGCATCGCTTCAGTCCGTTTAATGTTATCATACACGGCTTGGCGACTTACATCAAATTCTTCCGCAATTTCACCAAGAGATAAATCATCTAGATAATAAAGCGACATATAACTTCTTTGTTTTTGCGTTAACAACGATTGATAAAAATCAAATAAATAGTTCATTCTCGTTGTTTTCTCGAGCATGTTGGATCATCCTTTGTTAAGTGATTTCCCTTTACATGAATTAGTTTACATGGAGTACAAAAGAGTGTCAAGTTTTTTTCTTAACATCACATATTTTTATAGAAAAAGAAGCGGAAAAGACCGCTTCTTTCACTTACACTTCTTCTGTTTCTACTAAGTTCGCAAATAAACCATACACATATTGTTCTGGATCAAACTGCTGCAAGTCATCCATTTGCTCTCCTAATCCAACAAATTTCACTGGTACATCCATTTCGTTACGAATCGCTAATACAATACCACCTTTAGCAGTTCCATCTAACTTCGTTAAAACAATACCAGTAACATTCGTTGCTTCACGGAATGTCTTCGCTTGACTTAAACCGTTTTGTCCTGTTGTTGCATCAATAACAAGTAATACTTCGTGAGGAGCCCCCGGTACTTCACGCTCAATTACACGTTTCACTTTCTCTAACTCTTTCATTAAGTTTACTTTATTTTGTAAGCGTCCTGCTGTGTCACATAGTAATACGTCTACTTTACGTGCTTTCGCGGCTTGTACAGCGTCATACATAACCGCCGCTGGATCAGATCCTGACCCTTGTTTAATCACTTCTACACCAACGCGATCGCCCCATACTTCTAATTGTTCAATCGCTCCTGCGCGGAATGTATCTCCTGCCGCCAATAGGACAGACTTACCTTCTGATTTGAATTTATGTGCTAGTTTACCAATCGTCGTCGTTTTCCCTACACCGTTAACACCGACAAATAAAACAACTGTTAATTGATCCTCTTGCATATTAATTTCGTTACTAAATTCACTGTCGCCTTTGTAAATTCCTACTAACTTTTCTGAAATAACAGCTTGTACTTCTTTTGGATCTTGGATGTTACGACGTTGCACTTCTTCTTTCAATTGATCAATTAATTCCATTACCGTCGAAACTCCGACATCTGCACCAATTAAAATTTCTTCTAATTCCTCAAAGAAATCTTCATCTACTTTACGATAACGATAAACTAAATCATTTACTTTATCTGCAAACGAATTTCTCGTTTTTTCTAATCCATGTTTAAATTTCTCTGTTACCGTATCTGTTTGTTTTGAAATTTTTTCTTTTAATTTTTTAAAAAAACTCATACTGTCCCATCCTTCCTAATTACTTGCAACTAGTTCTTCTCCATCATCCAAACGAACCGAAACAAGTTTAGATACCCCTGACTCTTGCATTGTGACACCGTACAATACGTCAGACTCTTCCATTGTACCTTTTCTATGTGTAATGACAATAAACTGTGTCTCATCACTAAATCTCTTTAAATACTGCGCAAAACGGGCAACATTCGCCTCATCAAGAGCCGCCTCTACCTCATCTAATACACAGAATGGGACTGGGCGCACTTTTAAAATACCGAATAACAGCGCAATCGCTGTTAAAGCACGCTCCCCACCAGAAAGTAAACCTAAGTTTTGCAGTTTCTTCCCTGGCGGTTGCGCTACAATATCAATACCAGTATTTAATAAGTCCTCTGGATTCGTCATGACTAAATCCGCTCTACCGCCTCCAAATAATTCAGAGAATACCGATTGAAACTCCATTCGAATTCCTTCAAACGTAGTAGAAAAACGTTTTTTCATTTCTTCATCCATTTCGGTAATAAGTTGGTGCAATGTCGCTTTCGCTTCTTCTAGGTCATCTTTTTGCTCTAGTAAGAATGTATGACGCTCTGCTACACGCTCATACTCTTCAATTGCCCCTAAGTTCACTGTGCCTAGCTCTTCGATGGATAATTTAATTAGTTTCACCTTTTTACGTGCATCCTCTGCAGGCATCATCATTGTATACTTCAGTTTTGCTGCTTCAAATGAAATCGTATATGTTTCACGTAAATGTTGTAATCTATTTTCTAACTCTACATCAAGTCGGTTTATTTTTACTTCTTGATTTTTCAGCATCTCAAGAATGTATTTATGTTTACCTGTTGTTTCTTTCAGATTACGTTCTAAATGTTCTACTCTCTCTTGTAACGATACGCGTTGTTCACGACGAGAGCGAATTAACTCTGAAGTTTGATTACGATCATATGCTTTCTTCTCAATCATATTCGTAATCTGTTCTTCACCACTTGAATTAGATGTCATTTCTTGTTTTAAGAATGCTAAATCCTCTTTCGTTTTGACAAGCGTTGCATCCGTTTCTTCTTTTTCCTTCGTCAATCGTTCAACTTTTTCTTTTTGATTAGATAAGCGTTGTTGCTTTTCAGCCGCCAACACTTTTAACTCAGTCATTTCTTTTTGCACTTTTTCCTTCGAAGAATGCTGCTCACTTTTTTGTTTTGTTAAAGCGATAATTTTGCTATCTAATTCCGTAATCTCCGCTTGAAGCGTTGCTAAAATCTTTTCTAGCTCTTCTTTACGTCCCTGTATTTTCACTTGATCTTGTAAAAATCCTTCAATCTCTAAATCGTAAATAGATAAACGATCATTAATACGATGTTCTTCTAATTCTAAGCGACTAATTTCTTCTCTTAATTTCTGTTCATCTACACGCTCTGCTTCTACACTTTGCCTTAGTTCCCGTATTTTCACTTCTTTTTCTTGAATCTCTTGCTTTACTGCTTTAACAAAGTTTTCTAACTTTGTCGTTTTTTCTTCCATATCAGTTAACTTGTTCGTCCACTCTTCTAGCTCACGTTGACGTCCTAATAAAGAAGATTTCGCCTGTTTTACCGCTCCACCAGTCATAGAACCACCAGGGTTCACTACATCACCTTCGATTGTTACAATGCGATAACGGTATTGCAGTTGTTTCGCCAACTCATTCGCCCCACGTAAATCTTTCGCAACAATAACAGTACCTAATAAATTTGAAACTACATTTTCATATTTATTGTTATATTGCACAAGTTCTGCCGCCACACCTACAAACGATGGGTGTTGATTTACAATACGTAATTGTTCAAATGATAACGATCTACTTTTAATAACAGCTTGCGGTAAAAACGTTGCTCGTCCATGTTTATTTTGTTTTAAAAACGTAATTGCATTACGAGCATGTTCTTCTTTTTGTACGACAATATGCTGCATCGCTGCACCTAGAGCAATTTCCATTGCAATTTCATATTCTTTCGGTACCGTTAGCAGTTCTGCAACAGCACCCTCGATACCTTGCAACCTATCTTCTCTAGCTTTTAATACTTCACGTACCCCTTGATAGAAACCAGAGTAATCCTCTTGCATCTCTTCTAGCATTTCTTTTCGAGAACGTGCCTGTTGTACAAATTGATACGCTTGATACAGTTTTGTTTCATTTTCACTATACTGCGTCTTGCATTTCCCAAGTGCCGCTTCTGTCTTTTGTATATTCGAAAGGATACCAGCTACTTTTTCTTTCACTTGTTCATAACTTTCCACAAGTTTTGTCTTTTTCGCTGTAATTTCCATGCGTATTTCTACATATTTTGCATTTTCTTCATCGAGTCGTTCATTTTTTGAGTTTTGTTGTTTAGATTGTTCTTCAATCATAGATAACTCATTACGATGACTAGCTTGTTGATTTAAAAGTTCAATATAGTCACCTTTTAAATTCTCAATTTGTTCCTCTAAATTGTCAGCAAAAGTTGCAAGCAGTAGCTCATTATCATGCAATTTTGTCTCCAACTCTTTTACTTGATTTACAAATTGCATCAACACTTCTGTACTGGATTCAATTTCACCATCATAACTTGTAGCTTTCTCTGTTAATTCAACAATTAACTGTTCGAGTTGTGCACAATGCGTCGTTGCATTTTGTTTTCTCTCTTTTAATAACTCGCGCTGTCCTTCTAACTTTTCTAGCTCTTTACTAGAAAGAAGCAGCACTTCTTGTAAGGAATCTACAGACTCATCTACTGCTTGTAATTGTCCTCGTAATTCCTCAAGCTCTTCTTCACCTTTTTGTAAATGCGTTGACATTTTAACTTCTTCGTTTTTATTATGCCCAAACTGATTTCGAAGCGCTTCCCATTTCTCATGTAATTCTTCAATTTCATGTACAATAAGCGCCGCTTCTACTTTCTCTAATTCTTCTTTTTTCTCGAGATAATCTTTCGCAATAGAAGCTTGTCTTTCTAAAGGTTCTACTTGACTACTTAATTCGTGAATGATATCTTGTACACGATTTAAGTTTTCTTGTGTGTCTGCTAATTTCACTTCAGCTTTCTTTTTACGAAGTTTGTATTTCAGCACTCCCGCAGCTTCTTCAAATACACCACGACGTTCTTCTGATTTACTACTTAAAATCTCTTCAACTTTCCCCTGGCTAATAATCGAAAAAGCTTCTCTTCCCATACCAGAGTCCATAAATAAATCGATAATATCTTTCAATCTACATGATTGTTTATTAATATAAAAATCACTATCACCAGAACGAGATACACGACGCGTTACACACACCTCATTATATTCAATCGGTAAACGTTGATCTTCATTATTTAAAGTTATTGTTACTTCAGCAACATTAACTGCTCTTCTCGTATCACTGCCTGCAAAAATAATATCCTCCATCTTTGCACCACGTAATGATTTTGCAGATTGTTCACCAAGTACCCAGCGAATCGCATCAGTAATATTACTTTTCCCACTTCCATTAGGTCCTACTACGGAAGTTACACCTGGGACAAAATCAACAGATACACGCTCAGCAAAAGACTTAAACCCTGCTATTTCTAATCTTTTTAAAAACACGAAAGGCCTTCCTCCTATTCTCCGTTGTTATAACTGTTGTCTATACAAAAACAAGCTATTATACGGATTTCCCTTCCTTTTATTCACAAACAAAAAGAAAGTTTCATTCTATGCATAAGGAATCCCCCTCATTCAAAGGGGGATTCCTTATAGTTGTTCTTTTAATTTTTTCAATGCTTCTGCAGCAGCTTGTTGCTCTGCTTCTTTTTTCGACTTACCACTACCAAGACCTAAAGCCACGTTATTTAACGTAACACGTGACACAAATTCTCGATTGTGGGCCGGTCCTTTTTCCTGCAAAATTTGATACTCAATATTGCCACTACCATCACGCTGAATCAACTCTTGTAATTGACTCTTATAATCCATCACATGAGAAAAAGCACCTTCATTAATTTTAGGGTATACAATTTCTTTTAAGAAGCCCCATACTGTTTCTAACCCTTGATCAAGATAAAGGGCACCAATAAACGCTTCAAAGACATCCGCTAATAAAGCTGGTCGTTCACGTCCACCTGTCATTTCCTCACCTTTTCCTAATAAAACAAGGCTACCAAATGACAACTCGTTTGCAAAACGAACAAGAGATGGTTCACATACAATAGCTGCACGTAGTTTCGTTAACTCTCCTTCGCTCATTGTCGGATATTTTTGAAACAGATACTGTGACACAGTAAGTTCCAATACTGCATCTCCAAGGAATTCGAGACGCTCATTGTCTTCATGCGGTTTTTTTCGATGCTCATTCACATACGATGAATGCGTAAATGCTTGAATCAATAATTTTTCATCTGAAAACGTAATACCTATCTCTTCTTGAAATACTTTAAACGCTTCACGATATTTTGTTTCGTATTTTTTTTCTCTATGTTTTCGGTACGGCATAAGTCCCTCCAGATATAAGCCGAGAAGCCCCGCTAAAAAAACGGGACTTCACTTAAGCATTATAGATGACTCTCTATGTAAGTCACAGCATCGCCAACAGTAGCAATCTTTTCAGCATCTTCATCAGAAATTTCCATTTCGAATTCATCTTCCAATTGCATTACAAGTTCTACTACATCTAGGGAGTCTGCGCCTAAATCTTCTTTAAAGCTCGCAGCTGGTACTACTTCAGTTTCTTCTACACCTAAACGATCAACGATGATTTTTGTTACACGCTCTAAAACATCTGCCATTCCATTCACCTCCCCTCAAATATTATATTAAATATTGGCCAAAAAAACTAGTTGAAATCAATTCTTTTATTACATTACCATTCCGCCATCAACATTTAACGTTTGCCCTGTAATATATTTGCTTTGATCAGAAGCAAAAAACGTTACAGTATTTGCGATATCTTGCGCTTCACCAAACTGAGCTGCAGGAATTAACTTTAACATTTCGGCTTTTATATTTTCATCTAATATATCCGTCATATCAGTCGCAATAAAACCTGGAGCAATTGCATTTACAGTAATATTACGGCTCGCTAATTCTTTTGCTGATGTTTTTGTTAATCCAATTACACCCGCTTTAGCAGCAACATAGTTTGCTTGTCCTGGATTACCTGTCACTCCAACAACAGAAGCGATATTAATAATACGTCCATGACGCTGGCGCATCATGTATCGAGATACTGCCTTCGTACATAAGAATACACCTTTTAGATTTGTATTAATAACTGTATCCCATTCTTCTTCTTTCATACGCATTAATAAATTATCTTTTGTTACACCTGCATTATTTACAAGAATATCAACTTGTCCAAATGTATCTACAGTTTGTTTCACCATATTTGTAACGTCTTCAGCATTTGCAACATCTGCTCTTACTGCAAGTGCATCCGAACCTAATTTCTTTATTTCATCAACTACTTCATTCGCCTTTTGCTCATTACCAGCATAATTTACTACAACATTTGCCCCTTGTTTCGCTAAATCAATCGCAATCGCACGACCAATTCCACGTGAAGCGCCAGTTACTAATGCTACTTTCCCTTTTAACATCAGTTTTCTCCTCTCAAATTTGAAATGGTATCTTTTAATGTCTCTTCATCGTATATCGCATATGCTTTCACTGATGAATCAATTGACTTCATAAGTCCAGCAAGCACTTTCCCAGGTCCAATCTCAATAAATGTATCTACCCCTTGATTCACCATATTTTCAATGGACGGGTACCATAAGACAGGCGAATAGAGCTGTTCAATTAGCTTTTCTTGAATAAGTGCACCACTTGTAATAACGTCTGCTGTTACATTTGCGATAACAGGAATATTCGTATCTTGAATTGTAATTTCTTTTAAGACACTTTGGAACTTCTCCGCGGCTGGCTTCATAAGCGAAGAGTGGAACGGTCCACTTACCTTAAGCGGAATTGCTCTCTTTGCACCATTTTCTTTCGCTCTTTGAGAAGCAATCTCAACTCCTTGCTTTGTTCCAGAAATCACAATTTGCTTCTTACTATTCATATTAGCGATTTGCACTGCATATCCTTCACTTGTTACTTCTTCTGTAACTTGTTTCAGCATATGTGGATCAGCACCTAAAATAGCCGCCATTGCACCTTCTCCACCAGGAACAGCTTCTTCCATATATTCCCCACGTTTTCTTACAGCATATACAGCGTCTTCAAAAGTTATTGCACCCGCTGCTACAAGAGCGCTATATTCACCTAAACTATGCCCTGCAACAAAGTCTGGTGTAATATCATACTCTTTCAAAGCTGTCAAAATAGCAAAACTCGTTGTTAATAAGGCCGGCTGCGCATTTGTCGTTAACGTAAGCTTTTCCTGCGGCCCTTCAAAAATCACTTCTGAAAGTGAATCTTGCAACACCTCATCTGCTTTCGCAAACACATTTGCAACCTCTTTATTATTCTCCGCTAACTGTTTACCCATTCCAACTGCCTGTGAACCTTGGCCCGGAAAAAGAAATGCTAGTTTTCCCATTTCAAATCCTCCTCTTATTGGAGTGGCTCTTTCTCCATTACGCTTGAAATAGTAGGAATAACTTCTTTCGCTACCATTTCTCTCGTTTGACGAATCGCACTAAATATTGATTGGTCATTGGAAGAACCGTGAGCCTTAATGACTGGAGCTTTCAATCCAAATAATGCCGCTCCTCCATACTCCGAATAATCCATTTTATCTTTTAATACCATAAGTTTTGGCTTTAATACCGCTGCTGCTAATTTGCTCGTAAACGAACTCATTAACTGCTCTTTTAACATAGAAAATAACGCAAGTGCTGTTCCTTCTAATGATTTTAGCGCTACATTCCCTGTAAAACCATCACATACAACAACATCTGCTACACCTTGCAATAAATCTCTTGATTCAACGTTCCCAACAAAATGAATTGGGGCATCCTTAAGCATTGCAAAGACTTGTTTTGAAAGCTCGTTCCCTTTGCCATCCTCTGTTCCAACGTTCAAAAGTCCAACACGAGGATTTTTAATTCCTCTTACTTTCTCAGCGTATACAGATCCCATTACTGCATATTGATATAAATGAATTGGTTTTGCATCAACGTTCGCTCCAACATCTAACATAACAAAACCTTCTCCATCAATCGTTGGCATTGTAGGGGATAAAGCTGGTCGCTCAATTCCTTCCATACGACCTACAACGAACAATCCAGCCGCCATTAAAGCTCCTGTACTACCAGCTGATATACAAGCATCCGCTACGCCGTCTTTCACTTGCTGCGCTGCTAGTACCATTGAGGCTTGTTTTTTTCGTCGAACCGCTCTTACTGGTTCATCTGTCGATTCGATTTTTTCATCTGTATGAAGTATAGTAATTCGTTCTTCACTCGTTAAGTATTGACGAATCTCCTCTTCTTTCCCTACTAACGTAATATGTAAATCAGAATATTCCTTAATAGCTTTCATTGCTCCTAATACGACAGCCTTTGGAGCATGATCGCCGCCCATTGCATCTATTGCGATTTTCATAAGTTGTTACCTTCCTCACTATAATTACTAGATCGATACATTTCAAAAGTGCCTGTAAAAACAAGTTCTTCTCCAACAAAGCTACGCACTTTGACAACGGTCCGTCCTTTATCATTCTCTACATCTTCAACGCGCGCTTTTGCAACAACACGCTCTCCTAATTTTACAGGACGAATGTATCGAATGGTAGACTTTGCAGTTAAAGCTAATTCTTCATCAATAACCGCAACAGCTAGTGAGTTTGCTTGTGCAAACAAATGATGCCCACGGGCAATCTGATTTCTTTTAAATACGTGTTCTACCTTCACTTCAAAGATAGAAATCGCATGTCTATCTAATTCTATATCGATAATTTCTCCGACAACCTCTTCTAACGGTAAAGATTTCACATCTTCTTCATGTTGCTTTGTAGCTACATGTTTAATTCTTTCTCTTAATTCAGGAATAGATAATTCCATACGGTCAAGACGTACGGTTTGTATACTCACTTGAAATTTTTCTGCTAAATCTTCATCCGTAATAAAAGGATTCGTTTCTATTGTTTGTTGTAATAATTGTTGTCTTTCTTTTTTACTTCTTCTTTTTTTCATACCGCACCATCCGTTTTTATGACTAGGTACTAACAGTAGTATATAATCATTAAAAGTAGAATGCAACAAAAACTTTCGTTGCCTCCCTTTAATCGAGCTTCTCTCCTTGGAACACACCTGTCCCGTCAAGATAAGTACGCAGCGAAGCATACTGATCATTATGCCAAAACGCTTCTGATTCTACTAGTAACGCCGCATCTTGTCTAGCTGTTTCTAACGCTCGATAATCATGTACCATATCAGCAACCTTGAATTCTGGTAAACCACTTTGCTTACTTCCAAAGAAATCTCCAGGACCTCTTAACTCTAAATCTTTTTCTGACAATACAAATCCATCATTCGTTTCGGTCATAATACGCATTCGCTCTTTTCCCGTTTCCGATTTTGGATCCGCGATTAATAAACAATATGATTGTTCACTACCACGCCCAACACGTCCCCTGAGCTGATGGAGCTGCGATAAACCGAAACGCTCTGCATCATAAATAACCATTACAGTCGCATTCGGTACGTTCACACCTACTTCAACAACTGTTGTCGACACAAGAATTTGCACTTTATTTTCACTAAATTGTCCCATTATCTCTTCTTTTTCTTGAGATGAGAGTCTGCCATGCATTAATCCGACTTGACATTTCCCTTGATAATGATGAGTCAGCATACTATGTAAGTCAATCGCATTTTGTACATCAAGTTTCTCAGATTCTTCAATAAGGGGACAAATAACATATGCTTGTCTTCCTTTTTTTATCTCCTTCTCCACAAAACCGAGAACTCGATCTAACATATCATGTTTTGCCCAGTATGTTTCAATTACCTTTCTACCAGCTGGCATCTCATCGATTATAGAAACATCCATCTCTCCAAATGCAGTAATTGCTAACGTACGCGGAATTGGCGTCGCCGTCATAAATAAAACATCCGGACTTTCACCTTTCTCCCTTAAAACTCGTCGCTGCGCTACACCAAATCGATGTTGTTCATCAGTAATAACGAGACCTAACCTATGAAAGATAACTTCATCTTGAATTAAAGCATGTGTTCCAACAAGGATATCTATTTCTCCTTGTTCTAATTTTGCCAAAATCTCTCGACGCCTTACACCTTTAACAGAACTGGTTAACAATTCAACATTCATACCAAAGTGCGAGAACGTCTCTGCAAGCGATTGATAATGTTGCTCTGCTAAAATTTCTGTAGGAACCATTAAAGCACCTTGATAATGTGCTAACTTCGCTGCATAAAGGCCAATCGCTGCAACGACTGTTTTCCCAGAACCTACATCACCTTGCAACAGACGATTCATCCGATAAGGAGATGTCATATCTTTCATAATTTCATCTACTACCCGACGCTGTGCACCAGTTAATGGAAACGGAAGTGCATCAATAAACTCTTGCAATTCTGCTGAAGGAATTTCTTTTTTCGTCCCTTTCGAATTTTCCCTCTCCATTTTCCGTAATGTTTGCATTTTTAGCTGGAATAAGAAAAACTCCTCATATACAAAACGGCGACGTGCTTGTTTTAAATCTTCCTGTCCTGCTGGAAAATGCAACGCCCGAAGCGCTTCATAACGCGGCAATAATTTATATCGACTTAGCAATCCATCAGGTAACACTTCAACTATAGATTCTCCATACTCCTTGAACGCTTGGGCAATAAAACGGCGCATCTGTTTTACTGTAAGTTTCCCTTTCACTGAGTATACAGGCTCTACTTCTTGTTGACGTACAACTGGTCCAAAATGAAGCTCTGATACCGCAATCGTTTGACGGTGCTGATCCCATTTACCAGTAATCGTTACTGTTTCATTTAAATTTAACTTCTGCTTATAGTACGGCCTATTAAAGCATACAGCTGTAATTAAATAACGACCGACGAGGACACGAACCGTAAGACGAGACTTCTTCTTCCCATAATATTGCAGTAAAGGAGCACTATGAACCTTTCCCTCAACTGTTACACGTTCATCATGCTTTACTTCAGCAAGATCTTTCATCGCATAATCTTCATAACGGTACGGAAAATGTTCTAATAGATGAGAAACTGTATAAATCCCCATCTCGTGTAGTAATTCAGATGTTTCTCCTCCGATTCCCTTTACATCCGTAACAGGAACTTGTACAACTTCATTCAAGATTCTCACGCTCCGTCACATTATTTTCTTTGATTCATTCATACTATTGACATCTGTAATCGCTCTCTTTCACCCTATATATTCTATCATAGGCATTCTTAGAGAAACTACTCAAATCCCTCATAAACAATACGAAAGAAAAGAGCCTCACTATTAGCAGCAAGGCTCTTTTTTATCTTCAATATGCTAGCCTTTTGAATAAAAACTAGTAATAAACTTCATATTACTACTTCTTATCCATTAGCAAGTAAGTAAGTAATCCATTTATTTTCAAAACGAATTTTTTCTTATTCTACAGAGAAGATGAACGAATACACCGGTTGGTTTCCAGCATGTACTTCTACTTCTGCATCTTCAAAATTCTCTTCTACAAATGCAACTAACTCAGCTACTTCTTCATCAGTTGCATCTTCACCTTGTAGAATCGTTACAATTTCAGAATCTTCATCAATAAGTGCTTCTAGTAATTGCTTTGCAGCTCCTACTTTTGCAGCATTTGTTGATACAATTTTTCCATCTGCAATACACATGAAATCATCTTTTTGAATCGCTACACCATCAATTTCCGTATCACGTACAGCATACGTAATTTGACCGGTTTTCACATGAGATAAAGCTTCTTTCATGTTTTCTTCGTTCTCTTCTAACGTTCCAACTGGATTAAAAGCTAACATTGCAGCCATACCTTGAGGAACTGTTTTTGAACGAATTACAATCACTTCTTGATCCACAACTGACGCTGCTTGTTCTGCTGCCATCACGATATTTCCGTTGTTCGGTAAAATAATGATTTTTTCAGCATTCGCTTCTTCAATCGCCTTCACAATATCCTCCGTACTTGGATTCATTGTTTGGCCACCTTCGATAACTTTCGTCGCGCCAATGCTCTCAAATAAAGTTTTGATACCAGATCCCATAGCAACAGTTACGATACCGTACGGTTGTTTCTCTTTAGACTGGCTAGTTGGCTCAGGCATCATAGTAGGCTCATCTAATAAAGCAGTATGCTGTTCACGCATATTTTCTACTTTAATCTTAATTAAACTACCATAGCGTTGTCCATAATTCATAGGATCTCCAGGATGTTCCGCATGAATATGAACCTTAACAACCTCATCATCTGATACAACAAGTAGTGAATCTCCGTACACACTAATATCTTCACGGAATTTTTGTTCAGAGAAATTATGTTCTTTCATTTTTTCAGGCTCTAATTTCACCATAAATTCCGTACAATATCCATATTTAATATCTTCTGTACTCAATTGGCTTTGTACACTACGGTGATGTTCTGCGCGTACCATGTCATTCATAGATGGTTGGGCAGACACATTAGAAGAAATCGTTTCTCCTTTTAAGTCAGCTAAAAATCCTTCGTATACAACAACAAGACCTTTACCACCGCTATCTACAACGCCAACTTGTTTTAATACAGGTAATAAATCCGGCGTACGATTTAACGATGCATTCGCTTCTTTCACAACGTCTTCCATAAACAAAACAAAGTCGCGCTGTTTTTTCGCAACTGTCACTGCATATTTACCCGTTTCTCTTGCAACCGTTAAAATCGTTCCTTCAATCGGTTTCATAACCGCTTTGTAAGCCGCTTCTACCCCAGCATCTAAAGCTGCAGCAAAATCAACTGTTGTTAATTCTTCTTTTTGTTCAATGGATTTAGAGAAACCACGGAACAACTGAGATAAAATAACTCCAGAGTTACCACGTGCTCCCATTAATAATCCTTTGGCTAAACTTACGCCGACTTTACCAGCATGCTGTGAAGGATTTGCTTTCACTTCACGTGCGCCTGAAGTCATTGATAAGTTCATGTTTGTACCGGTATCGCCATCTGGAACCGGAAATACGTTTAATGCATCAACAAGCTGAACATTATTTGTTAAATTATTCGCTCCTTGCATGATCATTTGTGATAAACGTTTCCCATCAATTTTTTGAATTGACACAGATTTTCCTCCTTAATGCACATTACAAGTTTATTACTTTAACTCCTTGTACGTAGATGTTTACAGAATCTACTGCTAGTCCTACAGTTTGATCTAATGTATATTTCACTTTCGTCTGCACGTTATGTGCTACTTCTGAAATTTTCGTACCATAGCTCACAATAATATACATATCAATATGTACTTCATCTTCATCTTTACGAACAATAACACCTCTAGTGAAGTTTTCTTTTCGTAAAATGTCTGTTAAACCATCTTTTAACTGATTTTTTGATGCCATACCTACGATACCGTAGCAATCTACTGCGGCACCTCCAGCAATTGTTGCAATTACATCTGTACTAATATCAATTTGACCATACTTCGTTTTAATTTCAATTGACATCTCGTTTCCCCCTTCATAAATGGTGAAAGTGAGCTAGACTACTTTAGTTACTATCATATAATCTTTTTAAAGAAAATTCCATCGTTCTTTCTTTTCACTCTCATATTTTATGTTTTAAATCACATTTTTTATGATGAGCAAAATAGTCCATTGTTATTATACAACATGTACCACTATAATATGTCAAGCAATTTTTCTTGATTTCAACTTTTCATCATCGACATATGGTGTCAAGTAATTTTTCTTGATTTCTTTTTTCTACGGTGTTGCATTCTCTTTTTAGTTGTGTTAAATTATAGTAGTGTTTTTAGCATCGCAAAAAAGACTAACATTGAAAAATTACGTATGGTAAGGTATCAAGGGAGGGAAATATAAATGGCTCGTGTTTGTGCTATCACTGGAAGAAAAGCTCGTTCTGGTAACTCTCGTTCTCACGCAATGAACGCTACAAAACGTAAATGGGGCGCTAACCTTCAAAAAGTTCGCGTACGCATCGACGGAAAAGTTCAACGTGTTTACGTTTCTGCTAGAGCATTAAAATCTGGCAAAATCGAACGTGTTTAATAATAAAAAAAAGAGCCGCTAGGCTCTTTTTTTACTATGACAATGGAAAAAGCACCGGTAATAGGTGCTTTTTTTAATCTTTTTTGAAGGTATTTAACATGGCACGAACAATTCCACCAAGAAATTTAGGTAACTTAATTGTATAAAATCTCATGGTTTCCCTCCTAATCCCCATTACTCCACTTGTTCACTATATGATGTAAGGAGCAAAATTGTTTCTTTAATCAGTGCTTCTTATCACCATTAATATGCCAGAAGTAAATGAAAAAGTACCTTTTTCCTCAACGAGTTCATTACTAATACAAAGTGTTGATCCCCATTCTATTGTTTTATTAGTTAGAGGATACTTAAAACCAAGTAATGTAATCCCTTCTACTATTTCAGTAACCGGCACAAAAGATACATAAGGGAAATTTTTATTTTCTTCAATTATATGTGTACCCACTTTTTTTACGCTTATTTCATTTTTATTGTCTACAATACACATTTCTACCCCTACTTCTAACCCTCTTAAAAGCATCTGTATATTTGCTAAACCGTGATCCAGCCTTCCACCGGTGGCACCAAAAATACGAATCAATGTCGGATTTTGTTCTAACGCCCAATTAATCGCAATTTCTAAATCTGTTTGATCTTTTTCACGAGGAACAATATGTAAGTCATTTGTTTGCTGGCCCATCCATACTAATTCCTCTTCAGTAACTGAATCGTAATCTCCAAATGCAACAGCTGGAGTAATCCCTCCTTTTAATAGACGATATACTCCTCTATCAACTGCCGCCCACACTACTTTCTCATTTTCATATCGAGAAAAATCTGCACAATATTCCGCAGGTCCACCCGCTAAAATATGAATAATCATGTTTCCTTCCCCTTCTATTGTAAAAAGGCAATCTGCCATTCGGTAGATTGCCTTTTTACATATTTTTTCTCTATCCTTTATAAATAGTGAAAACTTACTACACTAGCAGTTTCACTAGGATAAAGACTCGTTCATTCATTATCCACGAATGACACGAATTGCTTCACCACGGTCTTTTTGATTGTATACTGCTGATCCAGCTACAAGTACATTTGCTCCTGCTTCAACACAAAGTCGTGCTGTTTCAGTGTTTACACCACCATCAACTTCAATTTCTACTTCTAGATTACGCTCTTTAACCATTTCTGCCACTTGTTTAATTTTCGGTAATACAGAATGGATAAATTTCTGTCCACCAAATCCAGGGTTTACTGTCATAAGCAATACCATATCGATATCTTCTAATACATGCTCAATCGTCGAAACTGGCGTATGCGGATTTAATACAACTCCTGCTTTAATGCCATGAGACTTAATTAGCTGAATTGTACGATGCAAATGAGGGCACGCCTCTACATGAACAGTAATAATATCTGCTCCCGCTTTTGCGAAAGTCGGGATATAGTTATCAGGATTTTCAATCATTAAATGTACATCTAATGGTAAAGATGTAATTGGACGGATAGCTTCTACAATTAATGGTCCAATCGTAATATTTGGTACGAAATGTCCATCCATTACATCGACGTGAATGTAATCCGCTCCACCTTTTTCTACATCTTTAATCTCTTCCCCTAATTTTGAAAAATCTGCTGATAAGATCGATGGTGCAATTTTAATCATAACTAATACCTCGGCTTTCTCTCTCTAATTTCTTCTACGAATTGTTTGTAATTTTTATAACGATATTCTGTAATCTTCCCTTCTTCAACTGCTGTCTTCACAGCACATTTCGGTTCAGAAAGATGTGTACACCCTCTAAATTTACAGTATTGGCTCGCTTCTTTCAACTCTGGAAAACAATATGTAAGATCTTCTACCTCTATATCTATGAAATCCAGTGAACTAAAACCAGGTGTATCTGCAACTAGTCCGCTTCCAACCGCAATTAATTCCACGTGTCTTGTCGTATGTTTCCCGCGTCCTAAATGCGAGGAAATATCATTCGTTTTCAATTCTAACTCTGGACGTAAAACGTTAAGCATAGAAGATTTCCCAACACCAGATTGCCCTGCAACGACAGAAATACAACCTTCTAAGAATGGTTTTAAAATATCAATACTTTCCGATGTATTTATAGAAGTAAATAATACATCATATCCCATCTCACGATAGTCATTTGCATAAGATTCAACAGTCTCTCTCATTTTTTCATCCACTAAATCCATCTTACTAATGCAAATAATCGGCTTAATGTTATGATATTCAATCAGCACTAAAAATCGATCTAATAGTCCCGGATTAAAATCTGGTTCTACTGCAGAGAAAACGAGAATTGCTTGATCAACATTAGCAATAGGAGGCCTAACAAGTTCATTTTTCCGATCAAATACTTCAAGCACATATCCTTCAGTTGGATTATCTGCTTGAAAGACAACTTGGTCTCCTACCAGTGGCGTAATTTTATTTTTTCTGAACACACCACGCCCACGGCATTGTGTAATCCCTTCTTCATGCTGCACATAATAAAATCCACTTAGAGCTTTTACAATTTTTCCTTCTGGCATATAATTCTCCTTTATTTTGTATAAAGTGAAGCTGTCATTAATATTAAATGGTTTAAAATTCTTTAAATACTTATTTCAAAACCCGTCATATATACAAGTTAATATATTTAATCTACCATCAAATTTAAAATATTATTTATAACAGTATCACTTTTATAGCTTTTTGAATCATATATTTTTGCCTGTTATACAGTCCACTATATGTAGACAGCATAACAGGCAAGAGTAATACATTCCATCCCCTCTAGAAAGAAAACGGAAGTCATTATTATTGAGTTGGGTATGGTACTTCTTTGTCGATAATCGTTACACCATCTCGTACAATTTTATAGTGTCCTTTTGTACCTTCTTGAATTACAAATTCTAAAGAAATAGTTGCCGACTCTGAAATTGTTCTAGTTTCAATTGGTCTATCCATTTTTTGTTGCATATCTTCTTTATAAATTTCTATTGTTTGCGGTTTTTTCTCACCAATTATAGAAGACTCATACGGAATAGAAATATTATCCACTTTCACTGTTTTCGTTATTTTCGGCTTAGGCCCCTCTGAGATGATAATCGTCACTTTATCTCCTTCTTTTAACGGCGTTCCTGGTTTTGGAGATTGCGAAATTACAAGTCCTTTATCAACAGTATCGGAATACTCTCGTTTTATATCTGGGGTTAGTTTTCTCTCATTCAAATAACCATTTACGCTATTTTCAGTCCATCCTGAAAAATCACCTGGCCTAATTTGATAAGGACCTTTACTTACCCAAATTTTCAGTTCTTGTTCCGCCTCTACTACCATTTGATCAGGCGTCGGAATTTGCTCTACGATTTCACCTTTTGGCCTATCATTTTCAATATAATTTATTGTAACTTGCTTATATTTTTCTTCTAATTCATTCCTTATACTCTCAAAATCTTTTCCTGTGAGATCACTCATCTTACTTTTCTTTTTTCCACCTGATTGATAGATAGTAATTTTAGAGTTTTCTTTCACGACTCTACCTGCCACAGGGTCTGTTTTTATCACATCACCGGTTTCAACATCATCTGTATATACAATATTAGGTTCCGTAACCTCAAAACCCTTTTCAACTAATGTATTTACTGCTGTCGTATACTTCATACCAGCCACATCAGGGACTTTTACATCTTTTGGAATAAAGAATCCCGGAATAACAGTAAGCGCTAACGTTATTCCAATTGCTAAAAGTAAAAATGTCGTAATTAAAACTTTGATCCATTTATTACTTCGTTTTTTCTTCTTATATAATTCCGTTTCTTCTTTTCTTTTCTGTTCATCCACTTTACTTCCTTTTAAAACAATTGTTTCATCAGTTACATTTTCGAATAATTGTTCTTGTTGAATAATCGGAATCGCTTTTGTCGCTTCCATATCTTCCGGTATGTAAAATGGCTGCTCATTTATCCTCTCTGGATATAGCGCAGTTTCAATATCTCGTTTCATCGCATTGGCAGATTGATATCGGTGAAACGGATCTTTCGCAGTTGCCTTTAATATAATATTTTCAACACTTTGCGGAATATTTTCATTCCATCTCTTTGGAGACGGAATTTCACTTTGTAAATGTTTTAAAGCTATAGCAACAGCAGATTCGCCAGAAAACGGTTGTCTTCCTGTTAACAACTCAAACATAACGATTCCTAGGGAATAAATATCTGATTGTTTATTTGCTATCCCGCCGCGTGCTTGTTCTGGTGATAAGTAATGTACCGAACCGAGTACCGAATTTGTATGTGTAATTGTTGTTGCACTTGTAGCTGTCGCAATTCCAAAATCTGTTACTTTTATTACTCCATCAGCTCGAATTAAAATATTGTGCGGTTTAATATCACGGTGCACAATTTCAAAATGATGGGCATGTGCCATGGCGGATGTTAACTGCTCCATAATATCAAGAGCTTCTCCTATAGGTAACATCCCTCGCTCAATTATGTATTGCTTCAATGTTTGTCCTGGTACATACTCCATTACAAGATAATATATACCATCTTCTTCTCCGACATCATACATATTCACAATATTTGGATGCGACAACGTTGTAACAGACTGCGCTTCTCGATGGAAACGTTTAATAAACTCTTCATTATTTGAATAGTCGAGTCTTAATATTTTTACCGCTACATCTCGGCCAAGTATATCATCATGAGCTAAATACACATTGGCCATTCCACCACCACCAATCATTTTCAGCAGCTTATAACGGTCATTTAAGCGTTTTCCAATCAGCACGTTGCACTTCACCTACTTTCGTTTGTCGAACCCGCATAATCAATAAGAACAAGGGTGATATTATCTTCCCCGCCACGATCATTCGCCAATTGAATGAGACGTTGTCCCTTAGTTTCAAGCTGTTCATTTAACTGTAAAATTTGTTGCATATCAGCAATAGAAACTTTGTTAGATAACCCATCCGAGCAAAGAAGTAACTGATCATCTTCCTCAAGCACCAATGTTTTAACATCTAATCCGACTTTTTCTTCTGTTCCTAATGCCCTTAACAAAACATTCTTTTTCGGGTGATATTCTGCGTCTTCTTTTGAAATTTCACCATGTCTTACAAGTTCATTTACAAGTGAGTGATCTTCCGTTACAAGCGATATTTCTCCCTCTGATACCATATAACAACGACTATCTCCTATATGACCTATTGTCACAAAGTTTGGCGTACAAATCGCTATTATAAGTGTTGTTCCCATGCCATTACATTCTACATGTTGCTTAGAGTACTCATATATACGCTCATTAATAATCCCAACACTCGTATGTAACCACTCTTCTACTTTTTTTGGTTCATTCATATTATGCGTTTGCTTCCAATAATCATGAAATAATTGAATGGTCATCGAGCTAGCTACATCACCAGCTCGATGACCTCCCATTCCATCTGCTACTACCGCTAAAATATTTCCATCTAAATTGTGAAAAACTCCCGCACTATCTTCATTATGTTGACGAACTTTTCCTTTATCTGATAGAAACACGGCTTTCATCTCGTCACCTCGTCTCTTCTTTACGCTCCTTCGCACGTAACTGACCGCAGGCTGCATCAATATCATGACCTTGTTCACGACGAATTGTTACATTCACTCCACGATCTTTTAACGTTTTTTCAAATAAGAAAATTTGTTCACGTGGCGTACGTACATAATCACGTTCAGGTACGTAGTTTACCGGAATTAAGTTTACATGACATTTTACACCTTTTAAAAGCGCAGCAAGTTCTTCAGCTTGCTCAACTTGGTCATTTTCTCCTCCAAATAAGCCATATTCAAACGTAATACGACGCCCTGTTCTATTTACATAGTATTTAACAGCTTCCATTAAGTCTGGTAGCTTATAAGCACGGTTAATCGGCATTAATTTTGAACGTAACTCTGTATTTGCAGAATGCAATGAAATCGCAAAATTAATTTGCATATCTTCTTCAGCGAACTTATAAATTTTTGGAACAATTCCACTTGTTGAAACTGTCATATGTCTTGCACCAATATGAATTCCTTTTTCATGGTTTACAATGCGTAAGAATGACATTAAGTTGTCGTAATTATCAAACGGCTCTCCAATTCCCATAACAACAAGCGAACTTACACGTTCTTCTGTTTCATCAAGTGCACGTTGCACTTCTACTACTTGCGCTACAATCTCTCCAGCCTCTAAGTTTCGTTTTAACCCACCAAGTGTAGATGCACAGAACGTACAACCAATACGGCATCCAACCTGTGTTGTTACACAAATAGAATTTCCATATTCGTGTCGCATTAACACTGTTTCAATAGAATAGCCATCATATAATTGGAATAAAAATTTAATTGTTCCATCAGAAGATGTTTGTTTTACTAATGTATTTAAAGTAGTAATATCAAAGGAATTCGACAATTTATCGCGTAATCCTTTAGAAAGATTCGACATGTCGTCATAATTTTTTACACGTTTTTTATATAGCCAATCAAAGATTTGTCCTGCACGGAATTTAGGTTCTCCTTGTTCCTTTAACCAATCTTGCATTTCATGAAGTTGTAAAGAATAAATTGATGGTTTCTTCGTTTCTAGATTTTTCTTTTGTTTTCTCACAGTCGTTTCCACGATGCTACACCTTCTTCCTTAAACAAGCAATATAAAAGCCATCTGTTGCAAAATAATGCGGTAAAATTCGCACTTGACCTTCATCAATATACGGATTTAACTTTTCTGGCATGCGATCTTTTATCGTAGTATCCCATTCAAATTCAGGATGCTCTTGTAAAAATTGCTTTATTACTTGTTCATTTTCTATTTTTTCTATTGTGCACGTACTATAAACAAGGCGACCACCTTGTTTTAATAACGGTGCTATTTTTTCTAGTATTGCAAGTTGAATCGTCGATAATCTTTCACTATCGCCTTTATTTTTACCTAACTTAATATCAGGTTTACGTCTAATAACACCAAATCCAGAACATGGTGCATCTACTAATATTTTATCAAATGTTTCATTCGCAAAGTGTTCTTGCACTTTTCTAGCATCTAGTGCTTTTGTTTCGACATTTTCTAGACCAAGTCTCTCCGCTTGTTGTTTAATTAAACGTACTTTGTGTGCATGTAAATCAAGAGACATAACTTGACCTGTTCCTTTTAATCGCTCTGCAATGTGCGTCGTCTTTCCGCCCGGAGCAGCACAACTATCAAGAACTTCATCTCCCTCATTCGGTTCTAAAGCGCGTGCTACAAGCATAGAACTTTCATCTTGAATAGAAAGAAAACCTTTTTTGAACGCATCTGTATGCGCTACATTCCCTCTTTCAATTTGAATTGCATCCTCTGATAAATCGCCGCGCTTCGCTTCTATACCTTCACCAGCCAACAACTCTATTGCTTCTTCTACTGTTATTTTATCAACATTTACACGCGCTGTTGGTACCGGGGGTAACATGTTCACTTCACACATTTTCTCTGCTGTCTCTAAACCATATTCAGAAGCCCAGTCTTGCACAAGCCACATTGGATGACTTGTTGCAATTGCCAAACGTTCTATTGGATCCTTGATTTCATCTACAGAAGGTACCCCTTCTCTCTGAATCGAACGTAATACCCCGTTTACCATACCAGCAATCCCTTTATGCCCGCGACGCTTTGCAATTTCAACTGCTTCATGAATAGCCGCTCTTTCTGGCACTCGGTCTAAATAAATCATTTGATATAAAGATAAGCGAAGTAATACTCTTACCCACGCCTCAACCTTCTTTTTTAAAAAAGGCTGTAAATAATAATCTAATGTGTCACGACGTTGAATCGTTCCATATACAATTTCAGTTAACAAACCAATATCTTTTCTATCAATTGCATTTTTTTCAATTAGATTATTTAGAAGTAAGTTACTGTATGCACCACTTTTTTCTACTTGAATTAAGCCATCAAGAGCTAACTCACGAACATTTTGTCTCATGCATTTTCTCCTAACTTCGTTCCAATTTCAGGTTTTGTGCCACGTAAAAATTGCGAACAACTCATACGTTTTTTACCAGAAGGTTGCAATTCAGTGATTTTAACCCCTGTCTCATTCCCTGTTGCAACAACAAATCCATCTTCTTCAAGAGCTACTATTGTACCTGGTTCAGCTTTCTCTGTAATAGAGACCTTCTCTCCCCACCATACTTTAATAACTTGTCCTACCAAAGTCGTATAAGCGACTGGCCATGGATTCAATCCGCGAATGTGATTGTATACTTCTTCACCTGTTTTTGTCCAATCAATTTTCTCTTGCTCACGTTTTATATTATATGCAAACGTTACTTCTTCTTCGTTTTGTTTAATTGGTTCTAACTTACCTTGAATTAATAAGGGTACTGTTTTAGATAGAAGGTGTGCCCCTGCTTCACTTAACTTATCGAATAAAGAGCCTGTCGTTTCACGCTCTTCAATCTCGACTTCTACTTGCGTTAAGATATCACCAGCATCCAATTTCTCTACCATATACATAATTGTAATACCCGTTTTTTCTTTACCTTCCATAATTGCATAATGGATTGGTGCACCACCACGAAGTTCAGGTAGTAAAGACGCGTGGACGTTAATACATCCATACTTCGGTGCTTCTAAAATTTCATTTGGTACAATCTGACCGAAAGCAGCTGTTACAATTAAATCTGGCTCTAATGCCAAGACTTGTTCATATTCGTCTTTTTCACGAATTCTTAACGGTTGTAACACCGGAATACCATGTTTTTCTGCTTCAACTTTAACAGGTGTAGGTGTTAATACTTTTTTTCTACCTACCGGACGATCAGGCTGCGTCACAACACCTATTACATCATAGCCATCTTCGATAAGACGACGAAGCACCGGCACTGAAAAGTCCGGTGTTCCCATAAATACTACTTTTATCATTCAAAAACCGCTCCTTTTGATACCTATTCTAATTCGTTTTCCTCATAATATCTTGTCACTTTCGATGTAAATAACACACCGTGTAAATGATCGATTTCATGTTGAATTGCACGTGCTAAAAATCCTTCTGCTTCTAGTAAAAATACTTTACCTCGGCGATTTTGAGCACGTACTTTAATATAATCCGCACGTTCCACTTCACCATAAAGTCCCGGGAAGCTTAGACAGCCTTCGGGACCTACTTGTTCACCACGTTTTTCTAGTATCGATGGATTGATTAACTCGATTTTCCCCGTATCATCACCGATATCAACTACCGCAACTTGCAAGCTTACACCTACTTGAGGCGCAGCTAAACCGACTCCGTCCGCAATTAACATTGTTTCATGCATATCTTTCAACAATTTTACTAACTTTTTAT
Organism: Bacillus sp. GW823-FHT06B01; assembly: GCF_058952315.1. Lineage (NCBI taxonomy): Bacteria > Bacillati > Bacillota > Bacilli > Caryophanales > Bacillaceae > Bacillus > Bacillus sp. GW823-FHT06B01. The sequence continues at coordinate 956,057 of NZ_JBXAHR010000002.1, read as the reverse complement.
CAAAGTTAATTACTCTTTCGCATGGTGTTTCTAACACTTCATTTGGATGCTTTACTATTTCTAAAACTGCCATATTTCCCTCCGCTACATTAACATTGTTGGATTAAAATCAATTGAGATTTGTAGCTCTTTTTGCATTTCTGCTTGATAATGTTCATTTACCATTTTGAGCACGTTCTTTAAGTTTGGTTCCCGTTTGTATTTTATCATGCATTGATAACGATATCTATCTTTTATCCTTGGAATTGCTGAAGCAACCGGTCCTAACACCATCGTTTGCTCTGTGCAGTGCGCCCGTAAATGACCGACAATTTTTTCCGTCACTTGCACTGCCTTTAATAATTCTGGATGGGATACTGTTACAAGTACAACATAGTAATAAGGTGGATATTGTCTTGTTCGTCTCATTTGCATTTCTTGGTCAAAAAACACATCATATTGTTGGTTCTTTGCTAACTCTATACTATAATGTTCTGGCGTATACGTTTGAATTATAACTTCTCCTGGCAATTCATGTCTGCCTGCTCGTCCACTTACTTGCGTCAATAACTGATACGTCTTTTCACTCGCTCGAAAATCAGGCAAGTGAAGCATCGTATCTGCAGTTAAAACCCCGACAAGCGTTACTTTAGGAAAATCTAATCCTTTCGCAATCATTTGTGTTCCAAGTAGTATATCTGCTTTTTCTTCCCCGAACGCCTTTAATAATTTTTCATGCATTCCTTTGCGACTTGTCGTATCTACATCCATTCGAATAACTCGTGCCTCTGGAAATAGTTTTGTAATTTCTTCTTCTACCTTTTGTGTACCTGTACCAAAGAAACGAATATATGTACTTTGACAAGCAGGACACGCAGTCGGCATATTCTCTTCGTGACTGCAGTAATGACATTTTAAACGATGGTTCATTTTATGATATGTCAGCGAGATATCACAATGCGGACATTGTACAACATACCCACAATCACGGCACATAACAAATGTAGAATGACCTCTTCTATTTAAAAAGAGTACCATCTGTTCTTTCTTTTCTAATCGATCTGCTATTTTTTCATGCAATGCCTTCGAAAACATGGAACGATTCCCGTCACGAAGTTCCTCACGCATATCAACAATCTCTACTGTTGGTAACGCTTGTTTATTCATACGTTTTTCCATCGTTAGTAATTCATACACACCTTTTTTCGCTCTTGCAAACGATTCAAGTGTCGGTGTTGCACTGCCAAGAACGATAGGACATTTATGATATTGCCCCCTCCAGACAGCTACATCCCTTGCATGATACCGCGGATTATCTTCTTGCTTATAGCTCGATTCATGCTCCTCATCAATAATAATAATCCCTAAATTTTCAAAAGGAGCAAATACAGCTGAACGTGCACCAACTACAACTTTCACTTCTTTTCTTAAAATCTTACGCCATTCATCATATTTTTCTCCAACAGACAGCGCACTATGAAGAACCGCAACTTGCGAGCCAAATCTGCCTTTAAAACGATCTACCATTTGAGGCGTTAGTGCAATTTCAGGAACAAGTACAACAGCTTCTTTCCCTTTCGCGAGCACCGCTGCTATAGATTGTAAATATACTTCTGTTTTTCCGCTTCCTGTAACACCATATAGTAAAAATGGATTGTAAGTTTCATTTGTAATTGATGATAAAATCGGTGCAATAACTTGCTTTTGTTCCTCCGTAAGTGGGAATGGTTTCGTTTGTTCAAAATCATCATCGTCATACGGATTTCGGTACACTTCCACATACTTTTCTGAAATTAGCCCCTTTTTAACAAGTGCTTTAATCGGAGCGTCTGTTATTTGCAACTCTTCTGTTATCACTTTCAACGGCACACTTTTATAATTTTCCACAAAATAATAGAGTACATCTTGTTGTTTTTTACTTTTCAGTTCAAATGCTGCTAATTCCAATTTATCTTCTGGCAACTCCGGTTGAACGACTCTTTGTTTCTTCTTTTGCACTTTATCTTTTACCTGATAAACAACTTCAATCGTGCCATTTTTAATTTCTTGTTGAATCGTGCGGTATAGGTGCGGCTGCGTCTCAATAGCTTCCCAATCTATCGCTTCTTTTTCCTGAAATAAAAACAGTAGTTCAGGTGCTACTTCTTCTTGTTTACGAAGTTGTAGACGCTTTTTATACGTAGCTTTTATCGCCGTTGGAAGCATGACTTGAAAGGCTGAAATCATATAACATAACGTTTCGCTTGTAAGCCAATATCCAAGCTTTAATAATTCCTCGTTTAAAACTGGTGTTACATCTAATATTTCATGGATTGTCTTTAGCTTCTTACTTTCTACTTCAGCCGAATCTTTAATCCCAATAATAAAGCCTTGCAATTTCCTTGGGCCAAATGGAACTACTACACGCATGCCTATCTGGACAATATCTTCCCACTTTTTAGGGATAATATAATCAAATGGTCGATCTGTCTGACGTGCAGGTACATCAACAATTACACTTGCAAATTTCATAGACGATCATCTTCTAACATCATTTCAATTTGCTTTAATATTTCACGAGCAACCTCTTTCTTCGTTAAAAGTGGTAACTCGATAACTTCTCCATCTTTTCTATACATTGTTACAATGTTTGTATCTGTACCAAATCCAGCTCCTTGTGCCTTTACATCGTTCGCAACAATCATATTCACATTTTTCTCACGTAATTTTTTTGTTGCGTATTCTTCTACCTTTGTCGTTTCAGCCGCAAAACCGATAAGTAACTGTTGATCCTTCATCTCACCTAACGTTTTTAAAATATCTACTGTTCTCTCGAGTTCGATTACAGCATCTCCATTTTTCTTTTTCATTTTATTATCATGAACATATTTCGGGCGATAATCTGCAACTGCTGCTGTTTTAATGACAACATCTACGTTTTTATACTGTTGCAGAACTACTTCTAACATATCTTGTGCAGATTCCACTTGTACCGTATTTACATGTAATGGTGGGTTTAATGCTGTCGGTCCCGAAACAAGTATGACATCAGCACCTAAGTTCGCTGCCACTTCCGCAATTGCATATCCCATTTTCCCAGAAGAAAAATTGGTCATAAAACGCACTGGATCAATCTTTTCACGAGTTGGGCCAGCAGTTATTAATATTTTTTTTCCTTGCAACGGTTTTTGTTCGGAAAAAGCCTCTTCTAACCGTGCAATAATTGCTTCCGGTTCTTCTAGTCTTCCCTTCGCAACATAACCACACGCTAAAAAACCTTCTCCAGGCTCAATAAATGTATATCCTAACGTTTTCAACGTCATCATATTTTTTTGTACAATTTTGTTTTCATACATATGCACATTCATAGCAGGTGCAATCCACACTGGGGCTGTAGTAGCTAACAAAGTAGTTGTAATCATATCGTCTGCAATACCACCAGCTAACTTCCCAATACAATTGGCAGTAGCAGGTGCAACAAGTACTACATCTGCCCAATCTGCTAAATCGATATGTGCAATAACAGCCGAGTCCTTCTCATCGAATGTATCTGTATATACGTCATGGCGAGAAAGTGCTTGAAATGTAAGAGGCGTAACAAACTTCATTGCCGACTCACTCATCATTACTTTTACAATAGCACCAGCTTGTGTCAATTTACTAGTTAACGCAGCCGCTTTAAAGACCGCAATGCCTCCTGTTACACATAGAAGTATCTTTTTCCCTTTTAGCATATGGCTCGTCCTCTTTCTTTTTCAAACTTATAATACTGAAACAGAATTCCCAGCTCATCAGTACCAATATTTCTTCCCTATCGTAAAAAAATAACAACCTACTTGTAAATAGGTTGTTACCGTTACATAGAAAATTATAAAGTCTATGTTTTAATTTGTCGAAAAGAATGTCTTAATCGATGATTTTGCCTTCGCTTGGTACATATTTTAATACTTCTGCATCGATTTCTTCTAATGATTTACCTACACATTTATGAGAAACAGGTTGCTCGATAACACAGTTATCAGCAAGTTGCATTTCACGCGCACGTTTTGCAGCTACTGTTACAAGTGTATATTTAGAATCGATTTTTGTTAATAATGAATCAATTGATGGATTTAACATAATTATAGACCCTCCGTCATTTCTTTATAATATTTTGCTACTCTTTCGCGGCGGCAATGTTCACCAACCACAATTGCTTTAATTCTTTCACAAGCTAATTCAACTTGATCGTTTTCTACAACATAGTCGTAAGCGTCCATCATTTCGATTTCTTCTTTCGCTACCGTTAAACGATTTTCAATAACATCTTCAGTTTCTGTACCACGGCCGACAATACGGTTCTTTAGTTCAGATAAACTTGGAGGTGCTAAGAAAATAAATACACCTTCTGGGAAAGCTTTCTTAACTTGAATTGCTCCTTGCACTTCAATTTCTAAGAATACATCTTTTCCTTCTTGTAATGTTTTTTCAACATAGTCAATCGGTGTTCCGTAATAATTACCTACGAACTCAGCCCACTCAAGTAATTTTTCATTACGAATCATTTCCTCAAATTCTTCTCTCTCTTTAAAGAAATAATCTACACCATCTACTTCACCTTCACGTGGCTTACGTGTCGTTACTGAAATGGAGTACTGAAAACGTGTATCCTCATGACTAAACAGCTCTTTTCGAACCGTTCCTTTACCAACCCCAGAAGGTCCTGAAAGAACGATGAGCAATCCTCTTCTACTTCTCATAAATATGTAAAACCTACCCTTCCTCACTTAAATCTTCTTTATTATTCAAACGATGTGCAATCGTCTCTGGCTGAATTGGACTTAATACCACATGCCCATCATCCATAACAATAACCGCCCTTGTTTTTCTCCCATACGTAGCATCAAGCAAAGCATTATGTTCGCGTGCTTCCTGTACTGTTCGTTTAATAGGAGCTGACTCCGGACTTACAATAGCAATAATTCGATGAGCAGATACAATATTTCCGTATCCAATATTTAAAAACCGCATGGCCATAGTTTGCGCCTCCTAGTAAGTCTATCCGATTTCTCCACCACGTATAACTTTATATATTTTTTGAAAGCTACTCAATATTTTGTACTTGTTCACGAATTTTTTCAAGGTTATTTTTCATTTCTACAACATATTTTGAAATTGTTAAGTCATTTGCCTTAGAACCAATCGTATTAATTTCTCTATGCATCTCTTGCACGATGAAATCCATTTTCCTTCCAACAGGCTCTTCAATCTGCAGTGTTTCACGAAATTGCTCTAAATGACTTTGCAAACGAACTAACTCTTCGTGAATATCACAACGCTCTGCAAAGATTGCGACTTCTGTTAACAATCTTTGTTCATCTAGATCTTGATTATGTAATTCTTTTAAGCGATTTTCTAATCGTTCACGATATTTTTGTGTAACAATCGGTACATGCGGAATAATTGCATTTACACAATTGTGAATCTCTTGTAAACGATACGCTATATCTTTATGTAATCGTTCTCCTTCGCCATCTCTCATCGTTTTTAACATATGAGCAGCTTGGCGAACAGCCTCATATAAACCGTTCTCAAATTGTTCATTTACATTTTCTACTTCTTCAATCGCTGTTACTTCTGGCATTTCCATTAATTGCTGAAGTGTAATAGAATCTTGTAATTGAAATTTTCCTTTTATATCTTCCATAATCGATCGGTACTGCTCAAGAAGCGACCAATTCACACTTAATTTTCTTTCAACAAGCCCTTCACCCGTTATACTAATAGACACTTCAATGCGTCCACGCCGAACTTGTTCTGCAATTATTTTACGAATTTTTTCTTCAAATATCATCATTTGCTTCGGAAGTCGAATACTCATCTCTAGGAAACGGTGGTTCACCGATTTCATTTCTACTGTAATTTGAAAAGTATCATTTTCTACTTTCGATCTTCCAAATCCTGTCATACTACAAATCATTTTTATCACATCCAAGCCATGAAATAACTCAATGAAAAAGGTAATAGAGACAAGGCTCTACTACCTTCTGTAAATTATATCACATTTTCATATCATTGACTATTTCAAGTTTAATCCCTTCTTATATAATACTGGCTTTTCCTTCTTCCCCTTTTTCCCTGTTAATAAAGAACCTACTAACAAGAAGGTCGGAATTGATGACAAACCTCCAATTAACAACCAATCTCTCGCTTGTATTGGCATTGTACTAAAGATCGGTTGTAGCGGTGGATAATATATAACCACTAACATTAACAGTAAAGAAATAATAACCGCTCCTACTAAATACACGTTCCCAAACGGATTACGGTGGAAGATAGAATGTTCACTCCGGCAATCAAATACATGAATAAGTTGTGCAAGTACCAACGTCGCAAACGCCACAGTTTGTGCATATTTCAGTTCATTTGGATGTTGATTATATGCAATAATAAACGCCACTAACGTCACTGCTCCAATTAGAAAGCCACGGCTTATAATTTTCCAGGCAAGCCCTCTAGCAAATACCCCTTCTTTCGGATGACGCGGCGTTCTCTTCATAACGTCTCCTTCCGCCTTATCCAATCCTAATGCCATCGCCGGTAATCCGTCAGTCACTAAGTTCACCCATAAAATTTGAATGGGAACCATCGGCAGCGGTAATGCAAGTAACATTGCAAATAACATGACTAAAATTTCTCCTACGTTCGATGCTAATAAATAACGAATAAACTTACGTATATTCTCGTATATATTTCTACCTTCTTTAATTGCTGATTTAATCGTAGCAAAATTATCATCTAGTAAAACAAGAGAAGAAGCTTCTTTCGCAACGTCTGTCCCTGTAATTCCCATCGCTATCCCAATATCCGCTGTTTTTATAGCCGGAGCATCGTTTACTCCATCACCTGTCATCGCTACTATATGCCCTTTATTTTGCAACGCCTTAACAATCTTCAATTTATGTTCAGGTGATACTCGAGCAAATACATACGTATCTTCTACAACACTTTCTAGTTCCTCTACATCCATATTCGCGAGTTCTACTCCTTCAACAACACGTCCACCAGGTGGTAAAACCCCTAATTGTTCCGCAATTGCCATTGCTGTCACTTTATGATCTCCTGTAATCATCACTGTTCGAATACCAGCTTCTCTGCACTCTTTTACAGCCTGTTCTACCTCTGGTCTTGGCGGATCAATCATTCCCTGTATCCCGACCAACATAAAATCTTTTTCAACGTCTCTTTCATGTTCAATAGAATCTGTTACTTTTAATGGCTTAAATGCAACTGCAATTGTTCGGAGCGCTTGACTACCTAAACTATGAATAGCCGCCTGTACTTCTTTTCTATACAACTCACTTAACGGTTGTTGCTTATCCCCCCATAAAATCGTTTGACTCATTTGCAGGAGGACATCTGGTGCTCCCTTCGTAACAAGAAACTTTTTCCCCTCTCTATCTCGCACAATAACACTCATCATTTTTCGAGTTGAATCGAATGGAAATTCACGAATAATTTCAAATTTCCCTTTCAGTGCCTCACGCGTTATCCCCGCTTTCATTGCTGCAGCTACAAGTGCTCCCTCAGTTGGATCTCCATCTAATACATACGCCTTTTTCTTTTGAATAATATTTGCGTTATTACAAAGTGAACCAAATGTTAGTAGTTGATACAGTGCTTTTGTTTTAGCTGGATCGCATTCTTTTTCACCTTTCAAAAAAGAGCCATTAGGTTCATATCCTTGACCTGTAACTTTCCATAATTCCCCACCTGACCACATATGTGTTACCATCATTTTGTTTTGCGTCATTGTTCCTGTTTTATCAGAGCATATAACAGAAGCGCATCCTAACGTTTCTACCGCTGGTAACTTCCTTACAATTGCTCTCTTTTTAATCATACGCTGTACACCAAGCGATAAAGCTACTGTAACAATTGCTGGTAATCCTTCAGGAATAGCAGCAACAGCTAGCGACACGCCTGCTAAAAACATATGATACACTTCATTCCCTTGATACACACCGGCTAATACGACAAGCGCTGTCAAAATAAGAGCCACAATAATTAATATTTTCCCGAGTTGCTCTAATCTTCTTTGCAGCGGTGTTTCCATTTGCTCTGCATTTTGTAACATATTTGCAATTTGGCCCATCGCTGTATTCATACCAGTTGCTACAACGACCCCTGTTCCAGCTCCTCGTGTAATCATCGTACCCATAAAAGCCATATTTTTTTGATCACCAATTGAAACATCTTGCCCCTGCAGAGCTTCTACCTTCTTCTGCACCGGTACTGACTCTCCTGTCAAAGCTGATTCTTCGATATATAAACTTGATGCCTCAACAAGACGTACATCCGCCCCAATACGATCACCACTAGAAAATTTAATGATATCACCTAAAACAAGTGCTTTAGACGGTGCTTTTACCCAATTTCCATTCCGCATTACAGTAACTTGCGGGGCGGCTAGCTCTTTTAAAGCTTCCAGTGACTTTTCAGCCTTTCTTTCTTGAAAAAAGCCAAGAATACCATTGATAATAACAATCGCAACAATCGCAATAGAATCAATGTATTCACCTAAAAAAGCTGAAACTATTGTTGCACCAAATAAAACAAGTACCATAAAATCTTTAAACTGCGCCAAAAATACCATCAGTGCAGAAGGCCTTTTGGCTTCATCTAATTCATTTGTACCAAATTTTTTTATTCGCCCTTCTGCTTCCTTCTCTGTAAGCCCAACCTTCACATTCGTATTCGTTCTTTCTTCCACTTCGTGTGCACGCATTCCATACCAGTTCATCCCGCTATCGACCTCCTGATTCCAGACATACTCTATTGAAAGCTTATTCAGCCTCGTCCAAAAAAATGCTATAATTAACTTTTAGTTAGAAAGGAGTGTTCATTTATGGCATTCGATGGATTATTTACAAGAGCAATTACACATGAAATTGCAAATTCTCTTTACACAGGAAGAATTTCCAAAATATATCAACCTTCAAAATACGAGATTTTATTACATATTCGAGCAAACGGAAAAAATCAAAAACTAATTCTTTCCGCTCATCCGACATATGCACGTTTACACTTAACAAATCAAAATTACGATTCACCTGCACTTCCGCCAATGTTTTGTATGCTTCTTCGTAAGCATTTAGAAGGTGGGTTCATTGAAAAAATTGAACAAATTGATTTAGAGCGCATTATTCAAATTACCGTTCGTAGCAGAAATGAAATTGGTGACGAATCGCTAAAAACATTAGTAATTGAAATAATGGGACGACATAGTAACATCATTTTAGTAGACACAAAAACAAACAATATTTTAGATAGCTTAAAACACGTTTCTTTAGCGGTAAACAGACATCGAACTGTATATGCTGGAGCGGAGTACATTGCACCACCAGCACAACATAAAATTAACCCACTCCAGATTGAAACAAATGATGAATTTATTAGACCGCTAGACTTTCTATCTGGAAACATGGATAAACAGCTTGTCGGCACCTTCACGGGAATTTCGCCGTTATTCGCAAAAGAAGTAGTGAAAAAAGCAGGTATGGTAAATGAAAAAGCATTGGCGGACGCATTTTTCTCCATACAAAAACCATTACTAACTCATACATATTCACCAACTATGACTACTTCAAATGGGAAAGAATTCTTTTATCTTTTCCCTCTTGCGCACTTAGCAGGAGAAGACAAGACATTCTCATCTGTTAGTGAATTGCTAGACCGTTTCTTTTTCGGAAAAGCAGAGCGTGACCGTGTAAAACAACAAGCTTATGATTTAGAGCGCTTTATGCAAAACGAAAAAAATAAAAATGAGAAGAAACTCATTAAACTAGAAAAAACATTACAAGATGCCGGAAAAGCAGATAAATATCAACTATTCGGAGAACTACTTACAGCCAATATGTACGCTTTGAAAAAAGGTGATAAAGATATTGAAGTCGTTAACTATTACGACGAAAATGGCGGAACTGTAAAAATTACATTAGATCCTTTAAAAACACCATCTGACAATGCGCAACGCTATTTCCAAAAGTACCAAAAAGCAAAAAATTCAGTTGTTGTTGTAGAAGAACAAATCGAAAAAACAAATGAAGAAATTCTTTATTTTGATAGCTTACTTCAACAAATGGAAGCTGCTTCTTCAAAAGATATTGAAGAAATTCGCGAGGAATTAGCTGAAGAAGGTTATATGCGTAATCGTAAAACGAAAAACGCAAAGAAAAAGCCTACTAAACCAGTATTAGATAAATATGTAGCAAGTGATGGCACAGAAATTTTCGTCGGTAAGAACAATAAACAAAACGATTACTTAACAACGAAATTTGCCCGTCGTGATGAAATTTGGTTACATACGAAAGATATCCCTGGGTCTCATGTTGTCATTCGTTCTCTTGAACCTACCGAAGACACTGTGTTAGAAGCAGCTAAAATCGCTGCCTATTTCAGTAAAGCAAAAGATTCTAGTTCTGTTCCTGTAGATTTCACCAAAATACGCCATGTCAAAAAACCGAGTGGTGCAAAACTTGGTTTTGTTACGTACGACAATCAACAAACCGTATATGTAACACCGGATGCTGATACTGTAATGAAATTAAAAGCGTAAATATAAAAAATGCGTTGCTTATAAGTAACGCATTTTTTATATTTTTTCAATTTAGTTGCTATATCCATTCAATATTGTCAAAAAAATTGACAGTTTCATTTCACATTTGTATAAATTTTTTTACAGCATATAAATAAAGTGCACGTGTAACTCCAATCAATATTTTTTCATCCTCTGCCATTTATTGAAGCAATCTGGATTTTATGAACAAAAAGTCTCCCACAAATTGCGGGCTATTTTTTATCTCCCCTAAAATATATGTTTCCCCTACTATCCTTTCTTCAAATATACATTTTGGCACGCTATTTGCTTTATTCAATACTATGAATAGGGGGAATTAACATGACTTTAAAAATTAATAAAATCCAAAATCAACTACAAAACTATGAAATTGACGGATTGCTTATTACAAAAAAAGAAAATCGCCAATATGCAACAGGCTTTACAGGTAGTGCTGGCGTCGTCTTAATCTCTGCGGATAAAGCTGTTTTCATCACTGATTTTCGCTATGTAGATCAAGCGAAATCACAAATAAAAGATGCTGAAATTATTATGCATACAGGAAATTTAGAAAAAGAAATTGCAACTCAAGTATCGAAATTAAACATTCAAAAACTCGGAATTGAAGAAAACAACATGACATTGCAACAATATAAAAACTTACAAAAATACGTACATGCGGAAATGGTTCAAGTGTGCGAAATCATCGAAAATATTCGTATTATTAAAGACACGCCTGAAATAGAAACAATGAAAATCGCAGCTAATATTGCTGACGAAGCATTTCACCACATCCTTACGTTTCTAAAACCAGGAATTAGTGAAAATGATGTACGAGATGAGTTAGAATTTTTCATGCGAAAAAAAGGGGCTACATCCTCTTCCTTCCAAATCATTGTAGCTTCTGGCGTCCGTTCTTCACTTCCTCATGGAGTTGCATCAAATAAAATAATCGAACGAGGCGACGTCGTTACATTAGATTTCGGTGCACTTTATAATGGATATTGTTCCGATATAACACGTACTGTAGCAATTGGGGAACCGTCAGAAGAATTCAAAAAGATATACAATATTGTACGAGAAGCGTTAAAACGTGGGACGGAAGCAATTAAACCTGGGGAAACTGCGAAAAATATCGATGATATAACGAGAGATTACATTACAGAACATGGATACGGTCAATATTTTGGACACTCTACTGGTCATGGTCTTGGGTTAGAAATTCATGAACCTCTCCGCTTATCCCAAGAAAGTAAAGCTACTTTAGAAGAAGGTATGGTTGTTACAGTGGAACCAGGCATTTATATACCAAACTGGGGCGGTTGTAGAATTGAAGATGATATTGTCATTACAAAAGACGGATATGAAGTTATTACAAAATCAAATCGGGAACTAATTGTTATCCCTTGTTAAAATCATAGCCTTTTTAAAGGAGTTTTTCGTTGCACATAGAATTCTTTCTCTGGAGTAATCGTTTAAAGAGGGGGAATTTTAATTGAATTTTGTAATTGATAAAATAGATGGTTTACAGCCTGAATTTTCCAAACTTGTTTCCATGATGAATTACGCTCGCTACACAACAATGCAAGCGGTGGAAGGTTTATCAATTGAAGAACTTGATTATTTATATGATGAGGAAGCAAACTCAATTGGCATGCTTTTGTACCATATGGCCGCTATTGAATTTTACTACCAGATTCATACTTTTGAAGACCGAGAACCAACGGAAGCTGAATTAGAACGTTGGTTACCTGCTATTGAGTTAGGAGCTCTTGGCCACGAGAAAATAAAAGGAAACTCTATAGAATTTTACATAAACACATTACAAGAAGTACGTTCCAAAACGATCGAGACTTTTCAATCGTTACCTGATGAATGGCTATTTCAAACGACAGACTTTTGGTATGACAAACCAGCAAATAACTACTTTAAGTGGTTTCACGTATTTGAAGATGAAATCAATCATCGCGGACAAATTCGTTTAGTTAAAAAGATGCAAAAATCTCATTCAGTAAAATGAGAAAATGCCACCGAATAAGGGTGGCATTTTCTTTTATTCATTAGCGAATAGCTTTTCATTTACTTTTTTGGCGACTACCGCTACCAACATTAAAATGCATATTAAATATATCAATTTCGCAATAAATAACCAGCCTTGAAACATTACAATTCCATCTATTATCTCATTTCCTTTCAATAACAAAAATGGAATCGTGCTTATTACAATGATAAACTCGATGCTGAAAACAATTTTCTTTTTTCGGCTATATGCCTTCCATTCTTTCCAGCGATACATAGGTGCAAAAATCAATACTCCTATACATAATATAACTGGCACCCATTCACTTTTAAGAAATTGCCCTGAAACAACTGATAATAGTAAACAAACGAGCACGCCATAGTACCCTATTTTCTCTCTCAATCGTACTCCCCCATTCTACTTTCCCTTTAATATGTAACTTGCTACGCTTATAACAATTCTTAGAAAAACAACAACGACAATTACAAGATAAAGACCTTTTGCAGAAGACATCCATTCTTGAAAAATAGACATTTTCTCCATTTGCTTCTGTCCTTCTATTAAAATAAACCCTACGAAAAATGAGCAAATAACAATGATACCTATCATAATTCCGATACTTTTCTTACTATATTGTTTCATATCATCCCAGTTATATAAAAGTACAAAAACAAATCCGAAAACAGGTATGATACTGATCCATTCATTGCTTGTAAATATATTTAAAATGATTAATAGACTACAAGGGAGGATAAATCCCCAAAATCCAATTATTTTGCGCATAAGCCCTCCTTTAATTCCATTTTTAGGATTAATTGTATTGTAACATCCATTTATTGTTCTTACCATTACAGTACATGAAATTTCACTTTTTTCTTTTTCCTATATTCACATACTTTCACTGCTTTCATACAATAAACTACACGAACGCCTAAAGGATGTGAATGTTATGGGAGTTGAATTAACGCTGTTGCATGCTCTCTATATTCTTTGTTTACTCACTATTATTACTTTTTTTATTCTCCGGAAAGATACGACGATTATTTGTATCGTTTTTATCTTTTTGTTAGCATTAACTGCTACAAGTTCTATCCCTCTTGCCATTAGCGGTATTTTTCAAAGTTTCATTTACGCTATTACTGAACTATTACCAACTATATTAATCATCTCCATTATCGTATCAATGAGTAATCTACTCGTTCATACTGGCATAAATGACACGATGATTTCACCATTTACAAAGATGATTCGTACACCTACCCTCGCCTATTGGATGATCGGCCTTTTAATGATGACAATTTCTTTCTTCTTTTGGCCTTCTCCCGCTGTCGCCTTAATGGGAGCTATTTTATTACCGGTCGCTGTACGCGTTGGTCTTCCTCCAATTGGAGTGGCAATTGCTATGAATTTATTCGGACACGGCATCGCCTTATCTGGTGACTTCGTTATTCAAGGTGCACCAAAATTAACTGCAGACGCTGCTGGTCTTCCTGTTTCCAGCGTTGTTTCTGCCAGTGTTCCTCTCGTAATTGTTATGGGCATTGTGACAACTTCCGTCGCATTTTTCTTCTTACGAAAAGAATTTCATACAGGCTTATCCATACAAGAATCTATTCCATCAACTGCGTCTTCTAAAACGCTCACTTCATTATCTCCTCGGACAAAAAAATGGCTCGCTATTTGCATTCCGATCGTATATGCCATCGATATCCTTTGCATGATTCAATTTAAACTACAAGGAAGCGACGCAACTGCACTTATCGGCGGGACGACTGTTATTATAATTATCATCATTTCTCTCATCGCCTACAAAGGTAATGGACTAAATAAAACGACCGATTATTTTATAGAAGGGCTCCAATTCGGATTTAAAATCTTTGGTCCAGTTATCCCAATTGCTGCACTCTTTTATTTAGGGGATAGCGGTTTTGTAAAAATTATCGGGGACTATTTACCGAAAGGTTCACACGGAATCATTAACGACTTAGGAATCGCTTTGTCTCAAACAGTTCCTTTAAATCAATATGTATCGGCGGGAACATTAACTATCGTTGGTGTCATAACAGGTTTAGATGGATCTGGCTTTTCTGGTATATCGCTTGCTGGTTCAATTGCCAATCTTTTCGGAACAGCACTTGGGCATGGAACAGCTACATTAACAGCACTCGGGCAAATTGCTGCTATATGGACCGGAGGCGGGACTTTAATTCCTTGGGCACTTATTCCTGCCGCTGCCATTTGTAAAGTGGACCCATTTGAACTCGCACGCCGAAATTTTTTACCAGTTGTGATTGGCTTAATTGTCACCACGATCGTTGCGATGTTTATTCTATAGCGTAAGCAAGTTTTCTCTTGCTTACGCTTTTTTACTATGAAATCCAGCATTTATTACTGACTTTCAAAAGGTATTATATACATGTTAGCGAAGTTATATTAAGAGAGTATTTATTCCAAAACGTTTACGAGAAACAGATTACTTCCATTAGAAAAGGGGACATAACTATGAATGAATTGATTTTCGTCTTATTAATTTGTCCATTACTTATCTTTATCATTTCTGTTATTGGAACACGTAGAACGAAAACATATTACGTAATGCCAATTGTAACGTTTGCTAGTTTTTTAATAATAGGTGTTATCGCCTTTACTCCAAAATTTTTCTTTTGGGTTGGCATGTACAGCATCTTCTCGTTCATTGTTTCTTATATGACTCTATTGTTTGTAAGAGGATATGAAGTTGCGGAAAACGCTAAATAGTTGTTAGCAAGGAGATTAGAATATGATTTTCTTTGATATTGATGGAACTTTACATGAAATTATAACAATAATATAAAAAAAACGACCGCGTTCCCCCGCGGTCGTTTTTTTCGTGTTACGCTGTAATCCAAGCTTCGTTTGCTGGATTTTTACGCCACTCTTGTAATTTTTTCGTTTCAGCTTGTCCGATCATACCTTTTTCTGCTGCTACTTCAGTTAATGCACTGTAGTCGCTTAAAGAGTATGATGCTACGTTAGCTGCCTCTAGTTTTTCTTTTCCTGCTTCTAGCTCGTATGTGAAGATTGATACGATTCCTAATACTTCACATCCAGCTTCGCGAAGTGCTTCTACACATGTAATTGCACTACCGCCAGTTGAAATTAAGTCTTCTACTACTACTACTTTTTGACCTTTTTCAGCTTTTCCTTCAATTTGGTTCCCTTTACCGTGACCTTTTGCTTTACTACGTACGTAGCACATTGGTAAATCCATACGATCGCTTACCCATGCAGCGTGCGCAATACCAGCCGTTGCTGTTCCTGCAATAACTTCTACAGTTGGGAAGTGCTCTTTAATTAACTCTTCTAATCCAGCTGCAATCGCTTGACGTACTTTTGGATAAGATAAAGTTAAACGATTATCACAATAAATTGGTGATTTCATACCTGAGGACCAAGTGAATGGATCATTCGGTTGTAAAAATACTGCTCCAATTTCTAATAAATGCGATGCGATTTCTTTTTTCATACTGTTACACCTTCCCACTGTTGTTTTACTGTTTTATACGCTTCAAGCGGATTTTCCGCTTTTGTAATACTACGTCCAACTACGATGTAGCTTGAGCCAAGTTCCCTCGCACGTTTCGGTGTTGCTACGCGCACCTGGTCATTTATATCATCGCTTGCAAGACGAATCCCCGGTGTTACTGTTACAAATTCATTTCCGCATACTTCACGTAATTTCGGAACTTCAAGTGTTGAACAAACAACACCATCAAGTCCACTTTCTTTCGTTAGTTTTGCATAATGAGCAACCGCTTCTTCTAACGTTTTCTCAATGCCAATCTCTTTTTTCATCATAGCTTCCGAAGTGCTTGTTAGTTGTGTAACTGCAATACAAATCGGTCTCTCTTTTCCTTCTTGCGTACCTTCCTCTAATCCCTCAATCGCAGCTTTCATCATACTGCTTCCCCCAGCAGCATGAACATTTACCATATCAACATCTAGACTAGCTAGGCTACGCATAGCGCTTTTTACTGTATTCGGAATATCATGAAGTTTTAAATCTAGGAAGATCTTATGCCCTTTTTCTTTTAAGTACGTAATAATCGCAGGGCCTTCTTTGTAAAATAACTCCATACCTACTTTGACAAATAGCTCTTCCCCTTCAAAGTGGTGTAAGAATTGTTCTACATCTTGTTTCCCTGGAAAATCTAGTGCAACGATTAACGACTGTGACATGTTTGTTTCCAGCTCCTTCCTTGACATTCCGAAATGTGATCAAATCCTAATTCATCTAGTAATGCTGGTAATTCTTCAATAATTGTCGGACATACGAACGGATCGATAAAGTTCGCTGTTCCAACTGCAACCGCGCTTGCGCCAGCATAGAAGAATTCAATTACATCTTCCGCAGTTTCAATACCACCCATTCCGATAATCGGAATGTTAACCGCTTGACTTACTTCATGTACCATACGAATTGCTACTGGCTTAATCGCAGGACCTGATAATCCGCCTGTACGGTTTGCTAAAATTGGTTTAGCTGTTTTTAAATCTAGACGCATACCAAGCAATGTATTAATCATCGTTAAACCGTCCGCACCCGCATTTTCAATTGCTTTTGCAATCTCCACAATGTTTGCCACGTTCGGTGACAATTTCACATATACCGGTACTTCAGAAACCTCTTTTACTCGCTTCGTTAAATCAGCAGCAATTTCAGGATTCGTACCAAAAGCGATACCACCCGTTTTTACGTTTGGACAAGAAATATTTAATTCTAGCGCATGAACATTAGGTGCCTTTGAAATTTCTTTCGCAACTGCTACATAATCCTCAGCTTGTGAGCCAGCAACATTCGCAATAATCGGAAGATCAAATTGCTCGAGAAAAGGTAATTCAGAATTCATTACCTTTTCTAATCCAGGATTTTGAAGCCCGATTGCATTTAGCATTCCGCCTGGTGTTTCCGCAACACGAGGCGTTGGGTTTCCGTAACGAGGCTGTTCTGTTGTCGCTTTAATCATAATTGATCCAAGTACACTTAAATCATAGAACTGTGCATACTCACGACCAAATCCGAAGCAACCAGATGCTGGGATGATTGGATTTTTTAATGATAACCCTGGTAATTCAACTTGCAATCTGTTCATAGTACAACCTCCCCGATTGGAAATACTGGTCCGTCACTACACACCTTCTTGTAAGAATGTCCACTCGGATCTGCTTGTAAATGGCATACACATGCAAAACATGCTCCAATGCCACAGCCCATACGCTCTTCTAATGAAATGTAGGCTTTTCTCTCTTTATAGCGTCCTTCTAATGCACGAAGCATCGCTAAAGGTCCACATGAGTATAGAATGTCAAAGTCGATTCCATAGCTATCAATTACATCTGTTACAAAGCCTTCTGTACCATGCGTACCATCAACTGTTGCAACATACGTATCACCAAGCTCTGCGAATTTCTCTTCATAGAAGACAACATCTTTCGTTTGGAAACCTAAGATGTGAATAACGCGTACTCCCTTTGCTACAAGACGCTGTGACAATTCATATAGTGGTGGTACACCAATTCCCCCTCCAACTAATAGAGCCGTTTGTCCAGCTTCCGCTTCTTCTACAGGAAAACCATGTCCAAGTGGTCCTAACACATCTACAAGTTCGCCTTGTTTTCTTTTCGCTAATGTTTTTGTTCCTTGTCCTTCCGCACGATATAGCATTGTAAATTCGTTCTTGTCTTGATCGACATTACAAATACTAATTGGGCGGCGCAGAAGGGGCGTAATGCCCTCTGCTACCTTAATGTGTACAAACTGCCCTGGATCGTTCATTTGCTGCACTAGATCCCCTTGAAGCACTAATTCGTAAATGTTTTTTGCGATTTCTTTTTGGTTAACGACGATCATATTTTGCTTTTGCATCATGCGTGTACCACCTCGTGACGCTTCGTTTGCGTAATTTCTTTCATTGAATGAGCTGAGAATGTCATAGATTCTAATACTCGTAAGATTGCTCTCGTTGTATCAAGTGATGTTAAGCAAGCCACACCATTTTCTACTGATTCACGGCGAATGCGGAAACCATCACGCGCTGGTTGTTTGCCTTTTGTTAATGTATTGATTACAAACTGTGCTTTTCCTTGACGGATAATATCAAGTAAGTTGTATTCTTCAGAATCAATTTTATTTACAACTTGCACTGGAATGTTTTGCTCTGCTAACGATTGTGCTGTTCCAGCTGTTGCTAATAAGTTATAGCCGATTTCGTGGAAACGTTTTGCAATTTCCATTGCTTCTTCTTTATCTTTATCCGCTACAGTGATGATTACTGATCCGTGCGTTGGGATGTTAATTCCTGAAGCAACTAACCCTTTGTATAATGCTTTTTCAAGTGTTAAGTCTTTACCCATTACTTCCCCTGTTGATTTCATTTCAGGTCCTAATGTTGTATCAACTGAACGTAGCTTCGCAAATGAGAATACCGGTGCTTTTACATACACTTCTTTCTCTTCTGGGTGATAACCAGTTCCATATCCTTGTTCTACAAGATCTTGACCTAAAATAACTTTCGTTGCAACATTCGCCATCGGTACGCCTGTAATTTTACTTAAGAATGGTACTGTACGGCTCGCACGTGGATTTACTTCAATTACATACACTTCATCTTTGAATACTACAAACTGAATGTTTAGTAATCCAACAATGTTTAAACCTTTTCCAAGTGCAATTGTATGTTCAATAATTTGTTCTTTCAGTTTTGCAGATAAGCTTTGCGGTGGATATACTCCGATTGAGTCACCAGAGTGAACTCCAGCGCGTTCAATATGTTCCATAATACCTGGAATGAATACATTCTCACCGTCTGAAATTGCATCTACTTCAATTTCTTTACCAACCATGTAACGATCGATTAATACTGGATGATCTGCGTGAACTTTAACCGCATTTTTCATGTAGTGCAGCAGTTCTTCTTGACGATATACGATTTCCATCGCGCGTCCACCTAGTACGTAAGATGGTCTTACTAATACTGGGTAACCAATTTTGTCAGCGATTGCTACCGCTTGCTCTACAGTCGTTGCTGTTTTACCAACTGGCTGCGGAATACCAAGTTGTGTTAGAGCTGCTTCAAACTTATCACGATCTTCTGCACGGTCTAAATCTTCAAGTGATGTTCCTAAGATTTTCACACCGTGAGCCTCTAATTTAGCAGCTAAGTTAATTGCCGTTTGTCCACCGAATTGGACGATAACACCTTCTGGTTTTTCTAAATCGATAATGTGCATTACATCTTCAATTGTTAATGGTTCAAAGTATAATTTGTCAGAAATACTGAAGTCTGTTGAAACTGTTTCTGGATTGTTATTAACAATGATTGCCTCATATCCCGCTTCTTTAATTGCCCATACAGAGTGAACTGTTGCATAGTCAAACTCAACACCTTGACCGATACGGATTGGACCAGATCCTAGTACGACAACACTCTTACGATCTGTTCTAACTGATTCATTCTCGTCACCATATGTGCTGTAGTAGTAGGGTGTTGCAGATTCAAACTCTGCCGCACAAGTATCTACCATTTTATAAACAGGAGTTATGTTGCTTTCTTTACGCATATCGTAAATTTCACGCTCTGTTTTGTTCCAAGCATTGGCGATGTAATGGTCACTGAAGCCCATTTCTTTCGCTGATTGTAATACTTCCATATTTCCTACATTTGCTTTTACTTCGCGTTCCATGTTTACGATATTTTCAACTTTTTGTAAGAAGAAGAAGTCCATTTCACACCAATTGTTGATTTCTTCTTTCGTTACACCTTGACGAATTGCTTCTGCTACAATAAACAGTCGCTCATCATCAGCTTTTATAATGCGTTTTTTCATTGTCTCTTTATCAAGCTCTTTTAAATGCTCTAACTCTAAGTGATAAACACCAAGTTCTAAAGAACGAATCGCTTTTAATAATGATTGCTCTAAGTTACGTCCGATTGACATAACTTCACCAGTTGCCTTCATTTGTGTACCCAGTGTTCTGTTTGCTGATTCAAACTTATCAAATGGCCAGCGTGGAATTTTTGAAACAACATAGTCTAATGCTGGTTCGAAACAAGCATATGTTTTTTGTGTTACTGGATTTATAATTTCATCTAATGTTAAACCGACTGCAATTTTTGCCGCTAGCTTCGCAATTGGATATCCAGTTGCTTTAGATGCTAGTGCAGATGAACGACTTACACGCGGGTTTACTTCGATTACATAATATTGGAAGCTATATGGATCAAGTGCAAGCTGAACGTTACATCCACCTTCAATTCCTAATGCACGAATAATTCGTAATGAAGTGTTTCGTAACATTTGATATTCACGGTCACTTAATGTTTGGCTCGGTGCTACAACGATAGAATCACCTGTGTGAACCCCAACTGGATCGATATTTTCCATGTTACATACTACAATCGCGTTATCATTTGAATCACGCATTACTTCATATTCAATTTCCTTACAACCAGCAATGCTCTTTTCTAATAAACATTGTGTTACCGGACTATGTTTTAATCCACCTGATACGATTTCAACTAGTTCTTCTTCATTACTACAGATTCCGCCACCTGTTCCCCCCATTGTAAATGCTGGGCGAACAATAACTGGATATCCAATTTCTTTTACAAATTCATGTGCTTCTTCTAGCGTATGAATAATGGTACTAGATGGAATTGGTTCATTTAATTCCTGCATTAAGGTACGGAATAAATCACGATCCTCCGCTTGCTCGATTGCTGATAATTTTGTTCCTAAAATTTCAACTCCGCACTCTTCAAGTATGCCTGATTTCGCAAGTTCAACAGCCATATTCAGGCCTGTTTGACCACCTAATGTTGGTAAGATTGCATCTGGACGTTCTTTACGAATGATACGGCTTACAAATTCTAGTGTTAATGGTTCTATATATACTTTATCTGCCGTTGCAGTATCTGTCATAATTGTTGCTGGGTTAGAGTTAACAAGGATTACTTTGTAACCTTCTTCTCTAAGAGATTGACAAGCTTGTGTACCAGAGTAGTCAAACTCTGCTGCTTGCCCAATTACAATTGGTCCTGATCCGATTACTAAAATTGTGTTAATGTCTAGGCGTTTTGGCATAACTCTTCCCCTTCTTTCTTGAAGTTTTCAATCATTGCTAAGAAATCTTCGAACAAATCGTTTGCATCTTCTGGTCCTGCAGAAGCTTCTGGATGGTATTGCACTGTAAATGCTGGGAACTTCGTATGACGAAGACCTTCTACTGTTCCATCATTTAAAGCAACATGTGTAATTTCAAGTTCTGTATTTTTAACTGATTCTTCTTCTACTGCGTAACCATGATTTTGAGATGTAATTGCTACTTTTCCAGTTGCAAGATGTTTTACCGGATGGTTTAAACCACGGTGACCGAATTTTAACTTACTTGTATTCGCACCAGATGCTAGAGCGAATAGTTGATGTCCTAAGCAAATTCCGAATAAAGGAACTTTACCGATAATGTCTTTTAACATTTCAATTGCTTCTGGTACATCTTTTGGATCTCCAGGTCCGTTACTTAACATAATTCCATCTGGGCTAAGACGTAAAATTTCTTCTGCTGTTGTATTGTAAGGTACTACAATTACATCACAGTCACGTTTATTTAATTCTCGTAAAATACCATGTTTCATTCCGAAGTCTACAAGTACAACTCGGTGTCCACGGCCTGGGCTTGGGTATGGATCTTTCGTTGATACGCGTTTCACGTGATCTGTAAATACTGTCGCTTTTAATTGGCTCACGATGTATTCTACATCTGCATCCATGTTACATATACGTCCACGTAATGTACCGTATTGACGAATTTTTCTCGTTAATTTTCTTGTATCAATTCCTGCTAACCCTGGGATATTTCTTTCTTTTAAGTAATCATTTAACGAAATTTCATTACGGAAGTTTGATGGATGATCACAAATTTCGTTTACGATTAAACCATTTACAGATGGGTGAATTGATTCAAAATCATCACGGTTAATGCCGTAGTTTCCGATTAATGGGTACGTGAATGTTACGATTTGACCGCAATATGATGGATCAGATAATGTTTCTTGATATCCAGTCATTCCTGTTGTAAATACAACCTCACCTGACTTTTCGATTTCTCCTCCGAAACCTTTTCCAATTAATACTGTTCCATCTTCTAAGATAAGTTGTCTTTTCATACTAATGCACTCTCCTTTTGCCATGCGATCTTACCACCAACGATTGTCATTACCGGCCATCCTTGGCATTTCCAACCTGCGAATGGTGTATTTTTTCCTTTTGATAAGAATGTTGTTGGGTCAATCTCTTCTTCTTGTTCTAAATCAATGATTGTAATATCAGCTGTTCTACCTTCTTTCAGGCGACCTGCTTCTAAGCCGAATGTATCAGCTGGTTTTTCTGTTAAGAATTGAATTAACTGCTCTAATGTAATAATTCCTTTTTTCACAAGGTTTGTGTATAGAAGTGGGAATGCTGTTTCAAAACCAGTAATTCCGAATGGTGCTCTTTCAATTCCTTGCGCTTTCTCTTCCGCTGTATGCGGTGCATGATCAGTTGCGATCATATCAATTGTTCCATCTAATAAACCTTCAATTAGTGCTGCGTGATCTTCTTTTCCACGAAGCGGCGGGTTCATTTTAAAGTTAGGATCAGCTGATGGGATATCATCTTCACATAACACTAAATGATGAGGTGTTACTTCTGCTGTTACTTTAATTCCAGCGCGTTTCGCATCTCGAATTACGCGTACAGAACCTTTCGTACTTACGTGACATACGTGATAGTGACAATCTGCCGCTTCAGCAAGCAGTATATCCCTTGCAATATGTACAGATTCACATACTGATGGGATACCGTTTAATCCGTGTTTCTCAGAAAACTTCCCTTCATGTACACAACCTTTATTAATAAGAGTATTCTCTTCACAATGCGCAACTACTGCCATATTTAATTTCGCTGCACGCTTCATAGCAGCTAACATCATGCTAGCATCTTGTACGCCTACACCGTCATCAGTGAAAGCAAATGCTCCAAGTTCTTTTAATGTTTCGAAATCTGTCATTTCAGAACCAGCTTGGCGTACTGTAATTGCTCCGTATGGTAGTACGTTGACATGCGCTTTTTCTTTAATACGATTTTGCAAGTCTTCCATATGTTCTCTGCAATCTGGTACTGGGCGTGTATTTGGCATTGCACAAATTGTAGTGAACCCACCTTTTGCCGCTGCTAGTGTACCTGTTTCAATTGTTTCTTTATGTTCACCACCTGGTTCACGAAGATGTACGTGTACATCTACTAATCCAGGTGCGATTAACTTTCCGTTCACATCGATTACTTCAGCATTATCTGCCGTAATATTTTCTGCTACCTTAGCGATTTTACCGTCTTGTACGAGAAGATCTGTTGCTACGATTTTTCCTTCTTCATTCATATAACGACCATTTTTAAACAAGTAATTCATGTTTCATTCCTCCTAATACATTTGGTAAGGCGCGTTTTAGTACAGCCATTCTTACGTAAACTCCATTTTCCATTTGTTTAAATATGCGTGAACGCTCACACTCAACAAGTTCACTTGCAATTTCAACATCACGGTTTACAGGAGCTGGATGCATAATAATGCTTCCTTCTTTCATACGCTTTTCTCTTTCCACTGTTAATCCGTGTTTCTCATGATACTCTTTCATAATGTCTGTTTCATAATGATCATGACGCTCATGTTGTACACGAAGTAACATCATTACATCCACTTCTGGAACAAGTTCATCTAATGGTTTGTATGTTCCAAACGTGCTGTCTTCATCTTTCCACTCTTCTGGACTTGCAAAGTAAATTGTTGCACCCAGTTTCGTTAATGCTTCTGCATTAGAACGTGCTACTCGGCTATGACGAATATCTCCTACTATCGCAATCTTTAATCCTTCAAATCTTCCAAACTCTTGTTTAATTGTAAGAAGATCGAGTAGGCACTGCGTTGGATGATTTCCACATCCATCTCCAGCGTTTAAGATTGGGATATTTACCTGTTCTTTTAGTTCATCGAAGTAGCGATCTTGCTCATGGCGGACGATCACCGCTTTTGTTCCGATTGATTCTAGTGTTCTTATCGTATCGTATAAAGTTTCTCCTTTTTGTACGCTTGATGCATCCGCTGAAAAGTTTAAAACTTCAATTCCTAATCTCTTCTCAGCAACTTCAAAGCTAAATCTCGTTCTCGTACTATTCTCAAAGAACAAGTTCGCAACAAAAGTTTGCTCTGTCGTTTTGCTCTCTTTTCCATTCGCGAAATCTTCTGCGTCTTTTAGGATTTCTGAAATTTCTACTTCCGATAATTCACTCATCGTTAACAAATGGCTCATCGTCATCCCTCATCTTTCTGATTTTTATGTTACCACTTTTGTATTTTTATAACAACTTTTGTATAAAAATACCCTAGTCATTTGAGACTAGGGTGCAAGGAAGAAGCCACCCTTTCCGGTCTCACAGGACTGAATTAAAAGGTTATTATTATGAAGCAATCTGCTTAGATTGTTTTATTTGTTTCGTTTCTGGTAGTAGTAGATTTAATAGTACACCTACAATTGCTGCTAGTGCCATTCCTTCTACTTGGAACGATTCTCCTACGTGGAGTACCGCTCCACCAATACCGATTACTAGTATTACTGATGCAATCATTAAGTTTCGTTTGTCACTTAGGTCTGTTTTATCATCTACCATCATGCGTAATCCGCTTGATGCAATTACACCGAATAGTAAGATTGATACACCACCCATAACTGGTGTTGGGATCGAATGAATCAGTGCAGAAATCTTACCGATAAATCCGAACATGATTGCAAACACCGCTGAGCCGATGAATAAGTATACACTGTATGCTCTCGTAATTGCTAACACACCGATGTTTTCACCATACGTTGTATTCGGTGGTCCACCTATTAGTGATGCAATCAATGTTGCTATTCCATCACCGAAGATTGAGCGATGTAAACCTGGTTTTTCAATTAAATCTCTTTTAATAACATTTCCTAGTACAATTTGATGTCCGATATGTTCTGAAATTGTTACTAATGCTACTGGTACCATCAAGAGTACAATCTTCCACGAAAACTCCGGAGTATATGTTACAAATGGTACTGTGAAATCTGGTACAACAAACCATTTTGCCTCAGCTACCGGCTTTAAGTTTACTAGCCCTTGGAAGTAAGCAAAGATATATCCGCCGACAATGCCCAGTAACACTGGTATGATACTGAAAAACCCTCTTCCGAATATAGAGCAGATAATTGTAATTGCTAATGTTACTAATGCTACTGAAAAGTGTGTAAAGCTATATTTGCCATCCGCACCGTTCATCGCCATGTTAACTGCTGTATGTGCTAAAGCTAGACCGATTACCATTACGACTGGACCAACTACGATTGGCGGAAGTAATTTCATAATCCACTCTGATCCTGACTTCTTAATTCCGAGTGAGATTAAGATGTACACAAGTCCTGCAAACAAACCACCAAGCATTGCTGCTCCAGGTCCACCTGCTGTTTTCGCTGTTATAATCGGTGCGATAAAGGCGAATGATGATCCTAGATAGGCAGGTACTTGACCTTTCGTTATAAGAAGAAACGCTAGCGTTCCTAATCCACTTGATATTAATGCTACTGACGGATTCAATCCTGTTAAAAACGGAACAAGCACTGTTGATCCAAACATCGCGAACAAATGTTGTATACTTAAAAATAACCATTTTCCCGGTTTCGGTACTTCATTAACGTCTAACACTGGCTTTTGTTCCATTGTTACATCCTCCTTCAGTTTAAATCTTTGCAATAAAAAAACTCTTTGTGCCTGTGCACAAAGAGTCCTACACTTTCGTATGCCAAATTTGACATATGAAAGCCAAGACCCTTTGGCAGCCTCACAGGACTACATTTAAAAGGGCTTTACTTATCGTATATGCTTACTCGATCTTGTTGATCTGTCTCTTGCAAATCAACTTCGATACGCTCTTCACTTGATGTTGGAATGTTCTTTCCTACATAATCAGCGCGAATTGGTAGTTCACGATGACCTCTATCAACAAGAACCGCCAGTTGGATTTGTGATGGTCTACCTAAATCCATAAGAGCATCCATTGCTGCTCGAACTGTTCTTCCTGTATATAATACATCATCCACAAGGATAACTTTTTTCTTCGTAATATCTACAGGGATATCAGAACCTTTTACAAGTGGTTCTTCATTTTTCGATTGTAGTGTTAGATCATCACGATATAACGTAATATCTAGCTCTCCAACTTCCATTTCTTTTCCTTCAATTTGACCAATTCGTTCTGCCAAACGTTGTGCAATAAAAATTCCACGAGTTTTAATTCCGACAAGAACACAATTATCGACACCTTTATTTCGTTCCACGATTTCATGACTAATTCGTGTTAAAGCGCGGCGAATCATTTGGTCATCTAAAACAACAGCTTTCTCTTGCATGCTCTACACCTCCAAGCTTTTTTCTTGCGTGAGAGTAATGGTATAAAAAAAGTCCTCTCAGCGTGTGCGAGAGGACTTTTGAAAAAAGGGTACAGCATACCCTATGTATTTCAAACCGTTACCTTCTCAACCTCACGGGGCTGTGTTAAAGGATCATTATTTAACTGTTGTCAGTATCTCAGTTTTCTTATGATTTGTCAATACTATTTCCGTAAAATATTTAATGCGTCTTCAAACACTTCTGGAATCGGTGCCTCAAACTGAATATATTCACCAGTACGAGGATGGTCAAACCCTAAAATACCTGCGTGAAGTGCTTGTCCATTCATGTCTAATGTTTTCTTCGGACCATACTTCGGATCTCCTGCAAGTGGATAGCCAATATATTTCATATGAACACGAATTTGGTGCGTACGTCCCGTTTCTAAGCGACATTCTACAAGTGTAAAATCTTTAAAGCGTTCTAACACCTGGAAGTGTGTAACAGCATTCTTACCATTTTCATCAACTGTCATGCTTTGACGTTCTTTCTTATCGCGACCAATTGGCGCATCGATCGTTCCTTTATCATGCGGAATCACACCGTGTACAATCGCTTTGTAACGTCTTGTTACTGTTTTTGCTACAAGTTGATTTACAAGTGACTCATGCGCCACATCATTTTTAGCAACCATTAATAGTCCAGATGTATCTTTATCAATACGATGCACAATACCAGGACGCATTACACCGTTAATACCTGACAGGTCTGTACAATGGTGCATAAGTCCGTTTACAAGCGTACCGCTTGTATGCCCTGGAGCTGGATGTACAACCATACCACGTGGCTTATTTACAACGAGTACATCTGCATCTTCATAATAAATTTCTAAGCCCATATCTTCTGCTTGGATATCTAACTCTTCTGGATCAGGAATCGTTACTGTAATTTCATCGTTTTCTTTAACTTTATAATTCACTTTTACCGATTTTCCATTAACTGTAACGACATCATCTTTAATCCATTGTTGTACTTGTGAACGTGACCATTCACTGTTTATTTCTGCAACGAATTTATCAATTCGCTCACTTTTTTGTTCTTCTGCAACTGTTACTTGTACTACTTCACTCATTCAATTACTCCTTCGTTTTCTTGCCTTCTAATAATGTTTGAATAATAATTAATACAACACCAATACATAATGCTGAATCAGCTATATTGAATACTGGATAGTTGTACGAGAAAATATACACGTGAATGAAATCCACTACTTCTTGTCTAAATACACGATCAATGAAATTACCAATTGCTCCGCCTAATATTAGACCTAATGAAATCCCTAGAAGTTTGTCTGTTTTCGCATATTTTTGCATATAAATTACGATAAATACTACAAAAACGACTGTAATAATGTAGAAAAACCACATTTTATTTTCTAAAATCCCCCAGGCAGCTCCTCTATTTCGATGTGATGTTATGTATAATACATTATCGATAATCGGAATGCTCGTACCCAATTCCATGTTCTTTACAATTAGCCATTTCGATATTTGATCGATGGCAATGACAAATAACGCTATTACATAATATATCATTTTCATTTCCCCCACAAAGACAGTGTACCTCAAAATTTTAGCATAGCTGCAACCTTTTCACAATGAACCTTTATAGAAGAATAAAATAAATTAAAAAAAGGTAATATAATATCGTTGTGCGCATTCATACATTTACTTTTTCATAGAAAAATTCATGAATGGTACGGGCAGTCGGCATCGTCTTCATTTGTTTTACCGAAATTGCTCTCCCCGTTTCTTCACAAATACCATACATATCTATTTCCATTTTAAATAATGCACGTTCTACATCTTTTAAGTCCTCTTTTATATCATGTAATAGGAGTTTTTTCTTTATCTCTTCCTTAATTTCATATCCAAGCTCTTC
Source organism: Bacillus sp. GW823-FHT06B01 (assembly GCF_058952315.1). Lineage (NCBI taxonomy): Bacteria > Bacillati > Bacillota > Bacilli > Caryophanales > Bacillaceae > Bacillus > Bacillus sp. GW823-FHT06B01. The sequence continues at coordinate 927,054 of NZ_JBXAHR010000002.1, read as the reverse complement.
GCTAAACTCTGTATCATATTTGTGCATGACCTCTTTAGCTAGCCTCTCTTGTAACTCTTTTCGCATCAATTGCAATTCTTCTTTGATTTCCATATACATTTCATTCACGTGTACATTCCTCCCAGCTGCAATGTACGATTAGTGTGTCCGAAATTTCTATGCTTACCTCACACACATTTTTCCTTCATAGGAAAGAGAGTGAAAGTTATTTTAATATATCATCAATAAAAAAACTGACTGTACTTACGCACAGTCAGTTTTTTTATTATTTTACATAGTTTTCTTTAACAACTGTTGCACAACGCTCACATAATGTTTCATGTTCAGCGTCTTTACCAATTGTTTCTGAAACTACCCAACAACGTTCACATGTTTCACCAGTTGCTTGAGCAACAACAACCGCTGTATGCTCATACTTCGGCGCATCTGCTGGCGCTTCTTCCATCATACCACCAAGTTTATACTCAGAAACGATGAATAATTGCTTTAAGTCTTCGCTAATAGACTCTAACATAGTTTTCATTTCTACAGTCGGATATAGCGTAATACTTGCATTTAATGACTTACCGATTACTTTCTCATTACGAGCTACTTCTAACGCTTTTAATACGTCATCACGCAGCGTCATAAATGCATCCCATTTTGTTTTTAATGCTTCCGCACCATCTAATTGTACAGCTTCTGGCATATTAGTTAATTGTACACTTTCTTCTGTTACACCCGGAATGTATGGCCATACTTCATCAGCTGTATGCGGTAAGATTGGTGTTACAAGTTTCGTCAATGCAACAAGAACATCATATAATACAGTTTGAATTGCACGACGATCTTCATGGTTTGCACCTTCAATGTATAAAATGTCTTTTGCAAAGTCTAAGTAGAATGAACTTAAATCAATTGTACAGAAGTTATGAATTGCATGATACACAGCAGCGAAGTCGTATGTTTTATATGCTTCTTTTACTTTTGTAATTAAGTCATTTAATTTCACTAACATATAACGATCTACTTCACGAAGTTCAGCTACAGCTACTGTATTTTCACTTGGCTTAAAGTCATCTAAGTTTCCTAATAAGAAACGGAATGTGTTACGGATTTTACGATACACTTCTGCTACTTGTTTTAAAATATCATCTGAAATACGTACATCAGATTGATAGTCAACAGAAGATACCCATAAGCGTAAAATATCTCCACCTAATTGATCCATAATTTTCTTCGGTACGACGATGTTTCCAATCGACTTACTCATTTTACGCCCTTCACCATCTAATACGAAACCATGGCTTAGTACGCCTTTATATGGAGCTTTACCTGTTACAGCAACTGCTGTTGATAATGAAGAGTTAAACCAACCACGATACTGGTCCGATCCTTCTAAATATAAATCAGCTGGACGTTGTAAGTCTTCGCGCTCTTCTAATACTGCTTGGTGAGAAGAACCTGAATCGAACCATACATCCATGATGTCTGTTTCTTTACGGAATTCACCATTTGGGCTACCTGTATGTGTAAATCCTTCTGGTAATAGATCTCTCGCTTCACGCTCAAACCATACGTTAGAACCGTGCTCACGGAATAAATCTGCTACATGGTTAATTGTTTCATCTGTAATAATTGGATCACCATTCTCTGCATAGAATACAGGGATTGGCACACCCCATGCACGCTGACGAGAAATACACCAGTCACCACGGTCACGAACCATATTATGAAGACGAGTTTCTCCCCATGCTGGTACCCATTTTGTTTCCGCAACAGCTTCCAATAATTCTTTACGGAACGCTTCAATAGATGCAAACCACTGTGCTGTCGCACGGAAAATAATTGGTTTTTTCGTTCTCCAATCATGTGGGTATGAATGCGTAATGAATGCTAGCTTCAGTAACGCGCCTACTTCTTCTAATTTTTCTGTAATTGGCTTGTTAGCTTTATCATAGAATAAGCCTTCAAATCCAGGTGCTTCATTTGTTAATACACCTTTATCATCAACTGGGCAAAGTACTTCTAATCCATACTTTTTACCAACAACGAAGTCATCTTCCCCGTGTCCTGGTGCTGTATGAACACAACCTGTACCTGCATCTGTTGTTACGTGATCTCCTAGCATAACTAATGAATCACGATCGTAGAATGGATGTTTTGCAACTGTATACTCAAGTTCGCTACCTTTTACCGTTTTCACAACTTCAGCATTTTCCCACTCTAACGTTTTTGCAACTGTCTCAAATAGTTCAGAAGCAATAATATATTTTTCATCATTTACTTTTACAATAGCGTATTCAAGTTCTGGGTGAACAGAAATACCTAAGTTTGCAGGTAACGTCCAAGGTGTTGTTGTCCAGATAATGAATTTCTCATCACCTTCTAATACGTTCTTTCCGTCTTTTACAGGGAATGCTACGTAAATAGATGCTGATTTTTTATCTTGGTATTCAATTTCAGCTTCTGCTAAAGCTGATTCACTCGTTGGAGACCAGTAAACTGGTTTCTGCCCTTTATAGATATAACCTTTTTTCGCCATATCACCGAACACTTTAATTTGTTGCGCTTCATAAGCCGGCTCTAAAGTAATATATGGGTTATCCCAATCTGCACGTACACCTAAACGCTTAAATTGTTCACGTTGACGTTCTACTTGTTCATATGCATACTCTGCACATAACTTACGGAACTCAGCAACTGTCATTTCTTTACGCTTTACACCTTTATTTGTTAAAGCTTGCTCAATTGGTAAACCGTGTGTATCCCAACCCGGTACATATGGTGCGCAGTAACCAGTCATTGATTTATAACGAACAATAAAGTCTTTTAACACTTTATTTAATGCATGTCCCATATGAATGTCACCATTCGCATATGGAGGTCCATCATGCAGTACAAATAAAGGACGACCTTTCGTATGTTCTTGTACCTTTTCATAAATATTCATTTCAGCCCACTGTTCTTGCATTGCAGGCTCACGTTTTGGTAAATTCCCACGCATTGGGAACTCTGTTTTTGGCATTAGTAATGTATTTTTGTACTCCATGCTCAATTCCTCCTTACATGTATAAAAGAAACACTTAAAAAACGGAATAAAAAAGAGACTTTCTCATCCCCAAAAGGGACGAGAAAGTCTCCCGCGGTACCACCCTAGTAGATCCTATACGTATGTATACAATCCTCTTTATATTCTTAACGCGAATATACGCCTACGCTTACTCTATTTGTTCAGCGCGGAACTCCAGGGTGATATTCCCATTATCTCCTTATCCTGAGCTTACACCATCCTCAGTTCGCTATATAAGGTATGAAAAAGGTACTTATCCCTATCTTCGTTTTTCTTAATAAATATGTTGTTTAAAATTATATGTAATAATGAGAAAAACGTCAAGCTTACACTGTTTCTTCTTTTTTCAACAGTTCATCTACTTCGTCTTCTAACTCAATTAGTTTATCCCAATCATCGTTGTTTAACATTTCAAGCTGTGTTTCTAATAACATACGGAAACGAGTGCGGAATACTTTCGCTTGTTTCTTTAGCTCTTCAATATCAAAGGCAACTTTTCTTGATTTTACTAACGCTTCGTTAATAATACGATCTGCATTCTTTTCAGCTTCACGTACGATTAATTTTGCTTCTTTTTGCGCATTACGTTTTACTTCTTCCGCTGCTTCTTGTGCAACGATGATAGATTTGTTTAACGTATCTTCAATATTAGAGAAATGATCTAACTTCCCTTCTAATTGCGCAACTTTTTCTTCTAAAGCTTTTTTCTCACGAATGACTAATTCATAATCTTTGATAATTTGATCAAGAAACTCATTTACTTGATCTTCATCATAGCCACGGAATCCGCGACCAAATTCTTTGTTATGAATATCTAATGGTGTTAACGGCACAACGCCACCTCCAAGTAGTTATCTAAATTTCCTATTTCAATTATATCTTTTCTTCGACAAAATAGGAGGATTTCCTTCTAAAAAACCAATCATTTTAGTATACCATACAAAATTCTCCATTTGTCGCGCTTTGTTCTACCTTCTACAGAAAACAATTTACTTCGTCCATATCCTCTCACTGAAAAAACATCTCCTGGATAACATTCATAAGAAGTTTGCTCCACTGTTTTCCAATTAACTTTTACTAAACCATTTTTTATGAAAGGTTGTACTTTTTGTCTGGATATATGTAACATTTCAGCTAACATAACATCTAAACGAAGTGAAGAAACCGTTCCAGATTTCTCTCCCCACGTTTCTTGCATCTGTAGAATTTTTTCTCCTTGTACTGGTGATAAGGAGACTTTCACTTTCCCTATAGATTGTAAGTTCATCTCAATATAAGATACAACTTCTTTCGCGACTACAATTTGGGCACGATCTTCTTGAAGCAAAATATCACCACATTTTTCTCTCGTTAAACCAAGAGACATAAATGTACCTAATATTTGCCTATGTTCTAGCGTATAAAACTTGGAAGGATAGTCAATTTCCAATACTTCTACTTGAAATTCCTCTTCATTCACTACTAGATAGTCCGGATAAATGAGTGCTCTCTTACGCTCTGCATGAGGCGTTGCACCATCAAACTGTACAGCAACATCCCCTTGTCCTATTACCATAGTGACAATTTGTTGTTGTCTTGGATCAAGGAAGTCTGTTAACTTCACTTGATGGTACTCCGCTGCTCGCTTCCACTCTAACACCTTATCCACAAAGACCTCTTCATCGGGTCTGAAATGTTCATAGATGCTCATGTATTTAACCTCTTACTATAAGAAATAGTTGAATATACTTATTAAACCATTCGTAGCAAGCTTTAACGTGAAAATCGCAACGAGTGGAGAGATATCAATCATACCAAGCGGCGGAATAAATCTGCGAAATGGTTCTAAATACGGTTCACAAATACGCGCAAGAATTTCTCCAAAAGTTGATTCCTTTGCACCAGGGAACCATGATAGAAGAATGTAAATAATAAGTGCCCACGAGTAGATCTCGATAGCAGTAATTAAAACGTTTAAAACTGTTACCATGGCGTATTACCACCTCTTTATATTTGTGTCTTCTTCTTCACCGAATAACTCTGAAATTGCACCAACAATATCTACATTTTCAGGGGTACACATAAATGTTTTCGGTCCTATTTTTTGAATGTCCCCGCCTATAGCGTATACAGTACCACTTAAAAAGTCAACGATACGTACAGCTTGATCAGTAGACATTCGTTGTAAATTAATCACAACAGCTCGTCTACCTTTTAAATGGTCCGAAATCCCTTGTGCTTCCGAATATGTGCGTGGTTCTAATAAAACAACTTTTGAAGATTGCTTTGCCGTTTCAATGCTCACAACATTTTGTTTCGGTTGCGCTTTTGGAAACGCAACATCTTGTTGTTCTGGTGGATCTTGCTGCTTCTTCATGTCTGTTTGCTCCTTTTCATAACTATATTGAGCTGCTTCTTTTTCTTCCGGTGTATCAAAAAAGAAGTATTTTACTTTTGACCAACTCATAATAAGATTCTCCTTCCTTTTACGCTTTTCCTACTAAAATCGTCCCCAAACGAATATATGTAGCACCTTCTTCAATTGCAATCGTGTAATCATTAGACATTCCCATTGATAATTCTTTACATGGCGCATGTAATAATTCTAGCTCCTGCACCTCTGTTTGTAGCATACACAACTCCTTAAAACAGCGTCTGATTTCTTCCTCTTCTTCTGTAAACGGAGCCATTGTCATTAGTCCCACCACTTCAATCTTATCCAATTCTTGCAAACTTTGAATAAAAGAAACGGTTTCTTCTATTGCCAATCCTTGCTTTGATTCTTCAGATGATGTTTTCACTTGAATAAAACATTTCACTTTCTTATCAGCACGTTTTTGAATTTCTTTTGCAAGTGAAAGACGATCTAACGAATGTAAATAATCAATTTCATTAATGATTTCTTTTACTTTTCTCGTTTGTAATGATCCAATAAAATGCCAATTCACTTTTGAACCGAAATGTTCGTACTTCTGTAAGAAACTTTCATTTCTATTTTCACCTAAATCGATAATTCCAGCTTCAATTACTTCGTTTGTTTTTTCAATTCCTACCGTTTTTGTAACCGCAACGAGTTTAATATCTTGCAACGAACGTCCCGCTCGTACGCAAGATTGTTTAATTGCTTCATTTACAGTTGTTAAATTTTTTTGTACTGTCACTTGCTTTCTTCCTCCTTAAAACCTATGAAACTCAACATTCTTCCTGTCTTACCTTGATCACGACGATGAGAGAAAAATAGTTGTTCTTCACAGCTTGTACAAAGAGATGACATTACAATATTCTCTTCTTTTATGCCTGATTGTACACATAATATACGATTAATTTCTTTTAAATTAATTGCGTACTGCCCATCAGAAATTTTTTTATAAGGGACAGAGCCGTTTACTACTTGTTCTGCTGCTGTTAACACTCGATCATCAACAACGTAACAACAAGATCCAATTGCTGGTCCAATTGCAACATGAATTTCATCACTTGAAATCCCTTCTGCATTCCATTTTTGAATCATTTCCTTTGCAATCTCTTTTACAGTCCCTTTCCATCCAGCATGCGCAAGTCCTATCATACCATGTGATGGTGCATAAAAATAGAGTGGAACACAATCCGCGTAACATGATGTTAGAAGAACATCATTATTAGTCGTATAAATGCCATCTGTTTTTGAAATGCCGTCTTCATATGAATAGACGCCACTTCCTTTTTCCTGTTGTCCTACTTTTTCAACATGATGATCATGAACTTGTTCAGAGCAAATCCAGTTTTCTAATGGTTTTTGTAACTTATTTGCTAAAATGCGTCTGTTTTCATGAACGTTCTCCACGATATCATTCACATGTAATCCTAAATTCATCGCATGAAAGGAGCCCGTACTTACCCCACCATCTTTTGTCGTAAATCCAGCAGTAATGTTTCCAAGTTCTTTCCACGCTTGTAAATACAGTATACCGTCCACATATTTAAATGGTTGTCTCATAAAGTGACTCCTTTTAATTAAAATAACATAAAAAAGCATGGTACTTCCTGTCTATTTTACCATACTTTTATTTTTTCATAATGCCAACAGAAAAAAAAGAGGAATTTGTAATATTCTTTATGAAATTGTCGGTGTTTGTATTGATTCTGTTACAGAATTAACAGGATTTACTCTAACAAGTATGACATCTTCCCCAATTTTCATAATTTCCTCCCAAGGAATTACAATTTCTACATCCTTCCCAAAGATCCCTAACATACGTGCCTGTTTGGAAATAATAATAGACCCGATCTTCCCTGTGTTCATATCAATTTCAATATCTCCAATATTCCCAAGCCTTTTTCCATCTGAAACATTTATTATCTCTTTCATCTGCAACTCCGAAATTTTTATCATTTTCATCCTCTCCCTTATATATGACGAATTGAAAAAACACTGTTTCTCAAATTAACAGGAAGCACCCTCTACTAATCCCATATTATTTTCATTATATGAGCACAACTTCCCTACTATGAGCGAAGACAAACTATATTACATATAAAAAGGTTTCACCATAAATGGTGAAACCTTATCCTTGAATCGTCTTATTCATTTGTTTAATAGCTGATTTCTCTAAACGTGACACTTGTGCTTGAGAAATCCCAATTTCTTCTGCAACTTCCATTTGTGTCTTTCCTTGAAAGAAACGTTTTCGAATAATCATTTTCTCACGATCATTTAAACGCTTCATCCCTTCTTTCAGTGCTAGCTCTTCAACCCACTGCTCGTCCTTTTGTTTTTCATCACTTAACTGATCCATAACAAAGATAGGATCTCCCCCATCGTTATAAATCGGTTCAAATAATGAAACTGGATCTTGAATCGCATCTAATGCAAAAACAATTTCTTCATGAGTCACTTCAAGCACTTTTGCAATATCCATTGCTGTTGGTTCTTTTGAATTTTCTGCAATCAATTTCTCTCTTACTTGTAACGCTTTATACGCAATATCTCTTAATGATCGAGATACGCGAATCGGATTATTATCACGCAAATATCTGCGTATTTCCCCAATAATCATCGGCACAGCATACGTTGAAAATTTTACATTTTGGCCTAAATCAAAGTTATCAATGGATTTCATAAGTCCGATGCAACCAACTTGAAATAAATCGTCAACATATTCTCCTCTGTTATTAAATCTTTGGATGACGCTCAGTACAAGACGTAAGTTTCCATTCACTAATTTCTCTCTTGCGCTTATCTCTCCACTTTGCATTTCACGAAATAATTTACGCATTTCATCATTTTTTAGTACGGGAAGTTTAGCTGTATCAACACCGCAAATTTCTACTTTGTTTCTCGTCAAAGTGTTCCCTCCTATCGGGAGTTGCTGTACAGTGTAAAGTATTTCCTTTGAAGGGGATTTTATGCATGCGGTTTTCTCTTCATTTTTCATTTTCGTTGTCTCTTCTCCTACAACGAAAGAGAATAAGACCAGCCTAGATAACGGCTGGTCTTATTCTTTACACCATTTTATTAAATTCTTTTCGTAATCTTTTTATGATTCTTTTTTCTAAACGCGAAATGTATGACTGTGAAATCCCAAGCATATCCGCCACATCTTTTTGCGTCTTTTCCTCTTCTCCAGCAAGCCCAAACCGAAGTTCCATAATTTGTTTTTCACGATCATTTAATTGATGCAATGCTTTCATTAGAAGATGACGATCTACAGTAGCTTCTAAATCTTTTGTAATAATATCATCATCTGTACCTAATACATCTGATAACAAAAGTTCATTCCCATCCCAATCGATGTTAAGCGGTTCGTCAAAAGAAACTTCTGAACGATTTTTATTATTCCGACGCAAATGCATTAAAATTTCATTTTCTATACAACGTGAGGCATATGTCGCTAATTTTATTTTCTTTTCCGGATTAAATGTATTCACTGCTTTAATAAGGCCAATTGTTCCTATACTAATCAAGTCTTCAATATTTATCCCTGTATTTTCAAACTTTCTTGCTATATATACAACTAACCGTAAGTTGCGTTCAATCAGTAACGATCTTGCTGCCTGATCTCCTTTTGGCAATTTATTCAAAAGAACTTCCTCTTCTTCTTTCGTTAACGGTGGTGGCAACGCTTCACTTCCACCAATATAATAAATTTCATCGGTCTTAATTCCTAATTTCAACAATACTTTATACCAAAGGTATACTAAATAAAATTTTAATTTCATCATATTATCCCGCCTCCCATTATTAAGCAATTACCATTTTTTGAGAAATTAACATTTTCGGATGCACAATACATTGATACTCTCCATTGGTTGACAACTGTTGTGTATTTATTCCAATCAATACTTTGCTGACTACAATAGAACTACCTTCATGATAAATTTGCACACTGTCTGGCTTAATTGCCCATAAAAATTGATTCTCTACTCCTACTGCTCTGAAAGGAATTAAGCGTAATTTTGTCGCCCAGCCAGAATCATTTTCTGGTATTTGAGGAATCTCTGTTTTGGAATAAATTTGTTCTGTTAACCAAGCTGGCAAGCAATGCTCTAATGATGAAATATGCATAATCATAACGGGTGTTTTTGTTAACGGGTCGTAAAGTTGGTTCCCACTATCAATTAAACCTGCGAGTTCTAGTTCCTCTTCAGCTAATTGAATTTTCAATTTCACAATTTGGTCATAGTGTATTTTTGTAACCTCTACGCTTTCAATACGCTTTTTAGAAAAATAATAAATTACTGGAAAACCAAAAACAACAAACAACCAGCTAATTGGATCACCGTAAGAAATTGATTGAGATTGAACCAATCCATTTACCATTTCATTCGTTTGCAAAAAGAAATGAGTCCCAATTAACCCTCCGCCAACCATAAAGGTTACAAAGTAAAAAGTAAAAACAGTTTGTGCATAGTTTCTAAACGTTGTAAACCCAAATGCTGTATACACAATAAGTAACGAGTACAGTAGTTTCATAATTGGATGTGTCATCATAGAAGCAAAAGGAGTAAAGGCAAAAATAACAATGGTTGAACCTATAAATGCCCCTAACACAAGCCTCCATCTTTTGATCTTCTTTTTTAACACGGTTGCTGTTAATAAAAGTAAAAGAAAATCAATGCAGGCGTTTAACAACCAAACAACGTCGGCGTAAACAACCAAACAATTCACCTCTTTTTTTAAGTTGAGACTAGTATAATGCATATCCAATAGGAAAGTGTGTCAATTTGCGGAGGTGTTTTTTTGTTATTTTGTGCTTTCTAGACAAAATCTGTCGGTAAAAAATAAAAGTATATGTTTCATAGAATACTATATCTTTTTACTTATATATTAAGTGAAACTTTAATCACCCCGCACCAATCAGGCGCCCAGCAAATAGCGGGATAAATCGAAATATATAAAATAAAAAAAGACCTGCTTAGCAGATCTTTTCCCTGTATAAAACAAAAAAGGAGCATAAAAGCCCCTTTTCTTTTATCGTCTACGACGGTTACGTAAGAATGCTGGAATATCGATGTCATCTGAATCTGTATGACGCTCATGCACAACCGGCTCTTCACGTTTCATTTCACGCTTAACTTCACGTTGTTTTGAAGGTTGAGCTACTTGCTGTTGCTGTTGTTGCGTGTGATTCGCAGTCGGACGGATAATTGGTTTTGGTGGCTGCGTCGAAGCACTATCATCAAAACCAGTTGCAATTACAGTTACAACGATATCATCTTTTAATCCTTCATTAATAACAGAACCGAAGATCATATTTACTTCTGGATCTGAAGCTGAAGCTACAATGTCTGCCGCTTCTTGTACTTCATATAAGCTTAAGTTAGCTCCACCCGTAATGTTCATGATAACACCTTGAGCTCCATCAATAGATGTTTCTAATAATGGACTAGAAATCGCTTTTTTCGCAGCTTCAGCAGCACGATTTTCTCCATTACCAGAACCAATACCCATTAAAGCAGAACCTCTATTAGACATAATTGTCTTTACGTCTGCGAAGTCTAAGTTAATTAAACCTGGTGTTGCAATTAAATCAGAAATACCTTGAACACCTTGACGTAATACGTTATCTGCTTCACGGAATGCTTCTAACATCGGCGTATTTTTATCAACAATCTCTAATAAGCGATCGTTTGGAATTACAATAAGTGTATCTACATTTTCTTTAAATGCCGCAATACCAGATGCTGCTTGCGTTGCACGTTTACGTCCTTCAAATGTAAATGGACGTGTCACAACACCAACTGTTAATGCACCTAATTCTTTTGCAACTTGAGCAACAACTGGAGCTGCACCAGTTCCAGTTCCGCCGCCCATACCAGCAGTTACGAAGACCATATCCGCACCACGAAGTGCTTCTTGGATCTGTTCTTTACTTTCTTCTGCAGCTTTTTTCCCTACTTCAGGGTTTGCACCTGCACCAAGTCCACGTGTTAATTTTCCACCAATTTGCATTTTTGTTTCAGCTTTTGATAGATTTAATGCTTGTGCATCAGTATTCACAGCGATAAAGTCTACACCTTGTACACCGTGTTCGATCATACGGTTTACAGCATTGTTTCCGCCACCGCCGACACCGATAACTTTTATATTCGCTAATTGATCTTGAGTAGTATCAAACTCTAACATGTCGAAATCCCCCTAGAACCTCATTTTTCGTGTCCAATTTTAATCCCATAAATAACGGAATACACGTTTTACTTTTGACATCATACGTTCATCATTTTGATTATTATTGTTTTGATTACGAGTTTTTTGTTTCGCAGGTTGCTGTTGTACCGGCGTTGGTGCTGGTGCTGGTACTGGTTCAAAATGTTCTTGCTTTTCCTGCACATTTTTTCCACGTAATTTAGCTTTTTGATAAGAATGTTTAATTAATCCTACTCCACTTGTATATTGTGGCTCACGCACACCAATATAATCAGGAGTCGCTATACGAACATTTTCATGTAAAATATCATATGCAAGATCAAGAACACCCGGCATAGAAGCAATTCCACCAGTTAGTACATAGCCAGAAGCTACTTGCTTTACTCCTAACTTACGCACTTCATCTTGAACAAACATTAAAATTTCTTCTACACGAGCCTCTATTATATCCGATAATTCCAACTGAGAATATTGTTCTGTTTGATCGCTTCCCATAATAGGAACCGTAAACATCTCTTCTTCAGATGCTGTATCATAAAAAGCATGTCCATATTTCAACTTTATTTGATCTGCATTGTCTGTTGAAGTTTTCAACCCAATCGCAATATCCTTCGTTATATGGTCTCCACCTAACGGTAATACGCTCGTCGCTTGTAACTCTCCATCTTTAAAAATAGATAAAGTTGTAGATCCTCCCCCCATATCAACAAGGGCCACTCCTCTATTTTTTTCATCTGAAGATATAGCAACTGTTGCAGCCGCTAAAGGCTGAAGACAAATATCAACTATTTCAAGACCTGCTTTTTCTACACAACGAAGTAGGTTATGTAGTAAAGTTCTCGAGCCTGTTATAAGTGTACCTTCCATTTCTAATCTTACACCGATCATCCCGCGTGGATCGTTAATCTCGTCAAGACCGTCTACGATGAACTGTCGAGGTACCACATCAATAAACTCACGCTCTGGAGCAATTGACACAACTTGTGCTGCATCTAGAACGCGTAAGACATCTTCATTCCCGATTTCACGATCTTCATTTGAAACAGCGACTACTCCGTGACAAGGAAGTAGCTGTACCTGGTTTGCATTGACACCTACTACAACTTGCTCAATGTGGATTCCCACCATGCGCTCAGCTTGTTCAATTGCTTTTTTAATTGATCGAACAGTCTCGTCTATATCAACTATCGATCCCTTCTTTAAACCATTTGATTTTACATTTCCAACACCAATAATGTTTAAGCTGTCATTAACCATTTCACCAATGATGACTTTAACATTGGATGTACCGATGTCAAGACTAACATATATTTCATTGCTGTTCATTCTTTGGCACCTCCTTCTTTATTTATACCATACAACTCAATATATGGAACAACAATCGCAACTTTACTATTTATAAGAAAAATATTCAACGTCTTTATACGTTTCCCTTTTTTAACCCTATATTTTTCTTATTTTTATTTAACATTCATTTAAGAATATCGCAGTAAACTTTGAATAACTGCTTATCTTGAAATAATTCTATTTCAAGTGTAAAGATTACCGCCAAGTATAAGTCTACACTAAGATGTACTCATAGAAAAGTGAAACTTGTACCAATCCTAGTATGAATCTAAGAATTTTTACATCTTTTTCATCAAATGAACCATTCTTGTAAATTCAGATGCATTCAATAGAACATTCGTTTCGTTTTTTCTACAGGAACGTAGTAAAAACTATCGTTCTATTCTTTTTTTTCTTCCGCTCCTAATTCTTTCGTATATGCCCCTACTTCTAAATCAATTAATACCTTTTTACCCGGCTCAATTGTTTTTAAGATAAGCGGATAAGCTTCCATACGCTTTGCGAAATTTTGAATCGTAGTGCTCACTTCGTACCCTTCGTTCATATATAAAGTAAGATGATCTTCATTCGCATTCGTCGGTGAATAACGAATTTCAGAAATAGACCTTAAAATAGTTGGTGTTAATTTTTCAAGCTCAGCAATTAACTCCTTCATTTTTTCCTCTTTAAAAGGTTCAAAAATTGGTGCTGCAACAGGAAGTTTTCCGTTCGGAAGTACATCAAGTGTTTTCCCGTTCTCTAGTAACGGTTGTAATTTCCCATCTTTGTTTATATAACCAATCGTTAAATATTCTTCAATATGAACATCAATTTTATTTGGAAAACGTTTTTTTACATTTACTGCTTTAATTTCTTTTCGTTTCGTTAGGTTTTCTTCTGCTTTATGTGCCGTCACTCGGAAATAACTTGTATCATACGTCACACCTGATTCCTTCATCACTTGTTCATCTGTCATATAATGATTTCCAAACACACTTATCTTTTTGATATTGCTTAGCGGAGACCGAAAATAAATTAAAAAGAGCACTAATAAAAATAAAATTGATATGTATAAAATCAACCGATGATTAACATTTTTCTTGTTTTTCTTCTGTTGATTTTTTAACTTTGGTACACGATCCTGTAGTTTAATCACTTTACTATTTTTCATGTACGATCCCCCTACGTAACATAAAAAACGGCATGTTCCTCATGCCGTTCTTATCTTCTTATTATAACATAAATGATAATGAGCGGAACGAATAACCGTTATCTTCCAATGATTTCTACTTCTGTATGCATTTCTACGCCAAATTTATCCTCAATTGTTTGTTTTATTAATGCAATTAAAGATAAGACATCTTGCGCACTGGCTCCCCCAGTATTAATAATAAAATTCCCATGCATTTCAGAAATTTGAGCTCCGCCTATTTGATAACCACGAAGCCCCGCCTTTTCTATTAAGTCTCCTGCAAAGTATGGGATTGGATTCCGAAATATGCTTCCTGCACAAGGATGATTCCACGGCTGTGTTTCACGACGGTAGTCTTTATTCTTTTGCATGACGCTTACGATTCCCTCACGCTCCCCTACCTGCAATTGAAACTCAGCTTCCAAAACAATACCAGGACGTTTCGTTTGCAATACAGAAGTACGATAGGAAAACTCCATTTCTTCATGTGTTAACCAATCAATTGTTCCGTTTTCAAACAAAATAAGAGCTTTTGATAATATGTTTGATATATCCGATTTATGTGCTCCTGCATTCATATACACTGCACCACCAACACTTCCTGGAATACCACTGGCAAATTCCAGGCCGGATAACCCTTGACGACTAAGTAAAGTTGATAATTTAATAAGGGGATACCCACCACCAACTCTTACTCTATGTTTTTCGACTTCTAAGTGGTCTAATCCTTCTCCTAAACGAATAACGACACCTTCTATACCTAGATCAGATACAAGAAGGTTCGAACCTCGACCAATTACAGTCCACTTTGTTTTATATTTTTTTACTAACTGCAACGTTTTTTCAATACTGGCAACATGCTTTGGCACAATTAAAATATCAGCTGGTCCACCTATTTTCATAGTGGTATAACGCGCTAACGCTTCATTCACTAACACGCGACCAACATTTGCTTCTATAAGCTCATTTACTAATTGCTCCATAAACAATCTCCCCCATACTAAGTATCCTTATTACAGTAGTATGCAGGGCGTTCACCTAACGTTATTTTTTTACAAGCTTATTCATTACTTCATACAGCTTATTTGCTGCATCGGGAATACCTAATTGCCCCGCAGCCAGCTTCATATTTTGTAATGTTTGTGCATCTAATAAAATCTCATCAATATCACGAATAAGCGTTTCTGCGGTTAAATCTTTTTCAAGCAACATTTTTGCTGCTCCTTTATCGACAACGGAACGTGCATTCTTTTCCTGATGGTTATTTGTTACGTAAGGACTCGGTATTAACACACTTGGCTTACCTAACGCGGTTAATTCTGCAAGTGTTGTTGCCCCCGCTCTTGAAACAACAAGATCTACACCTGTAAGTACCTCTGGCATATTATGAATGAAAGGTTTAATAATAACATTATTCGGATTCCCTTTTTGCTTCACTGCTTCCATCACTTTGTCATAATGAACTTCACCTGTTACATACAATATTTCGTAACTTTTATTTCCAAACTGTTCAATTGCCTCTACGAAAGCATCGTTAATCGGTCTAGCCCCACGACTTCCACCAAAAATAAGTACCGATTTTTTAGGAAGAGATAAACCTACTGAACGTTTTCCTTTCATTCCATTCTGATCCATTACTTCTGATGCTCTTGGATTCCCTGTCATCACCACTTTTGACTGTGGAAAATGTTCTGCAGCCGCTTCAAAACAAACCGCAACTTTATCAACATAGCGGCTTAAAAATTTATTCGTTACACCAGGTACACTATTTTGTTCATGTACAATGGTTGGAATACCTAATTTTGCTGCAGCATATACAACTGGTCCACATACATATCCACCCGTTCCAATCACAATATCAGGATTAAAACGACGAATATATCGTTTACTATCTTGTACACCCTTTAGGAAACGCATCACCGTTTTCACGTTATCTAACGATATTTTACGCTTAAATCCACTTATAACAATAGATTGAAACGGTATGCCTGCTTTTGGAACGATTGTGCTCTCTAATCCACTCTCCGTACCAATATATAAAAACCTTGCTTCCGGATTTAATTTTTTTATTTCTCTTATTAGAGCAAGAGCCGGATAAATATGACCTCCAGTGCCCCCACCACTTACTAATACACGCACTACTAACTCCTCCGCTTCTCTTTTCTTATTTCAGTCGTATTTATTTCTATATACATCATGTTTCTTCGCGCACATACGAAAAACCCTGTCTTATAAAACAGGGTTTAGTAGCGAGAATGGCGACTTATATTTAATAATACACCTACTGCCATTAACATTAATGTCAAACTTGATCCACCATAACTTAAAAACGGCAAAGTAATACCTGTTACAGGCATCAATCCTGTTACAACACCAACATTAATCATTACTTGAATCGCAATCATCGCCACAATACCTACTGCTAAAAACGTACCATATAAATCTGGCGCTCCTAAAGCTATACGAATCCCACGCCATAATAATAGACTAAATAATAATAACACAAATGAACCACCAATAAAACCTAATTCCTCGGATAAGATCGCAAATATAAAGTCTGTTTGCGGTTCAGGTAAATAAAGAAACTTTTGTCTACTTTGTCCAAGTCCAAGCCCGAATAATCCACCAGGTCCAATTGCGAGTAACGATTGAATAATTTGAAATCCACTTCCAAGCGGATCTGACCACGGATCTAAATATGATGTAATACGTTTCATTCGATACGGTGCTGATGCAATTAGCCCTACAAATCCTGCTACACCAAGCAAACCAAACATTGCAAAGTGAAATACCCTTGCTCCCGAGATAAATATCATAATAATACATGTCCCAACCATTACAGTTCCTGTGCCAAGATCTGGCTGTAACATAATCATCCCAAAAGCAAGAAATACAAAACTAAGAGCTGGTAGTAAACCACGTTTAAAAGAGGTAATTAATTTTTGTCGTTCCGCTAAAAATTTTGCTAAGAAAATAATCATCGCAAATTTCATAAATTCTGACGGTTGAATGGAAAATGCCCCGATTCCAATCCAACTTCGCGCTCCTCCTCGAACAAGTCCTACCCCAGGAATAAGAACAAGAATAAGAAGAATGAAGCAAACTAGCAAAATTACTTTTGAATACGTACGCCACACCCAATAATCAATTTTCATAATTAAAAACATAGCCACTACACCAATACTTGCAAATAGCAATTGCCTTTTTGCAAAAAAGAATGAGTCCCCCATTTTATAAGAGGCCCAAACCGCACTCGCACTATACACCATAACCATTCCGATTGTTAACAACGCAAGTGTAACGATGATGAGAATAAAATCAGGCGTTTTCTTCATTACCCATAAACACCACCTCTTTAGGCAGAAACTTTTGCCCTATGTAACAAAACATCAGTAGGTGTTAGCCTACTGATGTTTTGATTTACTTTATATAAGTTTATGCACAGCTTGTATAAAAATGTCTCCTCTTTCTTCAAATGTTTTAAATTGATCCCAGCTTGCACATGCTGGAGAAAGAAGAATTACATCGCCATCTGTAGAATGAGCATAAGCTTTCACTACCGCTTCATCTAAAGTATCGACACTTTCAATTGTATCTAATCCCGCTTTTTCTGCAGCTCTTACTAGTTTTGGAGCTGTTTGTCCAAATGTTACAATTGCTTTTACATTTTTGAAATATGGAATTAAATCATCGAATTCATTTCCACGATCAAGCCCACCTGCTAATAACACAATCGGTTGTGTAAACGCAGATAAAGCTTTCTCAGTCGCTAACATATTCGTTGCTTTTGAGTCATTATAAACCTTACGATTGTTAATAGTTGTTACATATTCTAAACGATGTTTTACACCTGTAAAACGTTTTAATACCACAGTAATTGCTTCATTAGAAACACCCAATAATTTTGCGATACTCATCGCTGCTAAAATATTTTCTAAATTATGTTGACCAGGTAAAACGATATCGCCTACTTCAACAACTTTTTCACCTTTAAAACAAAGAGCATTCTCTTTTATACACGCACCATCTTCAATTTCTTTCTTTGTCGAGAATAGTACTTTTTGCCCTTTACTATAAGCAGCTAAAGCCATCACATCTGCATCATCTGCATTTATTACACTATAATCATTTTCTGTTTGGTTTTTAAAAATATTTGCTTTTGCTAAACCATATTCCTTCTTCGTCCCGTGATAATCTAAGTGGGCCTCAAATAAATTTAAAAACGCAGCAATTTTAGGTTGGAACAATTCTACTCCCATCAGTTGGAACGATGAAAGCTCTGTAACTACAACTTCATTTTCTTTTGCACCCTGTGCTACTTCACACGCTACAGTTCCTATGTTCCCTGCAATTATAGGATGCTTTTGTCCTTCTTTTAGCATTTCAAATGCAAGCATTGTCGTCGTCGTTTTACCGTTAGACCCCGTAATCCCAATAAATGGCGCTTCTGAAATACGATATGCTAATTCAACTTCCGTAACAATTGGAATTTGCTTTTCTTTCGCGGCAACTAATATTGGATTAGAATACGGGATTCCTGGATTTTTTACTACAAGAGAAATATTTCTCTCTAACAATTCTAAAGGATGACCACCGCATACAACGTCCATTCCTTTTGCTTGTAATTCTGCAGCAAGTACATTATCTGCTAAAGGCTTTCCGTCATTTACGATAACATTTGCCCCTAATTTTTGTAACAACGTAGCTGCTGCATAACCACTTTTTGCAATGCCTAATACAAGAATATTTTTATTTTGAAATTCAGTTACAGTTTTCAATTACATCCACACCCCGATATAAATTCCTAACACAGCTAATAAAAATCCTACAGACCAAAATGTCACAACAACACGCCACTCTGACCAACCACATAATTCATAATGATGGTGTAATGGACTCATTTTAAAGACACGTTTTCCTGTTGTTTTAAAAGAAATGACCTGAATAATAACAGATAAAGTTTCCATTACGAATACTCCACCAATGATTACAAGTAGTAATTCTTGTTTTAATAAAATCGCTACAGCTGCAATGGCTCCACCTAAAGCTAAGGAACCTGTATCTCCCATAAACACTTTCGCTGGATTTGCATTGAATACTAAAAATCCAAGTACAGCTCCTACAACTGCCATACAGAATATCGCTACTCCAAATTGCTCTTGCGCTACTGCAATAATACTAAAAGCTCCAAATGCAATAGCAGCTGTTCCTGATAATAAACCATCTAAACCGTCAGTTAAGTTAACTGCATTTGATCCACCAATAAGCATAAATAATACAAGTACAAAATACGCCCAACCTAGTTCAAACTTAACATCTGTTCCCGGAATCATGATGTATGTGTGGAACGCTTGCCCTTTTCCAATTAAAAAGAACGCAATAGCAATAACAAGCTGACCTACTAATTTTTGTTTTGATGTTAAACCAAGATTTCTCTTCTTAACTACCTTTATGTAGTCATCTAAAAATCCAATTAATCCGTAGCCAAATGTCACTAATAATAATAACGAAACCTCTGCACCTAAATGATTAAACTTAATCGCCATAATAAGTGAAGTTACCATCATAGATACATATATGACAATACCACCCATTGTAGGTGTCCCTGATTTTTTTTGATGTGACTTTGGTCCCTCATCACGAATACTCTGTCCGAACTTTAATTTCCTTAAAAATGGAATAAATAATGGCGAAAGGGCAACAGAAATTAAGAATGCTACCCCAGCCGTTACTAATAAACCTTGCTCAAGCACATGTAGTCCTCCTCTCACGTTGTTTACTCTTCGTTGTTTAAACGCTCTGTAATTGCTTCTTTAGCGACTTCACGATCGTCAAAATGATGAACGTCTTTACCAATAATTTGATACGTTTCATGACCCTTACCAGCAATAATGATGATATCTTCAGCTTTCGCGTTAGCAATTGCATGGTATATCGCTTCTTTTCTATCAATAATTACTTCATAATTATTCCCATTTGCACCCTGCACCATATCATCTAAAATAGCTCCTGGCTCTTCACTTCTTGGATTATCTGAAGTGTAAATTGCATGAGTTGCATATTTTGTTGCAACACTTGCCATGATTGGTCTCTTTGTTCGATCTCTATCTCCACCACAACCGACGATACAATATACATCGCCTTTTGCAAACTGTTTTGCTGTTTTTAATACATTCTCTAAGCTATCTGGTGTATGTGCATAATCAACAATAACTGTATAATTTTGTCCACCATCAACTACTTCAAAACGTCCTGGAACTCCAGCTAGTTGCTTTATTACATCAATAACCGTTTCTAAACTTACACCAGAAACAAGTCCTGCTGCTGTTGCCGCTAGTACGTTATATACATTAAATTTCCCAATCAATTTCATCGTAACATTTACACTTTCATACGGTGTTACAAGCGTAAATGTAGTTCCAGCACTCGTCATAACGATATCTTTGGCCATAATATCACTTGTTGTATCAATTCCATACGTTACAACAGTTGCCGCAGTACTTCTCATATATTCCGCAGTTACAGCATCATCGTTATTCAGTACCGCGTACTTTTCACGATCATGGTTATAACTATTGCCAAGTTGTGCAAATAGCAACCCTTTTGCATGTTTATATTCTTCCATCGTTTTATGATAGTCTAAATGATCTTGTGTTAAATTTGTAAACACTGCTACATCGTAATCACATCCGTGTACACGACCAAGATCTAAAGCATGTGACGAAACTTCCATTACTGTACTATCTACACCGTGCTCAACCATTTTTAAAAATGTCTGTTGAAGTGTTAGTGCATCTGGTGTTGTATTTTTCACCTCAAATGTTTCATCACCGATTTTCATATTAATCGTTCCAATTAGCCCCGTTTTATGACCATGTGCGCGCATAATCTCATCCATAATATGCGATGTTGTTGTCTTTCCATTTGTACCTGTAATTCCGATTAAATGTAACTTGTGTGTTGGTTGACCATAAAAATAATCAGCTAAAACCGCTAACGAACGAAAAGTGTTTTTCACAAGTACAACTGGAACGTCAACATCAATTGGTCTTTCCGCAACAATAGCAGCCGCTCCTTGTGCCGCTGCTTGCTTAGCAAAATCATGGCTATCAACCGTATATCCTTTCATACATACAAATAAGCTTCCCTCTTTCACTTTACGTGAATCAGCTTCTATAGATGTGATTTCTGGATTTTCTTTTGGAACAACTGGAAAATCATGCAAACATGATAAAAGTGTATGCAACTTCATTTCACTAAACCCTCTCTACATTGTGTATTTATCTCTTTTTTAATAAGCAACACGTTACCTCCTAAATATGTAAAATAGGAGGTAAGTGCTACTGTGTCTAATAAATAGACTTATTTATAATTGGGGCTCTTACAGCCTCAAATTAAGTAACTCTTCTATAAAGAACTCACTTCCACCAATTGTACCATAAAACGTACTAGGTTACCTTTAATTCCCGAAGTAAATTCTAATTTTTGAGCCTTCTTTCACTTTAGCTCCTGCTTCTGGGGATTGTTTAATTACTTTCTCTCCGTCTCCACTTATATCAAGCTTCAAGTCGACGAGTTGTGTCTGTAAGTCTTTCTTTTTCATACCAATTAAATTCGGAACTTCCACAGTTGGTGTATCGCCCCATTTATATTCTCTCTCAACTTGTTCTTTTCTCGGTTTCACTCCCATAACAGGAAGTGCATCCCGAAGAATATTCCCAACAATTGGAGCTGCTACTACTCCACCAAATTGCGTTACACCTTTCGGATTATCAACAGCAACATAGACAACAATTTCCGGATCATCCGCTGGAGCAAAACCGATAAAAGATACTATATAATTATTCTCTAAATATTTACCATCTTTCACCTTTTGAGCCGTACCTGTTTTTCCACCTACACGATACCCATCAATGAAAGCACCTTTACCAGATCCCTTTGCTACAACATTCTCTAATGCATACCGAACTTTTTCTGAAGTTTCCTTGGAAATAACTTTTCTTTTTTCCACAGGTGTCTTTTTACTTACAACTTGATTATTTTTCGGATCAATAAATTCCTTAGCTATATACGGTTGATACAATGTCCCACCATTTACAGCCGCTGCTACTGCTGCCACTTGTTGAATTGGTGTTACAGAAACTCCTTGACCAAATGAAGTAGTTGCTTGCTCGACTGGACCGACTTTATCTAAATTAAATAAAATCCCACTACCTTCACCTTGCAAATCAATTCCGGTTTTCTGTCCAAAGCCAAAATTACGAATGTATTTAAACAATCGGTCTTTACCAAGACGATCACCAAGTTCAATAAATCCTGGGTTACATGAGTTTTGAACTACTTCTAAAAACGTTTGGCTACCATGGCCTCCCGCTTTCCAGCATTTCAATCTAGCTCCCCCCACTTCAGCTGCTCCATCATCATAAAACGTATCTTTCTCTAAGTCTACTAAATTTTCATTCAAGGCTGCTGCTAACGTAATGATCTTAAATGTTGAACCAGGCTCATACGTACTCCATACTGGTAAGTTTCTATTATACACTTCTGGAGAAACACTTTGAAAATCTGCTGGATCAAAACTCGGCCGACTCGACATACCTAAAATTTCACCATTTTTCGGATTCATTGCAATCGCAATCATACCATCTGGATTATATGTCGACTCTGCAATATTCATTTCTCTTTCCATAATTCTATTAATACGTGCATCAATTGTTAAACCTAAATTCAAACCAGCTTCTGGTTTTTTGAAATCATCGCCAACATTAGGCATCCTTTGTCCTTTTGCATCTGCAAAAAAACGCACATGACCTTCATCACCATTTAGCTCTTTATCATAATATTTTTCCAGTCCCATAAGACCTTGGTTATCACTACCTGCAAACCCTAATACGTGTGATAAAAAGTTGCCAAATGGATAGTACCGGATAGAGTCCTCTGCGATATAAACACCTTTCAAACTTAATCCTCGTACCTCTTTCGCTTTATCATGTGATATTTTCCTTCCGCCTTTATCTAACCTTACAATTGATTCTTTTTTTGTAATTCTCTTATAAATCTCATCTTTTTCCACACCTAATACTGCAGCTAACTTCTCTGCAGTCTCTGCTGGTTTTTCAATTTGCCTCGGTACAACAAAGACAGTTGGGGCACTTTTATTCGTAGCAAGTTCCACACCATTCCGGTCTAAAATCTTCCCACGTTCAGGTTCAAAAGTAATATTTCGACTCCATGAATCCTTCGCACGATCCGTTAACATATTGCCAAGAAAAAATTGCACATATCCAAGACGAATATCGATGATAGTGAAAATAAGTATACCTGATATGAGTATAAAAATAAGTCGTTTTCTAACCGTTACATTTGATACACGCATATTGGAACAAGCCTCCCTTACGCCTAGCTTGTTCCAATATATGCTTGTACTTATTTAATTAGAACTTCTTCTCTTTTACCATTACTGTTCTTCTGCTTCTTGTTGTGGTTCAAGTGGCGGTACAAGCGTTACACCTAACTCTGTACCAGGTTGTAACAATGTTCCTTCTGCCACACTTTGTTCAGTTACATATCCGGTACCAGTAGGTTTTAGGTTAAGCTTTAATGTTTTCGCTAAATTCATAACATCACGCAGTGCCCAGCCTTGTATATTTGGCATTGTAGGTTTATCTCCTACTAAGAAGACTCGGTCACCTTTTAATGTTTGCTCAGTTGCTTTTGGCACTTGCTGCTGCACTTTCCCTTCACCTAATACGATTGGACGAAGTTTTGCTTTATCAATTGCTTTTTTCGCTTCTTCCATCGTTTTCCCTGTTACATCCGGAACGACAGTTTGTTGTTCTTTCACATATTTTTTCGGGTCTTTTATTTCATTTGGCTTAATCTTTAAATACTCTAAACTATTTTTAGTTACATATTTAAAAATATCAGCTAAAGGCTGTGCGCCATTCTCATCATCTTTCAATTCCGGCTGTTTTACAGCTACATACACAACAAGTTGCGGATCGTCCATAGGTGCCATCCCTAAGAATGAGAATATATAATTCTCTCTTCCCGTCATATAGCCACCTTTTCCATCCGGAATTTGCGCTGTCCCTGTTTTACCACCAACTGAATATCCATCGATTTTATAAGCAGTTCCTGTTCCTTTCGGCGATGTAACGACGCGTTCTAATAACTGTCTTACTTGCGCTGCTGTTTCTTTCGTAACAGGTTTTCCCACTTCTTCTGGCTTATGTTCTAATTTTACTTCGCCTGTTATTGGATCTACAATTTTATCAATTGTATAAGGTTTCATCATTTTCCCATCATTTGCAATAGCAGTTGCAGCTTGTACAAGCTGTATTGGCGTTACAGTAGAACCTTGTCCAAAAGCTGTTGTTACTTGCTGTATTTGCTGATCGAATCCAATTGTATTTGAACCTTCACCAGGTAAATCAATGTTCGTTTTTTCATCTAATCCAAAACTATGAATATATTTTCGGAAACGTTCGGGGCCAAGTTTTTGATCCCCTAAAATTGCAAACGCTACGTTTGAAGAGCGCTCTACCCCTTCATCAAATGTGATAGATCCCCATCCAGCGCCGCCGTTATGATCTTTTATTTTTCGGTTTCCGACTTGATATGTACCAGACTGATAATAATCTTGCCCTTTATACACACCTTCATTAATAGCTGCTGCTAGCGTGAAAATTTTCATTGTTGATCCAGGTTCAAATGCATTTGCAATTGCGTCATTGAAGAAATATTTAATTTGACGATCATTTGGATCATAACTAGGCTTACTAGACATCGCTAATATTTTCCCTGTTTTTGGATCCGCAACAATCCCTATTAAACTTTCTGGATCGTAATGCTTACTTGCAGCTTTCATCGCATCTTCTAAGTAACTTTGAATACGTTGATCTATCGTTAAATATGCGTTATCTCCGTTTTTAGGTGCTTCTACGTTCACTTTCCCACCGTCAAGAGACACACCTTTACGATCACCTGTATAAGCTACTTTTCCGTTAGAAGCACTTAAATACTTATCTAAACTTTTTTCTAAACCAAATTGCCCTATCGAAGTTCCCTCTTCATTCGGTTTAGCATGACCTATAACGTAAGATGCAAAATCACCGTTCGGATACACTCTTGCATTTTCAGTAATAAAAGATATGCCTGGCAATTTCAATGCTTCTATTTGTTCCTTCTGTTCTTTCGTCAAATCTTTACCTAGTGATCCAAATTCGACTTGATTTTTATCTTTTTTATTTAACGTGGCTAAAATCTTCTCTTCGTCTTTTCCGAGTACTCCCGCAATTTTCTTTGCAGTATCCTCTTTATTTTCAACATGATTCGCACCTTTTAATTCTGCTACAAGTTTATAAGAGTTTGCATCTTGCGCTAATACATGACCGTTTTGATCATAAATCGTCCCGCGATTTGCTTCCAGAACTCCTGTTTTACTATGTTTTTGCTTAGCAAGTGCATCCAAATCTTGATTATGAACAGTTCCTGTTGCTTGTATGTAAAAAAATCGGGCTAACAATAGCAAAAAGAGCAGGAGGAATAAAATCATAAAATACCCTGCTCCCTTATTGGTATGAAATTTAGTCATATTTCTCTTCATTTTCCCTTCACACCTATTGCCTTATTTGAGGCCCTTCACATTATTCGCATTAATTTCTAGCCCGTGTTTTTTTGCAACTTCAGCGATTCGTTCATAGCGACTTAACTTCTCTACTTCAGCCTGTAACTCTTGATTTTCTTTTTGCTGCTGTACAATTTTTTGTTCTATCGTCGCTGCTTCTACATTAACTTGATAAAGGCCTGCTTTATTTCCAATAAACGCTACACAGGCATACAATAAAAAGCCAATAAATGCTACATACAACAGTTTTTCGATTCTTGTAATCTTCGCTTTAGCTTTTGGCTGAACCATCTGCTGTGGGGGCGTTTGAATCTGTATCTCTTCTTGCGCTTGTTGTTTGTACTTTACAGCTAAGTTACTCATACCTCTCTCCCCTTTTTATCGTTTTTCAGCGATTCTCAATTTCGCAGAACGCGCTCGATTATTTTCTTCTAACTCTATATCAGAAGGTAAAATCGGTTTTCTCGTAATAAGCTTTAATTTGGGCTTAAATTCATCAGGAATAATCGGTAATCCTGGTGGCAATTGTGGCGTTGTGCTATTTCGTTTAAACGTCGTTTTACAAATACGGTCTTCTAAAGAATGGAATGTTATAACACTAACTCTTCCGCCCGGCTTGACCATCTCAATTGCAGATTCCAACGCTTCTTCAAATACTTTCAATTCATCATTTACCGCAATACGGATTGCTTGGAACACTCGCTTCGCAGGGTGTCCACCCGTTCTACGAGCAGGAGCTGGAATACCCTCTTTAATTAGTTCTACTAATTCTCCTGTCGTTTCAATAGCTTTATTCTCACGATACGCTTCAATTTTCCTTACTATTTGTTTTGAAAATTTCTCTTCACCATACTGGAAGAAAATTCTTACAAGTTGCTCATATGACCAGCTATTTACAACATCATATGCTGTTAATGGGGCATCTTGATCCATCCGCATATCTAACGGTGCATCATGATGATAACTAAAGCCACGCTCTGGTGTATCTAATTGTGGGGATGAAACACCTAAATCAAATAAAATACCATCTACTTCTGTTATACCTAATTCCTGTAGTTTTTCAGATAAATAACGGAAATTACTCTTTACTGTTATGAACTGCTCACCATATGAAGAGAATCTTTCTTTCGCATTTTGAATCGCTATCTCATCTTGATCAAACGCGATTAATCTTCCACCTTCAGTTAATTGGGATAATAAATAAGAACTATGTCCTCCTCCCCCCAGTGTACAATCTACATATGTACCACCTGGCTTTATATCTAAGCCGTCTACTGTTTCCTTCAAAAGCACTGTTACGTGTTTAAACATTGTTGCACCTACTCTTTTTCCAATTAATTATGTTGAATGCATCTCCTCCTCCAAACGCATATTTCACGATTAGAGAACGAAATACTATGAAAGAACGACTCATTTAACTTACCTACAAAGGCAGCATACTATACAAATCGCTATTTTCTTTTATTATATACTAAATTTTATCATCTTTTGCGGGAATTTAAATAAAAAACTGTCGAAAAAGATGATAATACGTTTACATTTTGTGCTATTTTGTCATATATTTAAGTATCCTGCATAATTACGATATTCACTTTTTTAAAATTGATAATTCAGAAAAATTTCACTTCACAGTAAATTCAACAAGACAAAAATAAAATCCTGCTCCTAAGAGCAAGATTTTATAGTTTTATAACATGATGTTTTCCGTCCCAAGAAAACGGTTTTTCCATTACACGATCAACGAAATCCAAACCAAACTGATTTAAATAGTAACATACATTCCACACACGCTCTTGCGGCGCCCCTAATGGACGAAGTGCAAATTGTATGCGACGGAATTTATTTAGCTGTACTTCATGTTTTTTCTCAACATTTCTTTTCAACATTCTTTCCAACAGTTCAATTTGTTCATTAATTTTGAATTCATTTTTCCCTGCAAACGCACTTAATCCAGGATCTATTTTCTTCACAAACTGTTGTAATGACGTATGGATATCAATTATTTCTTTTTTCGCCTCTACAAATCGATCATCTATCGGTTCCTCTATTTGATTAGATAACCAGTTTTCACGCAACTTATCTACGTTATTTAAAAAAGGATCACTGTCTTGCAATTGCAAATCGTATAAATCTGTCGCTATATCCCTCTCTACATAAGTGATTGTAATACGCGGAACGACAGGCGGCATTTGGAAACCAATCGTATGGAAAACTTGTTGCAATTCACTCCAGTAAGCTAATTCCCCTGGTCCTCCAATAAACGCGAGCGTAGGAAATAGATACTCTTGCATAAGAGGGCGCGTTACAACATTATTACTAAAGCGTTCCGGACTTCTTTCCATCTCTTCCATCAATTCCTCATATGAAAAGGAATACGCTCCATCCTTCCCTACAAACTTCCCTTGATCGTCTTCAAGTAATACTCGCTCATTATCAATTTCCATGAATATATGTACTGCATTATACTTTGTTTCAATAATCGGTTTATATCCTAATTCTTTAATTATTTCCTGTTGGTTATGAAGCCCCTCTTGCACTTCTTTATACTTATCTATAATTTGCTTAAAAAACGGCACTTCTAATTTTCTTAATTCAGGATGATGCGAATCAACAAGAATTAAACCAGAATTAACGAACATTTTCATAATAAGATGGGCAAAGAAATCTACATACGTATTCGATTTCCCCAAAGAATCATCAATAAATCGCAGTACATCCTTTGTAAAATTCGTTTCAGGGTATGTTTTGAAAATTTCTTCAATCCACTTTCTACAGTCTTCCAAAGAAAGCTCGGACTCTGAAGCACTCGCCACTTTCGGATTACGGTCATGAAAAATAGTCTTTTTTATTTTTTTATTCTTCGTTACAAAAGTATGATTAATTTCATCCATATCATGGTCTTCACCAGCAATCCAGAAAACAGGAACAACTTTAACACCTAAACTTTCTTCCTTTTCCCTTGCAAGCTGTAAAACTGAAATGATTTTATGAATTGTATAAAGTGGTCCAGTTAATAACCCAGCTTGTTGTCCAGCTATAACAACATATGTATTTTCATCTCCAAGCGCTTTTACATTTTGAATCGTAGCTTCTCCCGCTTGTAATTTTGTATTATATTCTAATAAATGCGCTACTAAATCTTGGCGGAAAAACTCCCTCTCACGCAAATCATGTACACGCTGTTTAAAAGCATCTTCTGTTAACATATAGTCAAAACAAGACTGTATCTCTTTTTTACCGTTCATATAGTCCGCTACAACACCTTGTTGCGGAACAGAGATTTCTTTTATCTCCATATAATTCTTCCTTTCGTATCCTGTTCTCTCACCAATCCACATTGTAGTCAATGTTGCACGTAAAAGCAAAGAATTACACTTATTCTTTTACTTCTAATCCTTTTATTGCATCGAACAAAAATTGCAGTGTCGGAACGGATTGTTGCTGTTTCTTAGCTTCTTCTAATACATATCCAACAATCGCACCAATTTCCGTTTGTCTATTCGCCCTTACATCTGCCAGCATAGATGATGTATTATGAGACGTTCTTTCACATACGTGACGTACCATTTTCCATACCATTTCTTTTTCTTCTTTAACAAGAAAAACGACTTCCTGAAAAACTTGCTCCATCAATCGATAAAAAAAAGGGTTCGTAATCAAATCTCCGTTCTGGACTTGTAATAATGCTGTCAATGGATTGATACATACATTAACTACTAATTTTTTGTGCATGACATCCTTCCAATCATCTTCTATTTGAATCGGAAAATGAGGAAATGGAAAGCAGTTAAATATTTTTTCAAAATGTATAGACTGGCCGTGCACGATTCCAAACTTCGTTACACCTATCCCCGTATGATAAACGGTATGTCTTTCTTCTTTTTTTGCACCATGCTCTACAATCCCAACTGCAATATTTTCATTCCCTATTTTCTGCATAGCATGAAGATGCGACATTCCGTTTTGCAAAAAGATTAATGAGGATTCCCCTCGCACAAAAGGCAGTATGTCAGTTATATGATATTGCTTAACAGCAATAAATATATAGTCTAGCTTCTGATCTAGCATACTTTCTATTGGCAAAACAGGCGGGAATACGGTTTCACGTTTTTCCTCCCTCATACAAGTTACACCCGTTATATTCAATTCCTCAGCCTGTTTAGCTGTCCTTGTAAACAACGTAACATCTTGATTACTTTTTTGTAAATAAAATGCATATAACAGACCGATAGCTCCTGGTCCCACAACTCCGATTTTCATTTTCACACAAGGAACTCATATAAATACGATACACAAGTCCCTTTTCCCTCCCCCTTTTTATCCCGCAAACGCCTGATTGGTGCGGAATCAATCATAATTAACTAAAGGTGAACAAATCCCACCGATTACAGTTTCACTCTATCGTTCTCAATCCCATGAACACAGTTTACAATTCCATTGCTCTTTAACAAACAAATGCAACCTCTTCTTTCAATATGTATATACTACCTATTAATATGCTTCTACTCTTAGTTTAGCAAATCCTCAAAAAAATAATAAAAGAAATATACTATCTTCTTCATAAAAATAAAAAAATGAGTTATAATATTATTATAAATATTTTTACTTTTCTGCATTCAACGAGACAAGAAAAGGATGTGATGTTATGGGATTCCCAAAAGTTGAGCGCTTGCTCATCAATTATAAAACATTAGACGAATTTAAAAAATTTAAAGGTTGCGGAGCTCAAGAATTATCCATGTTAGAAGAATTACAGGCAAACATTATTGAAAACGATAGTGAATCTCCATTTTACGGTATTTATTATGGCGGATCACTAATTGCACGTATGAGTCTGTATATGAAAAGGCACGGCGGGGAACCATTCGAAATTACAGGTACTTACCTAGAACTCTATAAACTTGAAGTGTTACCAACTTTCCAAAAACAAGGATTCGGAGAAATGCTTGTAAATTATGCGAAGGGGCTACAGTTCCCAATTAAAACGATCGCACGTATCCATTCAGCTGGTTTTTGGGATAAATTAAATTTCCAGCCTGTATCAGTACCTGATGGTGATTTTTATGTTTGGAACCCAGAAACAAATTTGAATACGGTTACAAACGAAGAGTCTGCATAAGAAATAAAAAAACAGCTACATAGCAGCTGTTTTTTTATTTCTTTAACTTTTCTAATTTCCCATTCGAACGAGTGCTATTTCTTTCCGCTACCATTACACTTCTTTTTTGATCGATATAATCAAGCAATGTTCTATACTCTTCCTCATATACTGATAATCGCTCCAAAAGACTCTCTCTCTCTGTTTGTAACGATTCAATTTGCTGTTGCAACACCATTAAAGAGTTTTCATCTTTATAATTTTGCAAGAAATCAATAACATCATTCAATGTAATTGACGTAGGCTCTACTACCTTTGTCTCTTTTACTTCATAATTTTCTACTTTACGTAGTTGCTTCGCTTCTTCAATACGTTCTTTGTATTGCTTTCTAACGTAAGAATTCCATCTAAAGCCACATGCTGCTGGTGTACGAGATAAATGTCTTCCCACTTCTTTAAAGGCAGATAATTGCGTTCCACCTTCTCGAATATGCCGGAGTACTACTTCTGCCAGAAGCAAATCTTCATCATCAGTCCAAGCATCTTGTCTTGTTGTCGCCATCTCTCTAGTCCTCCCTATGCATTTTTTATTAAGCATATGCAGTTACTAGAAAAGATAGAATACAACAAATAAAGAATAAGACAAAAAAAAATAAACGCAGAAGATATCTTCTACGTTTATTTTCCCGCAATTACTTGCTGATTACTTCTTTACCTTTGTAAGTACCGCATGCTTTACATACACGGTGAGCTAATTTCGCTTCACCACAGCTTGGGCACTCTACCATACCAGGTACTGATAATTTGAAATGCGTACGACGCTTTCTTTTTACTGTTTTAGAAGTTCTTCTAAAAGGTACAGCCATTCTTCCCACCTCCTTAAAAGAAATAGTTATTTTCATATGAAGGCCTAAACCAGTCTTCCGATTATTTGTCAAAAAACTTTGCAAGTCCTGCTAATCGTGGATCAACAGTCTTTTCTTTGTTTTCTTCCGAAATCACTTGCCAGTCTTGACCTTGCATCGGTGCTCCACCAGAAACATCATCACTGAAAATTTGCATTGGAATCTCCAAAAGTATATTTTCCTTGATTACGGGCAGTAAGTCAAGTACTTCTCCTTCTAAACAATGAATTTCAGCTTCAGTTTCAAATTCTTCTTGTGAAGTTTGGAACACCTCAGTTGTTTTAATGTCAAATGGTAATGTCACATCTACTAAAGAGCGAGAACATGGTAAAACCATGCTTCCAGTTATATGTAGATGGAACGTAAACTTACCGGAGCCAAAATCAACTCTTCCTGTTACATGAGCAGGATTAATTTCACGAATATCTTTCTCGACCTCTTGTAGCTCACTTACATCTACCATCTCATCCAATGTCAATCCTTTATTTCTCAATTTATTCAATTGATGGATGGACCATTTCATATCATATCACCTCAAGGCAACAAACAAAATTATAGCTAGCCATTTTATATTTGTCAATGTTTTTTCTTTACACTATAATGAAGTCATCATAGTAAATAATATATAGAGTATCACGTTTTTGAAAAAGATGCTACATCGAAAGGAGAGATTACCATAAAAGCCAGTGGTATTGTTGTTGAATATAACCCTTTTCATAACGGTCATGATTATCATGTGCAACAAACAAAAAAGTTAACACACGCCGATATTACAATCGCTGTTATGAGTGGCCCTTTTTTACAGCGTGGTGAGCCAGCACTCATATCCAAATGGTATCGTACCAAAATGGCCTTATCATGCGGTGTAGACCTTGTTGTAGAGCTTCCATACGCCTTCTCAACACAAAAGGCTGAAACCTTTGCAAATGGCGCTATTTCTATTTTAAACGCCCTGCGTGTTTCTGAAATTTGTTTCGGTAGTGAAGATGGGCAGATTGAAAATTTTCATAACACCATCTCTGTGCAAAAAAATGAAGAAGATACTTTTAATCGTCTTGTAAAGCAATTTATGAATGCAGGTAACAGTTACGCAAAAGCTACATCTGAAGCCTTCCTACACATTTTACCATCCGAAAAAAACATAGACATGTCACAACCGAATAACATATTAGGATTCCAATACATGAAATCAATTTTCTTACAAAATAGTTCTATGCAAGCACAAACGATAAAAAGATTCGCATCTCATTATCATGATGAAACATTTAGCGACCAACATATTGCAAGCGCAACTAGTATTCGTAAAAAACTTTTTAGCGAAAATAGTTCTTTTACAGAAATTGAGCCTTTTATCCCAAAAGCGACTGCTTCTCTTTTAGCAAGTTACAAACAAAACTACGGGATATTACATAATTGGGAACAATACTTTTCATTTTTCAAATACAAACTCATGACGATGTCTCCAGAAGACTTACGACATATATATGAAATAGAAGAAGGTTTAGAGCATCGTATTTTATCAAAAATACAAAACAGTTCCTCCTTCCATTCATTCATGGAAGCATTAAAAACGAAGCGTTATACATGGACTAGATTACAAAGAGCCTGTACACACATTTTAACAAATACAACAAAAGAAGAAATACATAGCGCAAATATAGAGCAGCATGCACCGTACATTCGTCTACTAGGCATGTCACAAAAAGGACAAACTTACCTTTCAAAAAACAAGAAAAAAATAGAACTTCCCATCCTTACCCATACAAAAACATTTGACCATCCTACTTTACATATAGAGCGAAAAGCCAATTCTGTATATTTCTCCATCATGCAAGAACCATTACGAACACAACTACTAAAACAAGATGCAACACACCATCCAATTCGTTATGATGAAACAACTGCAAAATTTCTATAAAAAACCTCTCTTTTTCAGAGAGGTTTATTTTTTCTCGCCCATTTTTTCCAAATACAGCAATGCATCATCCAGCGTATCAACTGGTACAACTTTCATTTTTGTTTTAATATCTTTCGCAGCCTCAAGCGCATCTTTATAATTCGATTTCTCCGCACCTTTTTCATTTGGCGCAAAGAACACTTCAGCACCAGCATCACTTGCAGCAACCACTTTTTGCTGAATACCACCAATCGGGCCAATTTCTCCCTTTTCATTTATCGTCCCTGTTCCAGCTATTTCATGCCCTCTTGTTAAATCATCTTCCACAAGTTGATTATATATTTCTAATGTAAACATTAGGCCTGCCGATGGTCCGCCTATTTCATGAGAATCAATTTTCACTTTCGGATCTACCATTAATTCTCTTTCAGTAACGATAGAAACCCCTATACCAACACGCCCATTTCCATTCGGAATGGTCTTTACATTTAAATTTTCTTTTAACTGTTTTCCATTTCTCTTGTAC
Organism: Bacillus sp. GW823-FHT06B01; assembly: GCF_058952315.1. Lineage (NCBI taxonomy): Bacteria > Bacillati > Bacillota > Bacilli > Caryophanales > Bacillaceae > Bacillus > Bacillus sp. GW823-FHT06B01. The sequence goes on along the minus strand of NZ_JBXAHR010000002.1, from coordinate 892,824 downwards.
TCAATATTTACTGCTTCCCCTTCTTTTTTCCCTGTCATATATTCAATAAATTGCTCCGTCTTTTCAAATGTTTTTCCGTCGACAGCTATGATGACATCTCCAAGCTTAAGCTTTCCTTCTGACGGCATCCCTTTCGCTACTCCTGCAACCAATACACCTTTATTTTCAAAAGAAACAGTACGGTTTGCACGTTTATACGCATTATAGATTGCTGCATTTTGCGAATCTTTCATGGCATAATTTTGGCGAAATTGATATTCTTCATCACTCTCACCTTTTTGCAATATTTCTTCCGCTTTCGAAATATGTGTATATTTATTAAACTGTGCCGCTATTAAATTCACCACATTTGCTGGTCCCATTGAAACCGTAACAAGCATAAAATCACCGGATTCTTTCGTTCCACCCTCAACTTGAACGTAAGGCTCTAATTTGGCCGCCATTCCTGGTTTTGTTACATAATACGGTAAACGTACGTAAACAAGTAACATCGCCAATATAACCCCTATTAAAATTGCATATATAAACCGAAAACGCTTAAACATTATGTTTCTCCTTCCACTGCTCAATTAATAAATAAATATTTGCAACATGTTTTTCCGCCTCTACTTCTCCAACTCGAATAATGTCTTCAATGTTTGTAAAAGCACGTGAACTAAATTGTTCTACAGCTGGTCGCATCATTAAATCCGATGCAATTTGTCGATTCATCACCAGCTCATGTTGCATAATTTCAATACTCTGCATAATTACATCATAAATAGACGTAACCTCTCCATTCACTTTAATCGGCGATACATCAACAGCAATAACAATATCGGCACCTAACTCTTTCACAACCGATACTGGAATGCGATCAATCACTCCGCCATCCACCAATAATCGTCCATCTATCTTTTCTGGTACAAATACTCCAGGTACAGATATGCTAGCTCTCACAGCCTCTGCAACAGGACCACTTGTAAAAACTACTTTTTCCCCCTTCAAGATGTCAGTAGCCACAACAGCCGTCGGGATATCTAACTCTTCTAAATTTTTATTATATGTAAACATTTTAATCATATCTTTGACACGTTTTCCAGCAATAAATCCCATTTTCGGAACTGTAAAATCTAAATAATATTTCCTCTTAAAAACATTTGCCAGTTTATACAACCTTTCAACGTTTGAGCTAGCTGCATAAAACGTACCTACTAAAGCCCCCATACTACTTCCTGCAATCATATGAATCGGTATACCATTTTCTCTTAAAACTTTTATAACACCAATATGCGCAAACCCTTTTGCGCCCCCAGATCCAAGAGCTAAGCCAATTTTCGGTTCTTTCATTTTTCTCACCCTTTAATTTTTTTCATTCCTTTTTCATACTTATGGTCTAAATGCACTACGTATCCACGTATACTGAAATGAACGTTTTTTGGGACAAAGGGGGATTTACTTACATGTATGAAAAATGGAAAACGGCTTTTCTTACCATATCAACACTGTTTTTAACCTTTTCTCTTGTACTTCACCCCCAAGCTGCTTTGCAAGCTTCCATTCGAGGGTTAAATATATGGTGGGAAGTTGTATTCCCTTCACTTTTACCGTTTTTCATCATTGCGGAACTTCTAATTAGTATTGGTGTTGTAAAATTTATAGGTGTTATATTAGAACCACTCATGCGACCACTTTTTCGCGTTCCAGGGATAGGCGGATTTGTTTGGGCAATGGGAATGGCTTCTGGATTCCCTGCTGGCGCCAAATTAAGCGCTAGACTACGTAAAAGTAATCAGCTAACACAAATCGAAGCAGAACGCCTCGTATCTTTTACAAACTCATCTAATCCACTTTTTATTTTTGGAGCTGTTTCTATCGGTTTTTTCAATAATCCGAAATTAGGAATCGTATTAGCTGCTGCACATTATTTAAGTAACTTTGCCGTCGGGTTATTGATGCGTTTTTACGGCAATAACAATATTTCCACGAAGGATCAACATCCTACTAAAAAACGTCCTTTTCAAAACCCTTTTTCAGTCCTACACGAGACGCGCATGCAAGAAAAAAGACCATTAGGAAAATTACTTGGGGACGCTATCGTTTCTTCTATTCAAACGTTACTTATGATTGGTGGATTTATTATTTTATTCTCTGTTTTAAATAAAATGATTACTGTATTTCATATTACAGCAGCACTTTCTTTTATTATGCAACATATTTTATCATTCTTCCAATTAACTACAGAATTTAGTATTCCAATCTTATCAGGCATTTTTGAAATGACACTCGGTAGCCAAATGATTAGTCAAATAAATGAAACACCCCTCCTGCAGCAAGCTATGGTAACAAGCTTTATTTTAGCGTTTAGCGGCCTTTCTATTCAGGCACAAGTTGCTAGCATATTAGCTGAAACAGACATCCGATTTAAGCCCTATTTTTTCGCACGAATTATCCAAAGTATTCTGGCTCCTATTTTTACTTTTATATTTTGGAAACCATTTTATGAAAAAGTAAGCTCTTTTTCACCTATGCAAAAAGATATCCCCGTATTTTTATCGAATCATTCTTCTATACTGCAAGAAATTTGGACATCTTTTGTACACTATGGACCGATCTTTACTTTATTTTGTTTATATGTATATGTTATCTTATTATTTTTTCGTAGCAACAAAGAAAAACCCCGTTCACTTTAACGGGGTTTGAAACTTTTCTTTTAAAGCACGTTCTACAACAGGAGGTACAAGATCTACTACGCTTCCTCCATATCTCGCAACTTCTTTTACAATGCTCGAGCTTAAAAATGAATATTGGTTATTTGTCATAATAAAAAAGGTTTCAATATTTTCATCTAATTTTCGATTCATAGAAGTAATTTGCATCTCATATTCAAAATCAGAAACCGCTCGTAACCCACGCAAAATCGCGTTTGCATTACGCATTTTCGCATACTCCACTAGTAGTCCACTATGTGAATCTACTTTTACATTCGGGATATCCTTTGTTGCTTCTCGAATTAAATCTAAGCGCTCTTCAACTGAAAAGAACGGTTTTTTTGACGAGTTGTTTAAAACTACTACGTATACCTCATCAAATACTTTTGCTCCCCTTTTAATAATATCCAGATGCCCAAGGGTAATTGGATCAAAACTTCCCGAAGAAATAGCTATACTAGTCATTCCGTCCCCTCACCTTCATACTTATAAATCGATATTGCTGTAATCCCATAATTTTCAGCTCTTACTTTTACAAGACTCCCTATAGAATCAGGTAAAACCACATCATTACCATGCTCTGACATAATTAATCCATCTCTATGTAGCAATCCATGTTGATCCATCACACTAATTAAAGATACAATTTTTTGATCTTTATATGGAGGATCAATTAATATAAGATCGAATGATATTTCACGTTTTATAAGAGCCTTTACCGCACGTTCTGCATCATTTCGATATACTTCAGCTTGTTCCTGTATTCGACAACTTTCTAAATTTTGATGGATTACTTTTATCGCTTTATTATCTCGATCAACAAAAATTGCTTTATCAATCCCTCTACTTATAGCCTCGATTCCAAGACCACCACTACCGCCAAATAAATCAAGAGCGATACCACCATCAAAATAAGGACCTATCATATTAAAGATTGATTCTTTCACTTTATCTGTCGTTGGACGTGTTGTATTACCTGGCACCGCTTTTAGTGGATGCCCTTTACATTTTCCTGAAACTACTCTCATCTGTTGTCACTACCTTTATTTCAATCTATCGAGCAATTATAGAAAACCTTTCTCCATTCGGTAACCGCTACCAAACTATACTATTCCATGAAATTTTCCATTCATTTCTCAACGAACAATAGGAGAACTTTGGCTTAAAATAACCGCTCTGCATTTTTATGTATTCATCTCACCATGCGCTAACACGAACCCATTATGTATATTCGTTTCACTTTATCTTTTTTATCCTATCATAAAATAAAAAAAAGAAAAATAAAAAGCCAAACATAAAATTTAATTTCATGATGTATATCTTCATTTAGATTGGACATAAATAATTATAACAACATCACCTTCGATGTTGTTGCCAACCGCGGAGAAGACTTACGTTTCCCCATAAGTTCTTCCTCCGGTTTCTCCTCTCCCTTTGCCTTCTTACTAGTACATGCTAGTATAAGAAGGGCCCTGCTTTGCAGGGTTTTTTTTCTTTGTCTACTTTTCATTTAAAAAGTGAGATGGTACAGTAAATAAAAGAAAGAGGAGGAAAAAATATGATTCAACGCTTTATAGAACTCGGAGAAGGCTACTCTGATTTATATGAATTACTTGAAATTGCCAAAGCAAATCAAGAACGTATAACACATATGTTACAATTTGAAACGATTAAAAATGAAAAAAAAGTGTGCTCACTTGTTGTAATATTAAAACCAACTACTACTGGTGATTTCCAACCATTATACATATGTCGTGAAGGCATTCCTGTACTTGAAAATAAAAAAAGTAAACGCGTCATTTTATTTGAAGAAACGGCAGAACAACTAGGAAGAAAAGTGACTACCTTTACGGTAAAACCATCCACAACTTTCCCAGAAAAAGAACTGTTTTTCAATCATTTAATTGGTATTTTACGAATGAATAATTTCATTCCTCCAATGAAATAAAATGTTATTTCAAGTAAAAAAATCCCCTACTAAAATTAGCAGGGGATTTTTTCTATTAACTATAATCGTATTCTTTTGCCCGATCAGGACGTGAATTTTCAAATTCCGTTTTTAAATACGGGCGGTACGACTGTTCTATCTTCTTCACAAAAGGAAGTTTGTTCAACTTTTGCATCATATGCTCAATTTGTTCCATATCACAATATACTACTGCGTATTTTAAGCGTTTTGATATGTAATGTATGTTACCATATTTCCTTAAAATCTTGGCATGTTTCAATGAATGTAAATAAACAATCATACTTTGTCGTTGCCCGAACATAATCTTCTCCATCTTCTCCTTTTAAAAACATATATTTTATGAAAACCAATCAGAAATTTATGACATTACAGGACAAACTCTGTATACGTTTTCTTCTACCTTCTAAAAAACGGGGTGATTTACCCCGTTTTACAGCCACAACCTCCGCCGGTACCACAACCGCCACCACAGCCACCAGCATCAAAAAATGGATTTCCTGTTGGAACTTTGATGGAAGAAGACACCTCAGAACCGATTGCTACACTAACTTCATCTAACAACTTTTGCAAAGCTGTTTCTACTCGTTTAAAAGCTGCAACCTTATCATGTAAGTCTACAGAACGCTTTAACTCCCTCATTTTCGTCGAAACGAAAGTATAATCAGGATGGTATTTACCGAAACGTTGCACTTCTTCATATCGTTCTTTCATCGCTGTAAATTGCTGAATTAACGTCTGAACTTCCATATCTTCATGCAATTCTTTATAACACTTACGATAGTCTTCTGCTATATCTGAACAGATAATCGCTTTTGCAAGCTGCTCTGCCTTATCTAATATCAATACGCTTTCCAGCGTCGCTACAATCATGAGAGACACCTCCGAGTATTCATCATACCACATTTAGAATAGAACTACTAATTGAAGTGTCTCACTAAACAGAAAGATATCACTCTAACTATTTTCCGTATAATCCCAGCACATACTTATACATTAATATGTTCCGCAATATTATATTTCAGAACATCCCATTTCCCACTATTTTCTTTCACATAACTAATACATGCATTTTTTAATGGTGTCTTAAACGAAATATCTTCCGGTGCAATTGCATGTAAAATTGCTTTTATCGCATGTGAATGAGCTACAATGATAATACGTTTGCCAGAATGGGTTTCTGCAACATCTTTTATAGCAGCAAAGCAACGAGTTACAATCTCTTCATCTTGCTCCATACCTTCTACTTTACCTTCTGCAATTAGCTCCCTAACAGTCGCAACCGGCTTCCCGGAAGCTTCACCAAAATTACGTTCAACAAATCGCTCATCTAATAAAATCGATTGCAATCCTGCAGCCCCTGCAATTTCCTTAGCTGTTTCGTGCGCTCTAATTAATGGGCTACTTATAATTACATCCCATGCTTCCGCTTGCAAAGCAACTGCACTTTGACTTGCTTGCTTCTTTCCCACTTCATTAAGCGGAATATCTTCACGTCCCTGAATAATCTCTTGAAAATTCCAATCAGTTTGTCCATGTCGTACTAAACAAATTTCCGTCATGCTCATGCTGCAACTCCTTTTTAAATAATCCGCTTCTATTGTATCAAAAGTTCTGCATGACGGACATAGTTTTCCCTTCCAATTATGTTGTATTTTGCTGCTTCATATACTGAAACATATCGATCATAATGGAGGCAACTGCCAATTGGTTTTGAAATTTCTCAACTTTATCTGGTATCGTTTTTTTGAAATGCTGCATAGCCGCTAACTCAAATGCCTCTTTTTCTTCAGGGTTTCGCGTTAGTTTTCTATACCAGTACGGTTGCTCCCTAATATAGCGAGATAAATCCTCATCAGCCTTTATAAACTCCATAATTTCCGCTCTCATCCGCTTTCCCCCTAATCCTTCTGAAAGAAAAATGGATTATTTTCGGAAGTACTTTCTTCTTGCCGCGCGGGCTTCCCTTGAAATTGTTGAAAAACTTGTTGCACACTACCAATAGCACTCGTCACATTAGCTAAATGGTGTTGCATCTGTTCCACATCTAGCTTTTTAAAGAAAGAAAGCATTTGTCCCATCACATCAGCAGTTTTTTCCTCTTCAGTTCGATTATCTTTTTCTTTTTCTTGTTTATTTTCTTTTACCGAAGAAAAAGCTGGCGCTCCATCAGGCCTAAAAGTTGCCCATATCGGGTCTTCTTCACCAAGTAAGTACCATTCTTCATAAAACTGTTGCCAAGTTTTGTGACCACTTCTAACCTCATGAACCATTTTAGGGTGATGGTTTACAAACTCTTTAAACTGTTGAACCGATGGATGTAACGGCCCTTTTGTTGTTGGCATAATCCTCACCTCTTCATGTATATCTACTATATAGTAAGAAAAAAAAGGCACATGGTTCGCCTATTTTTAGACGATTCATGCACCTTTTTATCCTGCTATTTGCATACGGTAAGATTCCGACCTACACTTCAGTGAATACGAAGTACTTAAACGTGAGGTTTCCCCTACCCAACTTAAAATTTCACTTTATTTTCGAATAAAGTTTTGTGTATAAAACTTATCGTATACCCCAACACCTAATCCTGTAAATTGTTCATTTAATACATTCTTTCTATGCCCTTCACTATTTAACCAACCTTGCACCGCCGCAATTCCATCACTATGTTGCGCCGCTATGTTCTCACCAGCAAGTTGAAACCCTACTTTCCCGCGCTGTAAACGATCTCCTAACGTACCTAGTGTAGGTGAATCGTGTGAAAAGTAATTATTATCCTTCATATCTTTACTATGCCCTATAGCCACCTCTGCTGTTTGTTGATCCCAAGCTAACAGCGGTAACTTATGGCGACTTCGAATAATATTTGTTAAATCAAAAATTTGTTGCATATTCCCATTCTCTATTTGTTTCATTTTATCTGGAGTCAATGGTTGTTCAGCTAGTAATTCACCCGAATAAACAAGCTGATACGGTCTTTGGCGTAATAACGTTTCATCATCCATATAACGAACACCAACAAGCTCATGTGTAAAATGATCAAAATATAATTGTGCCCAGCCATCTTCTACAGGTATTAATGGTTGTTCCATCACTTCCGTGTCAGATAACTCAAATTGATAACTATGTTTCCCTCTTTTTAACGAAATCTCATGCGAGAGTGGATTCTTTTTATACACTTCTTCATACTTTTCATTTATATAATAAGGCGGCACCTTAACTTGCTCACCAGCAACATACGCCGTTACAACTTTTCGTTCTGCAACTCCAAATTGCACATACTTAGTTAAATCTTGATTATATACCCACCATTCATATCCGTAAGCAGATGGCTCTATTCGAGATGGTTCGCCCCATTTTGCTAATAAATTTTCAGAATCCCCACCAATCATATTTAAAACAGTATCGGAAGAGTCTTCATTTACTTGTTTTTTCTTTTTCACAATTTTATTTTCTTGCTTTGATTGAGATGGGGTTAATATATATTGTGAAACGAGTAATTTCCCGTATAAATCAACAGCTAAAATTAAAAATGTAATCATTACGATACGCAATAATTTCTTCAATCGATATACCTCCTGCACAAAACATAAAATTGAGATATACACAAATCCTTTTCTTTCCTTTTTTGTGTGTACCGTACTCTTTTCACTATATCATATTTTCGCAAAAAAAGTCTGGATTCTACCTTTTCTCTCAATATGAATTGCACTTTCTTACTATTCATACTATTATAAAAATAATGATGTGACATGAAAAGAGGAGGTATTATATGCAATTTAAAAATACGAAATTTAATGGGGCAGTCGTGGATTTAACACTATTAACAGAGATTATGGAAAAGAACCATTTTGTACTTGCTGGACAGTGGGATTATGAACGAGTTACATACGATTATAAATTTGAAATATTAAATGATATTTATTATTTGCGCGTACAAGGTTTGGCTGTTGAAGGTGATGTTGGTAGCAGACACGCTGAAATAAAGCTACTTCCTCCCTTATTAGGAAAACATTATTATCCTCACGGCGTTGAATATGGTGATGGTGAAACTTTCCCAACGAATGTACTTCAAAAAAGCGAACAACTCCTACAAAATATCGAAAAAGAGTTAAAAGAGTTCCAAATCATTGAGTAAATAGAAAAAGCGCATCATAGTGATGCGCTTTTTCTATTTATCTTACTTAAGAATGAATCGTCTTTTTGACTGGATACCCATAAATAGTTCCATCCTTTACTTTAATCTCATCTTCCCAAGGAACCTTATATTTACCTTCAGCTAAATCTTTTACAAACGTATACGGGTTTTCTTTCACCCCTCCAGGAGTCGCTACATATCCCCTTGAACCTAAATTATATATATTATTTTCGAGACCCCATCCTAATCTAGCCTGATCTGCTAGCTCTGGATATACTTCGGCAGTAACAATCTCCCAAGGATTTCGGTGTCCTTGCACTAAAGTAGTCCCATCAAAATTACATACTTGTCCTTCACCAAAGTAATAAAATACCCCATCATAACCCGCTAAGTTCACTGACAATGTATACATTAAGTTTTGCCATGCATTCGAACGATTAGTTAACATCCATTGTTCACTAACTTGTGTGCTATATCCAGAAATACGAATCAAGACATTTGCACCTTTATAAGCTGCTTCACGAGCTACTTCAGGAAACATACCATCATGACAAATACAAACAGCTAATTTACTTCCTCCAGGTCCATCACAAACAGGTAAGCCTAAATCTCCAGCTTTCCAAGGTTCGACTGGCACCCAAGGATTTAGCTTACGATACTTCAAAATCATTTCACCTTGTGGATCAATAATTATCGCTGTATTATACGGTTCTCCACCATCAGGGTTTCTTTCCATTATAGAAAAAACACCATATACCTCAGACTCTTTACATGCCTCAGCAAACAAGTCTGTTTCTGGCCCAGGAACTGTACATAAAAACTCTTCTGTAGTCCATTTTTTTGTATTAAGCCCTTGTGTACTATATTCTGGAAATACTATCAATTCCAATCCAGGATACCCTGATTTAGTTGAATGAATTGTTTTTATGATCTGTTTAATTTGTTTATCAATGTCTGCACGTGACTCTACTACCGGTACTGGATATTGTATTAATGCTGTTAAAAAACCACTAATTGGCTTTACCATACTTCCACTACTACCCATTTAAATTCCCCCTTAAAATAGTTCTTGTTTATTAAAGATAACAATATAAATTTGTAACTCTCTAAAAAACTTGCACTACACATGGAATCATTACGTATTAAAGCTAGTAGTAAATCTTATATCCACTTTTAGTACATGCCTACACTAACTTAACATGAATAAATTGAAAATTCAATCTTTTTATAGTTTACTAAAACTAAAAAAGTGTATGGAAACCCATACACTTTTTTACTTAGTCTGTAAATATGGCGGTAATTGTTGCAACTGCTCTTTATCTTTTTCACGCTCTCTACGTGCCCACCTAAAAAATACATAACCAATAATCGTACCGTACACTATTTCCTGGACAATTTTCATAATGATGCCACCTGTTTGTTGATCTTGTACGACTGGCATCCAGTGTAAAAATTCTGGTCCAGTTATATTTAAATCAGATAAAGTTCCCGCTGGTACACATAGTTCCATCGCCTTCATCCAAGCAGCCGGATCCGTATACGTTGCAAATAATGGCGCCGTCGCAAAAATGATTAACGCGCAAGCTGGCGTTAATAATATACCGTTAGCAAACATATAACCCAGTTTCTTTATATCACTTAACGTTTGATATTCTGGTAATGGATTTAGCATCGGCCACCACATCATGATTGCGGTAAAGAACAATATAGCGAGACAAATAGGATGAGCAATTTGACTTTGTTTTACTGTATCAAAAACAACTGGTAAATGATAAAAAGAAAACAGGCCATTAAATACAAACAATGCAATAAGTGGCTTAGCAAATATCTTCAATATAATTTGAACGAACTTAAAAGAAGTAATATAACGATATAACCAAACTGGTATACCAAGCAACAATAACGGTGGAACTGCAATATACATAACTGCCATTTCAAACATATGTGCACTAAATATAATATGACCAATTAAATCAATAGGCCCTCCCTTTACAAAATACAAAAGAACAATCCCGGTCGTAAAATAAAAAACTTGCTTCTTACTTACCTTTTTCGCATGTTCAAATCGCATTCTATATGGCCCAATAATTAAAAAGTACCCGATAAGGATCGAAAGCATAAATAGTAAAAAGATTGGACTCCATAGAGCTTGAAAACCAAATATCCACAAGTTACTCATTGTCACACCTACCTTCTTAAGATTATCCTTTCACATAACATGAAGAGGGAGCTGTGACGACACAAGCTCCCTTATTCTTCACTTTTCAAATCCACACAATTGTCATAAAAGCTAAAATTGTAATTAACCCGATCAACAGACCAGAATAAAGAAAGAAACTTGCCGCTTCATGTCCTTTATGACTCATATGCATAAAATAATACAATTGAAAAATTACTTGTACCACTGCTAATAGTAAAATAAATGGTACTGAGAAAGTCGGACTAAAAGTTTTCGGATATGCGACTGCTGCAAATGCAACTAATGTTAAAAAAATCATTAATGCAAATGTAATAACTTGATGCTTCATTTCCTCCGCACTTTTTCTCTTCCGATAAACAAGATCAACTTTAGGATTATTCATTTGCTTTATCGCCATTGTTTATCCCACCATTCCCATCAAATATACTACAGTGAAAATAAACACCCAAACTACGTCAATAAAGTGCCAATAAATCGATGCAACATAAAACTTCGGTGCATTGTATAAATTTAGACCTCTCTTCGCATTTCTAAAGATTAATGTTAAAATCCAACATAATCCAAACAATACGTGGAGACCATGTGTACCAACAAGAGCATAAAACGCGGAACCAAATGCACTACTTCTCATAGTATGCTTAAATTCATGCGTATAATGATAAAACTCATATATCTCAAATGCTAAAAACCCTAAACCTAGCAACACTGTTACTAATAGCCAAAGTTGCATTTTCTTAAAGTTAAAGTTTTTCATATGATACATCGCATATACGCTCGTTAAGCTACTCGTTAATAAAAGCATCGTCATAATGAAAACGAGTGGCATTTGGAACATCTCTTGAGATGTTGGTCCACCATTTGTAGAATTCTTTAACGCTAAATATGTGCCAAACAAGGAAGCGAACAATACTGTTTCGCCTCCAAGAAATAACCAAAAACCGACGAACTTATTTTTTCCCTCAAGGGTTGCTTTTTCAGGCTCTGCTGGAAATGTTTCATTCGTTAATTTTTCATCTACATGCATTATGCCTTGCCCCCCTTATCTTCTAAATCTTCCTTATGAATATGATATCCATGATCATCGATTACTGAACGTAGGAACATTGTACCAAATGTAATGATTAAACCGATAATTGCTACTAATAACCAAAACTTATCTTTTCCACCCTGCATATACATTGCACCGAATGCCGCTATAAATAATCCTAAAGAAATGATAAATGGTGAAAACGATGGATTTGGCATATGAATATCACCAATTGGTTCCGCCGCTGTCATCTCTTTATTCCCTTCACGTTTTTCAATCCAAAACGGATCTAACCCGCGAACAAATGGTAATTGTTTAAAGTTATATTCTGGTGTTGGTGCTGGCATTGTCCATTCTAATGTACGTGCATCCCATGGATCACGACCAGCCTTTTCTTTTGAAACTGTCGTTTTAATTACATTGAATAGAAGAACAATCGTTCCAAGAGCCATAAATACCGCTCCAATAGAACTAATCATATTCCCCATTTCCAACCCTTGGCCTTCAAGATATGTGTAGTAGCGACGTGGCATACCAATTAAACCAAGGAAATGCTGTATGAAGAACGTTAAATGGAAACCGATAAAGAATAGCCAAAATGTTATCTTTCCTAACGTTTCATTCAATACTTTATTAAACATCAGTGGCCAATAATAATGAGCTCCTGCAAGTAAACCAAATACAACACCGCCGACAATTACATAATGAAAGTGAGCTACTACGAAATAGTTATCATGAAATTGATAATCCGCTGGTGCAGATGCTAGCATAACACCTGTAACTCCACCCATTACGAATGATGGAATGAAAGCTACTGCCCACATCATCGGTGTCGTAAAACGAATACTTCCTCCCCACATCGTAAAGAGCCAGTTGAATATTTTAATACCGGTCGGTACTGCAATCGCCATTGTTGCAACTGAGAAAATAGCATTTGCAACTGGACCAAGTCCAACAGTAAACATATGATGCGCCCATACCATAAATCCTAAGAATCCAATTAATACTGTCGCAAACACCATCGACGAATAACCAAATAATCGTTTTTTCGAAAATGTCGCGAAGATTTCTGAGAATATTCCGAAAGCTGGGAGTATAAGAATGTATACTTCTGGATGACCGAAAATCCAGAATAAATGCTCCCATATAATCGTATTCCCGCCCAATGCTGGATTAAAGAAACTTGTTCCAAATAAACGATCTAACATTAAAAGTCCTAATCCTACAGTTAACGGCGGAAAAGCGAATAATATTAGAGAAGATGTTACAAATGTCGTCCATGTAAACATCGGCATACGCATATACGTCATTCCTGGCGCACGCATATTAATAATGGTTACAAGGAAGTTAATACCTCCAATTAATGTACCAATACCGGAGATTTGCAAGCCGAGTACATAAAAATCAACACCATGGCCTTTAGAGGCTAAAGCTAAAGATGCATAAGATGTCCAGCCTGCATCAGGTGCTCCACCTAAAAACCAACTTAAATTTAAAAATACTCCACCAAAGAAAAATAACCAAAATCCGAGTGAATTCAAAAACGGGAACGCTACATCACGTGCACCAATTTGAAGTGGTACAGCGGCGTTCATAAATGCAAACACGAGTGGCATAGCTGCGAGGAAAATCATTGTTGTACCGTGCATCGTTAATACTTGATTATAAGCATCCCCAACAAGAAAAGCGTTGTTAGGAATCGCTAATTGAAGGCGAATAAATAGAGCTTCTATTCCGCCTATTATAAAAAACAATCCACCTGCAATTAAATAGAGAATGGCAATCTTTTTATGGTCTACTGTCGTTAAATAATCCCATATGACAGCACCCATCCCCTGTTTTTTTGCTACAGAACTCACGTTTTCAACCTCCCCTTCGCGAATAATCCCTCTTTACTTTTCAACTTTTAACGTTTGTAAGTATGCATTTAATGCATCAATTTGATCATCCGTTAAGTTGCCATATTTACCAGTCATTTTATTTCCTGGTTTCATATTTTCAGGATCTTTCAGCCATTTTTTTAAGTTTTCTTCATTGTTTTCGGCAATACCGGCAACCATATCGCGATCCGCAAAGTTTGCTAAGTTTGGTGCGATACGAGCGGAAGGTGGTCTACTATCATTAGATCCAACTGCGTGACAACCAATACAGCTTTTATTAAATATTTCTTGGCCCTCTTGCGCCTTTGTTGAAGCTACTTCTTTCTTCCCATCAATCTTCTTCATATCAGCAAGCCACTTTTTGTACTCGCTTTCATCTAAAGCTTTCACTTTGAATTGCATTAAAGAATGTGATGGGCCGCAAAATTCTGTACAAAAACCATTATAAGTGCCCGATTTATCTGCCTTTAACCACATTTTGTTCACATTGTCTGTATTTGTATCCATTTTCCCAGCTAAAGATGGAACCCAAAACGAATGTTTAATATCGGCACCCTTCAAATTCAAATACACTTTCTTACCTGTGGGGATGACTAAATCTTGAGAAGTTACTATTTTTTCTGATTTATAAGAAAATTCCCACCAATAAAGATTCGCTGTTACATCAACAACGATAGTATCTTTATCAATATTCTTTTTCTCCATCGCACTTACATCAGCAAGTTTGAATGTATATGTAACCGTCGGAACAGCTAAGATTAACAAAAGAATAATCGGAATAACTGTCCAAATAATTTCTAGTTTGTGATTCCCTTCAACTTGCTCAGGAATATAATCTTCCTGACCTTTCTTTTGTCGGAAACGCACAATTACATATAAGAAAATAATAGTAACTACTAGTACTACTCCTACCATAATCGCAGTTGCTAGTAAGAGCAAATCATATTGCATTTTTGCTACTTCTCCTTGCGGAATTAAAGTAGATTGAAAGGCTTTACCGCATCCCCCTAACAGTAAAGCCAGCAGTGAAACGAACGAAAGCAGTCGCCACTGTTTCTTCATACAAACAACCCCCACTTTCCTTGTGAATTAGATTGTACTTTATAGTTAAGTAAAGTAAATCTCAACGTAAAGAAATCCAATTATGTCGTTGTCTTAGAAGAATGTAACTACAATCATTGATACAAATAAGATTGTTAAATAATTTAGGGAATAAACAAACATTTGTACGGACCATTTGATGTCATCTTGCTTACGGAAGCCATAAAATCCTAAAACGATCCATCCGATGTTTAACAATGTTGCAATTACCATAAATGTTATCCCTAGTCCACTCATATAAAATGGTAGTGGTAATAAACATACTGTCCAAATCATAATTTGGCGTTTCGTAATTTCAAATCCATGAACTACAGGAAGCATTGGAATTCCTGCATTTCGATATTCATCAACACGTTTCATCGCTAATGCGAGGAAATGTGGGATTTGCCAAATAAACATAATTAAAAATAACATCCAAGCAATTGGATGGCCTAAAGATGGATCGATTGCTGCCCATCCAATTAAAGGTGGAACTGCTCCAGATATACTACCTACAACAGTATTTAGTGTATACTTTCTCTTTGTCCATAACGTATATAAGACAACATATGTGAAAGCACCAATAAATCCCATTAATACTGCCATTGGTGTTGTTAATAATAAAAATACAAATCCAAGAAGTAATATAACTAGTCCAAATGTAAGTGCAAATCCCGGTTTATACTTCCCAGTAACTGTTGGACGGGTTTTTGTTCTTTCCATTAACGGGTCGATGTCTCGATCAATGTAGTTATTTAAACAACATACCCCTGCCATAATTAATCCAGAACCAACGATTGTAAAGAATAACTTATCCAGATTGTCCATCACACTTAATCCATTAAAATGTAATGCCAACCAAAATCCTGTAAATACAGTAAGTGTATTTGAGTTTACAATCCCCATTTTAACGAGCGCTGATAAATCTTGTAGCCGAGTTGTTTCCGGTACACTTGTAACAGCTGACTCATCATGCAGCTCACTTGTTGCATGGCTCATCACTTTAACCCCCTCTTAAAACTTTCATCTTTCTTTTTGCGCCTATTTCGAATGAAATATTTCGCTTCTATATAGCAATATTATTACAGTAGAAATATTGTTAATCCATTCTACTACTAATCTACGCCCATACTCCAATATATTAAATCATATTTCCCGAACATTTTGTGAAGAAAACATGAACTTTTTGTGTCGAATATAAAAACTTAATTCTTACTTGTCCTTATCATAACATGATGTTACCTTCTATAATAAACTTTTTTGTCATATTTAACACGTATTCTCCCCATATCTTTTCAAAATAGCCTGTTTTTCACCTAAAAATTCCCTTATATATCCTATTTCCACACCCATTTTCTCTCCCCTGTCTGCCCCCGCCATTTCTTTGCTATTTTATTATTTTTTATATATCATAGGAACTAGCGCTTTTTATTCTATACATAATGGAATGAAAATATTTCGCAATAACTTCATAGCAGAAAGATGGTGAAATAGATTGCAACGCTTTATTAAATGGTTAGCAGTCATTACGAGTCTTGATTTATTAATAGTTTTACTAGGAGGCGCCTTAGTTACAAAAACAGGTTCTGGCCAAGGGTGCGGTAAATCATGGCCACTTTGTAACGGTGAATTTGTTCCATCTAATTTATCAATGGAAACTATTATTGAACTAAGTCACCGCCTTACATCAGGATCAGCAGGAATTCTTGTCACTCTCCTTTGTATTTTGTCCTGGAAATATTATAAACATGTGCGCGAAACAAAAACGTTAGCAATTTTATCCTTCGTATTTTTAGTTGCGCAAGCATTAATGGGAGCGGCAGCAGTTGTTTGGGGACAAATGCCAGCTGTACTTGCTATCCATTTCGGTATTTCCTTAATTTCATTTGCTTCTGTCATTTTATTAACGTGTCTTATCTTTGAAATTGATCAAAAATTTGATGCACGTTCACTTATTATGGACAAAAAAATGAAATTTCATATTTATGGTGTAACAATTTACAGTTATATTGTCGTCTACACAGGTGCTTTAGTACGTCACGAACGAGCTAGCTTAGCCTGTCCAGACTTTCCTTTATGTAGCAAAAATAGACCTATGCCAACTCAACTACATGAATGGGTTCAAATGGGACATAGAGTTGCAGCGATGTTAATTTTCGCTTGGATACTATACGCGATGATTCTCGCTATTCGCCATTACAAGCAGCAGCCTGTCGTATACTGGGGATGGATCATTTCATTTATCCTTGTTACACTTCAAGCTATCGTAGGAATTTTAGTCGTATTTACAAATGCTAATTTAGTAATGGCATTATTACATTCACTATTCATTTCTTGCTTGTTTGCTGTACTATGCTATTTAGTTATGTTAGGTACACGAAGTAAAGTGAATGCAAAAGAAGCTGAATCAACTTCTAAACAAACAAAATAAAGTTAAATGAAAATACCTTGCCGAATTGGCAAGGTATTTTTTGCAATAAAGTGAAACTTTAATCCGTGGGGGTCTTCATCCCCACTGATTATTAGCCCGCACCAATCAGACTTTTATGGGCAGTTGATCCCCCATCTAACATCTTTGTTTTCGCTGAATTTTGAGGCGGGTGTCTTACTGCCCGGCGAATAGCGGAAAAAAAAGAGCTGCATTTACACAGCTCTTTTTCTTTTTTAGTGATCTAATTCAATGAGTAAGTCACCCGTCTGAATTGCATCTCCATCGTTAACATATACTTTTTTCACTTTCCCATTGAACGGCGCTTGAACTGTCGTTTCCATTTTCATCGCTTCTGTAATTGCCATAGAATCGCCTTTTTTCACTTCATCGCCTTCTTTAACAACTACTTTAATAACCGTTCCTGGCATTGTTGCACTAATGTGGTTTGGGTTTTCACGGTTTCCTTTCACACGTTGTGCCACTGTTGCTTTCACACTTTCGTCTTTCACAACTATCTCACGTGGTTGACCGTTAAACTCCAAGTAAAGAACACGATTTCCATCTGGCTGAGGCTCTCCGATTGATACTAGTTTAACCATCAATGTTTTACCTTGTTCGATTTCCACATTGATTTCTTCACCAAGTCTCATACCATAGAAGAATGTCGGTGTATCAAGCACAGATACACTTCCATAAAGCTCAGCAACTTTTTCGTAATCCATAAATACTTTTGGATATAATGCATATGCAACTACATCAAAAATCGTCACTTCGCGTCCAAGCTTATGGAATAGCTCTTCTTTTAACGCGTCGAAATCTACTGGCTCTAATAATTCACCCGGTCTTACTGTTAATGGCTCTTTCCCTTTTAAAATAATTTCTTGCAACTTTTTCGGGAAACCACCATACGGTTGTCCTAAATCTCCTGAGAACATTTCAACAACAGATCCTGGGAAGTCCATAGAATGCCCACGCTCTAAAACATCTTGTTCTGTTAAGTGATTTTGAACCATAAATAATGCCATATCACCGACAACTTTAGATGATGGCGTTACTTTAACAATATCGCCAAACATGTCATTCACACGGCGGTACATTACTTTCACTTCATCGAAGCGATCTCCTAAACCAACCGCTTTCGCTTGTTGTTGTAGATTACTATACTGTCCGCCTGGCATTTCGTGCATATATACCTCTGTATGAGGTGCATTCATACCACTTTCAAACGGTGCGTAGTATTTACGTACATCTTCCCAATAATGAGATAGTTTTTCTAATGAATCTATATTAACGTCTGGCTGTCTTTCGTTTCCACCTAATGCATAGTATAGCGTGTTCGCACTTGGTTGTGACGTTTGACCAGCCATAGAACTTACTGCTACATCGACAATGTCAACACCTGCTTCAATTGCCTTTGTATACGTTAATATACCATTTCCACTCGTATCGTGTGTATGCAAGTGAATCGGAATCGATACCGTCTCTTTTAATGCAGAAACTAAATCATATGCCGCATTAGGTTTTAATAAGCCTGCCATATCTTTAATTCCTAATATATGTGCTCCTGATGCTTCTAACTCTTTTGCTAAGTTTTTATAGTAATTTAAATCATATTTACTACGTAACGGATCATGAATATCTCCTGTGTAGCACATTGTTGCTTCTGCAATTTTACCAGTATCTCGTACAGCATCAATCGCAACTCTCATACCTTCTACCCAGTTTAAGCTATCAAAAATACGGAACACATCAATTCCAGCTTGAGCAGAACATTCCACAAATTTTTGAATTAAATTATCCGGATAGTTTTTGTAACCAACTGCGTTTGAAGAACGAAGTAACATTTGGAATAAAACGTTTGGCATTTTTTCACGAAGATCTAGTAATCGTTCCCATGGATCTTCCTTTAAGAAACGATATGCAACATCAAACGTTGCACCACCCCACATTTCCGCTGAGAATAGGTTCGGTAACATTCTCGCTGTCGGCTCTGCAATTTGATGTAAATCTTTTGTACGAATACGCGTCGCCAGTAATGACTGATGCGCATCACGGAATGTTGTATCCGTTAAAAGTACACGCTTTTGATCTTGTACCCATTTTACTAATCCGTCCGCTCCACGCTCATCCAAAATTTGTTTCGTTCCATTTTGAACCGGCTCTGAGTGTAATACATTCGGTATACGAGCATCCGGGAAAATTGGTTTCTCTTTTTTCCCTACTCCTGGGAAGCCATTTACTGTTACTGACCCAATGTAATTTAACATTTTTGTTCCGCGGTCTTTACGTTTCGGGAACAGGAATAGTTCAGGTGACGCATCAATAAATGAAGTGTCATATTCTCCTGATAAGAAGTTTTTATGTTTTACTACATTCTCTAGGAATGGAATATTTGTTTTAATACCACGAATACGGAACTCTTTTAAGTTACGTTCCATTTTCGCAGCAGCTTGTTCAAAAGTAAGTGCCCATGTTGTAACTTTTACAAGTAAAGAATCATAGTACGGTGTAATAACAGCACCTTGGAAACTATTACCTGTATCAAGACGAACACCGAAACCACCGCCTGATCGGTATGCCATAATTTTTCCTGTATCCGGCATGAAATTATTTAGTGGGTCCTCAGTCGTTACACGAGATTGGATCGCAAATCCATGAACAACTACTTCCTCTTGCTTCGGAACACCTACCATTTTACTATGTAATGCATGTCCATCAGCTATTAAAATTTGCGATTGAACGATATCTACCCCTGTGATCATTTCTGTAATTGTATGTTCAACTTGAACACGCGGATTTACTTCAATAAAGTAAAACTCATCACCTTTTACAAGAAATTCTACTGTTCCTGCGTTTAAATAATTTACATTTTTCGTTAATTTCACAGCAGCATCACAAATACGCTGACGCAAATCATCTGAAAGCGACACACTAGGTGCAATTTCTACCACTTTTTGGTGACGACGTTGTACAGAACAGTCACGCTCGTATAAATGAACAACATTGCCCTCTTCATCTGCTAAAATTTGAACTTCTATATGTTTAGGTTTTTCAACGAATTTTTCAACGTATACTTCATCATTACCAAAGGCTGCTTTCGCTTCTGACTTCGCTCGATTATACGATTCTCTTAATTCTTCACTACTACGTACAATACGCATACCACGACCACCACCGCCAAGGGAAGCTTTAATAATAATCGGGTAATCATACTTTTCAGCAAATTCTCCAACTTCTTCTACTGAATTTACCGGTCCATCACTACCAGGAATAACTGGAATTTGTGCTAGCTGCGCTTGTGTTCTTGCTTTCACTTTATCTCCAAACATATCTAAATGCTTACTCTTTGGACCAATAAAGATAATCCCTTCTTCTTCACAACGTTTTGCGAATTGAATATTTTCTGACAAGAAACCATATCCAGGGTGGATTGCATCTACATGATTACTTTTCGCAATCTCAATAATGCCCTCAATATCTAGATAAGCATCAATTGGCTTTTTCCCTTCCCCAACTAAATAGGACTCATCGGCTTTATAACGATGATAAGAACCACTATCCTCTTTAGAATAGATTGCAACTGTTTTTAATCCAAGTTCCGAACAAGCTCGAAACACACGAATTGCAATCTCTCCACGGTTAGCTACCAATACTTTTTGAATACGTTGCAGCTTTGTCATGATTTTCCCCCTCTACTTTCCTACCACTCTAGAGATAAAATATATACACACCATAAAGAGCGTGAAGTTCTTCACTTTCTACATTATATTATACTTAGAAAGCTTCACTTTATTTTTATCCATCATACCTTATTTTTTAACAAATGATAAGTTTTCTGATCAATTTGTTTCACAAAAATAGTATAGCATACCTCTTCCTTTTCTAACAACTTAATTGTATATCACATTTAATTTAATGTGATATATTTTTTAGTGTATATACCAATTAATGCATCCTATTTAATATTTCTTGCACATAAAAAAACACATCGCGCTCTAAAGCACAATGTGTTTTTTATTTTACTACAACAAGACGCGGTCCATCTTGCTCTCTTTCTTTCATTACCTCATTTTGTTGTTTCTCTTGTCGTTTTACATGACTAGCAACATTTAATAATATACCCATCGCAATTAGATTAGCCAATAAAGAACTACCACCATAACTAATAAACGGTAAAGGTACTCCTGTAAGTGGTATTAATCCAGACATACCACCAACATTAACAAAAGTTTGTATCCCAATTAAACTTGCAATTCCGATTGCAATTAAACTTCCAAATGGATCTTTACACTTCTGTGCTACTCTAAACGAACGAATGATAATAAGTAGTAAACAGATTAAAATGATAGCTACACCTATAAAACCTAGTTCTTCAGATATAATCGCCATAATAAAATCCGTTTGCGGCTCTGGTAAGTAGCCATACTTTTGTATACTATTTCCTAGTCCTCTACCATTTAACCCACCTGAGGCAATTCCAATAAATGAATTTATTAATTGAAATCCATCTTTTTGCGGATCGCTAAATGGATCAAGAAAAACTGAAAATCGAGCTTTTTGGTACTGACTTAATTTATAGTTTCCGATAAAATACAACGCCGGAACCCACACGACAGATGTTAATAAAAATCTTTTAATCCACAAGTTAACATTAACTCCTGAACAGAAGAACATAATTAACACTGTTCCACCTATTAATATGTCAGTTCCTAAGTCATTTTGTAATAAAATTAACACCATCGATCCACCGACAACAAATATAGGAGGTATTATCCCTTGAAAAAAAGGGGTTTGCCTCTCTTGTTTCTTAGCAAAAAAACTTGCTAGCGTAATAATAACTGCTATTTTTACAAACTCAGCTGGTTGTATACCTAGTATCCATCCTTTTGCACCATTGATTACCTTACCGAAAAGGAAAGCTGCTGTTAGTAAGCCGAGACTCCCTAACCCCATCGCTGCAAGCACTATTTTTTTCTTCCAAAATTTATAAGGAATTACAGCGACAATCACTAGTATTACCGTTCCAATAGCAAGAGCAACTAATTGTTTTTTAAAAAAGTGATCTGCTGGCCAGTTATATTTCGACGAAATCGCGACAATGGAACTAGAACTATATACCATTATAACTCCCAACACACATAAGATAACAAGAGGAAGTAATAATGAATAATCCATTGATTTCCATACTCTTTTCATTTCATTTCCTCTTTCTGTTTCAATTTAATTATTGTTGTATTCCATATGTACATTGATTCTTCCTGCTTTATTATACAAATAAAAAGCCCAAACTATTTCAGTTTGAGCCCCCCTATTTGAACCCGTTATTGTTGTTTGTTCGTAAATGCTTCATGAAGTGCAGATAACTCACGTTCAAGCTCTCCTAACATTGCTTTCCCTTGTTCTTCTGCAATAAGACCAAGGCGAACTGCAAAATCGACCTCGCGGGATAGTCCAAACATTTGTGTGTCTAACACTTCTTCATATAATGGACATTGCGGCATTGTAAGGTTGTCCATTTGCACCTTAATAAGTCTTAAAATCTTCTCCGCATCCGCTTGTAGAAGGGCTAGTGCCTTTTCCTGATGATTTGATACTGTCTCAGACGCCAAATTGATTCCCTCCGTTTCCGTCCTACTCTCTCCTATCTATTAATATTAGCGATAGTTTTAGTAAATTGCAATAGAAACATTTTTTGTGACAACCGTGTCTAATGCTATTATACTGAAAAGTGGGAGTATAACACAAATGGGGGAACAACAATGAGCGAAATTTTATTTATTAATGGAAAAGTTCGTTTTCCAATCACTATCGATCCAACTGTTTGGATCTTTGATGATCGAAAAGTAGATTTGACAACTTACTTTGATGAAACAAGAGAAAACACTTCAGAACTAGAAGCTTATTTAAAAAACACTTCAGAGCATTGGGATCGCGAAATCCGTGATGGTGCTGCGTTTCCACCGATACAACAAAGTGTAAAGAAATATAAAAAAGAACAACTAATTACTGGAACGTTCGGTATACCATTTCATCCATTTCTTGCTAACGCCGAAATTTTAGAGGACGCTACGCAAGTCGAAATTGAAACAGTAGATCAAACAATAATACTTCCATTAGAAACTGTAGAAAATGCTATTCTTGGTTTTTCAAAAGAAGGAAAGCCATTAAAAGAGGATGGACCTGTTCATCTATATTACAATGATGGATCTAATAGACAAAATCCAATCCGTAACATCCGTAAATTTACAATTATTTAAAGTGTATACTTGGAAGAAAAAGGAGTGAGCCTCAGCTCACTCCTTTTATAATAAATCCGCTGCAAGTTGAGCTAAATTAGACCGCTCCCCTTTAACAAACTTTACATGACCACTAATACGTTGCTCTTTAAACTTCTCTACAACATATGTTAAACCATTATTATATTCATCCAAATACGGGTGATCAATTTGCTGAGGATCTCCCATTAATACAATTTTACTTTTTTCTCCTACCCTTGTTAATATCGTTTTCACTTCATGCTTCGTTAAATTTTGTGCTTCATCAATTATAATGAACTGATCTGGAATACTTCTCCCACGTATATAGGTAAGGGCCTCTACTTCAATCGAACCCATTCCAGCTAAAATAGCATCTAACTCTCCTGGCTTTTTCGTATTAAATAAATACTCTAGATTATCAAAAATCGGTTGCATCCATGGTCTTAACTTTTCTTCTTTTTCTCCTGGTAAATAACCGATATCTTTTCCGACTGGAACAATTGGCCTTGCAACGAGTAGTTTTTTATATAGTCCTAAATCTTCCGTTTGCATGAGTCCTGAAGCCAACGCGAGTAATGTTTTTCCTGTACCAGCTTTCCCTGTTAACGTGACTAGCGGAATATCTTCACGAAGCAACAATTCTAATCCCATAATTTGCTGCACATTTCGTGGTCGTATCCCCCATACTTGTTCATTGTGAAAAATAAGTTTCTTTACCTTCTTACCTAAATGATCCACAATGCCAAGTGCTGAACTAGATCCCCCTAATGCATCTTTCATTACTACAAACTGATTTGGATAAAAAGGGTGATTTGCAATTTCGGATAAAGGCAATTCACCTTTTTCATAAAAATAATCTAATTGCTCTTTTGATATATACCCTTCTAAAAATCCTGAATATATATTATCTACTTCAATTACACGATCACTTAAATAATCTTCCGCTTTCAAACCAATTGCATCAGCTTTTACCCTTACGAGCACGTCTTTACTTACTAAAATAACAGACTTCCCGTCCTCTTTTTCTTGTTCTTCTAAAGATAGATTTTTTGCTACAGCTAAAATTCGATTATCATTTGTTTTTTCTACAAAAATATCTTGTAGTTGAACAAATGAACGATGATTTAATTCAATACGAAATGTACCGCCGTTTTCTAACGGAATACTTTCATGCAGCTTTCCTATTTCACGAAATTTGTCTATTAACTTAGATACATAACGAGCGTTTCGTCCTACTTCATCCATATAACGTTTTTTCGAATCAACCTCTTCTAATACAACTGCTGGAATCACTACTTCATTTGTTTCAAATGAAAAAATAGATAAAGGATCCTGCAAAAGTACATTCGTATCTAACACATAAATTTTATCCAACCTGTTACCCCCTGACTCCACTTTTAAATTTGTAGAACAAGGGTTTCATCCATAAAATATGGACGAACCATTGTTATAATTATATGTACCGTATAAACGAGGTAGAATCGAAATTCATAACCATGAAACCTTTTATTTATTTTTTATTCATTTCTATTCAATATATTACTTTTAATTATAATTATTAACATAAAATCACAATAACTGATTACAAAAGTTAATAACTTATTTTCTTATTTATCACATTTATAATTCTTTTATTCCTACTAACACTTGGTTATCCAGCTTTTTCGCTGCGCGAATATCATATGTTTTTTCATAGGTTGGCTCAGTTGCAAGCTTCGCTCCATAAAACATAACATCACGTACTTCTT
Source organism: Bacillus sp. GW823-FHT06B01 (assembly GCF_058952315.1). Lineage (NCBI taxonomy): Bacteria > Bacillati > Bacillota > Bacilli > Caryophanales > Bacillaceae > Bacillus > Bacillus sp. GW823-FHT06B01. The sequence continues at coordinate 867,407 of NZ_JBXAHR010000002.1, read as the reverse complement.
GTACCTTTACTTCTATTACAGTTAATTTTAGAGGAATACCTTCCATTCTATCAGTCAAAATTTCACCTGCACCACTTATGGAAAATACGGATTCATTCGCCATTATAGTCAATACTAGCCCAGTACTATGCCGTATATTTTCCACAATACGTGAACGTTGATCTACTGCAAATCGAATACTAGTTTTACTCACTGCATACACCCAAGAAATAGCACTTACGTTAGGAACTTGTTTTTCGAAGTCTGTTGTTGCTACCATAACAATACATTCTTTACGTAACGTTTGTACTAAATCATCTGTTAATGTAGGATCTACTACATTCGCCATATTTCCACCTCCAAATATACTTACTATATCCTTATCATAACTTATTTTTCGAATTGCGAAAATATTATTTTTTCCCGCTATTATTCAAAAATATTACACTTCCATGATATACTTATACTGATAGAATTCGTATTGAGGTGACGAAATGAGAGTCAAGTGTATGATTTGTGATAAAAAAGATATGTTAGATGATGAAAATCCTATGGCAAAAAAACTACGTAACCGCCCTATTCATACATATATGTGCATGGAATGTTCGGAACGAATTGCAGAACGTACGATGGAACGTCATGCAAGTGGTAATTTCCGATTATACCGTGATAAAAAAGTCGAAGACGATTGGTAAAATGTGAATAAGTCCTTAATCATATAGATAAGGACTTATTTATATTTTTCAGGTTCACGATTCATTTGATCCAAAAAACAATCAATAGCTTCTAGCGGAAACCTTGCAGATTTTCTTTCTCCATTCATTTCATATGTAATCAAATACATTTCTTCATTCTTTTTAACTTCCACATTCTTTAATTTATGTTCTTCATATATCATATTTTCAAATAACAAATACGTTTCTTGTGCAGCACGATCATCTGGACGTGCTTCGGCAACTGTTTTAATTGTTAACCAATTATATAACGCATCTTGTACTGAACGCATAAAAATTTGCCCCCTCACCCTGCTTTTTGTTGTCTCGCTTGACGTAAACGCAACCTATAAATCCCAAGTACAATTGCCGCTACAACAAGGCCCTCTCCAACAGGTAAAAAAACTGCAAAGAAAGTTAAAACTGTACATCCAATCGCTAACGATATATATATCACTATATTTTTTATTATTGATAGTTTTCTTGCAAAACCTAAATTATACACAAGTGCACTTAATATAATAATGATGCCATACAGCAACCACATCCCTAGTTCCGGATTTTCATCAACTTTACATAATTTCGCAAAAAACGACATTCTTTCTAACATCATTCATCCCCCTTTCTCACAAGAAACAAATTTTATTTATGTACTTAATACAAGAGTAACCCGCAAAAAAAATACTGTCCACAAAAAAGAGTAAATATTCCAAAAATAAATACAATAAAAAAACAGCCACCCCTCAAAGGTAGCTGTTCTATTATTTTACGCTTCTACAGATTTCTTTTTCTTAGCAGCTCTTTCGCGCTCGCTCTTATCAAGAATCTTTTTACGTAGACGAATTGATTCTGGAGTTACTTCACAGAACTCGTCATCGTTTAAGTACTCTAATGACTCTTCTAAAGTCATTAAGCGAGGTTTTTTCATTGTTGAAGTTTGATCTTTCGTCGCAGAACGAATATTAGTTTGTTGTTTCATTTTTACAACGTTAACTGTTAAGTCATTCTCACGAGTATGTTCTCCAACAATCATACCAGCATATACTTCTGTACCTGGTTCAACGAAGATTACACCACGGTCTTCAACTTGCATAATACCGTATTGTGATGCTTTTCCTGTTTCAAGTGAAACTAGAACACCTTGGCGACGTCCACCAACTTGTCCAGCGTGTACTGGTTGGTAGCAATCGAATGTATGGTTTAAAATACCGTAACCACGAGTTAATGTTAAGAATTCTGTTGTGTAACCAATTAAACCACGTGCTGGAACCATGAAAGTAAGGCGAACTTGACCGTTTCCGTTATTCACCATATCTAACATTTCACCTTTACGTGCACCCATAGATTCCATAATAGAACCAGTGTATTCTTCAGGTACATCGATTTGCACGCGCTCTACAGGCTCACATCTTACGCCATCAACTTCTTTAATAATTACTTCAGGCTTAGATACTTGTAGTTCATAACCTTCACGACGCATGTTTTCAATTAGGATAGATAAATGTAATTCCCCGCGTCCAGATACGATCCACGCATCAGGAGAATCCGTATTATCTACACGTAAACTTACATCTGTTTCTAATTGTGAACGAAGACGCTCTTCAATTTTACGAGATGTAATGAATTTACCTTCACGACCTGCAAATGGGCTGTTATTTACAAGGAATGTCATTTGTAGTGTTGGCTCATCAATACGTAATAATGGTAAAGCCTCTTCATGCTCAACCGGACATACCGTTTCACCTACGTTAATGTCTTCCATACCCGAAACAGCTACTAAATCTCCAGCTTTTGCTTCTTCAATTTCTTGACGTTTTAATCCAATGTAACCAAATAATTTCGTTACACGGAATTGTTTTACAGTTCCATCAACTTTCATTAATGCAACTTGTTGTCCTACTTTCATTGTACCACGGAATACGCGTCCAACCCCGATACGACCAACATAGTCATTGTAATCAAGAAGTGCTACTTGGAATTGAAGTGGCTCTTCGCTGTTATCAACTGGTGCTGGAATATGTTCAATAATTGTGTCAAACAATGATTTCATATTCTCTTCTTGATTTGCTGGATTTGAATCTAAGCTTGCTGTTCCGTTCATTGCTGATGCAAATACAACTGGGAACTCTAATTGATCTTCGTTTGCACCAAGTTCGATGAATAAGTCAACTACTTCATCAACTACTTCATCAGGGCGAGCGAAGTCACGGTCAATTTTGTTTACAACAACGATTGGAGTTAAGTTTTGCTCAAGAGCTTTCTTTAAAACAAATCGTGTTTGTGGCATACAACCTTCATATGCATCAACAACAAGTAGAACACCATCAACCATTTTCATGATACGTTCTACTTCTCCACCGAAGTCAGCGTGACCAGGTGTATCTAAAATGTTAATTCTTTTATCTTCATAGTGAATCGCAGTATTCTTCGCTAAAATTGTAATACCACGTTCTCTTTCTAGATCGTTTGAGTCCATTGCGCGTTCTTCAATATGTTCATTCGCACGGAACGTCCCCGCTTGACGTAATAACTGGTCAACAAGTGTTGTTTTACCATGGTCAACGTGGGCAATAATTGCTATATTTCGTAAATCTTGTCGTTTTTTCAACATGTCCAACTCCTAATGTCTTTTTAATCCTTCTCTATTATAAGAGCGAAGGGGATACAATGGCAATCAAAATAAAATCAAGAATGAAAATATAGTTGTATTCTTACTTTTGTGAAAGTAAAATGAGATTGGAGGGTGAAGAAATGGAACACATTCAATATCGCTTTTTATTAACTGCAATTATCGGTGTTATTTTCTTAATCGGTATCGGCATTATGGTTGCTGAAAATAGTCCCATCGGTATTATTATTTGCATTATCGGCACATTTGTTACAGTTGGATACGGTTTTGTAACAAAAAGAAAAATGCGTAAATCGAAATAACGTCAAAAAGTAAGAAGCGCTTATACAGCCTCTTACTTTTTTTGTTACTCCGCTATAAATCGTAACAACTCTTCATACACTCCTGGTTTTGCAACTAATACGCTGCTCTTCTCTACGATAGAAAGCGGGGATCCAGAAAAAGTTGTCACCTTGCCTCCAACTTCCTCTACAATTATCTGTCCCCCACCAAAATCCCATGGTGATAATCTCGGCGTTACATATGCATCTATTCTTCCTGTTGCAACGTATACCATCTCTAACGCTGCACAGCCATATGATCTCGTGCCTCTTGCTTTCTTAACCAGTGCCATCATACTTTCCTTATTAAGCATTGGATTGTCGGTAAGCCATATCGCATTTAAAGCTACAATACCTTGCTCTACAGTTCCTTTTTCCAATAAAGGTATTGGTACTTCATTACAAAATGCTCCAGCTCCCTTTACCGCATGGTATAATTCATCATGAACTGGATCATAAATGAGTCCAACCTTTCCGATACCGTTCTCATAAATTCCAATTGAAATTGCGAAATTTCTTTTTTGATGAACAAAGTTCATCGTGCCATCAATTGGATCAATTAACCAAACAACCCCATCAGAAGAAGTTACCTCATCTCCATAACCTTCTTCTCCTAAAATATTATGGTTCGGGAATGTTTCTTTAATTTTCCCAATTAAAAACTGTTCTATTTCTCGGTCCATATTTGTTACTAAATCAGCTGCATTGGATTTCGTTTCTATAATAAGTGCTTTTTCCATTGATGCCATTAAAAACTCTCCTGCATCTCGAATCCACTGTTTGGCGTGTGCATCGATGTCTTTCCATACTTCTTGCATGTTTAAACACTCCGATCTATACTGTTCACAGAAAAAACGAACCCTTTATAAGGTTCGCACCAACTAATTTTTTATACATATACTATTATTACGCTTCTAAACGAATCATTTCAAGTCTTAACACTTCTAACTTTTGTACACACTCTTCTTTTTTCAGTTTATCATTTTCCATCATCGCATCATATAAAGTTGCTAATTCATAATCTAGCTCCAAACGTAGCACCGGTATTCTCTTTTCAGCATCTGTTCTCTTTAACGCATTAATCACCTGTCTCATATTATTTGCCTCCTCCCAATATTCGTCTGCCCTCGGACTAGAATTGATTCAATATTCTGATTTTTTGTTTTATACTATACTATGTTGGATAAATCATCTATGCAACAAAATTATATTTTTTTATTTAAATTTTTTTGTGCTGTTTTTTTTATGAATAGTACAAGCTATGCTAAAATAAAAGCAAAATAGGAGTTGGAGGAACAATCATGACACTACAAACATTCAAGTCAACTGATTTTGAGGTCTTTACAGTTGATGGTCTCGAAGAACGAATGAGTGCAATTAAAACGAACATTCATCCTAAGCTTGAAGCTTTAGGGGAACAGTTTGCAACGTATTTATCCAAACAAACTGATGAGAACTTTTTTTATCATGTAGCAAAACATGCACGCCGCAAAGTCAATCCACCAAACGATACTTGGGTTGCTTTTTCAACAAATAAACGCGGTTATAAAATGCTGCCACATTTCCAAATTGGATTATGGGGTACTCATGCCTTCATATACTTTGGTTTAATCTATGAGTGTCCACAAAAAGTGGAGACGGCTCACGCCTTCTTAGAACATTTAAATGATTTAAAAACAAATATTCCAAATGACTTCGTTTGGTCCATTGACCATACTAAGCCAAGTGTAAAATTACATAAAACACTTGAAACAAAAGACTTACAAAAGATGATTGAACGTCTAGCTACTGTGAAAAAAGCAGAATTATTAGTTGGGATTCATATATCACCAGAGGAGTTTTCAGCAATGACCAACGAACAATTCCTTGCTAAGATTGAATCTACGATGCAATCACTCCTTCCTTTATATGCACTTTGTAATCGATAGTAGAAAACGGACAATTTATATTGTCCGTTTTTAGTTGTTATCACATTATATCACTTCAGTTTTCATTTTTCAAAATTTTTTTACATTTTCACAAGCTTTTGTTCTTCAGTTTCTTTCGCCCTTTGAATCGCACGGTATATAGAATATCCACTTACTTCTTGAAACTCTTTATCAATTTTCTTCTCTTCTGCTTTAGATGGAACAATCTCTTTAAAACGACGATATAATCCCATTAATTCTTCTCTTATAATTCCTTTTTCATATGCTTTCTCAATTGCTTCATAAAACTTCACAATTACAACCATTTCCTCATTTGACCAATTATAATCTAACGGATATTGATATTCCATTTCGCACCTCATTTATCATTTCTTCTTATTTCAACATGCTATCTTAAAAGGGGGGTTTTTCTTCTTCACTATAGCCACTTTGCATTATACACTATTTATTCATTGTGATGGAATTGTCTTCCTCTATAAGTTAATTGGAAATAACTATTTAACATACTCACCGTAAAAATATTTTTTTCTATACATCTATAATTATTGGTGATATAATGCTTTTGTTTTATAGAAAATAAAGTGAACCTACCATCTCAAAAATGCTTTTGTGATCGGCAGAAAAACAAGTCTCATTCTAAAAAGCACTTAACTTTTTTAGAACAAGATTATATAAAACAAACTCTAATAAATATTATGAAAAAGAAGGGGTGTATAGATTGTCCCAATACGAAACACCATTGTTTACCGCTTTAGTTGAGCACAGTAAGCGAAATCCAATTCAATTCCATATTCCTGGTCACAAAAAAGGACAGGGCATGGATCCTACATTTCGCGAATTTATTGGGCATAATGCATTAGCAATTGATTTAATTAATATTGCGCCGCTCGATGATTTACATCATCCAAAAGGTATGATTAAAGAAGCACAAGATTTAGCAGCCGCTGCATTTGGTGCAGATCATACTTTCTTTTCTATTCAAGGTACAAGTGGTGCAATAATGACAATGGTGATGAGCGTGTGCGGTCCTGGTGACAAAATCCTAGTGCCACGAAACGTGCATAAATCAGTAATGTCAGCTATTATTTTCTCAGGTGCAAAACCGATTTTCATGCATCCTGAAATCGATCCAAAACTTGGTATTTCACACGGAATCACAATTCAATCTGTCAAAAAGGCACTTGAAGAGCATTCAGATGCGAAAGGCTTACTTGTTATTAATCCAACATACTTTGGCTTTGCTGCGGACTTAGAACAGATTGTCCAATTAGCCCATTCTTATGATATCCCTGTACTAGTTGATGAGGCTCATGGTGTTCATATTCATTTTCACGATGAATTGCCGATGTCAGCGATGCAAGCCGGTGCAGATATGGCAGCAACAAGTGTTCACAAATTAGGAGGATCTTTAACGCAAAGTTCTATTCTTAACGTGAAGGAAGGCCTTGTGAACGTTAAACATGTTCAATCTATTATTAGCATGCTTACGACTACATCAACTTCTTACATCTTGTTAGCATCCCTAGATGTTGCTAGAAAACGTCTTGCTACAGAAGGAACAGCACTCATAGAACAAACAATTCAGTTAGCGGAACAAGTTCGTGATGCTATTAATGCTGTTGAGGATCTTTACTGTCCTGGGAAAGAAATGCTAGGTACAGATGCTACTTTTAACTACGATCCTACAAAGATAATTGTATCTGTAAAAGATTTAGGTATTACAGGCCATCAGGCTGAAGTATGGCTTAGAGAGCAATATAACATTGAAGTAGAACTCTCGGATTTATACAACATACTATGTCTTGTCACTTTTGGGGATACAGAAAGTGAGACAAATACACTTATTGCAGCATTACAAGATTTAGCAGCAACATTTAGAAATAAAGCCGATAAAGGTGTTCAAATACAAGTAGAAATTCCAGAAATACCAGTGCTAGCACTTTCTCCTCGAGATGCTTTTTATTCGGAAACAGAAGTCATTCCGTTTGAAAATGCAGCAGGTCGTATTATAGCTGATTTCGTTATGGTTTATCCGCCAGGGATTCCAATCTTTACTCCGGGGGAAATTATTACACAAGATAACTTAGAGTATATTCGTAAAAACTTAGAAGCGGGTTTACCTGTACAAGGTCCTGAAGATATGACATTACAAACATTACGTGTGATTAAAGAGTACAAGCCTATCAGTTGATAGGCTTTTCTTTCACCTTTTTTCTCTTTTCCCATACGATATTAAGTAATGTAACGTATAGGTGGGGATACTATTATGATTGTAATAGGCCGTTCTATTGTACATCCTTATATCACAAATGAATATGAGCCATTTGCAGCTGAGAAACAACAAATTTTATCAATAATGGCAGGAAATCAAGAAATTTATTCCTTCCGAACATCTGATGAACTCAGCTTTGATCTAAATTTGCGAGTGAATATTATTACTTCTGCATTAGAACTTTTTCAAAGTGGATTTCAGTTTCGCACATTTCAACAATCCTTTTGCAACCCCCAGTATTGGAAAAGAACACCACTTGGAGGATTCGAGCTACTACCAAACATACCCCCTTCCATTGCCATACAAGATATTTTCAAAAACGGAAAACTATATGGAACTGAATGCGCCACCGCTATGATCATTATTTTTTACAAAGCTTTACTATCATTATATGAGGAAGAAACTTTCAACCGTCTCTTTGCAAACCTTTTACTTTATACGTGGGACTACGATCAAGATTTAAAGCTCATAACAAAAACGGGTGGCGATCTTGTTCCAGGTGATCTCGTTTATTTTAAAAATCCACAAGTGAATCCAGCTACGATCGAGTGGCAAGGAGAAAATACAATCTATCTAGGAAATTTCTTTTTTTACGGACATGGCGTAGGTGTAAAAACAAAAGAGGAAATTATATACTCATTAAATGAACGACGAGTCCCTTACGCTTTTATTTCAGCTTTCTTGACCGATACTATTACCCGTATTGATAGCCGTCTCATGAGCCACTACGGCTCTCCTAGCACTCCACAGACATCGATAGGATTTATTCCAATTAGAGATGATGCAATCGTTGCAACAGTTGGCCATACAACTACAATTTATTAAAAAAAGCGCCTACATATGTAGGCGCTTCTTCTTATTTAAGCTTTTGTATGTTCTTTATGGTCACAGTCGCAATGAGATCCACATTTTCCGTATAGTACTGTTGATTTTTCATCTTCAAAATGTCCGATTGTTCCTTCACATACTTGGCATACGATTGTTCCCATTTTTCATTTCCCCCTGAGTTTTAATAATAATCTACTTATTTATAATTAAGCTTTCGCCTTGTCTCTATTAGCACAGTCACAATTTGTACCACATTTTCCGTAAAGCACTGTCGTTTTTTCATCTTCAAAATGTCCGATTGTTCCTTCACATACTTGGCATACGATTGTTCCCATTTTTCATTTCCCCCTAAGTTTATGGTCCTAAAAACTTTTAGCTGTCCATTTCCTATCAATTATTGGGCTTTTGTATGCTCTGTGTGATCACATCCGCAAGATCCACATTTCCCGTAAAGTACCGTTACTTTCTCATCCTCGAAGTGTGCAATTGTACCTTCACAATCTTGACATACGATCGTTCCCATTTTTCATTTCCCCCTAAGTTTATAATCCCAAAAACTTTTGTAACCGCTTAACTTTCTGTCTTTATTTTAATATGTTATACTTTTTACGTCAATAGGTTTTTAGTATAACACATTAAATATTTTTAATTTAAATTAGTATGCGATATTCAAACAAAAAAACAGCCATATTTATACGTACGACTGTTTTACATTAATTATTCTTCATATTCCGCATGCAAAGAAGTAGATGGGACTAAAAATTTAAAAAACTGAGCTAACTCTGCTGCTTCCTCTTCTGACCCTAATTTAAAAACTTCCTGTATATGTTGCACATTCTCTACATCATCTCTTCCAAGTAAAGTAGACCTTCCTGTTTGCATACAAACAATGAGCGGCTTTCCAAAAAACATATTTGTATAAATAACCCCAAAATCATAACGAGTATCATATGTCATAAACCCCAAAAATCGTACCTTCACACTTTCATGCTCATCATACAATTTTTCAAACATCGGTTTCCACCTTTCTACATCACCTTTCATTAGTATATTAAACAAAAAAAGGAATACTCCTTTTAATTGTCAAAAAATTCAGTAGGATGTAGAATGATAGTATTCTACTAAGTTAGGAGGAACTTATATGCAACATGCCTTTATTACGCTTGTACCTAAATCCAATCAACAAACTGTTTCAACAGATGATATAAAACAACTTTTTCAGTACTATAAAACAGTTACTTCCAAAACTGGTGTTCAAATTAATTACGCTTATACAAATACCGCTTTTCCTTATGAAATTATAGATACATCAGCAACAACATTCAAACTACAAGCTACTCACGATCGATATGACTCCATATATGTTGGTGTTGGTATAGAAAAGGAACAATCTTTTATTCAGATTTCTTTACCACCTAATGCAACATTCGGTGATAAAGGAAAAGCAAATGAATTTTGCCGTTTTCTAGCGAAGAAATTAGAAGGAGAATTACAATTATTTAATGGAAGAACAATGTATTTCTATAAACGTTAATTTAAAAACAAAAATAAATGATTAGAAAGATCATACTATTTGTGCAAGTAAGAAGCATCGCTTTTCTCCTTGCACTTAGTATGACATACGCTATTACATACGCTAAGTACAAAAATATCAGAAAAAGAAAAATTTTATAATGAAGTTTATCACGACTTGACAATAATAACACTACTGAAAATCCACTCCATAAAACTAGATGAAAAAATGAAGCTAGTGTAATTTTCATAGCGTTACCTCCTTTTTCTTCCTATTATATGCTTCAACTCTTCCCTCTTAACATTTTGAAGGTAAACTTTTCCAAATCCCATCTAATTCATCGTTATATTTTTCTTTTTCAAATTCTCCAACTATTCTAATGTGAATATTCCTAGTTTTTAACAATACATTCTCTCATATCTCCTATAAGATAGATTATTCATTCATCGCATGGCATACTCCTTAAAGAGAAAAGATAGAAAGGATTTAATGATACATGGTATTTAGCAATTTGTTTTTCTTATTCCTTTTTTTACCTGCAATTCTTTTCGTGTACTACTCAGTACGGAAAGAATTACAAAACATAGTTCTTCTATTATTTAGTTTATTATTTTATGCTTGGGGAGAACCAATATATGTCTTCCTAATGCTTTTTTCTATTTTCATCAACTATTGGTTCGAAATATGGCTTAATAAAGACCGACTGTCTAGTACAAATAGAAAAGTTATTCTTACTATAGCAATCGTTGTCAATACTGCTATACGCGGATATTTTAAATACGCTAATTTCTTAGTAGATAATATAAATGGCATTTTTCATACAAACATTGTACTAGAAAAAATCCCCTTACAATTTGGATTTCATTTTTCACTTTCCATGCAATGAGTTATATTATTGACATTTATAAGAAAAAAGTAGAAGCTCAGCGAAATCTATTTGACCTCGTACTATACTTTACTATTTTCCCACAATTAGTAGCAGGACCCATTGTTCGATATAATACAATCGCTTTTCAATTACATGTTAGAACAGTTACTGCTGATAAGTTTTCAGAAGGAATTCGTCATTTTATCATTGGATTAGGAAAGAAGGTTTTAATTGCGAATCAATTAGGAGCTATTACCGATGAAATATTTACGATGGATCCAGCAACAATGAGCGTATCTACCGCTTGGATTGGTGCGATCGCTTACACATTACAAATTTATTTCGATTTTTCAGGTTACAGTGATATGGCAATCGGAGTAGGAAAAATGTTCGGATTAAATAGATCGTTGACTGACATTACGAGTTATTTCTATGTGATGAATTATCGGGGAACCTTTAATACTTGCTATTATTATATCCGCTCCATTTTTCTCTTGGATCAAGAATCAATTAGCAAATAAAAAGGTAGTCATTTTATCTCCACTTTATTACTTGAGTGTCTTAATCATAACTATGATGTATTTAACGAATGCAACTTACAATCCATTTATTTACTTCCGCTTCTAAAGGAGGGCTAACTATGAAAAATTTCACTAAAGGAATTTACTCATGAACAATTAGAAGATCTATACTTTAAGACCGGTCATCATTGGAATATGAAAGGTGCATTTTATGCATACGAGCAAACAATGAAGCACATTGCTAATGAATCTAAAACATTTAAAGGTAATGCTGTTAATCGAGATGATTATAAAATAACTATAGAAAAACCAAATGGACAATTTATCGGTAGTTGGAATAAACAACTGCATAATTTAATAGAAACACCTGAAACAATCCCATATGTACAATTAAAGCAAAACCCAAATATGTGGGATAATTAAACTGTATATCTCGGTCCAAAATCAGAAGAATCGATGAAGGAATTCTTTGCAGTGGACCAAAATAAGCTTTCACCAGACTATAGTTCCGTTTACAAAACAGACTATGCACAGATAAATATTTTAAATCCAGATGCAAAAACCAAACTACATGCTGTCATTATTAAAGATTCTTATGCAGATGCAACTTATCCTTTATTTGCACAAGAGTTTGAACAAACAACATTTATTGATCCACGATTTGCGGCAAGCAAAAATGTAAAACAAGAACTTGAAAAACTAAATGCTGATATCGTGTTATTCCTTTATAATGACACTAGTACAAATAAAAAATGTATCAATTTGAAAATAAAGAATAAAAAAAACGTCTTCTAAATTTAGAAGACGTTTTTTTATAATTATTTTACAATGTGAATTGGCATTCCAAGAGCAACTTCAGCTGCTTCCATTGTGATCTCACCTAATGTTGGGTGAGCGTGGATTGTTTGAGCGATATCTTCTGCTGTCATTCCAGCTTCGATAGCTAAACCAATCTCAGAGATAATATCAGAAGCGCCTGCACCTGCAACTTGAGCACCTACAAGAAGACCATCTTCTTTACGCGTTACAAGTTGTAGGAAACCGTCAGTGCTGTTTAATGATAATGCACGACCGTTAGCAGCGAATGGGAACTTAGATACAGCTACTGTCATTCCTGCTTCTTCAGCTTGTTTCTTAGTGTAACCAACAGATGCTAATTCAGGATCAGTGAAGCATACTGCAGGAATTCCGATGTAATCGATTGCTGATGCATGGCCACTAATTGCTTCAACAGCTACTTTACCTTCGTAAGAAGCTTTGTGAGCTAATGGTGGTCCAGGAACGATATCACCGATTGCATAGATGTTTGATACGTTTGTACGACATTGCTCATCAATTTCGATGATGCCGCGGTCAGTCATTTTAACTCCAACTTGCTCAAGACCAATTTCTTGAGTGTTTGGACGACGACCTACAGTTACTAATACGTAATCTGCTTCTACAGTTTGGATTTCACCTTTAACTTCGAAGCTAACTTTTACGCCAGTTTCTGTTTCTTCAACGCCTTTAGCCATAGCTTTTGTATGGATATTTACGTTACCTTTCTTTTGAAGAGCACGTTTAACAACAGAGCTCATAGCTTTTTCGAAACCAGCTAAGATTTCGTCGCCAGCTTCTACTACAGTAACTTCTGTACCGAAGTTAGCATATGCAGTTCCTAATTCCATACCGATGTAACCGCCGCCGATTACAACAAGTTTTTTAGGAATTTCAGGTAAGCTTAAAGCACCTGTAGAGTTGATAACACGTTTAGAGTATTTGAATCCTGGAATTTCGATTGGTGTAGAACCAGTTGCAAGAACAGCATTTTTAAACGTATACGTTTGTGCTGCATCTTCAGTCATTACGCGTAATGTGTTAGCATCTACGAAGTAAGCTTCACCGCGAATGATTTCAACTTTGTTACCTTTAAGAAGGCCTTCAACACCGCCAGTTAATTTCTTAACTACGCCGTTTTTCCATTCTTGAACTTTTGTAAAGTCAACTTTTACGTTCTCTGCAGTGATACCCATGTCATCAGAATGCATTGCATTCTCATAACGATGACCTGCATTGATTAACGCTTTTGAAGGAATACATCCAACGTTTAAGCATACGCCACCAAGGTTAGCTTTTTCGATAATTGCTACCTTTTGACCTAATTGTGCTGCACGAATTGCCGCAACGTATCCACCAGGACCTGCACCAACAACGACTGTATCTAATTCAATTGGGAAATCTCCTACTACCATTGTTATTACGCCTCCATTACTAATAATTGTGGGTCATTCAATAGACGTTTAATTTGGTTTAATGCTTTTTGAGCAGTTGCGCCGTCAATTAAACGATGGTCAAAGCTTAGAGATAATGCTAATACTGGAGCTGCAACGATTTCACCGTTTTTCACAACTGGCTTCTCAGCGATACGGCCGATACCAAGGATTGCTACTTCTGGGTGATTGATAACTGGAGTGAACCATTGTCCACCTGCAGAACCAATGTTTGTGATTGTGCAAGAAGCACCTTTCATTTCAGCCGGAGCTAAACGACCATCACGTGCTTTACCAGCAAGATCATTGATCTCGTTAGAAATAGTGAAGATAGACTTGCGATCTGTATCTTTAACAACTGGTACTAATAGACCTTTGTCTGTATCAGCTGCGATACCGATGTTGAAGTAATGTTTATGAACTACTTCTTGAGAAGCATCATCTAAAGAAGTGTTTAACATTGGGTATTCACGTAATGCAGATGTTAAAGCTTTAACAACGTATGGAAGGTAAGTTAATTTAATACCTTTGTCAGCTGCAACAGCTTTGAACTTCTTACGGTGAGCAACAAGTTCTGTTACATCTACTTCATCCATTAATGTTACGTGAGGAGCTGTATGCTTAGAGTTAACCATTGCTTTAGCAATCGCTTTACGGATACCACTCATTTTCTCACGAGTTTCTGGATATTCACCAGCTGGGATTGGTTGTGCTTTTGGTGCTTCTTCTTTCGCTGCTGCTGGAGTAGCTTCTACTGCTGCTGGAGCCTCAGTTGCTGCTACTGCTTGTCCACCATTTGCAAATGCATCGATGTCAGCTTTTACGATACGGCCGTTCTTACCAGAACCAGCTACTTTATGAATGTCTACGCCGTTCTCACGAGCATATTTACGAACAGATGGCATAGCGATTACGCGCTCATTTACTACTTCTGCAGTTGCTGCTGGAGTAGCTTCCGCTGCTGGAGCTTCTACTGCTTCTTCAGCTTTTGGAGCTGCATCATGATCGTCACCTTTAAATTTAAGGTTTTCGTATCCAGGAGCATCAAATTTAATTAATGTATCTCCTACAATTGCAACTGTTCCTTCTTCTACAAGTACTTCAAGTACTTTACCTTTAACAGGAGAAGGGATTTCTACTACTGCTTTATCATTTTGTACTTCAAGAAGTACATCGTCTTCGTTTACTTCATCGCCTGGTTTAATAAACCATTTTACGATTTCACCTTCGTGGATACCTTCACCGATATCTGGTAGTTTAAATTCAAATGCCACGGAATTCAGCCCCCTGATTCATTTCATTATTATGGAATATGTACAAAAGAAACCAGCATGTGCTGATTTCTTTTGCACATGAAAAGCTAAAAATTAGAAGTTCATTACTTTGTTAACAGCTTCAACAATATCTTTATGGTTTGGTAACCATACGCTCTCAGCTTGAGAGAATGGGAATACTGTATCAGCAGCTGCAACACGTACAACTGGAGCTTCTAAGTTTAAGATTGCACGGTCGTTAATTTCCGCTACAACGTTAGCTGCAATACCAGCTTGTTTTTGTGCTTCTTGAACTACAACTACGCGGCCTGTTTTTTCAACAGAAGCGATGATTGTTTCGATATCTAATGGTTGAACTGTACGTAAGTCAACTACCTCTAAAGAGATACCTTCTTTTTCAAGTTCTTCAGCAGCTTTTAATGCAGCATGAACCATAGCACCGTAAGCGATAACAGATACATCTGTACCTTCACGTTTGATATCAGCTTTACCTAAATCAATTGTGTAATCGCCTTCTGGTACATCTTGACGGAATGAACGGTACAATTTCATATGCTCTAAGTAGATAACTGGATCGTTGTCACGAATCGCAGAGATTAAAAGACCTTTTGCATCGTATGGAGTAGATGGAATAACAACTTTTAGACCAGGTTGTTGAGCCACTAATCCTTCTAAGCTATCAGCATGTAGTTCAGGAGTATGAACACCGCCACCGAATGGAGAACGAATTGTTACTGGAGCAGTCCAACGTCCACCAGAACGGTAACGCATACGAGCTAATTGACCAGAAACTGAATCCATTACTTCATAAATGAAACCGAAGAATTGGATTTCTGGAACTGGACGGAAGCCTTCTAATGCAAGTCCAACTGCAAGTCCACCAATACCAGACTCTGCAAGTGGAGTATCCATTACACGATCTTCACCGAATTCAGCTTGTAAACCTTCAGTAGCACGGAATACACCGCCGTTTACACCAACGTCTTCACCAAACACAAGTACGTTAGGGTCATTTTTCATTTCAACGCGTAAAGCATCAGTGATTGCTTGAATCATTGTCATTTGAGCCATGGCTTACTTCGACTCCTTTTCTTTGTAAATTTCATATTGTTCAGCTAAGTTGTAAGGCATTTTTTCGTACATGATTTCCATTAAATCAGTAACTTTTTGTTTTGGAGCTTGGTCAGCCTTAGCAATTGCTTGTTTGATATCTTCTTTTGCTTCTTCGATTACTTTCTCTTCAACTTCTTGAGACCATAGGCCTTTGTTTTCTAAGAATGCACGGAAGCGTACGATTGGATCTTTTTGTTCCCATTCGTTCTCGATATCTTTTGTACGGTAACGAGTTGGGTCATCACCAGCCATTGTATGTGGACCGTAACGGAATGTTAAAGTCTCGATTAAAGTAGGGCCTTCTCCGTTTACTGCACGCTCACGAGCGAAAGCAGTTGCTGCGTATACAGCTAATGGATCCATACCGTCTACTTGAATTCCGTAAATACCTGCTGCTACTGCTTTTTGTGCTACAGTTTTAGCTGCAGATTGCTTTTCTACTGGAGTAGAGATTGCATAACGGTTGTTTTGTACAACGAAGATTGCTGGAGCCTTGAATGCACCCGCAAAGTTCATACCTTCGTAGAAGTCACCTTGTGAAGCACCACCGTCACCAGTGTAAGTAATTGCAACAGATTTTTTACCACGTAGTTTCATACCTAACGCAACACCAGCAGTTTGGATGATTTGCGCACCGATGATGATTTGTGGAGCAAGTGCATTTACATTCTCAGGCATTTGGTTACCCATGAAATGTCCACGAGAGAATAAGAATGCTTGGTATAATGGTAAACCGTGCCATACTAATTGTGGCACATCACGATATCCTGGTAAGATGAAATCTTCTGCTTCAAGTGCGAAATGACTTGCTAATTGAGAAGCCTCTTGTCCAGCTGTTGGTGCGTAGAAACCTAAACGTCCTTGACGGTTTAAAGAAATAGAACGTTGATCTAGTACGCGAGTATACACCATACGGCGCATTAATTCTTTTAATTGATCATCAGATAATTCAGGCATAGCCGCTTCATTCACAACTTCGCCTTTTTCATTTAAAATTTGTAATGTTTCAAATTGAGCTGCGATAGCTTTCATTTGCTCATCAACATTAAATAGGGTCTTTTTTGTTTTAGTACCCATTCCGTTCACCTCTTCCTCTCTTGAACCATATTCTGAAACGCTTTCACTATCTATTGGCTAGACTGAAAACGCAACAATGTAAACCAACAAATTTATTTGTCGGTTGAGAATAATTTTGTGTACCTAACAATCTGTACTAATGTTTTTTCAGAAACATATTAATACAATCTTGATCACGTTTTTTAGTTTACAACTATTCTAATTACGATGTCAATTACTTTGAATACGTTTTTTTATAAATAATCTGCAGGCTTCTTCTACACAAACGTGTTTTTATTTTTCACATCTGTATTAGTAAGCATTAACCCGCTGTTATATTATTCCCTTTTTAACTTGTTTTTTCTCTTAGAATAATATGTAAACGATTTAATTCTCTTTAGTTTTTCTCCCTTCTTAGCAAAAATATACAAACTCTTCTTCCTTTTATAGGTAATTACCCATACATTTCTACTCTTCCCTCCATACATTGTAGTAACCGCAGTATTAGCGGGAAATGATAAAGGAGGTCATCTCATGTACGGATACTCATATTGCTATCCAACTTGTTCATATCCTTCCTACGGTTATGGCGGTTCTTGTGGCGGGTCTTGTGGCGGGTCTGGACGCGGCTTCGCCTTAATCGTTGTGTTGTTTATTCTTTTAATTATCGTTGGTGCTGCTTGCATTCGCTAATGTAAAATGAAACAACTATGGAAAGAAACAGACGGCTTTGCCGTCTGTTTCTTTTTATTACATACAATAGAACTCTTTCCAAAGCGCTTCTCCCTACTTGTCGATGACTTTTTTCGGCTCCTTTGGTAGACTAAAAGGGAAAGGAGAGATTACATATGCTTACAATGAAAGATGTAATTCGCGAAGGAGATCCTATTTTGCGAAATGTTGCAGAAGAGGTAGTAATACCAGCGAGCGAAGAAGATACAAATACACTTAAAGAAATGATTGAATTTGTAATAAATAGCCAAGATCCTGAAATGGCTGAAAAATATAATTTACGCCCTGGAATCGGATTAGCGGCTCCACAAATCGGTATTTCAAAGAAAATGATTGCGGTTCATGTAACAGATACAGACGGTACGTTATATAGTCATGCATTATTCAATCCAAAAATCATTAGTCATTCTGTTGAGCGTACATATTTACAAAGTGGTGAAGGCTGTCTATCAGTAGACCGTGAAGTACCTGGTTATGTCCCTCGTTACACAAGAATTACAGTGAAAGCAACATCTATCAACGGCGAAGAAGTAAAATTGCGTTTAAAAGGTTTACCAGCAATCGTATTTCAGCATGAAATTGACCATTTAAATGGTGTTATGTTCTATGACCACATTAATAAAGAAAATCCATTTGCTGCTCCTGACGATTCAAAACCTTTAGAGCGATAATAAAAAAGGCGGGAGTTAATCTTCCGCCTTTTTTTATATGAAATGGGTTCCATATTCACTTATAGCAATCCAGCCCATTTTAAGCCATGATATATGCCGTCTTCACTAACATCCTTTGTCACATGATTTGCAAGTTTTTTCAAGTCTTCATGACCATTCCCCATCACAATACCCGTCCCAACTGCTTCAATCATTTCTAAATCATTTAAACCATCTCCAAATGCATACACTTGTTCACGGTTAAATCCTAATTTTTCAATGAATTTCTCAATCCCTTTTGCCTTAGAACCGCCATTTGGAATAATATCCATGGAATATGCATGCCAGCGAATAAAATGAAAGTCTGGGTAATGATTAATAAACTTTTCTTCTTCATTCACTTCACAGAAAAGAAGTGTTTGATAAATATTACGTTTCTCATAGAAATCAGGTTCATATGCCGGATGCTCAAAATTTAAGCTTCCAAAACCTTCTTTCACATAATCATGATATTCCACTGATGCTCTCATTTCTTGATGATCAAGATATACAAGTGGATATCCTTCTTGTTTTGCAAACTGAGTAAACTTATGTAAGGCAGCTGGATGTAACGGGTTATTAAATATTACCTCATCTTCAAATACAACGTACTGTCCATTAAAGCTAACATAATTATGTATATTGAGTTCCTCACGAATATCTTCAAACATAAATGGCGCACGTCCTGTCGCAATTGCTACATGCACACCTTTCTCTTGTAAATGTCTTACTGCATCTCGTGTAGATTGCGGAATCTTCTTATCATGATCTAATAATGTTCCATCAATATCAAAAAAGACAATTTTATCATTCATTTGTCAAAATCCTTTCTGTTACTCTATATTCCTATTTTGATTATCGCTTTTCAAATTCTAAAAAAAAGTATAACATATTAAACATCTGTGAAGAAAGCGTTCACTTTCTGACCTTATTTATGAAACCTGCATATATATGTTAGTAAAAAATGTGGATACTTGTTCGTATGAATTTTCTTTTCTATTCTTTCTCATACTATACCTATAACTAACGGCTACTAATCGTTACTATAGAATAACTTTCCCTGTATGAGAAAGGACAAGATTCAACATTCACTTTTGTCTTCTTTCTTATATCAGAGACGGAGTTTTCACTAGTAATATGCATGTTTTAAATAAGGAAAGGAAGGAGTAATCATGCTGAAGAAGCTGAAGAAAAAGCTCAAGCGTTATTTAAAAGATCTAGTCCGTAAAAAGACAATCGCTTAAATTGTGCCCATTTCGGGCTTTTTCTTCATTCTCATTCGAAAAAACATGAAAATCGTGACTGTTTGCTTTATAATAAGTAACAGATAATGCAAAACATAGACAAGGAGAGGTTTTCCAAATGATTTTTAAAGTATTTTATCAAGTAAAATTGACTGAGGTTCCAGTACGTGAAAATACAAAAGTTTTATATTTAGAGGCTACGTCTGAAAAGGATGTTCGTAAGAAATTAAATAAGTTCGCATATAATATCGAGTTCGTTCAGTCTGTTACTGGTGCTCATCTTGAATATGAAAAAGAAAACGCTGATTTAATATTAGCGGAAATCGTATAGTCATATGAAATTTCTAAAGAATGATCAAGCTGCCGTTTTTGCTTTAGGTGGACTTGGTGAAATCGGTAAAAATACATATGCTGTTCAATTTCAAGATGAAATTATTATTATTGATGCTGGAATTAAATTTCCAGAAGACGAACTCCTCGGAATCGATTATGTAATACCAGATTACACTTATTTTGTGCGAAACGAAGATAAAATTAAAGGATTATTCATTACACATGGTCACGAAGATCATATCGGTGGAATTCCTTACTTATTACGTCAAGTAAACATCCCGATTTATGGCGGAAAATTAGCAATTGCACTAATCAAAAACAAATTAGAAGAGCACGGATTACTTCGTAAAGCAAAACTTTATGAAATTCAAGAAGATGATGTTATTAAATTTAAAAAGACATCTGTTTCCTTCTTCCGTACAACTCACAGTATCCCAGATTCATACGGAGTTGTTGTGAAAACACCTCAAGGACAAGTTGTTCATACTGGCGATTTCAAATTTGATTTCACACCAGTCGGTGAACCAGCGGACTTAACAAAAATGGCTGAAATCGGAAAAGACGGCGTACTTTGTCTCTTATCTGACAGTACAAACAGTGAAGTTCCAAACTTTACAATGTCTGAGCGCCGTGTTGGTGATAGTATTCAAGATATTTTCCGCAAAGTAGAAGGTCGTATTATCTTTGCAACCTTTGCATCAAATATCCATCGCTTGCAACAAGTTGTTGAAGCGGCTGTTGAAAACAATCGTAAAGTGGCTGTGTTCGGTCGCAGTATGGAAGCGGCGATTGAAATCGGACAAAACCTTGGTTATATTCGCTGTCCGAAGGATACATTCATAGATACAGCTCAACTAAATCGCCTACCGGCTAATAAAGTTGTTATTTTATGTACAGGTAGTCAAGGTGAGCCAATGGCAGCACTTTCACGTATTGCTAATGGTACTCATCGTCAAATTCAAATTATTCCTGGCGACACAGTTGTTTTCTCTTCTTCACCAATCCCTGGTAATACAATTAGTGTAAGCCGTACAATTAACATGTTGTATCGTGCTGGTGCTGATGTAATCCACGGAAAACTGTCAAACATTCATACGAGTGGACACGGTGGACAAGAAGAACAAAAACTAATGCTTCGTCTAATTAAACCGAAGTATTTCATGCCAATTCATGGTGAATACCGCATGCAACGTATGCATATGAAGTTAGCAAACGATTGTGGTATTCCAGAAGAAAACTGTTTCATCATGGATAATGGAGATGTTCTTGCTCTTCGTTCTGATGAAGCAAGCGTAGCTGGTAAAATACCATCTGGATCTGTCTATATTGACGGAAATGGTATTGGAGATATCGGTAATATCGTGTTACGTGATCGTCGTATTCTTTCTGAAGAAGGACTTGTTATTGTAGTTGTAAGCATTGATATGAAAGAGTTTAAAGTTGCAGCAGGACCTGATATTATCTCACGTGGTTTCGTGTATATGCGCGAAAGTAGTGATTTAATTAATGATGCTCAAACATTAATTACAACTCATTTAGAAAAAGTAATGGAGCGTAAAACAACACAATGGTCTGAAATTAAAAATGAAATTACAGACACATTAGCACCATTCCTATATGAGAAAACGAAACGTCGCCCAATGATTTTACCAATCATTATGGAAATATAAGAAAAAGGACAATACCTTCATGGTATTGTCCTTTTCTCTTATCTTAAAAAGTGTTTAAAACGATCTACTTCATCGTCATGACCAATTACAATTAATATATCTCCCACTTGAATATTTTCCGTAGCTCGAGGAGATACAATAACTTCTTTACCACGTTTAATCGCTACAATATTCAATCCAAACTTCGCACGAATATCTAATTCGATTAAAGAATGACCATCAATTTTTTTATTTGCAATAATCTCTACAATACTATGCTCATCTGAAAGCTCAAGATAGTCTAATACATTACTTGATGCAATATTATTAGCAATCCTTTTTCCCATATCACGCTCGGGGTGCACAATGTGATCTGCCCCTATTTTACTTAACACTTTTTCATGGTAATCATTTTGAGCTTTTACAGTAATATTTTTTACACCTAACTCTTTTAAAATTAATGTTGTTAAAATACTTGAATTTAAATTGTCTCCAATAGCAACGACTACATGATCAAAATTACGAATACCAAGACTTTTTAATACCATCTCATCTGTTGAATCTGCAATTACAGCATGTGAAGCTATATTTGCAAACTCATTAATTTTATCCTCATCTGAATCAATTGCCATTACTTCCATACCTAATTGAGCGAGTTCTCGGCAAATACTTCCACCAAAACGTCCAAGGCCAATGACAGCAAATTCTTTCTCTTTTTCACCCACAGGAATTCCTCCAATAACATCGAATACTATGTATTTTTATTGTAACATACTTTAGATTTGCTACAAAAACCTGTATATCATTCTTATTTTTGTTTTTGCATATAAAAATACTGTTGTAAATAAAATGCGATACTGAAAATTAACATACCAAATACAAATATATTTCCAAATGAACTAAATGTTTCAAAAACGAATAATAACGTTTCTTGTCCGAAGAAAGCAAATAATAGTTGTGTAAATGCGAATAGCAATGCCAATATATAATGATGTTGATGGAATAAATAATGTGTTGCACCTAAAAAAGCGATAAACGAAATAATGAAAATCCACCAATTTTCTAAAAACAGTTGCCAATTAGTAAATTGATATCCATTTACTAATATCGCAATAATTCCTATAACAGCCATCGTTGGCACACTCCAAAATAATGCTCGCCCTCTAAAGAAGCGTGTTCCTTTAACATCACCTTTTTCATGTGCAATGTATGTGAGTACTACCGTACTTATGTACAAAACTGAAAGAATTGTTAAAACGATAATAAGCCAAAAATGTAATTGATAATACTCATGCTCTATGTTTGTCACGATAGCCGCTAACATACACGGGATTAACATTCCAGTCCAACCATCTACTTTTCTTTCATTCCAAAACACTGTGTTACCAATCCGTATCCCTAACAACATAAAAATAATGATACCTAGTACAAATAATGTCGTTTTATTCCCTACTAAACTCGTCGAGAAAGCAATTAATCCAATAAATAAAAAGAGCACAAACCCATTCATAATTTCTAATACAGGTGATAAATATCTTTTCACCCATTTATATGTTTCGTCATATTCGTGATTATCTACTAAACGGTAGGCATAAAAACTTATCCCAAAATACACCGCCGCAATAATAACATACGCATATAAGACGAAACACAACATTGCACTGCTAATTTGCACGTAATTCCCCACCCTTTTTTCTATGTTTCACCTTGATTTTACACACTTTCTACACGAAATGTAAACATATATAAGCTAGTTAACTAATCATCTTCTCAATAAGCGATAATGAATAATGAGCAGCGGCTCAAAACCGCTGCTCATTACTTTATCCATTTGTATGCCAATGTGTATCCAAAACAAATATGAAAGATGTTTTCGTCTTGGAACTAACAAGTACCAACTGTAAGTTTTTTCAAAGTTGGCGAGCGAGTTTACTTTCTAGTTCCTTTCCACTTTACATATTGATCTAAAAATACGATAGCTTTCTCAATAACCTCTTCATCTGGTTTTAATTTTGCATGGTGTAAACCATATTCTGAATTTACCCCAAGCCAAAACATAAATCCAGGAATCTCTTGAAGCATATAACCAAAATCTTCCCCTGTCATTGCCTCAGTACATGTAATTACATTCATATCAGTTTGTTCACTTACAAACTGCATAAACTCTCTCGTTAATACCTCATGGTTATATACTTGATGATACATCGCTCCATAGTCAATAACAGCTTCACATTGGAAGGAAGCTTCTATACCTGCAACAATTGCCTCAATCCTACTTTTAACACGCCTCATTGATTCCACTGATAAAGTTCGAATCGTTCCTTCTAACCGAGACTTTTCTGCTATGATATTTTGAACTGTACCACCTGTTATTTTTCCGATTGTAATCACTGCACTATCAAGAGGATTCACATTACGACTAATAACGGATTGAAGTTGTGTAACAAGGTGACTTGCCGCTACAATCATATCATTTGCAGTATGCGGGTAGGCTGCATGTCCACCTTTCCCTTTCAAATCAACATATAACTCTGATGTATTTGCAAATAATAGCCCCTCTTTTGTGGCAATTGTTCCTACAGCGTATTCAGGTGCAATATGAAGACCAAGAATGATATTCGGCTTCCATTCTTTTAACTCTTCACTCTCTAACATAGGAAGAGCCCCTCCTGGCCCTTCTTCAGCTGGTTGGAATAGAAACACAAGGTCATCATCTATTCTTTCTGTTACAGCTGCTGTTAGAAGGCCTAAACCGATTGTTGTATGCAAATCGTGTCCACATGCATGCATCATTCCTTCATGAATAGAAGCAAACTCATATCCAGTTTCTTCAGTAATTGGCAAACCGTCTATATCTGCGCGATAACCGATAATTTTTTCTGGATTTTTTCCATTTACTTTAACAATGACACCCGTTTTCCATACTTTCACTTCCACATATTCATTCGAAAGCGTTCCGATGTAATCTAAAATATACTGTTGTGTTTTCCACTCTTTAAATCCAATTTCCGGTATTTTGTGTAAGTCTCTACGAATTTGAACGAATTTGCTTACTGCCATTTTTGCACCTCTATCTATAAAAAGCGCAAGAGCCTGTTATGCTCTTACGCTTTTTTTGTGTTTATTTCTCTGGGTTTAATTGACGAAGCTCTTGTTTAATTTCAGTTTTTGCTTTTGTCTTCTCATCAATCTCTTTAATTACACGTGCTGGAGTACCGGCAACAACTGTATATGGAGGTACATCTTCTGTTACAACAGCTCCTGCTGCTACAACTGCACCCTTACCTACTGTAACTCCCTCTAACACAACTACGTTTGCACCAATTACAACATCATCTTCAACGATAACTGGTTTTGCTGAAGGCGGCTCAATAACACCTGCAAGTACTGCACCTGCACCTACGTGACAGTTCTTACCAACAGTTGCACGTCCACCAAGTACCGCGTTCATGTCAATCATAGTACCTTCACCAATTACAGCACCGATATTAATTGTTGCATTCATCATAATAACAGCGTTGTCGCCGATTTCAACGTGATCACGAATAATCGCGCCTGGCTCAATACGAGCTTTAATACCTTTTAAATCAAGCATTGGAATTGCAGAATTACGACGGTCATTTTCAACAACGTAATCAGCAATGTGCTTGCTATTTTCATCAAGAATTGTCTTAATATCAGACCATTCTCCAAATAATACACCAGACTTTTTATTTACAAATGCTTGTACCGTTTCAGGGAATGTTACTTCTTTTAAATCCCCTTTTATGTATACCTTTACAGGAGTTTTCTTTTCACTTTTTTGAATAAACGAAATAATTTCGTTAGCGTCCATCATTTTCATTCTTGTTGCCTCCTAAATCCATTTATAATGTTACTCTACCAAACGATAGAGCGAGTAGCAAGATAATAATCCTATTTTTCCATTTGAATTTCTTCTATAATTTCTAAAAATGCCCTTACTTGCTTTAATTGTCTGGCCGATTCACTCGTCAATAACCATGTTTCTCTCGTTAATTGAACAGGTGTTTTATACATATTTTCCTGTACTTCTTTTAAAACAGTAGAAGGTAAAAGAGCATAACCTATACCATTTAAAACGAGTTGTTTGCAAGTCTCAATTTGATCAACCACAATTGTTCTCTTAGGTGGATTAGAAAATAAACCATACCACCAATTTTGTATTTGTCCATAATAAGTCGAATCACTTTTAAATTGAATAAATGGTCTATTTGTTTCTTTTAACATCGTAATATCTTTTATTTCTTTATCCACTAAATAAAGTTCATCTTCAAATAATTGTTGCTTCTGACCTTTATATTCTTGTGTTCCTCTCAATATAGCAACATGAACGTCCCCTTCATAAAATTGCTTTTGTACTTCACTACTCCAGCCAGTAAACAGCGATATTTTCACAGAAGGGTATTTATGTACAAACTTCTTCAAAACAGGAGGAAGCCAATATTGACCAATAACTGATGCAACAGCTATTTTTAACGTTCCGTGAGTTTCTGTTCTAAAAACAGCTAGCTCACTTTTAATATCCTCTTCCTTTTGCAGCATTTCTTTTGCATAATTTGCGACTTTTTCCCCTTCAGGTGTAATTGTCAATCCTTTTTGTGAGCGAATAAAAAACTTCATTCCCCATTGTTTCTCCATAGATTGTAATCGTTGACTAAGCGCAGGTTGTGAAACAAATAAACGTTCCGCCGCTTTTCTCATATTTGATTCCTGAGCTAACACAACCATCATTTGAAAATCATCAATTTGCAACTTTCTCCCTCTTTCCTTAGCTTCCATACACCTTATCTCAATAAGCTTTTCATCCTTAATTTAACTATATACTCTTATATTTTTTATCTTTTTAAATATAATACATACACAACTGATATGCACGAAAAAAAAGTGACTTCTCCGCTTCTATGAAGTCACTTTTCTCACATTATCGATTATGTTGCCTTACTTTTTTATTCAACAATTTTAAAATAGCCCGACGTGTTAAAATCCCCTCAAAATACCCATCTTCATTGACAGCGCAAATAAAAGGATGATCAATTGTCATTTCTAAAGCTTTTGCAAACGAATCTTCTAACTTAAGAACCGGAATGTCTTCCTTCATCACCTGTTCTACTTTCATTTCGTCAAGTCTTTCAAACTCAATACGTTCTAACCCTAACATACCATCTAAAATCATAGCAGTACTAATTAACCCATGCAATTTATACATCGGGTCCAAAACAGGTATCGCCGAATATCCAGATTTCACAAGAACGAGTAAAGCATGCTCTAAACCATTCCCCATTTGGACATGTGCTACTTTTTCTGATGAAATCATTAAATCTTTCACAAAAATTTGTTGAAACTCGTCTTTCGGAATACTAATCATATTACATCCCCCATTTTCCTACTTTTAATCACCGAATCTATTCATATTTTATGACAGCGTTTTCATATTATTATTTTGTCCTTACTTTATTTCAATAAAAACAAAATTACACAGCTATTTTAGCATACAACACAAAAAAAAGACTACCATCCCGGTAGTGCTTAATACCCCTTATTTTTTAATCTGTAAAATAACCTTGTGATTTTTTTATATTGTGTCACATCTGTCTGCTTTAAACCATTCTCAATATCTGTAATTTCCACAGCTAAAATTTCACTCGCATAATTTTGCTGAAATAGAATATCTAGTAACAAACTCTCTTCTTCTTCTGTTAAAACAAATTCCCTTTTCATATACCCCTCTCCTTATACTCGCATCGTTACTCTTATTATATATAATTTCCAACCTATTTAATAGATGTAATATTCAGTTTTTAACGAAGGATATATAAAAATTGTTTTTTATTTCGTATATCGATTTGCATAACTAAACGCCGCATAAGCATCTGGCTTAATTTTTGCCGTTAATCCCATCGCTTGAATTTTCGCTGTCATATCTAGAATAAATTCTTTTGTTAAACCATCATTTCCGATATCCAAGTGAATTTCCATTATAAATCCTGCTCCCTCTTGAGCATATGGATGCAATAAATCCCATATTGTTTGTATATGATTTGGAGTAAATAGGCATGCGATCTCTTGGCTAAACTGCGTTTCTAAATATATTTTCTCACGTAAAGTTGCTGGCTTATCTTTCACTGATTTATGGTGTAAACACCCCCAGGCACCTTTTCCAATGCGATGAATATGAATTGCCGTAATAAACCTCGTATCCTTTTGATGTGCTTGTGAGTCTGTCCCAATGGATAAGCGATATAAATTTCGTGGATCTTTTTCAATGAAACTACAAATACGGCTAAAGACCATATCAAAATTTAAATGTCTCTCTGAAACATTATAAAATGTATGTTCACCGGCCACATAGTCACGTCCTTTCAATTAGACAGACTTTTCGTATTTTCATTGTATGGGACAAAAATAAAAATTATAACTCCCTATCCTTTATTCGTTTCAATATTTCGAATTACATAATGGCAAACTTGGCACGTATAAATTACATTTTGATTCGATTGAGCTGTTAATACATGAATAATCTCAGCAGAATTGTGACATTTAGGACAAATCACAACTGGTAAACGTTCCATACAACACACCTCCTCGTTATTTTTATCTCGCTTTTGCTATCTGTAAACACCCAATTGGTGATGACTAATATTCAGTATAGGACGAAGAATCCCCACTGATTACAATTTCACTTTATTACCATTGTAGGAAAAATGAAAACTCCCTATACATATATGCTAAAAAGTAATAGAACTAAAAAAGGTGTTGCCATATGGCAACACCTTTTTTATATGTATCAAGAAATGATATCGTAAATCTCAATTGCAACCATATCGATATTATCGAATTGATACACTTGAGGTTTTTCACCTTGTTGATACACTTCTAACTCATACATTTCACTTTTATCGAAAAATTTCACGCTACATTTGCGCTCACCGTTCACTTCAAAATAGCGTTGTGCTACTTCACCGCTTTCAGCTTGTTCTTGTAGACTAACAAGTCGAGTTAAAATTCCTTGGAGTAGAGACATGAAATCTCTCCTTTCTCTGATCTTCCTACCAATAGGTTTTACAGCTATACTCATTCTATCCGTCATAACAGAAAAAATGTTCCACAGTCTAGGATAAAGGTTATTGGCCAGAAACTCAACTAAAAATTTGTCGAAATGCGAAGGAAAAAACAGAAAGAACATCTTTTCCCTTCTTTATTGCGATTTTTATACTGGAAGAATATAATAAAAAACAGAAAAAAGGAGGAATTACAATGAGAAAAATTGAGGTTTACACACAACCTGATTGTCCGCCATGTGTCATTGTGAAAGAATTTTTAAAGCATAATAACGTTGTATATGAAGAATTTGACGTAAAAAAAGACGCTGCTGCACGCAATCGTCTTTTATACGACTATGATTCGTATTCAACTCCAACAGTTGTAATTGATGGAGAAGTTGTTGCTGGTTTTCAAATTGAAAAATTACAACAGCTACTCAATATTGAATAAGAATAGGTAAAGACCTATTCTTATTTTTATCCCACTATTTGTGGGCAGTAATAGCCCGATTGGTGCGAGCTATTAATGAGTGAGAGATGAACATCCCCCACCAATTACAGTTTCACTTTATAATTGTTGTAATCGTTTTATTTCAGTTAAAAGTTCTTGGCTTTCATGATATCCGGCCAATTTCCATTTCCCTTGATCTCTTTGCAATGTTATAATTTGATATTGTCCACTTTTCGCCCGCTCATATACATATAAAATTTTATGCTCTTCATCATATGACATTTTCGTTTCTGAATGAAAAGAAAACGGCGCTTCTTTTGCTGGAAGTAAATATTCACCACTTTGTTTATCACTTCTACTATTTTCATCTGTAAATACTTGAAGGAAATTCTCTGTAAAATATGGTGATAACGTTTCTATCATCTTATTCATCGGCAAATGCTTCCCACGAATTGAAAATTGGGTTTCATAGCCTTTTTGTATCGTTGTAAACACTTCTTCCCGATCGACTTTCACTTCCTCTTTTCCTAAAACAGTTGTGACACTATAACCAACTAGAAAGGCAACGCATACAAATAGAACTAACCATATTCCATATTTCCTCATTTTTTCACCTTCCTTTTAAGAAAACTTGTCTTTGTAGTATTCATTGTAACAATGATTATGCAAAGACAGGGATGGTTTCGTTCGTAAAATCTTTACAACGATAGACAGCATTTTCATCACCATTTTCACTATTACCAATTTATGATAAAAACAAACAAAAAATGCACGAATCTCTTCGTGCATTAAAATAAAACATCTTCTTCATATAAATATTCATACGATAAATCTATAAATAAAAAGTTTTCATCATCAATTGGGAAGGAAAATGTTCGTACCATCTCACCGGTTTCAATATCAGCATATAAATCTGAAAGTCTTGCCTTATTCTCAAAACGCATTTTCATAATATTTTCTAGAAAATACGGACGCCAACTCCAGTTCTTCATATAATACTCAGGCATCACAATCCATTCCCCATCTTTTTTCATAACGTTTCCTGATTGTTGGAAACCATCTTCGTTACAAATAAATATGCGGAAACTACACTGTGATACACTTTGGCTAAATTGTAATAACCAATCATTTATATCTTCATTCTTTTTCTGTTTGGCTAGAACATCACCAATTCGATCACGTAACATTTCTGTTAAATTATAAATTTTTTGTAATTTCTTCTTCTCATGTTGAATAAATTGATGACACTCATTACCAAGTCGTTCTTTCAAAACATTCGTTTCAATAAAATCAGGTAAGCACTCTTTCAAATAATTCCCTTGATAATATCTACCACCGTTTTTCCAAGCATATTGTAGTTGATAAAAAGCATCTATTTCTTCATATAACAATGTTGCACCAATTCTTCTAGCAAGTAATGATAAAGAATATAAAATATCTTGATAAGATTGTAAAAGTGCAGTTTGCCTTAAGTTTGTTAAATCTACTTTTAAAATATCCGGTGCTAACACGCTAATACGTTCTAAATTACTTGTACCCGTTCCGACTTTATTAATCGAAATTTGAATACCATATGTACGATAATACATAAGCAAATGATTAAATTGCTCTATATCTTCTTTACATTCATGTTCTGTAATTTCTAAAACAATGTGTTTCAAATTTAAACCTTGCTCTTCATACATCAATAAAAGTTGAAGTAAACTTTCATCATCATCGTTCATTAATACGTTAGCATTCCGATGTATAAATAATAATAGTTTTTGATCACTTTCTAAATAACGATTTAAAGCTTTTTCTACTATAATGTTATCCGCTTCCAGTTGAAACTCACTCGGAATAGAATCATCATGAAAGAAAGACGCTAAACTTTGTATGCCCTCTTCTGTTTGAATACGTCCTACTACCTCATATCCAATTACAGTATGCTCATCAGCACTAAAAATAGCTTGATAATAAGGAAGGACTTTATCCAAGTTACTCATTACATCTAATGCATCTATCAATGTGCTTCCCTCCCTTTACTTTTCAAAAATTATAACATGATATTTACGGAAAAATAATAAAAAATCCCTTCAGTTTTCCTGAAGGGATTAGAGGGGTAAAATGCTAAGGGGAATTAGCAATTCTACTATGAAGAAAAAAGAGGTCTTAAATATAACGTATATATGACCTCTTGTAAATACTTTTCTTTCACATGTCACAATTCCGTCACATTTAACCGTGAGAATATGAATCAAACATTCATTTTCTTATCCCTTTTAAAATGGATATTGATGTAAATGTTGTCCTCCATCCATTGTCATGCAAGTTCCATTTATGTACGCAGCTTCATCTGAACATAAATAATAAGCTAGACCTGCAATTTCTTCTGGCGTGCCCAGTCTTCCAAGCGGAACACTTTGTATCGTACGCTTAGCCATTTCTTCTGAAATCCATAATTTATCAGCACCGCCCGTACGTTCAATTGGTCCTGGCGCGATAGCGTTAACTCGTATTCCATATTTACGGCCCCACTCAACAGCGAGTGTCTTCGTCATTGCTAATACTCCAGCCTTCGCAGCAGCCGAATGAATAACTCCCGGACCTGCATCCCATGCATATGTTGCTACCATGTTAATGATATTCCCTTTTATACCTTTTTCAATCCAATATTTTCCGACAGCATGGCTGCAGTAAAATGTACCGTTTAATACAATATTAATGACTGAATTCCAGCCATTCACGGATAAATCTTCTGCTGGACAAATAAAGTTTCCAGCTGCATTGTTTATTAAAACATCAATTCGTCCAAACTTCTCATCAATCTCTTCAATCATTTTCTGAATGTCATCAGTATTTCTTACATCCATTTGTACGGGTAATACTTGCCCCGGAAATTGTTCAATTTCCAACTTTGTTTCCTCTAGTTTTTCCTTTGTGCGTCCTGTAATAACAACTCGTGCCCCTTCTTTTGCAAAACGGGTCGCCATTCCTTTTCCCATTCCGCTCGATCCACCTGTTATAATAACTACCTTTTCTTTCACATACATCCCCTCCCAAAAATGAATACACATTCATTTTATCATTTTATTTAATAGAAATCTTTATATTTTTAAACTTTTCTGATATTTTAACGTAAAGAGGTTTCTTTTTATTCATTTTTTTCGTAATCTATACTACTTTTTTATTATTTAAAATATATTTTAAATAAACTGAAAGGAGATTTGAGTAACCTATAAATGTAACAACAACATGTGATATAAGTTAAATAGGTATACTCATATTTTTATGAAGAAAATTACAAGAAGAGATTTTTTTAAAGCTGGAATGCGCACTTGTCTATATTCATTTATAACCACTAGCATCGGATACTATTACGCTAAATATATTGAGCCTCATTTACTCTCTTTTACAGAGCATACACTTAAATCACAACTCATACCCAAAAGTTTTCATGGTATGAAGATTCTTCAATTTAGCGATTTACATCTCGGATACTATTTCTCTCTCCAACATTTATCTCAAATCGTTTCTAAAATTAATGCTGTAAAACCTGACATTGTTCTTTTCACTGGTGATCTCATTGATAATTATCAAACATATACTGACACTCCTTTCGTTCCATCTATTTTAAAAAATATACAAGCACCCTTCGGTAAATTTTCTATTTATGGTAACCATGATCACGGCGGATATGGAACGGAATACTACGAGCACATCATGCGTGAATCTGGATTTGAACTACTATTAAATAGCGAAAAGAGAATTCGTCTACTGGATAATAGTGAAATTTCAATTTTCGGTCTTGATGATATACTACTAGGCAAACCCAAAATAGAGAAGACACTACAGCACGCGAGGCAAAACACTTATAACATTGTTCTTGTTCACGAGCCAGATATTGCACCACAAATCGCTAAATATCCAGTTAACTTACAACTTTCTGGTCATAGCCATGGCGGACAAGTACAAATTCCCTTTTTAGGTGCTATTATTACCCCATCACTTGCTAAAAACTATGTTGAAGGTTTCTATACGATTCAAGATTTAGCTCTCTATGTCAATCGAGGTCTCGGCAGAACACGCGTCCCATTCCGATTTATGGCAAAACCTGAAATTACAATTTTTACGCTCCAACATTCGTAATAATTCGCCTATTTTCTTACATATCCTTTCTTGTACGCGCTCATCCACGTTTCATTTACCATATGATAAAAATGAGTCCAATAAAGGAGGTTTGTTCATGTATCCATATTATCAACCAATCCCAGTCCGTTCAGCACCTATTGGTCCAGTAGGCGACTCACGCTTCTTTCCGTTTTTTGGTGTTCCATTTCTAGCTGGGATTGCTGGTGGACTGCTCGGTGGAGCATTAGCTTTCGGTCCTAGACCGTATTACCCACCATATCCACCACCTTTCCCACCGCCAACACCTTATCCTTGTTATGGCGGACCTTGTCAACAACCATTCTATTATTAATGTACTCCAACAATTCTACCAATGTTATTCCCTCTCTTAACTGATCCATTAACATGCTTACAATAAAAACTATTCTCTCTACGCATCCTTCTATTTAGAGAATGTATAATAAGTAGAGAACAAAGTAAAAAAACCTCTTAAAAAAAGAGGTTTTTTTACTTTGTTCTCATTATTCAGCATCCGTGTTTTGATACGCCATCTTAAACAACTTCACTTGGCTATCAATTTCTTCTGTACTACTATTAATAACATAGTAGTACTCACCAGATTTATTCTGTTCACGTGTTTTCACATTATCAGCTAATATAAGTTGTAAAATCGCCTTAATTCTCGCCTTCATTTCAATATCTAATATCGGGAAAGATATTTCTACTCGCTTCTCCATATTCCGCGTCATCCAGTCAGCTGAAGATAAGTATATTTTCTCTTCTCCATTATGATGGAAATAATAAATTCGGCTATGTTCTAAATATCTCCCGACAACACTAACTACCCGAATATTTTCACTTACATTTGGAATACCAGGCCTTAAACAACACGTTCCTCGAACGATGAGCTCTACCTTTACTCCAGCTTGTGATGCTTCATACATTTTTTTGATTAATGGTTTATCTGTTAATGAATTCATCTTAGCGATAATATATCCATTTCCATATTGCCTATGATAACGGATTTCTTCATCTATTAAATCCATAAATTGCTCTCTTATATCAAATGGTGCAACCGATAAATGATGAAAATGTGGCTTGGTTGTATAACCACTCAAATAATTAAAGAAATTTGTTGCATCGACCCCAAAGTCTTTTCGTGATGTAATATACCCAAAATCAGTATATAACTTTGCTGTTGCGTCATTATAATTTCCAGTCCCGAGATGTACGAACCTTTCGATTTTTCCGTTTTTTCTTCTTACAACTAGCGTAATTTTACTATGTGTTTTCAAATGACTTACACCGTAAATAACGTGACAGCCTGCCTTTTCTAATTCTTTAGCCCAATGCACATTATTTTCTTCATCAAATCTTGCCTTCAATTCAACTAATACCGTAACTTGCTTCCCTTTTTCAGCTGCTACCTTTAGCGCCTGAATAATCGGCGAATCCCCACTTACTCGATATAATGTTTGTTTGATTGCAAGTACATTCGGATCGTCTGCCGCATCACGTACAAAATCAACTACTGGCTGAAATGATTCAAAAGGATGATGTAATAAAATATCATGCTCAATTGCTTTTTCGAATACATCTTCCGCATCCCCCAAGTCTTGAGGCCGTTGCGGAATAAGAGCCGGATATACTAGATGTTCATATAAAGGAGCTAGTTTTTTATATAAAGAAAATAGACATGTTAAATCTAATGGTCCATCCATTATATACACATCTTCATCTTTTACTTCCAACACCTCATATAATAATGCTAATACTCTTTCATCAATATGCTCTTTGCCAACTTCTAAACGTACAGCAGCTCCCCACTTACGCTTTTTTAATTCTTTTTCAATTACCTTTAATAAATCCCTCGCACCTTCTTCATGAATCGTTAAATCCGCATTGCGTGTAATACGGAAACGAGTAACAGACGATACTTTATATCCTGTAAATAATTTATGAGTAAAACCACTAATTACATCTTCTAATAAAATAAATTTATGCTTTTGCCCCTCACTCGGTAAAAATATGAAACGTTCAAGTAATGAAGGAACTTGTACAATTCCTAACTTCGTGCGGTTTTCTTCCTCCACTTGTTTCTCATCATATAAAAGAGTAGCTAAATTCAAACTTTTATTTAATAACATCGGAAATGGACGATATGCATCAATAGCTACAGGTGTTAACACTGGAAAAATCTGCTCATCAAAATACTCTTCTATAAATTCCCTCTGTTCTTTCGTCAAATCGTGGAATGTTAAACGTTCAATCCCCTCTAACTCCAGCGCTGGCAACACATAATTTTTAAACGTATCGTATTGTACAGTCATTAATTCATGGGCCTTTATCGCAATTTTATTTAATTGCTTTTTTGGTGTTAAGCCAGCCTTATTTTCTGGTTGGTTAAACCCAGCACTCACTTGATCCTTCAATCCTGCTACGCGTACCATAAAGAATTCATCTAAATTGGAACTGAAAATGCTAATAAACTTTAATCTTTCCAAGAGCGGATTTGTTTCATCCTGCGCTTCTTGTAGTACACGTTCATTAAATGCTAACCAACTTAATTCTCGATTATTGTAATAAGCTGTATCATTTAAATTTACTATATTCCCCATCAACATTTCCATCCTCTTCACACTTCCCCTGAAACTTTTTTACTATAATTTAGTTACTTTTATTTTAGCAAATTACAATATTCCAAGGTGTTAATTTTTTGTAAAGACATCCGTACAACTTAACGTGTTGATTCGAAGGATAAATTAATAGTCGTTTTCAACACTCTTTCCAGCTGCTTTTTTTGTTTTTCAGCTTGCACTTTTTCCGCTAATGCCGATTGCTCACATACAATTTTAAATGTTAATCCTTCTTTACTTTCTGTTATAGATATCGATTCAACAAGTGATCTTTGTCTTATATTCAGAGCTGCTGAAAACTGTAAAACAGCCCCTAATAGGCGGATTTTTTTTTGTTCATTTTTATCAAACCATCCTTCAAATGGGGACAAATGTTGTTTGAATAACATTTTTGATTTATAAGACGCAATAAGCGCTAATCTAACTCGCTCTTTATGCATCATCCCATCAATTGTTTTATTCGCTAATAAATAAAACGTATGTAAGCGGCTCGCTTCTTCGTCTATATATTTACCTATATTAAATACTTTCGCTGCTTGATGAAATACTTCCCAGTCTTTTACTGACATAGAAATCAGCCCCGTTTCTTCAAGTTGTTGACAAATGAGTCTTCCGTGTTTAATAAGCTGCATTACAAATTCCATATCCATTTCATATTCATGTGATAATAAATACAAACTTTCTTCGACTACGTTCGGATAATATGAAATCCCCAAATCTTTTGTCAACTCTTCATAGAAAACACCTTCTCGTAACCCTTTTCTACTTAACACAAATGCTGGTGCCTCTATAACATTAACAAGCGTATGAAAAACTTCGACTGCTGGAATAATTGTATCTGCTCGATCTTTTGCCAATCCTTCCAATTTTTGAAGTTCTATGAACGACAATGCTTCCAATTCTTCTTTCACATTTTTAATATCTTCTTCTTTCATTTTATATAAATGTACCCCTGCTATAGGATAACAAATTAAATTTTGATGGATTTTCACTAAGTTCCTCGCACTACCACCAATTGCAATAAGAGGCAATTTCTTATCAATTAACCATGGTAATGTTCGAAATTGATATTCTAAGTACGTTTGAATCTTTTCCAACTCGTCTTCAGTAGGTATATCCCCTTTAATAAATTGTTGCTTTAAAGAAAGTGCTCCAAAAGGAAAGCTATGGTACTCTAGAATCTCTCTATTTCGAAAATATGTAACTTCTGTACTTCCTCCACCAATATCTACTGTAATTCCTTCAGAGAACGAAGTTGAATTCATAACCGCTAAATAGCCGTAACGTGCTTCTTCATATTCTGATAAGACTCTAAGAGTAAAGTCTGTTTGTCCTTCAACCAGTTTTTTAATTGCCTCTTGATTCTCAGCCTGTCTAATTGTTGCAGTTGCAACACAAAGCACATGATGCAACTGGTGGAATCGTGTACTTTCTTGAAATTGAAATAACGTTTGTAACAATACCTCTATTCCTTCTTCATTCAACACACCATCAATTAAGTAATTCCTTAGCCGAGCAACCACTTTCGTATTTTCAATCTCCTTATAAAAACCTCCGTTTTGCTTTTCATAAATAACTAAACGCATTGTATTAGATCCAATATCTATAATGGCATATTGCTGTTTTAATATTTCTTTCAAACTTCTCACTCTTTCATTATCAAATTTCTAAAACACATTCTATTACTATTATACAAAATAGTTGTTTTTTGTAACAATATTGCTTTAATATTGAAAATATATACAATCACTTTTTGCATATAATAAAAACCTCTTTTATTTATGTTATAATAATGAAAAATTGAAAGGAGATTCAATATGAAACCTTCACAACCACAATCTCAATTACAAAACCAACATTCTATTAATCGACTAGCTCAATCTATTTTCGTTGTGAATCGTCATGCTAAAGCTGCAACTAATCCGAAGTATTTATACTGGTTAAAAA
Organism: Bacillus sp. GW823-FHT06B01; assembly: GCF_058952315.1. Taxonomy (NCBI): domain Bacteria; kingdom Bacillati; phylum Bacillota; class Bacilli; order Caryophanales; family Bacillaceae; genus Bacillus; species Bacillus sp. GW823-FHT06B01. Next base: position 829,292 of record NZ_JBXAHR010000002.1, on the reverse strand, counting down.
AGACGGCTTTAGAACGCTTAATTGCTGAAAAAAAAGCTATTAAAGAAGGATTACATTTTTCTAGAAATCCACGTTTTAGCCAACAACAATCTGATGTTCTTATACGTTTAGGTGATTATTTTTTCCATATTCCTCCTACCAAAGAAGATTTTCGAATCCTACCACATCTTGGTCATCTTGAATCCTCCTATCGAAATCCGAAAACAACCTTATCTTTAACAGTAGCAAAAAAAATACTTCAAGATTATATTGGTCCTGAAGCACTGAAACAAGAAAAAAAATTAAGTGAACCTGTTCCATGGTATAGTCGTACTTATACAAAAAAATAAAACAGTTTGGCCAATTGTAGGCCAAACTGTTTTATTTTTTCTCTTCTTTAATTTTAATATTTGCTTGTTTATAAAAAGCTATTTTTTCTGTATTATAAGATTTCGTAAATTCATTAAACTTGTCTTTTTCTGATTCAATATCCTTATAAGATTGATTTACTACTTTTACCTTTTCACTAATATCTTTTAATTTTGTACCTTTATCTTGTAACATTGTATATAATTCTTTTTCTTGTTTTAACGATTTATTATAGCTATCATACATCTTGTTAAATGAATCTTGTCGTTTCTCATATGTGCTTTTCACTTTACTTGCTTGATCTTTCAATTTCTTATCTTCAATTTTCTTCACATATTTATCTACTGATTTCACTTCTTCTTGTGCCTTATTTAAAGATTCTTTTTCTTTTTTTAGCACTTTTTCTCGTTCATCTGTATTTTTCACTGCTTGGTTCAGTTTTTCCTTAACAGCTTGATTATTATCTTTTCCTTCTTGAACAATCTGGTTATATAATTCTTGTCCTTCTTTCTCTAAAGTTTCAAGTTTCTTTGCATCTTCAAACATTGTTTTTTCTTGCTTTGCAGCATTTTCAAACGCAACATATAATTCCTCTTCTGGTTTCGGCCCGAAACAACCGGCTAATAAAGTCATTGATAATGCAGTTACAATTGCTAATTTACTATACTTCAACATCTTTTTCCTCCTACTTATATACGATCATCGTGTAAAAAGCTATGAAAATTATATACCCTTCTATAAACTCCACACTCGCACCTTTTTTACGAAAATCATTGATATTATTTATTATACTTGTCAAATTGTATTACTTGAAATTACATTTTACGTCTTTGAACTCAATAGCAATTTCGTATCCATCTTTACATATACTTTTACTTGGTACTTTTTAAAACTTGTTCATACTATGTATTACATAAAAGTACAACGGAATTCATCACAGCCATAATAATTTGAAGAACAACAGTAATAATTCACCTGATAAAAGATGTTCGTTGTTCTCTCACGTCTATCATTCTATCATTCCCTTTCCGCTTTCTATCAAATAATTTCTTTGTTCATTTTACACAGTTTAAATGCTAACTTGCAACAACTTACAATTATTCTTGTCATTCCCTAAAAAGGAAAAGTGTAGAGCATGCTTCCCTCTACACTTTTAAAATGAAACACATTGTGCAAATGCATTGACACATCCATCATAATTATATGCTTATTCCATATATTTTTAAAGACTTTTATTACAATAAAAGTTCTTTTTGTAATAAAAGTCAAAAAAATGTTACATTAAAAACTTCTTCATATCATATTTCTTTAAATCAAAGTTTCACTCATTTTCTTACAAACCCCTATGCTGGTACAATTGATTTTGTGCCTTTCTTAACAATTCTTCAAAAGTTTTTCCTCCTATTGGATAACTAGCAGCTCCAAATAATAGCGTCATACTTAACAAACCATTTTCTATTTCACTTTCAATATTTTTCATTAATCGATTTGTTATTGTCGACTTTTCATGTCCGTTATCAATCGCCACAATAACATACTTATTTTCATCCCACCTAGTAACGACATCTCCTTTACGAATTGTCTTTACAATCGTACTCTCCAATTTTTGTACTAACACCTCCATTTTTTTTTCTTGCACTGTTTCTTTTAGTTCTTTCCATTCTTTCACAGAAAGAATGTACACTGTAATATTATGAGAATCCCGTTCTGATAAAGCAGCTACTTTCTCAAAGAAATCAACTACAAAATCATTACTTGCCATTCCCCCTACTTCCGTATCCATACGCCCACTCGCTCTTTTATCATACCAATGTCCAAAATAATAGCTGAGTATCATTTGCAATATATAAATAATAAAGACGGTATAAAATGATCGCGAATCCAGTTTTGTAATTACATCCTGAAGCGCAATCCATTCTGTAACTGCCACTGTATTCCCAAGTAATAACCCACTAATTTTCCCTTTATGTTTCATACTTCTCCTCCTTTCTATACCAATATATGTTTCTATAACAATTATGTTTTTCTACAAAATAAAAAATGTACATATTGAGTGTACATTTCCGCTTAAGCTTGTCTACCATTTCTATTCTATTTCATATATATACTATATATCGTTTTAGAAAGAGGTGACTTATATGCTACAAAAAGAGAATCTATCAGATATTATACGTTTACTAGCAGGTTTTCTATTATCATTAAAATTACTGTTTAATTCTTTCGGAGTGAACTTTATTACAAACGATCAAATTGATGCTATTGTAAATGTTGCTTCCTTTCTTTTCATTTTATATTTTGGTTATAAAAATAATTATGTAGGAAAAAAAGGAATGGAGCAAAAAAAAGTACTCAAAAAACACAATCTTCATTAAAAAAGGAACCTTTCTTACAGGTTCCTTTTTATCATTGCCGCACAACAACTTCATTTGTTTGCAGTGGACCATATGATACTCCTTTATATTGAAATGTATATGTAGCCTGAAATAATGCGTTTTTAAGTGCTTTATCTTTATTTGCTTTTATTTTACAAATTAGTTCTACCTTCTCATTCGGTAATAAATTATCAATCCGCCACCTTACAAGCTGGAACAGGAACTCACTCATCCCCTTATCAGCCTTTAATGAGTTTGGAATATAGGCAAAATAATCTCGAATCATATGACTTACTACAACTCGTGAAATCATTTCCATTCCTTTATTTTCAACTTCAATTCGAATAATAAGTATGTCATTTACATCATAGGTCAGTTCATATGAAAATTTTTCTTTATACATACTACGGATTTGCAATGTAACTGCTACATTAGGACATTCGTTTTCTTTTTTTGAGCCATCAATCCATAACACCGGTTGTAGCGGCATTGAACGCCTACCTTGATCTGAAATTCGTTTCCATATTTTCATAATAATATTCACCCCATTTCAGATGCATCATATCCATACGACCTTATTCTGCCTCTCCACACAATATTAATAAAGCTTGTTACAAACGATATATAGTTATTACTCTTTCTTTTATCCTATTCGACAATATAAAGAAAAAACCATTTTTCCTCTGTTAACAGAAGGTATTCTTACTGAAATATTTTTTTACAATTTCCTTCATTGACTTTACACCAATACTAAGTATTGCTCACTCTTTCTCTGTCCATACAACTGAATATTTTGGCGAAAGAAAAAGTTTGCCTTTTAGTCAAATTTGACTATAATATTCTTTATGGCTTTGTCAGTGCACTTATGTAAATTAATTTAAAAAACTATATTTCAAATTTTTATGCGCTGCACTCAAAACTTCATATAGTTTACTTATTATTAAAGGAGGGTTATATTTGGAATCTCAATTATCAAAAAAAGACTCCAACAATACAAAATTTGTTGTTGCAGGTTTATTACTTGGTATTTTAATGGCGGCAATGGATAATACAATCGTTGCAACAGCAATGGCAACGATTGTTGGAGACCTAGGAGGATTTGACAAGTTTGTTTGGGTCACGTCTGCATATATGGTAGCAACAATGGCAGGGATGCCTATATTCGGAAAACTTTCTGATATGTACGGACGGAAACGCTTTTATATTGGTGGTCTCATTCTTTTCTTATTCGGTTCTGCACTTTGCGGGACAGCATCTAGTATTGAGCAACTAAGTATTTATAGAGCAATTCAAGGGATCGGTGGCGGTGCTCTTATGCCTATCGCCTTCACGATTATGTACGATATATTCCCACCAGAAAAGCGCGGAAAAATGACAGGGCTATTTGGTGCGGTTTTCGGAACATCTAGTGTATTTGGCCCTTTATTAGGTGCTTATATTACAGACTATATAAGTTGGCATTGGGTCTTCTATATTAATATTCCATTAGGAATTATCTCCTTCTTCTTCATTACTAAATACTACAGTGAATCTCTAGAATTTAGAAAACAAAAAATTGATTGGGCTGGTGCCATTACGCTTGTTATTAGTATCGTTTGCTTAATGTTCGCCTTAGAACTTGGTGGTAAAGAATACGCATGGAATTCCACTGTAATTATCGGTTTATTTATAACAGTTGTTATTATGCTCATTATTTTCTTCTTCATAGAACGAAAAGCAACGGAGCCTATCATTTCTTTCCATCTTTTTAAAAAACCTTTATTCGCAGCTAGCCAAGGCGTTGCCTTTTTCTATGGTGCCGCTTTTATTATCTGTACAGTTTATATTCCAATCTTCGTTCAAGGTGTTCTCGGCGGTTCAGCCTCCAATGCTGGATTAATTTTAACACCTATGATGGTTGGCTCTGTAATTGGAAGTCAAACAGGTGGACAGTTAGCTTCACGAACAAGTTATCGTAACATCATGATCGTATCTGGCGTTTTCTTTGTAATTGGTATTTATTTACTAAGTACTTTAACGATGGATACACCTCGTCTACTTGTAACACTATTTATGGTTCTCACTGGACTTGGAGTTGGTTTCTCGTTCTCAGTTTTAAGTATGTCTTCTATCCACAAGTTAGAAATGCGAGATCGTGGTTCTGCTACATCAACAAACTCATTCTTCCGTTCACTCGGTATGACTCTTGGTGTAACAATTTTCGGTACCATTCAAAATCATATTTTTACAGATAAATTAAGCACGGTGTTCCCTCCTGAACTAGCTAAATTAGCTCCACAAGGCGGAGACACAAGTTTCTTATTATCACAAGGTGCTACCGAGAAGATTCCAGCTGAAATATTAACTGGTATTAAAGAGGCTCTAGCTACCTCTATTGCCAGCACATTCTTCTGGGCACTTATCCCGGCTGTACTAAGTATTATTTGTATTTTACTTATGGGAAATGAACGACTCTTTACAGGTCCAAAAACGAAACAAAAACAAAAACAAAAGCAAGTAAGTTAGTATAGAAAAAAGAAGCGGCATACCCTTTATGAAAAAGGGTATGCCGCTTATAATATATAAAGTAAATTTTTGATCAGTAAGGAACCATTCCCACTGGTTATTATCCCTCACCAATCGGGATAAAGTTTCTATATACAGGAGAAAGAAACAGTAAACAAAAACATAGACAAAAGTGTGCATATATAGCAAAAAAGTAATTATGAAACAATATAAACCAAAAGAATTTTCAGAAATGCTTAATGTCTCTGTTAAGACATTACAAAGGTGGGACAATCAAGGTGTTTTAACTGCTTACCGAAACCAAAAAGGAAGAAGATATTCTACAGAAGAACAGTATAAGGAATATATGGGTATTCAAGAAGAACTTGTTCAGGATTTAATATCTATCATTCATGTATTTAGCTGTAGAATATATGGGTTGAGAAAATACAAAAAGAAAATGTCGGAGGATGAAGACTTATGAAAAGAACATATTTAATAGAAATCAAACCGACAACTGAACAAATTAGTAAAATCCGTCAAACTATTGGGGTGTGTCGATATGTATATAACCTGTATATCTCTAAAAATAAAGAGGCATATGAGTCGGAGGGGAAATTTCTTAGTGGCTATGACTTTTCCAAATGGCTGAACAATATTCATACAAAAGAGTGTGACCAGTGGATTAAAGAAGTGTCGAGCAAAGCGGTAAAACAAGTGATTATGAATGGAGATAAAGCTTTTAAGCGGCTTTTTTAAGGTTTATCTAAGTTTCCACGATATAAAAAAAAGAGAAAGCAAGATGTGAAGTGCTACTTTCCGAAAAACAACAAAACAGATTGGACAGTAGAAAGACATAGAGTCAAAGTTCCTACAATTGGTTGGGTAAGGTTAAAAGAATATGGATATATCCCTAAAAATGCAACTGTAAAAAGTGGCACAGTATATCAAAGAGCAGGAAGATATTTTGTATCTGTACTTTGCGAATTGGAAGAAATGGCAACAAAGTTAGCACTCAATAAAATAGGTCTAGGGATTGATTTAGGAGTGAAGGATTTTGCTACACGTAGCGATGGTATCGTTCATGAAAACATCAACAAAACAATAAAAGTAAAAAAGATAGAAAAACGGTTAAAACGTGAACAACGCTCTTTAGCACGTAAATTTGAAAATCTAAAAAAGAGAGGTGAAAAATCTGTTACTAATAAAAGAGTGAATATAGATAAAAATGTTCTTAGAGTGCAAAAGTTGCATGCTCGATTAGCGAATATTCGAATAGAGTATGTAAAGTCTATTGTAACGAATGTGGTGAAAACCAAGCCAACGTTTATTACAGTGGAAGATTTGAATGTGAAAGGTATGATGAAGAATAAACATTTATCTAAAACAATTGCCAAGCAGTCTTTTTTTGCTTTTAAAACGTGGCTTTTGACGAAATGTGAGGAATATGGAATTGAATTACGTCAAGTAGACCGGTTTTATCCATCGTCAAAGTTATGCTCATGTTGCAGTCAAAAGAAAGTGGATTTAAAGCTATCTGACCGAGTATATACATGTGAATGTGGCAATGTAATGGATAGAGATTTGAACGCAGCAATCAACCTTTTACAAGCAAAAGAATATACAATACTAACGTAAATAGATTGTATATATGTACGGTGGGCTACATCGGAATTTACGCCTGTGGAGTGTCACAGCAAACTGTAGTAGCAAGTGATTAGCGAGGCAGGGCACGTAGAAGCAGGAATACTCTAAGAATATACATTTGTCTATATTTTTAGTAGCAGTTGAGACAGAATGAGCATGAAATTAGTCATTCTCGGTTTGCTACTCGAAGGGGATAAACATCCATATGAAGTGCAACACATCATGAAAGAAAGACAAATGGATTGTTATATTAAATATGCAAAAGGATCACTTTACTACGCCTTCGAGCAATTAGAAAAGCACGGTGCAATTCGTATTACAACTATTGTTCGAGATACGAATAGACCCGATAAAACAATCTTTCATATAACAAAAGAAGGTAAACAATTATTTCACAAGTTGCTATTAAAACAATTCGAGGCAAAAAATCAAATATATAAACCAATTTATTCGGCACTCTCTTTCGCTCATTTTGGTGATGACCAAGAGTTAGTTCCTATTTTAGAAAAAAAGAAAAATGATACCGTTCAATATTTACATAAAATGCAAGCTATTTATGATTGTAGCAAAGGACAAATTCCACGTGCACAACTATATATTTTGCAAAGTGTTATTGAACATATCTCAGTTGAATTGCAATGGTTAAACACCCTCCTTACAGATGCAGTTGCAGGGCAACTTTCAGAAATTGATATAGATGAAGGTTAAACTTATAAAGGAGAAACTGTAAAAAGACAATAAAGTTATTTCTTTTTACACCCTAAAACAAGCATAGCCCCGTTCTAATTTAGGACGGGGGATGCTTGTTTTATTTTCGCTATAAGATACTTATTTCACTGCAATCAAAAATATAACAAAGATTTATTCGTCACTGGCGTCCCATAATGGAAGATTCCCTCTTAAAACTCTATATAAAAAGGTTGTTGTTTTTCATCCAAACTGTATTCAATTCTTTGTCTGAAATTCATAAAATTCACCATCTCTAACGCCTGCTCAATAGGATAGAACCCTACTTCCAAACTTTCTGGTGTAGTCGTTAATTTACCTCCAACTGGTCTAGCTAAAAACAACGTATTACATATTGAATGGTTCACATTTTGGAATACTCCACAAAATTTTAAAACTTCAATATCAACACCTGTCTCCTCTTTAGTCTCCCTTATTGCAGCATCCTTCAAAGACTCTCCTTCTTCAACTTGTCCACCTGGCATTTCCCATCCTCTTCTAGGTCCCTTAATTAATAAGATTTCTTTTTGTTCATTAATTACAATTGTCGCTGCTGAAACTATATGTTTTGGTGGTGAATAAATATTTTGTGTACTTTGTTCCAATTGAAATTCCCCATTTCTATAAACTTAGTATATGTATCTTTATACAGAAACCTTTTTCTTTCTTGTGATAACTTACTATTTCAAAATGAACCATTCAATTCCCTTCCTCATTCCAGAATATGGATGAATTTTCAAATAACATAACTAGCATCTTAGCTCTGTACAAGTACATACTTCTTTGTATGTTTAATCGTACTTACTTTCAATTCCTCTTACTTTTCTTCGTCTTATAAAAACCAGAATGATCTGAATAATAAAAATAAAAAACTTTAGAATTTTCTTATTTTAAAACAGTAGACAAAATTCCAAAAATTGTGTTAGAATTTGTTTCAATATCATATCGCTTGTTAACTTCCTTTCAAAAGGAAAATAGGTACACGAAAATTTCGTTTCGTGTTTAAAAGGGAAGCTTGGTGAAACTCCAACACGGTCCCGCCACTGTAAATGCTGAGATTTCTTTTCTATGCCACTGTGAAAACGGGAAGGTAAAAGAGATTATATGAAGCATAAGTCAGGAGACCTGCCTGTTTTAACAACACTGATAGATTCACGGATGATGATGAGGTGTTAAAACAAAAAGGAAGGCTTATTTTCTATGCCTTTATGCTTTTTGTTATAGGTATTTCCTAGTAAACGGAAATGCTTACTTTCAATTAGGGAGGAATTTAAAATGGCAATTCAAACAAGTAACTTAGGTTATCCACGTATCGGACTACAACGAGAGTGGAAAAAGACATTGGAAGCTTTTTGGTCCAATAAAATCGATGAAGAACAATTTTTAACAAAGATGAAAACAATTCGCCTTCAACACGTAAAAGTACAGCAAGAAAAAGGGATTGAACTCATTCCAATTGGCGACTTTACATATTATGATCACGTTTTGGATACTGCTTATATGCTAGGATTTATCCCATCACGTTTTTCTGAGTTTACATCTTACCTTGATGTATATTTCGCAATGGCGCGTGGCTCTAAAGATCACGTAGCTTCTGAAATGACAAAATGGTTTAACACAAACTATCATTATATCGTTCCTGAATATGAAGAGGGATTACAAATCTCTTTAAAAGATAATCGTCCACTTCGCTTATACGAAGAGGCAAAACAAGAATTAGGAGTAGATGGAAAACCTGTTATTTTAGGACCATATACTTTCTTAAAATTAGCTAAAGGCTACACACAAGAGCAATTTGCTACGATTTTAAAACAGTTAGTTGCACCTTACGTACAACTGATTTCAGAACTACATGCAGCTGGTGCACAAGTCATTCAAGTTGATGAACCGATTTTTGCTTCTTTAACGAAAGAAGAAGTTCAACAAGCAAAAGAAATTTATGAAGCTATTCGTAAAGAAGTTCCAAATGCGAATCTTCTTTTACAAACATATTTTGATAGTGTAGAAGAAAACTATGAAGAAATTATTACATTCCCTGTATCGGGTATTGGATTAGATTTCGTTCATGGTAAAGAAGGTAATCTAAATGCTATTTCAAAATATGGATTCCCAGCTGATAAAACTTTAGCTGTCGGTTGTATAGATGGCCGTAACATTTGGAGAGCTGACCTTGATGAAGTTCTTACGTTATTTACAACGTTACAAAAACAAGTCCAAACGAAAGATTTCATCGTTCAGCCTTCTTGTAGCTTATTGCATACGCCAATTGATAAAACAGAAGAAACTCACTTATCAACTGAGCTATTCGATGCGTTAGCATTTGCAAATCAAAAATTAGAAGAGTTAGTTCTTATTCATTCCTCTCTTACTCAAGGTACAGAAAGCATTAGTAATGAGCTGGAAACATACCGAAATGTACATCATACAATTCGTTCATCTGCTGCACGTAACCGAGAAGATGTTAAAACAGCACGAACAGCACTAAAAGAAGAAGATTTTTCACGTCCTCTTCCATTTGAAAAACGATACGAATTACAACAAGTTGCCCTGGAGTTACCGTTATTACCAACAACGACTATTGGTAGCTTCCCGCAAACAACTGAAGTTCGTCAAACTCGAAAAGAATGGCGTAACGGTGTTATTTCAAATGAACAATATGAACAATTTATTGAAAAAGAGACAGAAAAATGGATTCGTTACCAAGAAGAAATTGGTCTTGATGTTCTTGTACATGGTGAATTCGAAAGAACTGACATGGTCGAATATTTTGGTGAGCGCCTTGCTGGTTTCTCATTCACTAAAAACGGTTGGGTACAATCATACGGTTCTCGCTGCGTAAAACCACCTGTTATTTATGGCGATGTTGCCTTTATTAACGGAATGACTATTAAGGAAACGGTTTATGCACAAAGCTTAACAGAGAAAATTGTAAAAGGAATGTTAACTGGACCTGTTACGATTTTAAATTGGTCCTTCGTTCGAAATGACATTCCAAGAAAAGAAGTTTCGTATCAAATTGCATTAGCTCTTCGTCACGAAATTGAACTACTTGAATCTTCCGGAATTCGAGTAATCCAAGTCGATGAGCCAGCACTTCGTGAAGGAATGCCACTAAAAGAAAAAGATTGGGATGCTTATATTACATGGGCAGTACAATCCTTCCTTTTAGCAACTTCTTCTGTAGCAAATGAAACACAAATTCATACGCATATGTGTTACAGTAACTTCGAAGATATTGTTGATGCGATTCGCGCATTAGATGCAGATGTGATTTCTATCGAAACATCAAGAAGTCACGGTGAATTTATTGACACATTAAAACATACAACATACGAAAAAGGCATCGGTCTAGGTGTATATGATATTCATAGCCCACGTGTACCGAGTAAAGATGAAATGTATAAAATCGTAGAACAATCTTTAGAAGTATGTGATCCTAAATATTTCTGGATTAATCCTGATTGTGGTTTAAAAACGAGAAGAACGGAAGAAGTTATCCCGGCTTTAGAACACATGGTGCAAGCAGCAAAAGATGCTCGTTCCCTACTAAAAACAAACGCATAACAAAAATGGGTTATCCTCAAAAAGGATAACCCATTTTTTATTCTTTACTTTCAAAAAAGAATTCGTATTGTATTTTATATAATTCATCATCCGTTGGTTCTTCAAGAGGAGTTGCCTGTAATACAACCGTATACTCACCATTCGGAATAGGGATTTGGAATTTATTCGAAAGAATACTTGTTACAACGATACATTCATTTTTAACTGTAAAAGGAACTGTAACCGTTCTAATCACCTCTTCTTTCTCAATATGTTTCCCAGGGGTCACTTTTACTTCACAAATATAATCAGAAAGTGCTTCAAAAATAACAGTTCCATCCACCTTCGCATAACCTCTTTCAAAATCTTCATCCGTCCAGTCTACGTAAGGCTGATCACCGTCATAGTTCATCAACATTAATTGCGAATAAGAAATTGTTAACTCCATCGTTCCCCTTCTCCTTCATTATGAAATATGCAACTACTACTTTACGTCAAATTTCACACGCGTACCATCTGGGTATTTATCTAACTTATTTCCTACCCAAGACCCTGCTCCGCGGTTATCTGCTGGACTTATATATTCAATATGTGCTCCTTTTCCGCCTTCTTTACACATCGCCATTGGCCATTCATCACGATCATACCCTTTTTTTGATGGGTATGGAGCTAACGATAATTTTCTTCTATCCGCAGCACCACCACGGTCGATTGTACAAACTTCTGAATGTCCTTCTTTTATAGCATCCGTAATATGTTTCCCTGTCTCTGGATATCGCTCTTTCGGAAATTCTAGAACTTGATCATATGCATTCGTTTTTTTGATACTTGTTTCCTCTGGAACAAGTACTTCATAAACCGCTACTACAATAGAAAGAATTGCAATAATTGAAATGATAATACCTTTTAATTGCTTCATGTATACCTCCATGCTTCTACCAGTTTCTTTTCCTCAGTTATTATAACAAACTTCTCCTGTATATGTTTTCAGACATTATTTTAGCTCTTCTTCGCCATTCCGCCAAAAACTCTCATTTTTCTTCATCTTTTCACTAATGCTGTAGAAAACTAATAACCTTCCGACATTCTTTTTTAAAGGAAGTCCTCATAAAAGATTGAAATGATATATACGATACTTTTTGGGGAGGAAATAACATGGAAGCTATCTATAAAACGAAAGATGTCACGAATAAAACAGGCATCCCAAAACATATAGTCCGTAAATATAGCCAACTGTTAGAGGAACATGGTTATATCATTTCAAAAACAGCTGATGCTCGTATTTATAAACTGGATGATTTAAAACTATTGAAATCTATACATGAAAGAGCTGCTAAACTGCAAGAAGATATTTCAGAAACGATACCTATTATTTTAAAAGAAAAAGAGGCCCCGCCTGTACCCGCTATACAAGATAAGCAAGAAATACAAACGAAAGAAAAAGAAGATGGGCGTAACTTTGAGGAGTTCATGTTAAAACTTGAAATGCTCGCTCAATTAAATGAAGCAATTATTCATCAAAATTCTACCCTTATTACCCAAAATCGTTTAAAAGATGAAAAGCTAGATGAATTGATGCAACAAGTTTATGTAAAAGAAGGCTCTCAAGAAAAAATGCTACAAGAGTTAGTAGATCATGCCGCTCAAACAGATGCCCTGCAAAAAGAAAAGATGGACTTATTAATGAATCATATGTATAAACGAGAATCCAAGCAAGAGGAAAAAATGAATAAACTCGTAAATCAAATTTATAATAAAGACAGCAACCGGGATGCACAACTTATGCAAGTGATTCGCGAAATTCAAGAAACAAAAAGATTAGTCGCAGCTTCGAAAGAACAAAGTTTTTTTCAATCATTTAGAAGTTTATTTAGCCGATCAAAACAAGAAAAAACATCTGAATAAAATAATATTTTTTTCCTATATAAAATAAAAAGTTACCTTCCATCGGTAACTTTTATTCCTTATTTCTTACAGCTGGCAATATAATAATCGCTTCAGTTCCTTTCCCACTTTCGCTTTTATATTCCAGCGTACCATTATGCGCTTGTAAAATACTAAATGTTACCATAAGTCCTAATCCTGTCCCTTTTTCTTTTAAAGAATAATACGGTTGTCCCAGTCTTACTAACTGTTCTTTCGTCATTCCAACACCACTATCTTTAACTCTTATTACTATCGTTTCATCTTTTTGCATAGCCGTTACTTTTAAATATCCTTTATTTCCTTGGATTGCTTCAATACCATTTTTAACAACATTCATAATAGCTTGCTTCAATTTCGTCTTATCACCGATCGTATAAAGACTTTCAGAAATCTCAACTTGCAAATATACACCTTGCATCGCTGCAAATGATGACATAAGAGTTGTCATTTCAATTAATTGAGCGGATAAGCAAATGTGTTCTTTTTTCTCAATTTGCGGCCTTGCTAAATTCAAATAATCTGAAATAATTTGTTCTGCCCGATCCAATTCGGCTAATACGAGACGCATATAATCCTTATTCTTCACATCTTCCGTACTTTCTAACAATTGAATAAAACCACGAACAACAGTGAGCGGATTTCGAACCTCATGTGCAACACTTGCTGCCAACTCACTTACAATATTAAGCTTTTCTGACTTTTGCATCTCTGTACGTAATATTGCATTTTCGTTTAAATATTCTGTTAAGTACACTTGAAATACCATAGTCATAACCATAATAAGCGAAGCAAATATATATCCGCTATATAAGTGTGAAATGTGTGGTGTAAACCCCGTTTCTAACAGAACGTTAATCATACCAATCACTAAAGAAACAAGTACGTATAGTGATGAAATCATAAATGCTAAAATTAACTTCTTATCCCTTGAAAATAGAGACCATTTCTTTGATAAAAATAATGGAACTATCAATAGAAATATTACTTCTATTACCGGAAGAAGGCTCATTCCCTTTAGCGCCCATTCATATGCAACAAAAATAACGGCCGGAATTAAACCAACAATTCCACCATATAAAAAACCACTAACAATCGGGATTGGGTGAAAATTATACCCACAAATGTCACCAAAACAAATAGAGTATGTCATGGAGAGAATGAGTGTAATGCTGGATAAAAACATAATAAAGTAGCGGTTCGGCTTCGGAGGCATTTCTTGATAACGATTTAAACGAATCGCTTCATATAAAAATAGTGGCAAAATAATGATGGCAATTTGGATCATTAAATCACGGATCATCTCCATAGCCTCTCATCCCCTATATGTATTTTGATATGATTATATCATTTTACGGGTTTATTTGTTTTAAAATTTTGAATTTTCTTAACGAATTTGTTAATTCTTTGTTAACAGCACATAATAATTGTTACAGATTTTCGAAATGAATGTAAACCCTGTACCAAATTTCTGCCTGACAGTATACAATGAATACGGATTACAAAGAAAATAAAAAATACTTCATGAGACGGACAACTATAGCAAAATACAGCATATAATCCATACTATCTATGTTTACAAATAAGTGATCATTATTTTAGTAGGAGGAAGATAAATATGGCGGGTACTACGCTTGTTTTAAAAGAAGAAAATTTGGTCGTTCTAGAAAATGTTGAAAAATCAGTATATGAAGAGTTACAGCATAAAACCGGAGAAGAAAATTGCACATGTGCTGTGAATGAATCAGTTGTTCACCTTGGCAAAGTATCCTCTGTACTTTGGAATGAAGATGAAATAGATTGGGAGTACGGATATTAAAAAGTCGCTTACAGCGGCTTTTTTTCTATTACCCCTCTCTTTCTACATAACATATACGCAAGCGAAATCATAGAAAATATGTTAAAATGAACTTAATTTTCAAACGGAAGAAAGGGAGATACAATGGAACAATTCATTAATCCTAGAGTGAAAGACATCCAAATTTCTGGAATCCGTCAATTCTCTAACATGATTCAAAACTATGATAATCTTATCTCTTTAACAATTGGACAACCCGATTTCCCTACGCCTTCTCTCGTAAAAGAAGCGGCAAAACGGGCTATTACAGAAAATTATACAAGCTATACACATAACGCTGGTTTACTAGAATTACGCAAGGCAGCTTGTAACTTTGTAAAAGATAACTACGATTTACAGTATTCACCTGAAAACGAAACCATCGTTACAATCGGTGCTAGTGAAGCAATTGATATTGCATTCCGAACGATTTTAGAGCCAGGAACAGAAGTTATTTTACCTGCCCCTATTTATCCAGGATACGAACCAATTATTCGATTATGCGGTGCTACACCTATTTTTATCGATGTTCGTGAAACTGGCTTCCGTTTAACAGCCGAAGCGCTAGAAAATGCTATTACAGAAAAAACAAGATGCGTCGTACTGCCGTATCCTTCTAATCCAACTGGTGTAACTTTATCAAAAGAAGAATTACAGGATATTGTAACTGTTTTAAAAGATAAAAATATTTTCGTCCTTTCTGATGAAATTTATAGCGAACTTGTATATGAACAAAAGCATACATCTATCGCTCATTTCCCAGAAATGCGTGAAAAGACTATCGTCATTAACGGTTTATCAAAATCTCATTCTATGACTGGCTGGCGTATCGGTCTATTATTCGCACCAAGCTATTTAGCAGGACATATACTAAAAGTTCATCAATATAACGTAACGTGTGCTACTTCAATCGCTCAATATGCTGCAATTGAAGCATTAACAGCTGCTAAAGATGCACCAAAAATGATGCGTCATCAATACAAGAAACGCCGCGATTATGTATATAATCGACTCATTCAAATGGGCTTAACAGTTGAAAAGCCAACAGGTGCATTTTACTTATTCCCATATGTTGGTCATTTAACATCTTCATCATTTGATTTTGCACTTGACCTTGTCAAAGAAGCTGGACTAGCTGTCGTTCCTGGAACTGCATTTTCTGAATATGGTGAAGGCTATCTTCGCTTGTCCTATGCGTATAGTATTGAAACTTTAAAAGAAGGCTGTGATCGATTAGAGGCCTTTCTACAACAAAAAGCTAAGAGTTAAACTCTTAGCTTTTTGTTGCATAATGATCGCAAGTTTGGCGCTTTAGTAATTTATGAGGAATAATAATACACTTTGCAGTAGACTCTGCATTCTCTACTTTATCCACTAAAGCTTTTGCTGCCTCATATCCTAGTTGATAAATATTCACATCAACTGTCGAAAGTGGCGGACTCGCAATTTCTGATAATAAAGCATTGTTAAAGCTTATAATGGAAACATCCTTTGGTACAACGAATCCTTTTTTAGAAAGAGCACTTAACACACCAAGTCCAATTAAATCATCAGTTGCCACAATTGCTGTCGGTGGTTGCTGTAGTCCCATTAACTCCTCAACGGCTTGTTGACCACTTTCCCTCGAAAAATCAAAATGTAAAATATACTCTTTTGGTAATACAATGTCCGCTAATTTTAAAGCATCACTCATACCAGCCAAACGATCTCTCGTTACAAGTAAATCTGATCCACCGCCGATGAACGCGATTTGTTTATGACCTAATGAAATCAAATATTCTGCTACTTCTCTTGCAGCTGTATAATTGTCATTATCTACATATGTAATTTCATCTTTTCGATCATACGGTTTCCCAATTAAAACAAACGGGAAATTTTGTTTATGCAAATATTGAATAATCCGATCATTCTCTCTTGAATATAAAAGAATAATGCCACCAATTTGGCGCCCCTGTACCATCTTTACAACACCATTAAAAATTTCATCTTCCGTCTCACCTGTCGACATATAAAGCGCATACCCTTCCACATGTGCAAATGAACTAATCCCTCTTATAACTTCTGGGAAAAACGGATTTTGAAAAGCTTTACTTGCAGAACTTGGCATAACAAGACCAAGTGTTTTTGTTGTTTGGTTAGCTAGGTTTCTTGCGTTTAAATTGGGATGATACCCTAGTTCACTCATTACTTTCCGAACACGACGCTTTGTTTTTTCACTTATACTTGGATTATCAGCAATTACACGAGAAACGGTAGATGGTGCTACATTCGCCTTCTTCGCCACATCTTTAATTGTAACTGTCATAAAAATCCCCCTCCTCTCACTTCTCTGCCATTTTGTTATATATTTTAATCTTGCACCCGTTGCAAGTAATAGGAGCAATCATAAACTTTCATTGATTCTATCTTGTAATACCTATCATATTCTCCCTCTCCATGTATTGTAAGGGATATAGCTCTTTTTTCCTATACTATAATATACTATTTATTTCACTTCTTTTCATATGTGATGTCAAATCTCTTTTCATCTCCCTATAAAGCTTTTTATAGGGAGATGAAAAGAAAAATGGGACATAATGTCCCATTTTTCATCCTTTCGTACCTCCAGCAGTTAAACCAGATATAAAGTATTTTTGTAATGATAGGAATAAAATTGAAATTGGGATTGCAATCAATACTGAACCCGCTGCGAACGTTGTGAATTCATTACCAAATTTCTTCGCTACCATTTCATATAACCCAACTGCTAACGTATAATTTTCTGGTGTGCGCAAAATAACACTCGCTAAAATGAAATCTGTAAATGGACCGATGAAAGTGAATAACGCCACAACCGCTACGATTGGCTTTGCAAGTGGCATAATGATTTGCCAAAAAATACGGAAATGTCCTGCCCCATCCATACGAGCTGACTCATCCAATTCTTTCGGAATCGTATCAAAATATCCTTTCATAAGCCATGTATTCATTGGAATTGCCCCGCCTACATAAATTAAAATTAATGCAAGGTGCGTATCGATTAACCCTGTTAACTGTGCTAATACGTATAGAGCGATTAGCGCCGCAAAGTTTGGAATCATTTGCAGAATTAAAAATGTTAATAAACCATTTTTTCTTCCAACAAAACGGTATCTTGAAAATGCATAAGCAGTAAAACTAATTGCTAACACTGAGAAAATCATCGTTATAACACTTACTTTTAATGTGTTTTTATACCATAGTAAATAATTACTATTCTCTAAATCTAATAACTTACGATAATGATCTAACGTTGCATTTTGCGGAATAATACTTGATCCAGATAAACTATCACCCGGATTAAACGATGAGCCAATAATCCATAATAATGGATAGAAAATGATGGCACACATTACGAAAATAACGAGATAACTTAATGAGAGACGTAACATCTTTTGTCTTTTAATATTCATTTACATCATATCCTCTTCTTGGAATGATTTTGTTCTCTTAAATTGCCATAACGCAACTGTAATAACGATTAACGATAAGATCATTGTAAGAGCTGCCGCTTTCCCGTACTGCGCCGAAGTCATCGTTAACTTATAAATCCATGAAATTAAAATATCTGTTCCACCTGCGTCTTGTCCAGCTACAGCAGGACCTCCGCCGTTAAATAGATAGATGATACTAAAGTTATTAAAGTTAAACGTATATTGTGTAATTAATATTGGTGCTGTTGCATATAGAACAAGTGGCAATGTAATTTTACGAAACTGTTGCCAAGCTGTAGCTCCATCTACTGTAGCAGCTTCATATAACTCCCCTGGAATCGATTGCAGTATACCTGTTGTCATTGCAAAGACGAACGGGAATCCAAGCCACGTTTGAATCATAATTAAAGCAATTTTTGCCCAAAATGGATCTGTCATCCAAGCAATCTTTTCAATTCCAAATAAAGCTAATACTTGATTGTTAATTGCTCCAAATGTCTCATTAAACATACCAGAGAAAACAAGAATAGATACGAATGCTGGAACCGCCCACGGTAAAATGAAGATTGTTCGAATAATTGCCTTCCCTTTAATACCAGGCTGATTTACGATAATCGCTAAGAAAATACCAAGCGCAACTTGTAATGTCGTTGCAACGAATGTCCAAATGACAGTCCAAGAAAATACGCTTAAAAATGTCTCTCTCCACATCGGTAATGTAAAGATATCAATAAAGTTTTTGAAGCCCACCCAATCTACTAATTTAGCTGGAGGAGAGTGGTATAAATCATAATTCGTAAATCCAATTAAAATTACGAAGATGATTGGAAATACAACTACAAAGATAAGTAATAGAAAACCTGGTGAAACCATTAAATATGGAAAACCTTGATCTAGTAAATTACGGTATTGCTCTTTTACAGAGTTTAAAGGTGTTCCTATATCACGTTTCTTCCCGTTTTGGTATGCATCATATAAATTAAATGCATATATTCCGAGTCCAAAAACGATGACGATGAGTGCCAAGATTCCTTCTACTAATAGAAAGACAGAATGATCACGTGGAACTTCTGTACCTAGCGTTACAATTCCCCATAATCCCATATTTAATAAATCAGCAAAGGCTACAATAAATGAACCTGTTAATACTAGAAAAATAAGCCCTTTTACAAATTGCTTATTATACATTTGGCCCACGCCTGGAATGATAGATAACATGGTTGCCATTTTCCTATGCTTTGAACCGTTTAAACCATTTGCTGGTTCCATAGATGTTTGCATGTTCCTTCCCCCTTTTTTCTGGGAGAGAATTCGTGCCCCTCATATGAGAGGCACGAATTTCACCTTATTTTTTCTTACTATGATTTGCCTCAATATTACCTTTAATTTGCTTCACTGCATTGTCAAGTGCTGCTTTTGGTGCCTCTTTTTCCGTAACAACTAATTGAAGCGCATCTCCAGCTGGTTTCCATACTTCTTGCATTTCTGGAATGTTCGGCATTGGAATTCCATTTTCAGATTGTGTTGCAACTGCTTTTGCAGCTTCATTATCTTTAATGATTGGATCTTCCATTACTGCTTTTACTGGAGGAATTTCTTTTGTTTTCTCAAATCGAATTTTTGCGTTCTCTTCATTTGTTACCCATTCAGTGAACTTTGTAGCTAAATCATTTTGTTTAGAGAAACTTGTTACATGCCACCCTTTAACCCCAACAAATGTTTTCATTGGTTGACCGTTTGGTAATTTCGGCATTGGAGCAACGCCATAATCAATTCCGTTCTTTTCCATTGCTTGGAACGCCCATGGACCATTCATGATAGATGCTGCTTTTCCTTCGTTAAATAGTCCATCAGCAGCAGGTCCACCCGATTCACCGATAATACCTTTCGGGAATAACTTTTCTTTGTACCATTTTTGAAGATATTCAGCACCTTGTACTGCCCCACTATTATTTAATCCAACATCACTTGCATTTGGCTTTCCATCTTTTTCACCAAACACATAACCACCCATACCTGCCATGAATGCATTAGCAAAGTAGAAGTTATCTCCTAGTGTTAAAAATCCATACTTGCCATCCTTCGTAAATTCTTTTGAGAAGTTAAACAGCTCGTCCATCGTTTCTGGTGCTTTTGGCATTAATTTTTTATTGTAAATAAAGACTGGTGTCTCAATTGCTTTTGGTAAACCATATAATTTCCCGTTATATGTCTGTGCTTCTATTGATGATTCAGTAAATCTGCTCTTCACAGCATCATCAGCTTTCACTTCAGAAAGTAAACCTTCTGTTACTGCGTTTCCAATTTGATCATGTGGCAATGTTACAACATCTGGTCCCGTCCCCGCTGGTCCATCAAGGCGTAACTTCTTCACTTGATCTGTCATTTGCATTTCAACGACTTTTACTTTTACTTTATATTTTTCCTCAAAACTTTTCACTGCTGGTTCTAAACCAACACCTTTTTTATCATCTTCCCAAACGAGAAGGTCGTAATCTTTCTTCGCTTTACTTTCTTCTTTCTTCCCTGAATCTTTCGGTCCACATGCAGATAACATACCAATTGATAATGCTGAAACCGTTAATAATGATAATGCTTTCTTCATCCCAAAAACCTCCCTAAATTGTATATGTACCTTACTAATTGAAAACGTTTGCATTAAATGGTTTAATAGAAGCACAAACAATATCTCAATCTATGAAAACGTTTGCGCTATTTGTCTATCATTATACATTCTTTTATTCATTTTGCAAATATTAATTTAAAAAATAATATCATTATTCTCTTTATACATTGACTTTATATGTAATGAATACTACTCTTATAAGCAATATTAAAGCTAACAGAAAGGCAATCGTTTGCAACATATGCTTTATTATTATACTTAAGGGAACAATATGCATGGAGATATTAAAGGGGGATTTTCTATATGCTTAAAGAAGCCATTTATCATAGGCCAAAAGATAATTACGCTTACGCTTACGATGAAAAAACAATTCACATCCGAATACATACGAAAAGAGACGATGTTCAAAATGCCACTCTTATTTATGGTGATCCTTATGATTGGAAAGACGGGAAGTGGATTACATCAAGCACATCGATGAAAAAAACTGGTTCTACTGCATTGTTTGATTATTGGTCCATTTCCATCGAGCCTAAATTTAAGCGCTTACGTTATGGATTCGAATTAAAAAATGATACAGAAACGCTTATTTATGCAGAGCGAGGATTTTTTTCCAGTATTCCAAATGATGACGTTGGTAACTTTTTCTGTTTGCCATTTATTCATGCAAATGATGTGTTTCAAGCACCTACTTGGATTAAAGACACCGTTTGGTATCAAATTTTCCCAGAACGGTTCGCTAATGGAGATCGTGCACTAAATCCAGAAAACACTCTTCCTTGGGGAAGCGCTGAGCCAACTCCAACTAATTTTTTCGGCGGAGATTTTGCTGGTATTATTCAAAACCTCGATTACCTTGTTAAGCTTGGAATTTCGGGAATATACTTCACACCTATTTTCAAAGCACATTCAAACCATAAATATGACACAATTGACTACATGGAAATCGATCCGCAATTCGGGACGAAAGAAACGTTCAAAGAACTCGTTCAGGCATGTCATACACACGGTATAAAAGTAATGCTCGATGCCGTGTTTAATCATAGTGGATACTTTTTCGATAAATTCCAAGACGTACTAGAAAACGGTGAGAAGTCTGCTTATAAAGAGTGGTTCCATATTCATGAATTTCCAATTGTAACGGAGCCACTCCCGAATTATGATACTTTCGCGTTTACACCGTATATGCCTAAATTAAATACAGCACACCCAGATGTAAAAGAATACTTACTTGAAGTAGGGCGTTATTGGGTAAGAGAATTCAATATAGACGGTTGGCGCCTTGATGTAGCAAATGAAGTAGACCACAGCTTTTGGAGAGAATTCCGAAGTGAGATAAAGGCATTAAATCCTGAAGTATATATTTTAGGAGAAATTTGGCACGATGCACTTCCATGGCTACAAGGAGATCAATTTGATGCTGTAATGAGCTACCCTGTTACAAACGCTCTACTGTCTTACTTTGCTAATGATTCCATTAAAGCAAATGAATTTATGAAACAAATTACAGAATCTCTACATTCCTACTCTATGAATGTAAATGAAGCAGCGTTTCATTTATTAGACAGTCATGATACACCAAGAATATTGACAACATGTAACGGAGATAAAAATAAGTTACAGTTACTTTATGTATTCCATCTTTCCTTCATCGGCTCTCCTTGTATTTATTATGGAGACGAAATTGGTATGGACGGTGGTATGGACCCAGATTGTCGCAAATGTATGGTTTGGGATACGAAAGAACAAGATCATCTATTATTTACACATATACAAACATTAATTTCATTACGAAAGCAATATAAAGCATTTGGAGGACATGGTACTTTCCAATTCATCGAAGCAAATGATGAACATAATTATATTTCTTATACGAAAACATATGAAGATGAAACTATCTTTTTCGTTTTAAATCCGACTAACAGTGATGTTACAGCTTCACTCCCTCTCCATGTTACTGGAAAGAAAATTATTAACATTTATACAAACGAAGAATTTTCAGCGGAAGCAAGTGTATTACAAGTTACACTTCCTCCATATGGATTCTCAATCTTAAAATGGTAATAAAAAATCCTTATGCCAAGGTGTGGCATAAGGATTTTTCTTATTTTAATTTAAATACCATCGCTTCATATGGACGTAATACAATGTTATCTATCGATCCACTCTCTACGTCGTAATTGTGTATTAATAACTTTAATTCACTATAACTAATGTCCTTAGGCAATTCAAATACACATTCTTCCGCCGTAAAGTTTGCAATAACAAGAAGTTTTTCTTCTTCATATGTTCTTACGTATGCAAAAATAGAAGGATTATTATCTAATATTAAATCATATGATCCGTACACAACTATTTCATTATTTTTGCGTAGGTCAATTAATTTTTTATAGTAATAAAAAATTGAATCTTTATTTTGGATCGCTTGTTTCACATTGATTTCTTTGTAATTAGGGTTTACCGTAATCCAAGGCTCACCTGTTGTGAATCCAGCATGATCTTTATCATCCCACTGCATCGGTGTTCTAGCATTATCTCGGCCTTTTATATAAATAGACTGCATTACTTTATCTATATCTTCACCGTGCTCTATCACTTTTTCCTTATACATATTTAATGTTTCAATATCTCGATATTCATCAATCGATTCAAATCGAACGTTCGTCATTCCGATTTCTTCTCCTTGATAAATATATGGTGTTCCTTTCATCATATGAAGCACCGTCGCTAACATTTTCGCAGATTCAATGCGATACATTCCATCATTACCAAAACGAGATACAACGCGTGGCTGATCATGGTTATTCCAATACAGGCTATTCCACCCTGTATGCTCTAATGCTTTTTGCCACTTCGTTAAATTCTCTTTTAAAGTAAGGAGTGAGCATGGTTTTACATCCCATTTTCCGCCTTCTCCCGAATCTAAATCCATATGTTCAAATTGGAATACCATCTGCAGTTCTTTTCGTTCTTCCCCAGTATACATTTTCGCTTCTTCTGTCGTTACACCAGGCATTTCACCAACCGTCATAATATCATAATGAGATAATACTTCTTCATTCATTTCATGTAAATATTTATGAATGTTTGGACCATTCATAAAATGCTTATGACCTGAAACATACCCCTCTTCTTCAGTTTCAACAGCTGGTAATCCCTCTTCTTTAGAAATAAAATTAATAACATCCATACGGAAGCCATCAATTCCTTTTTCTAACCAAAACTTCATCATTTCATAAACATCTTGTCTTACCTTTTCATTATCCCAATTTAAATCTGGCTGTTTTTTAGAAAACAGATGTAAATAATATTCATCTGTCATTTCATCATATTTCCATGCAGATCCACTAAAAGCTGCTCCCCAGTTGTTCGGCTCTTTTCCTTCTTTTCCAGGACGCCATATATAGTAATCTCTATATTTATTATCTTTTGATTTACGTGATTCAATAAACCAATTATGTTCATCAGAAGTATGGTTAACAACTAAGTCCATCATAAGTTTCATATTACGTTCATGCATTTCATGTAATAGCTCATCCCAATCTTCCATCGTTCCGAACTCATTCATAATTTTACAATAATCACTTATATCATAACCATTATCATCATTTGGAGATTCATAGACCGGTGATAACCAAATGACATCAACCCCTAATTCTTTTAAGTAATCTAGCTTTGAAATAATCCCACGAAGATCCCCAATACCATCACCGTTACTATCCATAAAGCTACGAGGATAAATTTGATATACTACACTTTCTTTCCACCACTGTTTTTCCATTATGCTACCCCATTTCATTAATAATTCGATTTTCTCTTTTTTAAGGCGCAAACGTTTTCATTAATGAATGATAACAGATTCTATCTAAATTTAAAATAGCGCTTACAAATTTTATTCTTATTTTTCTAAGAAAACATACGCAAATTACTAATATCCCTCTAATAAATGAAAACGTTTTATTTTTTTGTTTATTTTTTGAATCTATTAGTTTATAATGAACTCAAAGAAAACGTTTGCATAATTTTTTCTAGGGGGCAATACCATGGCAGAATTGAAATTAGAAAACATTTATAAAATATATGATAATAATGTAACAGCTGTAACAGATTTTAATTTACACATTCAAGATAAAGAGTTTATCGTATTTGTCGGTCCTTCTGGATGCGGAAAATCTACAACATTACGAATGGTGGCTGGACTTGAGGATATTTCAAAAGGAGAGTTTTCAATTGATGGTAAGCTAATGAATGATGTCCCTCCAAAAGATCGCGATATCGCAATGGTCTTCCAAAACTATGCTTTATATCCACATATGAGTGTGTATGATAATATGGCATTTGGATTAAAACTTAGAAAAATACCAAAAGATGAAATCGATCGTCGTGTGAAAGATGCAGCAAAAATTTTAGGACTGGAACAATATTTAGATAGAAAACCGAAAGCGTTGTCTGGTGGACAACGTCAACGTGTTGCGTTAGGGAGAGCGATTGTTCGAGACGCGAAAGTATTCTTAATGGATGAGCCTTTATCCAACTTAGACGCTAAATTACGTGTTGCAATGCGCTCAGAAATTTCTAAATTACATCACCGTCTTGGAACGACAACAATTTACGTAACACATGATCAAACAGAAGCAATGACAATGGCTTCACGTCTCGTTGTTATGAAAGACGGAAAAATTCAACAAATCGGAACTCCAAAAGAAGTATATGAGACACCTGAAAATATTTTCGTTGGTGGATTTATTGGCTCTCCAGCAATGAATTTCTTCCGTGGTAAATTGACTGAAACCGATTTCGTTATAGATAATTCATTAAAAGTCAAAGTAACTGAAGGAAAAATGAAGATGTTACGTGAACAAGGCTATGTAAATAAGGACATTATTTTAGGTATTCGTCCTGAAGACATTCATGATGAACTATTATTTTTAGAAGCTTCACAATCTACTGCCTTCACAACAAAAATCGAAGTTGCTGAGTTACTAGGTGCTGAATCTATTTTATATATGAAACTTGGAGATCAAGATTTTGCAGCACGTGTTGATGCAAGACATACATTTTCACCTGGAGATCCAATTAAACTAGCATTTGATATGAATAAAGCGCATTTCTTTGATAGTCAAACTGAACAACGTATTCGTTAAAAAATAATTTTCCTCTACATAACATACAAAAAAACCGTCCACATACTTTGAGGGCGGTTTTCATTATTATACCAGGGCTTCTACTGTATGAAATGATTGTCCTTTCGTGCCAATAATACCGAAAATCGGTAAGTCACTCAGCACCACTTCTTCTTGCTGTTTCATAAAAGATGACGTTAATTGTTTTATCTCTATCCAAACGTCATTAATACAAAGTACATTGGAATCGTTCTCTTGTTGGCGAGAAAAAATAGAATCTATTTTATATAAACCAGCATTTTGAAAAAGCATATCAATGCGACTAAATGCATTCAAAGTAATACTGATAACGCGTTGCCAATCTCCTTGCTTTCCCATATCATAGGATACAAAAAGTGCTTCTCCGCCTAGATTCGTAATTTCCTCCACTGTTGCTTGTCCACTTTCTTGATCAATGTCCGTCACAATTACTTTTGCGCCTTGTTTAGCCAACAAAAGAGCTGTATTACGTCCAATACCGATGCCACCGCCAGTTACGATAGCAACTTTTCCTGCAAGCTTCATTTTCATTACCCCTTCTATAAGTCTTACCGTCATTCAGTATACTCCTTTATGAGATTAGTCTGCAAGCAAGAAAAGTTGCTTATTAATTTGTAAGCGATTACTTTTTTACTCCTTCTTTTTTCTTACTATTACGCTGGTCGAAAACTAAACCGATGAAAATTAAAATCCCCCAAAAGATTACGCTACCCCCAGTCATTTCAATTTCCCCCTTATTATATAAAGATATTATTTTAATCATTATAACATTTTCTTAATTTTCAATCTATTGAAATCAAAAATGATATGGATTAACTTTTTCTTATTATATATCCTTTAAAATATATTTATATAATTAAAAAAGACCTTCTTATTTTATGTATAAAAAGGTCTCTGTTTTATTATACAAGACTTATCACTTTTGTTTTTGTAATTAAATCTTGAAAACCACAATTATCTTTGCGGAATAACATCATATATACGTTACATAATATCGGAATTCCAAGTAGCAATATGTTCGGTAATAACAATACAAAAAATCTTATAATTAATGTTTGTAATGTTAACTTTTCACTCTTTAATGAAATTAATTTTATTCTCGTTACCTTTTTACCAAGTGTAACACCGTTCCAAATAAAGGGTACCAAAATAAAATATATCGCCATTAATATAAAAACTACTGCGAGATCATATCTATAATCACCAAAACTAATATTAAAGCGATTAAAAATAGCACTATAATTTCCGGTCATAATAGCTACTACTGCACCATACATAACCGAGATTAAAAACATGTCAATTAGGGAAGCACCTATGCGATTCATTACAAGCGCTGGACGATGCATCTTTAACTTCATTTTATGTCGACTCCTTCATATCCTTCTTTACCCGTCTCATCGTACCACTTCTAAAAAACATTGTAAACTAGCGTTTCTCTTACTTTTCTTGTACAATGTGTTACAACAGCATTGTAAAGGAGGTTCCCATATTGAAAAAATGGATAATCCTATTCGTCGCATTCCTATTAGCCGGTTGTGCTGGAAATACAAATCATATAACTTATACGATTAACGATGAATACGAACTCATACGTACTTCTGGAAATGCATTTGAACTTTTCCCATCGCAAGATGCTGTATATGCCACACAATACATTCCTGCAAAAATTACAGACATAGCTTGGGATGATAAATACATTATTGCAAAACAAATTGAGGAAAAGTCAGATCCGAATAACCCTGACGGAGCAATTGCAAATAAAAAAAGTGAGCATTATTGGATTATTGACGTAAAGCATAATAAACGTTTTGGTCCTTATAATGAAAAGCAATTTAATGAACAAAAAGATGCATTTAAAATTAAGGTACCTTTTCAAAATGTAGATTCATACATAAAAGAAAAGAAAAAACAGTCAGCATAATATTTTTAATGCTGACTGTTTTTTCTTTTATGTTTTTAAAAATCCCCTACTCAGAAAGTGAGATATTAAAAGTTTGTGCCTCTTTTACAACATCTTGCGTTTCTGTATCTGCTGCGACTACATTATCTGTTGTAAACTTAATATCCTTTACCTTTTCTTTTCCATCATCAAGTATTAAGCCGATAATACCATCTCTTGTTTCACCAGGCTTATAGTCTTCCCTTGATACATTTTTTGTACCAACGAGCGTATCTTCATCATATAAAAAGTTTTGAGTTGCTACTTTAAAATGTTGCTTATCATTAATCGTAACATCATTCATAGAGAAAAATTGCATATTTTTATTCCCGCTATTTTCCACCTTATATGTAATTTCAACGTAACGAATCGTATCACTAATCTCTGTACCACTTATCGATGCATATAACTCCGCATCTTCTTGACTTACTTTATCTCCTAATCTACGCTTTACTTCTTCAGGAGTTAATGCCGTAAATACTTTTAATGCATTTTTTGCATCTTTACTCATCTGCGATAAAGAGATTACTTTTACATCTTGTATGTGAATTTTCATTGGTGCTACTTCAAATGTTTGATTTACAGATTGAATCTGTTCTAACTTAAAAGTACCCCACCCTGTTTCTTTCACTTTTTGTCCTACTTTTTTCAGCTCACGCCCACCATATTCTTTTGTTTCAGGAATAGATTCTTTCTTCTTCGGTTCAACTTTCTTTTCTTCTTGATGGAAGCAACCACTTAACATAAGAAGAAAACTACATAAAACAAAAATATTTTTCCATGCTTTCATCATATAATTTCTCCTAACACTATCATTCATTAATATAAATTAGTCCTTTGCTTTGTAGACTATAGAAACAATGAGAATTCCACAAAAGGAACTTGTCAGTCCAGATACTATTATACCCCCTATTTGGAAAATATGAAAATAGGGATCTACGAATGCGTGAACGATAAATACTAGAGCTGCGAAAATGATTGCCGAAACCCAATACTTCCTTTTTTCTGAAGCTATCATAATATCTTTCCCTGTTTCATCTTTATACTTCCATAGTACGTATAATAGTAATAAGAAACCAACACATGTACTCCCGTGTTGCATATATTTATACACCGGGATACTATGTAATCCTCTTTGTAACAATGGTATCTTCGTAACAAAATAGCCTGTATTATGAGTAAATGCATCCCAAACGACATGCGTGAGCATACCAAATAAAGCAGAATAGCAAAATACAAAGAAATCCTTCCATGTATGAAGCCCCCACCTCTCATCTACTGCATATGCAAAATAGCCAGCAAATGGTTTAGGTAAATGTGTTATAAACGGCTTTTTTAAAATGTAATGATACATATATGCTAACAGAAATACAAGTGGTAAATTTAAATATAAGAATCCAAGCCATGTATGCCCAATAACACCATATGGTCTAAAGTGTAAAAAATATTCAAAATCAGGCGCCATACTGCCTAATATAAGAGCCGTTACTGAAATATATTGAGAACGCTTTTTCACAAAAGGAAGAACTGCTGCTGGATGCGCAAATGTAAACGGCATGTTTTAACTCCTTTTCATATCTTCAATAGAATACCATCTATCATAACGAGAGAATTGATCTTGATGCAATATTTATTTTCACATTGGAATATGATAGTTTACATGTTATAATCCACATAAAATATTCAGAAAATAAGGAGAGGTTCACGTGTCATTAACACTTGCCTTTTTTCTCATTCTGCTTATCTTCTTTGTACTTACATACATCGGCTTTTTTCTGTGGAAGCACTTAAAAATTATAAAATATATGCCTGCTCTCGTTGGTTTTATAAGCGTTCTTTTTATTTTCATATGGAAGAGAATGACTTTAGGCTGGGAAGGTCTTGGCTTTCGCGCACTTCAATATACAATACTATTTGCAAGCTGTCTTACCCTTGTATTTGCTGCTTTTTTAGAATCAAAATCCGTTATGAATTGAGGTTTATATATTGATTGACGTACCCTTTTTAAAAAATGTCACATTAAAAAAAGAAAATATCCCTAGTTTTTCCGCATATCCTTACTGTCTACCCGCTATCCGAACTTTACAATCACTTGCCTTCCATCCAAATGTAACATTCATTATTGGAGAAAACGGAACGGGAAAATCAACATTACTCGAAGCAATTGCAATCGCTTTAGGATTTAATGCAGAAGGTGGAACGAAGAATTTCCGCTTTAGCACAAACGATTCACATTCATCTTTACATGAATACCTTCGAATTTCTAAAAGTTTCAATACACCAAACGACGGTTTCTTTCTTCGTGCTGAATCATTTTATAACGTTGCTTCTTATATTGATGAGATGGATGCTGATCTAGAAGCACGCGGGAATCCAGTTATTGACTCATATGGTGGTATCTCACTACACAAACAATCACACGGCGAATCATTCTTTTCCTTATTTATGAACCGTTTTTCAGGACAAGGTTTATACATTTTAGATGAGCCTGAGGCCGCTCTATCACCAATGAGGCAACTTTCCATGCTTATTCGAATGCACGAACTAGCGGAACAAGGTTCACAATTTGTTATCGCGACGCACTCTCCTATTTTAATGGCTTATCCTGAATCCACTATATATTCTTTAACACAAGAAGGGATTCATGAATCCACATTAGAAGAAACCGAGCATTACCAAACGACAAAACTTTTCTTTGAAAATCGTGATCGATTATTTCATCATTTATTTGATTCTTAATAAAAAAGAAGCAGCGATTGCTGCTTCTTTTTTATAGTGCTTCTATAAATAATGCTACCCCAATACCGCCACCGACGCATAGAGAAGCAATTCCTTTTTCTAAACCGCGTCTCTTCAATTCATGAATTAAACTTACAGTAATACGAGCTCCTGTACAACCGATTGGATGTCCAAGTCCTACACCGCTACCGTTTACATTCACTTTTTCACGGTCTAAACCTAATTCTTTCTCTACAGCTAGATATTGAGCCGCGAAAGCTTCATTAATTTCCAGTAAATCAGCATCTTCTAATGACCAATCTACTTTTTCTAACCCTTTACGAATTGCTGGTGCTGGTCCAATACCCATAATTTTCGGATCTACTCCAGCTACTGAATATCCAACAATTCTAGCTAACGGTTGTAAGCCTTTTTCTTTCGCTTTTTCTTCGCTCATTAATACTAGAACCGCACTTCCATCATTAAGGCCAGATGCATTCCCTGCCGTTACAGATCCATCTTTACGGAAAGCTGGTTTTAATCCTGCTAATTTTTCCGCTGTAATATCTGCACGTGGATGTTCATCCTTCGAAAATACTATTTCTTTTCTACGTTCTTTTATCGTAATAGGAACAATTTGCTCGTCAAAATATCCAGACTCGATTGCTTGTAGTGCCAATGTATGACTACGAAGCGCAACTTCATCTTGTTCCTCTCTTGTAATTTCATATTGGTCAACTAAATTTTCAGCCGTTTCACCCATCATAATATGGTGAATCGGATCTTCTAGTACTTCCCACACCGTATCACGAATTTCTCCGTGCTGTAGACGTTGTCCCCAGCGGTGCTGTTTTAATGCATAAGGGCTTGAACTCATTGCTTCTACTCCACCTGCAATAACAACATCACTTACACCTAATTGAATTTGCATTGCAGCTGACATAATTGCTTGCATACCTGAAGAACATTGGCGTTGGATTGTATAACCCGTAACTGTGTCAGGAAATCCTGCCGCTAATGCAGCTGTTCTTGCAGTATTTGCTTCATCAGTTCTTTGAATACAATGACCTAAAATTACTTCATCAACTTCGTGTGGTTCTACCCCGCCTCGTTTTACAGCTTCCTGAAGTACAGGAACCGCTAATTCTACTGGCGTTACATTTTTTAGCGCTCCTCCAAAAGTTCCAATTGGCGAACGAACTGCAGCTGTAATAACAACATTATGCATTTTGCACTTGCCCCTCTCTTATGTACCCTAGTCAGTTTTTAGGTGAAATTCCATAAGATGTATGTCTACATCTATCATACTATAAACATACTAAAAAATCAAAATATTTAATATAATAAAAATAGAAGGAATTAACCTTCTATTCTGTTAATGCATATAAAAATTTTTGTAAAATTTTCTCTGTCGTTTCATTCAATTTTGGTAACTTATCTACCGGAAAATATTGAAGCTTCAATCCCTCATGATCAAGCCTTAATTCTCCACTCACATGATGCCCCTGATACAGATGAATAACATTAAAAATTTCATCCCCATTAGGATAACGGAAATATACTTCCTTTCCTGATAAGACACCTAGAAATTGCATTATTTTTGCAGTTAATCCCGTCTCCTCTAATAATTCTCGGCGAGCAGTTTCTTCCGTCGTTTCTCCTAGTTCCATCGCGCCGCCAGGTACACCCCAATCATATGTATCTGAACGATATTGAAGCAATACTTCTTGATTATCATTTAGTATAATTATTGCTGATCCAACGAGAATAAGTGGTCTTGTCCCAACAACTTTGCGTAACTCTTCAATATACCCCATTATGTAAATTCTCCTTTCCTCACCCTCCCTTATCATAACAAAATTTTTCTCCTTTTGTTGATGTAATTTCCAAGAAAAAAAGGAAGCTTTCGCTTCCTTTTTTTCATTTTTATTTCTTAAAACTTTCATATTTTACAGCTTCAAAAGCTTCTTCAATTTCATCATTACGATAATGAACGTATGTAAAACGCCCTAATTCTACTAACCTTGCTATTTCTTGTAACGCTTTATGTTGCTCATATGTTTCCCCCAGCTTAATATGTACATAAAACTTCATTAATGGATGTTCATATAAAGGTTCTCCCACCTCTACATATACATCTTCCACCCCTTGCACAACTCTTACATAACTTGCAAATTGATAAAGAGCTTCTCTGTCTGAAACGATTTTTAATGTATACATATATTCTCCCCCTTTCCTTTACTATATCAAAAAGATGATCACACTACGTTATAGAACTATGAAATTTTTTCGACTTGTAATAAACAAGGCGTTTATCCATACATAGGGTCTTTTCCCAACATATATTATAGGAAGAATTTTTTCAGTTGAGGTGTTCCTTATGGATCCATACGTCAATATATGTATTTGCATTACTCCAGGCGCCAATATTTCTGATGACCGTATCGCAAAAGATTTAGCAGTTGCAGAATCAATTTGGCACCCCATTACATTTCAAATTAAAGACGTAATTATTTTAAATGAACTTTTTCGTTTTTCTGACCGTGAAATTAGTTATAAAAATTCTATTCAAAGTCAGGAAAAATTAGCATCCTTTTTCCAAACGTGTGTAAATGAAGCTCCTGAATGCGACCTTTACATTTGTTATATTGGCAGTGATTATTTCAAAGAAACAGCCGTAATTGCCTGCGCTTACTCTTTAGCAAAACAACAGCAACTTACTGGTTATATCG
Source organism: Bacillus sp. GW823-FHT06B01 (assembly GCF_058952315.1). Lineage (NCBI taxonomy): Bacteria > Bacillati > Bacillota > Bacilli > Caryophanales > Bacillaceae > Bacillus > Bacillus sp. GW823-FHT06B01. The sequence continues at coordinate 795,783 of NZ_JBXAHR010000002.1, read as the reverse complement.
TTTTAACAAACTCGGCTGCCCCCATGAAAAATATATACACGCTCGCTCACGAAGTCGGTCATATTTTATTTACAAGACGTATTCACGGAAAACTTACTCACGCAGATCCTCATTCCCTAACTGGCTCGGAGCACCATCCTTCTCCAACAAATCTTATGTACCCTATCGTACCTCGTCCTGAAAACGTCCATATTCATTCCTTATTAACAAACGAACAAAAAGAGCTCTCTTTACAAAGCTCTTTATTACAAAGAAAAAAACAGTAACTGTCATGTTACTGTTTAAAACAACTTATTTAATCCACAAACCAATTCTCGGCTGCCAAAGGATACACTATACATCTAAGCGTAATCTCTCTTAAAATCAAAATATAGTATTTCTTTGGAAATAATTTATTGTATATCCAGAGCAGCCGCTTTTTTTGAAATACTAGTTTACACTTTTTCTCTCTTCAATTTTTAAAGACCATCTCATTAACCCATATATACTTCCATACATAAGTAATATCTTTGCAATTCCCCAAAATACATTTTTTTCTTCTAATCCTTTAAATATAAACATAATCGCTAAAGGAACAATTAGCACCAAAACACCCATCCAACCAAGGACATACACTTCTCCAACGAAAAGTAATAAAAAGATACTTGCTGCTAATATATATGTTTGCATTGTCGATAATTGCAAAATAGGTGTACCGTACCATTTATCAACAAACATCAATAATACTAATAATAAAATGGGAACCATTACTATTATGTAAATAATCCCGAACTCTACAAATTTATTTTTAAAAGAAGACATTCTAAACGCAACAATGGTTCCAATAATCGTAATGATTAAGACGATAGGATAGCCAATTAACTGTATATTCGTTAGTGTAAATTGCTGATTTGGATTATTAAATAAAATATGAGTTAATATCCAATACCCACCAATACCAATTATCATCGCAAGAATACTCTTTATACTCCCACCTTTATCCTTCTCCATCTCTTTCGCCAATTCTTCCGCATACTCTTTTGGTGAATCACCGAATATATCCGTTACCGTCTTTCCCTCTTTCTCGCCTTCTATTAAATGAAGTTCTGCATCTTCTAGAAAAGCGTCCACATCTTCTTCTTTCATTCCTTTTGTTATTAAATACACTTTCGTATCGATTAAAAACTTTTCTCCTTCTTTAGAAATCTGCATGATAACCCCTCCCTTATTTAACCACTTCTCTTCTATTCGTCTTCATCATAATTTCAAGGAAAATTAAAATAAACAAACTTCCGTATAAACATATAATTTGAAATAACATTTGCACGAGATCTTCTGATGTAAATGTTTTAAACAGTAACATAATCGAAAGTGGAATAATTAAATATAAGTTTTTAAACCATCCTTCAAAATATATATTTATCGCAACTGTGATCATAAAAATAGCTCCAGCTAATATATAACTTTGCGTTTGGGTGAATGTAAACGTTTTGGTAGGATAGATTACATCTAATATCGTAACAGCCCCCATTAAAAACATTGGCGCTACCATAACTAAAAACCACATAGAAAACCACGTTTTTGTAAAGCTTGTTACGAAGGTCATTTTGCGAAGTAAAAAATTAGGACCTATAACAACTAAAATCAATGACAAACTATACCCAACGCACTGAATAAGCGACATCTGTAATAATCCGTTATTCACTATTAGGATAGAAGCAATAATCCAAAACGATACGATATTCATTACTGTAAAACCAATTTGCTTCCACGTTTCCTGTCTATCCTTTTCCATTACTTTTACAAGTTCATTTGCATATTCTTTCGGTGAGCTTCCGAAAATATCTTCTACACTTTTCCCATCACTCTCACCCTCAATTAAATGGAGTTCTGCATCTTCTATAAAATTTTCAATATCGCTTTCTTTCACACCCTTTGCCACTAAAAATAATCTCATATCTAATAAAAACTTTCGTGCTTCACTGGATATCATTATTTTTTTCTCCCCTTCCCTTCAAGTAGACGCTCTACACTACTTTGCATCGCTTCCCAGCGATTCATAAATTCATTAAGTGCTTCCTCGCCTTTTTCTGTTAATGTATAATATTTTCGCTTTGGGCCAGATGGAGATTCCTTCATTACACTTGTTATTAATCCTTCCTTTTGCATTCGTATTAATAACGGATAAATACTTCCCTCACTCGCCATTGTAAAGCCATACTTCGCTAGCTTTTCACTCATTTCATAACCGTATATTTCACCTTCAGAAATAATAGCAAGTAAGCATCCTTCTAAAATCCCTTTCAGCATTTGACTTGTCGACATAATTCAAATCCTCCCACTATCTTGTTTTACAAGATAGATAAGCGTAAGTATCTTGCTTTACAAAATAGTATAGCAGAGACTATTTTGCAAAACAAGATAGCTAACAATATTTTTCCAAATCTTTGCAGGATTTTCATTATCCACTCTCTAAATAGAGCAATATGAGAACTTTATGACGAAGGGATGTTTTTCATCATGGTTACAAATCGAGTTGTTTTTTTAACAGGCGCTGCAAGTGGCATTGGTTATGAAATGGGAAACGCTTTTGCAAAAGAAGGTGCAAAAGTTGTTATTACCGATCGTCTTGAAGAACGTGCAAAAGAAGCTGCTGAACAATTACAAAAAGAAGGCTATCAAGCTATCGGTTTAAAATGTGATGTTACATCTGAAGAAGAAATTACCGCTGCAATTTCTCAAACCGTTACGCATTTCGGTTCATTACATATATTAATTAACAACGCAGGAATGCAGCACGTTTCACCAATTGAAGATTTTCCAACCGAAAAGTTCGAACTGCTTATTAAAATTATGCAAATCGCTCCTTTTATCGCAATTAAGCATGCCTTCCCAATCATGAAAAAACAAAAGTATGGCCGAATTATTAATGTAGCCTCCATTAATGGCCTCGTTGGATTTGCGGGAAAATCCGCCTACAATAGCGCGAAGCATGGCGTAATCGGATTAACAAAAGTTGCCGCTTTAGAAGGCGCTACTCACGGAATTACCGTTAATGCGCTTTGTCCTGGTTATGTCGATACCCCTCTTGTACGTAATCAACTACAAGATTTAGCTACTACACGAAATGTACCACTTGAAAATGTTTTAGAAGATGTTATTTATCCACTTGTACCACAAAAACGCTTATTGCAAGTACAAGAAATCGCTGATTATGCTATGTTTTTAGCGAGTGAAAAAGCAAGAGGTATAACTGGACAAGCCGTTGTTATCGATGGTGGTTATACTGCTCAATAAAGTGAAGGCTTTTACTTCCCATTAATGCGGGGTAAAAAATAAAGTTTGCTCACGAAGAGCAAACTTTATTTTACTTTCTATCGCGAGGACCTTCCTACTTTAGTAATTGTTTAGGGAGTTTCTCGATTGCAACAATTACCCCATCTAATTTACTTTCAATACGATGGAGTAAATATAATGTTACAACAATCGGAAACCCTACATTACCTATCATCCTGATCCACTCTTCCATCTTTTCCGCCTCCTTCCATTATATAAATAAGGGAAAAGAAAACATTTAGGCATAAAGTGAAACTTTAATCAGTGGGGGTTTTCTTCATCCCCCACTGATTATTAGTTGAACCAATCGGGCTTTTACGGGCAGTTGACCCCCACCTAACTTCTTTGCTTCCGCTGAATTTTGAGGTGGGGGTCTTACCGCCCGTTAATGCGGGATAAAAAAACAAGCTATTATGTATTAGCTTGTCTTTCAAATAACGATGCAATTTCCCGTTTATAATCTCCGTGTATGATGCCTTTTTCAGTAATAATACCTGTAATTAATTCATTCGGTGTTACGTCAAATGCAGGATTATAAACATCAGTTCCAATTGGCGCCACTTGTTTTCCAAAAATTTTCGTAACTTCGGTTTCATCTCTTTCTTCAATAACAATTTCTGTACCTGTTTGTTTCGTAATATCAAACGTAGATAACGGAGCTGCAACGTAAAATGGAATATCGAAATAATTTGCTAATATAGCTAAATTCATTGTTCCGATTTTATTTGCTGTATCTCCATTTGCGACAATTCGGTCTGCTCCTACAATAATCGCGTTTATTTCTTTCGTTTGAATAGCATGAGCTGCCGTATTATCGGTAATAAGTGTTACATCAATATTTGCCTGTTTTAATTCCCAGGTCGTTAAACGCCCGCCTTGTAAAACCGGTCTCGTTTCACACGCATACGCATGTAAACGTACACCTTTTTCTTTCCCAATATAAAACGGTGCTAATGCAGTACCATATCTAGCAGTTGCAATGCTTCCAGCGTTACAAATTGTTAAAATGTGATCACCATCTTTAAAACATGTTAATGCATGTTCTCCAATACTCCGGCATACTGCTTCATCTTCTTGCTGAATGAGAAGCGCTTCTTCTTCTAATTTTTTTTGTGCTTCTTTTATTGTAGTAATTTCTCGAATTGATTCTCTCATACGATCGATTGCCCAAAATAAATTGACTGCTGTTGGGCGTGACGTTCCTAAATAATTACAATCTCTATTAAACTTCTTTTGAAATTCTTCCATATGTACAGTATTATATTTTTTTGATGCAAGTGCCAAGCCAAATGCAGCTACAATTCCAATTGCAGGTGCTCCTCGTACTTCTAGCATGACAATACTTTTCCATACCTCTTCAATCGTCGTTAATGTTTTGTATTCTGTACTATGCGGCAACTTTGTTTGATTTAATACTGCAATGGCATCACCTTTCCAACTGACAGATCTCGGAACAGTAACAATTGTACTCATGCTTTTATTCCTCCAGAAACTGTCTGTTGAAATAATGTTCGGAACAGTTGAATATCAGCACTCTTAGATTCATATTTTATTAGTTCTTTACCTAAGGATAACGCTTGTTTCTTAGCTTGAATTCTCGTTTCTTTATTTGCTATTCCATCTAAATCAGCTACATGCGCTAAGCCAATTGTTCTACGGATAAGCTCACATCCGGCAAATCCAACGGCATCCGTAAAAATATTTTGCAAAATAATTGGCAACCATTGTTTCTCTTTCGTATATGCTTCTACACCTTCTCCAATCCATAACTTCGTAAAAGCTTCTACAAAATAACTCCATGTTTTCTCAATATGGAAAAATAGCACACTTCTTTTTTCCTCTTCACGTGATAACGCATTTAATAATAAATTTGCAATAAATTGGCCAAGATCAAATCCAAATGGACCATATGTTGCAAATTCTGGATCAATTACTTTCGTTTCAGCAGGTGATGAAAAAATACTACCAGTATGTAAATCACCATGAATAAGCGCTTCTTTTCTTGTTAAGAACTTATATTTATACTGTGCTACTTTTAATTTTAAATTTTTGTCACTCCACAGTTCATCCACCGCTAGTTGTAACTCTGGTTCATAATCATTCGTATCATAATGACTAAACGGATCTGTAAACACTAAATCTTCCGTGATTTTACTAAGATCTGGGTTTACAAATGCACCTTCTAGTACCCTTTTCTCTTCTGATTGTAAACCGAAATCTGAAGTATAAAACAACACATGTGCTAGAAAGCGACCAATATGTTGGGATAAAAGCGGGTACTCCTCTCCATCTATTAATCCTTTTCTTGCAATTGTTAGCCTTGATAGATCTTCTATGACTGTTACTGCTAACTCTTCATCATGACTGTACACTACCGGCACATATTCCGGCACATACTTCGCAAAAATTTGTAATGCTTTACTTTCAATCGTCGCTCTTTTTATAGACAGTGGCCAGCTCTCACCAACTACTTTTGCATATGGCAGTGCTTGTTTTATTATAATAGACTTCTCTCCATCATCTAATTTGAACACGTAATTTAAATTTCCATCTCCAATTTCATGACAAACTACATTTGCTTTCCTTTCAAAATAACCGTGTTCTTTCGCATATTGTATAGCTGTCGTTTCAGTTAATGAATAATATCCCATCGTCTTCTCCCCCTTTTTTAATTCAGAGGTTTTTCTGACGTAGAAAAACCTCTTTCCACAAAGAAAGAGGTTTGAAGTTTATCTTCTCCCCTCTTATCTGCCAGAAAGGTTTACTTTCTGCTGGAATTAGCACCGTGCCTTTTGGCGTAAATAAACGCCCCATTTCACAATGGTATTACGGTCGGTTGCTGGGCTTCATCGGGCCAAATCCCTCCACCTGCTCTTGATAAGAGTTGTATAATTTTTTGAATTTTTAACTTTATGTTGAAGACTATACCAATAATAAAAATCACTTGTCAACATTTTATTTGTATAATTCTGGACGACGATCTGCAAAAACTGGAATTCCTTTGCGTACTTCTTTAATTTTCTCAAAATGAAGCTCTCCAAATAAAATTGATTCTTCTTCATTCGCTTCTACAACAACTTCGCCCCAAGGATCGACAATTAAAGAATGACCGGCAAACTCATTATTCGGATCCTTACCTGCCCTATTACATGCAACAACATAACACTGATTTTCAACTGCTCTTGCTTGCAATAACAAACGCCAATGCGCTAAACGAACCAATGGCCATTCTGCTACAACAAATAAAACTTTTGCACCTTTCGCAGTATGGACGCGCATCCACTCTGGAAAACGAATATCATAACAAATTGTGCCGGCGCACTCTACATCATCTAACTTAAATTCACCTGTACTATTTCCAGCAATTAAATATTTATGTTCATCCATAAGCTGAAATAAGTGCACTTTACTATATTCATTGACTAGTTCTCCTTCCTTGTTTACCACATACATTGTATTTGTAACACCTTGTTCTGTTTGCTTCGCTATAGACCCACCGACAATATGTACACCATATTGCTTCGACCATTCTTTCAGCTCTTCTTTCGTTTGCAATCCATCCCTATCTGCAATTTCAATAAGCCTCGTTAAATCATATCCCGTTGTCCATAGTTCTGGTAAGACAATCACATCTGGTCTTTCCTTCATCGCTTCGCTTATTTTATTTTTAGCATTCTCAATATTCTTTTCTACATCTCCAAAGGCAATATCCATTTGAATACATGCGACTTTCATTTTGTCAGCCCCATTCTTAATTTTTTCTTTACAAAATACTGGAAAGATTATATCATTTGTCACTAGAATTGTAACAACTTTCAAAAGAGGTGGAAAGTATGAAATTATTTCAACCTTCTAAGATAGTAACATCATTGCCTACACAATTTTTTGCTTCACTTGTTGCAAAAGTTAACAAAGTCGTTGCAGCTGGTCACGATGTTATTAATCTAGGTCAAGGTAATCCAGATCAACCAACACCGCAGCATATCGTAAAAGCTTTACAAGATGCTGCTGAAAAGACCATTCATCATAAATATCCGCCATTTCGCGGACACGAAAGTTTAAAAGAAGCCGTGGCAACATTCTATCAACGCGAATATGATGTAGTAGTAAATCCAAAAACAGAAGTTGCTATTTTGTTTGGTGGAAAAGCTGGATTAGTAGAATTACCACTTTGTTTTACAAACCCTGGTGATACTATTCTCGTTCCAGATCCAGGCTATCCAGATTATTTATCAGGAGTTGCTTTAGCAAAAGCACAATTTGAAACAATGCCGCTTATTGCAGAAAATAATTTTTTACCAGATTATACAAAAATTGATGCCACTACCGCTAAGCGTGCAAAGTTAATGTTTTTAAACTATCCAAATAATCCTACCGGTGCTACTGCATCAAAAGATTTCTTTGATGAAACGATTCATTTTGCTAATAAACATAATATATTAGTCATTCATGATTTTGCTTACGGTGCGATTGGATTCGATGGTCAAAAACCTGTTAGTTTCTTGCAAGCAGACGGTGCTAAAGATACAGGTATTGAAATTTACACTCTATCGAAAACTTTCAATATGGCTGGATGGCGCATCGCTTTTGCTGTGGGGAATGAAAGTGTGATTGAGACAATTAACTTATTACAAGATCATATGTATGTTAGTATTTTTGGTGCAGTTCAAGATGCTGCCCGCGAAGCACTATTAAGTTCACAGTCTTGCGTAATAGACCTTGTAAATAGTTACGAATCTCGAAGAAACGCTCTTGTTTCAGCTTGTCACTCAATTGGTTGGAATGTAGACATTCCAACAGGCTCATTCTTTGCATGGCTTCCTGTTCCGAAAGGATATACATCTGAGCAATTTTCTGATATTTTACTAGAAAAAGCACACGTTGCAGTTGCTCCTGGTGTTGGATTTGGTGAGCATGGCGAAGGGTATGTCCGTGTTGGTCTCTTGCATACAGAAGATAGATTACGAGAAGCCATTAATCGAATTGATAAATTAAATTTTTTCAAAAAGTAATTGACAACATGAAAAATATCTGACAAAATTCAGTTATCTTAAAAATTTAAACATTTCTAAATACTTCTTATCAAGAGCAGGTGGAGGGACGAGCCCGACGAAACCCGGCAACCGATCTACAATTGTAGACACGGTGCTAATTCTCGCAGCATTACGCTGACAGATAAGGAGCTGGTTGTAAAAAAACCTCTCCTTAGCTGAGAGGTTTTTTTATTTAACTAGGAGGTTTTAACAATGAGCGGAATTATAGCGACGTATTTAATCCATGATGATTCACATAACTTAGAAAAAAAAGCTGAGCAAATTGCACTCGGTTTAACAATTGGCTCTTGGACTCATTTGCCACACTTATTGCAAGAACAATTAAAACAGCATAAAGGCAACGTCATTCATGTTGAGGAATTAGCTGAACAAGAACATACCAATTCGTATTTACGTAAAAAAGTTAAACGTGGGATTATTAAAATCGAATATCCGTTATTAAACTTCAGTCCAGACTTACCAGCAATTTTAACAACTACATTCGGAAAGCTATCACTTGATGGCGAAGTGAAATTAATCGACTTAACATTTTCAGACGAGTTAAAACGGTATTTCCCTGGTCCGAAATTCGGGATAGATGGCATTCGAAATCTTTTACAAGTGCATGAGCGTCCCCTTTTAATGAGCATTTTTAAAGGAATGATCGGACGAAATATTGGGTATTTAAAAACGCAATTACGCGATCAAGCAATTGGTGGTGTAGATATAGTAAAAGATGATGAAATATTATTTGAGAATACATTAACACCACTTACGAAACGCATTGTATCTGGAAAAGAAGTTTTAGACTCAGTATATGAAACATACGGACATAAAACGTTATATGCCGTAAATTTAACAGGACGAACTTTTGATTTAAAAGAAAATGCGAAACGCGCAGTGCAAGCTGGGGCAGATATTCTATTATTTAATGTATTTGCTTACGGACTAGATGTACTACAATCACTTGCAGAAGATGATGAAATCCCAGTTCCTATTATGGCACACCCTGCTGTAAGTGGTGCTTATTCAGCATCCAAGTTATATGGAGTTTCCTCTCCATTATTACTAGGAAAGCTACTACGTTATGCTGGTGCTGACTTTTCATTATTCCCATCTCCATACGGAAGTGTTGCACTAGAAAAAGAGGAGGCTCTTGCTATCTCAAAATATTTAACTGAAGACGATGCATTTTTCAAGAAGAGTTTTTCTGTTCCGTCTGCTGGTATTCACCCTGGTTTCGTTCCCTTTATTCTACGAGATTTCGGTAAAGATGTTGTTATTAATGCTGGCGGCGGGATACATGGACATCCGAGTGGAGCGCAAGGGGGCGGTAAAGCTTTCCGTACTGCAATTGATGCTACTTTGCAAAATACACCACTCCATGAAGTAGATGACATAAATTTGCATAGTGCACTACAAATATGGGGAAATCCCTCTCATGGGGTGAAATTATGAGTATTCAAGTATTTTGTGATTTCGATGGCACGATTACAAATAATGATAACATTATGTCCATTATGGAAAAATTCGCACCACCAGAAGCCGAAGAAGTAAAGAATAGAATTTTATCACAAGAGCTGTCTGTTCAAGAAGGTGTTTCTCAATTATTTCAATTAATACCTACTAGCCTACACGATGATATGATTCAATTTTTAATAGAAACTGCTGAAATCCGTAGTGGTTTTCATGAATTTATACAATTTGTAAATGAAAATAACATTTCTTTTTACGTTATATCAGGTGGAATGGATTTCTTCGTCTATCCACTCTTACAAGGAATCATTCCAAAAGAGCAAATTTACTGTAATGAAACAGACTTTTCAAATGAATTCATTACAGTTAAGTGGCCTCATCCTTGTGATCATCATTGTCAAAATCATTGCGGATTATGCAAATCATCTTTAATCCGTAAATTAAGTGATACGAATGACTTCCATATTGTGATTGGAGATTCAATTACTGATTTACAAGCTGCGAAACAAGCAGATAAAGTATTTGCTCGTGACTTCCTTATTACAAAGTGTGAAGAGAATTATATTGCTTATACACCGTTTGAAACATTTCACGATGTTCAAACCCAATTAAAACATTTGTTGGAGGTGAAATCATGAAACAACTTTTTCGTCAATGGTATGACTTAAGCGAGATAAAAAAAGAATTAACAACACGAAATTGGTTTCCAGCAACGAGTGGTAATATTTCTATAAAGGTTAGTCATGAGCCACTTACTTTTCTTATTACAGCAAGTGGTAAAGATAAAACAAAAACTACTCCAGATGATTTTCTATTAGTAGATCATCTAGGGGTTCCCGTATTAGAGACTGAATTACGCCCTTCAGCAGAAACAATATTGCATACACATATTTATAACAATACGAATGCTGGGTGCGTACTTCATGTTCATACAACTGATAATAATGTCATCACAAATTTATATAGTGATGCAGTCACCCTTCAAAATCAAGAAATTATTAAAGCTCTCGATATTTGGGAAGAAGGTGCAACAATTCACATTCCTATTATCGAAAACCATGCCCATATCCCAACGCTTGGAGAAAACTTCCGAAAGCACATACAAGGAGATTCGGGAGCAGTATTGATCCGTAACCATGGTATTACCGTATGGGGCCGAGATAGCTTTGATGCAAAGAAAAGATTAGAAGCTTATGAGTTTTTATTCCAATTTCATATAAAACTATTATCAATTCAAGGAGGCGTTTCTAATGGCGCAAATTCGTATTCATGAAGTAAATACTCGCATCGAAAATGAAGTGGAAGTATCTAAATTTCTACAAGAGGAAGGCGTTTTATATGAGAAATGGAACATCTCTAAACTTCCTACTTATTTAAATGAAAATTATTCGTTAACAGATGAAAACAAGGCTGAAATATTAGCTGTGTTTTCAAAAGAAATCGCTGATGTTTCAGCGCGCCGAGGTTATAAAGCACATGATGTAATTTCACTTTCAAATAGCACACCTAACCTTGACGAATTATTAATTAATTTCCAAAAAGAACACCATCATACTGATGATGAAGTTCGCTTTATTGTTAGTGGTCATGGCATCTTTGCTATTGAAGGAAAAGATGGGAAATTCTTTGACGTTGAACTTGAGCCAGGCGATCTCATATCTGTTCCTGAAAATGCAAGACATTATTTTACCTTGCAAGATGATCGTCAAGTTGTAGCTATTCGTATTTTTGTTACAACTGAAGGCTGGGTTCCAATTTATTAAGGTAGTTAGTTGAATAAAAGGACTTGGATCCCCTTTTCCAACCTTTTATTCACTCTACATATATACATCCTCCTATGGAACAGGCTTATTTCCAAAAATGAAATAAGCCTGATTTTTTATTTTCTCAAGCATATGATTCCGTCTATTCCAAAACAATCTCCCCTTCTATGTTTTAAGCGAATTTTTTAACACTTTTTGAACATTTATTGAACTTTTTTTGAATTTTTTCTGAAAATTCTGTTTTGTATATGATATACTACAATTAAATAAAAAGGAAAAGAATATCGCAAACAGAGGGGGATAATCATGAGTTTACTTATCGCACTTATACTAGGGGTTACGTGTGGAGCACTTCCTGTTATTCTAGGAGCTATTATGGAAGAGTTGGAAGTTGGTGTTTTAGGTTTTGTCGCATCTTGTGTAAGCGCTTTATTTTTCGGCTTATTCGGTGCTATTCCTGTTTCAATTCTGTGTGCATTTTATATAGTACGCCATGCTCGTGCAAAGCAATTCGGTCCTAATCACATCGCGCAAGTTATTCCATTCCCAATCGAACGATGCCGCCGGGCTTCTAGCTTATAATTATAAAATTAAAAATAAATAAAAGTCCTCAAATGAGGACTTTTATTTATTTTCTTCTAGAAATTGAAACAATTCTTGTAGGTGCAAGACGTCTTCACTATAGCTAACAGATACGTGACATATACCGTCAATCTCTGCTTGCATATAAAGGTCAACTCCATCTCGATCATATTTCAATGCCAAATAAAAATCCATTTCTTCTAACATCTTTTTTGAAGTTCGAATAACATAATGCCCCTTCTCATCTCTTCCATATTCGAATTCCGGCTCAAAATCATACTTTTGTTTAAAAGCTTCTTTTTGTTTCTCATTAATTTGTATACAAATTGCTCGTTGTACAGTATCAATCATCTCATCAAATTTTTGAAGATCCATCTCATTTACCCCTTTATGTATTTTTTGTATAACACTTGTGTTCCGCTATTCTCTTCCCCATCTTTTATTAACTCTTCATACAATTCCTTCGCCAAACTTAAACCTGGTACTGGTAATTGTAATTTTTCAGCCTCATCTAAAGCTATCTTCATATCTTTCATAAAGTGCTTTACATAAAACCCTGGTTCAAAATCTCCCTTTAACATTCGAGGAGCTAAGTTACTCAATGACCAACTACCTGCTGCTCCCGTTGAAATACTTTCTAATACTTTATCCGGATCTAGTCCAGCTTTTTTTGCATAAGCAACAGCTTCACATACTCCAATCATGTTAGAAGCAATCGCAATTTGATTGCACATTTTTGTATGTTGTCCACTTCCAGCTGGTCCTTGCAACTGAATGTTTGTTCCTAGTTTTTCAAATAACGGTAAACATTTTTCATATATTTCTTTTTCACCACCGACCATAATTGCGAGCCTTGCTTCTTTCGCACCAACGTCTCCTCCAGATACAGGCGCATCTAACGTATATACATTCCTACTTTTACCGGTTTCATTAATACGTTTTGCCAATGTTGGTGTAGATGTCGTGAAATCAATTGCTATCGTACCTTCATTTGCATTCTCCAAAATCCCATCTATCCCAAAGTACACTTCTTCTACATCATGTGGATATCCAACCATAGTCATTACAACATCAACTTGCTTCACTAACTCTTTCGGTGTATCACACCAATTCGCACCATCTTGCACTAAAGAGTCTGTCTTCATTTTCGTTCTATTATATACATATACTTGATAGCCGTCTTGCATTAAATGACGCACCATACTTTTTCCCATTACACCAATACCGATGAAACCTATTGATACATTTTTACGTTCCATTTTCTCATCCCCTTTGTTCTAATAAATCACTTACCATCTTTCGAAACTCATTATTAAAATCATCATCTATACTATTTTTCACATTTGAAAATAATATAACAAAAGTGCCTTTTTCTTTATTAAAATTATTGAAAGTGTTCCAACCAGATAGTACACCATGATTATGAAAATAATCCGGATATATGTAAAAACTATATGCATATTTTCGTTCTGTTGAAGGTGAAAACATCGCTTGTCTACTTTGTTCAGAAAGAAGTTTCCCATTTATAATCGCTTCGTCTAACTTCTTCATATCGCCAACTGTCGTATACATCTCACCGCATCCGTATAACCACTCCATTAACAATTTTTGTGCAGGTTCAAGTACATTCTCTTTCTTTACATATCCTTTAGTAAAATGCTGATCTCCCTGAGCCATATTTCCCATACCAGATTCATGCATTTCTGCTTTAGTAAATATATTTTCTTTTATGTAATCTCCTAAAGGTTTTTTTGATATGCTTTCTATAATATAGGCAAGCACCATATAATTATAATCTGTATATCTCCAACCTGCGCCTGGTGGAAATTCTAACTTTTGACTTCCAATCCAATTTACTAAATTTATACGAGAAGCTGCATTCACTTTCCCTTTTCCGCTTTCTGGTAAACCTGATGTGTGTGTTAACAAATGATATAAGGTGATATTTTTATCTACCGGAAAAGAGGGAATATATTTATTTACATTATCTTGAATATTTAACTTCCCTTGTTCCTGCAGCTGTAAAATAGATGTGGCCACGACTGTTTTCGTAATAGAACCGACACGATATTTTGTTTGAGGCGTATTTTCTATCTTATTTTGAACATCAGCATATCCATATCCTTTATTCAATATAACATGCTCTTTATCTGTTACTAAAACTGTTCCATTAAATTGCTTTCCTATTAAATATTGATCTAACTTTTGAGATATACTAGCATAATCAATTTGTTGTTCTTCTTTTTCTTCTATATTCTCTTGTACTTCTGATTCAATAGTAGGATTCACCTTAGTTGTTAATACAGTGCTTTCCTTTATATTGGGATTATAGAGAAAATAGTATACTCCACCACAAACTACAGCAGACAGCGAAGCCATCGTCATTATTTTTTTTATCATGTTGTTCCTCCATAATTCCTTCGTCCAAAATCCCCCCCACATTCTATTATCAAACAATAAAAAAAAATCGCAACAATTTGTTGCGAAAAATCACTTTTTTTCTTTTCTATATACACACACTTGATTTTTCCCATTTTTTTTCGCTTCATATAATGCGATATCCGCTCGTTGCATTAATTCTTCTCTTGTAATCCCTTGTTCATATAACGCGACTCCAAAACTCGCTGTTAATTTCGAAATTCCGGAGAAATGCTTTGTTTCAATGAAAAATCGTAATGATTCCGCAACCTGAAATGCTTCTTTTTCTACTGTATTCGTTACTAATATAATAAATTCTTCTCCTCCCCACCTTGCAAATACATGTTGCTGCTCCACTTTAGATTTCATAAGCTCTGCAAGCTGAATTAATGCTAAGTCACCAAAATCATGGCCATATGTGTCATTTACTGTTTTAAAATTATCTATGTCAAATAAAATAAGTGCTATTTTTTCATCGTTACGCATTGCATTATCCCATTCTGCCTCTAGTATTTGTTGGAACTTCAAACGATTATAAATCTCTGTTAACGAATCTATCATAGCAAGCCTTTCTTGTTCTTGATAGATTTCATCTAATTCTGTAATCTCTGTACACTTCACAATAAATCTTGATAAATCTTCTGGCAGTGGTGTCGCACGCAATAAAAAAGTTGACACTTCCCCTTCATAATTAGACATCTTAATTCTTCTATCATATGATAATGTATCATCTAACCATGTTATATCATGAGTTGTTGAATAGTATCCGTTTTCTCTAATAAAATGTTCAGCAAATACTAAATGTTGCTCACGATAGGCAAATAAATTTTCATATCCGAAAAACTCTAAAAAATTTGTATTACAATCAACAATCTCATCGTCTTCTACTATAAATAATAGATCATTTTGAAAATCAAACATCGTTTGAAGTAGTTCTTGTTGCAAACTTACTTGCCGCACTAAAGAAAGCTGATACAAACTCTTATTCACTTCCTCTAACACCATTTGTGGAGTCACAGGAGCTATCACAATATTACGTATTCCTAACGTAAGCACCTCTGTAAACTCACTGGTTATCTGTTGATCCCAAATGACAATAAAAGTACTCTGTGGATTATACATATTCTTTATATATTTTATTTGAGAAAAATCTGTTACATACATAATTACAATATGTGGTTTTGTTCTCTGAAACAATAATTCTCCTTCTTCAAAACTATTTGCTATAAACATACATTTTGGATGAATATTTTCTATCGTTTGTTGATGTGTGCATCCATTTTCTATATAAAGGACATTTAACTGAAGATCTTGTAATACATTTTGGAAAACCGTATTCTCTAATAAAAAATGTAGTATGTTCATCACTAGTCTTCACTCACTTCATATATCTTGTTCTACTGCATTCCTCACAAACATTTTATAAAAAGACTGTTCTCTAAATACTTTAATGAGTGAGGGATACATATTAACAAGCTAATTGAGAATGCTCTCTTCGCTTTTTCTCTATAAATTCCTTTTTTAGTGTATGATGATAGGAATTGTATCGTTTGTATGAATGCCCTAGCTTCCTCTTTAAAACTTGACAATTAAAATAAAGATATTATATTCTTAAATTCGACAACTTACAAAATGTAAGTAGAATATATTACATGTATTTTTTTATAATTTGATATGTTACTTGGAGGATATATAATGACAAACGACAACTTTTTTAATGTTCTATACGAACGCACATCTACACGTGCATTCAACCCAGAGAAAGAAATTTCATCTACAGAGTTACACGAGATTTTAAAGGGAGCTGCTCAAGCACCTTCTGCTTGGAACTTGCAGCACTGGAAATTCCTTGTATTCCAAGGTGAAGATGTACAGAAACGATTGCATCCAATTGCTTATAACCAGCAACAAATACTTGATGCTTCTGCTGTAGTCGCTATTTTAGGTGATTTAGAAGCTTATAAAAACGTTGAACCCGTTTATGGTCCAATTGTAGAACAAGGATTTATGAAAGAAGAAGCAAAAGAGCGCTTAGCTAAAAATATTGAGTCTGCATATGCTCGTGAGCAATTCCCAAGAGATGCAGCCTTTTCAAATGCATCTTTAGCAGCAATGCAACTTATGCTTGCGGCTAAAGCAACTGGCTGGGATACTTGTGCTATTGGTGGTTTCAACCCACAAGCACTTACAGAAGAATTCAATGTTTCATCTCGTTACGTACCAATTATGCTTATTACAATTGGTGAATCGACTTTAAAAGGTCATCCTGCACCACGAATGAGCGTAGAACAAGTGAGTGAATGGGCAAAATAATAAAGTGAACCTTTAATCAATGTGAGGGGCTTACTGCCTGTTAATACGGTATAAAAAAGAAACGAAGGTAATTTCATTACCTTCGTTTCTTTTTCTTCTGTCACACACCCGTAATATTACAATGTATTATTCGACATCTATACATAAAAAAATAGTAAATTTTATGCTATCCCCATACACATAAATGGCGTTTCGTGTCGAATTTTGTTAAAGCATTGAAATATAACCGTGTGTTTTTGTTACAATTATGATACAATGATAACAAATAGATAACAAGAGAGGGATTTTCATTGAGTTCATACGGAAGCTTTATCGCACTTTTAAGTTACATAGTAACTGTACTACTGTTATATTTTATTGGCGATGCTACAAACATATCAGTGTTACAATTCCCAAAAGAAGAAACGTTCCAATTAGACGCAGAAAAACATACTGCAAGATCCATTGCACCACTACTCTTAGCTCTCCCTGTATATATCATCGTTTTATATAAAAGTAAAAAAGTGTAAAGCCTACCTATTTCATTCATTTCGGTGGTCTTTACACTTTTTTGTGATATTCCCCCTATTTTAAACATCATTCCGTACTAAACACCCAGCTATTCTTTTAAAATGAGAAAATCCCCCAGAAAAAATTCCACTCTCTGTCCAGTCACTCACTACCGAACTTACATAGATTATAAGTGTGAAGGGGGTGATGAGGATTATGTTTGGATCATTTGGATGCTGTGA
Source organism: Bacillus sp. GW823-FHT06B01 (assembly GCF_058952315.1). NCBI lineage: Bacteria > Bacillati > Bacillota > Bacilli > Caryophanales > Bacillaceae > Bacillus > Bacillus sp. GW823-FHT06B01. The sequence goes on along the minus strand of NZ_JBXAHR010000002.1, from coordinate 778,152 downwards.
TAACTTTAGAGACTGTCATCATCATGAAAGAGAGCACAACCATCGTGAGAAAGAGAGAGAAGAAATTAGACCACAACGACCTGCTGTATGTAACGTACTTGCAAATCTTTCTATAGGCACTGAAATTTCACTTCTTAAACTAAAAGGAAATGGAACATTCCGCAATTTAGTTTTTGAGGGGTTCTGTAACGGTATTGCTCTATTCTCTGCATTAAGAAGAGATAACGACAAAGACAACAACAAAGATGATAAGAATGGAAACAATCGTAATGACGATAGATTTGAAGGGATTCTACGTGTTTGCCCAGAAGATGTTATCGCGATTGCTCTTTAAGAGAAGTTTAATCAATAAAATCACCTAAGGTATGTGTAATAAAAAAACCTGAGACCGATTTCAAATCGGCTCAGGTTTTTTACTATTATATACTTTTAACTAATTCAACAACTTCTTCAGCAGTTGACATCATTAATGCTTTTTCTGCTAATGTTTCCATTTCTGCTTTTGACAACTTGCTTAGTTGTGTTCTTGCAGGAAGAATAGATGTTGCACTCATACTGAACTCATCTAAACCTAATCCTAATAATAATGGGATAGCAAGTGAATCTCCCGCCATCTCACCACACATACCAGCCCATTTGCCTTCTTTATGAGCCGCATCAATAACCATTTTTACAAGACGTAAAATAGATGGGTTATATGGTTGGTATAAGTAAGCTACTTGTTCGTTCATACGGTCTGCAGCCATTGTGTATTGGATTAAGTCATTTGTTCCGATAGAGAAGAAATCAACTTCTTTTGCGAATTGATCTGCTAATACTGCTGAAGCTGGGATTTCAACCATCATACCCACTTCAATAGAATCAGAAACAGTTGTACCCGCTTCTACAAGTTTCGCTTTCTCTTCTAATAAGATTGCTTTCGCTTGACGGAACTCATCAAGAGTTGCAATCATTGGGAACATAATTTTTAAGTTACCGTATACGCTAGCACGAAGTAATGCACGAAGTTGTGTACGGAACACATCTTGCTCATCAAGGCATAAGCGAATTGCACGGTATCCTAAGAATGGGTTCATTTCTTTTGGTAAATGTAAGTATGGAAGCTCTTTATCTCCACCGATGTCAAGTGTACGAACAACAACAGGTTGACCTTCTTTTACACCTTCAAGAACTGCTTTATACGCTTCGAACTGCTCTTCTTCTGTTGGAAGATTGTCACGGCCCATGTATAAGAATTCTGTACGGTATAAACCAACGCCTTCTCCGCCATTATCGATAATACCTTGTACATCATTTGGTGTTCCGATATTTGCAACAAGCTCAACGTGATGTCCATCACTTGTTACAGTAGCTTGGTCTTTTAATTTTGCCCATTCAGTTTTTTGCTCTTCAAATTTCGCTTTCTTTTCTTCAAAAGAACGAAGAGTTTCTTCTGATGGATTTACAATTACTTCTCCATCTAAACCGTCGATGATTACGATATCGCCGTTTTGGATTCTCTCCATAACAACTTTCGTACCAACAACTGCAGGAATTTCCATAGAACGAGCCATAATTGCAGAGTGAGATGTACGTCCACCGATATCAGTTGTAAAACCTTTTGCATACTTACGGTTTAACTGAGCTGTATCAGATGGTGTTAAATCTTCAGCAATGATGATTACTTCTTCAGAAATTGTACCAGGGTTTGAGAAGTTAATTCCTAGTAAATGTGCAAGAACGCGTTTTGTTACGTCACGAATGTCCGCAGCACGTTCTTTCATATATTCGTTATCCATGTTTTCAAACATAGAAATAAACATTGATGCAACTTCATCCATTGCAAATTCAGCATTTACTTTTTCACTATTTACTTTATCTTTTACTGGGTTTACTAGTTCTGGATCATTTAACACTAATAAATGTGCTTCAAAGATCGCAGCTTTATCAGCACCCAGCTCAGCAAAAGCATGGTCCTTAATTGCTTCTAATTCAGTTTTTGCTTTCTCAAGCGCAGCGTCTAAGCGTGCAATTTCAGCAGCTTCGTTTGTAATTGATTTCTTTTCGATGTTAAATTCAGGATTCTCAAGTCTGAAAGCCTTTGCAATAGCAATCCCACTTGATGCAGCGATCCCTTGAATGTTAAGAGTCATTATTCTCCTAATCCTTCGTTTTTCATAGTTTCTTCGATAGCTGCTAGTGCTTGAGCTGCATCATCACCATTTGCAGTGATTTTAATTTCTGCGTTTTGTTGAATGCCTAAAGACATAACGCCCATGATTGATTTTAAGTTAACGTTTTTTCCGTTATACTCTAAGTTAATGTCAGAACCAAATTTGCTTGCAGTGTTTACAAGTAGTGTTGCTGGACGAGCATGAATTCCTGAGTCGCTAGTTACTTTAAAGATTTTTTCCATGATAATTTATCTCCTTTAAATTACAGTATTTTTTAGTTGTATAGACGTGAGTACTACATCATCTATTGTATATAATAGGCGATGTTCGGTCAACCACATCGCCTATTATAATTATAAACATTTTGCGTCAAATTCCTACTGAATGTCAATAATAGCGTTTTCGCCCTTCTTAACATTTCCATCTTTTTTCAATTCGACTTGTTGTCCTTGTTGTAAATTCGTAAAGACAATTGGTGTAATGATAGATGGTGCATTTTCTTTTACAAATGCAAGATCTACTTTTAATAATGGTTGTCCTTGTTTCACTTTGTCGCCTTGTGCTACAAGTGCTTCAAAACCTTCACCATTTAATTTTACAGTATCAATACCGAAGTGGATTAAAATTTCTTTTCCACCTTCAGATTGAATACCAATCGCATGCTTTGTAGGGAATACGTTGACGATCTCACCGTTAACTGGAGAAACTACTGTTCCTTCTGTTGGCTCGATTGCAAATCCGTCTCCCATCATTTTTCCTGAGAATACTTGATCAGGTACTTCTGTAATCGGTAAGATTTTCCCTTCAATTGGTGATACGATTGTTTCGTTTTCATCAACTTGTTTAGGAGTTTCTTCTACCTTTACAGGCTCTTCTTTTTCAACATGAGGTGTACGACCTGACATAATATCATGAATTTGTGATTTTAATGTGTCAGATTTCGGTCCAAAAATAGCTTGAATGTTATTTCCAACTTCAAGTACACCAGCTGCTCCAAGCTCTTTTAAGCGATCTTTGTTTACATTCTTTTGTTCGTTAACTTGAACACGTAAACGAGTAATACAAGCGTCTAAAGAAGCAATGTTTTCTTTACCACCAAGTGCTACTAATACTTCACGTGGAAGTTCTCCTGCTTCTGTTTTACCTGCGCCGTCATTCGCATTTGCTACTTCACGACCAGGTGTTTTTAAATTCCATTTACGGATTGCAAAGCGGAATCCGAAGTAGTAAATAACTGCTAGTACAAGACCAACAATAATTACCCACCACCATGCTGTACGGCCTGGCAGTACACCGAATAACATAAAGTCGATTAAACCACCAGAGAATGTCATACCAATTTTAACACCTAAAATTTGCATTGTCATAAATGATAGACCAGCGAATACTGCGTGAATTCCGAATAGTACTGGTGCTACGAATAAGAATGAAAATTCAAGTGGTTCTGTAATACCTGTTAAGAAAGATGTTAATGCAGCAGATCCTAAAATACCAGCTGCTAATTTTTTATTTTCTGGACGTGCTTCATGGTACATTGCTAATGCTGCTGCTGGAAGACCGAACATCATGAACGGATACTTACCAGTTGTAAATGTACCTGCTGTTAATTCTACACCGTCTTTTAACTGTGCCATAAAGATTTTTTGGTCACCACGGATTAATTCGCCAGCTGCATTTGTATACTGACCGAATTCGAACCAGAACGGTGAATAGAAAATATGATGTAATCCAAATGGAATTAATGAACGTTCAATTAAACCGAATATGAATGCTGCTAATGTTCTATTTGCATCAATCATTTGATGTGAGAACGTATTTAAGCCACCTTGAATGTATGGCCAAATGAAACACATGATTATACCTACTACTAAAGAGAATGTTGCAGTTGCGATCGGTACGAAACGCTTACCTGCGAAGAAACCTAAGTATGATGGTAATTCAATGTTGAAGTATTTATTGTAGCAATATGCCGCTACTATACCGACGATAATACCACCAAACACTCCCGTTTGTAGCGTTGGAATTCCTAATACATTTGCATATGCTGGATCTGTAAATCCAATTTTTACTGGGTCTGCTCCAGAACTTGTTACTTTCACTAGCTTATCTACTTCTAAGAACACACTCATCGTTTTGTTCATAATTAAGTAGCCGACGAACGCTGCTAATCCAGCTACTCCGTCTCCACCAGCTAAACCAATTGCTACCCCAACTGCGAATAATAATGCAAGGTTAGCGAAAATAATATCACCAGATTGTTCCATAATTTTTGCTACCATTACGAACCAATCTGCTTTTAAAGCAGGAATAACATCTGTTAACTGTGGATTTTGAAATGCATTACCAAATCCAAGTAAAATACCTGCTGCCGGTAAAATCGCTACTGGAAGCATTAACGCTTTTCCGACTTTTTGAAGAACACCAAAGATCTTCTTAAACATGGAAACCCTTCCTCTCTTATCTATATTGATACCTTCCGACAAACGCCAAAAAGACATGAGGAAAAAAAGATAGAACGATAGCTATACAAAGGGTAGTATATCCCTTTCTCAAGCTTACATTCCTTGCTTTTCTCCACTCATGCCTGATCGAATCAGTAACACGTGTCAAAAATAGGTTTACGTATAAGTTCACTATAATTAAGGCAAACGTTTTCGTTACTTACCTTAATGTGTTTGTCGAAATTTGTATAACTTTGCAATAGTTATTATACATAACTATTGTAAGCGATTCAATGATTTTTTTTAACGTTTTCATTTTAGACAAAAATATATGTCTTTTTACACATGCTCTGCTTTCACTAAGCGCTGCAGGTGCATCGTTAAATATATGCTCTCTGCTTCATACACAGGAAGTTGCAATTCTTTTTGCATGACCTTAACTAGCTTCCAAGCTAAATTATAACAGACGGGATATTCCGCCTTTAATAAATCAGCAAAACTTTGTGATTCCTCTACTTTCTCCCCTTTTTTCACCCGTTCAATAGCATATTGTAAATGACGAATAAGGCGTAAGTAGTGGATACTTTCTTGGTCTAATGTAATTTGTAAGTTTGTCTCAATTAAAGATACAAGATGTGCAATGAGACGGGAGTTTTGATTAACTGAAGATAAATCTGAATTTGTAAGTGAACTGTAAATATGGAGTGCAATAAAACCAATTTCTCCTTCTGGCAATGTAATTTGCAAACGAGAATTTAAAAGGTCTACAACACCTTCAGCAATTTCATATTCCTCTGGATAGAGCATTTTCGTTTCAACTAAAAAAGGATTATCAATTGTAAGTCCTTGTTTTAACCGCTTAATCGCAAAAGAAATATGATCTGTTAAAGCGATATGAATATGTTCATTCAATGGTGATTTTGCTTTTTCTTGAATGTAGAACATAATATCATTCATTAATTCGATTAATTTTTCACTCACATGCGGCACTAACAGTTTGTATTGTTCACGATCACGTTCATTTTTTAAAACAAACATTTTTTCAATTTGTTCTTGCTCCAATATGTCTTTCGCTTTTTTCCCAAATCCAATTCCTTTACCGATCACTACTACTTCCTCATGTTCAGGATGGCTAGCAATGATGACATTATTATTTAAAACTTTTTTAATTTCTAGATAATTACTCATATAACACCACCCTCGTACTTAAATAGCCTGCTTTTATGTTACAGAACATTCTTCTTTGTCGTCAATATAAAACATCTACCATTTCATAAAAATTCGTTTTTTAGACATGTTTATATATGATGCGTATAATGTAAGAGCAACTGTACATAGAAAGGGGATAACAACATGATTAAAATGTTTGTAAGTGATATCGATGGTACAATGATGCAACACGGAGGGTTAATTGACGAACAGGATATTGTAGCACTTCGTAGTCTTGCTGAGCAAAATGTTATTCTTTGTTTCGCTTCTGGCCGACTGGATAATGAAATTGCAGACTTAATGAAAGCTGTAAATACAAATTTCCATCGTATTAGTGTAAATGGTGTTTTCGTGTACACACATGAAAACAAGCAACTATTATCCGCAACATTCGATTCGAGTATTCTACCTGATCTGTTAGCAATGACAAATAAAGATCCTTATTTTCGTTATGTAAGTGATGAGCATAATTATTACATTGAAGAGAAAACACCGTTCATTCATGAGCTTGAACAACAAGTAGCGATGACTTCTGTTGAAGAACCGCATCTATTACAGAAAATTGATGATACAATTTTTCCAAATAAAATCTCTGTCGGTGGAACAAAGGAAAGCTTACAACTCCTTCAGAAAAAAATTGATGAACAATTCCACGGAAAAGTTAGTACATTCATTTCAGCAGAACAATGTTTAGATGTAATGCCACCTAATATTAGTAAAGGGGCTGCTATTTCTGTTTTATTAAAAGAGTTTCAACTACAACCAGAGGAAGTTGCTTGCATAGGGGATTCTTATAATGATATCCCGATGTTTTCTTTAACTCCTCACAGTTTTGCTATGTCTCAAGCAGATGACGCAGTAAAAGAACACGCTCACTATGTAGTAAATACAGTTAAAGATGCTGTTAACCACGTAATTGCTCATAATAAAAATACGACTCACTCCTTATAAGGATGAGTCGTATTTTTTCTTTACATGTTAAACAATTTGACATTAACTGTACTTCACAAACTGAAATATATTATTTGTTACGTGCGATGTTTGTAATAAACTTATAACGATCCCCACGATAAATACATTTCACATACTCTAACGGTACTTCACCTTCTGAATATGACCATTGACGCATTACAAGCACTGGCGCCTTTTTAGGAATATGCAGATGTTCAGCTTCATTATCCGTTGCAATTGAAGCTTCAATTGATTGAGTAGCGCTAACAAGTTTAAAGCCCAGTTTTTTCTCTAAATGTTCATATAAAGATTGTTGCAATATTTCTTCGTTAATATCTTTTACAAGAGCTGGCGACAAATATGTCGTCTCAAAAGCAATCGGTTCATCATCAGCTAAACGTATACGCCTCACTTCATAAACCGACTCTCCCTCCTGTATTCTCAACCGGTCTGCTATTTTCGCAGTAGCTGGAACTAGGCGGAAACTAAGTAATTGACTACTTGGGTTCATCCCACGAGAAATCATATCTTCTGTGAATCCCGTCATTCCTTGCAATTTTTGTTCCACTTTCGGAAGTTGGACAAACGTACCGATTCCACGTTTCCGATATAAATAACCTTGTTCCACTAAATTATTAATCGCCTGTCTGATTGTCATACGACTTACTTCGAACTTATCGCAAAGTTCATTCTCAGATGGGATTTTATCTCCCGGCTTCCATTCGCCGTCCTCAATTAGCTGTTTCACCCACTCTTGAATCTGATAATAGATCGGAAATGGTGAATACTTGTCGATGTTCATCAGCAATCGCCTCACTGCATAAAGATAGAGCTTCTTGATCAGCGATTACGGTTACATTCGGATGACGTTGTAAAACTGTAGCAGGACACGCTTCGCTATATTCACCTTGCAATAATTCTTTCACAGCTTCTGCCTTTTTAGAACCCATAGCAACAAGTAGAATTTGTTTCGCTTTCATAATGCTTCCAATTCCCATTGTAATCGCATGCGTTGGCACATCTTCTTCTTTTTCGAAGAAGCGAAGGTTTGCTTGGCGTGTAGACTCTGTTAATTCAACAATGTTTGTTGGAGAATTAAACAGTGTTCCTGGTTCATTAAATCCGATGTGACCGTTTTCACCGATTCCAAGAATCTGTAGGTCAACTGGGTTAGCAGCTAGAATGCCCTCGTAACGTTTGCACTCTTCCTCTAAATCACTTGCCATCCCGTTTGGTACATAAGTTTGTTTAAATGGAAGATGATCAAACAACTGTTCTTGCATGAAATAGTGATAGCTGTTTTTATCTTCATGTGGTAAATTTACGTACTCATCTAAGTTTACAGTGGTTACACGGCTTGTATCAAGTTTATTTTTTCGCATTTCTGCATAAATACCTAATGGAGAGCTTCCTGTAGCCATTCCTAATGTTGGATTTTCTTTTGTTTTTACAACTTCTTCAATTAATTTATATCCTGCTTCTGCTAGTTCTTCTGGAGTTTTTACAACAAGAATATTCATTTAATTACTTCCCTTCCTTCATATGAATTCCTAAACGAACCGTATCATATACATGTAAATCTTCATTCATCACAACAAAGTCTGCATCTTTTCCTACCGCTAATGCACCTTTATGATTTAATCCAAACTCTTCTGCTTGGTTAACTGATGTCATCAGTACTGCATCTTCGATTGAACAACCTGTAAATTCAATTACATTTCGGAAAGCTTGATCCATTTTTAGAATACTACCAGCTAACGTTCCATCTCCTAATCGAGCACTACCATCCTTTACATGTACTGGCTGTCCGCCAAGCTCATATAATCCATCTTCAAGACCTTTTGCACGCATTGCGTCAGTAATAACACTTACTTTTTTCGGTCCTTTTAATTTATATGCTAATTTCACCATATCAGGGTGAATATGAATACCATCTGTAATTACTTCAACCATTACATCTGGATTTAATAACACATGACCAACAACTCCTGGTTCTCGATGATGTAATCCACGCATTTGATTGTATAAATGCGTTGCATGTGTAATGTTTCTATTTTTTAGTTGCGCATCAATTGCATCTGTATGCCCCATTGTGCCAACAACACCAGTTTCAGCAAGATACTGCTCAAACTCTAACGCACCTTCTTCTTCAGGTGCATATGTTACTAATTTAATTAGATTCCCGCTTGCTTCCTGCCATTGTTTAAATTGTTCAATATTCGCAGGAACAATATGTTCAAGTGGTTGTGCACCTGCACGTTTTTTTGAAACATACGGTCCTTCTAAGTGAATATATTCGAAATGTGCTCCTTTTTCTTTTGCTTCCTTCGCAGCATGTAGTGCCGCTTCGATTGCTTCTGGAGCTTGTGTCATTGTTGTTGGAAAGTAAGTTGTAACTCCTTCTTTTAACATTTCTTTACCTAGAGTTACTAATCCATCGCTATTTGCATCCATCGCATCAATATCGTATCCACCATGAATATGAACATCAATCATACCTGGAATCACAATCTTCCCTGCTGCATCTAAAACCGCTTCATTTTCTTGTGATACATATTGAGCCATCAAACCAATTTCTTTAATTGTTTCTGCGTAACGAATAAATCCGTTTTCCACTACTTCTTGACCTGTATAAATTTTGGCATTGATGACAACTTGCGTTTTCATTTTCATCGATCCTTTCCCATGAAATACCTACTTGTTATTATTACCTTATTCGCCTAATTCCATCTTAATATATGCACGAGTAGTTGTCTATACATTCGAATGAAATTTCCTCTTTGTTTAACAAAAAGGAAACTTAGTACGTCTCTTGCAATTATAATATATGTTATTCAGTTTTCCAAAAAGGGAGAATATCCCCTATCATATTACTCACTTAAGTAATGGCATTAATCCACTAGAGCCTATTGTAATATGCTCGCCGTCTGTTTCCATTTCTACTGTACGTTTGTTTGTTCCATATATCATTATACCATGCTGTTTTAAGCGTCTCACTACACTTTGATGCGGATGTCCATACGGATTTCTGCTTCCATATGAAAGAATTGCAAACTGCGGTTCTACTTTCTTTATAAACATTTCACTTGTTGAAGTATAGGAGCCATGATGTCCCACCTTTAACACATCTGCATGTACATCAAATTGCTTTAATATTTCAGTTTCCGTCCGCACATCAGCATCACCCATTAGTAAAAAATCCGCTTTTCCGTATCGTACCTTTAACACAATTGAAGATTCATTATTTTCATCTTTTGATTTCCCATTGTTTAATACTTGTATGGAAACATGCGGATCTAGCGGTATGTATTGTCCCTCTTTTACTGAAACGAAAGGAATTCCTCTTTTTTTAATATGATTCCGGTATGTGTGATACGTAAAAGAACTATATGTTTTTCCACTATCTAATATAAGTGCTACCGGCATTTGCTCTACAATCGGAATGAGTCCTCCAATGTGATCCATATCAGGATGCGTACTGACGATAGCATCTAAATGGTTAATCCCTTTTTCGATTAGTTTTTGAATGATAACCTCACCTGCTTCATAAGGTCCCCCGTCAATTAACATCGTTTGTCCATTTGGCAATGTAATAAGTGTCGCATCACCTTGCCCAACTTTTAAAAAACTCACTTTCATTTTACCAAAATGTTGCCGCTGCATATGTAAAGGAGACGCGGTATGAATAGACATCATATATCTTTTAGCCGATGCACTATTTAAAGAAAAGCATAACAAAACAGAAACTAACAATAAAATACTTCGCATACTTCTCATAACTCGTCTCCTTTTTTCAATTAGTATGGCACGGTATATAATTGATATACAAAAAAAGCTTAGCAAAATGCTAAGCTTTTATTTCGATATCTCCTGTAAAGAACCAAAGAATAAATCTGCTTCATTCATTTGTTCATTCTCTTCAGAAAGTGCCGGTAAATCATCTAATGTTTTCAATCCAAATGTATCCAAAAATTCTTTCGTTGTTCCATATAAAATAGGACGCCCTGGACCTTCTGCTCTTCCCATTTCTTTTATAAGTAAGTGTGAAACTAACGTTTGTAACGCCTTATCGGTTTTCACCCCTCTAATCTCTTCCATTTCAGTCCTTGTAATAGGTTGACGATATGCCACAATCGCTAACGTTTCTAAAGCAGCCTGAGAAAGTGAAGCAGCTGTTGGGATATCTATTAATTTTTGATAGTACGAAGCATGTTCTTTCTTTGTAGCAAAACGATATACTTTTGCATACTGTACAATTTGCAAACCGCGGTGTGCACCTTCACATTCTTTTTGCATTTCTTCTAAAATATCGATTACTTCATTTCCTTCAATTTCAAGCACTTTCGCTATTTGTTCTGGATAAATCCCTTCATCACCAGAAACAAATAAAAGCCCTTCAATGATTGATTTCTGTTCTCTTCTATCCATTTTACGAGCTCCTCCCTCCAATTTTCTCCATAAAAATACACATCAAAAAACCGAATCACAATCAATGCGTTCGGTTCAATATTTTTTCTCTTGTTCCAAACGATACATTCAAACCTAGCATGAGATATATTATTTCCATCCCATTTTCCATACTAACTCTATGCAGATTTAGTAGAGCTTGATACGAAAATTTCATCAAAATTATGTTCCTGTTCAATTATGATTTGTTGATTTTTCATAAGCTCAAGAACCGCTAAAAATGTTACAACCATTATTTCCCGTTCATCATCAACAAACAAATCATAAAAACTTTGACGACCACCTTGTATTTCTAACTGTTTTAAAATATCAATCATGCGCTTTTCAATTGGTATTTCTTGACGAGTAATACGTGTTGTTACAGGTTTTTTTGCTTTTTTACGGCGCATTAATTTTTGAAATGCCGCTAGCATATCATATAACGTAACATCAAGAGGCAAGTTTGTCTCCTCTTCTTGTTGCAACGATGTAAAATCAATTGGCGGACGTGTATATAGCTGTGCTCTTTCTTGTTCTCTTTCTTTTAGCTCAGTAGCAACTTGCTTATATTTCTTATATTCAATTAACCTCTCCATCAATTCTTGACGAGGATCATCTATAAAGTCATCACCGTTATCAAGTACATCTTCTTCATGTTTCGGCAACAACATTTTACTTTTAATTTGTAATAAAGTCGCAGCCATTACTAAATACTCACTTGCAACATCTAATTGTAGTTCTTTCATCGTATGAACATAAGATAAATATTGCTCTGTAATTTCCGCTACAGGAATATTATATATGTCAATTTCATAACGATGTATTAAATGTAACAATAAATCTAAAGGCCCTTCAAAAGCCTCTACTTTAAAATTATACTGCACAAAGCATCCCACCACATTTTTTCTATAACAACATAAGTATAGAGCATACTCATGTTCTATCCAACCTTTTTAAGAAATTTAATTAAAAATAGACCTATGCCTATGTCATCATGCCCACCGCTTCATATGATAACAGTGTAGTAAGAACAATGTAGGAGGTCAAAAAACTATGGGTCACGTTGATTGCGGTTTTAGCGGTGGGTTCGCATTACTTGTTGTATTGTTTATTTTACTAATTATTGTAGGGGCAGCTTGCTTCTGCTAATATGAACAATAACGGCTAGGGAAAATTCCCTAGTCGTTTATTGTTTATATTTCTATGATAAACTTGTATTTATAACCGTTAAACAGGGGTGAAGAAAATGTATCCTACCGAATACATCCAATTTTTAATTCATTTTCACGGAGATTATGATTATTTTGAATGCCACGAGATACTGGAAGAATATTGGAAAACAAAACCGAGAGAAAATCGTGATAATTATTTAGTCGGTCTTATTCAAATTGCAGTTTCTTTATACCATCAAAGACGCTCTAACTGGAATGGCGCAGAGAAAATGATGAAAAGCGCCATAAAGATTTTAGAAATAAACAGTGCACCTTTACTACGTTTAGGAATAAATCAGACACAACTTCTATGCTTACTCCAGGATAGATTGCAATCTATACAGAAAGAAGAGAGTTTTACACCGTTATTTTTACCATTATCGGATACAGCATTAGAAAAGCACTGCATGGAATTATGTCAGAAACAAAACCTTCCTTGGAAAGACGTGAATGCTACTTCTAATGAATATATAATACATAAGCACACATTACGTGATCGAACAGAGGTCATCGCTGAACGAAACGAACAATTACAAAAAAGAAAGCAGAGATAATAAACCACTTATCTCTGCTTTCACGAATGTATATTTTGTTCTAGCCCTTTACACTTTTTGCAAAAACTTGCTGTTTGCTCATTTCCGCAAATTGTAAACTCAAGAAATTTACTCTTTAACTCTTGAACCATCTTCGTCCCAATACCCATATGACGATGAGACGGGTTCACACTCAAATGCTGAATTTCCAACACTTGATTCTCTTTTTTTACAATCCCCATTATCCCAACAAAATCTTCGTTTTGTTTCCACAAATACAATTGCCAATCATCCTTTGCTTCATAATCTTTCATAGTCAATTGTAATGTTTTCACATCTTTTTCAGTTGGCATAAATGAAAGAAGCCCCATTGCAATCTTTTCATAACTTTTTTTAAAACGAATTAACATAACCCTTATCCCTTCTTACAAAAGTTACAAACTATTAATCCCCTCAACCACTCTTTTCATATCACATTCATTTTACAATATTTTCAACAGAGTGAGAAGGGCCTAAAACAACTTGATAATCATACAAAGCGAAAAGAAGAAAGTCAAATATATGTTTCAGTACTATTTTTTCTAAGTAGATTAACAAAGAAACGCTGTTATATGAAAGTAAAAAGAAACATCCATCGCTCATTACCACTTCAATATTCATCACCTGGGAGCAAATGAATTCTAGCAAAATTAATGTAATAAAAATATTTATTGAAACATGAAATCTAATGTATTCTATGTAATTTGTTAAAATTTTGTTCTTATAAGCGCCATATTTTCGCTACAATAACAGTACTACTTGTATCATGTACTGCAAACGAAATACCCATTCCTATTAAAAAACAAAAAGAGAGCCATAGCTCTCTTTTCCCATTAACTTATTCTTCCCAAACTTTAACTTCTTTCATTACATCGCCTTGACGCATGTTTAATACTGTTTCAATACCGCTTGTTGCTTTACCGAATACAGTATGTACACCATCTAAATGCGGTTGTGGCTCATGAACAACAAAGAATTGGCTACCGCCTGTATTACGGCCAGCATGAGCCATAGAAAGTGAACCTACAAGGTGTCTATGAGGATTTCCATCAGTTTCACATGGGATAGAGTAACCTGGGCCACCTGCACCTGTTCCTGTTGGATCTCCACCTTGGCTTACGAATCCAGGAATAACGCGGTGGAATGTCACACCATCATAAAATCCTTGCTCTGCTAGTTTTTTAAAGTTTTCTACTGTTTTTGGTGCCTCTTCTGGGAAAAATTCTAACTCGATTTTTTCACCATTTTCCATTAATATGTATCCTAAAGTTTTCATACGTATATGTCTCCTTTCAACTATCTCAGCACTATATTACCACATTCATGACTAGAAACAAAAAGAATCCGACAATCTAGATACTTCTTTTTCGAAATGTGGAAAAAGCTAGGTGACAAATAAGAAATATATACTATAATAACTGTGTTGCCCGAAAATTTTAGAAAGAGAAAGGGAGCGATTTTTCGTGAAAACGAAATTACTAGCTCTGCTATTGGCTGTAACGGTATTTATGATGCCAACAGCTTCGTTTGCAGACATCATCGAAGGAGAATCAATTGTTACACTAGGAGAAAACTTGTCTGAACAACAAAAACAAGATCTGTTAAAAGAAATGAAAGCACCAAAAGATGCTACAATCATTACTGTGTCTAATGCGGAAGAACATAAATTTCTAGAAGGGATTGTTCCAAAAGCCCAAATTGGTACGAGAGCAATTTCCTCTTCTATGATTACATACACAAAGCCAGGTTCTGGTCTCATTGTACGTTCAAAAAACATTAATTCGATAACAGATGCAATGTACACAAACGCACTTATTACAGCAGGTGTGAAAGATGCAGAAATTCAAATTACTGCACCATTTAAAGTTTCAGGAACTGCTGCTTTAACCGGTTTAATGAAAGCCTATGAAACAACATCGAACAAAGCAATTCCTGAGGAAGTAAAAAAAGTAGCCAATGAAGAAATGGTGCAAACAGCCCAGCTCGGCGATAAAATTGGTGAAGAAAAAGCAGTTCAACTTGTTGCAAAAATTAAAGAAGAAATTGCCAAAGAACAGCCAAAAACGACTGAAGATTTACGTTCATTAATTAAAAAAATTGCGGATCAACTTGGTATTACATTAACGGATGAACAGTTAGATAACTTAGTTGCGCTATTTGATAAAATGAAAAATCTTAATATCGATTGGAATCAAGTTGGCAGTCAGTTAAATAAAGCAAAAGAACATGTTTCTGCCTTTTTAGGATCTGAAGAAGGGCAAGGTTTCCTAGATAAAGTTAAAGATTTCTTCTCAAGTATCATTGATTTTGTTAAATCGTTATTCAAGTAAAAAGAAGCTCGTCAGTGACGAGTTTCTTTTTTTATACAAGTAATGGCAATTTCATAACAGCTTCTTCGACCGAACGAACAATATAATTTGCCTTATTCTTCACATATGGATGAGCATGATGTAGAGTAAATGAATGCGGAGTTACTTCAAACATAGAAATATCATTGAAAGAATCTCCAATACATGCAACTTCATTTGCTTCAATTTGTAAATGTTCCATTAGTCGCCTTAAAGCACTCCCTTTACTTACTCCCCTTGGCATAATGTCAACATAGCGTTTACCAGACATAAAAACTTCCGCTTCGCTCTGAAATGTATCTCGTAACTCTTGATCTAATGCTGCAATTGTCTCTTCTTCCCCAAAAACAAACAATTTCGCAGGATGTACAGTCTTACCAAATTCCTCTTCTAATGCTTCTATCTCAGCAATATGCACGCCCATATACGTTTCAAAAGTATGATGATGTTCATTCTTTCTTTTTGTATACCGTTGCTCATTTGCACAAACAATATCTGCTAGTCCCTTTTTATGGATATATCGATATATTTCCTGGGCAATCCCATCTTCAAAACTTGATTCATGAAATATTTTTCCATCCGGCAGTAACATCGTTGCTCCATTTAAACTAGTTGTGTAATACGGGAATGCAAACCTATTTACGACTTCATCAATTCGATGAGTAAAGCGGCCAGAGGCAAAACAAATATTTGTCCCTTTTTCAGCTAACCAACAAAGTGCACGTTCATCTTCTTTTTGCATATGATTCACATTGTAAACGAGCGTATCATCTAAATCACTTACAAATAATTTAATCATGTCCTCTTCCCCTTCCATACACAATATCTACTCTAAGTGTACACAAAAAATGTTTGATTTTTGTTAAAAAACAATAAATTTTTGCTAAAAAAATAAACGGGTGTATAATCCCGTTTATTTTTGTCTTTTTACATTTTGAGGTCTTACAATACTTGGTCGTACTTTTAAACTAGACATCGTCGGGCGAAGTAGAATTTTTGTTAATGCACCCCAATCAAATGGTAAAAACGGCCATAAATAAGGCGTTTGTAAACTTTTTATAGACGTTAAAAATAAAATCAATATCGTCATACCAATTACAAATCCCATCTCATGGAAGAGACCTGTTAAAATAATAACAAACAATTTTCCAACTTTATTTCCTAATCCTAATTCATAACTCGGTGTTGCATATGCACCGATCATAGAAACTGCTACATACAAAATAACTTCTGGTACAAACAAACCTACATCGATTGCTATTTGACCAATTAATATAGCGGAAATTAACCCTGCAGCAGAAGATAACGGCGTTGGCGTATGAATGGCTGCCATCCTTAAAAACTCAAGTCCAATTTCGGCCATCAACACCTGTAATAGAATTGGTAAATGTGTCATCTTAGTCGGTCCAATGAAAGCAAGGTTTTCTGGTAAAAGAGTTGGATCAAATACAAACACTAACCAAAATGGTAGTAAAAATAAGGAGAATAAGACACCTAAAAAGCGTACCCAACGTAAAAATGTACCGACAGCTGGATTTTGTCTAAACTCTTCCGCATGCTGTAAATGGTGGAAATATGTTGTTGGAGTAATCATAGCACTCGGTGATGTATCAACTAGTACTAACACATGTCCTTCTAATAAATGATTCGCCGCTACATCCGGTCTTTCTGTATATCGAATAAGCGGGAATGGATTATAGCTTTGCTTTACAACAAATTCTTCCACTGTTTTATCCGCCATCGTAATTCCATCGACATCAATGTTATTTAATTCTTGCTTTATAATCTTTACTAAATCTGGATTTGCAACATCTTGAACATATGTAATACAAATATCAGTTTGAGATCTATCTCCTACTCGAATCATTTCATTTCGAAGACGTGGATCTCGAATTCTCCTACGAATTAACGCTGTATTTACAACGATATTTTCAACAAATCCATCCCTCGCACCGCGTACTACTTTTTCAGTATCAGGTTCTGTCGGTGTTCGTCCTGGATAGCTGCGAACATCTATTGCGAACGCTTCCGTTTCACCTTCCACAAATATAACGATAAGTCCTGATAATACTTGGAGCATTACCTCATCCATCGTTTTCACTTTGCTTACTTGTTGATGGATTAAACGATTCTCTAAAAGCTTCACTGTATCTTCTTCTACATCCCTTATCTCATTTGTATCCACCGCTTCTTCTAAAATAGGGATAATATAATTTGTATCACAAAGCCCGTTTACAAATAACACACCAATTTCTTTATTTAAAATTTGAAATTTACGGATGCCAACGTCGTATGTAACACCCAGTCCAGCTGTTTGCTTTAAGTAATTTTCATTATCACTTATGAAAGATGAAATAGGGATATCCACTTTTTTAGGCTTCGTCATAAAAACCACTCCTTTCCAAAATTAATTGAATCGCTTTTCTAGTAATAGGTGATCCTCTCTCCCATTCATCGTTTCCACACATCTTACCGATATCACCAACTCCCACAATGACAGGAACATTCAGATCATCTAAACAATAAATTGTATCTCCGCTAATTCTGCCAATTTCACCATCTGGAAGTCCAAATTTATCAACACCGTATTCGGTTAAATTCCCGTTTCGATCTACACTGACATCTACACGTGCCCATTCCCAATGATGTGTATTAGACGCTACTGCCAAAATCCCCAGTACATCAATTTGTTTATGTGTGGCTACATATTTTAAAGCCTTTTCACCAGATCCTTCTCCAATAAATCCACTGTCATCAAACATGACAAATACAGGGTCATATGGCGTTTGCATAATAAGCTCAACAACTTTCTTCCCTGTCAATTTGGTTGGATTACTTTGTGATGCTGAAATACACCTTCCCCCAAATTCCTTCGTTAAAAGCTCAATTGTTCGCTTTGCATATTCATCTCCATCTGTGACCAAAACAACCCTTCGTCTCATTTAATTTATCCTTTCGGTTTACATATAAGTGCTACAAAAAATGAAAATAATATCGCTGCAGAAATGCCTGCAGATGTTAAACTAAACATACCCATACCAATCCCAATATATCCGTGTTTTTCTGCCGCATGCATTGCCCCATGTAATAGTGAATGTCCAAAACTTGTAATAGGAACTGTCGCACCAGCACCAGCAAACTTTATAAGCTTATCGTACAATCCGAATCCATCTAAAACTGCTCCTATAACTACAAAGGTAGCCATTAAATGGGCTGGTGTTAACTTTGCGAAATCTAACAATACCTGTCCAATTACACAAATGGCGCCTCCTACAAGAAATGCATATATAAAATCCACAATTCACTCTCCCTTCACTCTCTCAAATACGACACCATGTGCAATTGTTGGAATGGTTTCTTTCTGCTGCATCATCGTCGGACTTAATAACGCGCCAGTAGCAACGACAAAAATTCGTTGTAAGTTCCCTTTTTGCATCTCACTTAATAAATGACCATATGTGACAACAGCTGAACAAGCACAACCACTACCACCGGCAAATACTTCTTCTTGACCGGGATCATAAATCATTAATCCGCAATCATTATATATATGCCCAAGATCATAACCTTCTTCCAGTAACAGTTGTTTTGCTATTGGTGTCCCAATAGCTGATAAATCACCGGTAACAATCAAATCATAATCTGCTGCACTTCTCTTCAAATCTTCAAAGTGTTGTTGAATTGTATGAGCAGCAGCAGGTGCCATCGCCGACCCCATATCTAAAGGATTCGCAATCCCTAAATCTTGCACTTTTCCAATCGTAGCTGCCGTAATTTTAATAGCACTTTTTTCTTTACTAATTAATATGGATCCCGCACCTGTAACAGTGGAATTTGCTGTTCCTGGTTTTTGTCCCCCATACTCTGTTGGATAACGGAACTGTCTTTCAGCCGTTGCATTATGACTACTTACCGTCGCTAAAACACGATTTGCGAATCCACCATCTATAAAGGCTGCTCCAACAGCTAAAGTCTCCATCGAGGTTGCACAAGCGCTAAACATCCCTAAAAAGGGAATCCCCCACTTACGCGCAACATAATTTGCTGTCACTGTTTGATTTAATAAATCACCCGCTAAAAAGAAATCAATTTGTGATGTTTTTACATTTCCTTTTTGCAAGACTTGTTGAATTGAATCTGACATTAATCTTCGTTCAGCAAGTTCCCAGTTTTCCTCTCCGCAATGTAAATCATCATATGAAATATCAAAATCCTTCCCAAGAGGGCCCTCAGCTTCTTTTGGACCGACAGCAGTACCGGTTGCATTCACATAAATATCATTTTGAAATACCCACGTTTGTTTTCCGGTCAACCTCATACTAGCCCCTCCTTTAAGACATAAAAATGTTAAAAGTATATCTTATTAATCCAATAACGTATGCACCAACGACCCCAAAAACGATAACACTTCCCGCTAGCTTAAACATATTTGTAGCAACCCCAAGCACAATTCCTTCACTCTTATGTTCTAGCGCAGCGCTCGCCATAGAATTTGCAAATCCCGTAACAGGTACGGCCGATCCCGCTCCAGCAAATTGACCGATTTTATCATATACACCACAACCTGTTAAAATCGCCGATAATAATACAAGCGTTGCAACTGTCGGATTTCCTGCCTCTTGTTCACTGAAATGAAAATAATGTATATAAAATTTCATCAATACTTCTCCGACAGTACAAATGAATCCACCTACAAGAAATGCCTTGACACAATTTAGGAAATAGTTTGGTTTTGGATGGTACTCCTTCACTTTATTTATGTAATCATCCTTTAGTTTTCGCCCTGTCATTTATATACTGCCTCCTACTTTACGAAATAAATCCAGTGAAACAATGAGCCTATTACTTTGCCAAGTACAAGAGCAACGAGTAAAACAACGATTTTCCCTTCTATCCCTACTCGTTTCGCTAAAATAGGTAAAACATTTAACACTTCTGTTAATGCGGCTGCAAGCATTCCAATGAATGTGCCACAAAATATTCCTAATATAACAAGCCAATATTGCGACGTTTGAAATGTAATGTTTTTCAAACTACACCAAGCTCCTGTTAACGTACCTGCAATAACTGCCCACTCAAAATATTGAATGTGCTTTCCACTTCTCGTTAATTGAGCTAGACGGGGGATTATACCAAGTACAGCTAAAAATGCGACATATCCGCTACCCACTGCAATTCCTCCCGCTAAACCAATTAAAATAACAAGCCCAGACTCAATCATCGGCAAGTTGTTTCATATTGTCCTTGTTTTCATGAACAATTACATATTGGTCAAGTGACTGCTGATATTGGAACATCTCCACTTCTAACGGACTCGGCTCTTCATTAATTCGCTTTTGAAATACATGATTAAAAAATAAGACCATACCTAACCCAAGACCTACTGAATAAGGAATTTGAAATAGCAGTGGCTGCGCCTTAAATTCTCCCGTAATCATGTAATATAACCGCTGGTGCACTTGTTGCATGCTTACATCTTCATGGAAATAAATGATCGCAAGAGCAGCTCCAATAAAAAGTAACAACCATACAAGTCCGAAGAAAACCGGATGTACTTTCTTTTTTTCATATATAATTTCAACAAGAGTTTGTCCAGAACCGAGTAAATTAATTTGTATATGAGCCGCTTTTCGCCTAATAATCTCAATAATTTTCATAACATCAATTACAACATGCGTCTTATCATGCGCTGTTATTTTGTAAACTACCTCATCCTGTAACGACTCAACTACCACAGTATCTCCGGCAAGTTGAGCGACATCACGTAGTTTCACTTCATACGTAGGAGAAACTTTTAATCGATTACGCATTTTAATATAAATTGTTTGTTCCAATTTCTATTCACCTCTTCACTCTTCCTCGTAGTTGTAGTATGGTTATTGATTTTTTTTCTAATACAATTTTTTCATAAAAAAACATCTGTACCGTTTCGGTACAGATGTTTTTTAGTTTATGCCTTTTTCTTAAATAAATTTGCAATACTTAATGCGAGTCCTCCCCAAATGACTACCATACCAATCACCATCATCATAATCGCTGATCCGCTCATTATGAAACACCCCGATCTTTCCATTCTTTTTCAAGCTTAGCAGAATCTGAATGTATTTGTGCATTCCATTTCTTTATACTAATGATTAATGCAACGATAAGGAAAGCTGCTGCAATTGACCAACCATATGTTACGACAAACTCCGTTGGATAATCTCCGTAGTTCTTTTTAATATTTTGGATTGTGCCATCAATTAACATGTACCCTAACATAAGCGGGGTAATAACGAGTAAACTTACTCTCCAAAACGTCCCTAACTTAATATCAGATACGAAGTTTGCATGATTTTGGTAAACTGGTAAACGGCGTAGAATGAGCCCTATCGTAACCACTTCCGCTAATGCAATTGAAATTAATCCGAAGTTATTAGCGAAATAATCAACAACATCTAGGAACATAAGCCCGCCACGTGTTGCAAAAACAAGAGAAACTAGTACGAGAAGCGTCCCCATAATTCCAATTGTTTTTTGGCGACTTAAGCTGAATTTTTCAGATACGGCAGCAAAACATACTTCCGCAAGTGAAATGAGGGATGTAATTCCAGCAACCGTTAATGATAAGAAAAATAATACGCCAAATAACGGTGACATCGGTAACTCATTAATGATTTGCGGGAATACTACGAACGCAAGTCCTACACCAGCACTTGCTACTTTATCAACTGGTACTCCCATATTATTTGCCATAAATCCAAGAGCTGCAAAAACCCCAATCCCAGCTAACAATTCAAATCCTGAGTTTGCAAAGCCAGTAATAAAGGCATTATTTGTTGTATCTGAGTTTTTCGGTAAATAACTAGAATACGTAATCATAATTCCAAATGCTAAAGATAAGCTAAAGAAAATTTGACCATAAGCAGCAAGCCATACTTTCCCATCAAAAATACGACTCCAATCTGGTTTGAAGAATGCATCCAACCCTTGCATTGCACCTTCCATCGTCACTGCACGAACTACGATAATAAGGAACATAACAACTAATAAAGGGATGAAAATACGATTAACAACTTCAATTCCTTTTTTAACTCCTTTAAATGCTACACCGAGCACGATAATCCAAACGAGAGCTAATGGAATTAATACTTCCGGTACGAGCCCTCCAAACTGTCCAGGCTTATCTGCAACATGCAAATACTCTTTAAATAAAAATGATTGCGTGTCTTTCCCCCATGCTCCAGTAATTGCAAAGTACGTATAGGAAATAGACCAAGCAATAATTACTGCATAATATGTTGAAACGATAAACGTTACACACATTTGCCACCATCCGATAAATTCAGCACGCGGACTAATACGGAAGAATGTAAGTGGCGCTGAACCACGATGACGATGCCCAAGAGCAAATTCAAACGCCAATAATGAAATACCAGTCGTTAATAATGCGAATAAGTACGGTAAAAAGAATGCGCCTCCCCCATTTTCATACGCTGTATAAGGAAAACGCCATATGTTTCCTAATCCAACGGCAGAGCCGACCGCTGCGAAAATGAATCCGGCCCTCGTTCCCCATTGTTGCCTCGTTTCCATACTTCCTTCCCCCTTTGTGACAAGTTCATACTTGGATTATATTTTAAATTTACTAAATTATCAATAAATTCTGTTAATTTTTACGAAAGTTTACAATCCCTACTAAATTAAAGTCATAAAAAAATCGAATAGATAGCTACTCATCTATTCGATCTTTCATCTGTTTTAATATTTTCTTTTCAAGTCTTGAAACTTGTACTTGCGAAATACCTATGCGCTCCGCTACTTCTGATTGGGTTTGGTCTTTATAGTAGCGTAAATATACAATTAAACGTTCTCGATCATCTAATTCTCTAATTGCTTCTTTTAAAGCAATTTTATCAAACCATTTCGTTTCAGATTGATCAGCAATTTGATCTAAAATAGTGATTGGATCTCCATCGTTTTCATACACCGTTTCATGTATGGATGAAGGAGCACGACTCGCTTCTTGCGCCAGAACCACTTCTTCTGGCGTTAGTTCTAACGCTTCGGCTACTTCGTTAATCGTTGGTGCCCTTCCGAATTCTTTCGAAAGCTCGTCTCTCATCTTTCGAATTTTATTTCCTGTTTCTTTTAAAGATCTACTTACTTTCACTGATCCATCATCACGTAAAAATCGTTGTATTTCTCCAATAATCATTGGAACTGCATATGTTGAAAATTTCACGTCGAAAGATAAATCAAATTTATCTACCGATTTTAAGAGCCCAATACATCCAATTTGAAATAAATCGTCTGGTTCGTATCCTCGATTAAGAAAACGCTGCACAACCGACCATACGAGACGCATATTACTTTGAACGATTGTATCTCTCGCTTGTTGATCTCCATCTTGACTTTGTTGAATTAACGCTTTTAGCTCGTGGTCCTTTAACTGAGGTTTCTTCTTCTCATTTTTGACCTCTATGTCCATAGGCTATTCTCCTTAATTGCATAGAGCGTTACTATTTGATAAGTATTTTGTCAAATGGATTGTTGTCCCGAAAGATTCGTTTGAAATAACTTCTACTTCATCCATAAAATTTTCCATGATAGTAAATCCCATTCCGGAACGCTCTAATTCAGGTTTAGTTGTAAAAAGGGGTTGTCTTGCTTCATCTAAATCAAAGATGCCAATCCCTTCATCTCGAATCGTGAGTTTCACCATTGCTTCTTCCAAAATTACAGAAATATAAACAACACCTTCTGCATTTCCATCGTATCCATGAATAATTGCATTCGTAACTGCTTCTGACACAACTGTTTTAATCTCCGTAAGTTCTTCCATCGTTGGATCTAGTTGCGCAATGAAAGCAGCTACTGTAACGCGAGCGAATGATTCATTTTGACTTAATGCTGAAAATTGAAGGTTCATTTCATTTCTCATTTATGCCACCCCCAACGTCGCGAGCGCATGCGCTTCACTTTCTTCTAAGCGAACAATTTTAAATAAGCCCGACATTTCAAATAAACGCTTAACAGGCGGTGAAATTGCACAAACAACCATTTCTCCACCTAATCCCTTTACATGCTTATATCGGCCTAATATAACACCTAAACCAGAACTATCCATAAACGATAAGTTCTCTAGGCTCAAAACAATATGATGAACACCATGTGTCTCAATCATATCTGTTACTTTCGTTCGCAACTCTTCAGCAGTATGATGATCTAATTCACCCGCTAGTCTCACACATAGGACGTCACGCTTTACTTCTAATTGCATGGAAAGACTCACACGATTTCCTCCTTATGCTCAAACTTTACTCATTTACATACATAAAGATTTTCGTGATACAACATAAGAATCCTTCCTGCTGACAAAAGAAGAACTATTTCGCCATAAAGTGAAAACATTCGGCAATTATTTACTTTCATACGAATAGAAAAGCGGCAAAATGTTTGCCGCTATTTTGATGTTGAAAACATCCCAAAACTTCTTTTAAATAACTCCCACCAGCTCGCTGCAGCAACATCTTCTTTTGCTACAATTGTTTGTTTTAATAAAACATCTTTATCTTTTTTAATAACAAGTGTACCAAGCGCGTCACCTTTTTTAATCGGCGCTTTCACTTTCTTTTCAGCAATTACTTCTTGCTTTACTTTGTCCATATTTTCGCCCTTCTTCATAAGAAGAGACACATTGTCTGACGCAACTAAATCTACTTTTTCTTTTTTCCCTTTTCCTACTTGTACAGTCTTAATTTTTTCGCCACGTGTATACAATTTCTTTGTCATATATTGTCCAAATGCATAGTCAAGAAGCTTTGTTACTTGATTATTCCGTTCTTTCGATGTAGGTGCTCCCATAACAACTGAAATAACACGCATGCCATTTTTTTCAGCCGATGCTGTTAAACAATATTTTGCTTCTGTCGTAAAGCCCGTTTTCACACCATCTACTCCAGGATAAAAACGTACTAACTTATTCGTATTCACGAGCCAAAACTTCTTATCCGTATCTTCTCGTAAATAGTCTTCGTATTTACCTGTATATTTGCGAATAAGTGGGTACTTCATCAATTCTTTTGCCATTATAGCCATATCATTTGCTGTGGAATAATGGTCTTTAGCCGGAAGACCTGTTGGATTTTGAAAATGAGTATTTTTCAGTCCTAAATCTTTCGCTTTTTTGTTCATCATATTTACAAAACCTTCTTCTGAACCCGCGATATGCTCCGCTACTGCAACAGACGCATCATTTCCAGATGCAATAGCAATACCTTTTAGCATTTCATTTACAGTCATCTCTTCTCCAGGCTCTAAAAAGATTTGTGATCCACCCATTGAAGCTGCATGCTCACTTGCTCTAACTTTATCGGTCAGTTTTAGTTTTCCTTTTTCAACTTGTTCCATAATTAATAGCATTGTCATAATCTTCGTCATACTAGCAGGTGGTAACTTCTCATTTGGATTTTTATCAAACAAAACTTTACCTGTATCTTGTTCAATTACAATTGCTGATGACGCTTGTTCCGCTAACTTCGGCGTTGTTTCTTCTGTTTTTTCCTGCTTCGTCTTCTCAGATTGTGCGAAACTAACTGAAGTACCAGAAAGCAATAACATGAAACAAACAAGTATTCCAAAAACTCGCTTCATGACTAACCCTCCATTCTATATCAAACCTATTTTTTCCAATTTATTATTTTTTAATACCATATTTTTCTAATATTTTCAGTTGACAAATATATTCATCACCTATATTGTATTAAGTGTATTACATATAGTAGTACACTTAATACAAGTCAGAAAGGAGACATTGCTCTTGCATATTCAACTTGATCCAAGAAGCAACACTCCGATATGGGAACAAATCGTTCAAAATATAAAAGAACTCGTATTGAAGAACATGTTAGCTCCAAGTGACAAACTACCTTCTGTACGCGAACTCGCTTCTTTACTCGTTATAAATCCAAATACAGTGAGTAAAGCGTACCAAGAGTTAGAACGACAAGGGATTATTGAAACATTACGAGGAAAAGGAACATTTGTATCTCAATCGATTACCCCAACATTAGACGAAAGGAAAATCGCTATGGTTGAAAAGCAATTTCATCAATTACTATTAGAAGCCTCTTATCTTGGTGTTACGAAAGATAAAATTCATGATTGGATAGATTCATACTATAAAGAGATTGGAGGAAATGCGGATGCTGAAAGTGACAAACTTGAAGAAAACAATTGATAATCAAACGATTTTAGATGATGTTTCTTTCACATTACAAAGAGGAAGTATCATCGGATTACTCGGAAGAAACGGTGCGGGGAAAACAACTTTATTACGAACGATGGTCGGCATTTTAGACCCTGATGCAGGGACTGTTACATATGAAGAGACAAACATTCATCAGTGTCCTGAAATAAAGCAAAAAATCGTATATGTTCCGGATTCTACTAACATATTGAACGGATATACGGTAAAAGAAATTGTAAAGTTTTATAAAGAAGTTTATACCGCATTTGATGAAGCATATTTCTATGAACTGTTAGAACGTTTTAACTTACCTAACAAACGAATTCGTAGCTATTCAAAAGGAATGAAAGCACTGCTTGCCATCATTTTAGCCGTTTCTACAAAAGCAGAATATATCATTTTGGATGAACCGACAAACGGACTTGATCCTATCGTGAAAAGGCAAATTTTACAGTTTCTCGTTGGAGAAGTTGCAGAAAAAGAGATTACCATTTTCATCTCAACTCACCATTTAGATGAAGTGGAACAAATTGCAGATACAATCATTATATTAAAAGGCCATACTATCTCGTCTATTACATCACTAGACGATGCCAAATCACGATTTGCAAAAATACAAGTAGCTTACGAACGTTCATTACCTCAAAAACTAGAAAACTTAAGCAATATTAAAATATTAAATCAAACAGGAAAAGTATATACAATCTTAATTGAGGGAAATGTGGCTACAACACTGGAGAAGTTTTATAAAGAACAACCTATACTCATTGAAGAATTAACAATGTCACTTGAAGATGTCTTCGTTACGACACTGGAGGAGGATGGGTATGTTTCATAAGGCGTTGTGGATGTGGAATTGGAAACGCGGGAAATATGCTGTGTTACTATTCTTCTTTAGTTCGCTTTACTTATTATCTTTCAGCTACTATAGAATTGCGCAGAAAGAACTTGATGCGTATTACGAATTACAAGAAAAAGGGAAGCAGTATTATTATTTTTATGCCTTTTCTTCGGGAGAAGGTAATAGTTTTTTGTTAACAGTTCTTATTATTGCTTTAGCCTGTTTATTGATAGGGTGGGAACGTAGCAACCAATCGAATACACTACTTATGACGATGCCGTTTAAAAGAAAAGATGTTTTCTTATCTAAATGGGCTTTTGGTTCATTTTGTATTTTGGGCTCGTTACTTATAAATTGGATCCTTATGTATGTTATTTATAGAACAACCATTCATTTTGATTATCAATCTTTTAGTCCATTTCATCGATACTTTCTTTATGCAATTGTTTCTTATGTTGCAGTATATACAGCTGCACTATGCATCGGTACTTTTACTGGAAGCATTGTTTCCCAGGTTGTTTTTTGTATTCCGTGGCTATTAATGGGACTTACATTTATTCCACTAGTATACACTTTTACGCTAAACCATTTAGAGGCTACCAATACTAAAAATAATAAATTAGATCAACAACTTTATGAAATCAATAAAAAAACAAATATAGTTGCACCAATATATAACTTCACGATTTATTACCATTATAATCCTGAATCACGTAAAAAAGAAAATGACTCAACTACTTTAAGAAATCCAGCATCTTATCACTATTATTCAGCTAAATCGATGTTAGTCCCTATTTTTTATACAATAGTTTACTTACTACTTGGAACATATTTATATAAACGATCGCCAAATGAAAACAGTCAAAAGATATTTATTTTCCAAAAGCATTTACGAATATGTATATGGGGGACAACCATTTACTTTGCATTACTAGGTGGCTATAAACTAAACCAATTTCATTTCTTACTTAACTACTATATCGCTTTGTTTTTCGCTGGAATTATTACTTATGTTGTATTATCACGCTTAACAAATTATAAAGTTTTTTAAAGGAGAGATCCTATGTTTCAAAAAGCACTGTGGCTAAGAACGTATCACCAAAGTAAATATGTTGTATGGTTATTTTGGCTTGCCAGTCTCTATACTTTGTCATATTACTACTATATGACTTCTATTCAACAGCAACAATTTCTAAATGACAACAAAAAGTGGAACTCTGTATATCATTACACCTTTAATTTAACACTTCTAGATTCTGTCATGCTGTTAGGTATTGTGCTTATCGTTCTAGCTTGTACGTTAATTGGATGGGAAAGACAAGATAACTCTAGCGACTTGCTATGGTCTATGCCCTTTAAACGTTCACACCTCTATATAACAAAGTGGTTGTTTGGAATCTGCAACATCACCGCTGTTGTCGTTTTAAACTGGGGGCTATTTGCTATTATGAAAAAGTTAACTTTTCATAATAAATATCAAGTATTCTCCCCCTTTCATAGTTATTTTATATACATGTTAATTGTATTAATTGCTATTTATACACTTGCCTTATGTATAGGAACAATCGCAGGGAATGTTATATCGCAAGGAGTTCTCACTGCCGCTCTATTCATGTTCCCATTATTACTTCCAACACTTATTTCAGGCGTCATTGCTGTTCACTCAAACACTGAATTTCATGAGAACAGTGGCCTTATATATAATGTGATGGAAAACATACGTATTTCTAGTGCAGCAGAAGATTTCAATATTCACTTTAATTATGATCCACAAAATGCTTATACCGATCGAAACGGAGTACGTCATAACGAACCAAACTTTACAAAGATTCCACCGGTAAAAACATTGATTGGACCTATCGTACATATCATTGTTTTATTACCACTCGGTATATATTTATATGCTTGTTCAGCCAATGAGCGAAACGGTAACTACTTATTATATCCAAAACTACAAAAAGTAGTATCGGCTTGTGCTATTTTCTTTGGTGGGATCGTTGGAGGCTTAATACTAAGTCGCGCGCAGTCATTGGGCAGCTTTTACATCGGATTTTTAGTTACTAGTTTAATTATGTATTTCTTCCTGCCAAAAATATTAAAATGGAAGTTTACTTGGAATATTAACTAAATTCAACATAATCACATGTTGGGCATTGGAGGAATAACATGTTTTATAAGGCTTTATGGTTACATCATTACAAGCAAAGTAAGTACATTCTTTTACTCTTTGCTTGTAGTAGTTTTTGGTTTTTACCTATTAGCTATTTTAATGATTTACAGATTCAACTAACAAGTCTTTCAGCAAACCAAGATAACTATTTCAGCTATAGTTTAAATGGGGATACTCTTATCATCCCCTTCATTCCAACTTTCATATTACTCGCTTGTTCATTAATAAGTTGGGAAAAACGAAATCAAACAGATCATCTGTTATTCGCAATGCCATTCACGAGAAAAGAACTTTTTCTTTCTAAATGGGTGTTCGGGACAATTGTAATTATATTCATAATGAGCCTTAATATCATCTTAATGTATTTTATCCTAACAGTTAATCTGTTTAACCAATATCAATCCTTCTGGCCAATACTTACATTATTATGTTATGTTACCATTACATGGATTGCGATTTTTACAATAGCAATTTTTATAGGAACAATTGCTGGTAATGTCATTTCACATAGTATATTAAGCTTAGTTTTTATTATATTACCATCTGGACTAAGCATGTTGCTGTTTCATTTCACTTGGATTCACACAAATATATCTACAACTGAATTTTTCCTTAAGAAAGCGAATTACACATCATATGTAGAGAACATTGAAGTTTTTGCACCTACTAATAATACTTATATATCTTATACATTTAATCCAAAAGTAAAAGAAGTAAACATTAACAATCTAAAAGAATCCGTTACGGTGCAACACCAATTCCAGCCCATCCGGAAACTTATCACTCCGATTCTATATATTCTTTTTCTTTTACCATTAGGAGTATTTTTCTATAATCGGACAAAAAATGAAAATAACGGTAAACTATTATTATTCACTAAACTACAACGTCTATTTATACCGTGTGTCACGATATGTTTCGCACTATTAGGAGGCTGGTTAACAGGTGAAAAAAATGATCCAATATTAAGTTATTACGCTGGATTCATAATAATAGGAGTATTTAGCTATGTAGTACTTAACTATTTCATAAATAAAAAATTTTTACTTCGCACGAAATAACCTCCTTCAAAAGGAGGTTATTTCACATTCTCTCTTCTTTTCCCATACTCTTTTTCTTGCTTCATTCCAAACCCGTCACCATTTGCGACGATTTGATCTGTTGGAGCAACTATGCTTTCAGCAATTCTCCATTCTCCTCCTTGTTGAATAAACACTTGCATAAAATAATTCATGCCATTTAACTGATACGGATTTTCTTTTTTCACTTCATAACGCGCTGCAACATAATACACTTGCACATTCTCAGATTCAAACTTAGAAATATATTGCGATAATCTCGGGATATACTGCGATGCTTTCTGAAGTGGAAGTTGTTTTACTTTTATAAGAGAAGACTTTGTTACATTACTTATCGTATCTTCATGCCGAATATTATCACTATGATGAAATAAAATAGCATTCTGCATAGAGCGAATCCATAGTTTTGAATATAAAACAGGTTGCTTATTTGAAATATGTTGTAATTCTTTCTGAACGACTTGAAGAGGCGTTGCAGCGTCCACGAATTGATGAAAGCAGAAAAAACTTCCAATCATAATGAAAAGCGTACAAATACGTTTCATAATTTTTCACTCCGATTCTTTTTAATTAAAGTATTGGAGTTTCAAAATGTTTTTATTCAAAAGAAAAAGGATAGGAAAGCTTTCGCTTCCTATCCTCATTTATTATAATACGCGGCCAAATAGCTCTAAAACCATTTCGATTTCTTGGTCGCTCCAACCTTTAAATTTCTCTTTATAATATTCTTTACGCACAGCTTCAAGTTTTTCAGTTACTTCTCTTCCGTGTTCTGTAATTTCTAGGTACACGATACGACGGTCTGAATTTGAACGCTTTCTTTCTACAAACCCTTTTCGTACGAGACGATCAGTAACAGCTGTAATATGACTAGAGGTTACGTTTACTTCACTCGCAATTTGCGAAGCCATCTGTGGACTGTTTAAAAATAACGCGCGTAATACAGAAAATTCATTGTATGGCATATGTTCTGCAAAACGTGTATTAATATCATTTTGTAATAAACGTATCATCTTTCGAAATGATCCGGATAACTCTAAAATCAGTGTTTCTCTTTTTTCGTTCACTAGCCTCGTCCCTTTTTTATCATATTTACACATATTATAATCTATAAATACCCTCGTTGTATATGCTTTCTTCCTTTAACATTCTCATTTATGTAACTTTTTCATACAAATTTCTTTTTTGTTCACACATATACATATAAATAAGGATGGTGATGGAAGATGCAAGGTGGAATGAATCCTTATTTACACAACATACGTACAGCTAATACTGGTAAAGAAGCTACCATTACGGTGCAAGGTGAAGGCGTTGTAAAAGCAAAACCAAATGTTGTTATATTAACACTTGGCATTCGAACTGATAGTAAAAATGTGAAACAAGCGCAAGAAGAAAATGCAGTGCAATCAAAACAATTGCTGGATGCACTTAAACAGCTTGGTATTTCTGATAAAAACATAGAAACGATTTCTTATACAATCACTCCCCAATACGAATATATAAATGATAAAGCATTACTACAAGGATATCGTGTGGAACATTTGTATGAAATTACCGTTTTAAATGTACAAAAAGCAGGGGAAGTATATGATATAGCCGTTTCAAATGGAGCAAACGTAGCAAAAGGATTACGTTTTCGAATATCTCACCCAAATAAATATTATGAGCAAGCTCTCATTCAAGCTCTGCAACAAGCGGTAGAAAAAGCTCGTGCTATTGCGAGTACATACAATTTAAACATTAATCCTGTTCCACTCTCATTCGTTGAAGAATCTGCTCAATTACCACGGGAAGTTGCGTCCTATGCTACTTTACATGCACAAGCAGCTCCTCCCATTCAATCGGGAGAATTAGAAATCATTTCTACAATAAGGGCGATTTTTACGTATTTATAAATAATTTCATTTATAAGTAAACGTTATCATTTTCCTTGTTGTAAAAACATGATGTTCTGATATAATAAAGGACGGTGAGCTCTTACAAAAGAGATATCACGGGTGGGAGAGGGATATGAAAAAGAAGGTTTAACATGAAAGGAATACTTGAAAGAACATTTAAATTAGGTTTACACGAAACATCACCAAAACAAGAGGTTTTAGCTGGGGTTACGTCATTTTTCACAATCGTATATATTATGATTGTAAATGCATCCATTTTATCCGATGCTGGCATTCCTCTTGAAGCTGGAATTTTAGCAACTGTTTTCAGTTCATTTGTCGGATGTCTGGTCATGGCATTTTGGGCAAATGCACCTGCTATTCTTGTCCCTGGTATGGGCGTAAATGCATTCTTCACGTACACTGCTGTGCATACGCTCGGATTAGCTTGGCAGGAAGCATTAGCAGCTGTCTTCATCTCTGGTATTATTTTTGCAATTGCTGCGTTTACACCAATCGCTCGCGTGCTTTCAGTATCGATTCCAAAGTCATTAAAGGAAGCTATTACTGTCGGCATCGGATTATTTTTAGCATTTATCGGATTGCAAAAAGGTGGTTTAGTCGTTTCGAATCCAAATACTGCTGTTGCAATGGGTAAATTAAGTAACCCTGTCGTTCTTGCGACACTACTTACTCTTATCGTTGCACTTGTACTATTTATTCGTAACGTACGTGGAAGCTTTTTATGGACGATTGCAATAGGAACTGGTATTGCATGGCTATTTGGTCTTGTTGATACAAGTCAAATCGGGAATAGTTCATTCTCATTCGCTAATTACGGCGATGTGTTTGGAGCTATGTCATTTGGCAAACTTTCTTCCTTACCGTTTTGGATTGCAACATTCTCCTTAAGCATGGTGCTTATTTTTGAGAACATGGGACTTCTGCACGGTTTATTAGAAGATGACCGTAAATTCCCACGTGCTTACCAAGCCAATGCAATTTCAGCAATGACATGTGGTCTATTTGGCACAAGCCCTACCGTATCAACAGTAGAGAGTGCTGCAGGTATTACTGCAGGCGGAAAGACAGGTCTGACGTCTATCGTTACAGGGTTGCTATTCTTCGCATCACTGTTTGCACTTCCGTTTGTGAAACTAATTCCTGATAGTGCCATTGCACCAATCTTAATTATTATTGGCGGCCTGATGATTACAAGCATTCAACAAATTCCTCTGAACGATTTTTCAGAAGGATTTCCAGCGTTCTTAATTATCGTCATGATCCCGCTCACATATAGTATCGCTGATGGCATTGCGTTCGGATTTATTGCTTATCCTATCTTAAAAATTGCTCTTGGAAAGCGTAAAGAAGTCGCACCGTCTATGTATATCGTTACATGCTTATTCTTAGCCATGTTTGTATTACATGCTATTGGTTAAGTAAAAACACCGAGGAATTTTCCTCGGTGTTTTTTTACTTAAACCACCCTTTTTTATAAAACCAAGCCATCATCCCACCGCCAATTAGCGCCATTAGAAGTAGACAAATAAAATAACTATATTGTCCACCAAGCTCTGGCATATGCGTAAAGTTCATTCCGTATACTCCCGCAATAAATGTTAATGGCATGAAAATAGTCGAGAATACAGTTAATGTTTTCATAATGTTATTCATATGATGTGAGTTTAATGAAAAATAGCTATCCCGAATATCTGCCGTTAACTCGCGGCTTGCCTCAATCATTTCTGTTAGTTTAAGCAAATGGTCATGTATATCTTTAAAGTAAATCTCATGATCACTTATACCGTAAAAACGAGTCGAATTTAAAATACGATACAATAAATCACGCATCGGAATGATTGTGCGCCTTAGCTTCGATAAATCTGCACGTATATCAAATACTTCTTCTAATACACTTCCTGCTGTCTCACCCGTTAAATTATCATCAATTGCATTTAAATGATCCTCAATGTAATATACAGGCGCAAAATAGTCATCTACAATTTGGTCGATAATTGTATGCGCTACGTGTAAAGGACTATTTTTAATACGCTTCTTTTCTCCAAGTGTTTTCCATACTCTTTCGATTGCATTGTTATGAGAAAAGTGGAAAGAAACAATAAAACGATCACTAATAAATAAATCGATCTCGTGCGGTTCTAATCCATCCTCACCAAATGCATGAAGAACTAAAAAGTTATATCCATCATAAAAATCAACTTTTGGCCTCTGTACATATTCTATACAGTCTTCAATTGCAAGGGGATGGAACTTAAAATGATCTTGCAAAATGTATGTATACTCTTCTTTCGTTGGCTTATATAAATCTAGCCAATACCATACAATATGGTCTTTCGTTGTTTCTTCTAGCGAAACATCATATAATACTTCATCTGTTTTTGTTATTGCACAAATTCTAATCATAATTTCACCCATTATTATTATAAACAAAAAATAGCAAAAAAAGCCAAGGAGAAATACTCCTTGGCCCTTTTTTATTATTCAGTAACGATGCCGTGCACTAACGTTGGTGCATCTACATGTTCGTTAGCAATCTTCATGTTCTCATAAATTTTTGCTTTTACATCTTCCACATTTTCACGGTTTGCGTAAATTGTAACAAGGGATTCACCTTTTTTCACGCTGTCCCCTACTTTTTTGCGAAGCATTAAGCCAACTGCTAAATCAATTTCAGATTCCTTCGTCGCACGTCCTGCTCCTAAAAGCATTGCTGCTGTTCCGATTTCATCTGCAACGATTTCTGATACATAACCATCTTCCTTCGCTTCTACTTCAATTTTAAACTGTGCTTGTGGTAATTTAGAAGGATCATCAACAACAGAAGCATCGCCGCCTTGCGCTGATAAGAACGTTTTAAATGATTCTAGCGCTTTACCGTTGTTCATTACTTCAATTAATTTCTCACGTGCATCTTCTAAAGATGAAGCTTGTCCAGCAAGGTATACCATTTGACTTCCAAGTGTTAAACATAACTCTTCTAAATCTTTCGGCCCCTTACCTTGTAATGTATCAATTGCTTCTTGTACTTCAAGTGCGTTACCAATCGCCTCACCAAGTGGTTGACTCATATCAGAAATAACAGCCATCGTATTACGACCAACGTTATTACCAATGCGCACCATTGCTTCTGCTAAACGTTTTGCATCTTCATCTGTTTTCATAAATGCACCTGCTCCAGTTTTTACATCAAGAACAATTGCATCTGCACCAGCAGCAATTTTTTTACTCATAATCGAACTTGCAATAAGCGGAATTGAGTTTACTGTTGCCGTTACATCACGAAGTGCATATAACTTTTTATCCGCAGGTGTTAAGTTTCCACTTTGACCAATAACTGCGATTTTGTTTTCATTTACAAGTCGCATGAATTCATCATTTTCGATTTCAACATGGAATCCTGGAACTGCTTCTAATTTATCAATTGTACCACCAGTATGTCCTAACCCACGTCCAGACATTTTTGCAACCGGTACACCTAAAGCGGCTACTAATGGACCTAACACAAGTGTTGTTGTATCACCAACACCACCTGTTGAGTGCTTATCTACTTTTACCCCTTCAATAGCTGATAAGTCGATTGTATCACCGCTATTTACCATTGCCATAGTTAAATCAGCACGTTCTTGATCGTTCATATCTTGGAAGAAAATTGCCATTGCAAGTGAACTTACTTGGTAATCAGGAATATCACCATTCGTATATCCTTCAACAATAAAGTTAATTTCTTCTGTCGTTAATGCATGTCCGTCACGTTTTTTTGCAATTAGGTCCACCATTCTCATTGTGAGGTCACCCCTTCATTTGTTTTACGATTGCTTTTACTAATGCTAAGAAGTTAGCTTTAACACGTTCTGTCGTTTCGATTACTTCATCGTGATGAAGTGGCTGATCTAAAATACCAGCTGCCATATTTGAAATACAAGAAATACCAAGTACTTTCATACCAGCATGACGCGCTACAATTACTTCAGGTACTGTTGACATACCAACTGCATCTCCGCCAAGTGTACGAAGCATACGAATTTCAGCAGGTGTTTCATATACAGGACCTGTCATTCCAACGTATACACCTTCTTGTACTTTAATATTTAAGTCCGCTGCAACTTGTTTCGCCATTTCACGAAGTTCTGTCGTATATGATGTAGACATATCAGGGAAACGTACGCCCATTTCAGAATCATTCGGTCCGATTAATGGATTTGTACCCATGAAGTTAATGTGATCTGAAATTAACATAAGATCGCCTGGCTCAAATGATGTATTTACACCACCAGCTGCATTTGTTACAACAACTGTTTCTACACCTAGTTCTTTCATAACACGAACTGGGAATGTTACTTTT
Source organism: Bacillus sp. GW823-FHT06B01 (assembly GCF_058952315.1). NCBI lineage: Bacteria > Bacillati > Bacillota > Bacilli > Caryophanales > Bacillaceae > Bacillus > Bacillus sp. GW823-FHT06B01. The sequence goes on along the minus strand of NZ_JBXAHR010000002.1, from coordinate 741,255 downwards.
TGCATGTCGTATCCTTCATAGAAGTGGAAACGTCCTTGCATTGCTACTACTGTTACACCTTGAAGTGTACCGAATACGAGTTGACCTGCATGACCTTCTACAGTTGATACTGGGAATTCAGGGATTTCACTGTAAGGTACTGTTACTGCGTTCTCGATTTCATCTGCTAATACACCTAGTCCAGATCCAAGGATTAGTCCTACTTGTGGCGTTTCTTGAAATTTCTCTTTTAAGTATGAAGCTGATTTTGTAATAAGTTCACGATTCATTTGTTTATCCCCCTATTTCTTTAGCTCGTTTAAGAAGCTTGTTCCGTGTTCTGGCATTTTCACGCCGAAGTTTTCTGCTACCGTTGCACCAATATCAGCAAATGTTTGGCGAATTGATAATTCTTGTCCGCCATCTTTCATGCTTGGGCTATATGCTAATAACGGTACATATTCACGTGTATGATCAGTACCGTGGTGAACTGGATCATTACCGTGGTCTGCTGTAATTAATAATAAATCATCTTCTTTTAGTTTTTCGAATACTTCTGGAAGACGAGCATCATACTCTTGCAGAGCTTCTCCGTACCCTTGTGGATCACGGCGGTGTCCAAATAATGCATCAAAGTCAACTAAGTTCAAGAAGCTAAGACCTGTAAAGTCCATATTTAATGTATCTACAAGCTTATCCATTCCATCCATATTAGACTTCGTACGAAGTGACTCAGTTACACCTTCACCATCATATATGTCAGAGATTTTACCGATAGCAATAACATCGTAGTCACTATCTTTTAATTCATTCATTACCGTACGGCCGAATGGTTTTAATGCATAATCATGACGGTTTGGTGTACGTGTAAAGTTTCCAGGCTCACCAACGAATGGACGAGCGATAACGCGACCTACCATGTATTTCTCATCTAATGTTAATTCACGTGCAATTTTACAAATTTTATATAACTCATCAAGCGGCACTACTTCTTCGTGTGCTGCGATTTGTAATACGCTATCAGCAGAAGTGTAAACGATTAAAGATCCTGTTTCCATTTGCTCTTGACCAAGCTCATCAAGAATCTCAGTTCCAGAAGCTGGTTTATTACCGATGATTTTACGACCTGTTTTTTCTTCTAATTCATCAAGTAATTCTTTCGGGAAGCCTTCAGGGAAAACTTGGAATGGTGTATCAATGTAAAGACCCATAATTTCCCAGTGACCTGTCATTGTATCTTTACCAGTAGATTTCTCTTCCATTTTTGTATAATATCCAAGTGGTTTTTCTACTTTAGAGATACCTTTCATTTCACGAATGTTACCAAGACCTAATTTCACCATGTTAGGCATTTGTAACCCATTCATATGTTCAGCAATGTGACCAATTGTGTCAGATCCTAAATCACCAAATTGCTCAGCATCTGGTGCTTCACCGATTCCAACAGAATCCATTACGACTAGGAATATACGTTTATATTTATTCATAACTGCGACCTCCTATAAGTTCAGTTCTACTTCTTGTAGTATGTTCAAAACGCTATAAAGTGAAACTGTTCTCCATAAGAATTCTCTTTCGTTCTCATTGTCAAACAGTACTTCTTTAATTGATTCTCTAACCTATTTCGTTTACTTCGAAACGACTCAAAAACATTTCTAGTTTTTTCTAAGTCAGATGTCAGACATCTGATACAGATATCATAACATGTTTACGCTTTCTTTTTAATACATTTTCGTAGAATTTCTCATTTTCTTCACACTTCTATTGTAATCCATTATGCAAATAAGTGCTAATTATTTTATGATTTATTTCTTCATATAAAGTGAAACTTTGATTAGTAGGAGTTTAGTTCTTCTCCACTGATTATAAGCCCTCATCAATTGGACGTTTACGGAATAAAAATAAAAAGCAGCTCTAAAGAGCTGCTTTTTATTTTACTTCTACTGTTTCTTCTTTATGTTCATGTAGTTCGCCTTTTTTAACATGAACTTTCACTTTGTAAGAACCATTTTCTTTGAAAGTATGTTTCGTTTCATACTCTCCTTTATTTCCTTCTTTCGCTGGAATAAATTCGTGTTTTTCAACACCATCTTTCCAAATCTCAAGTTGTACTTCAGCACCAGTTAACGCTTCTTCTTTTTGTTTTAAATGAACTTTCATAGTCGATTCAGCATTTGCTTTTATATCACCAGCCATAAGATGGATCATTGTATCGCTTTTATGATCGCCATGCCCTGCACCGTGATCACTATTTTCTTTTTTCGCATCTTCTACTTTCGCATTTCCTACAGCCACTTTTACTTCTGGCATAACATGCATTTCACGTGCATTTGTGTGAGCGATAATATGGTATACTCCATCCGTCTCGAACGTTTTCTCTACTGCATAAACACCTTTTCCTTTATGCTTACCATCTAACATCTCGTGCTTTTCGTCGCCAGCTTTCCAAATTTCAAACTTTACATCTTCAGCATCTGTTACTTTTTCTTTTCCTTGTGTAACAAGTGCTTGTACTTCTGTTTTTTCACCAGGTTTAATTTCTTTCGGATTTGTTTGAACTGCTACTTTTACAGCTTCTAGTTTCTGTTCTTTTTTCGGTTCTTCTTTGTTTGTATTACAGCCAACCAATGCTAGCATCGCGATAAATAAAGTCATAATAAGTTTTTTCATCATCATTTCCTCCTTCATACCTTATTTAGTATAGAGGAAATACATTGTAATATTCTAGTCTTCTGCTGAAAACAATGTACGAAATGTTTGTGAAGTTTTTGTGAAGTACTGTAGCCTTTTGAATCTATGAAAAAAGAGCATAGTAACTATGCTCTCGGATGAAACTGTTTATATACATCTTTTAATCTAGCTTTTGAAACATGCGTATAAATTTGCGTCGTTGAAATATCTGCATGTCCAAGCATTTCTTGCACAGCACGCAAGTCTGCTCCATTTTCTAATAAATGCGTAGCAAAAGAATGGCGCAACGTATGCGGTGTAAGCTCTTTTTCAATATTTGCTTCTTTCGCCAATCGTTTTAAAATTTTCCAAAATCCTTGTCTTGATAATCGATTCCCATGATGGTTTAAAAAGAGTGCATCTACTACTTTTTTACCCATCAATTCTCTTCTTCCCTTTTCAATATACTTTTGAATCGCTTCCGTCGCTAAACTTCCTAGTGGAATAATTCTTTCTTTATTCCCTTTCCCTATGCAACGAACAAATCCCATCGTTAAATGTACATCTTCTAAATTTAAGGCAATTAATTCCGAAACACGAAGTCCTGTTGCATACAATAACTCTAGCATCGCTTTGTCACGAACCCCAAAAGCACTCGTCATTTTTGGTGTCTGAAGTAACGCCTCTACTTCATCGATTGATAGTACTTTCGGTAATTTCCGTTCTCCTTGCGGCGTTTCAATATGTACGGATGGGTCGTGCTCTACCGCCCGTTCACGAAGTAAAAATTGGTGAAACGAACGAATCGATGCAATATGACGTGCTAATGTTTTCGAAGATTTTCCGTTTTCTTTTAAGTGCTGCAGAAAATTAACAATGTGCAAGCGTGTTACTTCATGAAAGCTTTTCGCCTGTTCTACATTTTGCAAATACTTTACATAACTTTTTAAATCACGTTCATAAGATACTACTGTATTTTTCGCTAGCCCTTTTTCGACAACCATATAATGAATAAAATCTTTTAATTGATCTTCCAATCTACACTACTCCCCATTTTCATAGAAAAACATCATTCTATTTACGAAAGCATCCTTTGCCGGCTCTTCATTCCCTGATACTTTTTCTACAGTCTCTTCTTTTGGCTTTTCATAACGATGATAGCTTTCATATTCTTCATTTATCCATAGTATAGCGAAATAAAACAAAATCGTACAACTTGTAAATAATAAAAATACTTTTATCCCATCAAAAGTTAATTTTAAAACTCGGCGCATTGTAAATTCCTCCAAAATATAAGTTATTACAACATATGCCAAGCTTTCACCAATTTATACCTTATTCAAATAAAAAACCTCTTCCTAGTTAAATAGGAAAAGGTTATTTTTCATCCGTTTCATTTTCTTGACAATTTTTACAAATCCCATGGAATGTTAAACGATGATCCTTCACCTTAAAGCTCCAGTCATGTTCTACTTTCCTTTCCACTTCACCAAGTAAATCTTCTTGTATTTCTTGTACAGCACCACATTGTGTACAAATCAAATGATGGTGGAAACGCTGCGCACCTTCTTGGCGTAAGTCATAGCGTGAAACACCGTCTCCGAAGTTAATCTTATCGACAACTTTTAACTCAGATAATAGTTCTAAAGTTCGATAGACGGTTGCTAATCCGATCTCTGGCGACTTTTCTTTTACAAGGAGGTAAACATCTTCTGCGCTTAAATGATCTTCTTCATTTTCTAGCAGCACACGAACTGTTGCTTCACGTTGCGGTGTTAATTTGTAGCTCGCTGCATGTAATTGCTTCTTAATTCGTTCAATTCTTTCTTCCATTCGGTACTACTCCCTCCTCGCCACTCTTACACCATTATATCAGAAGAAGGGCTTCTGTCAAAAGAAAAACAATAAAAACAAATTGATAATTATTCTCAAAAAGTATTTATTGTTTATTAATAGCCTCAACGACTTCTTTCATTAAAACTGGTGATGCGTAAGCTTCTACACTAGAAGCAAGAGCTAACACTACTCCGATTACAAGAAAAAAGCATGTATAACGAATTAATAATGGTAATAGCGGTTCGGTTATTTTCCGAATAAATTGATGTCTAATCATGCGTAAGGAAAAGCTTGCGGCAATTGTTGTCATAACGAGAAATACTGGAATAATAATGAGATTTTGTGGCAATACAGAAACGAATGCTAATAATAATCCATTCCATCCATGCTGACTTACTAAAAAACCTACTGTAAATCCGACAACTACTCCTTTTACAAATAATAAAATAAAAATAAGTGGCAATCCAATAATTGAAATCCCCAAAATCCAAATAAATCCAATGTATTTTAATTGCGAAAAGTAACTTTCTCGAAACATTTCGCTCGCAACAGCAAATTCTCCTTTAGAAACTTGTCCAAAAAAACGTTGTAAATAAAATGATAAATCTTGTTTTTGATTCAATTGTAAACTATTTACAAGAATGGCCCCAAATATTACTCCCATCAATAATAAAACAGCGTTAAATATATATAATGAAGAGTTTTCCTGTATGTGAGACATTACACGGTCTTGCCAAGTTTTTCTCCACATTTTTCTTCCCTCCGTTCACACTCTTATTAAAAATGTATGAAAGAAAGAAAAAAGTATGACGAATTAACATTGAAATTCCGCTCTACTTTGCTAAACTAAAAAGTAGAGAATAGGAGGGATTTCTCTTGAAACCATTATTATTAGATTTTCCAACATTATTTCAAACTGAACGCTTACAAGTTCGTAAGCCATTTCCAGGTGATGGTGCAGAAGTGTATGAAGCAATCCAAGCTTCTCTAGAAGACTTAGTACCGTGGATGCCAATTAACGCTGAAACAGAAGAAAGTGCTGAAGAAATCGTTCGTAACGCTCACGGGCAGTTTTTACTTCGTGAAACACTTGATTTTCACTTATACGATAAAGTATCTGGTACATTCATCGGAGCTATAACGCTCAAGCCTGAAAACTGGGATATTCCAAAGTTTTCACTTCACTTCTGGCTGCATAGTGCTTATACAAAACAAGGCTATATGACTGAAGCCATTAAAGGTGCCATTCAATTTGCCTTTGATAAGCTAAGTGCTAGAAGAATTGAAATTCGTACTGATGCAACAAATGCAAATGCATGTAACCTAGCAGAACGTTTAGAATTTATTCTAGAAGGTACAATGGAAAATGATTTCATAGCACCAGATGGTAGCTTACGTGATGCACGCGTATACGCAAAAATCAATTAAAAAACACTCGCCTTTGGCGAGTGTTTATTTTTGTAGTTGTAAATATTGTACTGCAAACATCGTCTTCGCATCATGAATACGAAGATCTTTCATAAGAATAATCGCTTCTTCTAACGATACTTCCATCAATTCCACGAATTCATCTTCATCTAACTCGGCTTTATTTTCTTTTTTCGTCAAACCTGTCGCTTTATATACATATAAAATTTCATCTGCAAATCCTGGAGATGTATAGAAAGAAGTAATAAGCTCCATATTTTCACATACATATCCTGTTTCCTCTTCTAATTCACGAACTGCTGTCACCTCAGGTTTTTCACCAGGTTCTAACTTGCCGGCCGGAATTTCTATAATCGCCTTTTCAAGCGCTTTACGATACTGCTCGACAAGCACAATTTTCCCCTCATCAGTAATAGCAATAATAGCAACTGCACCAGGGTGATTTACAATTTCACGTTTACTCATTGCTCCATTTGGTAATACTACATCATCAACACGAACTTTTATAACTCTACCATCAAAAATCGGTTCAGTTTTTACTGTTCTCTCTGCAAGATTACTCATACTACTTCATCTCCCTGTTCTATTTCCTATTCTTTCCTCATACATTTTACCACATTGAAAGGAGCGTGATAGAAATGAAAGTTTATATTTTACCAAATCGCGTCACTTTAGTCGGAAAAGCATGGCAAATTCGCCATAAGCTAAAACAATATGGAAAAGAGTATACAACTGTACAAGAGTGGATTGCAGCAAATAAAGTGAAACTTTAATCAGAGGGGGTTTTGTTCATCCCCTCTGATTATTAGTTGAACGAATCGGGCTTTTACGGGCAGTTAATCTCCCACCTAACTTCCTCGTATGAGCCGAATTTTAAAGTGGGGGTCTTACTGCCCGTTAAAGCGGGGTAAAAAGTAAACGTTTGTCAACCTCTTTTCCCTTGCGTACAATAAAGGTAAGGAGGTTGACCTATGAAAAAACGTCAATTAGGAAACTCAGATTTGTTTGTGACAGAAATGGGACTTGGCTGTATGTCTCTCGGTACATCTGAAACAGAAGCTATGCATATTATCGATGAAGCAATCGATTTAGGAATCAATTTTTTTGATACAGCGGATTTATATGATTATGGATTAAACGAAGAATTTGTTGGAAAAGCCTTAAAAGGGAAACGAGACCAAATTGTTCTTACAACAAAAGTTGGAAATCGATGGACAGAAGAAAAAAACGGGTGGTCTTGGGATCCTTCTAAAAATTACATAAAGGCTGAAGTGAAAGAAAGTTTACGTAGACTTCAAACTGATTATATTGATCTTTATCAACTTCACGGCGGGACGATTGAAGATCCAATAGATGAAACAATTGAAGCCTTTGAAGAATTAAAAAAAGAAGGTATTATTCGTCATTACGGTATTTCTTCTATACGTCCAAATGTGATCCGTGAATATGCTAAACGTTCCAATATCGTTAGTGTGCTAATGGAATATAGCCTTTTAAATCGTCGCCCTGAAGAATGGTTCCCACTTCTAAGTGAACATCAAATTAGCATTATTGCTCGTGGGCCACTTGCAAAAGGAATTTTAACTGATAATAATGCAAGAAAGATAGAAAGAGTAAAAGAAAAGAATTATCTTTCTTATTCTTACGATGAATTATATGCGACACTTGCGAATGTAAAAGAAATAATCGGAGAAAGCTCTTTAACAGGAACAGCTATTCAATATTGCTTACATAACGAAACTGTTGCAGCTGTTATACCTGGTGCAAGCTCTATTGGGCAATTGAAAGAAAATGCCCAGGCTAGTAAACAAACACAGTTAACAACAGCTCAATATATACAACTTCAGCAAATTGCTAAATGTGATACTTACGCTTTACATCGTTAAAAAGACGCTACCATACTGGTAGCGTCTTTTTATAGCGTATCATATTTATCCGGATTCGTTCCTACATGTAAATTACGATTTAACGTATTAATTTGAGTCATCTCTTCTTCTGTTAGTGAAAAATCAAAGATAGAAAAATTCTCCTTAATGCGAGATGGTGTAACAGATTTAGGAATCGTCACTACCCCGCTCTGAATATCCCATCTTAATATAACTTGCGCAGGTGTTTTTTCATATTTCGTAGCAATGGCCTGAATAATCGGGTTCTCGAATACTTCCCCGCCTCTCATTAATGGGCTCCATGCTTCCATTTGAATTTGCTCACCTTGACAGAAATTACGCAATTCAAATTGCGCTAACATCGGATGAAGTTCCACTTGGTTGACCATCGGCTTCACTTTACAATTTGGTAATAACAGTTCTAAATGATGTTTATGAAAATTTGAAACACCAATCGCGCGCACTTTACCTTCTTCATACAGTTTTTCTAGCGCTCGGTACGTATCGACATACTTCCCTCTTATTGGCCAATGTATTAAATATAAATCTACATAGTCCATTTGTAATTTCTTTAAGCTTTTTTCAAACGCCTCAAGTGTTTCCTCGTATCCTTGATCATCGTTCCAAACTTTTGTTGTAATAAATATGTCTTCTCTCGGAATTCCTGATTCACGAACCGCTTCTCCGACACCGCTTTCATTTTCATATACAGTTGCTGTATCAATCGAACGGTATCCAACCTCTAACGCTGTTTTTACTGCTTGTTTTACTTCATCGCCTTCTTTCGCTTTATAAACGCCTAGACCAATCATCGGCATTTTTACGCCATTATGAAGTGTAGTTGTTGGAATGTGCACATTCGTCTCCCTCTCATTCTTACATTTTTTATAAGCCACCACTTTATTTCAACAAGATTCAACCAAAAAGTCAAAACATATGTACAGTTTACATAATAATTTTATACACTAAAACGCAAACTCAATTATTCATATTCCCTTCTCTCCATTCTTTCGCTTTTTCATCAACACTACGTACAAACTCATTTTTTCCTTCCGTATATAACGTGCCATCATATGTATATTTTTCGGCTAATTCTTTCTTTAAGGTTGCATATGCCTCTGCTTCTTCACAATGAGCCATCATATAATCACGAAACGCTAAATGCCTTACTATCTCAGGATTTCCTTTTTCAAAAACGTGTAAGTGATACGAGCGTTTTTCCTCCGTTCCATGAATAAAATAACGACGTCTTGAAATACCATTTTCCCCTTTTACGATGTAACCAAGCTCTTCAAAACGTTCATTCCAATGATCTACTCTGTCGATACTCTCTACTTCCATAATCATATCTATAATTGGTTTAGCTGCCAGTCCTGGCACTGATGTACTTCCAATATGATGGACTTTCACCATTTCTGGCATCGCCGATTTTAATCGTTCAGCCTCTATTTGAAATTTTTCGTTCCAATGATCTTCATGCGGAACGACTACAATTTTTCTCATTTTAAACTCCCCTTTTCTTACAAGCTCGTCAAAAAAATGATCAGCGGTATGCACTGATCATTTTTTTATATTATTTAAAGTCTTTCCAAGTAAGGCTACTTTCACTTAACAGTTCTTCAAATGATTTATTCTTTTCACGTTCTTTTTGTTCTTGGCGCTTTCTTTCCAGTTCAGCTGCCTCTTTTTTCTCTTCTCTCACTTGCAATTCTTTCTTCTTATTCTTTAATTGCTGCATGAGTGAATCATTTAATTGATCGCCTAATGTAAGCGACTCTTTCTCTGGTCTATTCACTTGCGATTGTCTTTGCATTTGTCTTTGTTTCTTTTTCTTCATGCTACTCACCTTTTACTTTTTTCTCCATTATAGTAGATACACAATGAACTCGACAATAAAAAAGGTTCTTTACTCTATTATTCACCTTTTGTAAATATGTTAATTTTTCGAAAAAACTAAATTTTTATATAGATATAATCCTATGAATCTATTAAAATTATGTCGTATGATGTCAGATTATAAAAAAAAAGGAGAAATGAATTATGTGGAAAAAAATCATTCCTGCTGTTGCCGTTTTAAGCACCATAACTTTTTCAAGCGTATTTGCCGCTCCCCCATCCCAGATTCCAGCTGAACAAAACCGCCACGTAGACGTACAAATGCTTGGTATTAATGATTTCCATGGACAACTAGATACTGTTAAAAAAATTAATAACAAAGAAGCTGGTGGTGCTGATTACTTAGCTACTTATTTAAAAGAACGTAAAAAGCAAAACCCTAATACACTTCTCGTACATGCTGGCGATATTGTCGGAGCTAGTCCACCAGTTTCAGCGTTGTTACAAGATGAACCAACAATTGAATTTTTAAATGACTTAAAATTCGATGTTGGTACAATCGGAAACCATGAATTTGATGAAGGTATCGATGAAATGAAACGCCTCATTTACGGTGGATATCACGAGAAAACAGGTAATTTCAAAGGTGCTAACTTCCCTTATGTCGCTGCTAACTTCTATAACAAATCAACTGGTCGCTTATTTTTACCACCATTTACTGTAAAAATGGTAGATGGTGTTCCTGTAGGATTCATTGGCGTTGTTACAACTGATACGCCAAATGTCGTGATGCCTACTATGCTTAAAAATGTACAGATCACTGACGAAGTAGAAGCAATTAATAAATCAGCGCAACAATTAAAGCGTCTCGGTGTTAAATCCATCGTCGTCCTTGCCCATGTCGGCGGAACAACTGATGAGTCTGGCGTGACAAATGGAGACCTTACTCGAATTGCAAATGAAACAGACTCGGAAGTTGATGTTATTTTCGGTGGACATAGTCACACGTATGTAAATGGTACTGTAAATAATAAACTAATCGTCCAAGCGAACTCTTATGGAACAGCTTTCTCAGACGTAGATGTAACAATTGATCGTAAAACAAAAGATATTGTAAAGAAAAAAGCTGAAGTGATTACAACATATCATGAAGGTGTGGAACCTGATAAACAAGTAAAACAAAAAATAGATCAATATAAAGAAACAATCGCACCACTTGTAAATGAAGTTGTAGGAAAATCTACAGCACCTATCGACCGTAAACAAAATGATGCTGGTGAATCTACTCTTGGGAATGTAATTGCCGACGCACAGCGTCAAACGATGCAAGCTCAAATCGCGCTTATGAATCCTGGTGGCATTCGTAATGACTTAGATGCTGGCGATATTACTTGGGGCGAATTATATGGCGTTCAGCCTTTTGGAAACCAATTGATTAAAGTAGATTTAACAGGTCAAGATATTCGCGACATTTTAAATCAACAATGGCAAAAAGGAACAACAAGAATGCTTCAAATTTCAGGTATTCAATATACGTGGGATGCAAATAAACCAAGCGGTGAAAAGGTTACGAATATACGCTTAACAAATGGCGAAGAGTTATCTCCATCTAAAACGTATAGCGTAGTTGCGAATGCTTTCTTAGCTTCTGGCGGTGACGGATTCGTATCATTTAAAAATGGGAAGAATTCAGAAACTGGTCCAAACGACTTTGAAGCGCTCGTCGATTATGTAAAACAATTAAAAGAACCAATTCAGCCAGTTATTGATGGAAGAATTCAAAAGATAAATTAAGTATTTCCCTCATATGCGATCCAGATTTTTATTGTAAAGGATACGCACTTATACTTAATCCACAATATTAGCAAAACCTAAAAAGGATACTCGTTCTTACAATGAACATAGTATCCTTTTCTTTAGTTATCAAAATGTGATGTTTTGTTAAAATCATATTGTTGTAAAAATTGTTGTAACGCCTCTTCTACAAGTTTAGATTTTTGAATTCCTTTCGCTTCTGATATAACGTCTAATTTTGCTAATATTTCTTTATTAATAGAAAAGGTACGTTTCTTTTTCTCTGTACTTATACTCATAATGGGCACAATTACTTCTTCTCTCTTTCTTAATAACTCATAAATACTTTGTAATTGCTCATAAATTAATAATTGATAATCCGTTTTCGCATATTGAAGGGCTGTCGCTTCTTGGAGTTGTAAGTGACGCGGTTCTTCTCCATCTCCTACAAAAATACGTTTCTTCTGTTCTCCATCATATTCGTATCCAATCAATCTTAATTTCTTTGATAATGTATATGGGCTTATTTCAAGACGTTTTGCTATAATAGCGATGGATTCACGTCTATTTAAGCAATCTATAATTTCTCCAATCGTCACAATTTCCCTCCTCCCGTGTTGAAATGACACTAGTATGGTATGTTACAATGATTTTCTAACAGTATATGCAAAACGAATAGCCTGTGCGATTCATACGATTTCAGAAAAGGAGGATTTCCATATGCTTTTTCGTAGCTATACCCCACAGTTTTATAATGAAAATAAACAACTCATTCCTAATAGTATTGCTACGATGGAAAGCGTTATGATCCATAATCGAAAACAAACTCTCCTTATGCGCGGGCAAAACATAGAGCAGCCAATTTTATTATGCTGTCATGGCGGACCTGGCATGGCACAAATTGGATTTATTCGTCATTTTCAAAAAGAATTGGAGAAACACTTCATCGTTATTAATTGGGATCAGCGCGGGGCAGGTAAATCCTTTTCAATGAAAGATTTCGGAGCAAATTTTACAATCGAACAATTCGTTTCCGATGCAAAAGAAGTGATTCAATATGTACTTAAAAAGTTCAATAAACAGAAACTATTTCTCGCTGGTCATTCTTGGGGAAGCATTATTGGGCTTAACATAGCACATCAATATCCACAGTATATCGAGGCTTACATCGGTATTGGGCAGATTGTACATATGAAACAAAACGAAGAATTGCTATATCAGCATTTAATTCGTTCTGCAAAAAAACATGATCATAAAAAAGCATTAGCGTCCCTTTTAAAATTAGGCAAACCACCATTTTTAGATACGAGACGCCTTATTATTCAAAGAAAGTGGCTTGGCACATTCGGTGGAGCAATCCAAAACGGATCTTCCTTTTCTTTCATACGAAAAGGCTTCTTTTCCCCTGAATATACGCTATTAGATTGGTTCAAGTTTCTCGCAGGAAATTTAAAATCTGGCGTTTTATGGGAAGAAATGTTGACAATCGATTTCTTTTCTTCTATTTCAAGCTTATCTATTCCGGTTTATTTTTGTTCTGGTCGCTATGATTATCAAACTCCTTATGCTCTCGTTCAGGAATATTGTGATGTGATAGAAGCCCCCATAAAAAAAATGATTTGGTTCCCAAATTCAGCACATTCTCCTGATTTAGAAGAACCTGAATTATTCGCCAATTCTTTACAATCAATTAAACAAGAGCTAGCTTTTCAACATTAGTAACAAAAGGCTCTTTTACATTTCATAGAAAACAATTTATAATAATATGTCGCAACTATGTATAAATATAGCAAAGTGCTTCATATTTACTTGCCTTAGCACAATAAAATTTTAGGGAGATTACATTTATTATGAATGCTGTACTCGTCGCAGTAGCAGTTATGCTATTGCTTAGTTTGTTACGTGTCCAGGTCATTGTCGCCATCATTGTTGGAGCTTTAACAGGCGGAATTATCGGTGGACTCGGTATTTCAGAAACTATTAATACTTTTACAACTGGCCTTGGAAACAGTGCTCCAATCGCTTTAAGTTATGCAATGCTTGGCGGTTTCGCTATTTCCCTTTCCAAAACAGGACTTCCAGATGCTATGATTCAAACTGCACTAAAATGGATCGGCAATGAACAAGACACGAAAAAACAAGTTTATTCTAAAATACTTATTTTATTCATCATTTTAACGATGGCTTGTTTCTCACAAAATGTGATTCCTGTTCATATCGCTTTCATCCCCATCTTAATTCCAGCACTTTTAAAAGTATTAAATGAGCTGAAAGTGGATCGCAGACTTGTTACATGTATTATTACATTCGGATTGATTACTCCTTATATGTGGATTCCAGCAGGGTTCGGAAAAATTTATCATGACGTATTGCAAACAAATGCTGCGCAAAGCGGTCTTACATTTGATGTCGCACTTATTCCAAAAGCAATGACTATTCCAGCAATTGGTATGATTATTGGATTATGTGTAGCCGTATTCATTACGTACCGGAAACCTCGTACGTATGAAATAGAACAAGTTCATACTACCGCCAATGAAATCGTTCCCTATACAAAACGTAGTATTACTTTCGGATTATTATCTATCATGGCCACATTAACTGTTCAATTAGCAACAGAATCGATGATTTTCGGTGCTTTAGCAGGGATTATCGTCTTATCAGTAAGTGGTAGTCTACCTCTTAAAGAAGCAGATGCGATATTAACAAGCGGAATGCGCATGATGTCCTTTATCGGTTTTGTTATGATCGCTGCCGCTGGATTTGGCGCTGTTCTTCGAAAAACAGGACATGTTGAATCTCTTGTGCAAACGAGTGCACATATAATTGGAAATAATAAACCACTCGCTGCATTTCTTATGCTTGTGATTGGGCTTCTCGTTACGATGGGAATTGGTTCATCCTTTTCAACCATCCCTATCTTAACAACAATTTTTGTACCTCTTTGCATACAGCTTGGATTTAGTCCAATGGCTACAATTGCAATTATCGGTACAGCCGGAGCGCTAGGCGATGCAGGATCACCAGCATCAGATAGTACACTTGGACCAACATCCGGTTTAAATGCTGATGGTCAACACCATCATATATGGGATACATGTGTACCAACTTTTCTGCATTATAATATACCGTTACTCATATTTGGCTTTATTGCCGCCATTACATTATAAAAGGTGCGTTTTATACGCACCTTTTACTTTTTTATTTTTCCTTTTAATTGTTGCAACGCTATTTTCCCATTTTCTTCGACACAACTCTCCATTTGCATGAATGACGGACCTGTCCACTCACTGTCTATACTCCCGTTCAGTCCAATAATTTTTAACTTATCCGGTATACGGATATTTAAATTTTTCGCTGCTTGAATTAACTCAAAAGTAACCTTTTCACTTGAAGTTACAATTCCATCTATATACGGAGAAGTTTGCAAGAATGTAATAAACTGTTTATTCGTATACCCTTGTACACATACTTCTCGATAAGAGATTCCTTCCTCCCAAACAGCGTCTAAAAATCCTGATATGTGATCTTCCATTTCTTCACTATCTTCTCCCTCATTGAAATAAGCAAGGAAGTGACAGCCTTTTTCTTTTAATAAAGAAACCGCTCTTTGTCCATTTTCATAATAATTTGCATGGGATTTTTTTTCATCAATCACAACAAAGGGAAGTGGAATTTCTCCTATACTTTTAAAAACAGATTTTGTCAAAATAACACCTGCAACGTTATTTTCCTTCAACATATGTATGTATCTATCTTTATTCTCTATATTACAAACAATGATTTGATATCCTTCTTTATATGCTATTTCCTCAATACAATGTAGCAAAGTGATGTTTGATGGGTTATATACATTATCTACAAGTAATGCAATTATCGTTGAATTCTCTTTAAACAATGGCTTTGTTGTACTATTTGGCCTATAACGTAATTCCTCAATTGCTTCCTTTACTTGTTTAACTGTGTCCTCATGAACGTATCCTTTTTCGTTAATAACTCGTGAAACGGTTGCGACTGAAACACCTGCTAATTTTGCAACATCACGTATAGTTGCCACATCGTCACCCCTTAATATGGTAATAGATTACAATTTTACGGTAACCTAAATTACAATATTCGTCAAGGTTAATAACTTATATTTCTGAAAATTGTTACATCATTACACTAAACGATATTCTAACTGAATTTCATGTAGAATTAGGATATTATCATACCCAATACGTGGAATTTCTTTCTTTATTTCTCGTGCTTTTTCCACTGCATTCACATATAAATGAGTCATCACAAATTTACGTTTTTGGTAAAATCGTAACGCATTCATATTATCATTTGTTGTTATGAGCCAAACCCGCCCGCACCGTTCTTCTTCTGCAACTTGTAATACACAATCTACAAGTTTCGTCCCTATTCCTTTTCTTTCTTCAAAGCTATCTAACGACACAATTTCACACATATTTCCGGTCACTTCATATGTTATAATTCCGATTATTCTGTCATCTGAGAGCGCAATAAATCCTGGCAACTCTTCTAACTGATGCCCCTTCCCACGTGAAACCATCAATGAACTCCCCCAGTTCTCACACATGAACATTCGGATTGTTTCTTTCATCGCTGGCGTAATTTTTTGTATATACACCATTTCCTATTTCTCCCCTTTTCTATCATTGTGATACAATGTAAGTGTATCACATGTAACGGTATTTGGAGGATGAGGTAAAGTATGAAACGTTTTTTTGCAGCATTGTTTACTATACTAGGTGCGATAACTGCCCTTGGGATTTTCTTTACAAATAAAGTGATGTACTTAAAGAAAAAAACAGAGGAAGAAGTACTCGAAAGAGAAACGAAAAAACATTTTCGTATAGAGGATTTTGATGCTCTTCATAAAGAAGAAATTCATATTCCCTCGCAATTCGGATATGATCTTCACGGATATTACATTCCTGCTGGTCATTCCAATAAGTTTATGATTTTTTGTCACGGCGTAACTGTAAATAAAATGAACTCTGTAAAATATGCAAGGTTATTTTTAAACAGAGGGTATAATGTCGTTATTTATGATCATCGTCGTCATGGTAAAACTGGCGGAAAAACAACAAGCTATGGATACTATGAAAAACATGATTTAAAATCTGTAGTTGACTGGCTAAAAAGTCGCTTTGGAACAAATATAACACTCGGTATTCATGGTGAATCTATGGGAGCTGCAACACTTCTTCAATACGCAGGACTTGTAGAAGATGGTGCTGATTTCTATATTGCAGATTGTCCTTTTTCTGATTTCTACGGACAATTACAACACCGTTTAAAGGTTGAATTCCATTTACCTAAATGGCCCTTATTACCTTTAGCAAATGCTTTTTTAAAAGTGCGTGACGGTTATACGATTCGCGAAGTTTCACCAATCGATTGTATAAAGAATATTAACAATCCCGTCCTCTTTATTCATAGTAAAGATGATGATTATATTTTAGCTGATATGACGAAAGCACTATATGAAGCAAAAGAAAACAATAAACAACTTTATATTGCAGAACGCGGTGCACACGCTTGCTCTTATAACGAAAATAAAGAAGAGTATGAAGCAGCCGTTGATCAATTTTTAAACTCATATGTAAAAGAAACAAAAAACAGGCTTGCATAAGCCTGTTTTTTATTGCGCTAAAACGTCTGTAACTTGTTCCATATTTTCAGAAATCCATTGCATTGCATCATCTAACGTTGGAAATTCTGTCGTTTGAAATGTTACTTCATCTTGAAGTAACCAAACATCCTTTGCCTCTTGCCCTACACCTGCAATGGACCAATGTAACAAACTATATGGATGATTATCATTCAAAAATGATGCCCACGTGCGCTCATTTGCAATGTTTCGTAATGTATGTAATTGTTTATCCATCTCTCGTCACCTTACTCTATTCAGTTATAAAAAACATTATAACACTCTCTTCTCTCCCAAAGAAAGTGCTCATTTTACCCCGCTATTTGCGGGCAGTAAAATGAGCACCTCAAAACTCAACTAAAACAAAGAAGTTAGGTGGGAGATTAACTGCCCCTAAAAGCCCGATTGGTTCAACTAATAATTAGTGGGGGGATACCTCCCCCACTAATTAAAGTTTCACTTTATATTGTCAAGTACTTCTCTTAATTATATGATGAAATTAAGCGTTTGGGAAGGAGGGATAGCGTTGGCGAAAGTACAAATTAAAGTAAATGATAATGGCTCTTTTCGCGTTACAGGGGACGTGGAATTAGTCGATTCACAAGGGAATGTATTCCCAGCAAAACCGGCATTTTCTTTATGCCGTTGTGGTTTATCAAAAAATATGCCTTATTGCGATGCTTCGCATAAAGGGAAATTCGAGTCTGTCGTTAGAGCACCAGAGGCAGAATAATTTCACATGTGACATGCACATTTTTTTGTGCATGTTTTTTCTTTTCATTAACTCTCGTCCCCCTTTTCCTTACAACATTCCTCGTACTTTTGTCCTCATTCCAACTTACATATATTTTCACACAATTCTTCACATTCGAATATTTTTTTCTAGCCTTTTATTTTTTTTGTGCTATAATTTGAGCAAACAACATCCTTCGGGGTCGGGTGAAATTCCCAACCGGCGGTGATGAAGTGCAAACTTCTAAGTCCGTGACCCGTTTTCAACTCGAAAACGGTGGATCTAGTGAAACTCTAGGGCCGACAGTATAGTCTGGATGGGAGAAGGATATGTTTTCTAGTAATTTTATATAGCGAATACACTTTTATTTCAGTATGCATATTTATAAAGTTTCGTTTTGAATCTTTATATATGTTTTATTTTGTATACTTATGTTTCTATACTGAAATAAAAAGATACGACTAGCGTTTGAAAAATTCGATATTTTTGCTAGGTTTTTTCCTTATGCAAAAATACCAATCATCGTTAGGTTTCTTTCCTGTACTTTCGTATTCGAACTATATTTCTAGAAATCACGTCTCCCAAACCCCAAGGATATAAAATCCTTGGGGTTTTTTGATTTTTTCAGGAGAGGTGAAGAGAATGACAGATCAAGAATATATGAGGATTGCCCTGCAGTTAGCAGAAGGGACATCTGGACAAACAAGTCCAAATCCTATGGTTGGTGCTGTTGTTGTAAAAGAAGGAAACATCGTCGGTATTGGCGCTCATTTACGTGCTGGTGAAGAACATGCAGAAGTTCACGCTCTTCATATGGCTGGTGAAAAAGCAAAAGGAGCTACCGTTTATGTAACACTTGAACCGTGTAGCCATTTTGGAAAAACACCACCTTGTTGTGAATTGCTCATCAAAAAAGGAGTCAAACGGGTTGTAATTGCTACTCTTGATTGCAATCCTCTCGTTTCTGGTACTGGAAAAAAGAGATTAGAAGAAGCTGGCATCGAAGTAACTACCGGTATTCTTGAAACAGAAGCCACCTTATTAAATCGTTTCTTTTTTCACTACATGAGAACGAAACGTCCATTTGTAACAATAAAAACAGCGATGAGCTTAGATGGAAAAACAGCAACTGTCACGGGTGAAAGTAAGTGGATTACAGGTGAAGAAGCACGAGCTGATGTTCACCAATATCGTCATACACATGATGCGATTCTCGTTGGAGTGAATACAGTTATAGCTGATAATCCGCATTTAACGACAAGAATTCCTAACGGGGGTAAAAATCCTATTCGTGTTATTTTAGATACCCATTTACGAACGCCACCATCTTCTCATGTCATAACAGATGGTTTAGCACCGACATGGATTATTGTCGGTAAGGATGTAAATAAAGAGAAAATAGCTTCTTATGAATCTGAAAATATAGCTATATTCCAAATGAAAACAAAACATATAGAAATCAAGGACCTCCTTTTCTTTCTTGGAGAGAAGCAAATTCTTTCTCTATTCGTTGAAGGTGGTCAAACAGTTCACGCAAGCTTCTTACAAACAAAGCATCTCAATGAAATTGTAACTTATATAAGCCCCAAATTAATTGGCGGGAAAGATGCCCCTACTTTATTTGGGGGAAATGGTTTCGCAGCATTGCAAGATGCACTTTCCTTGGAAATTCAAGAGATGAAACAAATTGGTGATGATATAAAAATCGTTGCGAATGCCCGAAGTGAGGTGACGGAATGTTTACAGGAATTGTAGAAGAATTAGGAACGATTGCAAACATGCAACAAAGCGGAGAAGCGATGAAGTTAACGATCCATGCAAATAATATTTTATCAGATGCTCACTTAGGTGATAGTATCGCGGTTAACGGTATTTGCTTAACTGTAACGAGTTTCACAACAACTTCATTCACAGTGGACGCAATGCCTGAAACGATGCAATCAACATCACTTCGCATGCTTAAACAACACTCTAAAGTAAATTTAGAGCGGGCGATAGCTGCAAACGGACGATTCGGTGGACATTTCGTTTCAGGACATATTGATGGCATCGGAACGATATTAAACAAAAAACAACACTATAATGCCGTCTATTACAAAATAGCTATTGCTGATGAATTGCTGCGCTATTGTTTGCATAAAGGATCCGTTGCTGTTGATGGAACGAGTTTAACAATATTTGATATAGACGAATCTTCCATCACAATCTCACTCATCCCGCACACAGTAAGTGAATCTGTTATCGGAGAAAAGAATGCCGGTGACATCGTAAACATTGAGTGTGACATGATCGGTAAATATATCGAACGCTTTATTTCTAAACCTGTAAAACGAACAGGTTCAATGAGCGAAAGCTTTTTACAAGAAAATGGATTTCTATAAGGGGGAAGCATTATGTTTCATCGTATTGAAGAAGCTCTAGAAGATTTAAAACAAGGAAAAGTCGTTATCGTATGCGATGATGAAAACCGTGAAAATGAAGGCGACTTTATCGCTTTAGCAGAGTATATTACGCCAGAAACGATTAACTTTATGATTACACATGGGCGTGGTCTCGTTTGTGTACCGATTACGGAAGAATACGCAGAACGTCTACAATTAGAACCAATGGTAGCTCATAATACAGATTCGCATCATACTGCATTTACAGTGAGTATTGATCATGTTTCTACAACAACAGGGATTAGCGCTCACGAACGGGCGACTACGATACAAGAATTATTAAACCCTGCATCAAAAGGTGCTGATTTCAATCGTCCTGGACATATCTTTCCATTAATCGCGAAAGAAGGCGGTGTCCTACGCCGAGCTGGTCATACAGAGGCCGCCGTCGATTTAGCACAGCTTTGCGGAGCAGAACCAGCTGGAGTCATTTGTGAGATTATTAATGAGGACGGTACGATGGCTCGCGTACCTGATTTACTACAGTGCGCAAAACAATTTGATATAAAAATGATTACAATAGAAGATTTAATTGCTTATCGCCGCCACCATGAAACACTAGTGACGCGAGAAGTGGAAATTACATTACCTACAGATTTCGGTACTTTCCATGCAATTGGCTATTCTAATTCATTAGATACGAAAGAGCATATCGCACTCGTAAAAGGTGATATTTCAACAGGAGAGCCTGTACTTGTACGCGTTCATTCAGAGTGCTTAACAGGAGATGTATTTGGCTCATGTCGCTGTGATTGCGGACCACAACTCCATGCTGCACTTGCTCAAATTGAACGTGAAGGAAAAGGCGTTCTTCTTTATATGAGACAAGAAGGACGAGGCATCGGCCTTCTTAATAAGCTTCGCGCTTATAAGTTACAAGAAGAAGGATTCGATACTGTAGAAGCAAACGAAAAACTTGGGTTCCCAGCTGATTTGCGTGATTACGGTATTGGCGCTCAAATTTTAAAAGATTTAGGTTTACAACATTTACGATTATTAACGAATAATCCACGAAAAATTGCTGGCTTACAAGGTTACGATTTAGAAGTAATCGAGCGTGTACCATTGCAAATGCCAACAAAAGAAGAGAATAAAACGTATTTACAAACAAAAGTAAACAAATTAGGACATTTACTAAACTTATAATTAAGGGAGAGATTTATTATGGTATTCGAAGGTCATTTAGTTGGTACAGGATTAAAAGTTGGGGTTGTTGTTGGACGTTTTAATGAATTTATTACAAGTAAGTTACTCGGCGGAGCTTTAGATGGATTAAAGCGTCACGGTATAGAAGAAACTGATATCGATGTTGCTTGGGTTCCTGGCGCATTCGAAATTCCTTTAATCGCTAAAAAGATGGCTAATAGCGGAAAGTATGATGCTGTAATTACGTTAGGTACTGTCATTCGTGGTGCTACAACACATTACGATTACGTTTGTAATGAAGTAGCAAAAGGAGTTGCATCTTTATCACTACAAACAGACATCCCAGTTATTTTCGGTGTATTAACGACTGAAACGATCGAGCAAGCGATTGAACGCGCGGGCACGAAAGCAGGTAATAAAGGCTATGAATCCGCCGTTGCTGCGATTGAAATGGCTCATTTATCAAAACAATGGGCATAAAAAATAAAAAAGAGGCTGCGGCCTCTTTTTTATTTTTTCACTTTTTTCCGTACATCTTTTATTAATTCATCCATTGTTTTTCCTTCTGTTTGTATACGAAGCGTTTGTGCTGTTCTCCATACATTCTCTCTTTTCTTCGCTTCTTCTATAATAGTAATTTCTTTTCGCACTTCCTTTAAATCTTTCCCTTCTGTTTTCAATCCAAAATGTTCAGCTTTCGTTCGAAAATGTTGTTCAATTCGTTGTTGCATTTCTTTTTGTTCAGGATTTTCGGCAGCCTTAACTGGATCAGCACTTATTGCTTTTAGTAAAATTAGACAAGTCATAATCGCTAATATATATTTGTGCATGTAAAATCCTCCAACCCAATATAAATTACATATTTACTATGTACAATTGGGGCCTGGAAAATTCGTCCACCAAAATTCTTTTTTTCGCTCAAAAACCAATAGTATCAAGCTTTCACAACTATTTATTACATTTTATTTACAAAAAAAGCAAACTCTTTTACAAGTTTGCTTTTTATCTATCTTATAATGCACATTCTTCAATCTCAAACCCTAAATCTTCAATCATACCCCAGTCTGCAGTCGGTTCTTGTCCAGCTGTCGTTAAGTAATCTCCAACAAAAATAGAATTTGCTGCAAATAAACCGATTGGCTGCACAGAGCGTAAATTGATTTCACGTCCTCCTGAAATACGAATTTCTTTCGTTGGGTTTACAAAACGCATCATCGCCAGTACTTTTAAACATTCTATCGGCGTTAATTCTTTTTGTCCTTCAAGCGGCGTACCCTTTACAGCAACAAGGAAATTACATGGAATTGAATCTGCATCTATACGTTGTAATTCAAATGCAATTTCAGCACGTTCTTCTATTGTCTCCCCCATTCCAAAAATTGCCCCAGAGCATGGTGAAATGCCTGCTTGTTTCGCTTTTTGAACTGTATCAACACGATCGTCATACGTATGAGTGGAGCAAATACTTTCGTAATTATTTGCATGTGTATTTAAGTTGTGGTTATAACGATGTACACCCGCTTCTGCTAAACGTCCTGCTTGATCTTCGTTTAAGAAACCTAAACAACAACAAATCTTCAAATCTGTCGTTTCACGAATCTCCTTAACTGCTCCAATTACGTGATTCACCTCTTTATCCGTCGGGCGACGACCAGATGCTACAATACAATATGTACCCGCTTTACGGCGAATTGCTTCGTGTGCTCCTTCTACAATCTTTTCCTGCGTTAGCCATGCATATTTATCAATCGGCGCCTCTGAAATAATAGACTGTGAACAATATCCGCAATCTTCAGGACATAATCCAGATTTCGTATTAATAATCATATTCAATTTTACTTTCTTACCAAAGTGATGATGGCGAATGATGTAAGCTGCATTCATAATTTCTAACACTTCTGTATCATCAGCTTCTAATATTGTAATTGCATCCTCTTTCGTAATCATTTTCTCTTCTACTACGTCATGTGCAAGTTTTTTCCAATCCCTTTTTGTTTGTACTTGTTTCATTTCATCTCTTCCCCTCTTTTGTTATATGCATAAATAAAGCGTGATACGTCGCCATTATCCCTTCATTTTCCGTGAAGTCTCTTTCGTATATGCGAAGCATCGCACGAAAGAGTGAGGGACTTTGACAATATGATTCTTCATTACTATTGGTCGCTCCTACTTTTCGAATAGAGTGTAGAAACTCCCTAACTTCTGTAAATCTCTCTATGTAACATGTTTCAGAAACATGCACATCCCCTGTTTCTATTTCACACATGTGGCGCAACTGATTTTTCGAATAAAAACGTTGCCCAATCGATGTTTCATTTTGTATATTTTTTTCTTCTTTCGCCCGCTGGAACGAAGCATGCAATTCTTGAAATGTTTCCTGTCCAAACGTTGAAAAGAGTAATATCCCATCTATAGACAAATAATGAAATAAATTTCTTATCACTCGTTTTAAATCATTTAGCCATTGAAATGTGGCATTTGAAATAATAACATCATATGTTTCTTCTAGTCGTAATCTTTCGATATCCTCACAGTAAAACGTTACATTTTTCACATTTTGTCTAGTTTTCGCAACTGCAATCATACTTTCAGCAAAATCAATGGCTGTAATATGTGCTTTCGGAAATAAGTTTGATAATTGCTCTGTAACATATCCTGTTCCGCATCCAAGTTCTAAAATACGTATCGATGAATTTGCACTATATCGCCGATTCAATGTAGAAAGTAATGAATGTGCCATCTTTTTTTGTACATTTGCATATTGATCGTAGGATACAGATGCCGCGTTAAACCGTTTTTGAAGTAACGTTTTGTTGATCATGTCGTATCCCCTCTACAAATTGAATTATCTCATTTCCGCAATATTCGAAATTCGTTACGCATAATGCATGTCCAGCCTCACTTACTACCTTGAGCGTGGCAGTCTCATTCTCAGCCATACTACGCGCTGCAGACAATGGACAAATTACATCCTGCTCTCCGTGAATAAGTAGTATAGGGACTTTAATTTCTTTCAGTTCTTCTCTCATATCTGCTTCTATTAAATACTCCAAACCTAATTGCAAAGACTGAATAGAGTCACCTTTAAAGCGTTTTATCATATTTTCAAACCTTTTATTCTCTTTCAGCTCATCTTTTGTAAACATATTTTCATAAAACCGCTTGAGCGTATCTTCTTTCTTTCTCGCTAAATTCTTTTTCAGCCGTTCTACATGCAGAGTATTCCATCCACTCGTATAATCGCTCATATTTGTAAATTTGGCAGTACCACCAATTAGTACGATACCTTTTGCCTTAACCTTTTTATGAGCTTGAACTGCTGCTAACGCTCCTAGTGACCATCCAACTAAAATTACATTTTCATCTTTTGCTACATCTATTATTCGCCCCGCAAATTCACTTTGTTCTTTCACATTACGCCAATTGATACATTGAACAGAATATCCTTTAAAATACGGCAGAACTAAAGTCCAAACACCTTCTTCCATTCCCCATCCAGGAATAAAAATAACCTTTAGCTCTTTCATACGAAAAACCCCTCTTCTTTACCAATGCGTATAATATGCTGAATAGCCCATTTCAAATCAGCTATTGTATGTTGGGACGTAACTGCAAAACGGACCCGTGAACTATTAACTGGAACCGTTGGTGGACGAATTGCAATTGCTGCAATACCTACCTCTTGCAGCCTTCTACTAAACCGTAAAGCTGCTTCATTTGAACCGACTACAATCGGTACAATATGAGTTGAGCTATTCCCAATATCAAAACTAGCTTCTTGTAAATGTGTCCTAAAATATGCTCCATTCTCAATAAGTCTCTCTCTTCTCTCATTATCTTCTTTCACAATTTCAATTGCTTTTTGCACTGCTCCTAACGTTCCTGGTGGTAAAGCTGTTGTAAAAATAAAGCTTCTCATCATATTTTGTAAATACTCTATATACATTGCATCACCTGTCAAATACGCACCATAACACCCTAGAGCTTTGCTAAACGTCCCCATATGTATATCAATTTTTTGAGCAATATCTTTTTCTATATGAGACAACCCTGCTCCATCACTTCCATATATTCCACTCGCATGTGCTTCATCGACTATAATGATTGCCCCGTATTTCTCTTTCAGCTCCACTAACTCTCTCAAATACGCAGTATCACCATCCATACTAAAAACAGTATCCGTTACGATTAATTTCTTCTTTTTGGGCGGTGCTACTTGCAACAGCTTCTCTAAATGATCTAAATCATTATGACGATACCTTTTATGCTCTGCTCCGCTTAATATAATCCCATCAACGATGCTTGCGTGATTTAATTTGTCACTAAACACAATATCGTGACGACAGGCTAATGAAGAAATGACTCCAACATTTGCGGTATATCCACTATTTACAACTAAGGCTTTTTCAGTGCCTTTCCAATCGCATATACTTCTCTCAACCTCTTCATACAGTGAATAATTTCCTACAACGAGCCTTGATGCTGTCGCTCCAGTTCCATATTTTCTTGTGCATGCAATAGCAGCTTCTTTTAACCTCTCATCTCCAGCTAACCCTAAATAATTATTTGACGCTAAATTTAGCATCCTTTTTTCATCTCGAATAAGCCATGTCTCTTCTGCTTGTTCTGTTACATGCAAATTGCGATACTGCCCTTGCTTATTTAATTGTTGCAATTTAGATTGAAGATGTGTGCGCCACGTTTGATTCATTTCGGATGAACTCCTCTAATTTTGAAATCATTATATACTCTTTTGCAGATTCCAAGACTTCTTCTTTTGTAAACGCCCCTTCAAAGAATGGTAATAAACCTAAAACCGGTACCCCACTTAGCTCTTCAATCATTTCTTTATTTTCTTGTACTCTTTCCATTTCACATTCTTTGCAGCCGGATAAAATTACACCTGCTACTGTTAAGCCCTGTGCCTTTGCATAAGCAATCGTTAAAACTGTATGATTTACTGTTCCTAATGTAGGGCGTGCGACTATAATAAGAGGAAGCTGTAATTCCTTTGCGAAATCAATTACTAAAGCGTCTTCTGTATATGGAACAGCCAGTCCACCTGCCCCTTCTACAAATAGGCTATTAAACTCTTTCAATAGTTCATTATAATGATCCATAATGTCTTTTAAATGTACTACTCTTCCAGCTCTTTTCATGGCAAGTCTCGGAGCAAGAGGTTCTTCAATAGAATAAGGGCAAATTTCATCTTCTTTTGTTGGTACACCCGATAATGCTTTTAACCTTGCTGCATCTCCCTCTGGATTTGATGCAACATGTCCACTTTGCAACGGTTTATATACCCCGATGTTATATCCCAATTCTCTAAATACACCTGCTAATGCACCCGCAACTACAGTTTTCCCCACTTCAGTATCCGTTGCTGTAACAAAAAAACCGCCCATTATTCTCCCTCCGTAACATCCGAGATTGCTTTATACAAAATACGTAACATATCATCAATCTCATCAATTGTAGAAGCAAGAGGAGGCATAAATACAATCGTATTACCGAGTGGTCGCAAAATCATGCCCAGCTCTCTTGAACGTTTACATACTTGAACACCGACTCTCTCTGTCCATTCAAACGCTTCTTTCGTTTCTTTATTCTTCACAAGTTCAATTCCAACCATTAACCCGCACTGACGAATATCGCCTACATGTTTATACGCAAAGAGCGATTCTAATTGCATCGCTACATATTCTGTCTTACTTGCCACTTCTTCTATTAAATTTGTTTTCTCGTATAGCTCTAGATTCGCAATGGCTACCGCACACCCTAACGGATTCCCTGTATAACTATGACCGTGGAAAAATGTTTTTTGTTCTTCATAGTCTCCTAAAAAGGCATTATAAATTTCATCTGTCGTTACGGTGATTGCAACTGGTAAATATCCACCTGTTAAACCTTTTCCGGCTGTTAAAATGTCCGGCGTTACATTTTCATGTTCACATGCAAACATTTTCCCCGTACGCCCAAATCCAGTCGCTACCTCATCTGTAATAAATAAAACATTATATTTTGTACATAAATTACGGAGCCCTCTTAAGTATCCTTTTGGCATTGTAATCATACCGCCAGCACCTTGCATTAAAGGCTCTACAATAATCGCCGCAATTTCTTCATGCTTTTCTTTCAGCAGCTCTTCCATTTCTTCTAAATGTTTTTTCACAATTTCCTCCTTATTATTTCCATAAGGAGAACGATATGTATATGGATACGGCATTTTAATTGCCTCAAATAAAAGTGAACTATACACTTGGTGAAACAAGTCTATCGCTCCTACTGAAACAGCTCCAATTGTATCACCGTGATAAGCTTCTTTTAATGTAACAAATCTTTGTTTCTTCGGTTTTCCTTTATGCTGCCAATATTGAAAGGCCATCTTAATTGCAATTTCAACGGCGCTAGAACCGGAGTCTGAATAAAATACTTTCTTCAAACCTTCTGGCACAACTTCAATTATTTTTTCTGCTAATAAAATAGATGGAACGTTAGCAAGTCCTAACATAGTAGAATGGGCAATTTTATTTAATTGCTCACGAATTGCTTCATCTAATTCTGGTACTTGATGTCCGTGAACATTTAACCAAATAGATGAAACACCATCCCAATATTCATTTCCATTTACATCGTATAGCTTTCTTCCCTCTCCACGTTCAATAATGACAGGGTCTTCTTCTAAATAATCTTTCATTTGTGTAAACGGATGCCATACATAAGCTTTATTTTTCTCCGATAATTCTTCATATGTATAAGACGATTTTTCAGTCGTATTACTATTAACAGTCACAATTGTCACCCCTAATGTTAACTATTTTATAAATAAAGTTAACATTAAATTTAAATGACTGTCAATTATTTTTAAATCAAATAGTTCTTAAAAAAGAACAACTTATCATACGATAAGTTGTTCTACTTTCCGTGTTGTACCTTTCCAATTTCTAAAATAATCTCTTCATCTTTTTTTCCTTCTGTATCAATTCCAAGTTGTTTTGCATGTTCAATTAATAAATCATGGCGCTTCTCAAATCTTGTAGTATTTACTTCTTTCGTAACCTCTTCTTTTGTTTTCCCTTCAGTAGAAACTCCTAGTTTCTCAGCTGCTTTTTCCATCGACTTCTTCGCTTCCGTTTCTTTCGCTTTCTTCACTTCTGACTGCTGTATTTGCTTTTGTTTCGCCTGCTCTGATTCAGCTGCAAAAGCTGTGTAAATTCCAGCACTTCCGCCAATGACTAGTAAGGTGGTAAAAAGAATTATTTTTTTCTTCACTCTTTCCTCCCCTTTCAAATTCATTATAACGTACAAATTTAGAACATTAAAAACATTTAACCTTTATTTCCCTAAAAAAATATTGAACATTTTTATTGACATATAAGATGAAAATGTGATAAAAATTTAACTAACATCATATGAATCGGCATTGATAGGATTTAGTAGTATTTCGATTTCTGATTTCAGAGAGCTGGTGGTCGGTGCGAACCAGTACAGAGCGAATTATGAATTACCCCCTGGAGCTTCTTTTGCGAAACGTAAGGAGTAGTGAAAGACGGTTATAGACCGTTATATCTAAAGAGTGGTGAAACGAAACTGTTTCACAATTTAGGGTGGTACCGCGAATTTTTCGTCCCTGCATATATTGCAGGGGCGTTTTTATTTTATTAGCGCATATCATACGACCCTTTATTTTGTGATACATTCATTTCACAAGCTAGGGTGGTACCGCGATATCTTCGTCCCTGCATAATTATATGCAGGGACGTTTTTTTATCCAATCATTTCCGTATCATATTGAAGGACCAACAATTACCGATAATTTGTCACAAAATTCTAAATTTTAGAAGGAAATACACAATATTGGCGAATTTTATATAAAAAAGAGCTATTTTAAATTACTTAGGAGGGGAAAACAATGGTTTCAAAAATCGAATCTGTTCTTTTAACATTATTTATTTTTTTCTGTATTGGCTTTAGTGTTATTCAATTAGAAGTTTCACCACACATCCCAATTTTATTTGGTATCGTTCTTTTATTAGCATTTGGATTTATGAAAAAAATCTCTTGGTCTACTATGGAAAAAGGGATGATCAGTAGTATTTCAGCTGGTATTCCATCTATTTTTATTTTCTTGCTTGTAGGCGTATTAATTAGTGTTTGGATCGCTGCTGGAACAATTCCAACTTTAATGGTATACGGCTTCCAGCTTGTATCTCCAAAGATTTTCGTTCCAACTGTTTTTGTTGTTTGTGCAATTGTTGGAACAAGTATCGGTAGTGCCTTTACAACTGCCGCAACTGTAGGACTTGCCTTTATGGGTATGGGTAGTGCTCTCGGATACGATCCAGCTCTAATCGCTGGTGCAATTATTTCTGGTGCATTCTTTGGAGATAAAATGTCTCCTTTATCTGATACAACAAACTTAGCTCCTGCTGTAACAGGTGTAGATTTATTTGAGCATATTCGTAACATGCTTTGGACAACAGTTCCAGCTTTCATTATTGCTTTTATCGCATTTTTCATTTTAGGAGGCGGTACTAGCGGAGACGTTGACTTCACAAACTTTATTAGCACTTTAGAGAAAAATACAACGATTTCTATCGTTACACTAATTCCAATTTTATTACTGTTCCTATTCGCATTTAAAAAAGTTCCAGCAGTTCCAACATTACTTGCAGGAATTGTGGTAGGAATTATTATTCTCTTTATTTTTAAACCTAGCACTTCTTTAGCTGATTTAATGAAAATTATGCAAGACGGATACGTTTCTAAAACTGGTATTAAAGACATTGATAGCTTACTATCTCGCGGTGGTCTACAAAGTATGATGATGTCGATTGCACTTATTTTCCTGGCTCTTTGTATGGGAGGATTATTACAAGGAATGGGTATTATTACGCAGCTCATGAATATCATCTCTAGCTTCGTAAAAAATAGCACACGTTTAATTATTTCTACGGCTTCAACTGCAATTGGTGTAAACTTCTTACTTGGTGAGCAGTACTTATCAATCGTTTTAACAGGACAAGCATTTGCTAATAAATACGATGAAGTCGGTTTAGAACGTCGTAATTTATCACGTGTATTAGAAGATGCAGGTACAGTTATTAACCCGCTCGTACCATGGGGAGTAAGTGGTGTATTCTTGTCAAACGTCCTTGGCGTTCCGACATTCGATTACCTTCCATTCGCAATTTTCTGTTTAGCTTGCCCAGTCTTAACAATTATTGTTGGTTTCACTGGATTTGGTCTTTCATGGAAGAAAGAAAAAGCAGTAACAATTTCATAATATACTAAAAAGGATTACCTGAATCGGTAATCCTTTTTTATATTTCTCGACTATCTATTTGCTTTCTTTCTTCTAAATAACAGAAGTAATCCCGCTCCAACAAACGCCAAGCCTGCTCCAATTGTAGAAGCAACACTTGTACCCGTTTTCGGTAAATCACGGTCTTCTTTATTTTCACTTACAGTTGTTGTTTCTTTTGAGTTTTGATTATCCGTTGTAGTTTGTCCAGATCCTGCATTATTTGCTTCATTTGTTGGTGGTGTCGTTGGATTTTCTCCATTACTACCTTCATCTGTTGGTGGTGTCGTTGGATTTCCTCCATTATTCCCTTCACCTGTTGGTGGTGTCGTTGGATTTCCTCCATTATTACCTTCACCTGTTGGCGGTGTCGTTGGATTCTCTCCACCAGTTTCCTTATCATCATCGTTCTTCTTCGTTATATCAATTGCATATTTAGCAAATTCATTTTCAGATGGTCCAACATATGATATCTTTCCATCTTTCTTTATATACTCTTTTGCTTTTGGTGAAGAATCAAATGTTGTAATTAATTTATCTGCAACAATCGGTTTAAATGTCCAATTTTGATCGGCTGTCGGATTAATAGCCGGTGTTTCTTGCATATATTTCACTATGATTTGACGTGTTTCATCTTGCGATTGGTAAATAACTTCTCCTTCACTTACACCAGGGAACGTTTTACTGCTACCGCGATAATTATTTGTAGCAACGATAAACTCTTGATCATCAGCTACTGGCTTACCTTCATATGTCATATTTACAATACGATTCGTATTTGCATTTACAACTTTTCCATCTTTATCGTATTTCGCCGGTTGTGTTACATCAATTTCATATTTTAAACCATCTATAATATCAAAGTTATATGTAGGATATCCTGTATTCACCAATTGCTGTTCAATTTTTTCTTTTGGTTTAGGATTAATTTGATTAAACTGACCTGCCGACATTTCAAGCCATTCTTTCACTTGCGCTCCGTTTACTTTTACAGCATATAACGTATTCGGATATACATATAAATCTGCAACGTTTTTAATTGCTAACGTTCCAGCTGGAATATCAGTATAATATGCAGCACCGTTTCGGCCACCTGCTTTAAATGGTGCACCTGCAGATAAAACCGGAATATCTTTAATCTTTTCGTACTCTGGTTTTTTAAGTTCTTGCTCTACATACCACTTTTGCGCATTTGTCACAATTTGTACGGAAGGATCATCTTGTACTAATGAAAAATAACTATTAATTGGTGCTTTCGTTTTACCTACAGGTGTATTCACATAATCAATTGTCGCTTGATGATCATCTTTAATTTCATTAACTAATTCTTGATCAGATTGTACTAATGGGTTCCCTTTACTATCAGCAATCGGACGAAGTTGCGGCTTCGATTGCTCTTTTTGTATTTCCCATTTTCCGTTTACCTTTTTCAATTGCATATCAATAATACCTAAGTTACTTCCAAAGACACCAGGCATTACAACTGGAACACCATTAAATACATCCTTCACTTCAGTATGTGCATGTCCCATTAATACTGCATCTACACCAGGAACTTCTGTTAAATAATACGAAGCGTTTTCCATGCCAACGTTGTACCCACTCTTATCAACGCCCGAATGCGCTAGTGCAACGATAACATCTGCACCTTCTGCTTTCATTTTTGGCACCATTTTCTTCGCTGTTTCAACTATATCTTTCGCTTTCACTTTTCCTTCTAAATTTGCTTTATCCCAGTTCATAACTTGAGGTGGAACAAATCCCATTACGCCAATTTTCACTTTTTGTTTTTGTCCTGATTCATCTTCTACTTCTTTTTCAAAAACATGATATGGTTTAAAGTAATTTTGGTCGTTCTCTTCATTAGTATCTTTATCATCTTTATAGACGTTGGAGTTAATAACTGGGAACTCTGTTTTACTAATTACTTTGTTTAAATAGTCTAAACCGTAGTTAAATTCATGATTCCCAAGAGAGATGACGTCATACTTCATTAAATTCATTAAACGATATAATGGATGTGTATAACTAGGATCCACAGGCTTCTTCGGATCATTTATTTTATTCGCTACATAATCTCCAAGTGGTGTCCCTTGCAATGCATCCCCATCATCAAATAGGACAGAGTTCTTCGCTTCTTCACGTGCTTTATTAACAAGTGTTGCCGTTTGCACGAGACCTACTTTATTATCTGTTTTCGTTTGATAATAATCATAATTCATTAAGTTAACGTGAATATCTGATGTTTCTAGAATTCGTAACTTAACTGTACTCTCCCCAGTATTCTCATCCGCATGAGCTGTTATTGACAACACCTGTGGTGCCATTACACCAATCGCAAGAGTTGCTCCAGCTAGCATTTTTTTTGACTTTTTCACAAAAAATCCCCCTTATACAATTACCAAAAATAATGAAATAAACCTCTATTTCCCTCTAACCACATACCTTTTTTCTTCTATTAGAGACAAGATTTTCATTTCATCCTGCGCTAATGAGTAGTCCCCTTAAACGCCCGATTAGTGAAATTTTAATTAGTGGGAAATAAAGCCCTACTCATTAAAATTTCACCTTATCTGACATTATCATATATAATGTACTTTCATATCGTCAATATTTTTTGACATACTTCTACAAATTTTCTGTAAAGTTGTTGTAAACTTTTCATAAATATATAATATGCCCTTACATTGTTAATACTGCTGAATATGATACAATTACCAATTACAAGGAGGATGAATATATGAAAAAAGTCATCTTAACAATTGTTTGTCTCCTCCTTCTAATCATTTCTTATTCTTATTTTGAAAAGAACGATGAGACAAAACAAAATGAACCCGAAGAAAACACAGAAAAAATATCTACTCCAAGTTGGATTGATAAGCAAACAAACGATTCCTTTTATCATCTCGTACTAGGTGATTCACTCGCCAAAGGATATGGATCGACACAAGGGGGATTTGCTGAATTAGCTTCTAGACAAATAGAAGCACAAATTCATAAGCCAATTACAGTAGAAAACCTTGGGATAAACGGTCTTACAACAGATCGTCTCGCTAAAAAAGTGCAATCAGAAGATGTAAAGCAAAAAATTAGAGCGGCAAATATCATTACAATTAATATTGGAGGAAATAATTTATTCCGTTTAAATCGTGATGTCGGTGTTATAGATGGTATTAAAATGTTAAATAAAGAAAAAGCTCATTTTGAAGCGGATATAAAAAATATCGTAAAGACAGTTCGAGATCAAAATCCGAACGCTTTACTCATTCTCTCAGAACTCTATAATCCGTTACAACTCGATGACTCCATCGCCAGTTATGCAGATATGTTTTTAGATGGATGGAATGAATCCGTTTATTCCATTTCAAAAGCAAATCAACCATCTATCGTTTTACCAATTCGTAAATTAATATCAAATGATAAAAAAGATTTACTCTTTGACCAAGTGCACCCAAATGATGATGGCTACGCAATTATTGCCGATTCATTTACAAAAAAAGTATTGGCCTACAAATATTAAAATTTCCATGAAACAATTCTATTTTTATAACATGTCTTTTTTGTTACAATGATAGTGGAAGGGGGCCTTTATATGGAATCACGCGAGTGGGAACGTATTGTTGATCATCTTCTTTCGCTAGTGCCTCTTTTTTATCGCAAATTTATGCTTCCTGGAGAATTTTCTTCTCAAAGACATATGCCGCCATCACATACACAAGTATTGCTGCTTCTGCATGAAAATGGCACATTAGCAGTTTCCGAAATCGGCAAGCGGCTAGCGATTTCACGGCCTAACATGACACCTCTATTAAACAAACTGATTCAAGAAGAACTAATAGAGCGTCATTATAGCGAAAAAGATCGACGGGTCATTTTAATTTCCCTAACAGTTGAAGGGAAATTGTTAGTAAATCAGTATCAACAATTCATTTTAGACAAATTAAAAGAAAATTTCCAAACATTATCTGAGGAAGAGCGCGAAAAGCTCATTCACTCTCTTCAAACCATTCAAAATTTAATTTTGAAAACAAACGCATAAAGCTGCTTCTACATAGAAGCAGCTTTATGATTCGTAATAATTACCATAGTACACATTTGAATATGGCCATGTCGTTAAATATGGTTTCTGTTCTTGCGTAGGCTGTTGTTGTGGTATTTGTGGTAATTGCTGTAATTGTTGTTGTCGATATAATTCGTATTGTCTACTCACATCATAAACCGGATAATAATTTACATATGGGTATACTTGAGGTACGTAATAATAATACATTCATTCTCTCCCCCTTTTTCTTAAACATATTCAAAGGAGAAAATGAATGTGACACTCTTTATATTTGCACGAGTGGTTCTCTCACTCGTTTCTTTCTGTTCTTTAAACGTAACTTACGGTTCTTTTCATATAAATAATGCACAACGAAATATGAAACTACACCAAACACAACTCCTAAAATCGTCATTCCAATTAATACATACACTTCACTCTGCAATAAACCCTTTAATATCGTAAAAATATGACTCGAAAACAAATCAGATATCGTAAATGGTTCATGATGTATTTTTTGCACATGAAATGGATATATCATTTTTCCTAGTGCATAAGCAAACGGAAATAAAAATACCGGTAGAAACGATATTTTTCCAATAATATTGCCAATAACCGCAGCAGGAAAAGATCCCTTTACTATTCGAACAATCGGATAAAATATTATATATACGAGCGATGCCGTATATATGACCAACATCTCTAAACCAAAACCAATCGCAAAGCCTAATGATACTTTCTTCGCTCCTTCTGGCGACCGAAGCAACTTATAATATTGAAACTTTAATATTCTCCACATCCGCTGAAAAAAGGAATATGTTTTCTTAGTTGTTTTCAAATTCATCATCTCTTTAACTATATTTTTTCTATCTAGTATGTCCCTACATGATATGAAAAACAAATTTAGTTTACTCTTTTTATTATAAATGATTTAGAGATGGTTAACCAAATATACATACGACATTTCAATCTAAAAAGCACACCTCCAATTGTTATTCGTGCTTAACAATTGGGGTGCACATCATTTAGGAAAGCTCTTCTACATTTTTAAATAAACTTACTAATAATGCTTTTTGCGCATGCAATCGATTACCCGCTTGCTCAAATACGATAGACTGCGGTCCATCTATAATTTCTCCTGTTACTTCCTCTTCACGATGGGCAGGTAAACAATGTAAGAAACGATACGTTTGCTTTGCATGCATAACAAGTTCGGTATTAATTTGGTACGGTTGAAATAAAGTATATTTCTCTTCTTCTCCCTCTTGCCCCATGCTCATCCAAACGTCAGTATAAATGAAATCTGCTTTACTCACTGCTAATTCAGCGTTATGCAAAATTTCAATTTCAGCTCCTGTTTCTTCAGCAATCGCTAACGCTTTTTTTACAATTTTCTCATTCGGTTCATACCCTACAGGCGTTGCAACAGTCATATTCATTCCAACTTTCGCACTCGCTAACAACAATGAATGACATACGTTATTCCCGTCACCTACATAAGCCAATTTTATTCCTTTAAATGTATTTACTTCTTCATATATTGTCATTAAATCTGCCAACGCTTGACAAGGATGGTGATCGTCCGTTAATCCATTAATAACAGGAATGCTCGATTCTTTTGCAAGCTCTTCTACATCGGCATGTGAGAATGTACGTATCATGATCCCGTCAATATAATGAGATAATACTTTCGCAGTATCTGAAACGCTCTCCCCTCTTCCAATTTGCATCTCTTTCCCACTTAAAAACATGCCATGTCCTCCGAGCTGTACCATTCCTGCTTCAAAAGATACGCGAGTACGAGTTGAATGTTTATCAAAGATAAGTCCTAATATTTTTCCTTGTAATAAAGGCTCTTGCTTATTCTTTTTTAAATATATAGCGAACTCAATTAAAGAAATGATTTCTTCTTGCGTCAGTTCTTCTAATGTTAACAG
The DNA here is from genome assembly GCF_058952315.1 of Bacillus sp. GW823-FHT06B01. Taxonomy (NCBI): domain Bacteria; kingdom Bacillati; phylum Bacillota; class Bacilli; order Caryophanales; family Bacillaceae; genus Bacillus; species Bacillus sp. GW823-FHT06B01. Next base: position 704,561 of record NZ_JBXAHR010000002.1, on the reverse strand, counting down.
ATCTTTCGTATTTAATTTCGGTACTTGTACAGTTGACATGGAATTTCCCCCTTATATGATTGATACGTTTTTTGTACAAACTACTTTTTTTATCATATATACTGCCTGTTCTAACTCTTCATTCGTTACAATAAGTGGTGGTAATAGTCTTATCACATTAGGCCCTGCTTGTAATACGAGAAGCCCTTCTTCCTCTAGTTTTTCTATAAAACTTGCAACTTCATGCTTACACTCAATCCCAATCATAAGTCCCTTACCACGTATATTTTGAATACATTCAACATGTCGTAATTCCTCTCGCAACTTCTCTAATACGTACTCCCCCTTTTCCTTTACCTCTTTTAAAAATGATGGATTCTTACTTACTTGCAATACTTCTTTCGCTGCAGCCATTGCAATATAATTCCCGCCAAACGTTGAACCGTGTGTTCCTGCAGTGAACGACGTTCCGAGTTCCTTACGGCCGATCATCGCTCCAACAGGAATACCATTTCCTAGTGCCTTTGCAACGGTAACGATATCAGGTTTTATTCCCATTTGTTCGTAAGCAAATAGTGTTCCTGTTCTTCCTATCCCCGTTTGTACTTCGTCTATAATAAATAAGGAGCCGAACTTATTACATAATGTTTCAATCTCTTCCAAAAAAGATAGATTAGCAGGTATGACTCCTCCCTCTCCTTGAACAACTTCTACCATTACCGCCGCTACTTCTTCATTCATTACTTCCTCTAACACCTTCACGTCGTTAAAAGGGATATGTAAAAAAGACGGAAGGAGTGGACCAAATCCTTCTTTCACTTTATTTTGCCCCGTCGCACTCATCGTTGCGAATGTTCTACCGTGAAAAGACTCCTGGCATGTTACGACGAGAGATTTTCCAGTATACTTACGAGCCAGCTTCAAAGCAGCCTCATTCGCCTCTGCCCCGCTATTACAGAAAAAAACAGAATCTAACGCTGTATTTTCTGTTAATAATGACGCTACTTCTTCTTGTAAGCTGTTTGTAAACAGGTTAGATATATGCCATATATCATGAAGTTGCTCTTGTACAGCTTTCATAACAGTAGGGTGACAATGCCCTAAATTACATACGCCAATTCCTGATGTGAAATCTAAATATTGCTTACCATTTTTATCAATAACTTTCGTTCCACTTCCCTTTACAAACTCAATGTTTCTTCTCCCATATGTTTGAAAAAGATGACTTGTCATACGATACTTACCCCTTTCGTTACCGTCGTTCCGATACACTCTCCCGTAACTTCAGCAAAATCTTTTGTACCGTTCACAATACTTATCTTTTGCACTCCCATTTTTAATGACGCTAGTGCCGCCTGTACTTTCGGAATCATCCCGCCTGTAATAACTCCTTTTTCTATTAAAGTAACAATTTCAAATTCATCCGTTTTCTTTACTAATTTTCCTTCATGTAATATCCCATCTACATCCGTAATAAAAATGAGTTCTTTTGCGGATAACGCGGACGCAATTCCAGCTGCAGCGTTATCCGCATTTATGTTATAAATCTCATTATCATTTATCCCGATTGGAGCAATGACAGGAATATAATTCAAATTTATCAATCCTTTTAGTAAGGCTGTTTCGACATAACTTACTTCTCCCACATATCCTATTTCTTCACTGACAGGTTGAACTTGAAGTAAATTGCCGTCACACCCTGAACAACCTACCGCAAGTAAATTATGCCTTTGCAACTTCATTACAAATTTTTTATTCGTACTTCCGCATAGCACCATTTGAACAATATCCATAACTTCTTTTGGTGTTACTCGTAACCCATCTCTTTTTTCTACTTTGATGTTACAATCTTTTAATTGCGCATCAATTTCTGGGCCGCCACCATGGACAATCACTACTTTATACTTCTGTTGCAATTTCTTTATACAATCAAAAAACACATCATTTAATTGATCCAACATACTACCGCCGCATTTCACTACAATATAATCGCTCATCTTCCCTCTCCTTATGTACGATAACAAGCGTTTATTTTCACATATTCATAGCTTAAGTCACAGCCCCAAGCTGATCCGGTTTCTTCTCCTAAATGTAAATACACATCAATCATAATTTCATGTTCTTTTAATTTCTTTTTCATTTCCTCTTCAGAAAACATTTGAGGTTCACTATTTTTTAACACAGCGATAGATTGAAGAGTAATATCAATTGTATTTGGATTAATCGCTACTTCACTTTGTCCCATACTGCTAATAATTCGCCCCCAATTTGGGTCTTCACCATGTATTGCTGTTTTCACAAGACTCGAACCGACTATTTGCTTTGCAATTTTCTTTGCCTCTTCATTCGTTCGAGCTCCTAGCACATTTACTTCTATTAACTTCGTAGCACCTTCACCATCTTGTGCAATTTTTTTTGCTAAATCTTCACATACCTTCTGTAAAGCAACTACGAAAGTTTCCCAATCTGCATGTTCCGTATTGATTGGTTTCGTTTCTGATAATCCACTTGCCATAACGATGACCATATCATTCGTAGAAGTATCTCCATCCACCGTAATTTGATTAAATGTATGATTCGTTATTTGTGATAATGCTATTTGCAATACATCATGCTCTATATGAGCGTCTGTCGTAATAAAACTCAGCATCGTTGCCATATTCGGATGAATCATCCCTGAACCTTTAGCAACACCAGCAAGCACCACTTTCTTCCCATCAATCATCATCTCATAGCACGTTTCTTTCGTTATAAGATCCGTCGTTAAAATCGCTTCAGAAAAAGAATGAGCTTCACTTACTTCCTTCGTCGGGATAAGATTTGCAACTCCCTTTCGGATTATATCCATCGGTAAAGGAACACCAATTACACCTGTTGAAGCTACTGCAACGTAATTTTCTTTCACTCCAAAATGTTCCGCCCCTAATGCACGCATCTCGTAGGCATCTTGTAAGCCTTTCATTCCTGTACAAGCATTTGCATTTCCACTATTGACGATAATCGCTTGTAATTTCCCCTCAGCTGCTATACTGTCTTTCGTTACTTGCAGCGGGGCTGCTTGTATTTGATTCGTTGTATAGACAGCGGCACATGATGCTGGCACTTCACAAATGATCACACCTAAATCTCTTTGTTCTTTTTTTAAACCATTTGCAGTACCGATTGCCAAAAAGCCTTTTGGCGTTACAATTGAACCATTTTCCAATTTTGTTATAGACTCTACTTTAATCATCATGTCCCCCTTATAGATAAAGCGGCATATGTTGTAAGCCTGTTGTTTCTTCTAGTCCCGCAACTATGTTTGCATTTTGAATCGCTTGCCCAGCCGCACCTTTCATCATATTGTCTATAACAGAAACGACTGTCACTCTTCCTGTTCTTTCATCGTAAGCTACCCCCATATCACAATAATTTGAGCCCCTCACTTCTTTCGGACTTGGAAACTCTCCTTGCGTGCGAATTCGAATAAAAGCCGATTGTTCATACGTTTCTTCATATAATTTTTGAAGTTTTTCTATTTCCATTTCTCGTTTTACTTTCGCATAAAGGGTAACCATAATCCCCCGTGATATCGGTATTAAATGTGTACTAAACGTGATTGGCTTCGTTTTCCTATTCCACTCTGCAAGCATTTGCTCAATCTCAGGAACGTGTTGATGCTCATTTACTTTATAAATGTGCAAGTTATCGTATAACTCAGGAAAGTGAGTCATTGTTGTTGGCGTTTTGCCAGCTCCAGATACTCCTGATTTCGCATCAATAATAATGGAATCTTCTTCAATCATGCCGCTACGCACTAACGGCAATATCGCTAATAATGCGGCTGTAGCAAAACATCCTGGGTTTGCAATTAAATTTGCCTTTTGAATCTCGGACCTTTTCCATTCACTTAACCCATATACAGCTTCACTAAGAACTTCTTCTTTTGCAGCTGCCCTTTTATACCACTGTTCATATATGAAAGGATCTTTCATACGAAAGTCTCCAGATAGGTCAATTACTTTTAAACCTACTGCTAATAATTTTGGAGTTAACTCTGCTGATACTCCTGCTGGGGTTGCTAAAAATACAATTTCCGCTTTCTTCTTTATTTCCTCCGCATTAATTTCTTGTAACGTATGAACAAGAACATTTTGAAAATGCGGATATACATTTGTTATAGACTCGCCAACTTGCGAAAAAGAATGAAGAGATGCTATCGAAAAATATGGATGTTGCTCTAATAACCGAATTAACTCAATACCTCCATACCCAGTTGCTCCAATAATCACGACTTTCATATGCTCCTCCTCATATCGATTCTTTAAATTAAGTATGATTATAATATTGTATATTTATAGAGTCAATTAAATATTTATAAATTTTACAAACTTAAAAAACTTAATTTTACTAGAAAAACAATATACACAACCGGATTTTTATACAAAAACAATGTATAGTAGTTTTTTCATTTCACTTCAAGTACAATAAAACAATACATACGTACATACAGGCAGGGAAAAACATGAATGAAAAATTAATTGAGAAAATGATCATAAAAAGTTTTCAACAATATCAATGTAATCCTATGTCAAATGAGGATCAGGAAATGCTAATTAAACATATTCAAACGATAATTCATTCAAATACTGAAATTGATGTATACGAGGCAGTTGAGGATATCGTTTACGATTATGTGACTGGAAAATAAAAAATAGGAGATTTCCATATGGAAATCTCCTATTTTTTATTTAATGATTTACCTGCAACACGCTCAAATAAACCTGGGAATAGTGCATAAAGTTTCGGACCAATGCCCATCCACTTCGGTAAGTTTACTTCACGCTTTTTCGTTTGCATCGATTTTACGATCTGCTCTGCTACATATGTTGGTTTTAACATGTACCGTCCCATATTTTTCACATATGTACCGGATTGATCCGCTATTTCAAAAAAGTTTGTATCTATCGGACCTGGATTAATCGCTGTTACGAAAATATTTGTACTAGACAACTCCATGCGTAAACTATTCGTAAATCCTAATACTGCATGTTTCGTCGCTGCATACGCACTCGATTTTGGAGTTGCAATTTTCCCAGCAAGTGAAGCAATATTAATAATATGTCCTTCGTTCCTTTTCACCATATAGGGTAGTACCGCTTTCATACAAGCTACTAATCCAAATACATTTACTTGGAACATATCTTTCACTTCATCCATTGACGCATCTTCAAATGTTTTAAAAATACCAAATCCCGCATTGTTTACTAATATATCAATACGTCCCACTTCTTGTAATACCTTTGAAAAAACAGATTGTACTTCCATCTCTTCACTTACATCTAATACATAATAATAGCAAGGCGTATTATAAGTTTCTTTAATTTTCTCTGCTAACGCTTTTAATTTCTCTTCTGTTCTAGCCATTAATACTGGAGTCGCCCCCTGCTCTGCAACTTGCATTGCAACTTGCTCTCCAATTCCACTAGAAGCACCTGTAATGACGATTACTTTATTTTGTAAACGTCCCGTCATTGCTGTCACCTACTTTGCATAATAAATCAATTGTTGCGAAGATTCATCAATCATCACTTGTTGATTATATGCTAAAAAGTCTAATTGTCCAACAGTTTCTGAAATAGTAAGTGGCAATTGCTCCTTATATAATACCGGAAATAGTTTTACACATACTTCAAATGCTGTCATTGGTTTTTCCTTTAATAACTCAAGCACTTTAAACGCACGTGTTTCTTGCTTTTGTAATCTCGTTTCAATAAGTTGTTTCACATTTAGAACATCTTCTCCATGTCCTGATAAAATGCGCGAAATATTCATTTCACTTAAACGCTTTAATGTTTGATTATATTGTAATAACGGGCGCGCCCTTTCTGTTTGTCCTTCATATGGTGGTTCTAATATGGGATTCGAAGAAATATGGCTAATGAGAGCATCCCCGCCAATTAATATTCCATCAGATTCTCTATATAATGAAATATGAGTGGAAGCATGACCTGGTGTTTCGATTACTGTAAACCCAGGTAAAGAATCAATACGATCTCCCTCTCTCACAGTATGCGTTAACGATCTATTACAAGAATATTTAAGTGTCTTCGTCGTCAATAACGCCTCGTCTTTCAAAAATGCCGCTGGAACACCAAATTGCAAAGCTGTCTCTCTAAAAAACTCATGATACCACTTTAAAAATTCTGGATTTTGCGTGATCCAAGGCTCATTCCAAGGATGTCCAATAATGTTCGTTTTCTCAGAAAATATATTTAAAAGCCCACAATGATCCGCATGATGATGCGTAATGACTACTGTTTTAATATCTTCTATCGCATATCCTAATGTACCTAATTGCCTTTCTAAAGCACTTCTTGCCTCTTCTGTATTCGTCCCTGTATCAATTAATGTTAATGTCTCCCCCTCAACTAAAAACACATTCACAGTTTCAACTGCAAATGGCACAGGAATCTCCATTCGGTGAATCGCCGTCATGCTTAGCCCCCCTGTCTCTTTCCGGTTCAAAAATGAATACTTCTTCAGTTTACAACTTCTATATATATTTGTCATTATTTTCAGATAAAAAGAGGTGTTTCCTGTAAAAAAACGAATGTATGTACATTTATAAGAATTTCTAACCAAATTTAAAGGAGGAACATCATGTCTATTCAAAACATTTCCTTTCTCGGTGCAGGCTCTATTGCTGAAGCGATTATTGGTGGCTTGTTACATGCAAATGTTGTGAAAGGCGAACAAATTACCGTAAGTAATCGTTCTAACGAGACAAGATTGCAGGAGCTACATAAAAAATATGGCGTAAAAGGTACGCATAATAAAAAAGAGCTACTTACTGATACAACTATTCTTTTTCTAGCAATGAAACCAAAGGATGTTGCAGAAGCGCTTACTCCTTTTAAAGAAGATATACATAATAACTTGCTTATTATTTCCTTATTAGCAGGTGTTTCTACTCACTCGATTAGAAACCTACTTCAAAAAGATGTTCCGATTATTCGTGCGATGCCAAATACATCTGCAGCTATTTTAAAATCAGCTACTGCTATCTCGCCTTCAAAACATGCAACAGCGGAACATATTCAGACTGCCATAGCTTTATTTGAAACGATCGGTCTCGTCTCTGTTGTAGAGGAAGAAGATATGCATGCTGTCACTGCATTATCTGGAAGTGGGCCTGCTTATATTTATTACGTAGTGGAAGCGATGGAAGAAGCCGCAAAAACAATTGGTTTAAAAGAAGATGTTGCAAAGTCACTTATTCTTCAGACGATGATTGGTGCTGCTGAAATGCTAAAAGCAAGTGAAAAACACCCTTCTGTTTTGCGAAAGGAAATTACTTCTCCTGGCGGAACGACCGAAGCAGGCATTGAAGTATTACAAGAACATAAATTTCAACAAGCACTTATTTCTTGTATTACACAGGCTACACAACGATCACATAATCTTGGGAAAACATTAGAACAACTAACAAAAGAAAAATAAAAAATGGAGCTCAATTTTACTTGAGCTCCATTTTTTTATTAACATATATTGTTTAGTTATTAGTCTTCCCAAAAATCTCTTCTTGCAGACGGCGACCAGTTGGTGTTGCTGCAAGTCCACCTTCAGCTGTTTCACGAAGTGCTACTGGCATCGTTTGTCCGATTCTAAACATCGCCTCAATCACTTCATCACATGGAATTGTACTCGTTACGCCAGCTAATGCTAAATCAGCTGAAATCATCGCATTCGCAGCTCCTGCTGCATTACGTTTTACACAAGGTACTTCTACAAGCCCTGCAACAGGATCACATACTAAACCAAGCATATTCTTTAATGAAATCGCCATCGCTGTAGCTGCTTGATCTTGTGTTCCACCAGCCATCTCAACTGCTGCTGCTGCTGCCATACCACTTGCTGAACCTACTTCAGCTTGGCAACCTCCTGCCGCGCCGGAAATACAAGCATTATTCGCAACAACCATACCGAAAGCTCCTGCTGTAAATAAAAATTCGATCATCTCTTCGCGTGTCGGCTGTAATTTTTCTTGCAGTGCAAACAGTACACCTGGCACTGTTCCAGCAGACCCTGCTGTTGGTGTTGCACAAATAATTCCCATCGCTGCGTTTACTTCATTTGTTGCAACAGCTTTACTCACCGCGTCCAAAATCGTATCTCCAGATAAGCCTTTTCCGCTATTCATATACGCCTGAACTTTTACAGCATCTCCGCCAGTTAAACCAGTTGGTGATTTCACTCCGCGAATACCACGTTCTACTGCTTGCTCCATCACGACTAAGTTCTTTTCCATACCAGCAATTACTTCTTCACGTGAAATACTTCTTGTTTTCATTTCACATTGAATCATAATTTCTGCGATTTTTACATTTTGTTCTTTAGCTTGCGCCACTAGTTCCGCTGCGTTCCGAAACATGGTGTGTCCCCCCTGCAATTATTCCATAATAGTTACTTGACAAATATTTTGTTGCGCGTTTATTTCTTCAATCACTTCATCTGCTAATAATTCATCTGTTTCGATAACCATAAGCGCTCTTCTTCCTTTTTCTTTACGAGAAACACTCATTGTACTAATGTTAATTTCATGTTTCGCAAGGATTGAAGCTACTGCTGCAATAGCACCGAAGCGATCGTTATTTACAATAAGCAGTGCTGGACTCGTGCCTGTTAATTGAAGATCGAATCCGTTTAATTCTACAACTTCAATTTTACCGCCACCAATTGAGCAAGCAACAACTTCAATTTCTTCTTCACCTTTATACAAACGAATTCTCGCTGTATTTGGGTGAGGTGCATTTGCATCTTCTTCAATAAATTCTACTTCGATTTTGCGCTCTTTTGCTATGTCTAGCGCTTCTGGAATACGTAAGTCATCTGTTTCAAACCCTAATATCCCACCTATTAACGCTACATCTGTACCATGCCCACGATACGTCTTTGCAAATGATCCATATAATGAAATACTTACTCTTTCTGGTTCATGACGAAACAGCTGGCGAGCAACTTGCCCCATTCTTGCTGCGCCTGCTGTATGTGAACTTGATGGACCAATCATAACTGGACCAATAATATCAAATACTGAGCGATACTTCATCATAACTCCCCCTAAACCTCTATGAAAAAAATTTTACTATTCTATTAAGCTACCGAATCGGTTGCTTTTCCAGTTGTACGACGAATTTGTTCCGCTATACGAATTGGATAGTTTTTGAATAACAGTGAAACAATATATCCTGAAATAATACCAATTATCATAATAAATAAGAAACTTAGCATTACCTTCATTTACTAATCATATAAGCTAATCCACAATAAAGTCTTGTAGCAATCCAAAGTTTAACACAGAACCCCTTACAAGCATAGCATAAACAAGTGAAACGCCCATTGCTTTCATATCTTTTAGTGCTTTAAAGCTAAAAAATGAAAAAAGACTTAGTACAAATAATAGTAATATCTTTCCTATTATAAATTCCATGTTGCTCTCTCACGATTTAGTCAACTTCACTTATTACGACAAATGGCTAAAATGCATGTAGCCTACAATAAATTTTGATCTGCCCTCATTATAGCTCGTTTTTAATAAAACGCTTACTTTTAATGAATTTTAAAAGTTCTGAATAACGATCTGTTTTTGCTATTTGTACCACTCTTATGTCATCTGACTTATATAACAGTTTTTCTAAACAATCGGTATTATGCATTTTCATCCTATTTCTTCACATCATTAAAACTTTCTGTTCCATCCAATATAAACATAAAATGATAACAGTTTTATTTTAAATTTTTTTTAGAAATAAAAAAATGGCAACCTTTCGTCACCATTTTTTCACACCATTATTATCTTTCTACCGGAAAAATTTTCAAGTCCGTAGCTATTTCTGTATTAGAAAATAGCTCTCTTGCCTCTTTCCATAATTCCTTATATGTATCCCCTTGATAACGAGAACTAATATGAGTCAATATTAATCGTTTTGCATTTGCCTGAAGTGCAATACTCGCAGCTTGCTTAGATGTGGAATGAAAATAATCATACGCTTGTTGTTCATCTTCTGCTGCAAAAGTTGCTTCATGAACAAGTACGTCAGCGTCTTGTGCCAGCTCTCTACTCGCTTCACAATATCTTGTATCGCCTAAGATGGTAATAATTCTTCCCTTTTGAGGTGGACCAATAAAGTCTTTTCCATTTAATATCGTACCATTTTCTAATTCAACTACTTCTCCATCTTTTAAACGTTTAAAGAGCGGGCCCGGTTTCACACCCATCTCCAGCAATTTATCGACTAAAAGAGCACCTTGTATATCTTTCTCTACAATACGATACCCAAAACATTCAATACCGTGTGACAATCTTTTCGTTTCCACGTGAAATTCATTATCTTCAAATACAGTACCTTCTTCTGTTATCTCCACAATTTCAAGTGGATATTTTACATGTGTCGTACTTACTGATAATGCCACTTCAATAAATTGTTTAATTCCTTTTGGTCCATACACTGTTAAAGGTGTAGTCCCTCCTTGAAATGAACGGCTTCCTAATAAACCAGGCAAGCCAAAAATATGATCACCATGTAAATGCGTAATAAATATTTTTTCAATGCGGCGTGGGCGTACTGATGTATGTAATATTTGATGTTGCGTCGCCTCGCCACAATCAAATAACCAAGTCTGTCCTCGTTCTTCTAACAATTGCAAAGCAATTGCCGAAACGTTCCTTCCTTTCGAAGGAACACCTGCACCAGTTCCTAAAAATACAAATTCCACTTTCTTTCCTCCAGCTCTTTATATAATCTACCTTTCATCTTACGGAATGTTATTTCAAATGGCAAATCGAATTTACATAACCAATCATCTAGACAACTATATATCACGAACGTTATACTCAAAAAACTTAGTAATCGTTCGTGTTTTATGTTAAAATGATTATACTACATTTTAAGGGAGCGTTTTATTATGAAAGAAGCATTTCGTTTACAAACTGATTTTTCATCTTCATTTGATCGCTGGGTAAGTTCTTTCGTGTCTGATCACCCAGCACAATTAGAATGGACGACTTTGAAAGAATTAATCCATGAATATACAACAACACATACAAATGATTCATTACCAACATATATTTCTTCAGCTTTAACATATTACGCACAACGCGTTTCAACAACAAACAGTTCAGAAATTGTTATTTTTGAAAATACTACAATCTCATAATCTGTAATAAAAAGCACTGTAATCAGTGCTTTTTATTTATTTCCCCACCTTATTTCAAAAAAAACTCCTCTTATTTCCTACTATATAGCCATCATAAACCTATTTGATTTTTCAAAAAAAAGATATTGACACTATAAATTTACAGTGCTAACATTCAAATTGTAATTGAATATGGTCTCTGTTAGGTGAGGCTCCTGTATAGAGAAACGCTGCTGCCCAAAAATGTCGAGAGACGCCAATGGGTCAACAGGAAAGGTCGGAATGAAGGCCTTTCTTAACGTAGCTGGTTTCAGTACCTATGCTATACAGTGCTAAAACTCAACGAGGGAGAGGTGCATCTATTTTTGTCATGCACAAAAACTGTTTTTATCTATGTTTATTAACAGTCTTTGTTGTGGACTCTTTTAACTGCGAATTCAGACCTTTACTCGTTTTGAGTAAAGGTCTTTTTATATATGCACCTTACTATGAAACAAACATAGCATATTCAGAAACTACTAAATTGTACGGAGGTGAGGAACAGTTGGCAATTGATGATTCGGCCCAGATACCCATATGTTTTACGTTAATATTTCATCATGTAGGTAGGAAAGAAGCTGTTCCTCCTAATTTTAAATAGTCGAGTAACAGATTGTTTCCTCCTTCATGAAAAAGGAGGAACTACCGATGTTAAATTTACAAAGACAAGAAACAAAACATTCATACGATCAAGATCGTATGAAAACAAATAATGAATTATTGGTGGAAGTCGCAACACAAGATGCAAACAAGGCGTTACAACTTTTAGAAACAACAAAAGATGGACTCTCTAAACAAGAAGCGGCTCTTAGACTTACTTTATATGGCCCGAATGAAATAGCTCATAATAAAACATCACCGTGGTACATTCAATTTCTACTGGCATTTAAAAATCCGTTTATTTTTGTTTTATTAGCTCTCGGCGCACTCTCTTTTTTCACAGATGACATACAAGGAACCCTTGTCGTATCTGTAATGGTAATGCTAAGTGCAACGATTCGTTTTTTACAAGAATTTCGTTCTCAAAAAGCTGCGAATCAGTTAAAAGCTATGGTTCGAACAACGGCGAGCGTCTTTAGAATAGATGGATTTGTACACGAAACAAAAAAAGTAACAAATTTAAAGCAAAATTATACAATGGAAATTCCAATTGAAGAACTTGTACCTGGCGATATTATTTCACTTTCAGCCGGTGATATCGTTCCGGCTGATGTGCGTATTCTATCAGCTAAAGATTTATTTGTGAATCAGTCTTCTTTAACTGGGGAAGCACTGCCTGTGGAAAAGTACGAAAACTGCTATCATACAGAGAATAAACATATCTTACCGAAAAACATGAAAAAAAATTACAATCCACTCGATATGGAAAACCTTTGTTTTATGGGTACAAATATTGTAAGTGGTAGTGCAAAAGCTGTTGTCATCTCCACAAGTACCGATACGTATTTCGGCTCTTTAGCAAAAAGGGTTATCGGCAAACGAGTAGAAACAAGCTTTGATAAAGGTGTAAACAAAGTAAGCTGGCTCTTAATTACATTCATGCTTATTATGGCGCCTATCGTTCTTCTCATTAATGGATTCACAAAAGGGGATTGGCAAGAGGCTTTCTTCTTCGCTATCGCAATTGCTGTTGGTCTCACACCTGAAATGTTACCAATGATTGTAACTGCTAATTTAGCAAAAGGTGCCGTTAACATGTCTAAACAAAAAGTAATTGTAAAACAACTGAATTCTATTCAAAACTTAGGTGCTATGAACATTCTTTGTACCGATAAAACAGGAACTTTAACAGAAGATAAAGTTGTACTTGTCCGCCATTTAGATCCTAACGGTAATACATGTAATCGTGTATTACACTTTGCCTATTTAAATAGCTTCTATCAAACAGGATTGAAAAATTTAATAGATAAAGCCGTTATGAAGCATACAGAAGAAAACCAGAAGTTTAATCCATCCATTTTTCAAAAACTAGATGAAATTCCATTTGATTTTGCTCGCCGGCGTATGTCTGTCATCGTGAAAGATATTTCAGGTGAACATACAATGGTTTGTAAAGGAGCAGTAGAAGAAATTTTATCTATTTGTAACTACACTGAAGTAGATGGAAAAGTTGTTTCTCTTACCGATGACATGCGTTCAAATGTAAAACAACTAAGTGAGACATTAAATAGTGAAGGTATGCGTGTTATTGCTGTAGCTTATAAAAAAGATAGACCAATAAATGATACAGAGTACGCGGTACAAGATGAAAATGATATGATTCTCGCTGGATATATTGGCTTTTTAGATCCACCGAAACCATCTGCAGCTACTGCCATTCAAGCATTGCAGAAACATGGTGTACAAGTAAAAATTTTAACTGGCGATAACGAAATCGTGACAAGAAAAGTTTGCAAAGAAGTTGGATTAAATATCGGTGAGCCTGTCCTTGGTTACGAAATCGATTCTTTACCTGATAAAGCATTAGCAAAATTAGCCGAAGAAACAACTGTATTTGCTAAACTAAATCCAATGCAAAAATCTCGCATTATACGAGTATTACAAGGAAACGGACACACTGTAGGTTATATGGGAGATGGCATTAACGATGCCGTAGCGTTACGTGAAGCTGATGTTGGCATATGTGTTGATACTGCTACTGATATTGCAAAAGAGTCTTCCGACATTATTTTACTCGAAAAAAGTTTAACAATATTAGAAGCAGGCATTTTAGAAGGACGTACTACATTCGGAAATATTTTAAAATATATTAAAATGACAGCTAGCTCTAACTTCGGAAATGTATTTAGTGTATTAGTAGCAAGTGCTTTCATCCCCTTCTTGCCGATGCTTGCCATTCACCTTTTAATTCAAAACTTACTTTATGATATTTCACAACTGTCTATCCCATGGGACAAAATGGATAAAGAGTTTTTAGACAAACCAAGAAAATGGGATACTGCCAACTTACGAAACTTCATTATTTGCATCGGTCCCATTAGTTCCATATTTGATATTATCACATACGTAGTCATGTGGAACGTCTTCGGTGCAAATACAGCTAGCGAACAATCATTATTCCAATCTGGTTGGTTTGTCGTTGGATTGCTAACACAAACTTTAATTGTTCACATGATAAGAACACAGAAGATTCCGTTCATTCAAAGTACTGCATCAATACCGGTTCTTTTATTAACCGCTTGTATTATGGCAATCGGAATTTATATTCCATTCTCGCCACTTGGAGCAGCCGTTGGATTACAAGCATTACCACTTAGCTACTTCCCTTGGTTAATAGGAATACTATTAGGCTATGCTTTCTTAACACAGTTCCTAAAAAAAGTTTATATTAAAAAGTTTCATAGCTGGTTATAAAGTGAAGCTTTCATCAGCCCGCAAATAGTGGGATAAAAATGAGAATGAGCAGGTACTCCCCACGCATTCTCAAAAATATAACATGGACTTATATGTATGGAGGTGACCATGATGGTATGGTATGACATTGTATTAAGATTATTTATCGCAATTATTGTAGGTGCTTGCATCGGAATGGAACGGCAATGGAGACACAGGATGGCTGGATTACGGACAAATGCTCTCGTATCACTTGGTGCCTGTATATTTGTTTTATTATCCGTCATGCTTGATCACGATGCTAGCCCCTCACGTATTGCTGCTCAAGTCGTTAGTGGGATTGGTTTTTTAGGAGGCGGCGTTATAATCCGCGATGGTTTTAGTATTAGAGGGCTTAATACAGCAGCTACTCTATGGTGCGCAGCTGCTGTTGGTACTCTTACAGGTGCTGGTTTCCTCGTTGCAGCTATATTAGGTGCAGCCGGCGTTTTACTAGCAAATATACTACTTCGCCCAATCGCTCTCTTTATGAATCAGAAATCAAAAGAAGAATCACCTGAACAAACGAATTACTTACTTTCTCTTACTTGTTCAGAGGAACATGAATCCCATATTCGTTTTTTACTTATGCACATGGTAAGTTCTGAAGGCATCGGTTTAAAAGAATTGTATAGCGAAGACGTAGATTCTAATCAAAAAGTGTGTATACAAGCTACATTACATTGCAGTACAAATGCAGCAGTCCTAATTGAAAAAGTAGTAGGTAGAATGCTATTAGAATCTGATGTTACTGCAGCTGGTTGGAAAACTTCATTAGATTTAGAGGTAAGTTAAAAATGAAAGGTGTCATGATATTTACAGCTTCATGACACCTTCTACATAAACTTATTTTCTAACTTTTGCTGAAAAGACTTTTCTTGCTTACGTAATAATTGACTACCTCGTTGTAAAATCGGCATTCCATACTTATCATTAATTTGATCGATGACAGCAAGTAGCGGCTCTTCTTTCGCATCTTCTTCAAATGAAAACAAATCTAATTGTTTCACCGATTCTGTCTTCCACTCTATTTCAGTAGCTGTAACACCTAGTAAACGAACGGAATCACCGTCCCAATGTTGCTTCCATAAACGAGATGCTGCCTGAAAAATATCTCGTTCTTCCCAAATCGCATTTTTCAATTGCTTACTCCGCGTTACTGTCCGCCTATCATGATATTTAATCATAATTTGAATATTATAGCTGACAAGCGTTCGCTTTTGTAATCTTTTACTCACTGATTTTGATAGCCGTTCTAACATATCAAGTAATTCTTTCTCTTCATCCATATCCTTTGAAAAAGTCATCGAATTACCGACACTTTTATGTTGTCCCATTTGACTCGGATCAACTTCCCTATCATCCATACCTTTTGCCCGCTGTTGTAAATCAACGCCATGCTTTCCAATTTTAGCGCGAATGATATGTTCGTTTCCTTTTGCTAACTGCTCAATTGTTTGTATATGAATATCATTTAATTTTTCAGCTGTTTTTTCTCCAATTCCATGCATTGCTTCAACTGGAAGTGGCCAAATCATTTCTGGAATATCTCGTTTTCGAAGCACCGTAATACCGAGAGGCTTTTTCATATCAGAAGCTGTTTTTGCTAGGAAAAGGTTAGGAGCAATTCCGATGCTACACGGAAGCTGTAACTCTGTTAATAACGCCTGCTGAATCATCTTTGCTATTTCAAGAGGTGAACCGAGTGCGTAGCAATCTGTAATATCTAAATACCCCTCATCTATAGAGACTGGTTGTATTTTTTCCGTAAAACGGGAAAGAATTTGAAACATTTGAAATGAAGCTTCACGATATAATGTAAAATTAGGACGCATTACAACTAATTGCGGGCATAACCTTTTTGCTTCCCAAAGAGGCATCGTTGTACGTATTCCATAGTCTCTTGCCTCATAACTACATGTTATAATAATTCCTTTTCTTTCTTTTTCATTTCCAGCAACTGCTAACGGCTTCCCTTGTAATGATGGGTCATGAGCAATTTCAACAGATGCGAAAAAACAATTCATATCTACATGCAAAATAACACGACCATTTTTCGGATACATTTCTCGCACAGTACTCACTCCCTAATCAGAACGTTCGTTCTTTCATTATATCAAATTTTGCATAATAGTTATAATAATTGCTTGTTCTTTTCCTTTCATACATTTGATATAATTTACATAAAATGTATAAAATCACAAAAAGGGATGATTATGATGAAATCAACTAATAAACTCAACTATACGTTCCTTGTGATTATATTAATCATAGCCATTAATTATTTACTGCTTCCTATTTTTAATATTAATACGTTTGGGTTCTTCCCTCGCCTAGTACATATAGCAACAACTTATATATTGCCATGGATTTTCTTATATTGGCTGATCCGCCTTGTAAAAGCAATCGAATCCAAATAAAAAGCGTGTAAATCAATTGTGATTTACACGCTTTTTCTATTCCATTACTTCGCTACTTCTTCAATAATTGCTATAACTAATTCTGCTGTTTTCGCTAATTCTTCAACAGGAATCTTTTCGTTTGTTGTATGAATTTCTTCATAACCAACCGCTAAGTTAACTGTTGGAATACCGTGTCCTGCAATTACGTTTGCATCACTTCCGCCACCACTTTGGTGAAGAGAAGGTGTACGACCAATGTTTTCAGCTGCACGTTTTGCAACTTCTACAACGTGATCGCCCTCAGCAAATTTAAATCCTGGGTACATAACGTTTACTTCAACGTCTGCATGACCACCCATTTCTTTTGCAGTTGTTTCAAATGCTTCTTTCATTTTTGCAACTTGTGCTTCCATTTTTTCATTGATTAAAGAACGCGCTTCTGCAAAGATTTGTACATGATCGCAAACGATATTTGTTTGTGTACCACCTTCAAAACGTCCAATATTTGCAGTTGTTTCAGAATCAATACGACCAAGTGGCATCTTCGCAATTGCTTTCGCTGCGATAGTAATTGCAGATACACCTTTTTCTGGTGCTACACCAGCATGAGCTGTTTTCCCACGAATAATTGCATTCACTTTCGCTTGTGTTGGAGCTGCAACAACGATTTCACCAACTTTTCCATCGCTATCTAATGCGTAACCGTATTTCGCTGTAATGCGCTCACGATCTAATGCTTTTGCACCAACAAGACCAGATTCTTCTCCAACTGTAATAATAAATTCAATTTTACCATGAGGGATGTTTTTCTCTTTTAAAACACGAATTGCTTCGAACATTGATGCTAATCCAGCTTTATCATCCGCACCTAAAATCGTAGTACCATCTGATACGATATATCCATCTTTAATAGAAGGCTTAATTCCATTACCAGGAACTACTGTATCCATATGAGAAGTAAAGTAAATTGTATCAACACCATCTTTTGTTGCTGGTAAAGTACAAATTAAATTACCTGCACCATGCCCAGTAACAGCCATTGTGTCATCTTCAAATACTTCTACACCTAAATCTGTAAACTTCTTTGTTAATACTTTACAAATTTCTGCTTCAAATTTCGTTTCAGAATCTACTTGTACTAATTCCATAAATTCATTTACTAAACGTTCTTGATTAATCATAAGACTGCGCCTCCTGCACTACCATTATGTATGTAACACTATTAATTATAACAGAATTTCGCAAAAGTTTCGAAATACAAGACAAAAAACAGACGGTTTATATGTCTAGATAACCATCTGCTTTCTATTACTCATTTAACAATACCCAGCGCATATGATCTTCCCATACTCCATTAACCATTAACATTTTCCTAGACACGCCCTCATATTGAAAGCCTATCTTCGTCACTACTTGTATAGATGCTAAATTTCGTGGCATAATCGGTGCTTCTATACGATGTAACTGAAATTCTTCAAAAGCAACTTGAATCGCTTTTCTAAGCGCTTCTGTCGTATAACCTTTGTTTAACTCTGCCTTATCTAATTTATAGCCGAGTACACAAGATTGATAAATTCCGCGAACAATTAAATTAAATGAAATACATCCAATTATTTTCGTATCATCACCCTTTTTAAAAATCCAAAGCCTGATGATTTTACCTTCTGCAAACTCTTTTCTATCCTTTTGTAACTTTTTCTTCTGATAATCTAACGTAAAAAAATCATCCGGTCTATACTCTTCCCAAGCTTTTAAAAATTCACGATTTCTGTCGTAATATTGAAGAACTTTTTCAGCATACGACTCATCAATTTCCCTTAAATGTAAACGATTTGTTTCATATATTTTCATCATCGTATCTCCATTCTTCAGCTTGCATAACAAAAAACTTATACTCTATCATTAATTATATATTCTCTACATACATACAAATTTCCTGTTATACTTTACACGCACTTCTCGAATTTTGTCACTTCTCTCCCCTTGTCCACAATATCATTTCTCGTTACAATGATATTGTACTGATTTGCAAGGAGGTTTAACGATGCATAAAAAAGCTCAAAAAGTTATGATTTATGTAATGCTAATTTCTATGCTTGTAACAACATTACTTGCTGGCGCAAGTATGTTTTGGTAAAAAGGACGATGTGTTCGTCCTTTTTTTACTTTTTACACATAACACAATAAAATAAACCATCTCGATATCGAGATGGTTTATTTTATATAAAGCACAATCGCTACAATACTAAAGGAGAATGACATTACAAGTGCTGTTATAAAACTTGTATATTGTTTCTGCTGAAATGCTCCAATAACAAAAGTAAGATTGAGTAATGCCATACATACAATTGCTACAAGATAAGAACATATATTAAAAGTTGCCAATATGAATGTAATAACAAATAGAAATCCCATAAAAAATTGCATATACGAAATTTTTGGATTCAAGTACATATGAGCAACCCCTTTATCTAATTTTTATCCTGATCGGTGAGGGCTGATAATCCGCAGGTAAAAAACATCCCACTGATTAAAGTTTCACTTTATCTTTCTATACTCTCATTAACTCATGGTTATGTACACATGTCAAGACAACTTATTGCATATGAAAAAGCCAACCTTTGTTGGCTTTTTCATATGCAATGGCTCCTTTTTCTTTTGCCAATTGCTGAAATGATTTTTTCGACTTCACAATCCATACTTTCGTTCCAATTGGAATGCGATCAAATAAATACTCCACATCGTTTTTCTTCATTCGTATACATCCTTGTGAAATATACTTTCCAATTGAACTAGGTTGGTTTGTTCCATGTATTCCATATTTACTTCCATCAGTTCCTCTTGCATTAAATCCAATCCACCTTGACCCAAGTGGATTTTTCGGTGACCCACCTGGAATATCCTTCGCAATATAATACGGATCCTTCGCTTTCATTACAACATCAAAAGTTCCCTCTGGAGTTAATTCATTTGTTTTCCCTGTCGCGACTGGAAAAACCTTCTGAATCTTCCCATCGTCAATATAAGCTAGTTTATTCGTCGCTTTATTTACAATAATGAAAGGATCTCCGGCACGTGGATTATCACCAAGAGGCCAAATAGGCGATAAAGAAAGACATAATATGAAAGAGAGAAGATACGGCATAGATAATTCCTACCTTCTATATAAGTTCTTTTATATTATCCTTTCCCTTAAAGCGACTTTTAATGAGTAAATATTGTTCCATTTCGTATACAAGTTGAACAAGTTTCGCACGTATCTCAAATTCTTCACGTGTAACGGGCAATGGCATATCTCTAAATAATTCTCTCATTTCTTGAAGCTGTCTTAAAGAAATAACCCCGGTACTCTGAGGGCTAATAGCATTACTAATGTTTTCAACCACATCCGCAATCATGTCAGCTTGTTCATATGTCCACGATAAAGAAGCTGCTAACGGAATCATTCGCTCTAAAATTTCGAATTGTTGCATACGCATATTAAAATAACGATAGTAATAGTCATCTTCTCGCATAAATGCATTCTCAAGTTTCTTAAACGATAAATCTCTAGCTTCATTTAGCATATTTTCAGTTTCAATAAGTTCTGCCCCGCTCCAGCTACTTTCTCTGTTTCGTAAATACACGACCATTTCAAACAAAATTGTTTTAAAGTTACTTTCTATTGTATCCTGATACTCTTTTAGCTTATTTTCACTACTTGGCATATACATATTCACTAATAAAGCCACGCTAATTCCTATCGTTAATATCGCAATTTCATTCCCAACAATAAGCCATGTAATTTGTTTCAATGAATATAGATGCATCACAATAACTGAACTCGTGACAATACCTTCTTGAATTTTGAGCATAACTGCAGTCGGAATAAATGTAAGTAATAATATACTAATTGCAAGTGGTGTATATCCAATTGTTTCAAAAATACAAAACGCGAATACCATTGATAATACACAAGCTAAAAAACGATGTAGCGATACTTGAAGTGATTTACGTTTCGTATTTTGTACACATAATATAACTAAAATGCCCGCTGAACTATAAAATTCTAATCCTAATAACTGCGCAATAAAAACGGCTACGCCTGTCCCTATTGCTGTTTTTACTGTACGGTATCCAATTTTGAACATATCATTGCTCCTATATGTATAAACGTATTTACAGCTAGTATAAAAAAAGGATGACACAATGTCATCCTTTTCTACTTATTATTCACGTAACTTTTACAGATTACAATATTTTTTGTAAAAATTGTTGCGCACGTTCACTTTTCGGTGCTGCAAAAAATTCTGCTGGCACACTATCTTCTACAAGCTTTCCACCATCTAAAAAGAGAACACGATCTGCTACTTCTTTTGCAAATCCCATTTCATGTGTAACAATCGCCATTGTCATTCCTGTCGTAACTAATGATTTCATAACTTCTAACACTTCTTTTACCATCTCTGGATCTAGTGCTGATGTTGGTTCATCAAATAACATAACTTCTGGTTCCATCGCTAACGCTCTCGCAATTGCTACACGTTGCTTTTGTCCTCCCGAAAGACGATTCGGATACGTATCTTTTTTATCTAATAAACCGACCTTTTCTAAAAGTTTCTCGGCTTTCTTGTCAGCTTCTTGTTTCGTTACTCCTTTTACATTGATAGGAGCATACGTAATATTTTCTAATACAGTCATATGAGGAAATAGGTGAAAATGCTGAAATACCATTCCAACATTTTCACGAACGTGCATAATATTCGTTTTCGGATTCGTTACTTCTTCCGTTCCAATCCAAATGTGACCATTTGTCGGTGCTTCTAGCACATTCATACAACGTAAAAATGTTGATTTCCCTGATCCAGACGGTCCAATAATTGCTACTACTTCCCCTTTTTCAATCGTTGTTGTAATCCCTTTTAATACTTCATTTTTTCCAAATGATTTATGAAGGTTTTCAATTTTAATCACTTTTCTTCATTCTCCCTTCAATTGCCTTCCCGACTAATGTAAGAATAATGACTAGCATATAATAAATAAGTCCAACAAAAAGTAATGGTTCAAGATATTTAAACGTCTCACCGCCTACAATGTAAGCACGGCGCATTAAATCGGTCGCTCCTATTACTGTTACTACAGCCGATTCTTTCGTAAGTGTCGCAAACTCGTTTACAAGTGCCGGTAATATATTTTTTAAAGCTTGAGGAAAAATGATATTTCGCATCATTTTTCCGTATGGAATTCCTAATGCCATCGCCGCTTCTGTTTGTCCTTTATCAACCGCTTGAATGCCGGCACGGATTACTTCTGACATGTATGCACCTGAATTCAAACTAAATGCTAGTACAGCCGCCAAGAATGCTGGTATTTCATAACCAATTATTTGCGGGACACCGAAATAAATAATCATTAATTGCAATACAAGTGGTGTACCACGGAAAATTGATGTATAAAAATCTGCCGCTATATTTAATGCTCGTATTCTAGCAATTTTGCAAAGCGCTAATAACGTTCCTAAAATAAACCCAACTAACGCTGATACTGCTACAATTTTTAAAGTAACTTCTAGCCCTTTTAGTATATATGGTATCGAAGGCGTAATCGCCGAAAAATCTAAGTTCATTCTTTTCATTCCCCTCACAGAAAAGTGAAAGGCAGCTTATTTTTCGCTGCCAAACCATTTCTTCACTAATTTATCCATTTCTCCATTTTCTTGCATTTTTTTAATTACTTTATTAAATTCTGCTGTTTTATCACTATTTTTCGGAAGGGCAATTGCTGCTCCTACTTCTTCTGGTGCTTCTTTAATTTCAATTCCTTGTAATTCTTTCATTTTTTCTAAATAATTTTTAGCAACTGTGTCTTCTATAATTGCAGCGTCAAAACGACCAGCTTTAATTTCTTGTACGATTTCTGGTATACGGTCACGTCCCTCAACTTTGAAATCTACTTGTTTTTTAAATTCTGCTGCTTTCTCTTCTTGGATAGATCCTGTTTGTACCCCTACTTTTTTCCCTTTTAAATCCTCTACAGATTGAATATTAGAATCCTTTTTAGAAACGACCATGTTTTTCGCAACAAAATATATATCTGTGAAATCAACATTATTTTTACGCTCTGCCGTTGGCGTCATACCTGCCATTACGAAATCAACTTTTCCTGAGCTAAGGGATGCTAATAAACCACCAAAATCCATATCTTTCACTTTCACTTCATAACCAAGTTCTTTTCCGATATATTTAGCAACATCAACATCAAAGCCGATAATTTCATCACTTTTTGAAGCTTCTACGTATTCATATGGTTTATAATCTGCTGAAGTCCCCATAACCAGTACTTTCTTATTTTTTCCAGTAGCCTTTTCTTCCCCATTACTACAAGCACTGAACATACTTACAATTAAAATAAGTGCAAACGATATTGATAATAACTTCTTCATCTTTCTTCCCCCTAATAATGTATATTTAAAAGTTTAATAGAATATTTATTCGATGTTTGTATTGTATCAGCACTTTAATTTTTATGCAATATATAAAATAAAAATAAATAAAATTTCAATACAAACAACGTTTGTTATGTATAAAATATTGCATAAAACAACATAACTATGCATATCCCATAAATTTTAATACTAAATAAAAAAAGGCGGTACATCCACTTCATTGTGGACGTACCGCCTTTTCGCTTATATTTATAGTTCTTCACAATTCTCTTCGAAATAAGATTGTAGTTTTGCAATAACTTGCATTGGTTCATGACCTTCAATTTCATGACGTTCTACCATCGTTACAATTTTTCCATCTTTTAATAAAGCAAATGATGGAGAAGAAGGTGGATACCCTTCGAAATATTCACGAGCTCTTGCTGTTGCTTCTTTATCTTGCCCTGCAAACACCGTTACAAGGTGGTTAGGACGTTTATCATAATGTACAGAATGCGCAGCAGCAGGACGAGCAATGCCACCTGCACAACCACATACAGAGTTTACCATTACAAGTGTTGTTCCATTTCTTTTAAACGCTTCATCTACTGCTTCTGGCGTCGTCAATTCTGTATATCCAGCAGAAACAATCTCTTCACGTGCTTGGCGGACAACATCATTCATAAAAAAGTTAAAATTAATCAATCTTTTCCCTCCTCTAAAACTACCTATTTGTATCTTACCAGTTAATGTTTATGAAATACAAGTAAGTTTACTTGTATTTGGGTATAGAAAAGGTGTTAGAGCCCTGCTCTAACACCTTTTCTTAATGACCACGATGTTTTTGCTTTGCTTTTTGTACTTTAATTAAACGTCTTCTTTGTTTTTCAGCCTCTCGCTTCTCCTTAGATTGCACTTTCTTTTCTTGTTTATGCAGTTCATAAGATAAGCTAATTGCCTCTTGCGCCTTAGTAAAGCGGTTTACATTTACTTCTTTTGCTGCTTGTCGTATGATCCGCTTTATATTTTTGGGACGCTGTTTTTCTTTCACTTCCACGCCACATTTTGCAAAGTGCTGAAAATACGCTAACATTGAACCGTTCACAAATATAAGCACTTCTTCGTCTGAAGGTTCCGTTCCAAAGATATACCTCGCTCCATACAACTTCCCTTTTTCTTTACATGTAATGATTCCAACAAAAAATTGACCATCGTGATATACTGTCAAATCCACTGACAGCCCCTCCTTAAAAAAATTAGAAATACGGGACATCCCGGAGGGGAAGGTTACTGACATGAAATCATGCGTCTGGACTACCAACCAGAACTGTGTTTTTGTATTTCTTTCATTATTATTATATCTTTTTTTCCATAATCTTCATATATTCACCAATCATTTTTTTATGCGATCCTACAATATAATCAGGTAGTTCTGTTAGTGGGAAGAATGTAAGCTGAACCGCTTCTTCTTTATTCATAACAAACTCCCCTTCATATTCATCCGTATAATAGGCTGTCGTTACGGATTGAAATTCATCACCATTTGCTAGTTTTGTAAAATAATTCGCTCCCGAAAATACATTAATTAATCGCAAGTTCTTCACTTCTATTCCTGTCTCTTCATATACTTCACGGCAAGCTGTTTCTTCTGGTGATTCGCCAAGCTCCATTAATCCGCCAGGCAATCCCCATTTTCCGTAAGGCTCTGTTCTTTGCTGTAATAAAACATCCCCATTTTCATTTATAACGAGTACAACAGCACCAACTAAAATTAAAGGGCGATGACCAACTATTTTTCGTAATTCTTCTACATATCCCATCGTATCGCCTCCTTTTTCGTTGTCCACACTATTGTATCATATGTATGAAACGACAAAATGCGTATATTTTTCATTTTTTTAACAAAATATTTATTTTATGTGCTTCATCTACTGTAGCTAACATAATGGATTCAACTTCTGCGTTTTTCTCTAGAAATTCTCTCGCCCATTCTTCTGTTTTCCCTAATAAAGCAAGAACATCTTTCTGAATGCTCCCATCCTTTACTAATACAAATGAAACTGGAGATTTTTTTCCCGCCACTTTCAGATCAAGCCGTGAAACTGCTTCATATTCTGGATACTGAAATATAGAAACGACACCGTTCGCTTCCCATAATGCTAATTTAATCTTTTGAATATCACTCACATTTCGCATACGAAGTTCCGAAAATAAATATTCCACCGTAATTCTCGCTTTTTTCAAATTGCTAAAATCAATGGAACCATTGTGTATAAGAATAATAGGTGCTGGCTCTAAAAAGCGTCTCCATCTATCCCATTTCAACATTAAGACTGAGCTTATAATGTGAAGTACAACGAGTATGAACGTTGTAATCATTGATCCGAGTAATCCTACTTTTTCATCAGATAATGCGTTAGAAATATTTCCACCAAGCAATAATACTAATACGACATCTAAAAAACGAAGTTGCGCGATGGATCTTTGCCCCATCGCTTTCGCAACTAATATTAAAAATATGTATGCTATAATAGCCCGAATAACCCATTCACTATTGGAAAGATGCCGTGCCCCTTCAAAAATATGCATATGCATCACTTTGCACTCCTTACCCGTCTCAAACTGCTACTTTGTTTTAGTTTGCAACGTTTAAGAGCATATATGTAAAAAAGCTGATTCGTTTTTAAACGAATCAGCTTTTCTTACTTGACGGAAAACATATACTTTTTATACGTTTTTCGTACGGATAATATGAGACCCATCATAATCATATTAGAGAACAAGGAACTCCCCCCATATGATAAGAACGGTAATGCAATCCCTTTTACAGGCATTAATCCAACGATCATACCGATGTTTTGGAATATTTGAACCGTTAATATTCCGATTGATCCAGCACATAATAATGTACCGAATAAATTATCAGCAGAATAACCGATAATAATTGTTCGATATAGTAGTAATAGGAACAAGAATACAACTAACGCTGCTACGATAAATCCACCTTCTTCGGCAATTGTAGCAAAAATAAAGTCAGTATGCTTCTCAGGGATATAGACGTTCCCTTCGCCAAATCCTTTCCCTTCCATACCGCCACTACCTACAGCTAAGATCGATTGCTGTGTTTGATAACCTTGATCTGTATGTTCAAATGGATCTAACCAACCTAAAATACGTGATTGTTGGTGAGGTTTTAGTAACGTAACTAACTTATTAAAGAAGAAATCCTCATACCTTACGTAAATAAATATTAACGCCGATAGTATGGTGACTGGAATAACTGTACATAACGCTATCAATTTCTTCTGAATACCTGACATAAATAAAATACATGCAATTGCAGCAGCATATAAGAACACCATCCCTGTATCTGGTTGGCTATATACAACAGCCATAGGCGGAAGGGATACAAGCACAATTTTACCTACTAATTGTAAATCCGTTTGGAATGTCCTTGCCATATACTGTGCATTATGTTTCACTGCTATACTTGCTACTACGAGAAGCAATGAAATTTTGAAAAACTCAGATGGTTGAATTTGTCCAACTAACGGAAATACAAACCATCTTTTTGCACCTAATTTTTCAGGTGTGAAAGTGGAAACCGGTAGTATTTTCAAAAGAATAAGTGAACCAAATCCGACGATATAAAGTGGCCAAGACAATTTTTGTAATTGATCTAAGTCGATGCTTGCAACAAGCAATAACAATACAACTCCAATTATGTAGTTCAAACCCTGTTTCATCGCAAAGTTTGCCTCTCCATATTGGCCAGTTTGCTGACTGCTATATATAGCAGCTATACTCGTAACACATAATGCTAACAAAATTAATATTAATTTTACATCTAAACTTTTTAGAAACTCGGTACTTCTTTTCATGACATCCTCCTGAAACATTGTTACAGCAAAATAAAAAACCAGGAGTCAACATTCTTCATGTTTTGACGACTGATTACACATTATCTATAAAACACTTATATAGAATAACTCTCTTTTTCATACAATACAATATATTATACTACAGTTTCGTCAGTAAGATTTGCCAAAAAAATTATTCTTTTCTTATTTTATATCCATATACCATATATCAGCAATGTATTTTCATAAATTCCTAATACATAATCGTTCATTGTAAGATTACTGGGGAAGATATTATACATATAGTAGAATGTAGATGAAGAAATAAGATGATAAAAAGCTCGCATAAGCGAGCTTTTTATTAATATACAGATGTATTATTTTCTGACGTATTTTCTAAAATTTCTTTTACACGTCCTAAGAACTTACCACAAATTAAGCCATCTAGTACACGGTGATCAAGTGATAAACATAAGTTAACCATGTCGCGAGCACCGAACATACCATTATCCATAATTACTGGGCGTTTTACAATTGATTCAACTTGTAAAATAGCCGCTTGTGGATAATTAATAATACCCATAGATTGAACAGAACCAAATGATCCTGTGTTATTAATTGTAAATGTTCCACCTTGCATTTCGTCCGCTTTTAACGATTTCGTACGTACTTTTCCTGCAAGCTCTGTAATTTCACGAGCGATACCTTTAATCGTCTTCTCATCCGCGTGTTTAATTACTGGTACAAATAGTTCGTCCTCTGTTGCAACAGCGATAGAAAGGTTAATATCTTTCTTCTGAACGATCTTATCGCCAGCCCACATTGAATTGATTTGAGGATACTCTTTTAACGCCTGCGCTACTGCTTTTACGAAGAAAGCAAAGAACGTTAAATTAAAGCCTTCGCGCTTTTTGAAATCACCTTTAATTGAATTACGGTATGACACAAGGTTTGTCACATCTACTTCAATCATCATCCAAGCATGTGGCGCTTCGTGTTTACTACGTAACATGTTCGCCGCAATTGCTTTACGCACACCTGTTACTGGAATTTCGATATCGCCAGGCATTGTTGGTACAGAAACTGGTTTTGCAGCTTCTACTTTTTGTGCTACTGGCGCTGCTTTTGGTGCTTCTGGACGCACTTCTACTACTGCTGCTACCGCTTCCTCTTTCTTCGCACCTGCTTGCGGAATATTTCCAGATTCCACTAGCTTTAAAATATCTTTACGAGTGATACGGCCATTTGCTCCCGTACCTTCTACTAAATCTAAATCAACATTATGCTCACCTGCAAGTTTTAAAACAGCTGGTGAAAAACGTGGTTTTCCATCAGTTGGTTGTTTTGCTTTCGGTGCTTTTTCAGGCGTAGCTACTTCTGCCTTTGGTTCTTCTTTTGTTTTTTCCTCAACAGCTGTCGCTGCTACTTCATCTGCGCCTTCTACTTGAATAACACAAACTACTTCACCTACAGCTAACGTCTCACCTTCACCAGCGATTAATTCTTTCACAATACCAGTGAAAGAAGATGGTACTTCAGCATTTACTTTATCAGTCATTACTTCTGCAAGCGGATCATACTTGTTTACGTGATCGCCAACATTAACGAGCCATTTACTAATTGTACCCTCTGTAACGCTCTCCCCGAGCTGAGGCATTGTGATGTTTTCTACAGCCATGTATAGTCCCCCCGATTAAAATTCCGCAAGTTCACGCATTGCTTTTTCAACTTTATCTGGATTTACCATAAAGAATTTTTCCATTGTTGGTGCATATGGCATTGCTGGAACGTCTGGACCTGCAAGACGTGCGATTGGCGCATCTAAATCAAACAGACAGTTTTCAGCAATAATTGCTGCCACTTCACTTATAATACTTCCTTCTTTATTGTCTTCTGTTACAAGAAGAACTTTACCTGTTTTAGAAGCTGCTTCAATGATTGCTTCTTTATCTAATGGATATACAGTACGTAAATCAAGGACATGTGCAGAGATGCCATCTTGCGCTAACTTCTCAGCTGCTTGAAGAGCAAAGTGAACACATAATCCGTACGTGATAACAGTAATATCGTCACCTTCGCGTTTTACATCTGCTTTTCCAATTGGTAATACGTAATCATCCTCTGGCACTTCACCTTTAATTAAGCGATATGCACGCTTATGCTCAAAGAATAATACTGGATCTTCATCACGAATTGCTGCTTTTAATAAACCTTTTGCATCATATGGTGTAGAAGGAATAACAATTTTCAAACCTGGTTGGTTCGCAAACATCGCTTCCACAGATTGCGAATGATACAATGCACCGTGAACACCGCCGCCAAATGGCGCACGAATTGTAACTGGACAAGTCCAATCGTTATTAGAACGATAACGAATTTTTGCTGCCTCAGAAACAATTTGGTTTACTGCTGGCATGATGAAATCGGCAAACTGCATTTCAGCGATTGGACGCATACCATACATTGCCGCACCAATTGCTACCCCAGCAATTGCAGATTCTGCAAGCGGTGCATCAAGCGCACGATCTTCACCAAATTGATCATATAATCCGTGTGTCGCTTTAAATACGCCACCTTTTTTACCAACATCTTCACCTAAAACAAATACTTTCTCATCGCGTTCCATTTCTTCGCGCATTGCTAATGTAATAGCATCAATATAAGACATTACAGCCATGAAACGTTCCCCCCTATTCTGCGTATACGTGCTTCAATGCATCTTCAGGTGCTGCATACGGAGCATTTTCTGCATATTCTGTTGCTTCATTTACGATATGCATAATTTCGTCTAACATTTGTTTTTCAAATTCCTCAGTTAACACGCCAGCTTCTTTTAAATAAGCTGCAAATGTTATAATTGAATCTTTTTTCTTTGCTTCTTCTACTTCTTCTTTATCACGATAAACACGATCATCGTCGTCACTAGAATGTGCTGTTAAACGATATGATACTGTTTCAATTAAAGTTGGGCCTTCACCACGACGACCGCGGTCTGCTGCCTCTTTTACAGCTTTATATACTGCAAGCGGATCGTTTCCGTCTATTGTATATCCAGGCATACCGTAACCAATTGCACGGTCTGATACGTTTTTACATGCTAATTGTTTTTCAACTGGAATAGAGATTGCGTATTTATTATTTTCACACATGAAAATAACAGGTAGTTTGTGTACACCAGCAAAGTTTGCCCCTTCATGGAAGTCACCTTGGTTTGAAGAACCTTCTCCAAATGTAACAAACGTTACTAAATCTTTCTTTTCCATTTTTCCAGCTAATGCAATACCAACTGCATGTGGTACTTGCGTTGTTACTGGAGATGATCCTGTCACAATACGATTTTTCTTTTGACCGAAGTGACCAGGCATTTGACGACCACCAGAGTTTGGATCTCCAGCTTTCGCGAAAGCAGACAACATAAGCTCTTTAGCTGTCATACCGAACGCTAGTACAACACCCATATCACGGTAGTATGGTAATGCATAATCTTTCTCTCTATCAAGAGCGAATGCTGCTCCAACTTGTGCAGCCTCTTGTCCTTGACAAGAAATTACGAATGGAATTTTACCCGCACGGTTTAATAACCACATACGTTCGTCGATTTTACGTGCAAGTAACATCGTACGGAACATTTCTAATACTTGCTCATCACTTAAGCCAAGCTCTTCATGGCGCTTTTCTTTTACTTCTGCCATTTTTCATAACCTCCTAAATCCACATTTTTATGCGTGTAACGCTTTTCCATCTACAGCTAATGCTGCTTCACCAATCGCCTCAGATAATGATGGATGCGGATGAATTGTATGTGCTACTTCCCACGGTGTTGCATCAAGTACTCTTGCAAGACCAGCTTCAGAAATCATATCTGTTACATGTGGTCCAATCATATGAACACCAAGAATGTCATTTGTTTCTTCATCAACTACAAGTTTTACGAAACCATCTGATTCGCCGTATACAAGTGCTTTTCCGATTGCACGGAATGAGAACTTACCTACTTTTAACTTATAGCCTTTTTCTTTCGCTTCTTGTTCTGTTAAACCGACAGAAGCAACTTCTGGACTGCTATATACGCATTTTGATACCATAGAGTAATCAATTGGTGTAACTTCTTTACCAGCAATATGTTCTACTGCAACAATTCCTTCATGAGAAGCAACGTGAGCAAGTTGTAAGCCGCCGATTACATCTCCGATTGCGTAAATATGAGATTCTTTCGTTTGATAAAACTCATTTGTTTGAATGTATCCTTTTTCCACAACGATATCCGTATTCTCTAAACCAATATTTTGCGTATTGGCTTGTCTTCCTACAGATACAAGCATTTTTTCTGCTTTAAATTCTTTATTCTCACCGTTATGTTCAGCTTGAATTGTTACTCCGTTATCTTTTACCAATGTTTCTGGTAATACTTTTGCACCAGTTACCACTTTAATACCTTTTTTCTTGAATAGACGTTGCATTTCTTTTGAAACGTCCTGATCTTCTAGTGGTAATATCGTTTTCGCATACTCTAATACTGTAACTTCTACACCGAAGTCAGCAAGCATAGATGCCCACTCAATACCGATTACACCGCCACCAACGATAATAATCGAGCTAGGAAGCGTTTCCATTTTTAGAGCATGATCGGAAGACATTACATACTCTCCGTCTAATTCTAAACCTGGTAATGAATTCGGACGAGAACCTGTTGCAACAAGTACATTTTTTGGAATTAACATTTCATTCTCTTCTCCACTTGCAAGTTCAACTGAAATTGTCCCCGGCATTGGAGAGAAAATAGATGGGCCAAGAATACGGCCGATACCTTCAAACACATCAATTTTACCTTGTTTCATTAAGTGTTGAACACCTTTATGAAGTTGCGTTACAATCTTCTCTTTACGCTCTTGCACTTTCGCAAAGTTTAGTTCTACATTACTTGCAATAACTCCGAACTCTTCGCTTTTTTTAGCAGTTGCGTATACTTCCGCACTACGTAAAAGAGCTTTACTAGGAATACATCCTTTGTGCAAACAAGTACCACCAAGATTTTCTTTTTCAACAAGTGCAGTTTTTAAACCTAGTTGTGATGCTCGAATAGCAGCAACATATCCACCAGTACCGCCGCCAACGATGACTAAATCATATTCTCTTGCCATTATCTCAACCCCTAGCTACTGTTTGTTTTTCTCGTACAACATACTCTTTCGGCGCTTCTTCTTCACGTAATACACGAAGTGCTCCTTCTGCTAATGCTTGTAATTCATCTTCCCCTGGATGTACGATAACATCTGCAATCCAGTCAACACGTTCTTTTATTTCATCAACAAGAATTTTACTGTACGCAAGTCCACCAGTTAAAACGATTGCATCAATTTTCCCGTGAAGTACAGCGCTAGCTCCGCCAATCTCTTTTGCAACTTGATATGCCATTGCTTTATAAATAAGAGTTGCTTCTGGATCACCTTTTTCAACCATTTGTTCCACTTTGATCGCATCATTTGTACCGATTAGGCTTACAAGTCCACCTTGTCCAACAAGTTTTTTAACCATTTCGTCACGGTAATACTCACCAGAGAAACACATCTCCACTAATTGCCCTACCGGTACTGTACCCGCACGCTCTGGACTAAATGGGCCTTCTCCGTTTAAGCCGTTATTCACATCAATAACTTTTCCTTTTTTATGAGCACCAACTGTAATACCGCCACCCATATGTGTAACTAATAAATTTAAATCCTCGTATTTGTGATTTAATTCTTCAGCCACTTTACGAGCAACCGCTTTTTGGTTTAATGCATGGAAAATACTTTTACGTTCCATACCAGCAATACCGCTTATACGAGCAACCGGCTCCATTTCATCTACAACGACAGGATCTACTATGAATGCCGGAATATTTAATCCAGAAGCGATTTCATATGCTAAAATGCCTCCAAGGTTTGAAGCATGATGACCGCTAAACCCATTTTTCAAATCTTCTAACATCGAATCGTTTACTGTGTATGTTCCGCCTTCGATTGGACGAAGTAATCCCCCACGCCCACAAACTGCGTTTAACTTTGAAATGTTAATACCGTGAGAATGTAGAACTTCTAAAATCGTTTCTTTGCGAAACTCATATTGATCGATAATTCTTTTATATTTTCCAATTTGTTCTTCGTCATGACGAATAGTTTCTTCTAAAACGGGCCTTTCATTATCAAAAACACCAATTTTTGTGGATGTACTACCCGGATTAATAACAAGAATTCGATTTAAAGACACTGTTGCTACCTCCACTAATAAATTCAAAAGGAGGTGGAAACCTCATAAGAGGTAACCACACCTTTTGTAAAAGTAATATATGAATGATTAGCGACGGCTAATAATGTCGTGACCGTTGCGTAAGTATGTGCTACGAGAGTTTTTCAAGCTTGCAATGCGCTCTTCAGCTAAACGATCTGCTGCTACATAAGTTGCAATGCCATCGCGTTTTGAAATTTCGATTACTTTTGCAATTGTGTCATAAATAGACTCAACACGTTTTAGTGCACGTTCTCTATTGTATCCATATAATTCGTCTGCTACGTTAATTACACCACCAGCATTAATAACATAGTCTGGTGCGTATACAATACCCATTTCATGAATCATGTCGCCGTGACGATTTTCTTTTAATTGGTTATTTGCAGAGCCTGCGATTACTTTTGCTTTAAGTTGTGGAATAGTTTCGTCATTAACTGTTGCGCCTAATGCACATGGTGCGTAAATATCACATTCAACACCGTAAATTTCATTTGGCTCAACTGCTGATGCACCGAATTCTTCTACCGCGCGTTGTACAGCTTCTTTATTAATATCTGTAACGATTAATTTTGCTCCTTCAGCATGTAAATGTTTGCATAGGTGGTACGCTACGTTACCAACACCTTGAACAGCAATTACTTTTCCTTCTAAATTATCAGTACCGAAAGCCTCTTTCGCAGCTGCTTTCATACCACGATAAACACCGTATGCAGTTACTGGAGATGGGTTACCAGAAGAACCGAATGATGGTGAAATACCTGTTACAAAATCAGTTTCTTCGTGAATAATATCCATATCATCTACTGTTGTACCAACATCTTCAGCTGTAATGTAACGTCCGTTTAATCCTTGAATGTATCGTCCTAATGCACGGAACATCGCTTCGCTCTTATCTTTACGTGGATCACCGATAATTACTGTTTTCGCACCACCTAAGTTTAAGCCAGCTGCTGCGTTTTTGTATGTCATCCCTTTTGCAAGACGCAATGCATCTTCAATCGCCGCTTCTTCAGAATCATATGTCCACATTCTTGTTCCACCAAGAGCTGGTCCAAGTGTTGTATCATGAATTGCGATGATTGCTTTTAAACCAGATTCTTTATCTTGACAAAATACTACTTGCTCATAATCATATTTTTCTAAGTATTCGAAGATTTCTAATGTCATTGTCGTTTCCCCCTAGTGTTTTACCCTGTTTGGTTTATTTTGAAGCAGTCGTAACTGCCAATGCTAATGAATATACTTTTGTTTCTGCTGAATCAGCACGAGATGTTAAAACAATTGGTGCTTTTGCGCCAGCAATCATAGCTCCTACTTTTGCATCCGCAAAGTATACGAGTGATTTGTATAGCACATTTCCAGCTTCAATCGTTGGGACGAGTAAAATGTCTGCTTTACCTGCTACATCACTTACTATGCCTTTATGTTCTGCTGCAATTTGTGATACTGCATTATCTAAAGCAAGTGGTCCATCAACGACACAATTTTTAATTTGTCCGCGGCGATTCATTTGAGTTAACATCGCTGCATCAATTGTCGCTTGCATCGCAGGATTCACAACCTCTACCGCTGCAATTGGTGCTACCTTTGGCAAATCTATTCCTATTGCCTGGGCAACTTCTACAGTATTCTGTATAATAGCAGCTTTTTGTGTTACATCAGGTGCAATGTTCATCGCTGCATCTGTAACAAAGATAAGACGATCGTAATTTGGAACTTCAAATGCTGCAACGTGTGAAAGTACGCTACCTTTACGAAGTCCCCACTCTTTATTTAATACAGCTTTCAAAATATTTGCTGTCGGGATGTTTCCCTTCATAAGCACATCTGCTTCGCCATTTCTTACAGCTTTAACAGAAAGTTCTGCAGCCTCAGCACTTGACGCTGCTGCAATCACTTCAATGTGTTCTGAAGTTTGTAAACCATGTTCTTGTAGCATCCCCATTATTTTTTCTTGATTTCCATATAGACGAAATTGAGCTAGCTGTAATTTAATTGCTTTCGCTACAGCTTCAATTACTTCATGATCTTCAGCTACTGCTACAGCCACAGTTTTTTTAGGCTGTCCTGCTGCTTGATCAATTAAGTGTTCTAACTTCATATTTTGTAATCAACCCTTTCCGTCGTCCCTCGTCTATTTATAAAGCAAATACCGTGCCAACTTTCAAAAGTGGTCTTACCAATAATGAAAACGCATTCAAAATGCAGTAAAATCAATACTTTGGAAAATAACAAAACATTCTGTCTTATTTTGTCGCTTTTTGTATACCATGCAATAAATTGCACGGTACGCAATTTATTGCATGCTATTTTTTGCACACTCATACTTTTCTAGCTTGTAATATAAATTTCGAACCGAAATTCCTAATGCTCTTGCAGTTTTTGTTTTATTTCCATCAAACCTCTCTAAACATTCATGAATGATATGCCCTTCAAACTCTGTCACTAATTGTTCAAGTGGCTTTTCTTCTAATTCAGGTAATAAGTTATTTTGTTTTACCTCAGTCTGCTCCTCTGTATGTAAAGGTGGTAAATGGTGGACATCAATATATATTTCGTTATAATTCATAAAGATAATAGCTCGTCCTAAAATGTTTTCAAGCTCCCTCACATTTCCTGGCCATTCATATGATTGTAAATATGAAATAGCCGAATCAGTGAGCCCCTCTACATTCCGACCATAATCTTGGTTAATTTTTTGAATCAATCTGTCTGCAATTGCCGGTATATCTCCTTTTCGCTGACGAAGAGACGGAATTTGAATTGGAATTTTATTTAATCGATAATATAAATCTTCTCTAAACTCTCCTTCTAGAATGCCCTTTTCTAAATTCACATGTGTCGCTGCAATTACCCGGACATTTATAGGTATCGCTTTCGTTCCACCAACTTTTACAATTTCTTTTTCTTGCAACACGCGAAGGAGTTTTGCTTGCGTATTTGCAGACAATTCTCCTATTTCATCTAAAAAGATACTACCGTTATTCGCTTCCTCAAAAAAACCTCGTTTTCCGCCTCTTTTTGCTCCTGAAAATGCACCTTCCTCATAACCGAATAATTCACTTTCTAATAAAGTCTCGGAAATAGCAGCACAGTTTACCCGGACGAATTTATTATATTTTCGATTACTTCCATTATGAATTGCATGTGCAAACAATTCTTTACCCGTTCCAGATTCTCCGCGTAGTAATACTGTTGCCGGTGTATTCGCTCCAAGTTTCGCCTGTTCAATAGCGGCCGTTGTTTCATCTGAATTTCCGACAATGTCATCAAATGAATATTTCGCTTCTAACGTTCGAATAATTTGCCTTGCTCTATTCAATTCATTTGTTAACTTTTGAATTTCTGATACGTCACGAATTACACCAACGCTTCCTTTCAATATCCCATCCACTATAACTGGCGCTACGTTTACAATTACATCACGCTTCTTTTGTCCAATCTTCATATGTATTCCGCGTACCGCCCTACGCGTTCGAAGTACTTTCATATGCATACTTTCACCTTCTACAATATCAGTTGTAGCCGGTTTCCCAATAATGTCCTCTTCTGTTAAACCTGTTAATTTCGTATACGCAGGGTTAATTACTAATCCTCTTCCCTTTTCATCCACGACCGAAATTGCTTCCTCAGACGAGTTGATAATCGCCTCAAGTAACGTTTGAATCTCCTTTAAATCTGTAACTTCTTCCGCAAGATCTACAACCTCTGTTATATCTTTAAAAATCGCAAATGCCCCTTGTACCTCTCCTCCCTCTTTTAATATTGGAATACGGGTTGTAATAATTTTCTTTTCATTCTCTAATGTCAGTTCATAATTTACTTCTATTTGTTTCGTACGTATAATACGAAGCAATTTACTAGTCGGAATAACTTCTAAAATATATTTCCCTACCGCATCTTCTTTTTTATATCCGATAATACGCTCTGCACTTTTATTAAATAGGCGTACTTGTCCCTCTCGATCAATCACAATCATACCGTCATGCGTAGAATTTAAAATTAAATCCCCTTGCTGCGTCTGTTCTTCTAATTTTCCAATTAAACTTTCCTTCTCATGTGCTAATCTCGTAACAATTTTCGCAATATCACCTGGTATAAGAAGAGTATCTTTATGCTTTTTCTTTATTAAATCTTTATGTAAATCATCGTCACCCGTCATATCAAACATTACATCAATATGCATAGAAAGAAACGGCGTTACACTCTCTCCAATTGTAACCCCATATTCCTTAGCCATTTGTAATCCCTTTGCTATCGGATTTATATCAATAATCCCTATAATTTGAAATATATTTGAACTTTGTAACAGATTCAGCAGTGTACTACCACCTTCACCTGCACCAACAATTAAAACTTTTTGTTTCATATATTACACTTCCTCTCGAAGTATCTCTGCAAAATTTTTCACACCCTTATCTTACTCGTTCAGCCCCCTCTTGACAAACCCCCTTTTCATATAACATCATTAAAATAAACAAAATAATCTGAAAAGGAGCGTTTATATGCAGCGTTACCTTGCTCTATCATTAGCACTCATCCCTATTTCATTAGCTGTGTTTGGCATTAAGTTAATGAGAGATACTGTATTCGGGATTCTATTTCCTCCACTCTCTATACTATGGTTACAATTTTTAATCGGCGCTCTCTGCTTCGGGCTCGGGTTTTATATCTTCGGAGGCTTCGTCTTACACCGAGACCGTAAACGAAATAAAGTACAAGCTCGCTTTAGAAGGTAGGAAGGCCCCACTATTTATAAATAAAAAATGAGACCGTTACACGCGGTCTCATTTTTTTATTGGCAATAACATTCTTGCTGTTTCGGGGTAATCAGTAATAATTGCCGAAATATTCATATCAAAATATTTACGCATAAGCGTTTCTTCATTTATTGTATAGGGCCGAACCTCTACACCACTTTCCATCGTTAATTCAGCAACAGCATCTTGAAGATAACGATAATTAGGGTGCACTGCTGTAGCGCCCATTTTTTTCGCATACGCCCACGGACTATGCAAACCTTCACGATATAAAATCGCTGTTTGAATATCAGGAGCCATCATATGACACCTTTTCATACTGTAGTGATTAAATGAAGAAAATATAACACGATCTTCTAGATTACATTTCCGTACAAGCGTTATAACTTCTTCCTCTAAACCTCTGTATGGAATTTTATTATTTTTCAGTTCAATATTAAGTAGCAACTCTGTTTTATCAATCCATTCTAATACCTCTTCTAAAAGAGGTATTTTACAAAAGCCTACTTTATCACCGAATTTATAGCTCGCATCTAATTTACATAAATCCTCATATAAATAATTACGAACCGCACCTTTTCCATTTGTTGTCCGGTCCACTGTTTCATCATGAATGACGACCACTTTTCCATCTTTCGTTAATTGAACATCAAGCTCAATTCCATCTGCTCTAAAAGATTCAGCTGCTTCAAATGAAATCATTGTATTTTCTGGGTACGTTCCCGCTGCACCACGATGTGCAAATATAAGAGTCATCCTCACTCCCCCAATCTTATGCTATACTATACGAAAAAGGAGGTACTTCTATGAGACCATTACAAATTTCTCCAGACACTGCAGTCCGCCTATCAAAAGCATTAGGTGTTCCACTTGAACAACTTATGCATATGCCGCAGCACATTCTAATTCAAAAGTTAGTTGAATTAGAAAAACAAAATAAAGACGAGGAATAATACAGTCCTGTTTTGCAGGGCTTTTTATTATTTTCTATTATATCACGGATGACTTCCCTACTAAAATCCTTTAACAGATATACTATGATTCCATTTAATCTTTTTTCAAACATTTATAATCAATAAATTAAACCCCCTCTTTTAATAAAAGAGGGGGTTTCTTACTACTCATTTCAGTTACTCAAATTATGCATGTTTCTTTTCTTTATTAAAAATCATAAACAATTTATACAACCCTAAAGAAGCTGGAATATTCATAAATGCAAATGCTTCATAAGTATAATGAGGAGCTGTTTCCCATAGTAATAAGAAAGTAAACACCCCTAACGTACTAATCATCGCAATTCGTATAACTTCCGATTCATTTTCATCTTTCTTTTTATAAAGTATAACAGCCGCCAGAACAGCTACATAAACAAATAATTTGATAACATACGAATATACAGTAACGATTTTATACTTCGTTGTACTATAGTTCGATACGTAATTAGTTATCGTGTCGTTCTTCTGCTCAAACCATTGTCCAATACGGTACATGGAGAACTGACTTGATACCCATTCTCTAGTTATTTTTTCATTTTTAATTATCTTTTAAAAAACTCACTTATATGTAATATTACTAAAAACAGGATTTATCTTCCATGATATCAAATGATCTCTTGTTCTCAATAAAATAAAAAGACCAACGAATTCTAAAATTCATTGGTCATTAAATAAAAAGTTCATTGGTTTTACATTTAATATCGAGTATAAATTTAAAGAATGATTAAGCTTTACTAAAACTTAAATCCCTTACTATCTTTACTCTCAGCTAGCCTTATGTTCAAGTCTCAACTTATCCGCAACCATTGCGATAAACTCGGAATTCGTAGGTTTTGCTTTTGACATGGATACTGTATAACCGAATAAGGACGAAATAGAATCAATATTCCCACGACTCCATGCTACCTCAATTGCGTGACGGATTGCACGCTCGACGCGGCTTGCTGTTGTATTATATTTCTTCGCGATATCTGGATACAATACTTTCGTAATAGATCCAAGTAATTCGATATCATTGTACACCATAGAGATTGCTTCCCTTAAGTACATATACCCTTTAATATGAGCAGGCACACCGATTTCATGAATGATACTCGTAATGCTCGCGTCTAAGTTTTTCGGTTTTCCATCTATTGTAGTTGCTGAACGGAAAGATGGAAGTGGACGTTTAATGGTAGCGTTCGCCTTACCGCTCACTTGACGAATATGACTCGTTAAATTCTCCATATCAAATGGTTTTAATATGAAATATGAAGCACCTAAGTCAACAGCTTTTGTCGTCACATCTTCTTGTCCAAATGCTGTCAACATAATTACGCTAGGCTGTCTTAGCCTTTCAATATTTCGCATTTTCTCTAGTACAGCTAAACCATCTAAATGTGGCATAATAATGTCTAAAACAAGTACATCCGGCTGCTTATCATTTAATAAATTTAAACACTCTTGACCATTATAAGCAGTACCGATTACTTCCATATCATCTTGAGCAGCTACGTAACTCTCTAGCATTGATACTAATTCTTTATTATCATCTACAAGACAGACTTTAATTTTCTCCACAGCTTTTCCTCCCTTACCGAATCGATTCTCCGACATGTGTATCCTTCTAGGCTACATGAATTGTTCGACAATTGTGTGAAAATTCCCTTTTAAAGTTTGTTACTTTCCGATAAAATCACAAAAAAATATGTTTATCGTTCATTTATTCCCTTTCGCAACACATTCCATCATAGAAATACAACGAAACGTTCAACCCTTTTCTTTTATTTTACAACAAAAAACACCTCTTGCGGAGCTTTTACAAAATTTCAACGAATTTTTCAAAAGAAAAGCGAGCTAATTAATAATTAGCTCGCTTTTCTTTCTTGTTCATAAATGTTAATTCCAGCCTCATGTAACATCCATTCAATATGAACACCATATCCTGACGTTGGATCATTTACAAATACATGTGTAACAGCACCAATTACTTTCCCGTTTTGTACAATTGGACTTCCGCTCATGCCTTGTACGATACCACCCGTTTTCGCTAATAAACGTTTGTCTGTTACTTTTATTACCATGCCTTTTGTAGCTGGAAACTTTTGCGGTACTGTACTTACAACTTCAATATCAAACGCTTCCACTTTATCTTTATCAATAACTGTTAATATTTTTGCCGGTCCCTCTTTTACTTGATGAGATAGTGCAATAGGCATCGCTTTATCCATTACGCCATTTGGTATATTTGTATTCAATTTCCCAAATATACCAAATGGACTATTTATTGTAATATTACCAATCACTTCACGATCTGGTGAGAACCTCGCTAATTTCTCTCCTGGATTCCCATGACTACCTCTTTCAATTGATGTAACTGTCGAACGCATAATTTGTCCATCTTCGACTTGAATCGGCTTTTTCGTATCGTTATCAGAAATGACATGACCAAGTGCCCCATATTTCATAGAATCAGGATGAACAAATGTCATTGTTCCGATTCCAGCTGCCGAATCACGAATATATAAACCAATACGATAAGACGATTCTCCACTGTCTTTTTGTGGTGTTAACTTAGTGCGGATATGTTTTCCATCTCTTAACAAAACAAGATTAAGCGGTTCACCTGTTTCACCACTATTATGAATAAATGGCGCTACATCACTCATTCTTTCAATTGTTTTACCATTAATTTCAGTAATCATATCTCCAATTTGCACACCAGCTGTTTCACCAGGAGATACTTTCCCTTTTTCAGTTTGAATTAAATGATGGCCTACAACAAGTACCCCTTTTGTATTTAACTTCACACCAATTGATTGTCCACCTGGAATAACTTTAAAATCTTTCAATACTTTCACATTTACTTTTTTCACTGGAAAACCAGCAAGCTGAAACACCATATCTGCTTCACCATTTTGATGAGGATTTACCATAAGTCCTTGTTTTTGTTCATTGGAACTTACTGTAAACACATGACGATCTGTAGATGAAGCGTGAAAAACTGGTAATGAAGCTATTTCTGATTGTTGCCCTTCAAAAACAACAAGTTGCTTCGGGGATGAAATAAACGTCCGAAGCGGTTTAAAACACCCAATAAAAACTAAAGAAACAAGGAGACAAAGACCTATTATTTTGCGAAATCTTTCTAATCTCAATTTGTTCACTCTCCTCGCTCCTACCCCACATTCAGCCTCTTGGCTTCACTTTTTAATCTCTCCTTGCAGTGCTTTATTTATAACCGGAAGAATTAAGAAATCATTATTTGAGAAAAAAAGCTATCCATTACTGGATAGCCTCTGCTGTCTGTTTAAAATGATGCGCTTGCGTAAGTAATTCTTTCGCATGTTCTGTCGTTAAATCTGTAATTTCCACACCAGAAATCATTCGAGCTATTTCTGTTACTTTATCCTCCATAGTTAAAACGGTAACTGATGTAATTGTCCGATCATTCGCTACTTGTTTTCGAATAAATAAATGTGAATCCGCCATTGAAGCTACTTGAGGTAAGTGCGTAATACAAAGTACTTGCGAGTTTACTGATACTCGATAAATTTTTTCCGCAATAGCCTGTGCAACCCGACCACTTACACCAGTATCCACTTCATCAAAAATAACAGATGCAACACCTTGATGCTTAGAAAAAATGCTTTTTAAAGCTAAAATAATACGAGATAACTCTCCGCCAGAAGCGACCTTTGAAAGTGGTTTTAGCGGCTCACCTGGATTTGTTGAAATATAAAATTCCACATGATCGTAGCCATCCGCCGTAAGTCTTACCGGGGCACCCTCAACAAGAGGCTCTTCAGCATTTCCTTCTCTCTTCATGATTCTCACTTCAAATTTTGTTTTCTCCATATATAATTCTTTTAATTCCTGATGAATGGCATTTGTAAGATGCTCTGCAAGCTCATGACGCATATTACTTAACGACGTTGCTTCTTGCAGAATAACACTTTCTAATTCCTTTAATTGCTTCTTCGTCGTTTCAATATGAACGTCTTTATTTTCAATCGTAAAAATTTCTTGTTCAATTTTATCAGCATACGCTAAAATCTCTTCTACAGTATTTCCATATTTTCTCTTTAGCATACGAATTTCATTTAAACGCGTTTCAATTTCGTCTAAACGCTTCGGATCATATTCC
This sequence comes from Bacillus sp. GW823-FHT06B01, assembly GCF_058952315.1. Classification (NCBI taxonomy): domain Bacteria; kingdom Bacillati; phylum Bacillota; class Bacilli; order Caryophanales; family Bacillaceae; genus Bacillus; species Bacillus sp. GW823-FHT06B01. Next base: position 661,177 of record NZ_JBXAHR010000002.1, on the reverse strand, counting down.
ATCATATCGAGCTTTTCTCTAAGTTGATATGCAACTTCTTCTAATAAGTAGTAGCTATTTGCAATTGAATCATGATTTTCTTGATAAACTTCATCTAAATGTGTAATACTCTCCATTTGTCCCATTGCGCTTCGTACATTATCTAACCCTTGTCCGTCAGCGCTTAATGAGCGATATGCATCGCCTAATGCTTTGTAAATTTTTTCGAAATTAGAAATTTGCAATCGTTCTTCAGTTAATTCAATTTCTTCATCCATCTTTAAATCCGCCTTACTGATTTCTTCATGCTGGAATTGAATTAAATCTAAGCGATGCGCCATTTGTTGTTCATTTTCACTTAACGATTTTAACTGTTTTTTTAATTTCTCATAGTCAGCGTATACATTTTGATATATACCCAATTGTTTGACAATGCGATCTCCATCAAAATGATCAAGCATAAACATATGACGCTCTTCATTCATTAAATCTTGTGTTTCGTGCTGCCCATGAATATCAACAAGTGTTTTTCCAATTTCCTTTAATATACTAAGGGTGACCAGTTTCCCATTTACACGACATACACTTTTTCCGTTTGCAGCGATATCACGCTTCAAAATAATCATGCCGTCTTCTATTTCTATATCCAACTCTTCTGCCTTTTCAATACACGGATGCTTATCATCTTCTACATAAAATAGCCCTTCTATCTCAGCTTTTTCTGTTCCGTATCGAACAAATTCCGCTGAACCACGGCCACCTACAAGTAAACTAATCGCATCAATAATAATCGATTTTCCGGCCCCTGTTTCACCACTTAAAACCGTTAACCCTTTTTGAAAAGAAATATTTAATGCCTCAATAATAGCAAAGTTTCTAATCGATAATTCCGATAACAATGCCCCATTCACCTCGTTATAAACTAATCCCCTATTAAGGGCTTTTCTCAGTTCTTCATTCAAATAGTCAAACTATATGTTTGTATGTATAAATTACTTTTCTAACCGCTCCATTGTACCAAACATTCGTTTTACGGGTCAATCCACCTATTTTCTAATTTTATTCAGAGAAAATATTATATTACAATTAAGAATTAACATTTTTAACCAATAAAAAAATCCTGTTCACTTTCCACTTTACAGAGGAAAGCAAACAAGATTTTTTTTTACAACATATTTAAGAAACGATCAGAGACAACACCTGTATCTTCAGGTGTACGGCAAATAATTAAGCAAGTATCATCACCACAGATGGTTCCGATGATCTCATCCCACTCTAAATGATCAATAAGTGCTCCAAGTGAATGAGCGTTACCAGGCAATGTTTTTAGCACAAGCATATGTCCTGCCGTGTCTAATTTTACAAATGAATCCACTAGATTGCGTTTTAATTTTTGTAACGGGTTAAATCGTTGATCTGCTGGCAAGCTATATTTATAGCGCCCATCATGTAATGGCACTTTCACTAAGTGCAGTTCTTTAATATCGCGCGATACTGTTGCTTGCGTTACATTAAATCCCTCATTACGTAAAATATCAACTAATTCATCTTGTGTTTCAATTTCTTTGTTCGCAATAATTTCCCTGATTTTAATATGGCGCTGACCTTTATTCATACATTTGCACCTCACACTATCTCTTACCATAGTTTAAACATTGGTATACTTCACTTATTTATGTTAACTTATAATTCGTTGCTTGTACACAATTGTTTTTACAATCATTATACAATTACAACAAAAAGAGGAACAACATATGTTATTCCCCTTTTCCTTTTTGTTTTAGGACATCATGCGCCTCTGTAACTACTTGCTCAACAGAAACTGGAGAATGATTTTCGCCATTCTCACGTTCACCATGCCATTTCAGATGAATTAAAAATTCAATATTACCATCCCCGCCCGTAATTGGTGAGAATGTTAAACCTTCTACGTCGTATCCTTCTTTTATAGCAAAGTCGACAATCATTTCTACGACAGCCTCATGTACTTTTCGATCACGAACGATACCTTTTTTCCCAACTTGCTCTCTTCCAGCTTCAAACTGTGGTTTAATTAACGCTGCTACATCCCCATTAGGCATAAGCATTGTTTTTAAAACCGGCAGTATAAGCTTTAATGATATAAATGAAACATCGATACTAGCAAATTGCGGTAAACCACGTTCTAAGTCTGCTGGTGTCACGTAACGGAAGTTTGTCCGTTCCATTACGACAACACGCTCATCTTGACGCAATTTCCACGCAAGTTGATTGTATCCCACATCTAATGCATAAGATAATTTCGCTCCGTTTTGAAGCGCACAATCTGTAAAGCCACCAGTTGATGAACCAATATCTATCATAACTTTATCTTGTAAATCCAGGTGAAATGTCTCCAATGCCTTTTCAAGTTTATAACCACCACGGCTTACATACGGCATAACTTGTCCCTTCACCGTAATCTCTGTATCTTGTGGGATCTTCTCTCCTGGCTTATCAAGTCTCATCTCATTCGCATATACAAGTCCGGCCATAACGGCGCGTTTTGCTTTCTCACGTGTTTCTATAAGTCCTCGCTCTACTAATAGTACATCTACTCTTTCTTTTTTTGCACTCATTTGTTACGCCCTTTTTTGTTTTGATGGAATCATTGTATGAATACGGTCTACAACAGCATCTGTCGTTAAACCAATTTCTTCTAATAATTTTGTTACACTACCGTGTTCTATGAAACGGTCTGGAATACCCATTCGTTCAATTAACGCACTATGGTACCCGTTCTCAGATGCAAATTCAACTACTCCCGTTCCAAAACCACCAATTAAGCAAGCTTCTTCAATCGTTAAAATCGGTATATTTTTCCCTAAGAGATCATGTAAATATGCTTCATCCATCGGTTTAATAAAGCGAGCGTTCACTACTTTCACTGAAACTCCAGCCTTTTCAAGACGCTCAGCTGCTTCCATTGCCATTGGTATTGTCGTACCAAATGTTAAAATAGCCGCTTGTGTACCTTCTTTTAACGTTTCCCAAGTACCGATTGGAATCGCCTTTAGTTCTTCATCCATATGAACACCAAGTCCATTACCGCGCGCATAACGTAATGCGATTGGTCCATCTTCATATTGCATCGCCGTATATACTAAATGTTGCCCTTCATTTTCATCTTTCGGCATCATAAGTACCATATTCGGCAAATGACGTAAGAATGAGATGTCAAATACCCCTTGATGCGTTTCACCATCTGCTCCTACTAAACCAGAGCGATCGATTCCGATGAAGACATTTAAATTTTGGCGGCATATATCATGAACAACTTGATCATATGCTCTTTGTAAAAATGTTGAATAAATCGCTAAGAATGGCTTCATTCCTTGCGTTGCCATACCCGCCGCCATTGTTGTAGCATGCTGTTCTGCAATACCTACATCAATCATACGATCCGGGAATTCTTTTTGGAATTTCTCAAGTTTCGATCCAACAGGCATTGCAGGTGTAATTGCAACGATACGCTCATCCGTTCTCGCTAGCTTAAGTACTGTATCACTAACAACAGCACTCCATGCCGGTGCAACTTCTTTCGGTTTAACGAAGTCACCTGATTCAATTTTATAAGGTCCTGTTCCATGCCAAGTTCCAATAACATCACTCTCAGCTGGTTTAAAACCTTTTCCTTTTTTCGTAATAACATGAACAAGCACTGGGCCTTTTGTTTTCTTTGCATATTGCAACGTTTCGAATAACTTTTCATAATCGTGCCCATCAACTGGACCTAAATATGTAAAGCCTAATTCTTCGAAAAAGACACCGGATACTAGTAAATATTTAAGACTATCTTTTATTTTCTCTGCTGTCGCAGCAACTTTCCCACCGACTGCTGGGATTTTCTTTAATATATACTCTAGTTCATCTTTTACCCAATGGTATTTCCCTGCGGTACGTAGACGTCCCAGTACATTATGAAGCGCACCAACGTTTGGTGCAATTGACATTTCATTATCATTCAAAATAACAATCATGTCTGTTTTTTCATGTCCAATATGGTTCAATGCCTCTAAAGCCATTCCGCCGGTTAGAGCACCATCTCCAATGATTGGTATAACATATTCTTTCGTTTTCTTTAAATCACGTGCTAGAGCCATTCCCATTGCAGCAGATAATGATGTCGAACTATGGCCAGTTTCCCATACATCATGCTCACTCTCGCAACGTTTTGGGAAACCACATAGACCTTGATATTGCCTTAATGTACCAAATTCCTTTGCACGTCCTGTTAAAATTTTATGTACATAGGATTGATGTCCTACGTCCCATAAAAATTTATCTTTCGGACTATCAAATAATTTATGCAGAGCAATTGTGAGTTCTACTACACCTAAATTAGGTGCAATATGTCCACCTGTTTGAGAGAGCTCTTCAATTAAAAACTTACGAATATCCTCACTCAATCCCTCTAGTTCACCGATAGACATATCTTTCAAAAAACTAGGGTTTTGAATTTGCGTTAGATCCACATGGATCACTCACTTTCATTTCATAATCTGTCAACATGTCAAATATTATAAAAAACATTTACACAAAACAAGAAATTATCTTTTTTATTTTTCACCTTGTCCTGCAATTAACCAGTCTATTGCGCCCTAATCCTATTATAAACCATATTTCTTTAGGCGATGAAAAAAATAGCCGCTAACACGAAGTGATAACGGCAATGTAATCTACATATATTTTTGCCAATAACAAGAAAAGAAAAACCTTTTCCTACATTTATATCATAAAATGATGAATGACTCAACAAATGGAAACGCTGTTATATTAGTTATTACGTTTTGCAATCAAATCGCAAATAGATAGTAAATATTCATCTTGTAATTGCAAGGAACCAATAGCACCTTTTGCTTTTGCAATTGTTTCTTCTAAAATATCCTTTGCTCTATCTACAGTAAATAACGTCGTATATGTGCTCTTTTCGTTGGAAACATCACTACCAATCGGTTTTCCAATCTCTTCTTCGGTTCCTTCCACATCTAAAATATCATCTCGAATTTGGAAAGCTAGGCCGATATATTTTGCAAACGCAAGTAACTTTTCTTCTTGTTCTTCTGTGGCATCAGAAAGTATCGATCCTGCAAGTACAGCGAATTCAAGTAGTTTCCCAGTCTTATGCTTATGAATATACTCCAACTCATCAATCGTAAGCTGTTTCCCTTCAGCTTCCATATCTGCCACTTGTCCGCCAACCATTCCTTCTGGTCCTGCCGCTTTTGCAAGCTCAAGTACAAGTCTTACTTTTTTTTCAGCAGAGATTTCCTTTTGTTCATATGCCATAATAACTTGAAAAGCATAGGTCAACAAACCATCGCCTGCTAAAACTGCCATCGCTTCACCAAATACTTTATGATTTGTGGGCTTACCTCTTCTTAAATCATCATCATCCATACAAGGTAAATCATCATGAACTAACGAGTATGTATGTATCATTTCAAGAGCACAAGCTGCACCTATTCCAAGATTTCTTTCTTTACCAAACGCTTGTAATGTCGCAAATAAAAGTAACGGGCGGAGACGCTTTCCACCCGCTTCCAAAGAATATGCCATCGCTTCACGAAGTACATTTGGACATTGTAATTCATTTGCATAGCTTACAAGCTTCTCTTCTACGAAAGTTTTACTTTCTTTCAAAAAAGTATCAAAAGCAATAGTCACTATGCTTCATCTCCTAAAGCAGTAAACGGTTCAAGCTCTCCATCTTCCCCAAGAATAACTGCCATTTGTTCTTGTACGTTCTTCAACTTCTCATCACAAAGCTTAGATAATTCCATACCCTCTTTAAAATAAGAAATTGCTTCTTCTAAAGGTACGTCACCTTGCTCTAGCTTAGAAACGAGGTGCTCAAGTTGCGAAATTGCCTCTTCAAAGCTTAATTTATTTTCCATTATTCAATTCACGCTCCTCTATGCCTGATACGCTACAATCTAGTATTCCATCTTGTAATTGAACTGAAACAGCATCTCCAAGGCTAACATCTTTCACACTTTTTAACACTTGCTTCTCTTCATCATATACAAGCCCGTACCCTCTCATCATTACTTTAAGCGGACTTAACGCTTCAAGTTTTTGAGCAGCTCTGACAAAAGCAAATTCTTTCGTTTGAAGTAATGTTTGCATTTCACGTTGCAATTGCTTTTGCAATGTTTCAACCGCTACCTTCGTTTGCATAATTTTTTGAGCTGGGTGGTGCTTCTCTAAATAAAATGAAAGCTGTTTTAACTGATTTACCTTTTTATCAATATAGCGCTCTTTCGCTAAAACAAGCTGTTCTAACGCTCTATCTAATTGCTCTTCTTTTTGCTCATATACTTGTCTTGGATAACGGAACGCATAAGATTTTTGCAATACTTGTAGTTTTTCTTCTTTTTTATGTACTAACTCTCTCATTGCTCTTTGCAATCTTAGAGTTCTTTGTAATACCTTTTCTTGTAACTCTATAATGTTAGGCGCTGCCAGCTCAGCTGCTGCAGTCGGTGTTGGCGCACGTAAATCGGCAACAAAATCCGCAATTGTAAAGTCCGTTTCATGGCCTACTGCTGAAATAATAGGGATCTCACTCTTAAAGATTGCCCTTGCTACCATTTCTTCATTGAAAGCCCATAACTCTTCAATAGAGCCTCCCCCTCGCCCAACGATTAGGACATCTATCTCTCCCATTTCATTCGCTGTACGAATCGCTTGTACAATTGAGGGAGCTGCTGACTCCCCCTGTACAAGTACCGGAAACACAATAACATTTCCAATTGGATAACGACGTTTAATCGTTGTTATAACATCACGAATCGCTGCCCCTGTTGGCGACGTAATCACACCTATTGTTTTAGCATAAGGAGGAATTGTTTTTTTATAAACTTGAGAAAACAAACCTTCTTCCTCTAAACGAACCTTTAATTGTTCGTAAGCTAAATGCAGGTTTCCGACTCCGTCAGGCTGCATGTCTTGAATATAAATTTGATAAGAACCACTCGCCTCGTAAACGGAAATTTTCCCTTTCACAAGTACCTTCATCCCATTTTCAGGTCTGAATTTAATATTACGATTATGACCCGCAAACATAACCGCTGCGATTCTTGCATTTTCATCTTTCAATGTAAAGTACATGTGGCCACGACTATGATTTTTAAAGTTGGAAATTTCACCTTTTAACCAAACAGACTGCAAATGCGGATCATATTCTATTTTTGTTTTTATATAGCGTGTTAACGCTGTAACGGTTAAATATTGTTTTTCCATTTCTCTCTCCTCATAGCCGACTCAAATTATTTACAAACGACACCTGCACGCTTAGCAGATTCAACAGTATTATGAAGAAGCATTGTGATCGTCATTGGACCAACACCCTTTGGCACAGGTGTAATGTAACCTGCAACATCTAACACGTTGTCAAAATCAACATCACCACAAAGTTTACCTGTTTCTAAACGGTTCACACCAACGTCGATTACAACCGCTCCTTCTTTAATATAATCAGCTGTTACCATTTTAGGTCGTCCAACAGCTACGATTAAAATATCAGCTAACTTCGTTAACTCTTTCATATTTTGCGTTTTAGAATGACAATATGTGACAGTTGCATTTTCATTTAAGAACAATTGCCCCACTGGCTTGCCGACAATATTACTTCTTCCAATTACTACAACATGTTTTCCTGAGATATCAAGATTTGTTTCTTTTACTAATTCTACGATACCGTGCGGTGTACATGGAAGGAATGTATCTTGTCCCGTCATCATACGTCCCACGCTGATTGGGTGAAATCCATCTACATCTTTTTCTGGTGAAATTCTTTCAATGATAGCTTTTTCTTCAATATGTTTTGGTAAAGGTAATTGCACTAAAATGCCATTAATACGGTCATCGCCATTTAAGCGATCGATTTCAGCAAGCAAACGCTCCTCAGTAATTGTTTCAGGAAGTTCAATTAGCTCTGAATAGATTCCTACTTGTTCACAGCCCTTTTCTTTTCCTTTTACATAAGAACGAGATGCTGGATCTTCTCCAACTAGAATAACTGCTAATCCTGGTACAATCCCTTGCTCTTTCAACTTCACAACTTCTTCTGTTAATTGTGCTCGTTTTTTCTCCGCAACTTCATTTCCTTTGATGATTACTGCTACCATTTTAAGATTCCCCCTTAAAGAAATTACAGTGTATCTTTTATATTAGATAAAACGCCGTTAATAAAACGACGAGATTCCTCATCCCCAAATGTTTTAGCAATTTCAATCGCTTCATTAATTGTTACGTTGTGTGGAATTTCTTCCATGTATTTCATTTCATACACAGCTACACGTAAAATACTGCGATCAACAATACTAATACGCTCCAGCTTCCATTTTTTTAAGTTTTGACGAATCGCTTCATCAATTACTTCTTTATTTTCTACAAAACCTACTACAAGTGATTCTAGAAACTCATTTGTTTCTTCACCTTCATCTAGCGTGTTTTCCACCGCTACTTTCGGTTCTAATTCACCTGTAATATCCATTTGGTATAATGCTTGCATAGCTCTTTCTCTAGCCGTCCTACGTTTCATTGTAACTCTCCTTTATGCTTCAAGTCTTTCCTTATGCTTTGTTATATTATTATAATTTATAAGCCGTCAATTCACTTACTCTTACAGTTTTCATTGATTTTCCAACCTTATAATACAATGATAATAACACAATTTATCGTTTCACACACGGGTTACAAGGCTGAAAAATAATAAAAAGATTAACTTCAAGTTCCATATCTTATCACAATGTACGTTTTTTGGAAAAACGAAATATCTTCTTTTTGATTTCTTATTTTTTGAAATAGTATAATAATTAGAGGGTTTTAATTTGTGAAGAAATGAAACGATAAAAAAGATGCCTATGTTACTAGGCACCTTTTTCATTCTTACACTGGTTCAATTTCTGTTTTCTGTGTTTCGAATGTTACGCCAACGATGTGAACATTCACTTCTTTTGGCTCAAGCCCTGTCATTGTAAAGAGTGCCTGGCGAATGTTGTCTTGAATCTTTTGTGCAACAACTGGAATTGCTACGCCAAAATACATTACAACATAAAGGTCAACGATAATATCTTCGTTTGCTAATTCAACCTTTACACCTTTACCATGATTTTTCTTACCTAACTTCTCAACAACATCTGTAGCAAAATTACCACGCATTGCCGCTACACCTTCTACTTCAGCAGCTGCAATACCTGCGATTACTTCAATTACTTCTGGTGCAATTTCTACTTTACCAAGAGTTGTATCTTGACCCATATCTAACATATGTTCAGCCATGAAAAAAAACCTCCTTTAATGTATCACTGCGTCACAAGTTCATGCTCTTCCAAAAACTTCGTATTAAACTCACCTTTTACAAAATCAGGATGATCTAGCAATTGCAAATGGAACGGGATTGTCGTATGTACGCCTTCAATGACAAACTCACTGAGTGCACGCTTCATTTTTGCAATTGCCTCTTCACGTGTTTTTCCGTGAACAATTAATTTAGCAACCATCGAATCATAGAAAGGTGGGATTGAATATCCCGGATATACAGCTGAATCGACGCGAATACCAAATCCGCCTGGTGGCAAGTACATTTCTACTTTACCTGGGGATGGCATAAATTTTTTGGCAGGGTTTTCCGCATTAATTCGGCATTCAATTGCCCAACCATTAAATTGTACTTCTTCTTGCTGTAACGATAACTTTTCTCCAGAAGCAACACGAATTTGTTCTTTAATTAAATCCATCCCTGTTACCATTTCAGTAACTGGATGCTCAACTTGAATTCTCGTATTCATCTCCATGAAATAAAAGCTTTTCGTTCTATATTCATAAATAAACTCAACCGTACCAGCACCTGTATAATCAACCGCTACCGCCGCTTTAACTGCCGCATCACCCATCTGCTTGCGAACATTTTCATCAAGTGCAGGTGATGGACTTTCTTCTAGTAGTTTTTGCAAGCGGCGCTGAATTGTACAATCACGCTCTCCTAAATGAATGGCATTTCCATGTGTATCTGCCATTATTTGAATCTCAACATGGCGGAAATCTTCAACGTACTTTTCTAAGTATACACCAGGGTTCCCAAAAGCGGTACTAGCTTCTTGTTGTGTAATTTGAATTCCTTTTACAAGCTCTTCTTCATGGCGTGCAACACGAATACCTTTTCCGCCGCCACCTGCAGTCGCTTTAATAATAACTGGATATCCAATTTGATTAGCAAGCTCGATCGCTTCTTCGGTATTTTTAATAATCCCTTGTGAACCTGGTACAATCGGAACCCCTGCTTCTTTCATTGTATCACGAGCAACGTCTTTTGTGCCCATCTTTGAAATAGCTTCTGGACTTGGACCGATAAAAATCAAGTTACATTCACGGCATAGCTCTGCAAAATCTGCATTCTCTGCTAAAAATCCGTATCCTGGATGAATAGCATCGCAGCCTGTTAACTTCGCAACACTAATAATGTTCGTCAAATTTAAATAGCTTTCTTTCGAAATCGTTGGTCCTACACAATACGCCTCATCAGCAATTTGTACGTGAAGTGACTCTTTATCTGCTTCTGAATAAATTGCGACTGTTTCAATATCCATTTCTTTACAAGCACGAATAATTCGTACAGCAATTTCCCCACGATTGGCTATTAATACTTTTTTTATCATCACAAAGACTCCCTTATTACGCTTTTACAAGAAATAGCGGTTGTCCATACTCAACAAGCTGTCCATTATTAACAAGAATCTCAACAATTTCACCATCTACATCTGCATCGATTTCGTTAAATAACTTCATAGCCTCAACAATGCATACGATAGAATCTTTTGATACTCTGTCTCCTACACTTACATATGCAGGTGTATCAGGCGAAGATGAAGAATAGAATGTACCTACCATCGGTGATGTAATTTTATGTAGGTTTTCATTTTGAACCACTTTTTGCTCTTCTTGTTTTGGTACTTCCACTTGTGCTGCCGCTACTGTTGTTTCAACTTCAACAGGTGCTACTGGTTGCACGACTTGTTTTGCTACAGGTGCTTGCACCGCAACAACTTCATTACCACGCTTTTTCATTTTGATTGTCGTACCATCTTTTTTGTATTCAAATTCATCAATATTAGAGCTATCAATTAATTTAATTAATTCACGAACTTCTTGAATTTTAAACATGTAAAATCCACTCCCATACTCTTGTTTGTCCCGTTTTTACAGATTATCGCCACTAAAACTAGATTGACTGTAAAAATACGATGTACTCTATTAGAAAATGCATTTCATTTACTAATAGAAATAATTGCTATTTCCATCTTACGATAAATTTTTTAAACATTCCAATTTATATTTCTTTATAATAAATCGAAACTCCTGTAAAAATATTATTCCAATAAAAATTTATTACCTAGTAATAATACCAAGTTTCACACAAAATTGGCAAGACCACTTCTAAAAAAACATTCCTTACTTTTTTCACAATGCTACACAATAAACAAATCATTACCGCTCCACTCTTCACCTCATCTATAGTCAACAACATATTTTTACCAAATATTATTTTTTTGTTTACACACCGTTCATCATTCCTTCATATAAGAATAGTATGTTCAAAGTGTAGAAAATATATCGTATCGAGGTGTGGACATATGATATGGCTCATTCTCTTCTTACCTGCCGTAATGGTCTGGGCATTCGTTCTCTTCATCCACGTCAAATCCGGAAAAAGTAATCATCATTACCATGAACCGCTAATCTTTTACTCACAACGTATTTCTCCGTTCCGAGTTGAACATAATAAAAACAACTACAAAGACGAAACAGAAAAAAGCTATCGAAAATGATAGCTTTTTTTCTATAACTATTTTCAAACAACCCGATTCGTAAAAACTAATAATCCGCGAGGGATTCCCCCGCGGATTATTAGTTTTTATTTTGTTGGTGGATCAAATTTCACACCTACATCTTTTGATCCGCCTTCACTTCTTACAAGCTGTATAATTTTATTCGCTTCTTTTTGTGAATGCTTTGCTGCTTTCACAGTTACTTTAATGTCAGTTCCATCAGCTCTTACAAGGGCATCTTTATATCCTCCTTGAGACTTAATCACTGTCTCAAGTAATTCTTGCTTCGTTTCCATTGTAGTAATTGCATCAAAATTATCTTTCGCTTTACTCTTTTCTGTTGCTGAAGATTTTGCTGAATTCATCACTTCTTGTAATCTTGATTTTTGTTCACTTAGCTGATCTTCCATTTGCATACGTAACGCTGTGAAATTTTCATCACTTGATTGAACTGTTACGTTAGCATCTTTTTTACTTGTTTCTTTTTGAGCACTCTCTTTTTTGTCTGTTTCTTTATTTGATGTTTCTTTGCTTGTAGTTTCTTTTTTTGGCGTTTCTTTCGGTGCTTCATTTGTTACCGCTTTATCAGTACCTTGTTTTTCTTGTCCAATCTTTTCACCTGTTGCCGGCGATGCAGTATTCATTTTGTCAGGAGTTGTTACGTAATAAACAGATAGTACAACAACTAAACTTAACATCGTTAATAGCCAAACCGTTTGTTTTTTTAACACTTGATTTCCTCCCTATCAATTTTTCGGCGAAACTGAAACACGATGAGCTGGTACATCTAGCAGCCGTATTACAGCTTCTTTTACCATCGCTTTAACTTGTATATTATCCACTCCCTTTGCTACGACAAGGACACCTCGCACTTTCGGTTTCTCTGTTCGCAAAACAACGGGAGTTTCTTTATCACCTTCACGTATAATAACTGTCTTTTCATCAAGGGACTCATCTTCTACTTCCCTCTTACCACCTGTCTTATCTGTTTCACCTGTTGTTTGTGAACGTTTCACTGTATTTTTTTCTAATATTTTTTCTTCTGATGAATCTAAATTCACTTTAATCGTTACATCTTTTACTCCCGCTATTTCTTCTAAGGCTGCTTTTAATTCTTGTTCATACGCTTTTTCATATTTTTCTACATTTGAAATATTATCGTTATTTTTTTGTCCAAAAGTTGGTACGTCTTTTTCTTGGTTTTGCGTTTTTTGTTCTTTAAATACAGGTACTTCTTCTTTTTTTCCTGAAAAGAAATTACTAGAAAACATAAGCAAAATCCCAAGTATGAGTAGGACAAGTAAAAACTTAGGTGTTACCTTTTTTCCCTTCTCATTGCTTTCTTTTTCATCCCCATTCAATAAGTTTCGAAAAAATGAGAACTTCGAATTTTTATCTTTATTGTCCATTTACTCTACCTGTCCTCCCTTCCATTTGAACTTGGATTTGTTTATTCTCTAGTTGCCACCTGCTTGAAAAGAAGTCTTTCATTTCCACATTCGTTTCTTCTACTTTTTTCGGTGGTTCTTTCGTGTTAATTTCAACTGGTTTTACTGTTTCGATTGCATCATTTTTACTACGTTCTTTTTCTTTCAGCGTCACAACAACAGTTTGAATATCTTTCGCTGACTTTACTTCCGCTGTACTTTCCGCTGCGACTATTTGTATTTCAGAGACTGTCATACCATACTTTTTCTCGAATTCTTTTCCTACTTCTTTTTTCATTTTGGTAGCCATCTCTTCTAAACTATATGCACGTGTTAGAGCTTGTATTTCTTTTTTCTTCGAATCTATTGAATTTTTTACAGATCCTTCTGCTACATACTTCTCTTCATTAAAATTTGCGATTACTTCATTCACATCTGTTTGCAATAGTTTAAAAAGAGGCGTTAAGATTAAAACAACTAATAATAGACTTACAACGAATTTGACGTACTTTTGCAAATTAGAATTTGGAAGAATAAGATGCAGCATTGTCGCTAAGAGTAAAAAAACGATAATATTTCTAATCCACTCTGTAACAAATTGCATACCCTTCACCTCCTACCGCATCATAAGTGTAATGTTCCCCGCAGCAATAATAATTGTGATACTTAAAAAGAACATAAATGATACGATAGCTAAGCAAGCAAATACATAAATAATGCTTCGCCCGATAATATCTAAACATTGAATAATTGCTCCGCTGCCAACTGGCTGTAATACTGCTGCTGCAAATTTATAAATAAACGCGATACAAAAAATTTGAATCGCTGGAAAAGCAACAATTAAGCATAGAATGACGAGCCCAATAATTCCGACTGTGTTTTTTAATAATCCCGATGCACTAATAACGGTATCCGCCGCCTCTGTAAACATTCTTCCTACTACGGGAATAAAGTTCCCTGTTACAAATTTAGCAGTTTTCACAGCGATTCCATCAGCAACAGCTGTCGCTGTTCCTTGTACAGATAATACCCCTAAAAAAATCGTTAAAAAAATACCGATAATCCCAACGCTAACGTTTTGCAGAAGCTTGGACAATTTCGTAACTTTATATTGATCACTCATCGTACTTACAATACTTAATATCGTTGCAAGTAATAAAAGTGGTAGAACGATATAATTCATCAAAAGCCCGCTCGTGTTCATTAAGAAAATGATAATCGGATGAAAAAACGATACAGATACAACACCACCTCCAGTTGCTATGAGTGCAAGCAAGATTGGCAATAGCGCTAATATGAAATCTACCATTGTTTGTATCGTTTCTCTTGCATATGTCATGACGACATAAAAACTATTTAATGCGAAAATAATCAGTACCATATATACAACAGCATCGGCAATTTTACTTACACTACTCTTTGAAAATGCAGATTGCAGTGATTGCAACAATGCACTAAAAATTGTAAGCATAATGAGCGTTCCAAGCAGCTTCCCATTTGCAACAAGCTCATGAAATAAATACTTTAATAAACCTAGCATCCACTCTTTTACAGAAATTTCTTTTTCTCCCTTTACAAACTCCATAAAGCTACCTTTTTGACTCTCTGGTAAATAACCTCCATATTTTGTAACAAGCCCGTCCCAAAATTGCTTCACATCTTCAATTCCGAGCTTATCCAATTGTTGATCAACGACGTTTGTTTCTACAGGAGAAGCTTGTACAACAACCGGTAAAGAAAAGAAAAGGAAGCAAGCAAATAGCAGCTTAGCTCCAAACCCCCTCAACATTCACTCCCCCTTATCCCGTCGGTAAAAATCCGAGAATAGTTTCAATGACAACCGTCAAAATCGGAATCGCCATTACTAGAATTAGGATTTTTCCAGCTAATTCAATTTTCGAAGCGATTGCCCCCTGCCCTGCATCTTTTGTAATTTGCGCTCCAAACTCAGCAATATACGCAATCCCAATAATTTTTAGCAACGTTTCTACATATACGTTGCTAACTTTCGCTTCACTCGCTACCCTCTCAATCATTTGTAAAATAGAGTGAATTTGATCAATTAAAAGAAGAAACATCACGCTACCTACGAACACAATAAATAACGACGTAATGCTAGATTTATGCTGATTCAATACAGCTGCTAAAAACGTAGCAACGAGGCCTAATCCGACAATTTGTATAATTTCGATTCGAACCGCCTCCTTTACTGGAAGAGAAAGACACTCTTAATCTTGTCGAATAGCGTATTAATTAAAAATGCCACATGAAATAAAATAACGACAAAACCGACAAGGATAACCCAATTTGCAATATCCTCTCGCTTTAATTCTTTTAGTACGGTATGAATGAAAGCTAAAACAATGCCGATTCCGGCGATTTGAAATATTAATCCAACATCAATGGACATCGCCTTTCTCCCTCCTATAGCAGTAAAATTACGATAAGTAGCCCCGCTAGTACCCCTAAGCTCTTAATCATTTTTTCATATTGCAGTTGTAACGCTTTCGCTTCTTCTTCTTCTCTCTCTAAATGTGTAATGCATAAGCGTATATGTTTTTGTTGTGATTCACGATCATGCTGTCCGAGCGTTTCGCCAAATTGCTGCAAAATTTCGTACTCAGTTTGTTGAAATGCTGTTAGCTTCCAATTTTCTTTCAAACTATCTATCCAAGCTTCTCTTACTGTTTGTTCTCCGCCTTCTAGCCTTCTAGCAAAACTTTGAAATATCCAATTTAACGGCTTAGGCATTTGTTTCACTAATCGCTCGGCAGCTTCAGACAAAGGTGTGTGCCCATACATAATTTCTGCCTCTAATGATTGAAGTGCCGCTTTTAATAATCTAAGTTGCCTTGGTCTCTCACTGTATCTTTTAGCGTATGAAAATCCGAAAAAGGTGCTGACCGCAACGATTAACACTGCACCAAATATTTTTACCATACGCCCTCAGCCTTTCTATGAGGTAATACCGATTTTCCATATTTATCTTTTACTTGCATAACTGTTCCTGGCCCTCTTGCTTTTGATAGCTCCACAAACCTATCAAATATACCGAGCTCCAGCACCGCTTTTAGTGATGGACGTTTCACAACATCATCATAAGAAAATCCATGTGCGCTTATAAAAAGCTGAACCCCAGCATGCACCGCCTCCATAATTGCTTCACTATCTTCTTTACGTCCAATTTCATCTACAATCAAAACATCTGGACTCATAGAACGAATCATCATCATCATTCCTTCAGCTTTTGGACATGCGTCTAACACATCTACTCGCGCTCCAAAGTCATATTGCGGAATACCTTTCACGCAGCCTGCAATTTCTGACCGCTCATCAACAATCCCCACTTTACAAGAAGGAATTTTCGACGCACTTACACCTTGACTCATGCAACGTGCTACATCTCTTAAAAGTGTTGTTTTCCCCGTTTGGGGTGGGCCAATTACCATCGTGTTTAACCATCGTGATTCATACAAATACGGCAAAAGTGGTTCAGCAATTCCTATTTTTTGACGAGCGATACGAATATTAAAGGAAGAGACATCTCGAATCATTTTCACTGCGCTTTTTTCTGTAATGACTTTTCCAGCTAAGCCGATTCTATGTCCTCCTCGAAGTGTCACATACCCACGTTTTAATTCCTCTTCCATCGTATAAATTGAGAATTGACTTAACTTATTCAATAAGTAAATGGCATCCTCTGCTGTAACGGTATAGTCATAAAAAAACACTTCGCCATGAGCAATACACTCTAGCGGTCTTCCAATTCGAACACGAATTTCCTCTAGAGCATCGCACCACTTACAACTTTCCACTAGCTGCTTCATCGTTTTCGGTAAAACTTCTAATACTTCTTTCATCAGCTTCTCCCCACTATACTCGACTTACTATTTCAACAACGCGATAAAAATGCAGCCAATTCCAAGCGCTAGAAAAAAGAGTTTCAAGAAAGAAATCTCACTTGCCACACTCGCTATGCCTATTGTCATTGTTAAAATTAATACGGTCGGTCCAACAAACGCCAACATACCATTTATAAACAATGCTTTCTTCGCATCATTCACATAAAGCATAAGCAAAGCGGCGAATATTTCCGCGCTACCTGAAAACAACCGAAGTAACCCCATTACAAGCACGGATGTTTCCATTGCCGCTAGCCACTGTTTCATTCTCCCACCTTCTCCCATAACGGTTACTAGTGCGTATGCTAAAAAAGAATATATTTGTACAACCATATGCAGAGGTTGTCTATTTCAGAATTAAAAACATAACTTTTCTCTAACACTTTTATTAAATCTGAATATTCCTATTATTTTATGGTATATTTAATTTAAAAGGGGTATAGACGATGCAACACGTTACTTTAGTACCACTCGATTTACGCTATGCAAATGTGATTTTCAAGCTATCAAGTGATCCACACGTAAAAAATGCATTAGGAATAAAAGTAGAAAAGATCGAAGACACGAAAGCATTTCTTCTTTTCGTAATAGAAGAAGAGCGCCAAAAGAGGTCTTTATCGAGAATGATTGTAAATGAAGAAAACGAAATAATTGGTCTCACCACACTTAAACATATTAATTATGAGAAGAAACAATCTCACATTGGTAGTTGGCTCGGCTATCCATACTGGGGAAAAGGATATAATGAGGCTGCTAAAAAAGAAATCTTTAAAATTGCTTTTTTAGACTTACAACTTTCCTACGTATTTGCTGGAGCTAAAACGAATAATGTCCGTTCGTTAAAAGCACAAGAAAAACTGCCTTATATTTCATTGCATGTGGAAGATAGATTCCCTGGTGAACATTCTGCCTTAGAGAATGAAGTAAAATCTTCTTGTGTACTACATGTCGTGTCACGTGAAAAATTTCTAAATTGGCTAGACCTACAAAAGGAGAAGGAAAAATATGAAGGTAGTAAAAATTAGTTTAACTGTCGTAGTAGAATTAGCTCTTATTTATCTTTTTTCATTATTGGTCGGTTGGTCATTTATAGAGGCCTTTTTCCTTGGTAGTTTAGCAATATTTGCAATTACGTGGCTAATTATTATGAGTAATCATAGAAACAACATTACAGATCATGCCATCAGTAAAATACTGACTGGCGTTGAGACTGGCGAGATAAAACCATTTCAAATTGTTTTGACCCCTTACATTATGGGTACCCTTTCACTTGTCTTAGTCAGCTTTGTTATAACCACGATTTATTATTTACCCTATTTCCTATAAAAAAAGCACTCGTGATGATCACGAGTGCTTTTCTACTATGCACGAGAAACGTATTTACCTTCACCAGTGTTGATGATAAGCATTTCGCCTTCGTTAATGAAGATTGGTACTTGTACAACAAGACCAGTTTCTAATGTAGCTGGTTTTGTTACGTTAGAAGCTGTATCGCCTTTAATACCAGGCTCTGTTTCTGACACTTTTAATTCAACTGTGTTCGGAAGTTCAACACCAAGTACTTCATCTTGATATGTCATAATAGATACTTCCATGTTTTCTTTTAGGAATTTAAGTTCGCGCTCGATTTGGTTTTCACCAAGTTCGATTTGTTCGTAAGTTCCGTTATCCATAAATACGTGAGACTCACCGCTCGCGTATAAGTATTGCATACGACGGTTTTCGATGTGTGCTTTTTCTACTTTTTCACCTGCACGGAATGTTTTCTCTTGAACAGATCCTGTGCGAAGGTTACGTAGTTTAGAGCGAACGAATGCAGCACCTTTACCTGGCTTTACGTGTTGGAAATCCATTACTTGCCAAAGGGCATTGTCCACTGAAATTGTTAAACCTGTACGAAAATCGTTTACTGAAATCATGTAAAAAAATCCTCCTGTATATTACAAAATAATAAGTTCTTTTGGTGATTTCGTAATTACTTCATTACCTTCACTTGTTACAATGATATCATCTTCAATACGTACGCCGCCAATACCTGGAATATAAATACCTGGTTCTACTGTTACAGCCATACCTGGTTCAAGAACTGTATCAGAACGGAACGCTAAACCTGGTGCTTCATGGATTTCAAGACCGATTCCATGACCAGTAGAGTGTCCGAAGTATTCACCGTATCCTTTTTCCGTTATGTAATCGCGCGTTAACGCATCCGCTTCACGGCCTGTTAAACCAGCTTTAATACCGTTCACACCACGTAATTGTGCTTCTAAAACGATATTATAAATTTCTTTCAATTTATCAGATGGTTCACCAACTGCGATCGTACGAGTAATATCAGAGCAATACCCTTTGTAATAAGCGCCGAAGTCTAATGTAACGAAATCTCCTGTTTCTATCACTTTTTCAGATGCCACGCCGTGCGGTAATGCCGAACGAAGACCTGAAGCAACGATAATATCAAACGAAGAAGATGTTGCTCCTTGTTTTCTCATGAAAAATTCAAGTTCATTTGACACTTCAATTTCAGATACTCCCGGGCGAATGAATGATAGAATATGTTCAAAGGCAGCATCTGCAATCTGTGCAGCTTCCTTTAATATCTTAATCTCTGAATCAGTCTTTATCAAGCGTAACTTTTCTACAAGCCCAGAAGTTGGGATAAATTCAGCATCGATTACTTCTTTATGCGCTGAATAAGAACTATATGTAAGAGTATCTTGCTCAAAGCCAAGCTTTTGAATTCCCAGTTCCTTCACTTGCTTTGCAACTTCATCAATGATTAATCCTGCATGCTGTACAATCTCGTATCCAACCGCTTGTTTACTAGCCTGCTCTACATAACGGAAATCTGTAATAAATTGAGCATGATTTTTCGAAATCAGTACAACACCAGCTGTTCCTGTGAAGTTAGCCATATATCTACGACTATGTTCATTTGTTAACAAAATACCGTCAATACCAGCCTCATCAAATGCACTTCTTACTCTTTCGATTTTCTCCATTACTTTATGCCTCCCTCAATTTCTCCATTAATGCAAATAACGCTAACTTATAGCCATAAAAACCAAATCCAACAATTTGTCCCGCACAAACAGCTGCCGTCACAGATTCGTGACGGAACGACTCACGCTGGTGAATGTTAGAAATATGTACTTCAATAACAGGAATCGAAATGCTCGCAATTGCATCTCGAATCGCATAGCTATAATGCGTAAATGCTCCAGGATTTAAAATGATCCCTTCATATATATCTTCCGCCTCATGAATACGATCGATAATCGCACCTTCATGATTCGATTGGAAACATTCTAACTCCACTCCCATTGTTTCTGCTTCTTGCTTCATATCTGCTTCAAGTGTCGCTAGCGTGCCCTTTCCATATACATTTACCTCCCTGACACCGAGGCGATTTAGGTTAGGACCGTTTACGAGGAGTACCTTTTTCATATGTTTAAAACTCCTTAATATTAAATATCTATACAACATTTTAACATAGGAGTCACTTATTTGAATAGTTTGTCTTCTCTTCCCCTTCTCGCTCAGCTTTATTGGTATTTACTGCGTAGGAAACAGAGTATGCTATAAACACACCATACAATATAAAAATACATATCGTCGTCACAATTGTTTCTTTCGGTAAATGGAGTGCACTTTTAATGGCAGGCGCTATTAATCCCATTCCGAAAAATAGTAACGCCCACCAAAATAGCCCATAAATCATCCCTGGAATAATTCCTTCAAACTTTGCCAAAAACGCTTTATACAAAAAGGCAATTAAAATCGAAAGTAGTCCCATACAAACAATTCCTGACACATTGCCCCATACCCCTTCTTTCCAGCTTCCAAAGGCAAATGGTAAAAGTAAATAGTTCGGTCCTGCTTCCGTAAATGAAAATATATGAAGGAAATACCATATCCCCCCCCAAAAGATTCCACCAAATAAACCAATTTGTACAAAATTCCTTGTTCCTAATTGTTCTTGACTCACATCGACACCTCCGCTCAATAGTATGCCCGAAACTATTTTGAACCATGTTTAAATACTGCGAAATTTGTCTATAAAAAGAATAAGAAATGTCCGACTCTCTTAACATTTTTCCTTGTCATATACTTGTATTTGTCGATAAAATAAAGGAAACTCGGTGATTGTCTTATTTCAAAATGACAGAACCCAGTATGACAATTGCCTCTTTTTCTACATAAGAGAGAAACAAATACAGGTTGGTGTTAACATGGCAGAAGAGTCAAAACAAATATATGGCGGGCAAGCAGTCATAGAAGGAGTTATGTTTGGCGGTAGAGAATATACTGTTACAGCGGTTCGTCGTAAAGACAAATCGATTGAATTTTATCGATTACCACGCGTTCGTAATAAAGCATTATCTATCCTGAAAAAAATTCCATTTTTACGAGGGATTGCCGCTATTGTGGATGCAAGTGCGAATGGAGCAAAACATTTAAACTTTGCTTCAGAACGATTTGATGTCCACCCAGAAGAAGACGAACAAATTGCAAATAACAAAGAAGAACAATCGAAATTAACGATGGTATTAGGAGTTGCAGCAGTTGGCGTTTTATCTTTCATATTCGGTAAAGTCATTTTCACAGCAGTTCCTGCACTACTAGCTGAATTAACGAGACCGATTTTCCCTTCTCATACAGGGCAAATCATTGTCGAAAGTGTCATTAAGCTCATGCTATTATTGAGCTATATATACTTTATTTCTTTAACCCCACTTATTAAGCGGGTATTTCAGTACCATGGTGCGGAGCATAAAGTAATTAATGCCTATGAGAATAATCTTCCAATGACTGTAGAAAATGTTCAAAAACAAACTCGCCTTCATTATCGCTGTGGCAGTAGCTTTATTATATTTACAGTCATTATTGGAATGTTTGTTTATTTCCTTGTCCCTACAGATCCACTTTGGGCCAGAGTCGTAAACCGAATTTTATTAATTCCAGTCGTACTCGGCATTTCTTTTGAAGTGTTACAATTTACAAATCGATTACGCGATATTCCAGTATTACGCATACTTGGATATCCCGGACTATGGCTGCAACTATTAACAACGAAAGAACCAACAGATGATCAAGTGGAAGTAGCCATTGCATCGTTTGAAGAATTATTACGTTTAGAAAACAAACAATAATTATTTAAAATTGGTGTTCAACTCCTTTCCTCATCGTTAATATACTAATTTTAATATATGTTTTTAGGAGGTGTCCCTTATGAACGGTCGTTCGTTTACATTCGCTATAGTTATGCTTATTATCGGATTAGCAATATTCGGCCTTGTCTCATCTGTCATTACAAATCCAATGGGTGTATTAAGAAATATCGGGTACATGTTACTTGTTGTCGGTATCTTTTATTTGCTATACAAGATGTTTACAAATTCTAGTGGTTCTGCAAATTCGCGAAGCTCTTATAAGCGTGCAGCGAAACAATCGAACCGCAAACATGGGAAACAAAATGTAGCACCCCTAAGCAATTCTTTATTTAAATCAAACGCTTCTAATGACAAAGGGAAAAAAGGCGCTCCTTCCACTTTGAAGCGAAAAAGAAAACAATCTCATTTAACTGTTATTGAAGGTAAAAAAAACAAAAAGAAAGACCGTGCTTCCTTTTAGGAAATACGGTCTTTTTTTATATTTTGCAGTACTTCTTTCAAACTTTTATCTTTCATACTTTCAATTCGAAGGTGATGATTTTCAAATGGTAAATTCCGTGTCACATCATTAGGTACAACAACGCACTTTAATCCTGCTGCAATCGCTGCTTTTAATCCGTTTAACGAGTCTTCAAATACAACAGCTTCAGACGGATCAATCCCTAAATCTTCTATTGCAATTCGATAAAGTGCTGGATCCGGTTTTACCTTCTCAACATCTTCCCTTGTTTTAATGACTTCAAAATAATCTCGAATTTGTAGCTCTTCCAAAAAAGAAGTAACCCATTCTCTAGATGAACTGGAAGCTAATGCGATTTTCAATCCCATTTCTTTCGCTTCCTCTAAATATTCTTTTACCCCGTCACGAGCTTCTGGTATTTTCATTTTCTCTTTATGTAAAGTTTTCACTTTTTCTTTTAATGCATCCTTGTTAAACTTCTCTTTTAATTGCTCATTTAAATATGCATATAGTACATCATCTGTCGTTCCAATACATTTTGCAAATTCCTCTAAAGGTAACTCCCCACCGTACTCACGAACGGCGTCTCTGAAAGAGTGAAACCATATTGTTTCTGTGTCCACAATTAATCCATCAAAATCAAAAATAATTGCTTTCATAATTTCCCCATCCTTTTCGGTTGAAATAAAAAAGGAAACGACATACGTTCCCCCTTAATTACTTTTCTCTTCATTTGCTTTTTGAACGCCACGAAGTGTTTCCACTCGAATCTCATCTTGTTCAAAATATTGCACTAGATCACCAATACGGTCAATTGCTTCCCAACTTAAATGATGTTCAATTCCTTCTACATCATTGTAAATTTTACTTTCATCCAAACCGATAATACGCATAAATTGCTCTAGCAAGTCATGACGGTATACGAGACGCTCTCCGATTTTTTTACCTTTTGATGTTAATACAAGCCCTCTATATTTTTCATAAATTAGATATTCATCTTTGTCTAATTTTTGCACCATTTTTGTTACAGAGGATGGATGTACACTCAGCGCTTCAGCAATATCAGATACGCGGGCATAACCCTTTTCATCAATCAACAAATAAATTTGTTCAATATAATCTTCCATACTAGGGGTAGGCATCGGTTTCCTCCATCCAATTTCATTTTGCTCATTCCGTACGAAGCAATCAATAAAATGATACACCAGAAAGAATAACGTGACAAGTTGAAAACAAGCCTAAATATATAAAAGAAAAAAGAACTTGCATTCCAATACAAGTTCTTTTCATGTAAAATATTGAATTTCTGCGTTAGGAAAAAAGTGATGAATATATCCTCTAATCGTTTCTTCCAATACTTCCGCATCATCTTTTTTATATACGTATTTCCCGATGCCGTATCGTCCCCATTTATATTTACGCTTTTCTTCATCCATTTCCAGTTTCGTATTCGGATAACGCTCTTGAATGACCTTTTTTGCTGGTTTTGTAAAGCGATGTTGAATTAATTCAAATGTTAAATTCGGTATCGACAAATCTTTTAGCGCATTGTACAGTCGCTCAAATAGTTCACGGTATCCTTCTTCCCATCCTTCATGCATATAAAGTGGCGCAACTATAAACCCAAGTGGATAACCCGCACCTGCTACTTTACGAGCTGCTTCAATTCGTTCTTCAAAAGGTGATGTCCCCGGCTCAAATTTTTTGATTACATACCGTGAATTAATACTAAATCGAAAACGAGTTTTCCCATTATGTTTTGCATCTAATAAATGATCAACGTGCGAATATTTCGTAACGAAACGTAAACGCCCATGCTCACTTTCTCCAATGAATTCAATCGCCCGCTTTAATGCATGTGTTAAATGATCAATTCCAACAATATCTGATGTACAAGCCGCTTCAAATCGTGTTATTTCAGGTGCTCTTTCATCCATATACTGCTTTGCCTTCTCAAATATTTCATCAAGATTGACATACACGCGAACGTAAGGCTTACTCCCAAGTGTCGTTTGCAAATAGCAATAATGACAATGTCCCATACACCCCGTTGCGAGCGGGATTGCATATTCAGCTGACGGTTTTGACGTATCAAACTTTAATGTTTTCCTCACCCCAACGACAAGTGTTGCCTTTGCATTACGATACTTTTGCAAGTCATTTTCACCTGGCAAATTTCTAATTTGATTATGGGATGTCGTTTCACGAATTTCTAATCCTATCTTCGTAAACTTCTCATACAGCTCTTTTCCAAGCGGATATTCGAGTGCCTTCGGTTCAAAGTAAACGAGTTTTGGCATAAATGGTTTCATATACTTCCCTCCTCTCGTTAGTATGGGAAACACTGAAAATTTAACACGCATTAAAGTTTTCCACTTCAGTAACTTGCGTTGCAAGTTACTGAATGTTATAATTTGGATATCAGCTACCTTGCAACGCAAGTTACCTGAGTAAAAGGTGGTGAAATCATGCACAGCCAAATGTTAAAAGGTGTGCTCGAAGGTTGCATCCTATACATCATTTCACAAGAAGAAGTGTACGGATATGAACTGAGTACAAAATTAAATAAACAAGGATTTACATTCGTAAGCGAAGGAAGCATATATCCGTTATTGTTACGTATGCAAAAAGAAAAATTGATTGAAGGAACATTAAAAGCCTCCTCACTTGGTCCAAAACGTAAATATTATCACGTAACCGAGAAAGGATTAGAACAGCTTGAAGAATTTAAACAAAGCTGGGGAATGGTTTCAACTACAGTGAACAATTTATTACAAGGGGAGTGATAGGGATGAAGGCGAAAGATTTAATCGAACTAAATAACGAAAAGCGTAAATTATTAACTACAGAAAATGAAACCGCCTATAGTGACATGTTAATATACATTCGCTTAGCTAAAGTACCAGAATACCATGCGGAAGAATTGCTAATTGAAATTCTAGATCACCTTATTGAAGGGCAGCAAGAAGAAAAAACTGCTTATGATATTTTCGGCGACGACTTACAGGCATACTGTGACGAACTCATTGCTGCCCTACCGAAGCCAAGTTTATGGGAACAATTATCGATTCCTTTATTTATAACTAGTTATTTGTTAGCAATATACTTTGCAATTTCTTCCGTGATTGCATTGGTATTCCCCTTATTTTCAAATGAAACGCGTTTTAAATTTGTACACATTGATTTCATTTATCTGTTTGCATTTATACTGTCCATACATCTCATCATACGTTTCGTCTTTGACTTTATTAACACTGACTTATTTAAAAATAAAACAACTATTTGGAAACACGTAGGAAGTTTTTTAATACGCCATAGTCTATGGGTACTATTAATCGGTATTTCCTTTTTATTTATGAAACAGCCCTATACTACATTACAAATCTCACCTTGGATCGGCACTTTACTGGCTATCTCTTGCTATGCACTATACAAAATCTTCTTCAAAAAAGAATATTTAGACTTTAAAAAGGAGTAACGATACGATGACCGAAAAAGAAATGGTTAAGTTAAACAATGAAAAAAGAAAGTTATTAACATCTGAAAACGAAGCTGCTTATGGTGATATGTTATTATATCTTCGAATATCAAACGTACCCGAGCAACAAATGGAGGAACTGTTACTAGAAATATTAGATCATCTCATCGAAGCACAAGCCGAAAATAAAAATGCTTATGACATCTTTGGAGATGATTTACAATCTTATTGCGATGAACTTATATCAGCTTTACCAACCCAAACAAAGTTAGAAAAAACTTCTCTAATCGGTTTTGCTATTAGTTTACTTCTTGCTATACAGTTTGGAATCGATGCAATTGTTTCATTTTTCATTTTAACTTTTGGAAAGAATACGGAACACTTCACTCCAGCTTTTAGTGTCCCTGGAACTATTTTGTCTGTTTCACTCATTATTCTAGGAATACTGCTTATTTTGTATTTTTTAAAGCGTTACTCTTTTGATCAAAAAACGACTTGGAAAAGAAGAATTCTATTTGGATTTACGTTCGCTACTCCATTTTGCGCATCTGTATTTTTACATGTTTATTTTAAAAAACAACCTTATCTCATTTATCATCTAACCTTTTGGCAAAACGCCTTAATCGCTATCTCATTTTTTGTTTTATATAAATTACTATATAAAAAATCAAATTTTTAACAGCCTTTCAAAAGGCTGTTTTTCTTCTGTCTAATTTTACAAATTGAAAAATTTCATAAAGAAAATAAGAAAAATGCAAAATAATTAAAGTTAATTGTTGACGTGATGCTTTTATTATCGGTATCATAAATCTTCGTGAGCAATTATTTTTCGTTATACGATTTTTTTATTATTACTGAATTTTTGAGAGGAGAAATTAAATGTCAGTTAAGAAGAAAACGCAAGTACGCACCGGCAAAATGGTACGTGAACTAATGTTAGCAGACGAAGATGTAAATGCTTCGCTAATTATGGTATATAGTGAAAACGGTGTAAACGCAGAAATTAAAATCGAGGGCTTAACGCCAAAATGTAACGAAGAATTATTTTTGAGCGGAAACGTGGATTGGAACAAGAGTGTTATTTATAAAATTGTTGATTTCACTGGGAACGCTGAAGTTGGTAAAGTTACATTAACAGCGATGAACAAAAACAATGTTTCTCTAGAAGTTGAACGCGTTATGTGGAGCAAAGAGAATAAAGAAGCTGCTGAGCAAGAAGAAACTGTTGTAGAAGCTACTCCGAAAAAAGAAGTAGTTGTAGAAGCTCCAAAAGCAGTTACACCGGCTCCAAAACCTGTTACGCGAGTAGAAACACCTGCAGCACCTAAACCTACTCCGGTACCAACGCCGAAGCCAGTAAGTGTAGAAGCTGCTGTGGAATTATCTACTCCAGCACCTGTGAAAAAAGCAGTACCTACTCCAGTTACAAAGCAAGAGACAGCACCGGTCGCGCCTGCAAAACCGAAGCAACCTGCTTTGACTGAAACAAATACAAAACTACAAGAAAATTATGTGAAACTCGTGAAAAAGACAATTGAAGTTTGTCAAGATTACGAGCTTGGCATCGACATAGATGATTCTATTGAAGGATTAAAAAAAGAACTACAAAGCCAAGGTATTAGCGTTACATTTGACAAAGAAATTATGGACGTTGTAAATCGCCTTCGTTCTTTACAAGATAAAGGAATCAAAGTAGAAAAAGTACTTAATTTACTATAAAAAAATAAGAGGTGGCAATTGCCGCCTCTTATTTTTTATAGTTCCATTCCTTACTTTCATACTTCTCTTTTGCTAATGTTTGCACTTCATGTAATTGTTCTTCTGTTAATTCATATGGAACAAGTTCTACATCTAATCCTTTTTCAAACCCAACCTCAAACGCTTTAATTAACTGATCGATTGTAAACGTACGGTCTGTTAATTCATTAATTGCTACTGCTTTAGAAGAGAACATACTCTTCATACGCTCTTTTACACGTTCATTCGGGAATAAAAACAGATCATATAACTCATCTAAATCTATTTCTAACGGAATCGATCCGTGCTGTAAAATTACACCTTTTTGACGTGTTTGAGCACTACCTGCGATTTTTCTTCCTTCTACTACAATTTCATACCAAGATGGCGCATCAAAACATACGCCTGAACGTGGATTTTTTAAATTTTCACGGTCTGCTTCTGTTTTTGGAACTGCATAATAAGCTTCTAATCCTAATGCTTTAAAACCGTCTAGTAAACCTTGCGAAATAATACGATACGCTTCTGTAACTGTTTTTGGCATATTTGGATGATCTTCAGACACAATAACACTGTACGTTAATTCTTTATCATGTAGCACACCCCTGCCGCCTGTTTGACGACGAACGAATCCGTATTTCTTTTCGTTAACTACATCCATATTAATATCTTTTTCAACACGCTGGAAATACCCAACTGTTAATGTTGGTACTTCCCATTCATAAAAACGAATGGTTGGTGGCATTTTCTTTTCACTTTGCCAATTTAATAAACATTCATCTAACGCCATATTAAATGCCGGTGAACATTGACCAGAGTTAATATAACACCATTTTTCTTTTCCCATCCTGCACCTCATATAACCAATTATTTTTCACATTCTCTAGTCTACCAAATTCGACAAAATTTGTGAAAGAATACGAAATTTCTTCTTATATGCAAATGAATCTGTTGCATAAATACATACGGGCATTATAATATTGAAAGTAGGATAAGAAAAAAGGGAGCGATAGAACCGTGTCAACAACTTGGATTATTTTATTAGCCGTAATCGTAGCGTTCATCGGCTACACTGTATGGATGTATTTCTATCAGAGAAAATTAATTAAAACACTTTCAGAAGAAGAGTTTCGCGCTGGCTACCGTAAAGCACAGCTTATCGATATTCGCGAAGCAGACGAATATACTGCAGGGCATATTTTAGGCGCACGTAACATTCCGTTATCACAAATTCGCCTTCGTCATAAAGAACTTCGTAAAGATCAACCAGTTTACTTATACTGCCAAAGCGGATTCCGTACTGGTCGTGCGGCTCAATACTTAAAGAAACAAGGCTACAAAGATTTCTACCAATTACAAGGTGGATTCAAAACGTGGACTGGAAAAATTAAAAAGAAATAATAACATACAAAAACTAGCTGAATGATTCAGCTAGTTTTTTCATTCCATATTATTCGCAATGTATAATAAATTTTGTTTAATCACATCTTTGTCATTCTCTTGTGCATTACGATACAAAATCTGATATTCAAGTCCTTTCTCTTTCCATATAAGCGTAGCAAACTCGTCTCCTCGCTCGGAATCATCCTTATTTTTAAAATAAGCGAACGCCCCATTATTCAATTTCATTTGTTCTTGAAATCGCTTCTCTTCCACGAAATCCGGAAAACTATAAGGAAAGTTCGCAACATTTAGCTCAATGTACTCATTTCTCCCCGGCTCCCGCTGTTTATATTTAATCATGACAACAGCCTTCTTCTTTCCAATCGTTCTGACTTCCCCCTTCACATCACTCGTAATGTCATACGGTAAAAACGACGGAACTTTAAATTTCACTGGAAAATATTTTGGAAGCTCCTTCAGCGGAATTGGATCCGTAACACGATCTATAGTTCCTCCTGTTGTTCCCACAAAGTGCTTTTCTTCTTGCATCGTTTGCTGAAACGAACACGAACTAAGCACGAAACTAGAAAACACGAAACAAATGATTCTTTTTTTCAATTTGTTTCCGCCCTTTCATACCGCTCTCTTAACGAACGAAGCGTTTATATGCTCTTCATATTCGCTTCGCTACCAAACTCCACCTTTGAAAACTTTCCACGTTATTCTCACACATTTTGACAAAACTTCTTTTATAGACGCAAAAAAGACCTCTATCATTCTCACGCCCAAATAAAAAGGTTACGCGAATAAAAAGAAGCCTTATTCATACCATAGTTTGTGAAAAGCTTTTCAGGTCAAGATTTTTTCATTCTTATTATTTTCCCTTTATAATAAGTGGAAGAGGTGATACATATGGCCAATATAAAACAAATTGCAAAAACTGCTGGTGTATCCATATCAACTGTTTCCCGCGTTCTTAATAATCACCCTTACGTAAAAGAAGAAAAGCGTAAGCGTGTTCTAGATGCTGTTGAAGAATTGAACTATGCAAAAAATATAAATGCTATTCATTTAATAAAGGGAAAAACATATACAATCGGGGTTATGCTCCCTTTCATTAATCTTCCATACTTCAGTACCATTATTGAAGGAATCGGAAACAAAGCGTTAGCAGCTGGATATCACATTAATTTATGTCAAACAAATTACGATAGCCTCGAAGAGATTCGTGTTCTTGAAATGATGAAAATGAAACAATTCGATGGAATGATTATTTGCTCTCGAACGAGTTCTTGGGAACAAATTGAACCTTTCGCAAAATTTGCCCCTATTATTTCATGTGAAAAGATAAAGCATCCCCTCATTTCATCCGTCTACGTAGATCACTATGAAGGCTTCCGTCTCGGCACTGCCTATTTACTCAGTAAAGGCCATGAAAAAATCGGAATCTGTTTAGCAAGAAAAACGAGTGCAAATTCTATGGAGCGCGAAAAAGCATTTGCTGATACGCTGCATAACGAAGGTAAAACGGTACATCCAGATTGGATTTTTCATCAATGCTATACGATGCAGGATGGTGCAAAAATACTTCATCGCATTTTAAACATGAAAAATCGCCCAACCGCTATTTTTACAGCGAACGATCAAGTTGCAGCTGGTTTATTAACAGAGGCGCGAAAACATGGCATTCGAGTCCCTGAAGAACTTGCTATCCTTGGATTTGATAATCATGAAATTTCAAAGGCGTTAGAAATTTCCACAATTGAACACCCCGGTCTCGCAATGGGCTCACATGCTTTTTCTTTATTCCATAAACAAATCCAAAGCGAGCAAATTGCCGGGAAGGCAGAAGAGCTTTCATTCCATTTAATTGAGCGAGATACTGTCTAAAAAAAGAGCGTTACCTGTAGCGCTCTTTTTCAGCTCTTCACCTATTGACTTTATATTTTCCATCTCATATAATGAACCTAACGAACGGTAGGTAGGGGATGAAAATGACAGCAAACCGCATTAAAGCTGTAGCACTTTCTCATTTCGCACGCTACGGCTATGAAGGAACTTCATTGGCAAATATTGCTCAAGAAGTTGGGATTAAAAAACCATCGATTTACGCACACTTTAAAGGAAAAGAAGAGCTATATTTTATATGTTTAGAATCTGCTCTTCAAAAAGATTTACAGAGCTTCACAGACGATATCGAAAAATTTTCAAATTCGTCTACTGAAGAATTGCTCTTACAGTTACTAAAGGGCTACGCAAAACGATTTGGTGAAAGTGAAGAATCAATGTTTTGGTTACGAACTTCTTATTTTCCGCCTGATGCATTCCGCGTACAAATTATCGAAAAAGCGAATGCACACATTGAAAACGTCGGAAAACTTTTATTCCCTATATTTAAACAGGCAAACGAGCAAAGTGAGCTGCATAACATTGAAGTAGAAGACGCTCTAGAAGCTTTTCTATGCTTACTAGACGGACTTATGGTTGAACTACTATTCGCAGGTTTAAATCGCTTTGAGACTCGTTTAAACGCCTCTTGGCAAGTATTTTGGCGAGGCCTTTCAAACTGACGGATTGCTCCTTTGCAATGCGTCGTTTTTAAGCCCTTTACCTAACGACTGGTAGGAAGGAGAAATGACATATGGCATGGATTTATGTAATCTTAGCTGGTATTATTGAAATCTTTTGGGTAATTGGACTAAAACACGCGGAGGCACCACTTGAATGGGCTGGCGTTGCGTTATTAATTACAATTAGTTTCGTTTTATTATTCAGAGCTTATAAAGATTTACCTGTCGGCACTGTATACGCCGTCTTTACAGGAATTGGAGCTGGTGGGATCGTTCTTACAGAAATTTTCATCTTCGGAGAACCTTTCTCTATTGTAAAAGTTTTATTAATCGGCTTAATCTTCTTCGGCGTAATTGGTTTAAAACGAGTAACAGAAGAAAAAGAAGCGAAGGAGGCCGCATAAAATGGCTTGGGTATTTTTAATTCTAGCTGGTATTTGTGAAATTATTGGTGTACTCTTTATGAAAGTAGCCACTGAAAAGAAAGGCTGGGCACCAAAAGTTATTTTGATCGCTAACTTCGGCGTAAGCTTCTTCTTCTTATCCCTTGCGATGAACACGTTACCGATGGGAACTGCTTACGCGATTTGGACTGGAATCGGAACTGCCGGAAGCGCGCTTCTAGGCATTCTTATTTTCCGCGAATCAGCGGATTGGCGTCGTCTTGCCTTCTTAAGTTGCATTCTATGCGGCGCTGTTGGCTTAAAACTATTAAGCTAACGTGAGGTGAATGTCATGTGGAAAGAAAAAGGGAAGCAACTGTTAGCATGGATTACGCTTGGGACTGTCATTCTACTGCAAATTAGTTTTCATATAATAGAATGGTTGTTTCATAAAATAGTATCCATTCTCACATTCCTTCCTAACATGACACTTGAAATGATATCAATTGTTTGGTCCATCATTGCCTCCATTGCAATCGTCATTATATGGAGTATCGCCAAGCTATGGAATAAATTATTTAAAAAGGACAGTTACTCTGAAAAAGAGTAACTGTCCTTTTTTATATTCATTCAGACTTTCTGTAGAAGTTTGATACGATAAGACAAAGTAGACCAACTATGACAATACTTATACCAACTCCTTTATGTAAATTAGGAAATGGTGATGGTATATCTGAGTAAAAATTTGCTAATATGAGACCGATTGAAAATAGAAATATCCCTATTCTATATAACCATTTTCTTTTATTCATCATTCTCCCCCTAACATTTTTCATACACTCCTTTCTTTTGGACATACTACCTAAAAAAGGAGTGGATAATATGCAAAATTCTATACATAAGCAGATCCTATTTTTATTTTTCCTCTTTCTCATTCTCGTTATCATTTTCAGCTTTATATTACATACTCCAAAAGATGTTGTACCAAACAGCCTCTCTGTTTATAAACTCTTACTTTCATATTGTCGTTATTGAAGAAGGTGCCTTATATAAGGCACCTTTTAAAATTCTCTCTTCTCATACAACTTCACTGAAACGAAGACAGATACTATGAACATGCATATTGAACTAACAAATAACACACTGTTATATAGTTGAATTTGTTCTAGGTTGATTCCAAAGAAAATAGAAGAAATAGCCATAGGTGCTATTAGTATAAAAATCGCAATAAAAATAGTTTTTTTATATGCTAACCAAAACGATATTGGTAAAACAAAGCTTAAATACATTAAAATAAAGCTAATACTAGCAACCATTGTCGTTTCAATAAATCCAAATAGGTTAACCCCATTCTTCATTCCCATCGTGAAACAACCGACCGTTACGCTTATAAAAAGAATAATAATTGCTACTATATATTTCGCATACACAATTTGTTTTCTCAATATTGGTAAACTATTTACTATAACTTCACTCTCATTTTTACTATCTGCTTCAAATGTTTTTACTGTTGCCCCAATTGTAAAAATTACTGACATAATTATGAACAGATTTTCCGTATCTGTTACGGCCATATAAAAGAAAACAGGATACAGTATGTACCAAATTAAAAATTTCCATTGCACGATAAAGTCTTTTATTATAAGTTGCTTCACAATTGCTCCCTCCTTATAAATCACGTTCATTGTACAAATGAATTGAGAAAAACATAGACATAACATATAAAAGAAGGAGTCCTGCTATAAAACAAATATTTACGACTAGACTCATGTTCCAAGCATTCTCTACATCTAACCATACGTTACTTACAATCAATCCACTTAAATACCCAAATGCAATTCCGATGAAAGGAGCAATTTGTTTTGCACTACTATATCCTACTGAAAATTCGATTGGGAGTACAATCATGCTATAAACCAATCCTCCCGTTATTCCGCCAAGAATCTCTCCCCATAGCATAAATACAGTTATATGTTCATTTTGTAACTGAATTAAACCAACTACAAGTGAGAAAATCCCACCTAAAACAACTAAAATACTTACAAATATGTATTTTGCTATGACAATTTCTTTACGCTCAAACGGCAAACTATTTACTATCATCTCACTTTTATTTTTCCCCTCATAACTCATTGACAGTACCATACCAAGAAAAGGTATAGATACACTAATCGTCATAAGGAAACTATCACTACGAAAATCAACAATAGCAAGGAAAAACAAACATATAAGATAAACAAATCCTAACTTTCTTTGCAACACTATATCTTTTAAGACTAATTGCTTGATCATGTTTTACCCTCCTAATATGAAAATGTCCCTTCTATAACTCTGCCTCCTGAAACATTTTCATTGAGAGAAACATTGATATGACTATACTTACTAACACTCCGATACCAAGAAAACTCATTGCTAGTGTAGCCTCTTGAGAGTGGAGTACTTTTAACATAATTATTTCATCACCAAAAATATTGTACATAAGACCAATCATACCCATTAAAGGAAAAATCATAATCACATTCAAGACAGTAATAGCTCTATATCCTCCAATGTAATTAGTAGGTATCGTTACTACACAATAAATCAAAGTTGCTACTATTGCTGAAAATATTGCATATCCAGGAATAACTATATCTCTGTTCAACAAAATATTTCCTAGTATTACGACTATAGAAGTTATGCTCAAACCGGCTATAATAAATAATGTGCTTGAAATATATTTAGCTATAACTATCTCCTTTCTCATTATAGGCAAACTCACTAATACTTTTTCTGTTTTACTTTTCTCGTCATAATAAAAAGAAATATATATAATCGTACTACATGTTATAAATAATCCTATTGCAATCCCCATCGGTTCTACGGAATTTCTAAAAACAGATAAAATAGGTATTAAAAAATAGAAAGGAAACATCTTCTTCTGTAAGACAAACTCCTTCAAAATCAACTGTTGCATATGAATTCTCCTCTCTATAAATCACGCGTTTCATAAATTTTAATTGTAAGAAGCATAGAAGCGATATAAATACTAACTAATGTAATAATTCCAACTATAAACACACCAACATGCATAGGATTCATAATCCACTCAATGAACGAAGGTGCTGTTTCATTCAGCCCATCACTAATAAACATCCAAAAAATTACACCCACTCCCATTGATGCTGCCGATACTATACTTCTTACTACCTTCGATTTTGTACCGTAATAACTAGGGAAAAGTATCACAACAAAAAACAAGGCGTAAATAGCTCCATTTATTACTTCATACCATGGAATTTCAATGTATAGATTAGGATGATAGGCACCGATATCACCAATGACCACAATGCCTCTTATAAGAAAAACAACTAACATCGTAGAGAGCATGCCACCTACAATGAATATTGCACAGGAAATATATCTAGCAATTATGATATCCTTTCTACTTAACGGTAAACTATTCATAATAATTTCACTTGTATTCCGTTCATCTATTACAATTAATATCGTAACTGAGGAAAGAGTTATAAATAAACAACTCATAGGAAACAGCATTCCATCACCGGGTTCAAACAAAAAGAATATAAAGGGTATAGTAAGATACACTGGCCATATCCCCCGAAAAAAGAACAAATCTTTATATACGAGCTGACGCATAAGCACCTCTCCCTTTGGCGGTGTAAACGATGATATCGTCTAATGTAGGCTTTTCTAATACAACCTCATTTCCAAACCAATCGACAATCGCTTGTTTATCCTTCGCTAAACCTTCAAAACCAAATTTATTTTTTCGTAATCCAACAAATAGCTCTTTTCCTTCTCGGTCTAATAAATCGTTACTTCCTTTTACGATTACGTAGTTCTCCATTAAGTCTTCTTTTTCACCAGTAAATATAATTTCTCCATCGTTGATGAACGTAATATAATCTGCGATGCGCTCTAAATCTGTTGTAATGTGTGTTGAGAATAATACAGATACTTCATCTTCCATTACAATTTCTTGCAAAATATCAAGTAATTCACTTCGAACAACTGGATCTAATCCTGCTGTCGGTTCATCCATAATGATAAATTCCGCATGATGTGAAAGTGCGATGGCAATCGCAAATTTCATTTTCATCCCTTTAGATAACTCTTTAATTTTTTTATACTTTGGAACTTGTAATCTTTGCATATACGATTGATACTGCTCTTCGTCCCACTTTTTATATAACGGTGCAATAATACGCTTCATTTGTTCACACGTTAAATCTTCGTAGTAATGATTTTCATCATATACAAATCCGATATTTTGTTTTATTTCCTTCTCGGCTTTCTTATTGTCTTTGC
Organism: Bacillus sp. GW823-FHT06B01; assembly: GCF_058952315.1. NCBI lineage: Bacteria > Bacillati > Bacillota > Bacilli > Caryophanales > Bacillaceae > Bacillus > Bacillus sp. GW823-FHT06B01. Next base: position 624,521 of record NZ_JBXAHR010000002.1, on the reverse strand, counting down.
CAAAAATTTTTATATCGCCGCTATCTTTTCTAATTAAATTCATAATCATTTTGATTGTCGTACTTTTCCCGGCTCCATTCGGTCCGACAAATCCCATAATATATCCGCGTGGCAGTGTAAAACTTATATTTTTCACTGCAAAATCTTGATAACTTTTACAAACATTTTTTAGCTCTAACATCTCTTATTCCCCCTCATATAAACACGCAATCATCTGCTGTAAATCTTCAAGTGAAAGCTGCAACGCTTTACTTTCATTCACAATCTCTTCCGCTTTACTTTCCAATAGACGCAGCCTTTGTTCTTTTAGCAGTTCATTATTTTTACGTGAAACATAAGTCCCCTTCCCAGCAACAGTTTCTATATATCCTTCTTTTTCAAGCTCCTCGTACGCACGCTTCGTTGTAATTACACTAATTTGTAATTCCTTCGCTAAGCTACGAATAGACGGTAATTGGTCTCCACCCTTTAAACCACCCTTTAAAATAAGCTGGCTTAATTGTTTTCTTATTTGTACATAAATAGGGTCTTGGGAAGAATTCGAAATAATAATATTCATGTTTTCCTCCAGTGTGTATATACTGTGTATACCTTATATATACAGTATATACACACCATCCTATTTTTGGCAAGAAAAAAAGACCAACATTTTCCTGTTGGTCTTTCGTATATGTATCACTTTTCAAAGCGATCTAACATCTCATCTCTCATTCCGAAACTCACTACCGCAATTCCTACATACATAAACAGAAGGAACGCTGGATGAACTGTGTTGTACCAAGTGCTATCAACAATTAAATAAATCGTTAATGCTACAACAAGAACAAACGCTAAGATAAACATATAAAAGTGTCTTGTACTACCCATAATAAACTCCTCTCTTCTCTCGTCACCATTCAACAGTATATTGTATCGAATAATTCGATATGACTCAAGGTTAACTTTCTGTTATGTAATCAAGTTCCACCTTTACAATGTCCTCACATGCTATTGAAATGATTGTTCCTTGCTTATCAATTGCAGTCACTTCTCTATTATCCATTACACGATGTGCTACTCTTTCTAATACTTTTCCTTGATCTCGATAACAAAATTCTTTTACATCTTTAATCGTTTTTCCGTTTTCTAAATGGTATATCATTCTATAACACCGATATCCCACATTTTCACCCCCAACTTGCTCGTTTTTTCACATATACATAAAAATGAGTCATTCCTATCTCATTGCATCTTCTTAATTTCAATAAAATTCTAACAAAAATAAATACTTTTATCAAACCGACTTTTTCAACAAAATCACCTATGAAACTACTTCTTTACACCATTATGAAACAAAAAATATAAAATTTTAACATTTTCTTCACTAGTTCTGCATAAAGTGAAACTTTAATCAGCCCACAAATCGTGGGACAAATTCTCCATACAAAAAAAGAACCCGCATATAGCGAGTTCTTCCTTTGTTATGCTAATCAAACTTGTACAGGAGCTAGCTTTTCATAACGTAAAACTGGTTTACGAGCAGCCAATGTTTCATCCAAACGTTTAATTACCGTTGTATGTGGCGCTTCTTGTACAACTTCTGGATTTTCTTCTACTTCTTTAGCAATTTGAATCATCTTATCAATGAAACCATCTAATGTTTCTTTTGATTCTGTTTCTGTCGGCTCAATCATAATACATTCTTCCACATTTAATGGGAAGTAAATTGTCGGTGGATGGTAACCGAAATCAAGCAGGCGTTTTGCGATATCTAATGTACGTACACCAAGTTTCTTTTGGCGACGACCTGATAATACAAACTCATGCTTACAATGTCTATCGAACGGAAGATCATAGAATGGTGCTAATCTTCTCATCATATAGTTCGCATTTAATACCGCATACTCCGTTACTGCACGTAGTCCATCTGGACCCATAGAACGAATGTATGTGTATGCACGAACGTTAATTCCGAAGTTACCATAGAATGGTTTTACGCGTCCAATTGCTTCTGGACGATCATAGTTAAAGTGATAGCCATTTTCCGTTTTCTCTAAAATTGGTTTTGGTAAGTACGGAATTAAATCAGCTTTCACACCTACTGGACCCGAACCTGGGCCACCGCCGCCGTGAGGACCTGTAAATGTTTTATGAAGGTTTAAATGCACAACGTCAAATCCCATATCTCCTGGGCGCGCTTGGCTTAATACCGCATTTAAGTTTGCACCATCATAGTATAATTTACCGCCTGCGTTATGGACGATTTCTGCCATTTCTAAAATATTTTCTTCGAATAGACCTAATGTATTAGGATTTGTTAACATAAGTGCTGCTGTTTCTTCGTTTACAACACGTTTTAAATCTTCTAAGTCAACAAGACCATGTTCATTTGATTTTACTGTAATTGTTTCAAAACCAGCTACAGTTGCAGATGCTGGATTCGTTCCGTGAGCAGAGTCAGGAACAATTACTTTCGTACGGTTAAAGTCACCATTTGCTTCATGGTATGCACGAATTAACATTAAACCTGTCCATTCTCCGTGTGCACCCGCTGCTGGTTGCAATGTAACAGTATCCATACCTGTAATCTCAATTAAGTGCTCTTGTAAGTCGTACATTAATTCCATTGCACCTTGTACTGTCTTTTCATCTTGTAATGGATGAATATTTGCAAATCCTGCGAAACGAGCTACATTCTCATTAATTTTCGGATTATATTTCATCGTACAAGATCCAAGTGGATAGAATCCAGAATCTACACCGTGGTTACGGTTTGAAAGTGCTGTATAGTGGCGCATAATGTCAAGTTCAGATACTTCTGGTAGCTCTGCATCTTCTACTCGAATATAATCGCTCTCAAACACATCTTCTAGTTTCACTTCTTCTACATCTAATTTTGGTAGGCTATATCCTATGCGTCCTTCTTTACTCACTTCAAAGATAAGTGCTTGGTCTTGGTTCTTCATTGGATAGCCCCCATTTCGTTTACAAGTGTGTCAATTTCCTCTTTTGTACGAAGCTCAGTTACTGCTACAAGCATATGGTTCTCATGCTCTTTATAATCACGGCCTAGGTCGTAACCGCCGATAATATTCTTTTGTAATAATGCATCGTTTACTTCTTTCACTGGACGCTTGCAATCTACAACAAACTCATTGAAGAATGGTCCAGCAAATGTTACAGTGAAGTCTTTCGCTTCAAATTGACGTTTTGCATATTGTGCTTTAGAAATGTTTTGACGTGCCATTTCTTTCACACCTTGTTTACCAAGTGCCGTCATTGCAACTGATGCTGCTAATGCATTTAACGCTTGGTTTGAACAAATGTTAGACGTCGCTTTATCACGGCGAATATGCTGTTCACGTGCTTGTAACGTTAATACAAATCCACGTTTACCATCTGAATCTACAGTTTGTCCAACAAGACGTCCTGGAATTTTACGCATAAATGCTTTCGTTGTTGCAAAGTAACCACAGTGTGGTCCACCAAACTGCGTTGGAATACCAAATGGTTGTGCATCACCGATTACAACATCAGCACCAAATTTTCCTGGTGGTGTTAATGCGCCTAATGATAATGGATTTGAAGAAACGATAAATAATGATTTTTGTTGATGAACGATTTTTTCAATATCAGCTAATTTTTCAACTTGTCCGAAGAAATTTGGATATTGAACGATTACACAAGCAACTGTATCATCTACTTCACTTTGTAATACGTCTAAATCTGTTACACCATCTTTATGATTAATTTCAACAACTTCAAGATGTTGACCTTTTGCATACGTTTCAAGTACTGCTCTTGATTCTGGATGAACTGCACTAGATACAAGAATTTTCTTTTTGCGAGTATGGCCAGCTGCTAGCATTGCTGCTTCAGCTAAAGCTGTACCTCCGTCGTACATAGAAGAGTTTGCTACATCCATTCCTGTTAATTCACAAATCATTGTTTGGAATTCAAAGATCGCTTGTAATTCCCCTTGTGAAATTTCTGGTTGGTATGGCGTGTAAGCTGTATAAAATTCTGAGCGAGAGATAACGTGATCTACAATTACTGGAGCGTAATGATCGTATACACCTGCTCCTAAGAAAGAAGCGTATTCTTTTAAGTTAGCATTTTTACTAGCCATTTGAGTTAACTCTTTTAAAAGCTCTGGCTCTGATTTTGCTTCTTTAATTTTTAAATCCCCTTTAAAACGAACACTCTCTGGAATATCAGAGAATAACTCATCGACCGTTTGAACGCCGATCGTTTGTAACATTTCTTTTTTGTCTTCTTCTGTCATTGGAAGATAACGATGCAACATGAAATCTACCCCTCTCCCCGTTACTTTGAACGTTTATAAAATGGTGTTGGAACAACTACTGCTTTGACGCGTTTATTACGAATTTCAATTTCTACTTCTGTATCAACTGCTGCGTATTTTACATCAATTAGTGCTAAACCAATGCTTTTCTTTAACGTTGGAGATTGTGTACCACTCGTTACTTCCCCGATTTTTTCTTCTCCAATAAATACAGGGTAATGCGTACGAGGAATTCCACGTTCGATTACTTCGATGCCGACTAATTTACGAGGCGCACCGTTTTCTTTTTGCTCTTTTAACGTTTCTTTTCCAAAGAAGTCTGCTTCTTTATTTGGTTTTACCGCAAAGCCGATGCCAGCTTCAATCGGTGTAATATCTTTTGATAATTCTTGACCATAAAGTGGTAATGTTGCTTCGAAGCGAAGTGTATCGCGAGCACCTAAACCACATGCTTTTAAGCCTTCTTCTGCTCCAACTTCAAGAAGTTTCTCCCAAAGTTTTGCAGCATCTTCACTCTTACAGTAAATTTCAAATCCATCTTCACCTGTGTAACCTGTACGAGATACAAGTGCTGGAATTCCATCTACAAGAATATCGTTTTTAAATTTAAAGAACTTAATTTCTTTCAAATCTTCTGACACAACTTTTTGTAAAATGCCTTCTGCTTTTGGACCTTGAATTGCAAGCTGTGCAACTTCACTAGAAACATTGACTACTGTTGCATCGCCAATTACATGGCTAGCTAACCATTCGTAATCTTTCTCGATATTTGATGCATTGATTACTAATAAATAGTCTTCTTCACCACGTTTGTAGATTAATAAATCATCTACTGTACCACCATTTTCGTAGCACATAGCTGTATATTGTGCGCCTCCTACCTTTAAGGTAGAAACGTCATTTGTAACAACACGTTGTAAAAATGCTAAACTATCTACACCTTTTACCTCAACTTCTCCCATATGAGACACATCGAACAAACCTGCAGCCGTACGTACAGCTTCATGTTCTTCTTTAATGCTTGAAAATTGAACTGGTAATTCCCAACCACCGAAGTCGATTGTTTTTCCACCATACTTCGCGTATACATCAAATAACGGTGTACGTTGTAATGTAATCATGCTCTCTCCCCCTTATGCTTTGACAAATCAATAAAAGTTGCTCGCCATATCTAAACATTTTCACTCTGAAAAGATAGGATATACGGAATCTCATTATATTTTTTTATGAAAGCGTAAATAAAAAATCACTTTCTTGGATAAAATACGAAAGATTCCACACATTTCACACCATTATCCTAACATTATTCGCTATATTTCATCAATATTCTAGCATAAAAAATAATTTAGAATTTTTCATTCTTAATCTTATTAAATACAATTTTCAAAATTTAGCCCTTTATCTTTTCCTATTCTTTAACTTTCAGCAAGTGTAATAGAGCCTTATTACAAGGCTTATATAATAAAGATTTTTTAATAATTACTTTAGTTTATAAAAGGTGGGAGAGTCGTAATGAATGTCGATATTTCCGTAGATCGAACGTGGCAAAACAATTTTTTAAATAGAATTAACGAAGATGGTCCTTGGACAAACTGGGATTTATATCATTTAGCTTATAAAACAGAAAAATCGTTACTTGTTCCTACTTTCGATGGATTACAAGCACCGAAGCATTTATCTCATTTCACACCACTTCCTCATCAATTAGAAGTCGCTCAAAATGTCATTGAACAAATGAATGGTAAAGCGATACTAGCAGATGAAGTGGGACTTGGGAAAACGATTGAAGCTGGGCTTATTTTAAAAGAATATATGGTCCGCGGTCTTGTGAAAAAAGTACTTATACTCGTCCCTGCCTCTCTCGTATCACAATGGGCATACGAATTAAATACAAAGTTTTTTATTCCAGCTGTAGCCCAAAAGAAAAGCTACTCGTGGGAACAAGCCGATGTGATTGTATCATCAATTGATACTGCAAAACGTTCACCGCATCGCGATATCGTTTTGAACCTAGAATATGACCTTATTATTATCGATGAAGCACATAAACTTAAAAATAATAAAACAAAAAACTATGAATTTGCACAACGATTAAAAAAGAAATTTTGTTTATTATTAACCGCTACGCCTGTTCAAAATAAGATCGATGAAATTTTTAACCTTGTATCTTTATTAAAGCCAGGACATTTAGGCAATCAATCCAACTTTGAAGAATATTACGCTTCAAAAAATCGTTCCGCCGAATCTGATGAAGATTTAAAAGCTCTTATTAACAAAGTGATGGTCCGAAATCGACGTCATAATACCGGAATTGATTGGCCAAAAAGACATGTACGTACAATTTTTGTTGAGTTTAATGAAGAAGAGCAAGCTTTGTATAATGGTATTGAAAATTGGCGAGGACAAGATGCCTTCACATCTGCTTTCTCATCGTTAACTTTAAAACGGGAAGCGTGTAGTAGTCGTGAAGCTGTTTACTACTCATTAAAAAAACATGTGGAAAAAAGGCAGAAAGAAAATGAGCATTACATAAAGGACCCACATATTGATGTGCTAATGGACAAAATTAATCATATTCCTTTCAACTCAAAAGCGAATAAAGCTCTTGAGCTTATAAAAGAAATTGACGATAAAGTCATTATCTTCACTGAATATAGAGCTTCACAAATGTATTTACAATGGTTTTTACAACAACACGGTATTTCTTCCGTTCCATTCCGCGGCGGGTTTAAACGCGGGAAGAAAGATTGGATGAAGGAGCTTTTCCAAAACCACGCACAAGTATTAATTGCAACGGAAGCTGGTGGCGAAGGGATTAACTTACAGTTTTGTAGCCATATGATCAATTATGACTTGCCATGGAATCCAATGCGTCTTGAACAAAGAATCGGACGTATTCACCGTCTTGGTCAAAAGAATGATGTTCATATTTATAACTTAGCTACAAAACATACTGTTGAAGAACATATTTTGAAACTGTTATATGAAAAAATCAATTTATTTGAGCGTGTTATCGGCGAGCTTGATGAAATTTTAACGAGAATTAATATGAAAAACATCGACGCGCACATTCAAGAAATATTTGCGCAATCAAAAAGCGAAGGAGAAATCCGAATTAAGATGGAAAACTTAACATCTATTATCGACTTTGCGAAACGAAATGAAGCTGAGGTGCAAGGCTATGCAGCAACATGAAATTCATAATTACTTATACAATTTTTTTGAGGCGAATAACTGTGAAATTTTAGAACGTTCTCCTCATTTATTAGATGTGCAGTTAACAATTGAGATGGATAAATTATTAATGAATCGCCCTTTTTATTGGCACTATCTTGAGAAAACAGGAGGCGTACCGAATCCGATGCGCCTTACTCTTGTTACGAATCCAGAAAATGAAGAAAGCGATGGTGAACTGATTCACTACGGTTCCCCACGCCTTCATCAAATTTTCCAAACGACAAAAGAATTAGGCTCTTACATACGTTTATATGAGGAAGTACGGCATAGCGGAGCGACACATACACCGCTCCATCCGTGGCTCGGTGTAAATATTAAAGTTTCCTATCAATGTGATCGAAAAAAGGACATCCTTCACTCGATTGGTATTCATCTCATTTCTGGCACAATGATTGCAAACTTTCATGAAACATTAACGAAAATTAAACTTACACCGAAAATACCTGACTTTTGTTTTACGCTCTCACCTATCATTAAACCGCAAAGCGGTTTACAACGTATAGAGGACGCTTTAAAAAATATTATTGCAGAAGATGACCATACGTGGGCGAAAGAAGCAAGAGTGCGCTGGAATCATGATTTAGACCTTTTAAATCGTTTTTATGAAGAAAGTGATGAACTTCCCGAAAGCTATGAAATTGAAAAACAAGCACTACAAGAACAATACGAGCCACGTATTACAGTGCAAATTATTAACGGTGGACTTTTTTATGTTACCGCAAATCATTTTCTATCTTAAAAAGCCCCTTCTGTTTTAGAAGGAGCTTTTTTTGAGTTATCCTCTATCGCCATTACGCTCTTGTTGTTTTTGCTTTGTCATACGTTTTTGATGCGCACGATCCTTTGCGCTCACATGATTAGCATCAGTTGGAAGATTTTCTTTTGAACGACCAATTCCATTGCTCATCTTTATCACTCCTTTTTATATCTTTCAAAATACATCCTTATTTTCAGCTAGAGATACAATCCTTATACAAAAAAATAAGAGCAGCCATTGGCTACTCTTACTCACTCACATATTTTTGAAACATATCATGGATGCCTTTATTTACAAGGTTCGAGATCTGCTCGTCAGATTTATTCGGATAACGATCACGCAATCTGATAGATGCCTTCACCATTAAATTTTCTAATACAGAACGGCCACCTTCTCCATAAATAATTTCAGCATACTTAACAAGCCTTCCATCCTCTACTGTTGCTGGATTATGATTGAAGAAAAATTTACTCATTGTCTCCACCTCTCTATTTTGATAACGTTTACATTTATATAGATTATTTATGTTATTTATTTCACAATATTGTATGCATGTATATTTAATTAGTTTCATTATAAAGCAACATATCGATAGTAAATATGTGATTTTCCGTCCATTTTGTGAACAAACCAAAAAATGAAAGCGTTTCCTTTATTATATACTAAAAAAACTTACTACGCTAGGGGCAATTTTTTTAATCTACTAATCCCTCAAAAATTAATATATTTTTTCTTTTCCTATTAAACTTTATACAATTTTCAGAAATTATATTATAAAATATATGTATGACTTAAGGAGGATTTATATGAATCAAAATAAAAAAGCTATATTAGATCTTGTCTTTTATCTCGTAATCCCATTCCTCATTTGGAAATTTGCAAAACCTTATATCGATCCTTATTACGCGATGTTACTTTCCTCTGTTCCGGGGATTATTTATACACTGTATACCTTTAAAAAAGAAAAACAGTTTAACGTAACAGGATTCTTTATTTTAATTACACTCATTTCTAATACAACAGTAGACCTATTATCTGGATCAGCTGAACGAATGTTGTGGAACGATGCGTATTATCACATCGTACTCGGTATTATCGTCATATGTACCATTTTTATAAAAAAACCACTTATGTTATATTTCGCAGCAGATATTGCCGCATTGCAAGGCCATGACCGTGATAAAAGTCGTGAACTGTATCGTGATAGTCGGATCTATCCAGCACTACAATATTTAACGCTATTTTTCGGGCTACAATTTATATTAAAAAGCTTCTTAAAAATTTATTTCATCTCTGTTTTCGGTGTAGATGGCTATGGTGAAATGAGAGCGATTATGACCGCTGTTGGGTGGGGCATTTCCATTTGTATCGGAATAGGATTCGTATGGGTTAACAATAAAATACATGCTGTTACAGAAGAAAAAGAATCTGTACAGTAAATAAAAAATCCCCTAGTAGTATGATGCTACTAGGGGATTTTCATTTTGCTACACATATTACGAAATCGTTAACTTGATTTTTTTCTTTTATCTTTTACGTTTCGATAAAACAAAGCAGCACTAAGCGGCATAACACCAAACCATTTATTCATAAATGGCTCTTTTTCAGCACGACGTTGTTCTTTCTTTTGTTTACGATCTTCTTTTGGAGCATCCATATACGACACAAACTGCTGCGTCACAAAGCGAACATAATCATTAGTAGACATATTATCATCACCTCTACTTGATTAGTATGTCCACTTTTTTATTCATTAATCTTTTCTTTTAACTCATTCATAATCTGTTTTACCGATTTATTCGTCGTATCAATATGTATATGAGCCTCTTCATAATGAGCTCGGCGCGATTCAAATTTTGCCACAAATGCCTCTATATCTTTCTTCTGAAATAGTGGACGTGTCGTATCTTCACGAAGTCTTTCTGCAATTACATGTGGATCACAATATAAATACACGACAGTTCCATTTTCCTTCATCCACTTTCGGTTTTCCTCTCGCTCGATGATTCCACCACCAGTTGTAATAATTACATTACAACTCGGTAGTGAACGTAACATTTCACTTTCATATTCCCGAAAAGCGATTTCGCCTTCTTCGGCAAAAATATCACGAATTGCCTTCTCCTGATTCTCTTCAATTTTTTGGTCTGTATCGACAACATCCATATGAAGTTCTTTACTTAACGCTTTTCCAATTGTTGTTTTCCCAGCTCCCATATAACCGGTTATGTATATAGATTTCATGTTCGTTCCTCTCAATCATTCGTTATTATTTGTTATTATAACGAATGATTCCATTATTTAATAAAAAAACGTTTTGTTCTTCTTATACAATGAAGAACAAAACGTCTCATACACGCCTTTACTTATAAGCGCCTCTTCTCACCCACTGCGTTGCAATCCATTTTTCACCTTTCGTTACAGGTGCCCCTCCATGTAACGTCAGCTCATTTAATGATTGGTCTTGATAAAAATACTCAAAGTATACTGCCATTCCCTTTCTAGGGTGTACAGAAAGATTTAATTTCGGAAAGAACGTTTCTCCGCCTTCTTCTACATCATTTAAATACATGACAAGCGTACTAATACGATTATTAGCAGCTGATCTACTATGTTCTGCAAAATAATCATAATGCGCTTTATACTGTTGATCCACTTCATAATTTAAAATGTGCAATCCTTCTCCATGCGACACAGGAACATTCATGATAGATGAAATTCGTTTTTCAATCTTCGCAGTAAGTTCATTATCGTCCAAAAATGCACCACTACTCGTTCGAATATCATTTACATCACGTGATGAACCAACTTTAGAACGCTTTATTTTACTTTTAGACAATTCAATCAATTCTCCACATTCTTCATCACTTAATACATTTCCTAACACGACAATAAGAGGTTCTTCGAATTTTGAAATAATGTGTATTTCCCTATCTTCTGTCATAATTGCATTTCCTTTATGATCAAAAATAGTTTGTTCCTTATTTTCACCTATTTGATTGTTATTTATCATTTCCCTATTCTCCCTAAAAAAATATGTTTGGATAGCTTGAATATATCATATTCTTTCTACCTTTCTCTTTTTTGAGAAAATTTAAACTTTCAATTGTTTTATTTATCCATTTCCTTTTAAAAAACAACCTATTACAAAATGAGAAATTATGGTTTTCGTCCGTATATTTCACAGACTATCCTTCTATCCAATCGAATATTTTTTCATCCTTTTTTCTATACCAAAAACTTACTTTATACAAAATTTCCTGTTTAATTTTGCACTGCAACGAAACGAGTATATCATCGTTTTCAAAGACGTAATTTCCACTTGCTTCGCCTTTTTCATATTGAAAGAAAAAAGTATCTTCCTTTTCTTTTTGCTGTAAGTCTTTTTTTATATTTGTAATTGATCGATTTAGTAGTTCTTCCAGTACAAACTTTTGCTCTATTTCAATATAAAATTTTTTATCTATAAGCAACATATTCGTTTCGTATACAAAGAACGAAGTTAATAATACAAGAAAAATGATTGTTCCTGGCATCGTAAATCCAGCTTGTTTTCTCATGTATTTATTTCCATTTCGCTATACCTGACAGCTACACCTTCATATATTTTCCCACTCATATCTTTCACATTTATAAAGAGCAAATGAGGTGTTACTTCATACGAAACCATTTCAACATTTTGTAATATAACTTCTCTTCCGCGCATATTCACTTTTCTTATAAGATGATTATTCAATTTTTCATACGTCACTTCATCTCCAGTACGAAGACGGAAGCGCAAAAGATTATCTTTATTTTCAGGGACTATTTTTTCTACAAAAGATACTTCACGAAACTCTAACTGTACTTGTCCTATAAACACATCCCATTCCCAATTATTTAATCCTTTCGATTGTTTGTTTTCTATTCCGATAAAGTTTAAACGTGGCAAGAGTAAAAAGAACAGTGATAACAGAAAAAAACATACGATCATTTCTATTAATGTAAATCCAACTTCTAATTTGTTTTTTCTCCTGCATAAAAGCATTGTTCCGTCATTCTTCCTTTCACATCTTTCCACATAGCACAAACTTCATTTCCTCCCCAATATGTGTAATATACATTTCCATTTATGACTTTTTCTTTCTGTTGTTTCGCCTCATTTTCATACATATATAAAGCTGCTTCCCTTTTTAATAATACAAATGCATTATAACGCATCTGTATATTCTTTCGTTCTTGCATAATTAATACTGTTTGCGGAAGTAGTAAAGATACCGCCATCATTACTATACTTAATGCTACAAGCATCTCAGCCATCACTGACCCTTTTTGACATTTCACGATACGTAAATCTCCCTCTTCCAAGCTGAAATACAACCTCATATTTATAACTTCGATACGAAAGTAAAATTGTACCACCTCTATTAATATTTCCACTCGGATTATATGTCATCGGATTGGGAAAAGTATTCAAATCAATTTGTATATCGCTATCATATTCTCTTTTAATGATAGCAAGATTCGTACTCGATTCCCCTATATAGTACATATGTCTATCTTTATACCATCGTAATGTATAATGTTTTTGACGGTTTATCGCTAATTGTTGCATATACAAAATATCATTTGAAAACTGCCTCAAAAATTGTTCGATTTTCCGTTTTTCATATAACGAATGTACATTGTAATACATGACCATACTTAGCACAGAAATTGCAAAGAGAACGAGTAGCATTTCTAAAAGAGTAAAACCTTTTTGTTTCACAGTTTCCCAGTTGTTACTGTGCCATCATTTGAAATATGAATGGATTCACCATTCGGACACTTATCAGATGTAATATATTTTTCATCCCTTAGCTCTTTTAGCGAAGGAATTTTATTATGTTGTAAATGGTATGCTTGTATTTGCGCTTCTATAGATTTCACATAGGCTTTACATCCTTTTCCTTCGACGGATGAACGCTGTGTAACTACATTCGGAATAATTAATAGTAATAGTACAGTTATAACGACCATAACTAATAACATTTCTAAAAGGGTAAATCCCTCCTCATTTTGCATGTAAATACCTCCTAAATAGAATTCATCATTTGAAACATTGGCATAATCATCGCTAAATACATAAGAACGACTATTCCTCCAATACACGTAAACAAAATCGGTTGAATGATCACTAACATACGTTTAACTTTTTGCTCCATCTTCTCCATGATAAGATCGCTATAGTCACCTAATTCAATTGCCAAATTACCATTTGCTTGTCCATGCGTAATAATATAAGATAGCTCTTCCTCGTAATATCCACTTTTTGCAATAATAGCTTGCAACGGTTCTCCCGCAATTAATTGGTGTTTAATTCGGCCCGCTTCATACTGAAAGAATGGATGATACTTTTGCTCCATCATTATTGTTATAGCCTCAAGTACCGATAGTCCTCCGTGTAATAAGCCGCTCAATTGAGTAGCCAAATAATGCGAATGCTTTAAAATAAGAAATGTTTTTATGAGGGGAATACGAAGCATAATTTTTATCTGCTTCATATGCGGGAGCTTCCGAAAGTAAACTATATATACACTACAGCCAATTAAGACGATAAAAATAGTGCTCATAATAAGATAGGGTAGCAGCTTAATTGCACTTAATATTTGTTCTGTAAGTAAAGGTGCTGTAGAACCAAACGAACTATATACCATGTCAACCTGCGGTAATAAAATGCGGTTAAAAACAAAAATCATGATTATTAAAAAGAACGCCAAAAACATAGGATACTGCATTATTTTCATCATATCTTTCCTATACTTATCCTTTTTATAAAGAAGTGAGCTCCCTTGTTGCAACGCAAAAGAAATATCACCATGTTGCTCGGCATAAAATAAATAGCTTAACATCTCCTGATGAAACTTTAATTGATGAAAAGAATCGTGTAGACTTTTTCCATCTTTTAACCCATCAATCATACGCTGCAATTGTACTTTCTTTTCTAAAGGTAATTGAAACTGTAAAAATTCTAATGCCTGCAAAAGGGAGTATCCTTTTTCTAATAGTTCTCCTAATCGTTTCAGTAATACTACTTGATCACTTAAACTCCATATTCTCTTAAACATACACATCCTCTTCTAAAAATCCTAAAGCGTATCCTTTTCGTAGCGAAGATTCTAATGTCTCATGCTCGTATGTGACACATTCCCCGTTTGCTTCTTTAATCGCTTGTTTTAACTCATATCCATATAACAACTCATAAATACTCGCTTGTCTTACTTGCCTCATTGATTTACATAAAGTTGAGCACTTTCTTTGGCAAAACGGACACTTCAATTCGACAAGTCGCTGTGCAGCTATAGCCAATAAAGATTGTTCAATCTCTTGCCTTGTTATGCCAAAGTCCATAAACCGAAGTATCGCTCCTTTCGCATCATTCGTATGCAATGTCGTCATTACTAAATGTCCAGTCAAACTTGCTCTTATAGCAATTTTCGCTGTTTCTTCATCACGAATTTCACCGACTAAAATAATATCTGGATCATGGCGTAAAATAGCCTTCAGTCCCGCCTCATATGTGATACCTGCTTTTTCATTTATTTGAATTTGTAATACATCGTCATTTCTTTTTTCAACTGGATCTTCTAGTGTAACGATGCGACGTGTTTTCTTTTTTCTAATTACCTCTAATAATGCATACATTGTTGTTGTCTTTCCTGAACCAGTCGGTCCCGTAAAGACGAGTAACCCATGTGAATAATGCAAAAAAGAAAGTAGTTTCTTCGCTGTACTTGGAAATAACGAAAGATGAGATAACGGCTGAATAGATGCTTGTAAATGAAGACGAATAACGAGACTTTCTTGATATACGGTTGGAAGCGTGGAAAGGCGCAAATATACTTCTTGTCCATCCATTTGTAAATACAATGAACCATTTTGTGGCTTCCGCCTCTCCCCTATATCCATGGATGCTAAAAATTTAAAGTGTGAAACAAGTTTTTCTCCAAATTCCTTTTCAATGTATTGTTTCGTCATTAAATCTTTTCCTATACGTAGTTGAACCGCTACATCCTTCTTCCGGGGCACAATGTGTAAATCCGAAGCTTGTACCCTACACGCCTCTTTCAAAATCATATTCGCAAAGCTTTCAATTCCATTCATCATTTTTCCCTCCCCACTATGTATATAGCATGAAAAAAACCATCAGAAAAATCGGTATTTTTGTATTTTCACTAGAGCAAAAAGGGAAAATATGTTTGTGAAATTATGAACAATTTCCGAATTATTGTCTGAAATTACCTATATGGAAGTTTATCTGTATTATAATGTTATTATCTTGGATAAAGTGATAAAGGTGGAGATCCTCATGGAACAAGCTTTAAAAATTACTGGTGTATTATCTGACCCAACTCGTTATTACATTTATAAATATATTTCTCAAAAACATAGTTACGTAACTGTACAAGAAATTGCAGATGAGTTTGCCATTCATCCAAACGTAGCACGTTTACATTTATCTAAATTAGAAGATGTTCATATGCTGAAATCGGAAACAAAGAAAACTGGAAAAGGCGGAAGACCAAGCAGATTATATGTATTATCTGAAGATGTGATTCAATTACAATTTCCATTCCGCGATTATCAATTGTTAGCAAGAATAGCATTTAATTCTTTACTTAGCCTTGGCGCCGCTGGTGAAAAAGCGCTATACGAAACAGGAAAACAATTCGGGGCCGAGTTAATGCAACAACATATGCAGCGTTTACATGTGAATGAAGATGCTTTAACAGTAGAGCAAAAAGTCCAAATTGCAAAAGAAGCTTTCTCAACAGCTGGTTTATCACCTGTATTTGAATTAAGTGCAGATGGAACGAAAATTTTCTACGATGTACACAATTGTCCATTTAAAGAGGTTGCTGTTCATCACCCAACTGAAATTTGTAATATGCACGGAGATATGATGAAAGGGATTTTTGAAATCCTATTCCCTAACACGGAATTAACTCGAAACGATAGTCTACTAGATGGATGTAAATCTTGTAATTATAAACTAACAATTTAATTTCTCATATAAAAAGAAGCCAATTATAATTGGCTTCTTTTTATATGAATGAATATTTACAATAGTAAGAAAAATAAACTATAATGAGGAGAGGTTTACTTTTTTTAGAAAAGGAGGGAGATGGCATGGAGCGCATGTTTCGCGTTCTCGGCTTTTGGACTGGAATTTTCTCGGTTATGTTTTACGTAGGGGATATGCAACAGGCCGCACTACTATTTTTAGGACAAACAGGTTTCTTCGTACTTTTAAGCTATTTAAATTTAACAGAGCGTATGTATATATACGTATTCGGGGCATATTTAACTGTTTTCTTCATAGGATTTACATACTACACGACGTTTTTACTTGTCCCTGGAGCTGGACATTAAAGATGGCATTTTGCCATCTTTTTTTTAATTCCGCAATTCCCTAGTTGACTTATAGGTTTTATTACCTTATATTCTATATAACAGATTGGAATTAGGGGGAATCAACATGAATACACTGCTTGTCGGAATTAACGTTGCAGTCATGCTCATCTTAGTTGGCGTATTATATTATATGCAACGTAAGCATGTATCTTTTAATAAACGTGTATTTACTGCTTTAGGAGTCGGAATTATATTCGGTCTTATATTACAATTTATTTATGAGCCAACTTCTAAAGTAATTATTGAATCAAATACTTGGTTTGGCTTGATCGGTAACGGTTATGTGAAATTACTTCAAATGATCGTTATGCCACTTATTTTAGTATCTATTATTTCCGCATTTACAAAATTACAGTTAACGAAAAACCTTGGTAAAATTAGTGGTCTTATTATCGGAATTTTAATTCTTACTACAGGAATTGCTGCAGCTGTCGGTATCGCCGCAAGTGCAGGATTTGATGTATCTGCAACAGGCCTGCAACAAGGTGATGCAGAATCTGCTCGTCTGAAACTAGTTGAAGAAAGATTTACTTCTATTGAAAAAACAACAATTCCAGATAAATTATTAGAGCTGTTACCTACAAATCCGTTTCTTGATTTAACAGGTGCTCGTCCAACATCAACAATTTCTGTTGTAATATTTGCAGCCTTTATCGGTATCGCCTTTATAGGGGTAAAACGAAAATATCCAGAACAAGCAGAACTATTTAAGAAAATGCTTGATGCTGTATATGCAATCGTAATGCGTATGGTAACATTAATTTTACGTCTTACTCCATACGGCGTATTAGCTCTTATGGCAAAAACAGTTGCTGGTAGCGATATAAATGCTATTTTAAAACTTGGTAACTTCGTGTTAGCGTCTTACGTGGCACTTATCATAATGTTCGTTATCCACTTATTATTAATTGCTCTATCTGGTTTAAATCCAATTCAATATTTAAAAAAGGTGTTCCCTGTATTAACATTTGCATTCACATCTCGCTCTAGTGCTGGTGCAATGCCATTAAATATTGAAGCGCAAAAAGAAAAGCTTGGTATTTCCGAAGGGATTGCAAACTTCGCAGCATCATTCGGAGTATCTATCGGACAAAACGGTTGCGCAGGTATTTATCCAGCAATGCTTGCAATGATGGTCGCTCCAACTGTAGGAATCGATCCATTACAACCACAATTTATTTTAACTTTAATCGCTGTCGTTGCTATTAGCTCATTCGGTGTTGCCGGTGTTGGTGGTGGTGCAACATTCGCAGCGTTAATCGTACTATCTACAATGAACTTACCAATCGGTATTGTCGCTCTTGTTATCTCAGTTGAACCATTAATCGATATGGGTCGTACAGCTCTTAACGTAAGTGGTTCTATGACAGCAGGTCTTATTTCTAGTAAATGGCTTGGTGAATTAGATCAAGATACGTACAATCAAGATGATACAAAAACTGGTGAAATTGCTTCATAATAAAAAGGATGCTAACAAAAACTGTTAGCGTCCTTTTTTAGTTCTTTTCATCTTCCTCTTTGTCTTTTATACATAAGGCATAACATATTGTTTCAAACACTATGTATAAAGCTCTACCAATTACTTCAGCCATGATAAGAACACCACTTATATATCATTACGTATAGATATAACTAAATTATGCTACTTTTCATTTTTTTAATAACTATTAATTATAAACTAAAGACTAACTATTATTCCTCATCTGCAAACTGTAAAAACTCTTCCAACCGCTCCTTTAACTCCTCCTCTATCTCACAATAAGTTTCATCAACAAGTTCACCACTTAACTTACCTCCCCAAAACCTTATTTGAAGCGGTACTCCTAAAAAATAATTACAACATTCCCAGATAGGAACTGTATAAAATTCAGTCATCTCTCCTTCTTCATCTAATACAGCTATCGAAATGGATGAAGAATATCCTGTTTCAAAAGGATCTTCTTTATCTCTGATGAGTTCTATAAATAATTCCATGTTTTTTTCTATGTACAAATGTGAATAATCTTTAAAAAGTTTAAATGATATTCTCTCTGTTTCCTTCTCCATACACTGAATTTTCTCTTTTAACTCCAATGTAAAATCTTGTTCTTTATACTTCATTCTCGCCTCCTAAAACACTGAAAAAGAGAATACCAATCTCGTATTCTCTCATTCTTATGCTGCTACAATTATTTTTATTATCTCACAGCCCGTCCTTTTCACAAATAACCATTTTGTTCGCACCATTTATGAAATTGTCCTACGTCTACTCCAACTAACACGATATCCTTTAGCTCTACATCAATGATTTGTTCTCCAATTACAATAGCAAACTGCGATTCTAATTTTGTCTCGCTGTTCTTTACAATTCCAATTCGGTTCCGATGCGGTCCATCTTTTATATATGCTTTTTGTCCTACAATATCAAAGTTCAAGTCTCTCACCTCTTTTATTGCGCTTAAATTTGAAATACGAACTCAAATTCGGAAATTTTCCTTTCCTTGCACTATTTCTCTATATATATGACGAAACAATAAAAGAGTCCTCCCTTCTTTACAATTATTTTTTCTTTGTTTCATTTTTGTGATTGAAACGTAAAGTTTATAATAAAATACACTTGGAAGCGCTTTCTATGTAATTTTTTATGTTATAATATATAAGTAGAACTTCGCAAAGAGGGTTAAAAAATGAATACAAAAATGATTAAAAAAGTAATTGACGCATTAAAAGTATATGGCTTTCAGAATGTATCATTCTGTGACAAAACGAAACAATTTTTATTTCATAACGAAATGGATATTATGAGCGGCTATGCAGAAATAACATATAGTAGTCAATTTGAAAAATTCAACGTACAAATTCATCCGATTGAAACACATCACCAAGCAGAGTTGCAAGAGGTTGAAAGACATATACAGGCCTGTATAAGAAAAGTGGAATATTTAAACGCACTTCTTAGCGGACAAACAAAACTAGATGACAAAATTATTATAATGTAAAAAAAGAACGTGAGGATATCACGTTCTTTTTTTACATTATACGTTCATCTTTTCCTTCAGTTGTAATCCTGTAATGGATTCTAATACATCCATTGCTTCTCCAAATGTCATATCAAAAATTGTCTTATCTTCTATGTATGGAAATTGTCTAAAGCGTTTTTCTAACATTTTCACGGCGTCCGACGTAAAGTGTACACTATCAATGCCAAATTCTGTTTCAAGAAGAACGATCCAATCTAACACATGAAAACCTAATCCATTTACGAATGAAATAAGTTTTTCTTCTGGCTGTGAAGATAAGAATACGTGTCGTTCCATCTCACCGAAAAGTTCTTCACCTAAAACTTCTGCTAATTCATCATCATGTTCGCGTTCAATAATCTCTTCATATCCGTAATCATCCACAAGCTCTTCTACTTCTTCACTATCCCCACAAAGCAATTGACTAAGAACGGCCTCTTTCTTAAATTCACTATTTTGTACGACTTCTAAAAAGCTCGTTTCCCATCCATTTTCTAATTTCATATTATATACTCCTTTATATACGTTTCTTATCATCACTGTTCCCAAAAGATCACTTTTATAACCTTTTAGGTCGTTACTATTATTTCACATGATTCATAACATAAGATGCAAATTCAGTTGCATCTCCTTCAAAAATATTTATTTCTGGCAAATGATAGAACGTTGTTTGAAGCGGGTTTCTTTCATGATATACATATATCTTTTTCTCTAGCGCAATCGCCATTCCAAACTCTGTATGGCTCCCGTTTCCGCCATCTAATATAAGTAAAAAGACATCCGCTTCTTTAATAGCATTCTTTTCTGCCTGACCAATTTCTCTTAATTGATCTTGATTCACTGCTCTTTCGTTTCTTGTCCAATCATATGTATGGTGCCATCCTGCATGTTTCAGTTCATTTGCTATAGAACGTACAAGATGTTTATTTTGGAATCCTGAGGCGACATAAAAATTCATTTATATACACTCCTTCATTATGTACGGGAAACTCCTTTTAGCGTTACTTGCTATAAACATAATAAAGAACTAAAGAACGACTTCAAAAAAAAATCCCCATCTTTAAAACTTATTTGCGTTTAAATGATGGGATTCTTCATGCTCTTCTTTTATTTTCTTCTTTTTATAACTTTCATCAGCTAACATTTCTAGTTCAGCTGTTATTTCTGATTTTTCAAGCTCTCTTTCTTGCGAAAATTTCCTTGAAATATAAACAATAACACTACCAACGTACAACACAAAGCATATAATAAGTGCAGTATTTTCATAGAGACTTAGCTCCAACACAGTCACTCCTAATCCATTCGTATTTTCACGCTTCATTACTTGGAATTTCCCTACTAATCCATTTGTTACCCCGCATTAACGGGCAGTAAAACCCCCACCTCAAAATTCAGCAAAAATAAAGAAGTTAGGTGTGGGATTAACTGCCCGTAAAAGCCCGATTGGTTCAACTAATAATCAGTGGGGATTAACCCCTCCCCCACTGATTAAAGTTTCACTTTATTGTAACATAAAAATATCAATCCTTGGAATCTTTCATCCTACTAAAAAAGACATGATCGTTTCATCATGCCTCTGAAATATGTTGAATGATTGTTTGAATTGCTTCTTTTCCATTATATTTTTTTAGTGCTGTTTTATACATTTCATTATTTTGATTTAATTCTTCGACATGCTTTATAAGTGATTTCACAGTCACATCTTCCTCATACAATACGGAAGCATATCCTTGTCTTTCAAAAGACTCTGCATTTAGTATTTGATCTCCACGACTTGCAAATTTCGATAGCGGAATTAAAACCATCGGCTTTTGCAATGTTAAAAACTCAAAAATTGCATTAGAGCCCGCACGTGAAATAACAAAATCTGTTATCGCTAATATGTCTGGCAGTTCTCCATGTATATATTCAAATTGTTTATATCCTTCTTTATTTTGTAAGCTTTCATCAAGATTACCTTTTCCGCAAAGATGAACAATTTGATATTTTTTCAAAAGTTCTGGTAACGCTTCTCGAACCGTTTCATTAATTTTCTTTGCGCCCAAACTTCCTCCCATAATTGTAATAACTGGCTTTTTACGTGAAAAACCTAAAAACACTAAACCTTTTTCACGATTTCCCTTTAGCACTTCTTCACGTACAGGAGATCCTGTATAGATTACTTTTTCTTTCGGTAAATGTTTCGCAGCTTCTTCAAATGTAACAAATATTTTCGAAGCAAAACGGAGCGCAATTTTGTTTGCTAGTCCTGGCGTCATATCAGATTCATGTAATAAAACAGGGACTCTATTTAGCCAGCCTCCAATTACGACTGGTACAGATACGAAACCACCTTTTGAAAAAATCACATCCGGTTTTAGTTTTCGAATCCTTACATACGCATCCATAACACCCTTCATTACAAGAAAAGGATCTTTTATATTTTTTAAATCAAAATAACGACGTAGCTTTCCACTTGAAATACTATAGTACGGAATGCCTTCCTTTTCTATAATCGTTTTCTCAATCCCTTGATGAGAACCAATATACGAGATATCCCAATTCTGTTCTTGTAAATGTGGAATGATGGCTAAATTAGGTGTTACATGCCCTGCCGAACCGCCACCTGTAAAGACTATTTTCTTCATACGTCTCCCCCTTCTACACTATAATACACTAAAATATCTTGCCTCAGGGTGAGAAAATACCATAGCCGTTACAGACGCTTCTGGCTCCATCATAAATCCTTCTGTTAATGAAATACCTATTTCTTCTGGATGAATAAGGCGAAATAACTTTTCTTGATCCGCAAGTTCTGGACATGCTGGATAACCGAAAGACACTCGTATCCCTCTATATTTCGTACGGAAACGTTCTTCCATCGTCAGTTCTAGTGAATCTGGAATACCCCAGCGATCACGAATGAGCATATGTGTTTTTTCAGCAAGACCTTCTGCTAGTTCAAGCGCTAACGATTGGATCGCATGGCTGCGTAAATAATCACCCTTCGCCTTCCACTCTTCAGCAATGTTCCGAACGCCTTCCCCAACCGTAACAGATAGGAAAGCAACATAGTCCATCTCATCTCCAACTGGTCGTAAATAATCACCTAAAGTACGATATGGTGCTTTTCCTTGTCTTGGGAATGTAAAACGCTCTATAACACGCGTATGATCTTCTGGATCATATATTACAATGTTTTGTCCATCACTTTGCGCTGGGAAAAATTGATACACCGCTTTCGGTTTTAACCAAGATTGTCCTTCCTGCAATAATTCATCTATTAAATCATTTAATTCGTGTGCTCTCTTATCTCCCTCTCGCAAAAGCTTCTTCACATTTCCTTTTAATCCAAGGTGATGTCCAAGTAGCATTTGTCTATTTAAAAATGGAGCGAGATGAAGGGCTGGAATATCACGTAATACAATTCGTTTTGTTGAATCAGGTATCATAACCTCTGCCTTCGCTAATGGCTCAATTACTGCTGGAATTTCTACTTTCTTCTCCTCTTTTTTTACGATATGAAGATGACGCTCTTTTTTATCTTGTTTCATCTTCTCACGCTCTTCTTCCTTTTGAAGCTTATTAATAATATCAAGACCAGTCATCGCATCACTCGCATAACATACGAGCCCTTTATATGATGGTGAAATACGATTTTCTGTAAATTTTCTCGTTAACGCTGCCCCGCCTACAACGATTGGAACATCAATATTTGCAGCTTTTAAATCTTCAGCAGTCGTTACCATTTGTTGCGCTGATTTTACTAATAAACCAGAAAGACCAATAATGTCAGGCTTCTTTTCTTGTACTTCTTGAACAATTCGATCCGAACGAACATTGATTCCTAAATTAATAATCTCATATCCGTTATTCGATAAAATAATTTCAACGAGGTTTTTCCCAATATCATGTACGTCACCTTTAACAGTTGCTAATAATACTTTCCCCTTTTTCGCACTCTCGCTAGATTCCATATGTGGCTCTAAATAGCTTACGGCAGCTTTCATACTTTCAGCACTTTGCAATACTTCGGCAACGATAAGCTCATTATTATTAAATAATCGTCCCACCTCATCCATTCCTGTCATAAGTGGGCCATTAATAATATCCAAAGGTTTTCTTCCTTCTGTAAGTGCACGGCTTAAATCTTCTTGTAGTCCTTGTTTCGTACCTTCTACAATGTAATTTGCCAGCCTTTCATCAAGAGTTAATGTTTCTTGGGTAACGACATCTTTCTTTTTTGCCGCGCGATAAAAATTTGTAAATTCTTCTAACGTCTCTTGCGTCGTTTCAAAAAGTAGTGCATCAGCAAGACGTTTTTCTTCCTCTGGAATTGACGCATACCGTTCTAATTTTTCCGTATTCACAATTGCGTAATCTAATCCTGCTTTCGTTGCATGATATAAAAAGACGGAATTTAATACTTCTCGGCCAGCTGGTGGTAAACCAAAAGATATGTTACTTACACCTAAAATCGTTAAACATTCTGGTAAGGCTTCTTTAATAAGACGAATTCCTTCTATCGTCGCTGCCGCCGAGCCGATATATTCTTCATCACCTGTCCCTACAGGAAATACAAGTGCATCAAAAATAATATCTGACGGGCGTATACCATATTTCGTCGTCAATAACTCATAACTTCTTTTTGCGATTTCGAGTTTTCGTTCTGCACTAACCGCCATACCATCTTCATCAATTGTTCCTACAACAATAGCAGCACCATATTTTTGAAGAAGCGGCGTCACTTTTTTAAATCGTTCTTCTCCATCTTCTAAATTAATTGAATTAATAACAGCTTTTCCTTGTATATAAGTAAGAGCTCGCTCCATCACATTTTCATCTGTTGAATCAATCATAATTGGTACTTTTAACACTTTCGTAACTTCTGCCAAGAAGTTTTCCATATCTTCTATTTCATCGCGATCAGGATCTGCCATACAAATATCAATAATATGAGCATTTTTCTTCACTTGCGCTCTTGCGACTTCAGCAGCCTCTTCAAATTTCCCTTCTGCTACTAATCGTTTAAATTTACGTGACCCAATAACGTTTGTTCTTTCACCAACAAATAATGGTCTCATAGAGTCATCATATTGAAGTGCCTCTAATCCACTAACCCCGTGTCCAGCTCTTTCGTGGTGTTCACGCGGCTTAAGAGAGGCTAACGCGGATTTCATTGCTTTTATATGTTCTGGTGTTGTGCCACAACAACCACCGATAATATTAACCCATCCTTCTTCAGCAAATCGCTTCACTTTTTCAGCGAGAGAAGATGGCGATTCATGATAATGTCCATCTTCATCAGGAAGACCTGCATTTGGATAACAAGAAATGTAACACTCCGACAACTCAGATAGTGAACGAATATGGTCTCTCATAAACTCCGGACCGGTCGCACAGTTTAACCCAACAGATAATGGCTTCATATGTTCTACTGATAAGTAAAAAGCCTCAATTGTTTGCCCGGCCAGAGTCGTTCCCATCGGTTCAATCGTTCCTGAAATCATAATAGGTACAATTTTATTTAGCTCATCAAAAGCTGCTTGAATTCCAATATAAGCAGCCTTCACGTTACGCATATCTTGACTCGTCTCAACGAGTAATACATCTACGTCGCCATTCAATAAGCCTCTAGCCTGCCGTGTATAGGCTTCAATTAATTCTTCAAACGTCACACCACCTGTAACACTAATCGCTTTCGTTGTTGGTCCCATTGCTCCCGCAACATATACTTCCTTCCCGCTTTCTTTGACCGCTTGCTTCGCTAAACGCGCTGCCGTCTCATTTAATTCCTCATCTAAATGAGACAACTCATAATCACTTAATACAATATTTGTCGCCCCAAATGTATTTGTTTCAATAATATCTGCTCCAGCTTCAATATAAGCTTTATGAATCTTTAAAATGACATCAGGCCTTGTTTCTACTAAATATTCATTACAGCCTTCGTACTCTTCTCCTCCGAAATCTTCCGCAGTTAAGTCCTCTTGCTGGATCATTGTTCCCATTGCACCATCTAATATTAAGATGTTATTTTGTAATTTTTCTTCTATACATTTCATCAATTAATACCTTCTTTCACTTCTTGCTTTTCTCTCACATATTTAACAAGATGTTCTGTAATTTCATATTTTAGAAATGGTGTAATAAGATAAATGCCGTTAAAATACTTCATCGCCGCATCGATTAATTCTTGTGAAATGAGAATTCCTTCCTTAATTGCTGCCTCTTTCGTTTCATGTCCATCCATTCTCTCCCTTATTTCTTCAGGTAGTGTAATACCCGGTACCTCAAAATGAAGGAAATCTGCATTCCTTTTACTTATTAATGGCATAATCCCAATAAAAATAGGTTGTTCCAAATGCTTTGTCGCTTCATACACTTCTTCAATTAACGCGATATCATAAATTGGCTGCGTTAAGAAATATTCCGCTCCAGCATCTATTTTCCGTTCCATTCGCTTAACCGCTGCTTTTAAATGTCTTACATGCGGATTAAACGCACCTCCCACTGAAAACCTTGTTGCTGGACCAATTGATTTCCCTAAAATCGAGCGCCCGTCGTTCATTTCTTTAATCATTTTAATGAGCTCAATAGAGGACAAATCATATACAGAAGTGGCACCTGGAAAATCACCAACGCGTGCTGGATCCCCAGTTAAAGCTAACACTTCTTCCATACCTAACGCTGATAGGCCTAGTAAATGAGATTGTAGTCCGATGACGTTATGGTCTCTACACGTTAAGTGCGTCAATACCGGAATATCGTGCTTCGTTAATAATGCCCCCATTGCCATATTCGAGATGCGAGGCGATGCTAATGAATTATCTGCTAGAGTAATAGCATCTGCCCCAGCTCTTTTCAATGCTCTTGCGCCTTCAAAAAATCGCTGCGTATCTAACGTTTTCGGTGGATCTAATTCCACTACTACTGTCGTTTGTTTTTTTGCTTTCTCTGCTAAAGTGACATGAGCTTTCGAACGTTTCTCATGTGTATGAACTACTTTCGGTCTTTGAATCGTATCCTTTTCTATTACAGGTGTAACATTTGCAATTGCACGTTTCATACTTTCAATATGTTCTGGAGTCGTGCCACAACAACCACCCAATAATCGGATACCTTGCTCAATAAATTTCGGTGTCATCGCTTCGAAATAAGCCGGACTTCCCTCATATACGTAGCGTCCCTCCACATAATTCGGGAGACCTGCATTTGGATATGCTGACAAGTAGCCATTTTGCGGAATCGATATCATTTTAAAAGCTTCCGTCATGTGAAGTGGCCCTAGTTGACAGTTCAATCCAACAACATTTGCACCGTAATCTAAAAGCTGTTTTAATATTTCATTTACATCATTTCCATTTTGAGTTGTACCTGCCTCATGCAATGCTAATTGAGCTACAATTGGAATATTCGTTTGTTTTCGTAACACCTGAACAGCATGAAGTAATTCAAACTCATCATAGAAAGTTTCTAATAGCAGTCCATCAACCTGTTCTTCTAGTAATGCACTTGCCTGTTCCAGTAACATAAATTCTCTTTCCATATCAGTTGTCGTAACAGCTCCGATATGTTTCATACCACCAATTGTTCCTAAAATTGCATTTCTGTCTGTAACAGATGCTTTCGCCAGTTTTACTGCGGCTCTATTAATTTCAGTAACTTGATTTTCTAAACCATACATACGTAATTTCGCTTCATTTGCTCCGTACGTATTTGTTTGAATCACATCAGCCCCAGCAGCTACATATTGCTTATGAATCGATATAATTAAATCTGGATCAGATATATTCAATTCTTCAAAACTACTTTGCAAACCATGTGAATGTAATAACGTCCCAACCGCACCATCACCTATTACAATTCCTTTTGATAATAAATCTAGTAATTTCACAAATCTCCCTCATTTCTATCAATATAAAAACCCCCTCTTCACTTTGAAGAGGGGGACATAATTGTTCCTCCTCTTATTATGCAAAACATTCGTTTTGCAGGTATTAGCACCGTTTCAAACATTTCGTTTGAAGGTTGCTGGGTTTCACAGGGCCTTTCCCTCCACCGCTCTCAATAAGAGTTTGTCTTTATTATTTTATTTATGTAGCTAAAAGGAAATACGTTCCCCTTTTAACAATGTTTGTTAATTTTTTAATAAATTTAGCATGCACAAATGCAAAAGTCAATGACACTTGCGGAAAAATAAAAATTATTTAAAATAAAGTTGCAATTCAATTATCTTTTGTTGTAAAGTTAAAAACATAATAAAATTTCATACGAACATTCTTATCTAGAGAGGTAGAGGGACTGGCCCTTTGACGCCTCAGCAACCATTAACATTTGTTAATAAGGTGCTAATTCCAGCAAATTGTGAAAGATTTGACAGATGAGAAGAAGACTCTATTCAAACCGAAAGCCTTCTTCTTTAGAAGGCTTTTTTTATTTTCCCCCGCTATTTGAGGGCAGTAAGATTCCCAACTCAAAATTCAGCTGGAACAAAGAAGTTAGGTGGGAATCAACTGCCCGTAAAAGCCCGATTGGTGAGGGCTGATAATCAGTGGGGATGAATCCCTCACTGATTAAAGTTTCACTTTACATTCACTTAATTGTTAATTTAAAAAGGAGGAATTTTCACATGTCAACTATTGAAACAAAACTAGCACAAATCGGAAACCGGAGCGAAACTACAACAGGAACTGTTAACCCACCTGTTTATTTTTCAACTGCTTATCGTCATGACGGAATTGGTAACTCTACTGGCTT
Organism: Bacillus sp. GW823-FHT06B01; assembly: GCF_058952315.1. Taxonomy (NCBI): domain Bacteria; kingdom Bacillati; phylum Bacillota; class Bacilli; order Caryophanales; family Bacillaceae; genus Bacillus; species Bacillus sp. GW823-FHT06B01. Next base: position 596,071 of record NZ_JBXAHR010000002.1, on the reverse strand, counting down.
TGACTATTCACGAACTGGCAATCCAACTCGTGGTCTTTTAGAGCAGGCAATCGCAGACTTAGAATATGGTGAACAAGGTTATGCCTGTAGTTCAGGGATGGCAGCTGTTCTCCTCGTCCTCTCCCTATTCCGTTCTGGAGACGAACTTATTGTATCTGAAGATTTATACGGGGGCACTTATCGATTATTTTCTGAGCACGAAAAAAAGTGGAATGTTCGATGTAGATACGTAAATACACAATCCATTAAACAAATTGAGCAAGCTATCACAACTGCAACGAAAGCTATTTTCATAGAAACTCCAACTAATCCGTTAATGCAAGTTACTGATATTGCCGCTGTCGCAACTGTAGCGAAAAGACACGGACTACTTCTTATTGTAGACAACACATTCTATACGCCTTATATACAGCAGCCATTAACAGAAGGTGCCGACATTGTACTTCATAGCGCAACGAAATATTTAGGAGGACATAACGATGTCCTAAGCGGACTTGTCGTTGCAAAAGGAAAGGAACTTTGTGAGGAAATCGCTCATTATCATAATGCCTCTGGTGCGGTCTTAAGTCCATTTGACTCATGGCTATTAATTCGTGGTATGAAAACGTTAGCGCTTCGCATGAGACAACATGAAGAAAATGCAAAAGCAGTTGTTGCTTATTTAAATGATGAAGACGGGGTGACAGATGTATTTTATCCTGAAAGAGGTGGCATGATCTCATTTCGTCTGAAAGATGAAACATGGATTAATCCATTCTTACAATCTTTATCCTTAATTACATTTGCTGAAAGTCTTGGTGGTGTTGAAAGTTTAATGACGTATCCAGCAACGCAAACACACGCTGATATTCCTGAAGAAATCAGAACAGCAAACGGTGTATGTAATCGTCTTCTGCGATTTTCCGTTGGCATTGAAAATAGTAACGATTTAATTCAAGACTTAAAGCAAGCCATTAAACTTGTAAAAGAAGGGGTAAGAATATGAGTTATTCTATAGATACACTCTTACTGCACAACCAATATAAACATGACTCACAAACAGGAGCTGTTAACGTTCCCATCTATAATACATCAACATTCCATCAGTTTGATGTAGATACGTTCGGAAAATATGACTATAGTCGCTCTGGTAATCCAACTCGTGAAGCTCTTGAAGATATCATTGCTTTATTAGAAGGAGGAACAAAGGGATTTGCCTTCGCATCAGGAATTGCAGCGATTTCTACTGCATTCCTCCTTCTTTCACAAGGCGATCACGTACTCATTTCAGAAGACGTATACGGAGGAACTTACCGAATTATAACTGAAGTGCTCTCCCGTTACGGTGTGTCACATACATTTGTTGATATGACAAATGTAGAAGAAATAAAGCAAAACATTAAGCCAAACACAAAACTCTTTTATGTGGAAACACCCTCTAATCCACTTTTAAAAGTGACAGATATTCGTGCTGTTTCTAAACTTGCAAAATCTATTGACGCCCTTACTTTTGTTGATAATACATTTTTGACACCACTATTCCAGAAACCACTTGATCTTGGCGCCGATGTCGTTCTTCATAGTGCCACAAAATTCATTGCCGGTCATAGTGATGTTACTGCCGGATTAGCGGTTGTAAAAGATGCCGAACTCGCTCAAAAACTTGGATTTTTACAAAATGCATTCGGCGCTATTTTAGGTCCTCAAGATTGTTCTCTCGTACTTCGCGGTCTAAAAACATTGCATGTACGTCTTGAGCATTCAGCTGCAAACGCCAATAAAATTGCGCATTATTTACAAGAGCACGCTAAAGTTAAAAATGTCTATTATCCTGGCTTACAAACACATCTTGGATTTGATATTCAACAATCTCAAGCTACATCAGCCGGAGCTGTCCTATCTTTCACTTTACAATCAGAAGACGCACTCCGCCAATTTTTATCAAAAGTAAAATTACCTGTCTTTGCAGTTAGTTTAGGAGCTGTCGAATCGATTCTTTCCTACCCAGCTAAAATGTCACATGCAGCATTGTCGCAAGAAGCTCGTGATGAAAGAGGGATTTCTAATTCATTACTTCGGTTATCCGTCGGCCTTGAAAATGTTGACGATTTAATATCCGATTTTGAAAATGCCCTTTCTTATGTAGAAGAACCTGTAAATGCATAGAACGAACAGAAGATATGAAATTAAGTTTTCATATCTTCTTTTTTATACCGTTAAGTATATTTTTTACTTTTCGTATAGTCCATAAAAAAACAAAAGAGCACCATCTATTTCTAAATAATGAATTAATTGATATATTAAGAAGTAAAAAAGGGGGCAAAAATAATGGATATTTGTGCAGATGTTTTAATCGTTATCGATTTACAAAATGGAGTATGTTATAGCGAAGAGCATTTATTCGATTTACAAAATTTACTTACAAAAGTAAATAAAAGAATTTCTTCATACAGAAAATCAAATAAACCAATCATTTTTATTCAACATTGTGACGATGATTTAGTACCCGAAAAAGAACTTTGGGCTATTCATGCTGATCTAGATGTTCAGGAACAAGATTTTTTTGTAAGAAAAACACATGCCAATTCATTTTATAAAACAAACTTGAAAGAGATTTTAGAACAATTATCTGTACACCGTATTGAATTTTGTGGTGCCCAAACAGAGTACTGTATGGATGCTACGATTAAATTTTCCCATGGACTAGAATACGAAAACTTCATGGTACAGAAAGCAACCTCTACGTTAAATAATCCATTTATGTCCGCAAAAGAGACAATTGATTTTTATGAGAACATATGGAACCGCAGATTTTTAAAGCTGATAAAAGATGAACTCTAGAATATATAACTAATGTCTTGGTAATTCTAAAATTTATCAGCTATACTCAAATATTTTGTTATCACCATAAAGAAGCTGACTATATTCAGCTTCCTTTCTTTTAACCTGTTTTATATTCTATATATAACATTATAATTCCTTTTTCTTATTATTTTAAAAATTTTGTATATTCATTTGAAAGAATAAGAAAATCATGATAAAATTGTGTTACAAATATATCTATATCTTTCAATTTTTAAAACGCATCGAAATTTTCGCCCAAAAATGTCATTTTACAAAACCATGCAAATTTATCTACTTTATTTACATCAGGGTCTCTTTTCTTACAATTTCTTTACTTTAGGACTTTTTTTCTGCAACAACTGTTTTCTTTTCTTTAATTTTTTGGTATGTATAGTATGGTATAACAGCTCACACGGAGGTGGAAAAGAACATGTTAGAAACCTTTCAAAAAGAAATAGAACTATATGAAAGCAATGCAGAATTATTGAAAGTACTTGCTCATCCTGTTCGCTTATGTATTGTAAAAGGATTAATTGAACGTGGTCCAAGCAACGTTTCTACAATGTACACTGGCTTAAACATGCCACAATCTACAATTTCACAGCATTTAGCAAAATTAAAAAGTGCTAAAATCGTTTCCAGTGAAAGAAAAGGATTGGAAATTTATTACAAAGTAGAAAACGAGACAATTATTCAACTCGTTCGCGTATTATTAGGTTAAGAGCTCATAAACAGAGAAAAAGGGCGTATTTTATATTTTTTATCTCATATCTTTAATATAAATATATATCATGAGAGAAAATATATGATGCTACATAATTAAAAAGTCGTATTAAAAAACAAGACACAGAAATATGCTGTGTCTTGTTTTTTTATATTTTCAAATGCTGATCCAAGTGTAACTGTTGCATATGTTTCGTATGTATCACAACATCAAATGCACTCCCTAATCCTCCGCTCAAAATCATAGAACGAACTGCACGATTTTGTTTTTGAGTTTCAGAAAAAGGATTTCGATCTTGGTGACCCGTAAGCTGATCTAATATTCCTGCTGCTAACAAAAACTCAGATTGCTTCTTATGCCATACTATATTCATGCCTTGCAGGCTAAACATCTCTTTCAGTTCGTCCCAATGAATATGAGTAGTAAGATCCATTTCACCTGGATGCTCTAAAGGATTACGGATTAACTTATGCTCGTAATATCCTCGTAAACTTCCTTCTTGATGTGCAGGATGCATCCATTCTTCTTTTGTGTATCCATAATCAACGGTAATACATACACCTCGTTGAAACCATTTCGCAATTTCTTCTATATATTCTTCCATCGCAAGTGGCACTTCAAAACGCTGACCTTCAGCAAGATGAATATTATATTTCAATAAGTATCGACCAATATTTTTCTGTAGCGGTCTACATACTTCTGCGAGTTTCCCTTCCTCTGTGTACGTCACACGTACTTCATACAATATTCCATTTCTCTTCTCAATTACTTCAACAGGAAATGCATCAAATAACTCATTCGAAAAAAGAATCCCTTCGAACGATTCTCCCATTTCACTATGCGACGTATAATACGACACATTAGAAAACGAACAAAGATTTTTCTGCTGTAAGTTTCTATGAAAAGGGCTCATTTCAATCATTGAATAGTTTAAATCAATAAAGGTTTCTGGAGATACTTGCTTCCACTCTTGTAAAACATCATAGGCAAACCTTCCTGTTCCCCCACCAATCTCACAAATATTCGGAGCAACTTCACCATTTTCAACAAGACGAATAAAAAATTTAGCAAATGTTTTTGCAAAAACAGAGGATACGTTGCTACTTGTAAAAAAATCCCCTTGTCTTCCAATTTTTTCACGTTCCTTCATATAATAGCCATGTCCCTCTGTGTACAATACGAGGTTCATATACGTACTATATGAAATTGAATAATCCTTCTCTTTCTCCATCCATTCTTTTAAAATGAGCTCCATCTCCATACTAGCTCCTTACTGTAAAAATGGATTATTTTCTTTTTCAAAACCAATGCTTGTTTCTGGACCATGTCCACATAGCACCGCTGTTTCATCTGGTAATACAAATAATTTTTCTTCAATACTTCCAATCAATTCAGCAAAACTTCCACCGGGTAAATCTGTTCTTCCGATGCTCATTTGGAACAATACATCACCAGAAAATACAGCATTCGCCTCTTTACAATAATAAGAAATACTGCCTGGAGAATGTCCTGGCGTCTCAAAAATCTCAAAATTAAATGAACCAATTGCTAATGCACCTTCTGCATCAATAATATGATCTGCTGGTTTTGCTGTAATACTGCGATTCATCATAAAAATTTGAGAGCCATTTACAGTTGCATCGCCTAACCAATCTGCTTCTTCTCTATGTACGTACACAGGAATATGAAAAGCGTCTCTTACCGCGTCAACAGCACCAATATGATCAAAGTGAGCATGTGTTAATAAAACAGCAAGTGGCTTTAATTGTTCTTCTTGTAAATATGTAACGAGCTTCTCTCCTTCGTGACCAGGATCAAAGATAATACACTCATTTTGATCATTCGTTAAAATATAAGCATTCGTTTGTAATGGGCCTAACGGCATTTGTATCCATTTCATATGAAAATCTCCTCCAATTATTAAACTTACTTTCAATGATACAACATTTTTTTCTCTTAGGAAAAGAAAGGATGCTATCTCGACAATCATTTTTAAAACATGTACAATATAAAAGAGTTAATATTCTAAAAACTCATATTGAGGAATGGGTAGACAGAGGAGGATATTGTATGGGCCTTGTTATTATTTTTGCGCTAGTCACTCTGTTAGCTGTATTCGCTACGCTTAGAACTCTTCGCGAAAAAAACTTATTCGCGGGCGGCTTTGCAATTGCAACTGTACTCGTTTTCGGATGGTTTACGATCATGACTGTTCTATATAACGGGTACCCACCAGCAGCTTAATTCATTTACATGTTATTCTTCATCAAGATTTCACACAAAAAGAGGAAGGGTTTCCCCTTCCTCTTTTCATATTTCACAACTTATACCATCTTCGCTTCGTATTTGTGCTTTTTTACAAGCCAAGCTCCTCCGATAACACCTGCATCATTACCAAGTATTGCAATCGCTAACTTTGTGCTCTTTACAGCACGTGAGAAAGCATATTGCTCGAAATAACGTTGAATTGGCTCTAATAGTGCATCTCCAGCTTTAGACACGCCTCCGCCAATAACAATTTTCTCTGGGTTCAACGTACTAGCAAGGTTCGCTACAGCTAACCCTAAATAAGAAGCTACTTTTTCTACTACTTCGCCTGCTAGCTCGTCACCTTGTCCAAGTGCTTCAAACACATCTTTTGATGTAATACGCCCTTCTTCTGCTAACATAGAACGTAGAACACTCTCTTTATTAGTCTCTTGTATTTTTTGCATAGCAACACGCACAATACCCGTTGCAGATGCTACAGTTTCTAAGCAACCAGACTTCCCGCAATTACATGGGAAAGCATTCTCTGTAACTACTGTAATATGTCCAATCTCACCAGCAGCTCCGCTTACGCCGTGTACAATCTCACCATTGGCGATTACACCACCACCAACACCAGTGCCAAGTGTCATACAGATTAAATCTTTTGCTCCTTCACCAGCACCTTTCCACATTTCACCAAGCGCTGCTAAGTTTGCATCATTATCAATAACAACAGGTAATCCTGTTTCTACTTCTAATAAATCTTTTAACGGATAGTTTTTCCATCCTAAATTGACCGCTTCATAAATCATTCCAGACGCCACGTGTACAGGACCAGGAGCTCCCATACCAATACCGATTAACTTGCTTTTCAATTCACCTAACTCTTCTAACTTTTTATCAATAGCTTTCGCTACATCAAGCGTAATATGTTTTCCTTGCTCATTTGTATTCGTAGGGATTTCCCACTTATGTAAAATTTCACCGTACACATTAATAAATGCTAATTTAATTGTTGTACCACCAAGGTCAACCCCAACTAACCATTTCTCTTCCATGTTGCTTACCTACCTTTATCTAATTCTTATTTAGCTCTTTTTGAATTTCTTGCTTCAATAAAAATAAAGCTGTTTGATAGTCTTGTGGATCGATTAACTGTGATTGATTTAATTCACGCAATTCATCTTGCATTAATTGTAAATCTGCAATTCGATCACCCGTATAAATAATCGTACCAAATTTCTTTAGCAATTGCTGAATATCATAAATAGATACCATTTTATCACCCTCTATGCTCACTTACTATAAAAAATTATAATAAGAAAACGTTCACATATTTTATTATAATCAAGAAGAAAAAGTCTCGTCAATTTTTATTTGTCTATACAAGCCCATTTTTAACCATTGTTCCTTTTTCTGTAATAATTTTTTCTACGTTTTTATCAAACGGCTCTACTGGAATATGTTCTACTATTTGAAAACTATAAGCTAATGATAGCGTTTTCCCTTTATAATGCAAGAGATAACGATCATAATACCCACCGCCATATCCAATCCGCTCTCCTCGCTCTGTATAAGCTACACCTGGCACGATTTGAAGATCAATGTCATCTGCATTCACTTCTTCCGTACGCGCTGGAATTGGTTCACGTAAATTCATATACACTATTTCTAATTGATCAAAATTACTAATTTGCCGGAAAGACATTGTTCGTGTTTCTTTGTTACACTTTGGAACAACAACTTTCTTTCCTTCTTCCCAAGCTTTTTCGATAATAGCATATGTATTCACTTCATTTTCCATTGAGAGAGTGATTCCAACTGTTTTAGCTTCAGCCCACTCTTTTTGCGCATACAACGAAAATGCAATTTGCTCTGATAAAGTTGTATACCGTTCTTCTGATAAAGAATTCATGTGCTCTATTATTTGTTTACGTAAACGTACTTTCTCTTCTCTCACACACTTTCCCCCTCACAGTGATACTTTGCTCTACGATGATAGTGTATCACTTTTAACAGAGGAATCGAATAAAAAAAGAAACAGTAGGAAAATATTCCTACTGCTTACTTTGTTTCACGGTGTAACGTAGACTTCTTGTCACGCTTGCAATACTTTTTAAGCTCGATACGCTCAGCGTTGTTACGTTTGTTTTTCTTTGAGATATAGTTACGATCTCCGCATTCTGTACATGCTAGAGTAATATTCACACGCATTCTTATTCCCTCCAGTACTAATAACTTAAATCAGACTATACTATAATACCACTTTTAAAATAAAAATTCTACACCTTTTGATATTGTCTAATTTTTTCTATAAGATTTTTCATGTTTTCCCTTGCTATTACTGGGTTTCTGGCATGCGAATACACTAAAAATTTCGGTTGTTTTGTGTCAGACACGATATAAGACCACTCTTTTTCGGTATATTTGAACTGTACTCCTTCAAATATACCTTCTTCCTTTCTTTCCATATCAGCCAATAATTTCCTCATTACTTTTCCTTTTTCATTCCATGAACATACAACTTCATCACAAAGTAGATAAAGCGGCGGTGATTGCTCTACTATGCTGAGAAATGTTTTCCCCTGCAATGCTATTAACTCGAATAATTTTCCAATTCGATATAAAATATCTCGCTTCCATCTCGCTTGAAACGACTTTTTTTCATCCTGCGTATAAAATAGAAGGTAACATTCTCCTAATTTCAAAGACATCGGGTAAATATTTCCTGCTGATTCAAGTAATAAATCTGGAATATCTACCTCTTCAAAATCTGTTCCTTGGTAAATATTACTATGATTATCATATAACTCGAAATAATTTCCTTGCTCTGAAAACATAAGTGCCATATTTGCTTTGCTTGATTTCATCAAAGCTTTCACATGATCCTTTTGTTCGCCCGCATAAATCCATGTAACTGTGCATCCGAGCCTTTGTAAAAAGAGCATCAGTAAATGTTGTAACATATCATTCCTCTTATTAATAAGAAGATGAAACTTTTGTTTTTGTATTTTCTCAATATCAACACGCTCTAATACAGCCTCTATATAATCATGTAAAGAAACGTGGACTAGCTTATTCCGCCCCATTTCTTTCTCACATACGTAATAAAACGACTCGGACATATATACTTGTTCTATCGCTTTTTGCTGCTTATACGTTAATTGTACCCCATTCTTACCATATAACTTTATAACAACCTCTTTTTCATTTTCCACTTGAATGAAAACCCCACCAGCACATTGTAAATCCTGAATGCTATACTGAAAAAGCGATTCGTTCATTTCTTTGCATTCCATCGTATGAACCCCGATACCATGAATCGCATGAAGAAAGAGATTTTTATAAGAAGTCGTTTCTATATGTTCTTGACTCCCAATTAATATACTTTCTCCTTTGGCAAAAAGAGATCCATACGCCATCGCAACTTTCACAATAAATTGAGGAGTGATTTCAACATTACCTCTTCCTACAATGCGGCTTTTTTGCAACCATCCTGCACTCTTTTCGCTTTCTTGAACACCAGCCGATCCTACTACTGAATAGCTGTCAATTGCCTTATATGGCCATAGTTTTCCCTTTTGCTTAATTACCGTACTTTTCCCTATATGACAATGATCCGCTACAATGCTTTTTTGAAACAGTGTAACGTCATCTTCCACCATTGTATGCTCTCCTATGATCGTTTCTAATAGCTCGCAATACTGACCAATGTGCGCATTTGCAAAAACAATACTTTTTTGAAGATGAGAATAACTTGAAACCACACTATTTTTCCCGATAATAGAGTATGGCTCAATTACAGCTCCAGCACCAATCTTTGCTCCTTCTCCAATAAAAGAAGGACCGTGAATTTTCGTTCCTTTTCCAATCGTCACACCTTCCCCCATCCATACCATCGGCAATACTTCCGTGTAAGGAATAGGTACTTGCAATTTTTTCGTTAACAAATCAAATTGTGCTTGTCGATATTGATCAAATGTACCGATATCTAACCAATAACCTTCTGACAAATATGCAAATAACGCGTTCTTATTTGCCAATAGCGGAAACACATCTTGACTGAAATCAAAAAACTCTCGGGGCGGTATGTAAGAAAAAATTTCTGGCTCCATAATATATATACCTGTATTCACAATATTAGAGACTACTTCATTCCAGCTCGGTTTTTCTATATATCGTGTAACCTCTTGTTCTTTATTCATTACAACTAAACCGAATGAGAGTGGGTTTTCTACTTCCTTTACAAACATAGTTACCATTCTTTTCTTTTGTTCATGAAACATAATTCCTTCTGATAATTGAAAATCAGTTAACGCATCCCCGCTTATCACAACAAACGTTTCATCTAAAAATGTTTCCGCTTGTTTAATACTCCCTGCGGTTCCAAGCGGGGGAGAATCTTCAAAGTAGTACAAGTTAACTCCCCATTTGCTACCGTCACCAAAATATTGTTTAATGGCTGTACTCATATACTGAACAGTAATTGCAATTTCACGAATACCATGCTGACGTAATAATTCAATATTGTATTCCAAAACTGGCTTTTCTAATAATGGTAACATCGGCTTTGGAGTATTACATGTTAATGGTCTAAGGCGTCGTCCTTTTCCTCCAGCTAAAATAACCCCCTTCATATACTTCAGCCTCCACTTATATAATGATCAGTAACTTCATATACGATATGTATATTATCTACCCCGCATTAACTAGCAGTATAAAATGAAACTTTAATTAGTAGGGATTTTGTGCATCTCCCACTGATTATTAGCCCTGACCACTCGGGCTTTTACAGGCGGTAAAACTGTCTATATACATGTACCTTTTCAACGCCACGAAAGAAAGCGCTTACTATTAACTTAGTAAAATATCTCTTAATAAGTGAACAACATATATGTCCTATTTTTTCCATTATATTATGATACATCTTATCATCATAAACTAAAGGAAACAACGAGCTTTTTTTGTCATGTTTTGACTAAAAAAAGCAGGTGATGTTTCACCTGCCTTTTTCTTTATTCATTTAATAAGTAATGCTTTCCTTTTACTAAATAAAAAACATTTTCAGCAATATTTGTAATATGATCTGCTACACGCTCGATATATCTCGCCACAAAGGATAATTGTGTAATTTGTGTAATTGCTTCTGGTTGTTCTGGAACTGAAGATATAAATTCACGAATCGCTTTCCCATATATTTCATCAACTGAATCATCCATTTCAGCAATTTGTTTCGCCAAAGTTAAATTTTCTTGCTCATATGCTTCTAGCGCTAACTGTAGCATCTTATTTGCAATTGCAAACATTTCATCAAGATTGTGCAAACTAACAACCACCTCTTTTTCCCCAAGACGAATTGTTGATTTCGCAATATTAACAGCATGATCTGCAATACGCTCTAAATCTGTCGCTGTTTTAATTGAAATGAAAATCCTTCTTAAATCACTTGCTACAGGTTGCTGCTTCGTAATAAGCATAAGCGCAAGATCATTTATTTCCTCTTCTAAATTATCCATACGATAATCACCATCTATTACCTCTAACGCTTTCTCTACATCCCTTTTATGAAGACCTTCCATAGCAAGCAATAAAGCTTCCCTCGCTAGCTCTCCAAGCTCAATCACCTTTTGCTGCAACATTTTTAAATCACATTGAAACTGTTCTCTTACCATTGTTTCTTCCCCCTCAATATTATGTGCCATTATATATAGATCTCCTACCTAGCCTACTTGTAATAAGCCTTAAGATAGGAGAAGTATTACTTCTCTAATTAAATGAGGTAAAAATAAGAAATACCCTCTGTTAAGAGGGTATTTGCTCTTAGCCTTGCAACGATATCAACCGAATCGGCCTGTAATATAGTCTTCTGTACGCTTATCTGAAGGTGTCGTAAATAATTTATTTGTATCTGTATATTCCACAACTTCTCCACTTAAGAAGAAAGCAGTTTTGTCTGAAATACGTGCTGCTTGTTGCATGTTATGCGTTACGATCACAATACTAAAGTCTTTCTTTAACTCTTGAATTAATTCTTCTACTTTTAATGTTGAAATTGGATCTAGTGCCGATGTTGGCTCATCCATTAAAATAACGTCTGGTTCAATTGCTAAACAACGTGCGATACATAGACGCTGTTGCTGTCCACCAGATAAACCGTATGCATTATCATGCAAACGATCTTTTAACTCATCCCAAATCGCTGCTCCACGTAAACTTTTTTCAACAATTTCATCCAATGTTTTTTTATCACGAATACCATGAATTTTCGGGCCATATGCTACATTTTCATAAATAGATTTCGGAAATGGGTTTGGCTTTTGGAACACCATTCCCACATGAGTTCTTAATTCTTCAACTGGGTATGATTTTTCAAATATATTGCGCTCTCTATATTCAATTACACCTGTAGTTCGCACGATTGGTACTAACTCTACCATACGATTTAATGTTTTTAAGTACGTTGATTTACCACAACCACTTGGCCCGATAATTGCTGTAACTTCATTCTCATGAATGCTTAAGTTAATATCTTTTAAAGCATGGTCTTCTCCGTACCATAAATTTAAGTTTTTCGTATCAAATACTACTTTCTTTGGTGCAGTCTCGATTTTCTCCTCGTTTTTCACCTGTACATTTACTACTGTTGCTACCATTTGAATTCCCCTTTCATCCATTTCCAACTTATTTTCGATTTCGTAACCATAAGACAAATATATTGATAAAGAGTAATAAACCTAACAAAACAATCATCCCAGCAGCTGCTACATACTGAAATTCTTCTTGCGGTCTACTCATCCAATTAAAAATTTGAATTGGTAAAACTGTAAATCTATCAAACATACTAAATGGAACATAATTTGCAAATACAAGTGCCCCGATAACTAATAGCGGTGCCGCTTCTCCAATCGCCCTTGATATCGCTAACATACAACCCGTTATAATTCCTTGGAAAGCAGATGGCAATACAATTTGATACATCGTTTGCCACTTCGTAGCACCTAATCCGTAAGAAGCTTCTAATAATGAACTTGGTACAGATCGTATCGCTTCTTGACTCGCTACAACAACTGCCGGTAAAACGAGTAAACTCATCGTCAGTGCCGCCGCAATAATACTCTCTCCTAAATGAAGAGCATATACAAAAATAGTTAAGCCGAGTAATCCAAATACAACGGAAGGTACTCCTGCTAACGTTTGATTATTAATTTCTATTACCTTTTTAAATATAGATTCCTTCGCATATTGCTCCAAATAAAGAGCCGTTCCAACTCCAAATATAAAGGAGACTGGTATAACAATACTCATAAATAATATTGTTCCTGACAAAGCTGCAGCAATCCCAGCTTCTTTCGGATTACGCGAAGCGAAGTTTGTAAAGAAATCTAACGAAAGGTAACTTATACCTTTTTCAAAAATTTGAAAAAGCAAAATAAGCAGTATTACTATTGAAAACAAAATTGCCATATAAAATAACAACTTGTAAACTCGGTCTTTTAAAAAACGTGATGCCATATTTTCTTGTATTTTTTTATGATTCAACATTCGCATATTATGTCACCCTCCTAAAGCGGCGCATAATAGAGTGTGAAATGATGTTCATTATAAGAGTAAACAAGAATAACGTTGCGCCTACAGCATACATGCTGTAATACGTAATTGTTCCATGCGGAGCATCACCTAAGCTCACTTGCACAATATAGGCTGTTAGCGTTTGAATAGAGTGTGTCGGATCGAGCGATACATTCGGTGTAGATCCCGCTGCAATTACAACTATCATCGTTTCGCCAATTGCTCTGGAAGCAGCTAATAGGATTGCTGCCATAATCCCTGTAAAAGCCGAAGGAAACACGACTTGTTTTACCATCTCAAACCGAGTTGCTCCAAGTGCTAACGAAGCTTCTTTCGTTCCTTTCGCTACAGCTCTCATCGCGTCTTCAGATAGAGATGCAATTGTAGGTATCATCATAAAGCCAATAACAATACCTGGACTAATCGCATTAAAAAACTGTAAATCTGGTATAATCCGTTGTAAAAGTGGTGTGACAACTGTTAATGCAAAAAAACCATATACAATTGTCGGAATACCTGCTAATAGTTCTAACATCGGTTTTAATACTTTCCTTGCACCGTTTGAAGCATATTCGCTTAAAAATACAGCACACGCTAAACCGATAGGAATTGCTACGAACATGGCAATTGCTGTTACAAGGAACGTTCCACATATAAGTGGTAATATACCGAATTTAGGATCTTCAAAAAAAGGTAACCATTCTTTTCCCGTCAAAAAGGAGTGTAATGGTATTTTTTGAAAAAACATCAACGTTTCATTTGCCAATGTGAAAATAATTCCAAGTGTCGTTACAATAGACACGCTAGCCATTATTTTTAGTAATAATGGAACGATTCGATTGATTCGCTGCGTTTTTTTTCTTTGTTTTGTATTTCTTTCAATCAAATGTTGTACAGAAAATGTAATTTGACTTTTGTCATTATGAGCCAAAGATGAAAACCCCTTTCCACCCTGACATTACCTTTTTATTTCTGTTAACATCCGCAGCTGTTCATTGTATTTTTCTTTTGGTAATTTTACATATCCAACCTCTTCAGCAAGATTACCTACATGCTGAATCATAAACTCAATATAATTTGCTACATTCATTTTATTTCGGATAGATGCATCATTTACATAAGCAAATAACGGCCTAGATAATGGCTTATACTTACCTGATTGAATGGTATCTTTCGTCGGAAGTACACCATTCACTTTTATTGCTCTCACCTTATCTCGATTGGCCATATAATAAGCATATCCTACAAAAGCAATGGCATTTTCATCATTCATTACCCCTTGCATAATAACTTGATCATCTTCAGACAAAGAGACTTTTTTTACAATGCGACTATTTTGTAAGATGACATTTTGAAAATAATCATACGTACCAGAGTCTACACCTGGCGCATAAAACTTCACCTGTTCACGTGGCCATGATGAATGAATTTGTGACCATCGCTTTTCGCTTCCATCTTCACTCCATAATAGACGTAACTCGTCTACCGTCATATTGTCTACCCAAGTATTTTGGCGACTCACAACGATCGTAAGGCCATCGTAAGCGACTTCAAACGGTGTAAACTGAATGGAGTTTTTTTTCATCTCATTTTCTTCCACTTGTTTCATTGCTCTCGAAGCATTATTTATATCTACTTCTCCTTTACTGAAACGATTAAATCCTCCTCCTGTTCCAGAAACACTGATGGAAATTTTCACGTTTGGATGCACCTTTGTATATTCCTCCGCTACCGCTTCTATAATAGGAAAAACTGTTGAGGATCCATCAACTCTCACTTCTCCCATTTCATTCACAGCAAATGCAGTAGACGTGCCAACATAAAAGAAACATGTCGACAATACGAAAACTTTAATCGATGCACTTATCCATTTCACGTGTTCTTCCTCCTAGAAGTAACCGGAAATAACAGGATTACAGATATAAGAATACTGCTAAACTATTAATTCGGTTTTAATTGTTTGTAAAAGTTTTGTAAAGTTCCACAAGAATCAACATTAGGTGAAATTCTAATCCGTAGCCACCATTCATCTTCACTAATGATTGGTCCATAAAATCCTTATCCTCCATAGGGAAATGCATACGTATCATTTGCGAGGTCCCTTAATTTCCCGATATGATATGCTTGTCCACTTTATTAAAACGTATGCATGAACCATAAAAAAAAGCACACTATCTTTTCAGATAGTGTGCTTTTTTTACAACTTTTTTATTCATCATCTTGCTCTTTATTTTTCTTATCTATTTCATCTTTTGTAGCTTCGCCATTTTCTACCTTTTTCAAATCAAAGTACGCGTCCATAATGTCACGGCTAATATATCCATTAATACCTGATTTATCATCTACCCAAGGTACAACAACAGAAAATGCTACTTCAGGGTCTTCAAATGGCGCATAACCTACTAACGTTAAGTTATATGTCTCTTTGCGCTCACCTTTTGCATTTCTACCAATCTCTTTATCTCCGCCATACACAGTTTGAGCTGTACCTGTTTTACCAGCAGCTGTATATTTTGCAGTCGAAAAATAGTTTAAAGCCGTACCACCCGGACTGTTAAACACTTGCTTAAATCCTTCCTGAACACGTTTAATTTGTGATTCAGGCATATCTACACGGTTTAGTACTTTCGGTTCCATTGAATGAACCACTTTTCCAACTTCATCTGGTTTCACTGCCGGTTGACGAATTTCTTTTACAACTTGCGGCTGCATACGGTAACCACCATTTGCAATTGTTGAAACATATTGTGCTAATTGAAGTGGTGTATACGTATCATACTGTCCAATTGATAAATCCAATAAGAAACCTGGCATATGATCTGTTCTACCTCTTTGTCCAGCCGTTTCATTCGGTAAATCAATGCCAGTTTTTACACCAAGTCCAAATTGACCGAAATAGTAACGCATCGTATCATATGATTTTTGTTTTATATCTAACGTACCGCCTCGTACATAGGGAACACCAGCAATATTCATCGCTGTTTTAAACATATAAACGTTTGAAGACATTTTTAACGCTGTAAGGTCATCAATATATCCCATCGTCTTCCAAGACGATTTTTTTAGCGGTCCTTTTAATACAATTGGTTCATCAAGTTGAACCGAACCTGGTTGAATAGCGCCTGTTTGATATCCAGTAAGTATTGTAGCGCCTTTTACAGTCGATCCCATCGGATAAGAACTTGTCATCGTTCCTAATGCGAAATCTTGTACTTTCGTTTCACCATTTTCATTCACTAACTGTTTCCCTGCCATAGATAAAACTTCACCATTTTTCGGATTCATCATTACAACGAATGCACGATCTAAAAGTGGTTGCCCACCTTTATATTTCAATAAACTTTTAGTGATAATTTCTTCTACACGCTTTTGTAATTCCATATCAATTGTTAAATTCAGATCATTACCACTTTGCCCTTTTGATACATTAATCGTTTCTAAAATATTACCATTTTTATCTGTAATATTTTTCACTTCCGCTTTCGTACCATGTAGGCTATCTTCATATTGCTGTTCAAGATAACTTTTTCCTACTCGTTCATTTCGATTATAATCACGAACAAGATAGTAATCTAGTCTTTCTCTCGGTAAACCTTCATCAGACGTTGACACCCCACCAAGTACACTTCGGAATAAATCACCATCATATGCATATTTTCGTTCCCAATCGACACTCGTATCTACTCCTGGCAATTCCGCTAATTTTTCACTAATAATCGCATATTCTTTTTCTGTGGCATCCTTCTTAATGACTTGTGGTGTCATTGCATATCCGCCGTCCATTTTGCTTTTAATTGCTAGTATTTCTAAATCTTTTGCAGATAATTGATTCACTTCTTCTTCCGTCACGCGACCTCGTTGACGCTCGTCTAATTCTTTATCGTCAATTTTTTTATCTTTAAACTCTTGACGATCTTTATTCGTAATTTTTTCTTTCGCTTCCTCTTTATGAATAGCAAGCCAATAATCTTTTTTATCACGATCTGTTAATTTATCTGTCGGTACTTCAATCAAATCTGCTAGCTTTTTCGCTGTTTCTAAGCGAGCCTCTGCAGTTGATCCTTTCATTTTTGTAAATGTAATCGTACGTACAGCTGCATTATCTACTACAGCTCGCCCATAACGGTCAAATATTTTCCCACGTGGTACAGGATTACTTATCGTCGAGTTCTCTTTCCTCTCCACTTCATTCTTATATTCCTCACCGCGAACAATTTGTACATATCCTAGCCTTACAATAACCGCGGAGAACATTAAAAACACGCAGAAAAACAGCACGTTTAACCGAAAAGGAACGTGAGTCTTTTTCTTTTGTTGTTTCTGCTTCTTGCTCATACAAACCTCCTCTACCAACAGCTATGTAATGTGAAAGGGACACCTTCATACAGGTGTCCTCACTGCTGTCTTACATCTTTTTCTATTCTAGCATAAAACAACCGAGAAGTTAACCTTCTGGTTCTGTTTGATTCTGCGCATTTGCTTGCGTTACAACACTTGTTTTACTTGCATTTCCCTCATCATATTTGACATTTTTAACTGCAAAATAAATAAGAAAATGTCCTGCACCTAAAATACATAATAAGTAAGGTAAACTTTTTTCGGGCGGAAAGAATAGTACAGCGCATAAAAAACTTAAAATCGAGCAAATTCTTCCTGCATTTAACCATAATTCTCGGACAACTACATACTCTACACGCCACTCTCTCGCATTTTTCGCTCTGCCAATTACATCGTATGTCATGGACCCGTACGGAACAAGCAAAATAGGGTATGCAACCGCAATACACGCTGCATAAATAAGTAATTTTGCGTATGTAACGTTGAATATAACTAAAAATACGACAGCATATAAAATAATGCCTCCAAGTAAAATTGCTTTTTTCCGCCACTCTTTCTTTAACATACGAGTGACTAAGTAGTAACATACAAATGATACAGCAGAATTTACTAAGCTATATTTTCCTAAGGCGAGTTCACTATCCGTCGCTAAATACACGTACACGGAAATCACAAAAATAAACGTTCCCTCTCTCAACCCTTGGAAAAAATGAGCACGTGTAATTCTTCCCCAATTTTTATCAATCTGCCGCTCTTTCAATACTTGTACAATTTCATACCGTCCTTCACATTCTCTCTTAGATACAAAAAAGCTTAAAATAACAGCAATTGCAAATAACACTAACGAAAGAAAGAATATGACCGTATAGCCACTCCATTTTTCCATACGTGAAATTGTGTATCCAGCTGCTATCGGTCCAATCATGCCAGAGAAGGATGTAAGAAGTCCAAGAAACCCATTAAAGAAATCTCTTGTTTCTGGTTCTGTAATCTCAAATGTTAATAAGTTAAACGCGAGCCAGTAAAAACCATATCCGACTCCTAAAAGAGCCCCCATTAATAAAATATAGTGAGAAGCGCTTTTTCCCGCTACTAAAACAACGATAAAAAAAATAGCTAACGTGCCTACGCCTATTCGTAACAAGATTGAGCGATCAATACGCTTCGCTAATTTCCCACCTATAAGAAATGTGAGAGGCTGCAATACAACGCTGGCCAAATTATACAAGCCAAGATTCACATAATTTTGTGTTTGTTTCCATAAATAAATGTTAACAAACGTATTCGATAAAGAAATTGCGAGCGTGTATAAACCTCCAATAAGGAGCAACAACACTAAATCCCGATTCACTTCAACGTCACCAATTATATGTTTCCACTTCATACACAACTCTCCTTTACTTCATGTTCTAGTCTTCCAAAGACAAGCCCAATTATGTAAAAGGAAAGCATAGAAAAAGCTAGGAGCATTCTCCTAGCTTTTTCTATCGTTATTACAATTATTTTGCTTCTTGGTAACGTTTTTCAGCAGCGTTCCAATCTACAACGTTCCAGAATGCACCGATGTAGTCAGGACGACGGTTTTGATAATTTAGGTAGTAAGCATGTTCCCAAACATCTAAACCTACAACTGGAGTTTTACCTTCAGTTAGAGGAGAATCTTGGTTTGGCGTGCTTGTTACTTCTAACTCACCATTGTTTACTACTAACCAAGCCCAACCAGAACCGAAACGAGTTGCGCCAGCTTTTGCGAATTCTTCTTTGAATGCATCGAAGCTACCGAATTTCGCTTCAATTGCAGTTGCAAGTTCGCCTACTGGTTGTCCGCCGCCGTTTGGAGATAAGATTGTCCAGAAGAATGTATGGTTAGCATGTCCGCCACCATTGTTACGTACTGCTGTACGGATTGCTTCTGGTACTTCGTTTAAGTTTGCAACTAATTCTTCTACGCTTTTGTCAGCTAATTCTGCATGACCTTCTAAAGCAGCGTTTAAGTTTGTAATGTAAGTGTTATGATGTTTTGTATGATGGATGTTCATTGTTTCTTTGTCAAAGTGAGGCTCTAAAGCATCATACGCATAAGGTAAATTTGGTAATTCGTGTTTTGCCATTGTTATATTCCTCCCAGTTTATGTATTGCCACTTAAGTGACATACAACTTCATTCTACCCTAATTGCCATAGGGTGCAAACAAATAAATCACATTGTCTTGCTATCATTAACGTAGCAAAAATCCCACTTCTTTTCAATTAAAATGCTCATATATTCCGTAAAAAAAGCTCCCTTCTACAAGGAAGCTTCCCACTGACATAATAAACATGCGAAATGGATATGGACCCTGTAGGACTCGAACCTACGACCGGACGGTTATGAGCCGTCTGCTCTAACCAGCTGAGCTAAGGGTCCACAATTATGTATGTAACAACATATCAAATAAAGGAATTCCTATCGGATATATCCTTTAAGAAATGTAAGATAAATTTACCATATGACAAAGAAAAGTGTCAATTGTATTTTTCTCATATAAAAGAAGAAAATTAATAAAAAGAAATTTAGTTATCTCCACTATATGTAAATATAATATATCTTGAGATTCTCTAGATTCCTACGTTACAATGATTTTATACATACATAAAGGAAGTGAATCTATGTCCATATTTACCCAATTAGCAAAAAGCGTATATTCGCCTAAAGATATGGCGCTATTCCGTTTTCAAAAAATCGGAAAAACCATTTTGTATATTATGCTACTTTGTCTAATCACTACTATTCCAAGAACATTCTTTTACGGCAGCTTTATCCAAGATAGTGTCAGCATGGTAAATCAAGCAATTGAAAAAGATTTACCTGATTTTAAAATCGAAAACGGTGAACTAAAAGCAGATATTGAACAACCTATTCTAAAGGAAGAGGGAGATGCTCTTTTCGTATTTGACCCCAATACAACAGATATAGAAACATATCAAAACAAAACTGGTTTATTTATTTTAAAAGATAAAGTAGTTTCTATAGGAAATGGTCAAACACAAACATACTCCTATAATGATTTATTAGGGACATCTCTTGAGAAGAAAGATTTGCAAGATTTCATTTCTGTATTCGATAGTATTTATCCAATTTTACTAGCCGTTATTGGAGTGTTAGTGTACCTATTCCAATTGTTTATTACTTTCTTAGGAATTACTTTACTTGCGTTTATAGGTTCTGCTATGAGTGGTCAACGTAAATTATCTTATAAGCAAATATGGACGTTAACTGCATACAGCTACACAATCCCAACAATCTTCTTTATGATTATGGATCTATTCAAAATTGTTGTACCTGGTTCAACATTCATTTATATCGCAGTTGTTTTAATTGTTCTTTACTTAACGATTAAAGAAGTTCCAAAACCGAAAGAAAAATAAGAACGAAAAAAAAATGCCTAAATAGGCATTTTTTTTTTGGACAAGCATATATTCCTAGCAAAGGAGTGAAGAATATGAAAAGATTAGGTATATTCTTATTCGTGCTTGTTCTTGGTTATATATTTTATTACGATATAAAAATCGGCACTTTACCGATGTTAAGTTCATATAAAAAAACAACCGCTGCCCAAACGATAAAGCAAAAAAATACAGATACAAAACAAAAGAAAGAGAACAAAGCAGAAAAAGAAACAGATGTAACTTATAAAACAATCGAAGTCAAAACAGGTGAGACAGTTCTTTCTATTACCGAACAAATTAATAAGAAAAAAATCCCTTCCATTGAAAAGGTAATTGATGACTTTAAACAACTAAACAAAAGTACATCTGCTACAAAAATACAAATTGGAAAGTCTTATAAATTCCCGTTATATCAATGAGCAATCACTTAATCCTTGTCAATTACATAAAGGCGCTGATACAATAGTAAAAGTGAAACCGAGCACTTCGGTTTCTATAGCCCTGTATCACGTATACTTTCATTGATATGAGGGACTAAATAAGAAACTTCTTTTATAAGGAGAGCGATCTATTCGTGAATGAAATGACTCATCGTACAAAAACACGTCCAGTTAAAGTCGGTAATTTAACAATTGGCGGTAATAATGAATTAATTATACAAAGTATGACAACAACAAAAACACATGATGTTGAAGCAACAGTTGCTGAAATTAAACGTTTAGAAGAAGCTGGCTGTCAAGTCGTCCGTGTTGCTGTTCCAGACGAACGCGCAGCAAATGCTATTGCTGATATTAAAAAACAAATCAACATTCCACTTGTTGCTGATATTCATTTTGATTATCGTCTTGCTTTAAAAGCAATTGAAGGTGGCATTGATAAAGTACGTATCAATCCAGGTAACATTGGTCGTCGCCATAAAGTAGAAGCTGTTGTAAATGCAGCAAAAGAACGCGGTATTCCAATCCGTATCGGTGTAAACGCAGGTTCATTAGAACGTCACATTTTAGAAAAGTACGGATACCCAACTGCAGATGGTATGGTCGAGAGCGCCCTACATCACATTAAAATTTTAGAGGACTTAGATTTCCACGATATTATCGTGTCTATGAAAGCCTCTGATGTTAACTTAGCAATTGAAGCATACGAAAAAGCTGCTCGTGCTTTTGATTACCCATTACATTTAGGTATTACAGAATCCGGAACATTATTTGCCGGAACTGTAAAAAGTGCCGCTGGTCTTGGCGCAATCTTAAATAAAGGCATCGGAAATACACTACGTATTTCATTAAGTGCTGACCCAGTTGAAGAAGTAAAAGTTGCGCGTGAACTATTAAAGTCATTCGGTCTTGCATCTAATGCAGCAACACTTATTTCTTGCCCAACTTGTGGTCGCATTGAAATTGATTTAATTAGCATCGCTAACGAGGTGGAAGAATACATCTCTACACTAAAAGTACCAATTAAAGTTGCAGTACTTGGTTGCGCTGTAAACGGTCCTGGTGAAGCTCGTGAAGCTGATATCGGTATTGCCGGTGCACGTGGAGAAGGATTATTATTCCGTAAAGGGCAAGTTGTTCGTAAAGTACCAGAAGAAATAATGGTAGAAGAACTGAAAAAAGAAATCGATGTAATTGCTGCTGAAATGGCTGCTGAACGAGAAAAAGAAAAAGAAAAAGAAACACAAGAACAATAAAAAGAAGGTTGCCACAATATTTGTGGGCAACCTTCTTTTTTACGTAAAAAAGCTCGTCAGTTATGTAACCGACGAGTTCTTATTTTGCACATTTTGGACAACGGCCATATATTTCAAACTTATGACCGGTTACTTCATAACCGTTAAAATCTTTATTCATAAAATCCATCGGGCAGGAAGTAATCTCTTTCGTTCCCCCGCAATCTAAACAAATAAAATGATGATGATGTTCCATAATAGAACATGTAAAACGAAAATGTTTTTCACCATTTAATTCCGTTTGTTCTAAAACACCGATTTCAGCAAACACCGTTAAGTTACGATAAATCGTATCAAAGCTAAGACCTGGATAATCATCCTTCATATGCTCTAAAACGTCTTTCGCCGTTAAATAACGATTGTGAGCTGCAAATAACCTGAGCATTTCTTCCCTTTTCCCAGTATGTTTGTATCCTTTATCTTTCATTAGGCGTAAAGCTTCTGTTAGATTCATATCTATCCCTACTTTATGCAGTTTTTTTCTTTTTCCATAAAATCGCACCAATTAAAATAAGAACTGCTATCATAACAATTGTACCACCTGGTGCTAGATCAAGTTGATATGAAGCAAACATTCCACCAATTACTGCAATTTCACCAAATAAAATGGAAAAGAAAATTGTTTGTTTAAATCCATTCGCAATACGAATACTTGCTGCAACTGGTAACGTCATTAATGATGATACGAGGAGAACCCCTACTACACGCATTGATACTGCAATAACAAGAGCAACCAATATAATGAAAATAAAGTGAATCCACTTTGCACTCAAACCGGTTGATACAGCATATTCCTCATCAAACGATAGTAAAAATAACTCTTTGTATAATAAAGTGATCGTTACAATAACAACAATTGCTACAATGCCAATGATTATTAAATCCGTACTTGTTACAGCACTTACACTCCCAAATAAATAACTAAATAAATCAGTGTTAAATCCATTTGCAAGTGATATAAAAATAACCCCAATCCCCATTCCTGCTGAAAGAATAATCGGAATTGCTAATTCTTGATAATGTTTATATACAGTACGTAATTTTTCAATTAGTAACGCCCCACCAATAGAAAAAATCATTCCCATATATAACGGATTTAAAAATCCTCCTGTGAAAATTGTTTTTTCTAGTAGTAAACTTGCAGCAATACCCGATAATGTCACGTGACTTAAAGCATCCGCAATAAGCGACATTCGGCGAATGACAACAAATACACCGATAAGCGGCGCAACAAGTCCTATTAAAATCCCTGCATATAAAGAGTTCCGTAAAAAGTCATATTGTAAAAAATCTTGTATCATTATATCCTCCCGTGATGCTCATGCTCGTGTTCTAAACGATGAACATGATGTCCATATAAGACGGACATTTCTGCATCTTCTAACTCTCGGAACTTCTCTACATTTCCATGGAAATGTAGATGTTGGTTTAAGCATGCAACATGTGTTACCTTCTCAGTAACAGCTCCCATATCATGAGTAACGAGAATTAATGTGATTCCTAACCTTTTGTTTAAATCCTCTAATATCTCATAAAAACTTTCTACATTCTTCACATCGATTCCAACAGTAGGCTCGTCCAAAATGAGTAATTCAGGATCACTAACGAGCGCACGAGCAATAAATACACGCTGTTGTTGTCCACCAGAAAGTTCTCCGATATTGCGCCCTTGAAACGCACTCATCCCTACATCAGCAATCGCTTTTTCTACCTTTTCCTTATCGTTTTTCGTGAAAAAGCGAAACAGCCCTTTTTTCGAAACGAGTCCCATTGATACAACTTCAAAAACAGTGGCCGGAAAACCAGAATTAAAGCTATTTGCCTTTTGCGACACATAACCAACTTTGTTCCATTCTTTAAACTTCTTACTGTCAACACCAAACAAACGAATACTTCCCTGTTTTGGCTTTAAAACGCCTAATAAACATTTTAGCAAAGTTGATTTCCCAGAACCATTTGGCCCAACTAAACCTAAAAAAGCTCCCTTCGGAACTTGCAAATTAATATCTTCTAACACATTTCGATCTTCATATCGAAATGACAATCCTTCTATTTCTAATATATTATTCATAGCATCTCACCTATTTTAATTCAGAATGATTCCGATTTATATCTATTTGAATTATAGTACAGCTTATTATAGTTGTAAACCAATCTGCCTAAAATATATCAATTTTTTCAAGAAACCTTACTATTATAACAAAAAGCAGAGAAAAATTCTCTGCTTTCGAAAAGTATTCCTATAAAGTGAAACTTTAATCAGATGAGGCCATCCCCTAACGGTTGGCGAGGATTTTTACTGGATAAATTTTCTAGTGGATAGCCGATTTAAACTTGCCACCATTTGTCTCTTGTGTATTCATAATCGTAACAAACGCATTCGCATCAATTTCATACACAATTGATTTTAACTTCGTCACTTCCAGACGCGTTACAACTGCATAAATAACTTCTTTTTCTTTATCCGTGTAACCGCCTTTCGCTACAAGCTTTGTAGTTCCACGACCAAGACGATGCAAAATCGCATTTGATACTTCCTCATATTGATCTGATACAATTAAAACTGCTTTCGTTTCATCTAAACCTTGAATGACTGTATCAATTGTTTTGAATGCAATATAGTACGTCATAACAGAATACATAGCTTGTTCAACACCAAATACAAATGCTGCCCATGCAAAAATGAATAAGTTCACAAACATTACAAATTCGCCAACAGAGAAAGGTAATTTCTTCGTTAATAAAATACCCATAATTTCTGTTCCGTCCATTGATCCACCATGGCGAATAACGAGCCCTACACCAATACCTAAAATAAGACCACCAAAAACTGTTGCTAAAATCGGCTCTGTTGTAAATGGTGGAACAGCATGTAACGTTGATTCAATAAACGCTAAAGCTACAATACCGAACGCCGAAGATAACATGAACGTTTTCCCGATTTGCTTATAACCTGAATACATAAATGGGATATTGAGAATAACGACTAAAGTAGAGAAACTTAACCACCAAATATTAGGAGTAAGATAATCTAATATAAGAGAAATACCAATAATTCCACCATCAATAATTTTATTTGGCATTAAAAATAGTTCAATTGCTACCGCTGCGCATGCTGCCCCAAAAATAATCATAACTAAACGATAAATAAGATGGATAACACTTTCTTTTCGATGTTGCTTTTGTTCCATAAGTCCTCCTTATACTCTTTTTCTATAGTTTTGTCCTTATATTATAACATACGCTTCTTTTTCTCATGGAAAAAGAAACTCTATACGAATATGTACAAGCTACGTACTCATATATTTCGATAGAAGAACGTGTGAAGGAGGATAACTCGATGAACCTCATTAAACAACTTGTAAATAAAAAATTAAATCATATTTCTACAAAAGAGTTATTGAAATATAGTAAAGAATATGAAGTTTCTATTACGACTGCACAAGCGGATCAAATTGTTTTACTTATGAAAGGAAAGAATATTAACATTTACGATAATGACGAACGGCTAGCGCTCTTAAAACAAATAGCAAAAGTAACCTCCCCTGCTACTGCCCAACAAGTAAATACTTTATTTCAGCAACTACTAAAATAAGGAGGGGAAAATCCCCTCCTTATTGCTTATTGCGCTTTAATTTTCTCAAGAATTCCTTCATCAAAAGTACCATTTTTCAGCATTTCGATTTCTAATTTATATGGTGGCTTCTTATCTTTTTTATCTTCACCTACATATGGCGTTTCAAGAATTTTTGGTACGTGCATTAACTGCGGATGATGCACAATATGATGTAACGCTTTATAACCGATATGACCGAAGCCGATATTTTCATGACGGTCCTTTCCTGCGCCGCATACATTTTTACTATCATTAATATGAAGTACTTGCAAACGATCCATACCAACAATCTTATCAAATTCATTTAATACGCCGTCAAAATCATTTACAATATCATATCCTGCATCGTGCGTATGACACGTATCAAAGCATACTGATAATTTTTCATTATATTTTACACCATCAATAATCTTTGCAATTTCTTCAAAGCTACGACCGCATTCTGTTCCTTTTCCTGCCATCGTTTCTAACGCAATGTTAACCGTCTGCTCTGGCATTAATACTTCATTAAGCCCTTTAATAATTTGTTGAATACCAGCATCCGCTCCTGCACCAACGTGCGCACCTGGGTGAAGAACGATTTGTTTCGCTACACCTAATGCCGATGTTCTTTCAATTTCCATGCGAAGGAAGTCTACACCTAATTGGAATGTTTCTGGCTTCGTCGTATTCCCAAGATTAATAATATATGGCGCATGTACGATAATTTCCTCAATACCGTTTAGTTCCATATGTTTTCTTCCTGCTTCTATGTTCAATTCTTCAATTGGTTTTCTTCGTGTATTTTGCGGTGCACCTGTATAAATCATAAACGTCGTTGCACCGTATGAAACAGCCTCTTCACTTGCTGCTAATAACATTTTCTTACCACTCATAGAAACATGAGATCCAATCTTTAACATACAATCACCTCTTCAATATACAATAGATATAATGATAGCATAATTTGTAGAAATATGTAGCGAATTGTTTGTTCCTAAAACACTACGCAAATTGTAACTAGCTACACCGAAACTTTAATCAGTGTTTTTCCATTCCCCACCGATTATTATCCCGCAAATATCCGGATAAAAAAAGATAAGGGGGCTCCCCTTATCTTTTTTTATTGCTATATTTTTTCTTCACTTTATCACGTTCTGTTGCAAGTTTACGTTTATAGTTTGGTTTTACTTTTTTCGGCTTTTTAATAACTTTCGTTGCCATAACATCAAGTTCATCATTTGGTTTTTTACGGCTCTTACGACGACGACGTTCACCTAAATCCGCCCACTCATCTCCGCGTAACTCTACATGCTTGAACTCAATATGACGTTGTTTTTCTAAACTATCTAACGCTTCTTCGTTTGCTGGATCATAAATCGTCACTGCAATACCTGAATGCCCCGCACGTGCTGTTCTTCCAACGCGGTGAACGAAGAAATCTAAATCTGATGGAAGTTCGTAGTTAATAACATGACTAATTCCTTCAATATCAATACCACGTGCTGCTAAATCAGTTGCAACAATATATTGGAATTCAAGATCACGAATTTGTTTCATCATTTTTTTACGATCACGCGGTGATAAATCTCCGTGAATTCGTCCAACTTTTAAGCCACGTTCCATTAATCCGTCAGCAACCTGATCCGCCATCTTCTTCGTATTCGTGAAAACAACTGCTAAATACGGTTTAAATTGTAACAACATTTTGTTCACTAAATCGATTTTGTTACGATGTTTAGAAGGTACTAAATAATGCTCAATATTTCCAGCTGCAACTTGTTTTGGATTGATATGAATATGCTCTGGATTCTCCATATATTTCTTCAGAAACGGTTTTAGTTTTTGAGGAATTGTTGCAGAGAAAACTAGCATTTGCAAGTTTCTAGGCATGCGTGATGCAATTTTGTCTACATCATGAATGAATCCCATATCAAGCATTAAGTCTGCTTCATCGACAATAATAGTATTTGCTTTATGAACAAATAATGCTTGTGCTTCTACTAAATCTTTAATACGTCCTGGTGTTCCAACTACAATATGAGGTTGTTTTTTCAACTTTTCAATTGATCGTTGTTTATCAGTTCCACCAATTAAACAACGTGCTGTAATCATTTGATCTTCCGCACAAAACTTTGTTAATTTCACGATTTCTTCGTAAATTTGTTGTGCTAACTCACGAGTAGGCGCTGTAATAACAAGTTGTACTTCTTCACGACTTGCATTAATTCTGTTCAATGTAGGAAGTAAGTATGCATGTGTTTTCCCAGAACCTGTTTGGGATTGTCCAATTACACTTACACCTTTTTTCACGACCGGGAAAATTTTCTTTTGAATTCCTGTCGGCTCTGTAAAGCGTAGTTCACGAACTGCATCTATTAAAAATGGTTTAAAATCATACTGTGTAAAAGTTTGTTGTGTCATAAGTTACACCTTCTTTCTAAATTTCTACTGCGCGCACAAATCAGCCAAGTCTACATTATATCGAAATCTACAAGTAAAATCCATCTTTAGTTTAGGTTTTTACTTCAAAAACTAACCTTCTTCCCTCTTATTGCATATTGTATGTGTATATACCTAACTGAAGAAAGGAGGATTTCTCACATGTTTCCCAAATCCCACACAAGGCAAATGTATCCGAATCAAGGACAGCAACCTTATACACCATATCCAATTCCACAACTACCACCGATGGCGCAAAAAAAGAAAGGTTTCCTTGCTAAACTCTTTAAAAAACACGATCCAACCGAGCCTTTCATGCAAATGGTTCCACCTTATCGACAAATGGATGGACCGCCGCCAATGATGCACCAGCAACCGCCGCCCCAATATCAACAACAATACCAATACCAACAACAATACCCGCAGCAATACTCACAACAATATCAACCATATATGCAACAACATCCAGAGCAAATGATTCCCCCTCAAATGTATGAATCAAATGAAACGCGCGGCGGTGCAGCAACTACAGCAGCATCAAGTAGCGGCATCGGCAGTTTTTTTGCAAATTTAATTTCGAATCCAACTAATATGATAAACAATATTGAAAAAGTATCCCAAGTCGTTCAATCTGTAAGCCCTGTCGTCGAACAGTACGGTCCTATTATGCGTAACCTACCAAGCATTGTTAAAATCCTCACCTCTGGAAAAAGTACGGAAGAAAATCCAACTAAAAATCCAACTGAAGACATAACAGAAAAGGTTGAGGTAGCAACTCCGCCTCCTCCACAAAAAAAAAGAAAAAGAAAAAAAATAGTGATTGAGCCTGTCATAGAAAAAGAATTACGAGAGGAGCCTGTTCAAAAAATAGCAACAAAACCAAAACTATATGTGTAACAATCCTTTGTTTTCTATCCATTCCTCCTTTATAATGTAAAAGACTATGCACAAAAGTATCCCTTGTTTAGAAGGAGAGGATTACTCATATGAAAATTGTTAAAATTTCCCCTCGTGGTTATTGCTACGGTGTTGTGGACGCGATGGTTATTGCACGTAACGCCGCATTAGATACATCATTACCAAGACCTATTTATATTTTAGGTATGATTGTTCACAACAAACATGTAACAGATGCATTCGAAGAAGATGGCATCATTACATTAGACGGTCCAAGTCGATTAGAAATTTTAGATAAAATCGAATCTGGTACTGTTATTTTCACTGCACACGGTGTTTCTCCAGAAGTTAAACAACGTGCAAAAGAAAAAGGTTTAACGACAATCGATGCCACTTGTCCAGATGTTACAAAAACACATGACCTTATTGAAGCAAAGAAAGCTGAAGGTTACCATGTCATTTATATCGGCAAAAAAAATCATCCAGAACCAGAAGGCGCAGTTGGTATTGCACCTGACATCGTTCACCTTATCGAAAGAGCTGATGATTTAAAAACATTAGAAATTCCAACAGATAAAATTTTAGTTACAAATCAAACAACGATGAGCCAATGGGATGTTCAACATTTAATGGAGGACATTCAGAAAAAATTCCCAACAGCAGAATTCCATAAGGAAATTTGTTTAGCAACTCAAGTTCGCCAAGAAGCTGTCGCTAAACAAGCTGATGTTGCAGACTTAACAATTGTTGTCGGTGATCCGAAAAGTAACAACTCAAACCGTTTAGCACAAGTATCACAAGAAATCGCTGGTACGAAAGCATATCGCGTTGCAGACGTAAGTGAGATTAAATTAGAGTGGCTACAAGGTGTAGAAAACGTAGCTGTTACAGCAGGTGCTTCTACTCCAACTCCAATTACAAAAGAAGTTATCGCTTTCTTAGATCAATATGATCCAATGAATCCCGCTACATGGGAGAGAGTTCGAAAAGTACCATTACAAAAAATATTACCTCGTGTAAAAGTGAAAAAAGAACAATAATAAAAACCGTTGCCTATATGAGCAACGGTTTTTATTTTTCTTATACAAATGTAAATGGATCCGTATGTAATTGCGAAGCATGAATGTGTACATTGAATTTCTTTGCATCCACTTTTTCTTGTAATTGCTTTTGTACACCTTGCTTCATTACTTTTTCAACGTTATGTCCTGGGTCAACTATATTTAAACCGAGCATCATAGCATCATGAGCAACATGATAATACATGTCACCCGTTACATATACATCCGCTCCTTTAAATTTAGCTTGATTGATGTATTTGTTACCATCGCCACCAAGTACAGCTACTTTGCGCACTTTATCATCTAATTTCCCAACAACTCTTGCGCCCTTCACATCTAATGATTGCTTTACATGTTCCGCAAACTGTCCAAGTGTCATTTCTTCTTGTAAATATCCTATTTTTCCAAGCCCTAATGTTTCACCTTTGTTATCAAGTGGATACACATCATATGCTACTTCTTCATATGGATGTGCAGTTACCATTGCTTTAATCACTTTTCGTTGTAGTGAAGCTGGAATTATCGTTTCGATTCGCACTTCTTCTACGCGTTCTAACTGCCCAGTTTCCCCGATATAAGGATTTGTTCCCTCTTGAGGTACAAACGTGCCTGTACCCTCGCTATTAAACGTACAGTGGCTATAATTGCCGATATGACCAGCACCTGCGTCTCCTAATGCTTTTCGTACTTCTTCTGCATGAGTTACTGGCACAAACACAACAACTTTTTTCATTTCTTCTGCATATGTCGGTGCCAAAACTTCTGTATTTTGCAATCCTAACGCCTCAGCAAGTAAATCATTTACCCCGCCCTTAGCAACATCCACATTTGTATGTGCTGCATAAATGGCGATATCATTTTTAATACACATTTCAATAATTCTTCCGTACGCTTTATCTGTATGAATCGCTTTTAACGGATTAAAAATTAAAGGGTGATGTGCAATAATGACATTCGCCCCTAATTGAATTGCTTCATCCACAACTTCCTCCGTTACATCTAACGCAATCAATACGTGTTGTACGGGTTTATTAAGCGCTCCAATTTGCAGGCCAATCTTATCTCCTTCCATCGCCAAATGCTTCGGATACATACTTTCAAATAAAGAAATAATTTCATGGCCATTTGGAATTTTACTCATGATAAAACCTCCCCTATCATTTTCATTTTCGCTTCTACTTCCGCACGCTTCACTTTTGTTTCTTCAGAATCAGCCGCACGTTCTAACTGCTTTAAAATATTTTGGAAGTTTTTCAATTCTCCTTCCCATTTTTCAACGAAAGCTTCACTTTTTTCTTTTATTAAAAATGGTCCCATAAACAATTCAGCTTGTTTATTTTCAGAATAAGGCGACGCGATGTTTCCTCGCTCTCCTACTAAAATCTCGTAAATTTTCCCATCTTCTTTTACGATTTTTTCATGGATAAGTTCCCATCCATTCTCAATAAACCATTCACGAATGTGATGCGCTGCAATATTCGGCTGTAAAATTAAACGCGTTACACCTTCTAATTTTTCTTTACCACTTTCTAAAATGTCACGAATTAACGCCCCGCCCATTCCGGCAACCGTAATTACATCTACTTCTCCTGGCGCGATAACAGCTAATCCATTCCCTTTACGCACATCTACTTTATCTTGTAAGCCACTTTCAGCTACAGTTGCTTGCGCAGAGCGAAATGGCCCCTCTACAACCTCTCCTGCAACTGCTTTTGTAGCAATATTATTTATAATTGCATAACACGGTAAATACGCATGATCTGATCCAATATCAGCAACTGTAGATCCTACCGGTATTTCACGCACAACTTCTTCTAATCGTTTTGAAAGCTTTACTTCATTCATGTATTTCCATTACTCCTTCTCTTGTCAGTCTGTCTCCATGATAATGAATTTATAGTAGTTGTTGCAAGCCTATAACAACAATTCACTTCTCTATCATTCATCGTATTTTAGAAAATATAGAAAAACAAGCCTTTTGCTTAAGCAAAAGGCTTGTCATACGGAACTTTATTTTTTCTTCGATAACCAATCAGCTACTTTAGCAGCTTGATCAGCTGGGACTATATTTGGTGGCATGTTCCCTTTACCTTTCGAAAGAATTTCTTTAATTTCATCTTTTGAAAGTTTCCCACCAATTTTTTGCAAATTAGGTCCTACTGCCCCTTGTAATTGATCACCGTGGCAGCTCGTACAGCTTTGTTTCACAATATCCTCTGGCTTTGATGCTGTTTGTGCTGGCTTCCCGCCATTTTTTGCATCAGCTAACTCTTTAGATTTATTTAGCCCCTGAAATGAAAATACAAACATAACGATAATACCTAATGCTGCAATAAGAGCGAACGGAATCAGCGGATTACGTTTCATATCTCTTCTCCCCCCTCTATACCCCTAAATAGTTAGATGATTCAGTCATTTCCATTGTACTTGAAAACGCTCTATCAGAAAAGAGTAAACTACTAATCGTTAAAAATATTCCATAAATTCAGTTTATTGTTTTTTATTGTTATATCGCTTATTATTTCGATAATTATTAACGTTTCTCATCATATTTTTCACTTTTCTACATATATTTTTGTATAGAATACACAAAATTAATCGAAAAATCGAAAAATGAGCATTTGCAAATCAAAAGACAATTCTGTAAAATAAATTACAAGAAATTGTAATCGTTGCTGATAGCTAAAGTTTAACAAAAGTTAACAAAATAAAAAAGTTTACTTCACAAAGGTGAAGTAAACTTAAAGGTAGCCTATTCTAAGAAATCCTTAAGACGCTTACTACGGCTTGGATGTCTTAATTTACGAAGTGCTTTTGCTTCAATTTGACGGATACGTTCTCTCGTTACGCCGAATACTTTCCCAACTTCTTCAAGCGTACGAGTTCGTCCATCATCTAAACCAAAACGAAGACGTAGAACATTTTCTTCACGATCTGTTAGTGTATCTAACACATCTTCTAATTGTTCTTTTAGCAATTCATACGCTGCATGGTCCGCAGGCGATGTTGCTTCTTGGTCTTCAATAAAATCACCTAAATGGGAGTCATCTTCTTCACCGATCGGTGTTTCAAGAGAAACTGGCTCCTGTGCAATTTTTAAGATTTCGCGTACTTTTTCTGGAGCAAGATCCATTTCTTCACCAATCTCTTCTGGAGATGGTTCGCGTCCTAAATCTTGTAGTAATTGACGTTGTACACGAATTAACTTATTAATCGTTTCAACCATATGAACTGGGATACGAATTGTTCGTGCTTGGTCTGCAATCGCACGTGTAATCGCTTGGCGAATCCACCAAGTTGCATACGTACTAAATTTGAAACCTTTACGATAATCGAACTTTTCAACCGCTTTAATTAGACCCATATTCCCTTCTTGGATTAAGTCTAAGAAAAGCATACCACGGCCCACGTAGCGCTTTGCAATACTTACTACAAGACGTAAGTTTGCTTCTGCAAGACGACGTTTCGCTTCTTCATCGCCTTCTTCAATACGCGTTGCAAGTCGAATTTCTTCTTCTGCAGATAGTAAATCTACACGACCAATTTCTTTTAAATACATACGAACGGGATCATTGATTTTAACCCCAGGTGGTACACTTAAATCATTAAGGTCAAATTCTTCTTCCGCTTTTGTAATTTGGCGATTATTAGGACCTTCGTCGTTATCATTATCACCAACTAAGTCAATCCCTTGTTCACCTAAATATTCATAGTATTCATCCATTTGATCGGATTCAATTTCAAATCCATTCATGCGTTCTGCAATCTCTTCATATGTAAGAACGCCACGTTTTTTTCCGAGCTCAGTGAGTTGTTCTTTCACTTGCTCAAGGGTCATTTCAGTTTCAATTTGTTTAGAACGAGCTGGTTTGTCAGCCATCTGTTCCCCTCCTTACGCGAGATACAAACATTCATTATACTAAAAATTTATCAAAAAAGCTATTTTCTCGCTTTTTGATTTTGTAAATATGCTACATAATACTTAGCAGCCTCTACAGGATCTGTTTTTTCCATTTGTTTTACCTTAAAGATGATTTCCATCTTTTCAAGTTTTTCTTGATGACGGGTGAGCGTCTCCAAATGGCCTTGTAACACTTCTTCTGTGTATTCTGGATTAATAAATTCATCCGTCGAAATATCAGTGATAATATTTTTCAACTTCTCATCAGAGAGCCAACTTAAAAATGTTCCGACTGAAGGTTCATTTCCCTTTTCATAATATGCGTATAGTTCATATAAAATCCCTTTATGTTCTTCTGTATGAAAATCTTCTATGTGGGATTCCATACGAACAGCCACTTCTGGACTTTGCAACATATGATAAATAATTTCTCTTTCTGCCCTTTCAAAACCTGTTAACTTCGGTTTTGTTTGAACAATTTGAGACGGCTTAGAAACCTGCTTTACTTGTTTTTGCTGTACCTTTTGTTCTTTGCGATATTGGTGCAATTGATTCAAAAGAGTTTCCATTGAATACGAAAATTCTTGCGATAATGACTTCAAATATGATTCTGCCTGCATCGCATCCTGTAGCAACGATAACTCTTTTAAAACACTTTTCACATATTCTTCTTTGCCAGACTCATCTTGCAAATTTTTCCCTAAACGCAAATAATTTATTTTAAAACCAACAAAACTTATACTTGATTTCACAAGATTTTCAAAAGCAGTTGTCCCATATTGTTGCACATATTCATCAGGATCAAGCTTATCTGGCAAGGATGTAACTTTCACTTGGCAACCAACTTTTAGCAATAATTGCCCTGCTTTCATCGTTGCTTCTCGCCCTGCTTTATCACCATCATAGCAAAGAACAACAGTTTCAACGTTACGTCGCAGAAGTTTTGCTTGTTCTTCAGTTAAAGCTGTTCCCATTGTCGCGACAGCTTCTTCCACACCACTTTTTACCGCAGCCATTACGTCAGCATACCCTTCAAAAAGGACCACTTGCCCACGTTTTCTAATAAACGGCCTCGCTTGGTGGAAGTTATACAACAATTTACTTTTATGAAAAATCGGTGTTTCAGGGCTATTTAAATATTTTGGAGTGTCATCTCCTAATGCCCTTCCACTAAACGCTATCACTTTACCTTGTAACGTATAGATTGGAAACATAACTCTTCCACGGAAGCGATCATAATGACTACCATCCTTCTCGCTTCTTATGAGAAGACCAGCTTGTTCCATACTAGACAGCGATAAACCTCTTTTTTGTAAAATTTTCGTTGCTGCATCCCAAGCAGGTGACGCATAACCAATTTCAAACTTCTCAATCATCTCTTTCGTAATACCACGTTTTAACAAATACGAAAGTGCTTCATTTCCTTCTTCTGTATTTACTAATAAATGATGATAATACTTTTTCAAAAGTTCATGAGCCTGTTGCATGATGACAGTGTCATCAGATATGTCTTCTTGTTGTCCTTGCCCTGATGTATACTCTGCAACCGCCATTCCATTTCTTTCACCTAGCTTTTGAACAGCCTCGGTAAAAGCCAATCCTTCCATTTTCATTAGAAAGGAAAATACATTTCCACCTTCTCCACATCCGAAGCAATGAAAAATTTGCTTATCAGATGAAACAGAGAATGAAGGAGAATTCTCACCATGAAATGGACAAAGGCCAAAATAGTTACGCCCCTGTTTTCTAAGTTGAACGTATTCACCAATCACTTCTACAATATCCGATGACGTCCGAATCTGTTCAACAACTTCTTCGGGAATTCTGTTCCCCATAAATCCATCTCCGTGTCGTATTTTGTATTCGATAAAAATTAAAAAATTCCTTTATAATTCGACAATATTTTTTCTAAACTTATTAGAAGGTGTTGTCGATCACGTTATCAAACGATTTTGTAGGCACTTTTCTGCGTAATTTCGCAGATACGTACCTACTATATAAAATTGTATCCATTTGCTCACCTGTTACAAATGTACCTCCTGGAGACAATACATATACACTTTTTTACAAGAAGACTAGCAAGCACCATATCCTATGTGATCACGAGATCTGTTTTTTTCATGTTGATACATATAAAAAATCAACTGTAGCTTATTCAGTATCTACATAGATCCAATTTCCCTTGCTACTTCCTTAAACGATGAGCATACGATGTGACAAACAAAATTTCGACATGAACTTTCGTTCCAACTTGCACAATTTTCAGCATTCACAGGCTATGCATCTGCATCAACTAATACGATATTGATGTTTTGCATATTTCTGTATTCTACATCCCTTCTGCGAATCCTTCCATAATGTGCGTTTTCTTGTATAGATTTTGTCGATTTAACGTAATTACATGTCTTTTCGTAAATCCTATCCCTAGTTTATTCTGAAAAATTAAAGTCTAAACGTAAAATATAGGTTTTTATCACAATTTTTTATTATAATATATTTTCTTCAACTACGCTACATATCCCTTTATTTTTTCATCTTCTATTTCAGGATAACGAAACCCTGCCTTTAGCATAATAAAAAGACAGAAGAATATAAGTATAACCACTCCGCTATAATCTATTACGAAATCAACAGGTATTGTGTTTCTCACGAGCGAAAAAAGCACATTCACCTTTGGTAAATGTGCTAAAACAATTTTTGGTTTTGCACTGCATTCACAATAATGTTGGCTGTTTCTTCAATCGCTTTATTCGACACATCAATTACTTGACAATTTATTTTACCAACTACATTCTCAAAGTGATCAATTTCTTCTTTAATACGATTAATATTGGCATATGTTGCACCATCACTTAGTCCAAGTGATTTCAATCGCTCTTTTCGAATATGATTCAACTTCTCTGGCGTAATTTTCAAACCGAAGCATTTTTCTTTAGCCACTTGATATAACTCTTCAGGCGGATCTACTTCTGGTACGAGCGGTACATTAGCAACTTTCAAACGTTTGTTATGAGCTAAATATTGAGAAAGTGGTGTTTTTGATGTGCGCGAAATCCCAATCAACACGATATCTGCTTTTAAAATACCACGCGCGTCTCTACCATCATCATACTTTACAGCAAACTCAATCGCTTCAATCTTTTTAAAGTATTCTTCATCTAATCTACGAACAACACCCGGCTCATATCTTGGTACTTGCCCTGTAATTTCTTCAATTTGATCGATAAGAGGCCCGATAATATCATATGCCTCTACGCCTTCTTTCGCAGCCTCTGTCACTAAATACTGACGCATGTCAGGCTTTACTAACGTAAAACAAATAAGCGCTTGATTGCTCTTAGCAATCGAAATCACTTCTTTTAATGTCCCTGTATCTTCTACATACGGTACACGTCTAATATCAGGAGCAAATGGGAATTGCCCCATCGCTGCTCGAACAACCAAATCAGCCGTTTCTCCAACAGAGTCAGATACGACATATACGATTTTATTATCCATTATATTACCTCACTTTAAACAAATTACACTTATTCGTTATTTACTAAGTTTACAAACGCACGTGTAATATTTGTTTTTGTAATTCGTCCAATCACTTCTAAACCTTGCTTCGTATCCTTCACAACCGGCATCGCATCAATCTGTCTTTCTATTAATTCCATCGCAATATCATATAAAGAATCCTCTCTACGACACATCGTAATGTTTGGCATCCTTGTCATGATAATATTAACCGGAAGAGAGGTTAAATCCTGCTTTCCAAGGCTAGCTCTTAATAAATCTTTACGAGACACAACACCAACTAATAGAATCGCCTGATCTACAACAAATAAGGTACCTACGTCCTCTAAAAACATTGTACAAATCGCATCGTATACTGATACATTTTTATCAATTACAGCTGGTCTAGATTGATAATCTTGTACTTTAATTTTCTTAACAGCCTCAGATAATAGCTGCCCCCCGGTTTTACCCGTATAAAAATAACCTACGCGTGGACGCGCTTCTAAATAACCAGCCATCGTTAAAATTGCTAAGTCTGGTCTTAGTGTTGCACGTGTTAATCCTAATTGCGCAGCAATTGACTCCCCTGTAATAGGACCGTGATCTTTTACAATCTGAATGATATGTTCTTGCCGTTTATTCAGCTCTATGATAATCACCACCTTTAATGCACAACGAAAAAAGTTATACTATCTCTTAAATATTATATACTAAATATGCTATTTGAAAAAGATAGGATGTAAAAAGGACCGTATACGGCCCCAAATTATATTTGAAACTTATCAAGTTGTTCTAAGAAACGTCTTGACTTTAAATAAATCCCGCAATATTCATCATAATATGTATTCAATACTAAACGCATTTGTTTTTTTGTGCTATCCTTCACCGATACATTGCCAAGTCTATGTAAATCGAAGTGGTAGAAAAGACGTAATAATTTATGAACAGCTTCCCCCACTGGTATACGATACTGGTCTTGCTCAGCATGACGCGAGCACAGAAAACCGCCTTCCCGGACAGAGAAGGCGACAAAATCTGTTTCTTGATGACAAATCGCACATGTATCAAAGTACGGGCGCATCCCTAATACCGGAAGCATTTTCGTTTGATAAATTAATGATAATACTTCTGAATCAACACCCTCACACATATAATGCAACGTTTGATATAACATTTCAAATAAATATGGATTATGTTTTTTATCTTCTGTTGCTTTATCAGTTAACTCAACAATAAATGATGCATAAGCAGTTAAAAATATATCCTCGCGAATTTCTTTCATAGTTGAAATAATCTCGCCTTGTTGCAAAGTTCCAAGTCCAGATCCCATTTGAATAAGAAAATTACCATGGGTCATAAGTTGCGAAACAGATGCTAACCGGCTTTTCGGTTTTTTCGCTCCTCTTGCCATTGCACTTACCTTACCCAATTCTCTTGAGAATATTGTAACAATCTTGTTCGTTTCTCCGTAATCTGTCGTACGGATAACGATGCCCTCAACTTTTTGAAACATGTTCGTCACCATCCAAGGTTTGAACAAAACGGGTCAAGAAATTGGAGAGTCTAGATGCGCTAGCTCCTCTTCATGTTGATCCATCTCATCGTTTACGTCTTTTTCCATTTCTTTCAAAAGCAAGTACGTTTCAATGCTTCCTGTTTTGGAGAAAAACTTCCAGGTAAAATCTAGCATAAGAATCCACCTTTCTCAATAAGCGTAGCCTATAAACCAATTTCCTTTGTTGTTATTAAATTGACCCATTTTGTCCATTTTCATGTGAGAAAAATTTTTCCTAATTTATCAAAACTCATAAAAACCAATAATCAGCGGATGAACAAAACATCCGCTGATTACAACTTTACTCTATTTTAGTACTCGTCTTCGCGGAAACCAAGGTCACGAAGCTGAGACATTTTATTACGCCAATCTTTTTGCACTTTTACCCATACTTCTAAAAATACTTTAGAACCAAGTAATGCTTCAATGTCAAAACGAGCTCGCTTACCGACTTCTTTTAACATCTTTCCTTGCTTACCTATAATAATTCCTTTTTGTGATGCACGTTCAACAACAATCGTTGCGTTTATATAAACCGCTCCGCCCTCACGTTTTTGAATTGCATCAATAACAACCGCTACAGAGTGCGGCACTTCTTCACGTGTTAAATGTAATACTTTTTCACGAATAAGCTCTGAAATAATAAATCGCTCTGGATGATCCGTTACTTGATTATCTGGATAGTATTGCGGTCCTTCTGGTAAATACTTTTTAATTGTTCCAATTAAAGCATCCACATTATTGCCGTCTAATGCAGAAATTGGTACAATCTCTGCAAACTCATATAGTTTACGGTATTGATCAATTAACTCTAATAATTGCTCTGGATGAAGTTGGTCAATTTTATTAATTACTAAAAATACTGGTTGTTTCGTTTCTTTTAATTTCTCAATAATGAATTCCTCACCGCGACCAAATCCTTCAACTGCATTGACCATAAACAGAACAATATCAACTTCTTTTAATGTCGTTTGAGCCATCTTCACCATGAAGTCGCCTAATTTATGTTTAGGTTTATGTATTCCTGGTGTATCAATGAAAATTACTTGTGAATCATTTTCTGTATATACGCCTTGAATTTTATTACGAGTTGTTTGTGGCTTATCACTCATAATGGCAATTTTCTGGCCGATAATACGATTTAAAAATGTAGATTTCCCAACATTCGGTCTGCCAATAATAGAGACAAAACCTGATTTATAACCTTTTCTATTCATGTAAATCCTCCGCTAAAAATGCTCCTGGTAACAATTCTCCGACTGTCGTCTCTTGAACGTCACCATGTAAATTTGATAGGTATACTTTCGTATCCTGTTTACATAATTCTACCATAACTTGTCGACATGCTCCACAAGGAGGTACTGGACGCTTTGTATCCGCCACAATCGCGATAGCTAAAAACTCTTTATCTCCTTCAGAAACCGCCTTAAATAAAGCTGTTCTTTCTGCACAGTTACATAAGCCATATGATGCATTCTCAACATTACATCCACGATATACTTTTCCATCCTGTGTTAATAATGCTGCACCTACTTGAAATTTAGAATATGGTACGTACGCTTGTTTACGCGCTTCGATTGCTTCTTGAATTAATTGTTTACTATTCATATTCCCGCATCCTTCCTGTCCACAGCTGTGAATAGATACACTCTCTCATTAAAGGCCTTTAAGGCACTTTCAAAGCTTCATAAAAGCTTTGGAATGCAACTATACCACATACGGCAAAAAGATAATAGCACCAATTATAACGGCTATTATCGCAAACAATAAAACCGATCCGGCTGCGACATCCTTTGCAATTTTCGCAAACGGATGTATATCGGTAGTCGCTAAATCTACTGTTTTTTCCACAGCCGTATTTACCATCTCTAAACTCATTACAATTCCTATTACAATAAGTAATACCATCCACTCTACTTTCGTAATATGGAAATAAAAGCCGCAGCATATAACAATGACTGCGGCTACATAATGAATTTTCATATTTCGTTCATGACGAAGACAAAAGAATATACCTGCTATAGCATATCCAAAACTATTTATAAGTTTTCCTTTTTTCATCGACCTAATCCAAATGCCTCTAAAATTTCTTTTTGTCTTCCAAACATTTCTTTTTCATCCTCTTCTGTCATGTGGTCATAACCAAGTAAATGTAAAAAGCCATGTAACGCTAAAAAGCCAAGTTCACGATCAAAAGAATGTCCATACTCTTCAGCTTGTTCTTTCGCTCTCGGAATAGAAATAATAAGGTCACCTAACATACGAGGCATCTCTGCACCTACAATTTCCATTTCTCCTTCTCCCATTTCTTCCATAGCAAAGGAAATGACATCAGTAGGCTGATCCTTATCTCGGTAATCACGATTAATCTCGCGAATGCGTTCGTTATCTACAAATGTCACTGATAACTCCGCACCATCCTCTATTTTTTCCATTTGAGCTGCTTTTTCTAATATCTCACGAATTAAATTCACATATTCTTCTTTCACTTCTTCTGTTTCATCAATGAAATCAATTAATAAACTCATTCTTTCTCCTTCTCTTCCGGTGGTTCCGGATATGTAATACGCGAATGGAAAATACCATTTAACGTTTCACATAACGTTTTTCCAACGATTTGTAGTTCCTTAAACGTCAAATCACATTCACTAAATTGCCCATCTTGCAGGCGATCTTTAATAATACTTTGTACTAAATTATTAATTTGATCTGGCGTTGGGTGATTCATAGAACGTACCGCTGCCTCAACACTATCAGCAATACCAACAATTGCCGACTCTTTAGAAGTTGCTTTTGATCCCGGATAGCGAAACATCTCTTCTGTATATTTTTCTTTATCTTCTTTAATCGCCTTATAATAAAAATATTTAAGTAATGTTGTACCATGGTGTTGTCCAGCAATATCGATAATTTCTTGCGGAATATGGTATTCTTCGAGCATTCTGACTCCATCTGTTACATGAGCAATGATAATATCTTTACTCGTCACAGGATCTAATTTATCATGTGGATTTTCAATTCCCATCTGGTTTTCAATAAAAAATTGCGGTTGTACTGTTTTTCCTACATCATGATAATACGCCCCTACACGTGCTAATACACCATTTGCTCCAACCGCTTCACACGCTGCCTCAGAAAGATTCGCTACCATTACACTGTGGTGATACGTTCCTGGCGCTTCTAACAAAATTCTACGTAAAAGCGGATGATTCGGACTTGATAGTTCCATAAGCTTCATGCTTGATACAATTCCAAGTCCACTCTCTAAATACGGTAATATCCCCATAGCCAAAACGGATGAGATAATTCCTGAAACGGAAGCCATCAATAATTGCGTTCCAATTTCAAGAGGTGAAAAATTCCCATTACGTAATAATAATAACGCCGCTAAGACGACCACATTTAAGATAGAAACGAGTATACCAGCTTGCAAAATCATCGTACGACGATTTTTTTCTCTTAAGAAAATACTTACTGATAATGAACTTAACAACACATAAATACCTACACTATAATTCAGTGTACTTGTTACCCCTTCATTAAACATAATACTTCCGCACACAGAAAAAATCATACTTGTTAAAAATACAAATCGGTCGCCAATCATTAGTTTTACAAGTATTGTTCCCATCGCAACCGGGACAACATACGCAATTCCTGCATATTCAAGCTTTTGAAACAAACTAATCGTTTTCATCAAAACAATCGTGATAGATAAAATTGTAATATACGCTAAAATATACGGTCTATCTTCTCTTTTACGCTGTAAAAATACTTCAAACTGCTTATGCATAAAGTACAGTAACACACCAATGAGCACTGCTAATCCAACATAAGGCTGAAAACTATTACCTTTCTCTAATAAACCGACTAATTTCAACTGATTATACATATCACTTGAAATTGTTTCACCTTCTCTAACAATAACTTGTCCTTGAAGAATATAAACAGGTGGAATTAAATCTTCTTCCGCTTTCTTCTTCTCTTTCGTTACAGCCGGATCATAAAAATAATTTGCTGTAATCGCATATGATCCTAGCGCGTTCACAGCTTCCTTCAATCCACTATTCACATTGAGGCTTTTCATTTCATTAACAAATCGCTCTTTTGCTGCTATTTCTTCGGACATTTTAATATTTCCACCCATAATAACACTAATAGACGTTAGAGCCGCGTTCTTTGCTAATTCTAATTGATCCGGTTCTGCATTAATAAAATATAATAAATTCTCATCAGATAATTCCTTTGTTAAATTAGATGGCAACTTCTTCTTCAATTTTTCTAATTTATTTGCATCGGTCATCTTTTTTTGCTCTTCAGGTCCAGCAGCTTTCATCTCTTGAATTGCTTCATTTACCTTAGCAAAAACATCATTTACAATATCTACTCTATTTTGTTTATATTCACTTCTATATGTATATTGATCTCCAACTTTTTGAGCGGCCTCTTGTTTTTTTCTGTCCGTTATAACCTTATCTTCAATTTTAATAGGAGAATGAATTGTTTTTTTTGCAATAGAATACATATCAACATCTAATTGCTCTGGTTTTACATTATTCATAAGTGCAAAAAACAGCACTGCTCCTAATAAAACGTAAGAAATCCAACTTAGTTTTTTCGAATGTTGTAAATTACGAAACCACTTAGAAATTTCTTCAGATCTTAACATGATTTCAATACCTTCTCCTCTCCAGAAATAAAGTGAAACTATTTATAGCTTTCATTTCTTCTAGCCAACAATACTTTTAAGTAACATTTTGATACACCAGCACCTATAGTTTATTTCTCTTATCTTTTATGATAGTAAAAAATATGCCGTTCGCCAACCTTAATACAAAAAGAAATGATCCTGACAAATAGGATCATTCCATTTTATCATATGCCTCAATAATACGTTGCACCAGCGGATGCCTCACAACGTCCGTTT
The DNA here is from genome assembly GCF_058952315.1 of Bacillus sp. GW823-FHT06B01. Taxonomy (NCBI): domain Bacteria; kingdom Bacillati; phylum Bacillota; class Bacilli; order Caryophanales; family Bacillaceae; genus Bacillus; species Bacillus sp. GW823-FHT06B01. The sequence goes on along the minus strand of NZ_JBXAHR010000002.1, from coordinate 551,328 downwards.
GTTCTAATGTAATGAATGAAAGACCTGATACACCAGATAAAATGTTAGAAGCTAGCGAAAGCCCTGATTTTACCCCTTTTGGTAAGTCTACTTGTGAAGGGTCCCCCGTAATAACCATTTTAGAACTAAAACCTAATCTAGTTAAAAACATTTTTATTTGTGCACCCGTTGTATTTTGCGCTTCATCTAAAATAACAAATGAATCATCGAGCGTACGCCCTCTCATATAAGCAAGAGGTGCAATTTCAATTACCCCTCGCTCCATCATACGTTGCGTATATTCTTGTCCAAGAATATCGTGCAAAGCATCATACAATGGACGTAAATACGGATCTACCTTCTCTTTCAAATCTCCTGGTAAAAAACCTAAACTTTCTCCAGCTTCTACAGCCGGTCTCGTTAAAATAATTTTCTTTACATACCCTTGCTTTAAAGCTCTCACAGCCATTACTACAGCTAAGTATGTTTTCCCAGTCCCAGCAGGTCCCATTCCAAATACAATATCATTCTTCTTCATTGCATGAATATATCTTCTTTGCCCCATTGTTTTTACACGAATGGATTTACCTTTTGCCGTTTTGAAGATTTCTTCTTCATATAACTCTTCAAATTGAGCAATTTTCCCTTGTTGTGCGAGCTGAATTGCATACGCAACATCTCTTTCTGTAATTGATATACCTTTTCGAATAACAACAAGTAATTGCTGTAAGATTTTTTCTACGAGTGTCACAGTTTCAACTGCTCCAGATGCATGAACAGTTTCACCTCTAGTTACAATCGATACATTCAATTCCCGTTCAATTACTTTCAAATGAGCATCATTGACTCCAAAAAGAGCGATTGCTTCGTTAGCATTTTCCAATTGTTGGTTCATTTCTACTAATTGTTCTGCCATTACTCAGTCTCCTTGAATATCGGATTCGGATATTGGTTGTGGCTCTGCAATATTTTCGATCACAGTATAATGCAATGTGACTTTTAGTTGATCCGCCTCAACCTCTTTACTCAAAATCTTATCACTTACAATCATAGCATGTTCATCCAATTTTTTCTTTAGTTCTTTTTCAGCCATCTCTTTCGCTACTTTCATTGCCTGTTTTTCAGTATATTCCCGATTCGCTTCTTCCTCTTCTCGTACAATATCTTTTTCATACGCGATCGGCAGTGTAAAACCAAATAGTTTCACATCGTGTTTTACACTTTCAGTACGAGAGCGTTTATACTTATCATGTTGAAATCCCCATATTTTTATTTTCACACTCCCAAATGTAAGGTAATGCTCATTATATGCATTGCCAGTATATACTTGAAATTGCGTCTTCAGTGGTACATTCACCTCAGACGTGTACCACGTTTCTCCATATACAATACCTTTCGCCGAAACAATCGTCGGACTCTCCTCATTACCGTATACCCCTGATACGAGAAGCTGCCCTTTTTCGACATGGTCATTTTTCAAGACGACTGGTTTTCCTACTTCAACAAATGTTTTTGTCACAATCGCTTCTTTTTTTGCTACTAAATTTTGCGGCCTTTGTTCCTTTTCTTTTTTCGGCTCGTTTTTTTCAACAATTTTAAAATGATACGTCGTTCCTCTTATTTCTAGTCCCGCCCAAGTAATCGCATTAATATTGTCTGTCAAATGACGTTGTACATCTTCTACATTAGGCATTTGGAATTGTAATTTCCCTTTTTTAATACCCATTTTGTCCAATTCTTTCATCAATATATATTCTGTTTCAGGTTTCGCCCCTGTAATTTCAATTTTCCAAACCATATTGGATAATGCAATCATGCCAAAAAAGAAAATTAAAAAACCAATTAAGAATCCACTATTTTTAATTAAACGCTTATTCAAAAAGGGAAAACCGTAACGCCCAATAAAATATAGTTTACATTCATTTTTTCTATAAATTGGTTTTATTTTCTTCACATCTCGTAATAACATACAAAAAACTAACGTTTCATCAGCAATCTTCTTAACATCCCAAACTAATAATTTTCTACGTACACATTCGTTAACGAACCGTTCTGCACCTCTACCTTCAATTCGTACTTTTACATATCCAAGCCATTTTATAAACCATTTATTTTTCATCTACTATCTCCACTACCTTTCCAAAAGTATACACACTACTTTTTTCACTTTAATTAGCAAAATAGCTCGTACGAAAATAAAATAAAGAGTTCTACCACCCATAAATAGCGAGATAAACTGAATAGTAAGGTCAAATCACGAAAATAACGAAGAAAAACTTCACATATGGAAGTTTCCCTCACTCCTCTTTTTTTTCGTTTTCTAAAAACGTCACTTGCTCAATTATCCCTTCAAGCAAAAGTTCTTCTGGAAGGATTGTTTTAATAATAAAGGATTGCCCTTTAATTAATAATTGACCGTGCTTTAATAACAATCTTACTTCTTTATCTGAAAACACTAATAAACCCCGATGATTTTCTATATAGATATGCACTTGCCCAACAAGCGTGATCCGAGGTAGATCCATTAGCACATCCACTGGCAGGTCTATTTGCTTTGTTAACCAATTCTTCATTTGTTCTAATTTTTTCATCTCAAAAGACCCCCTCTCATCCCATATGTATGAAAAAAGAGCTTGTAATATCACGTCCAAACTGAAAAAAAGCATAAAAAAAACGTCTCATACGAAATGAGACGTTTTTTTATGCTAATAGCTGGATAACCAACTTATTCACAAGTGATCCGTCTGTTTTACCTTTTACTTTCGGCATAACAGCAGTCATCACCTTACCCATATCTGCTTTAGAAGTTGCACCAACTTCAGAAATAACTTGCTTAATTACATTCGCTAGTTCTTCTTCTGTTAATTGCTCCGGCAAATATGCGCTTAAAATCTGAATTTCACTTTGCAGTTTATTAACAAGGTCTTCACGACCAGCTTTTTTAAATTCAAGGAGGGAGTCCTTATACTGTTTTACTTCACGAGCTAAAACTGTTAATTCCTCTTCTTCAGTAAGAGTATGTTGCAGTTTAATACCTTCATTTTGTAAAGCAGCCTTAACCATACGAATAACGGTTAATTTTTCTTTTTGTTTATTCTTCATCGCTTGTTTCATATCATCGTTTAAACGACCGAGAAGACTCATCACTTACACCCTCTCTTAGAATTTACGCTTTCTTGCCGCTTCAGATTTCTTCTTACGTTTTACACTTGGTTTTTCATAAAACTCGCGCTTTCTTGCTTCAGCAAGTGTACCAGTTTTAGAAACCGATCTTTTAAAACGGCGAAGTGCATCCTCCAAAGACTCGTTTTTACGAACGACTGTTTTTGACATTCTCTTTCCCTCCCTCCGAAACATCACACTTACATACTAATTTCAGCATGCAAAAAGAAACCCTTCTTCAGCATGTCTTTTACGATTATAATACATTTTATCACTTCAGGTCAACTATTTGGCAGAATAAAAGAAGAATAGATGCCCTTTCCTGTTCAAAAGCTACGTAGATAGCTATTATCCTTTTCCCCTGAAGACAACTATATTTTTATCATTACATCTTTTTTAATGCAGGAATGTACGAAACAACTACTCATTCGACGTACCTGCCTTTTTCAGCACTTAACTTCTCCACGAAAAAAGAAAGCATGCAAATCGTTTCCGTTTGCATGCTTTTTTTATCCCGCTATTTATTTGCCGGGCAGGAAGACCCCCCACCTCAAAATTCAGCACAAGCAAAGAACTTAGGTAAGAATCCGGCTGATAATTAGTGGGGAGGAACAAAAACCCCACTGATTAAAGTTTCATTTTATGCGCTTGCTGATTCTTTTTTTACATCATCTTCAAGAACACGAACAAATTGCGCTTCGTTATATGGATAACCAGCTTTCGTAATTTTCACTTTCACTAGCTTACCAATTAACTCTTCTGATCCTTCAAATACAATTTTTAAGTAGTTATCCGTATAGCCTACATATAACCCTTTACGGTCGCCCTCTTTAAATTGCTCTTCCGGAATGATTTCAAGCACTTCCCCTTCAAACTGTGACGCATACTCTTTCGCTAATTGGTTAGATAGTTCAATTAAACGATGAACACGATCATTCTTCACATCTTCAGGAACTTGATCTTCCATACGCGCTGCAGGTGTTCCTGTACGCTTTGAGTAAGGGAATACGTGTAACTCAGAGAAGCGATTCTCTTTAATGAAATTGTATGTTTCCATGAATTCTTCTTCTGTTTCACCTGGGAAACCAACAATTACATCCGATGTAATCGCAAGGCCTGGTAACGCTTCTTTCAATCGATCTAAACGCTCTTGGAAAAATTCCATCGTATACTTACGACGCATACGCTTTAATACAGTATTAGATCCAGATTGCAATGGAATGTGCAAGTGACGTACAACTACTTCAGACTTATCTAACACTTCAATTACTTCATCTGAAATCTGACTCGCTTCAATAGAAGAAATACGAAGACGTTTTAATCCGCCTACTTCCGCTTCCATATCACGAAGTAATCCAGCTAAGTTATAATCTTTAATATCTTCACCGTACCCACCTGTATGAATACCTGTTAATACGATTTCTTTATAACCTGCATCTACTAATTGCTGCGCTTGTTTAATAACTTCTTTTCCATCACGAGAACGCATTAAACCACGTGCCCAAGGAATAATACAGAATGTACAGAAATTATTACAACCTTCTTGTATTTTTAAAGATGCACGTGTACGATCCGTGAAATAAGGTACATCCAGTTCTTCGTATACACGTGTTTTCATAATGTTGCGGACCGCATTAATTGGTTGACGCTCTTTGCGGAATTCTTCGATGTATCCTAACATCTTTTCACGATCCTGTGTACCAACTACAATATCTACACCTGGAATCGCCATAATTTCCGCTGGAGATGTTTGTGCATAACATCCCGTTACACAAATAACCGCATCCGGATTTTGACGAACAGCACGTCTAATAACTTGACGGCTTTTCTTATCCCCCGTATTCGTTACTGTACACGTATTAATAACATATACATCAGCTTTCTTTTCATATTCAGTTCTTTCATATCCACCTTGTTTAAACAATTGCCAAATGGCCTCTGTTTCATAGTGGTTTACTTTACAACCTAACGTATGGAACGCAACAGTTGACATTGATCATCACCCCATCAATTCAAAATGATACGAAGCAGCACTTAACGCATATAACGGCGCCGTTTCTGTTCTTAAAATTCTTGGTCCTAAACTACATGGTACAAATTTATGTTCACGAAGCGTAGTAATCTCTTCCTCCGCTAAACCACCTTCTGGTCCAAATACAATCAATAGTTTTTGGCCTGGTTTCATCGTCGTTAAAGCTTTAGCAAAATTGGATTTCTCACCTTGTTTTGCTTCCTCTTCGTACGCAACAAGACATACATCATACTCATTACTCATTGAAAGCAATTGCTTAAATGATGCCGGAGCATGCACTTCTGGAATTTCGCTTCTATGCGATTGTTCCGCAGCTTCTTTCACAATTTTTCTTAAACGCTCAACTTTTTTATCAGCTTTTTTCGCATCCCATTTTACAATAGAGCGAGATGCTTGAAATGGTAAAAATGCGGCCGCCCCAAGCTCAGTTCCTTTTTGGAAAATTAACTCTAGCTTGTCTCCTTTTGGCAGTCCACTTGCAATCGTCACGAAAACAGGAAGTTCACTTGACGCCTCTACCCATTCTACAATAGCCGTATTAATAAATTCACTGGTAATTTCATCAATTGAACATACTGCTGTTTTTCCGTTTACACAGCAATAAATGTGATCACCAGCTGACATACGCATCACTCTTGCAATATGATGTACGTCATCACCTACAATGCGAATACTTGTCTCATTTACATATTTCTCTTCTACAAAATAACGTTGCATATAATCACCTTAGTAGAGTTTCGTTCCTTTCGTAAGTCAACACTTACGAAAAGAACGAAACGTTATCATTTTTTCATATAACAAACGGCAAGTCCCTCACCTTATAGTGAGAGACTCCCCTTTTCATTATAAACTAAAATCTATATTACGCATTTCGTGCAATAATTGCTACCCAATCTTCCATTCGTAATACTTCTTCAATTGTAAATCCAGCTTCTTCTAGCGCTTCAGAAATTCTCTTTTCCTTCGCTGCAATAATGCCCGATGTAATAAATAATCCGCCCGACTTCACAACTCTTGCTGCATCCTCAGGGAATAAAAGAATAATTTCTGCTAATAAGTTAGCTACGATTAAATCAACAGGACCTTCAATACCTTCTAAAAGACTATTTTGCCCAACAGACACGATATCATCTGTTTTATTTAAACGTACATTCATTTCTGCACTTTCCACTGCAACCGGATCTAAATCATACGCTTGAACAGAAGACGCACCTAATTTTGCCGCTGCAATACTAAGTACACCAGAACCTGTTCCTACATCAATGACAGTATCACCTGGCTGAACTGTTTTTTCTAAAGCACGAATACACATCGTTGTTGTCGGGTGAGTTCCTGTCCCAAACGCCATACCTGGATCTAATTCAATAATTTTTTCTTCCGGAGAAGCTGGTGTATATTCTTCCCACGTCGGCACAATTGTGAATGTATCAGAAATTTGTACTGGATGGTAATATTTTTTCCAAGCAGTAGCCCAATCTTCTTCATTGACTTCGTTAACGGTAATATTTCCAGTACCAATTTCGATGTCGTAAGATGGAAGCATATCAATAGATGATTTTACACCCGCAATCGTTTCCTGTAAAGAATCCGTTTGTGGGAAATATGCTTTTATTAATACACCTTCCGCCGGATATTCATCTGGGTTCAATGCATAAATTTCACCATATTGTTGCTCGCGCTCTTTCGTCAACTCCGCTGGATCCTCAATCGCAACTCCACTAGCACCAGCTTCATGTAAAATATGAGAGACAGCTTCTACTGCTTCTTCTGTTGTATGAATACTAACTTCTGACCATTTCACAATTTACCAACTCCATTTTTCATTTCCATTATTCCCCTTTGAAAGCACGTTTAAGCTTTCCAAATAAACTATCATCCTGCTCTTCTTGTCCCGCAAATTCACGTAATAACTCTTTTTGATGTGAAGTTAATTTCGTCGGTACAACAACACGAACGACTACATATTGATCTCCTTGACCGTATCCACGTACGTTCGGAGCACCTTTTCCTTTTAAGCGGAATTCTGTTCCTGTTTGTGTTCCTGCTGGAATTTTCAGCTTCACTTTCCCATGAACAGTAGGAACTTCCACTTCAGCACCAAGTGCCATTTGCGCAAATGTTAATGGCATTTCACAAATAATGTGATCTCCTTCACGCTCAAAGAATTCATGATTTCTCACATGAACAACAACATATAAATCTCCTGCCGGTCCGCCATTTACGCCCGCTTCACCTTTTCCAGATACACGAATTTGTTGACCATTATCAATACCTGCTGGAATTTTAACATTGATTTTTTTGCGTTTACGTACTTTACCAGAACCGTGACATGTCGTACATTTTTCTTTAATCATTTGACCAGTTCCTGAACAATGACCACAAGCTTGACGGTTTACGATACGACCAAATGGTGTATTTTGTTCTACACTTACTTGCCCTGATCCTGAACAATGTTTACATGTTTCTTTTGAAGTTCCTGGTTTCGCTCCGCTACCTTTACAAGTATCACATGGATCTTCTACTGGAATCTCAACATTTAATTCTTTACCAAAAATAGCTTCCTCAAACTCTAAAGTAACTTGATATTGTAAGTCAGCACCTTGACGCGGAGCATTTGGATCACGACGTCTACCGCCACCGCCGCCAAAGAACGAACTAAAGATATCTTCGAAACCGAAGCCACCGCCGAAGTCTCCTCCGCCGCCAAAGCCACCGAAACCTTGATTTGCACCAGCATGACCAAATTGATCATATTGCGCGCGCTTTTGATCGTCGCTTAATACTTCGTATGCTTCTTGTACTTCTTTAAACTTTTCAATTGCATTTTCTTCTTTACTTACGTCTGGATGGTATTTTTTAGCCAAACGACGATACGCTTTTTTTATTTCATCTTTTGAAGCACCCTGGCTAAGTCCAAGGACCTCATAATAGTCTCGTTTACTCATAAATTTACAACCCCCGAATCTTTCACATAAACGTAATTTTAACACCGAAAGAAAGTGCTTTGCAACAAAGTTTCCTCACTTACAGTATGCAAAGTAAAAAACTTAAGAACCTCACACTTTTCTTTTCATTCGTGAAAAAAGCCAAAGTCAAGGCACGCTTGACTTTGACTTTTTGTCATCTTACTTATTTATATTACTTATCTTCTTTTACTTCTTCGAACTCAGCGTCTACTACATTGTCTTTCTTCGCGCCAGCATCTTGTGCTCCTTGTGCACCTTCTGCTTGCCCTGCAGCTGCTTGAGCTTGCTCGTATAATTTAACAGTTAATTGTTGTACGATTTCTTGTAAAGCGTCTTTTTTCGCACGGATTTCCTCAAGCTCGTTCTTCTCGATTGCAGCTTGTAATGCTTCTTTCGCTTCTGTTGCTTTTGCAACTTCAGCCGCATCCACTTTACCTTCTAAATCTTTTACAACTTTATCCGTTTGGAATACAAGTTGGTCAGCTTCGTTACGAAGTTCAACTTCTTCCTTACGTTTTTGGTCAGCGTCAGCATTTGCTTCCGCTTCTTGTACCATACGATCTACTTCTTCATCAGAAAGACCTGAAGAAGATTGGATTGTAATAGTTTGCTCTTTGCTTGTTCCTAAGTCTTTTGCACGTACGTTAACGATACCGTTCGCATCAATATCGAATGTTACTTCGATTTGTGGAATACCACGTGGTGCTGGTGGAAGGTCTGTTAATTGGAAACGACCTAATGTTTTGTTGTCAGCTGACATTGGACGCTCACCTTGTAATACGTGAATGTCTACTGCCGGTTGGTTATCAGCAGCTGTTGAGAATACTTGTGACTTACTTGTTGGAATTGTAGTGTTACGCTCGATTAATTTCGTGAACACACCACCCATAGTTTCAATACCTAAAGAAAGTGGAGTTACGTCTAATAATAGTACGCCTTCTACATCACCAGTAAGTACGCCACCTTGAACTGCAGCACCTAATGCTACAACTTCATCAGGGTTTACACCTTTATATGGTTCTTTACCAGTTTCACGTTTAATAGCTTCTTGTACAGCTGGGATACGAGTAGATCCACCAACAAGGATAACTTTATCTAATTCGCTTGGAGCAAAACCAGCGTCTTTTAATGCACGACGAGTTGGCTCTAACGTTCTTTCAACAAGACCTGCTGAAATCTCTTCGAATTTCGCTCTTGTTAACGTTAATTCTAAGTGTAATGGACCAGCAGCTCCAGCACTAATGAATGGTAATGAAATTTGTGTTTGTGTTACGCCAGAAAGATCTTTTTTCGCTTTTTCAGCTGCATCTTTCAAACGTTGAAGTGCCATTTTATCTTGGCTTAAATCAATGTTATTTTCTTTTTTGAACTCAGCTACTAAGTGGTCAATAATAACTTGGTCAAAGTCATCTCCACCAAGACGGTTGTCACCAGCAGTTGAAATAACTTCGAATGTTCCATCTGCTAACTCAAGGATAGATACGTCAAATGTACCGCCACCTAAGTCATATACTAAGATTTTTTGCTCTTCATCTTGTTTTTCTAAACCGTAAGCAAGCGCTGCTGCTGTTGGTTCGTTAATGATACGCTCAACTTCTAAACCAGCGATACGACCAGCATCTTTTGTTGCTTGACGTTCTGCATCGTTGAAGTATGCAGGTACTGTAATAACAGCTTTCGTTACTGTTTCACCTAAGTATGCTTCAGCAGAAGCTTTTAAGTTTTGTAAAATGATTGCAGAAATTTCTTGAGGTGTATAATCTTTACCTTCAACTTCTACTTTGTAGTCTGTACCCATATGACGTTTAACAGACATGATTGTATTTGGGTTTGTAATTGCTTGACGCTTTGCAACTTCCCCAACTTGACGCTCTTCATTTTTGAAAGCTACAACAGAAGGTGTTGTACGGTTTCCTTCTGGATTTGGGATAACCTTTGGTTCTCCACCTTCCATAACAGCTACACAAGAGTTTGTTGTACCTAAGTCAATACCGATAATTTTACTCATGGCGAATCCTCCTACTTTTATGTAAATTATTGATTTACTTTTACCATTGATGGGCGAATCACACGGTCTTTTAGTTTATAACCTTTTTGGAATTCTTCAACTACCGCGTTTGATTCAAATTCACTATCTTCCACTTGCATAATAGCTTGGTGTTCATTAGGATCAAACTGTTTACCAACAGCTTCAATCGCTTCAACGCCTTCTTTAGTCAGCGCTTCTAGCAATTGACGATGCACCATTTCCATACCTTGTAACAAGGATTTCGTTTGCTCATCAGTTGCTTCCACTTGCATCGCTCTTTCAAAATTATCAAGAGCTGGCAAAATATCTGAAACTAGACTTTGTGCTCTATATTTTTCAGCAGCCTGTTTATCCATTTGGACACGACGCTTATAATTTTCAAAATCAGCTTGTAGACGTAATGTGCGACCTTCCGTTTCCGTTAGCTTCGCTTGTAACTCATCTACTTTTTCTTGTAAAAGAGCAGCCTCACTTTTTTCTTCTACAGTTTTTTCACTGTTTTCTGTCGTGACAGCTTCTTCAACTTGCGCTTCTTTTACTTCTTCTACCACTTGTTCGTTACGCTCTTCCACAATATTCACCTCCTTAAAAGGTATTAGGTATTATGCTGAACACAATTCCTTAAGCATTATATATTACACACAGCAATGAAAATTTCATTACTTGAGCGAATGTATTACTCTCATTTACTTTTTAAGTCCATCAGTAAATTGCCTCGTAAATAACTGTAACAAACTAATTACCCGAGAGTATTGCATTCTTGTCGGACCTAAAATAGCAATTGTTCCAAGCTGTTCTTCTCCAATCGAATATGTTGCAGAAATTAAACTACAATCTTCCATGGCCGTCGCAGAGTTTTCCCTACCAATGTTCACTTGAATACCTACTTGTTTATGACGCAAAATGTCATAAAATTCGGCTTCATTATCAATCATCGTCAGCAAGGATCTTACTTTGTGAATGTCATGGAACTCTGGTTGCGAAAGCATATTTGCTTTGCCTCCAAAGTATATCTTTTCCGATAAAGGAACTTGAAATGTACCATCTAACATTTTTATTGCACTATCGTAATTATGAACATATCCACGTAAAACTGTAACAATCTCTTTAAAGATTTTGTTATGCAGTTCTGCCATTGGTACACCCGACAGCTTTTCATTTAAAATATTAACCATTTTTTCTAAATCTGATAAATCAACAGATTCCGGAACGGTAATCGTTTTGCTTTGTACATGCCCTGTATCCGTTACAATAATAGCGACTGCAGTTTGACGATCAAGCGGTACAATTTGTACGTTTTTAAGTTTATTTGTGCTTAACTTAGGTCCAAGAACAATGGCCGTATAATTCGTAAGCTCTGATAAAATTTGAGCCGATTGCTGTGCAATCTTTTCCGCTTCAAAAATTCTTTCAGCAAATAAATCTTTAATTTGTACAATTTCATCGTTCGGTAAGTTTTGCGGCGCTAAAAGATGGTCTACATAAAAACGATATCCTTTTTCAGAAGGAACACGTCCTGAAGAACTATGCGTTTTCTCAATAAATCCTAGTTCCTCTAAATCAGCCATTTCATTTCGAATAGTAGCTGAACTAAACGTAATTTCATCTTTCTTAGCCAACGTCCTCGACCCAACAGGTTGCGCTGATCCAATAAAGTCATCAATAATTGTTTGTAAAATTAAGAGCTGACGTTCCGTAAGCATCTCATCATCACCTCTGTTAGCACTCTTTGTCTTCGAGTGCTAAATCTATTAATAACTTACCAAAATTGACATTCAATTGTCAACGGAAACGTCACGAAATAATGAAACTTTTTCACGTTTATGGAACATTTAATTAGTCAATCAAAAATGATTGGAATACTTCATTCCCTAATAATTTTCCTTTTCGCGTTAAACGAACATATCCATCTTTCTCTTCAAGCAATCCTTGTTCTTGATTTTTTTGCAACTGCTTCGCGAAAACTTGATTCATCTCCATATTAAATTTCTTTTGAAACAATATTTTAGATACACCTTGTGTTTTTCGAAGTCCTAAGAACAACTCTTCTTCCATTCTTTCTTTCTCCGTCACCGCGTGAACATCTAAATACGGAAATCCAGTTTCATCGATTTTATTGAAATATTGCTTGAGCGGCCCTACATTTTGGATACGTTTTCCATTTACATAACTATGCGCTCCAGCTCCAAATCCATAATACTCCTCATTATTCCAGTATGTGAGATTGTGTCTACTTTCATTATCACCTTTTGAGAAATTGCTAATTTCATACTGGCTATAGCCGTGTTTCTCCATTTCATCCATTACCATTTCATACATTTTTGCTTCATGATCTTCACCTGGAAGTCTTAATTTCCCTTTATTCATTAAGTTATAAAACACAGTTTTCGGTTCCACAATTAATGAATATGCTGAGAAATGTTGTACACCAAGCGTAAAAGCAATGTCTAATGTTTCTTTTACATCTTCTATCGTCTGCCCTGGCAGAGCATAAATAATATCTACATTTATATTTTTAAAGCCCACTTCCTGCGCTTCTCTAATTGCTACAAATGCATCTTCCCTCGTATGCTTACGCCCAATTTTCTCAAGCAACTCATCCCGAAATGTTTGCACACCAAAACTAATTCGGTTCACTCCACCTTCTAGCAATACATTTAACTTCTCTTTTGGTAAATCACCTGGATTCGCTTCAAATGTTAATTCACAATTTGGGGCAAACGGACGTAAGCGACGGTTTATAATATCTAGTAACTTTTTTGTCTGTTCCATATTTAACGCTGTCGGAGTTCCTCCACCAACAAAAATCGTTTTCATACTATCAAACGGTACTTTTTGAACTGTATTTATTATTTCTTTCTCTAAATACTCTAAATATTGATCGACCGGTTGGCGTTCAATAAACACTTTATTAAAATCACAATAGTGACAAATATGCTGACAAAATGGAATATGAATATATGCAGCTTGAACCAAATATAACTCCTACCTTTCTAAAAAGAAAACCTCCGCACTCCGGAGGAATCTTCACTTCTCTAACGTATTACGAATTTGTTCCATTCGCATTTTTCCCCAATCATACATCATTTCAACGATCGGTAAAAGCGACATGCCTAATTCCGTCATATAATACTCTACTCGCGGAGGAATTTCTGGGTATACTGTTCGGTCAACAATCCCATCTTCCATTAACTCTTTTAATTGGTTCGACAAAACTTTATGAGAAATGCTTGGGAATAATCGTTGTAATTCACTAAAACGATGAGGCCCTTCCACACCAAGATGCCACAGTATCACAACTTTCCACTTCCCGCTAATAATAGAAAGCGTCAATTCCTTTTCACAATTAAAATTGCCATTTTGTATTTTTTCGTGAATATCTTTTCGAATATTTTCGGACATTAATAGTCTCCTAACTCTATATCAATCATTCATAAATATAGCCACCTCACTATTGTAAATGAGAGAAGCTACGTTGTCTAAAAAGTAATTATACATAAAAAAGAAGCCGTATAAACGACTTCTTTTTTATCTCAATCCGCATGAAATAACAATCCATTATTAGTTGTCATCCATTTTCAGTACAGCCATGAATGCTTCTTGCGGTACTTCTACAGAACCAACAGACTTCATACGTTTTTTACCTTCTTTTTGCTTATCAAGAAGTTTACGCTTACGAGAAATGTCACCACCGTAACATTTCGCAAGTACGTTTTTACGCATCGCCTTAATTGTAGAACGTGCTACAACCTTGTTTCCGATAGTCGCCTGAATTGGTACTTCGAACTGTTGTCTTGGAATTAATTCTTTTAATTTCTCTACGATTACTTTACCACGATCATACGCTGAATCACGGTGTACGATAAATGATAGAGCATCGACTTGTTCGTTATTTAAAAGAATATCCATTTTCACAAGTTTCGATGGTTTGTAACCAATTAACTCGTAGTCAAACGATGCATATCCTTTCGTATTTGATTTCAACTGATCGAAGAAGTCATATACGATTTCTGATAACGGGATTTCGTATGTTAGTGTAACACGTGTTTCATCTAAATATTGCATATCAATAAACGTTCCACGTTTACCTTGGCAAATTTCCATTACAGCTCCAACATAGTCATTCGGAACCATAATTGAAGCCTTCACAAACGGCTCTTCTACACGATCAATAGATTGTGGATCCGGCATATTAGATGGATTATCAACAATAACATCTTCACCGTTCGTTAAATAAACTTTATAAATAACACTTGGTGCTGTTGTAATTAAATCGATTTTAAATTCACGTTCAATACGTTCTTGAATGATTTCCATGTGAAGAAGTCCTAAGAAACCACAACGGAAACCAAATCCTAGCGCTTGAGATGTTTCTGGTTCAAACTCAAGAGCAGAATCGTTTAACTCTAATTTTTCTAACGCATCACGTAAGTCGTTGTAACGTGCAGAATCGATTGGATATAAACCACAGAATACCATCGGGTTTAATTTACGATAACCTGCTAACGCCTCTGCAGCCGGACGTTTTGCATGTGTGATTGTATCACCTACGCGTGTATCACCTACGTTTTTAATAGATGCTGCTAAGAAACCTACATCACCTACTGTTAACTCGTCACGTTGCGTTGTTTTCGGTGTAAACACACCTACTTCTGTTACTTCAAATTCTTTTCCAGTTGCCATCATACGTACTTTATCGCCAACTTTTACCGTTCCATTTACAACACGGATATATGCAATTACACCGCGGTACGGGTCATATAAAGAATCGAAAATCATACATTGTAAAGGCTCTTCTGAATCCCCTGTTGGAGCTGGTACCTTTTCAACGATTTGTTCTAAAATATCTTCAATACCAATACCAGCTTTCGCTGAAGCAAGTACAGCTTCCGATGCATCTAAACCAATTACATCTTCTACCTCTTGACGTACACGTTCTGGGTCCGCACTTGGTAAGTCGATCTTATTAATAACTGGTAATATTTCTAAATTATTATCAAGCGCTAAATATACGTTCGCTAATGTTTGCGCCTCAATCCCTTGTGCTGCATCCACAACAAGAATCGCACCTTCACAAGCCGCTAAACTACGAGATACTTCGTACGTAAAGTCGACGTGTCCTGGAGTATCGATTAAGTGAAGAATATACTCTTCACCGTCTTTCGCTTTATACGTTAGTTGTACTGCATTTAATTTAATTGTAATACCGCGCTCACGCTCTAAATCCATAGAGTCAAGCAATTGAGCTTTCATTTCACGTTGTGTTAACGCGTTTGTTTTCTCTAAAATACGGTCTGCTAACGTTGATTTTCCGTGGTCAATATGAGCAATGATAGAGAAATTACGGATTTTGGACTGTCTTTTTGCTCTTTCTTCTTTGTTCATCTATGTTCTCAACTCCTAATAGTCTCGCCAATATACACTAGCACTGATTATATCAATAGAGCAGCAAAGATTCAATGAAAACTCGTGCTGCTTACAATACAAATCATTCTATCTATATCTTATGCGAACAAACCATAAGAGACAAACTTTTTTCAAATTTAAAAACGGCTGTCGTACAAAATGGTAAGACAACCGTTCTTCCTGCTACCCTTAACTAAAAATCTCTCTCACTTTCCCAACAACTATATCCGTTCCGAACTTTGTTACTTCATAAGTAGCACTTGCTATTGCCATACCAATTCCTTCTACAACATTAAAGCTTTTTAAGCTTTCTAATTGTTTTTGTTTTTCAGTAGCGGAAAATGAACCCTCCAAAATTTCTGATTCAGCACCCGTCCCCTCTGTTCCTGTCATATGAGCGATTTGTTCATACGACATTTGCTGATAACCTTTCATACTTTTCAAACCATGATTAGCAAGTGCCACCCCTGCTATTATCATAAGTAAACATAAGGCCGCACTACATATACATAAAAGCGAAAAACGGCTTAAACGATTATCGTCTCTTCCCATCAATGTGTATATGCTCCTGTATTATCTTGGTCAATTTGATGATGCAAGGCTGCATTTAAACCACTCGCTATTACATTCGCCATATCCTCTATGAAAGCATCCACTTCTTTCGGAGTCACCATTAAATTATGACCAAGAGGAGATAAAACTTCATAAATTAATTTTCTCTTCTCTTCATCTTCCAGTGTACCTACAGCACCTAAAAACATATTCCGACTCTTTTCATCCGGCATATCTTCTTCTGTTAATTTTTTCTTTTCTCCAAATGTAAAACCGGCTGGCAACAAAGAACGGGAAGGTTTGTTTCCTTCTTTCATCTCCCTTCCAAAATGTTTCAAAATAAAATCAATTGTATCGCTTGTAATCGAAACTGCATCAACCACAGTCGGAACACCAATCGCGATAACAGGAATACCCAATGTTTCTTTACTAAGTTCCTTACGCTTATTCCCAACACCCGATCCAGGATGAATTCCCGTATCAGAAATTTGTATCGTACTATTTACTCGTTCAATAGAGCGGGCAGCTAATGCATCAATTGCAATGACAAAGTCTGGCTTCGTCTTCTCAATGATTCCATAAATGACATCGCTCGTTTCGATTCCTGTAATTCCCATTACCCCCGGCCGAATTGCACTAACAGGCCTAAACCCTTCTTCTACACTTTCAGGCTGCAATTGAAACAAATGTCTCGTTACCAATACATTTTCTACAACGATTGGTCCAAGCGCATCTGGCGTTACATTCCAATTCCCAAGACCAACAATTAAACAACTCGCTTCTTTCGTAACGCCAACCTCTTCTAAGAAATAAGAAAATTCTTTTGCAAAAATGCGCTCTACTTTTTGTTGCAGTTCCGTATCTTGTTGACGTATGCCTTGTACTTCAAGCGTTAAATAACTCCCAGGTTTTTTACCCATCGATTCAGAGGCAATTTCATCAATCGTTACTTTTGTAATGGTAATACCTTCTTCTTCCCTCTCTTTGACAATAACTCCTTGTATCCCTTTTTGCTCTTCTTGACTCTCTTGCAGCATTTCATGTGCCTCGACAGCAAGGTCCGTTCTAACACTATATTTACTTAAATCTAATGGTTCTTTCATCGTATCTCCTCCGTAATTCATAGTAAATATCGTTAGATTTCCCAAAGTTATATAAGGTCATTCTTTCCTTTACATGAAATTTCATTGATATACTATTGCAATTCTCTTCACCGTTTGATAGAATATCACTTGTTCTATGTTAAGAATCGAGTCATTCGATTGCACCAGGGAGGTGAAAAGTATGGCAAACATCAAATCTGCTATCAAACGCGCTAAACTTAGCGAAGAGCGTCGTTCACATAACGCTTCTATCAAGTCTGACATGCGTTCTGCTGTTAAAACTGTAGAAGCTTTAGTTACTAATAACGATCTTGAAAATGCTAAAGAAGCTTTCAAAACTGCTTCTAAAAAACTTGACAAAGCAGCTCGTAAAGGTCTTATCCACCAAAACGCTGCAGCTCGTCAAAAATCTCGCTTAGCGAAACAAGTAAACGCGTAAGGCGTTTAAAAAACGATCCATTTGGATCGTTTTTTTATATACAAAAAGTTCACGTGCTAAGCACGTGAACTTTTTGTTTCATCACATATGATTTAACCGCATTAAGAAAAACTCAAGTACAAGTTTCTTATCCATTTTTCCAGTCTTCATACTATAATCAGCTTCCGCTAATTCTATAATCACTTTTTTTAATTCTTCAAAAGAGAAAAACTTCGTTTGATTCATCGCTAACTTTACACGATATGGATGCACACCAATATGAGACGCAATTTGATTTTGTCCATAACCACGCTGCTGTAACTCTTTCACTTGATAGAGCAAGCGGAATTGACTTACTAATAACGCAAGCAGTTTAATTGGTTCCTCTTGCTGCGTAAATAATCCATCCAAAATTTGCATCGCACCCGCAATATCTTTTTTTACCACTTTTTCTGTCAAAGCAAACACATTTTGTTCAACCGATTTTGGCACAAGCTCCCCAACGAGTTTCGGTGTAATCTCTCCGCCCATACCGACGTATAACGTTAACTTGTCCATTTCCTTCGCCAACATCGTTACATTACTTCCCACAAGCTCTAACAACAAACTAACAGCTGCATTATCTATATGCACATGTACTTCATCTGCACGAGCAACAATCCACTTCTGAACATCCTGCACTTGCATCGCATTCGCTTCTACTACATCCGCTGTTTTCTTTAATAGTTTTGTAATTTTTTTTCGTTCATCAAGTTTTTCGTAAGGCGCAACAAAAACAAGAATAGAAAATGGAGAAGGCTCCCCAATATATTCTTCTAAAATTTTTATATTTTGCTCTAATTTTTCTTTTTGTGAAGTTAAAAATAGTGGTGATTTTATTAATATCACTTTACGTTCCCCGAAAAAAGGAAGTGTACGTGCATCCTCAACCACATCTTCTAAATACGCTTCTTCTAAATCATATGTCACAACATTAAACTCGCGATCTTCCTCTTCAAGCGCTTCTGTTGTAATAAGCTTTATCGTTTCATTTATAAAAAACGCTTCCGTTCCATACAGTAAATACACTGGAGCAAACTGCTTCTTTTTAATCTTTTTATGTATATCACTCATACTTTTTCCTACTCCCTAACTTGGCAATATATATTTATACTAATGCCCTAGCTTTCGTTTTACAAGTACAAAGGAACAGGCTTTATGACCCGTTCCTTTATTTATATTAAACGCCACGCAATAAGCCCCGGGTTTCTTATTGGTGTGCGGTAATCACCTTCCCTTTATTATTCGCAATAAAAATTCGAGTATAAGTGCCAACTGTTAACATGCTTGGAAACAAAAAACTCGCGTTCCTTAATGATCTAAAGTAGTAAAAACGCTCGATTTCTCTTCATATGGAAATTGTAGATTTTTTTCTGACAATATTTTATACTAAAGTGGAATGTTGGGGAGGGATTCTAAATGAATGATTTTGAACAGAACGTTCAAAGTAAACGCAATGACGCTATTGATTCAGGGGTAGGATTTATCGTCTCATTTGGTTTTTTCGCAACACTTTTCATCATTGCAACTGTTATTAAATTTATCGGTTCTTAAAGACTGCTGCTTACTGGCAGTCTTCTTTTTTATCTATCATGTGTTTCATCATATGTGATTTTGCTACGAAAGGTTCCGTGTTCCACTTTAAACACATAGGAAATAGCGCCTTGCTTATCCGTACGCCATATTTCAATCCCCATCTTCTCCAAACGCTCTATCACTTCCTTATGAGGATGCCCATACCTATTACGCTCACCGACAGAAATAATCGCTACATCAGGCTGTACAGCGCTCAAAAAAGGCACTATAGATGACGTATTACTCCCATGATGAGCAACCTTTAAAACATCCGCCCGTAAATCTGGATACGTAGCTATTAAAAATTTCTCTCCTTCTTCTTCTAAATCACCTGTAAACAGCCACGTTGCCCCTCCTAATTTTGCCCATATTACAATTGAAGCATTATTTTCACTTCTTGCTTTTCCTGTTGGAGCTAACACAAAAAATTCTGCTTCATTTACGCTCCAACTCTCTCCTTCCCCCACTTCACTTATTTTCACTGCCTTTTCTAATGCCTGTTTCTTTAATAATTTTTCTAATACCGCATCTTGTTCTTTTCGGCCAAATACAACTTCTTTTACGGTTATATTTGATAATAACTCTTGCGCAGCACCTATATGATCCGCATCTCCATGCGTTACAATTAATTTATCAATTGTTTTAATCCCTTCCTTTTGTAAATAAGGGATTAAAATATCATTTCCAACAGAAAATTCATGCTTTTTCCGTTGCCATTCTTCCTTATTTGCACGCATTGTGCCACCGGTATCAATGAGGTAAATCCCTTTATCGTACGGGAGGCGAATTAAAATTGCGTCTCCCTGTCCAACATCAAGAAATGTAACACTCCCACTTTCTCGAAAATACGGATATACATAATGACATGTACAAACAAAAAGAAATATACCCGAAGCTACGAACATAATTTTCTTCGACACCCGCCTTTCCCAAACCATCAATATACTAACAATACTCGCGTAATATAGAGCTACAAGAAGTATAGATGTTTGCCCGAAAACAAGGCGGATAAACGGTAAATTTTCACAATAACTTAGAAAATCATTAGAAAGATTCAAACCTATTGATAGTACATTCGCAAGTCCTTTTGCAAGAAACGGGACGATCGGTATACATACCAAAACGATAATACTACCCGGCAATACAATAAGAGATAAAAACGGAACGTATAGGATATTAAGAAAAATACTATATGGAGAAAAATAACCGAAGTGATATAACAAAATCGGAGTACTAACGAGTTGTGAAATAAAAGAAATATAAATGGAATTTCGGATTACTCCATTACTACTATCTAGTAAAAGCGGGGCTGACAAAAGCAAGGCGAAACTACCAACGAACGAAAACT
This sequence comes from Bacillus sp. GW823-FHT06B01, assembly GCF_058952315.1. NCBI lineage: Bacteria > Bacillati > Bacillota > Bacilli > Caryophanales > Bacillaceae > Bacillus > Bacillus sp. GW823-FHT06B01. The sequence continues at coordinate 530,719 of NZ_JBXAHR010000002.1, read as the reverse complement.
GAAAGCCAATATTAAAAACAAGATACGGATCAAATATAAGCATGCATATAGCTGTAACGCTTAAAGCATCTAAGCTAGATAAACGAATAGAACATATGAAAGCAATCAACATCAAAACTCCTGTTATAGAAGCTCTTATAACAGACGGTGATGCTCCTGCTAAAATCATATATAGAGGAATACAAAAGATAAGACATACTGTCGCTACCTCCCTCGTTACACCACTTCTTAGCAAAATAAAATACACAATCACCATTAACAATACGATATGCGATCCTGAAATCGCCAACAAATGTACAAGACCAAATTGCTGATATTGCTCTTCAACTTCAAATGTCATTTGTTGTCTATCACCGAATACTAATGCATTCATAAAAGCACCTGATTGCGCTGGAAACATTTCTGTAACGCCCAAGATTGCTTGCTGTCTCAAAAGAAGAATCCATTGCACGAGTGACAACGATGTTTTTTGGCATTCAGAAATATATGTAGCCTCCAATATGAAATGAATATTTTGCTTATACAAATAATCACGATAATTAAAACCATGAAAATTCCGAGCTATTGGTGGTTCTTTCCTCTCACCTTCGAATACACATGATACTCCTGCATGTAATTGTCGCAGTTGTTTCTTTTCCAAGGCCGATTTAATTTTGTAACTTAACTGCACTATATTTTTATTCTGATCTTCAACTTGAAATGTTAGGCGATCCCCGTTAATAAGAGGTGTATTTTGTATTAATCCCCTTGTAACTTCGTAAGGTCCTCCTAGAGGCTTGTTTTTCCCTTGAATATACGTAGTGTACATAGCGCCACTAAAACACGCTAACATACAAAAAAAGAAGGTTTTACGCGAAGTACGGTATAAACAATAGAAAACATACAAAACGAGACAACAAGTCAGCAATAAAACTGAAGTGGAAAAGGCAATTGCAATCCCTATGATAAACGAGATTGCAACATAGCCCCATTGTCCATACAACTCATACTCACTCCTTATAGCATCATTTTTGCTTTCGTGAATACATGCTGTAATTCTTCCATTGATAAGTTTTCTTTTTCTAAAGATGCAAATAGTTCTTTTAACTCCATATGACGCTTTTGATCCTCTAATGCTGCAATATTATATTCTAGCGGAACGTGTTTCACTGTTACATTCGCTTTTTCAAATAACTCTACGGCATATGGATGATTTTTATAATCCTGCGCATAATAAACTGCTGTAATACCACTTTGAATAATCGCCTTACAGCATTGTAAACAAGGGAAATGCGTAACATAAATTTCCGCTTCCTCCGTTTTCACACCGAATTTTGCACACTGTAATAAAGCATTCATTTCTGCGTGAATTGTACGAACACAATGATTATCAATAACGTAGCATCCATCATCTATACAATGTACGCCACCTTTAATTGAACCATTATATCCACCAGCAATAATTCGTTTATCACGAACGATTGTCGCTCCTACTGCAAGCCTTGTACATGTACTACGTAAAGATAGCAGATGGCTTTGCGTCATAAAATATTGATCCCATGAAATTCGTTCCATATTTTTCACCTACTTTTTTGTCTACTTGTAGTGTAGCGAATGAAGAAAAACTTCGTCAATCTTTTACGGAATAATAATTTGATCTTTTATTTTTTCCAATGACTTCACACCAATCCCATCAATCTCTAACAAATCTTCTATTTTCTGAAAAGGACCATGTTCTTCTCGATATTTCAGAATACTTTCTGCTTTCCGAGAACCAATGCCTGTAATTTTTTCAAGTTGTTCTTTAGAAGCCGCATTTATTTGAACTTTCCCCTCCCCCTTTGAAATAGCAGCTACCTCTTGCACTTGTTCGTTTTCATTCGGTACATAAAGGATCATTTGGTCTTGTACCATTTGTGCTAAATTCACCTTCTTCCTATCTGCCTCGGGTAAAAAACCACCTGCCTTTTCAATAGCATCCTTGACCCGGTCCCCTTCTTTCATTTCATACACCCCTTCTTTAACAACAGCCCCTTTCATATCAATTACAATTATTTTTTTCTGCTGCTTTGTATCCGATATTTTCGGTTTACTTTTTTTCTCTATCTCTTTCGCTTGCACATCCGTTGCAACGACCGTTCGCTCTGTATGCTGGTTCGTTTTCCAAAAAAGAAGAAAAAGTACAGTTCCAATAATAGCTACTAACCCTAACCATTTCTTTGGAAAATCCCACATCATTTTACACCTCTAATCATAAATTTATAACATCATTCATATTGTTTAGGAGAAAGCTGTTACGAAGGAGGGATGAAACATTGAACATAGGAATTATAGGGACAGGGAACATGGGGAATATACTAATCGACGCATTTTTAGAAACCCGTGCTGTCAAACCTTCGTGCCTTACAATCATTAATCGAACGCCCGCCAAAGCATATCATATAAAGGAAAAATACCCTTCTGTTCATATAGCCAAAACTATCGATGAGGTAATCGAACGATCACATCTTATTTTTATTTGTGTAAAGCCGATAGATATATACCCGATCCTACAAAAATACGCTGAACATTTTTCTGATGAAAAGTGCTTAGTTTCTATCACAAGTCCAATATCTCCGTCACAATTAGAGACACTTGTACCTTGCCACGTTGCACGTATCATTCCAAGCATTACAAACCGCGCCCTGTCTGGTGCATCACTATTTACATTTGGAAGTAAATGCTCTGAAGAGTGGCAACAAAAGCTATTTCGCCTATTCAAAAACATTTCTACTCCCCTTATGATAGAAGAAGATATAACGCGCGTTTCATCTGATATAGCAAGCTGCGGCCCTGCATTCTTTAGTTATTTATTACAATGTTTCATTAACGCTGCTGTAGATAAAACAAATATTACACATGAAGAAGCCACTACTTTAGTAAGTGAAATGGTCGTTGGAATGGGGAAACTACTTGAAAAAGAGATTTTCACATTGCCTACTTTACAAGAAAAAGTATGTGTTAAAGGCGGCGTTACAGGAGAAGGCATTCGTGTTTTAGAAGAACATGTTGGGGATATGTTTCATAAATTAATTGAGCGAACACATGAGAAATTTGATGAAGATTTAAAATGCGTCGATCAACAATTCAATAAACACACATAATAAATACGTCATCGTCATTCCAAATCCTTTTTATAAATACTTACTTTTTTACATTACATTTTCACTTAAACTAGCATTTTCACACTTCACGTATATCATCTTCCTATTATGCTAGAACTAAAATTACAACTTCTTTATAAAACAAAAGCAACCTTCTCGGTTGCTTTTGTTTTATGCGTTTTTCTTCGCCATGAAGAAAATACGCTCTGTTTGTTCTGTAACTTCAAGTCGCTCAAAGTCACCAGTGACGCGAAGCACGGTAAAACCAGCTTCTTCAAGCCATTTCGTTAACTCTTCAACCTGATATGCACGTTGCACGTGACATTCGTCAAAACGATGGTACACATCTTCTTCTGGGTCTTGAACAAAGAATGTTAAATCATGTTCTACACTATTTGATTCTTCACCAGGGAAGCAATTCCAAATAAGAGATATTTCTTCTCCATTCACTGTGTATGTTTCATTTTGAAATACACGATGTATTTTATATAAAGAATGTACATCAAATAAAAACAAACCATCTTGACGTAAATGGTGAAACACTCTTCGAAATGTTTCTTGCACTCCATCTTCTTGCAATACATAATTTAATGAATCACAAAAGATCGTTACACAGTCAAACTCACCTGGAACATCAAGCTCTCGCATGTCTTGTTGGTAAAAAGGAATAAAGTATCCTTCTCCGCCTAGTTTTTGCTGAGCGACCGTTAACATCTCTTCTGAAAGATCGACACCGATTAAATCGTAACCCTTTTGTACAAGCGGAAGTGTTACATTACCAGTACCGCATGCTACATCAAGAATTTTCGCCTCTTTCATATCCGCTTGCTGTAAACTTTCCTCTGTGAATTCCACCCATTTATCATAAGGAACATCATTCATTAGTTCGTCGTACAACAATGCAAATTGTTCGTATTTCATTGGTCTAGCTCGTCTGTAATATCCTCACGTGGCACATCGCCCCAAAGACGCTCTAAATTATAGTGATTACGCTCATCTTTATGGAATACATGAGCAACTACATCTCCAAGGTCAACTAGTACCCAGCGTGCTTCGTCAAAACCTTCCATACGTTGTACGTCGATTTGGAACTCATGTGCTTTTGATTTAATTTCACGCGCAATTGCTTGCACTTGCTTATCTGAGTTACCGTGACAAATAATGAAATAATCTGCAATTGGTGAAATACCTTGCATATTTAGGACAACCATATCTTCTGCTCTCTTATCATCAGCTGCTTTTGCTGCTAATACTAATAACTCTTTATCTTTCATTTACTAATTTCCTCCTTGATAACTGCGTTGTATGTTTGGAATGTTAATGGATAAATCGTTTGATTTTTTTCCATTAAAAATTGAATTGTTCGCTTTAACGCAAATAATAAAGCTTGATTTATATCCGTATATGCGAGTTTACGAGCTTCCTCCACCCCTGGAAACTTTCGCCCAGGCTCAATGTAATCAGCTACATAAATTACTTTATCTAACATCGTCATTTTCTCATGACCACTTGTATGATATGTAATAGCTTGCAGGATTTCATGATCCGTAATGCCTACTTCTTTTTCTACTAAGTATGCCCCAACAGGCGCATGCCATAACTCTTTGTTATAACAAAGTAAATCTTTCGGCAAATCTTCACTTTTAATAATCTCTTCCATCTCAGAAATCGCTCTACACTTCGCATAATCATGGAATATAGCTGCAACTTCAGCCTTTTTTTCATCCACACCGTATAACTTAGCAAGTTCAATTGCTGTCTCCATTACACCTATTGTGTGTATATAACGTTTTTCATGCATTTGTTGTTTGACAATATGAAGTGCTTTCTCACGATTCATACAACCCATTCCTCTCGATATACACCTGTACTTTTTCAGGAAGTAAATATTTACATGTTCGCTTCTCTTTATATCTCTCACGCAATAAAGATGAAGAAACTGCAAACTCCGGAATTTCCACAGTGGTGATAGGATAAGGCGTACGCAATGTATAACCAGGTCTTGCAACCCCAACAAACGTCACAAGATCGAGTAACGCTTCAATGTTATACCACTTCGGTAAATACTCAACCATATCTCCACCAATAATAAAGTGAAACTGCACATCCGGATACTTCTTCGTCAATTGTAACATAGTGTCATACGTATAAGATGGGCCCTTCCTGCTTAGCTCTTCTAAACAAATAGAAAAATGTTCCTCCGCCTCAGTCGCAAGCTCTAACATTTGTAAGCGATTTTCTACACTTGTAATATTCCGTCCTTGTTTATGCGGTGGAATTTGGTTCGGTAAGAACCATACTTCTTCTAAATTCAAAGCATGATATACTTCATTTGCAATTAGCAAATGCCCATAATGTGGCGGATCAAATGTACCGCCAATGATGCCAATTTTTCTCAAAAGAAACGCCCCTTCCTTTTACCTACAGTAACTCTCTTCATTCCTATCCGAAGAGAGTTCACTGTTAATAAAAGTTCAATTGGTTTCGCTCTCTACATCATTACGCACTAACGATAAAAAATAGCATATGCTAGTCTTTTGATCGAGGAAGTTTAATTTGTTTATTTTCTCTAGATTCTTTGTATAAAACGATTGTACTTCCAATTACTTGAACGATTTCAGCACGTGCGCCTTTTGCAAGTTCTTCTGCAACTTCACGACGATCGAATTCACAGTTTTGTAGCACACTTACTTTAAATAGTTCACGAACTTCTAAAGTATCTGCGATTTGTTTAATCATATTTTCATTTACTCCGCCTTTTCCTACTTGAAAAATTGGTGTTAAATGATGTGCTTGTGCACGTAAAAATCTTTTTTGTTTTCCTGTTAACATATATGTTAGCCTCCAAGCTTTCTTATAACTAATTGTTTCATTCTATCGATATTCGGTACACGCCCTGTCCACATTTCAAATGCAAGTGCACCTTGATAAACAAACATATCAATACCATTTTGAATCATTGCACCTTGCTCTTTTGCCTCATATAAAATTTTCGTTTCAAATGGATTATAAATTATATCTGATACAATCGTCCCTTTTTTTAACGAAGAAATTTGTAATGGCGTATATTCGACGCGTGGATGCATACCTATTGTTGTCGTCTGAATGATAATATCATAATTCCCTTGTTCTTCTGTTGCTTTTTCTAGCGATAAAGCAACAGAATTAACAGTAGCTGTACATGCAGCAATAAGTTCTTTCGCCTTATCTACTGTACGATTAGCTACATCAATCTCTTTCACACCTACATCAGCAAGAGAAAAATAAATAGCTCGACTAGCACCACCTGCGCCAAGCAATAAAATACGTTTCTCCTGAAGTGGTTCACTACTAATTGACTGCAGCGCTCGGACAAAACCAATTCCATCTGTATTGTAGCCAATCAATTTCCCATCCTTATGAACCACTGTATTTACTGCACCAATTTGTTTTGCTAGCGGGTCAATCTCATCCAAATAATCCATAATAGCAACTTTGTGCGGAGTGGTTACATTAAATCCTGAAATACCTAATGCTTTTAAACCTCTTACTGCTTCCCCTAGCACTTCCTCTTTAACAAGAAATGCATGATAATGGGCATCCATATTCAAGTGTTCAAATGCATCGTTATGCATAACAGGCGATAATGAATGTCCAATTGGATTTCCGATTACACCATATAATTGTTTCATAAATCCCTCTCCATATTAAATTAAAGATTTACGTAGCGAAACACTTACTCCTTTTGGTACGTGTGCAACAATTTTTGCTCCCGGTTCGTTTACCGTAACCCATCCTAATCCAGAGAATACAACATCCGTTTTTGGTTCACGAATATTAAATTCGTATTTCACTAACTCTGGCATATTTTCTAATTCTTCTGGTGTTGGCGGGCTTAGTAAATCCCCAGCATGATTTTTATACAATTCATCTGCTTTCTCAAGCTTTGTACGATGGATTGTTAAACGATTCGAGAAGTGACAAGTAAATGCACGACGACCACCACTTACATAATCAAAACGTGCCAATCCACTGAAGAATAATGTTTGTTCTTCATTTAATTGGAACACCATTGGCTTAATTTCTTTTGTTGGTGTAATAAGCTTTAAGCTTTCTTTTCCAACATAATGAGCCATTTGATGGTGGTTAATAATACCTGGCGTATCATATAAAGAAGATTCTTCGTCTAACGGAATATCAATTAAATCAAGTGTTGTTCCTGGGAAATGAGATGTTGTAATTACATTTTCAGTCTCATCACTAAATTCTTTAATCATACGATTAATAAATGTTGATTTTCCTACATTCGTACATCCAACAACGTAAACATCTTTTCCGCCGCGGTAATACTCAATAGCATCTGCCAACTCAGCAATCCCTTGTCCCTTTGCTGCACTAATTAAAAAGACATCTTCTGGCTTTAATCCTAGCTGCTTTGCACTATAGCGCATCCAATGCTTTACTTTATCATGTTTTACTGACTTAGGAATTAAATCAGCTTTATTTCCAACAAGTAATACTTTATTATTTCCCACGAAACGATGTAGGCCAGGTAACCAGCTACCATTAAAATCAAAAATATCTACAATTTTAACTACTAACGCATCCGATTTTCCAATTCCATTTAAAATGCGTAGGAAGTCATCATCTGTTAATGATACATCTTGAATTTCGTTATAATGTTTCAAGCGAAAACAGCGTTGACAAATTACTTGTTCTTTCTCTAAAGATGAGGTAGGAGCATATCCCACTTCGTTTTTATCTTCTGTTTGAATTTCTACACCGCAACCAATACATTTAATTGTTTCAGTCAAACTTTATTCCTCCCAGTTAATTAAACCTTTTTTCTTCATATTTCTCATAATTTTTCGTTCAATTTTCCGATTAAAGCGCGTTACTAATCCGTCGGTTTGTGCTACCGGTACAACTAAAATTGTATGAAGTCCCACTCGGTTTCCACCTAAAACATCCGTTAGTAACTGATCTCCAATTACTACAACTTCATCTGGTTGCAGGTGCATCTCTTGTATCGCACGCTTAAACGCGCGAACAAATGGTTTACGCGCACTATGAATAAATGGAATACCTAATGGATCAGCAAAGTCTTTCACACGTTGCTCATTATTATTTGAAACGACCGTTACTTGAATACCTTGCTCTTTCATTTTCAAAAACCATTCTTCAAGTTGTGGCGTTGCATTTGGACGATCCCATTCAATTAACGTGTTATCTAAATCAGTAATGACACCTTTAATTCCACGTTTTTTCAAATCTTCTGGTTGAACATGATATACATTTTTCACATATTCATTTGGTAAAAATAGCTTCAATTTCTTTCACCTCTTTGAGGAGTTTTCATAAAAATTTTTCGACAACATATTTCGATATATGACCTGTGGATAAAATTGTACACATTTTCCACATTAATTTTTCAGCTAATTTGGAATTTACTAACAATCTATACACATTTTATCCACCTAGGTATGTGGATAACCACTCGTTTGTGACTGTCATATTTTTTTGGTACATTAAATGCAACAACGAATCAATCCTTAAATTATTAGGAGGTGACTCACCTTGAAAACAAAATATATGGAACAGTTGTCTACTGAGTTACTCACTGAGTCTTATTATAAAGCAAAAGAACTAAAATTAAATCCCGACTTCATTTTACTTATAAAACAAGAAATGATTAGACGCTCATTAGAGGACAAGCTTGTCAAATCGTCTTGATTACATATAAAGTGAAATTTTAATGAGCTAACTTGTAAAAAGAGCCATCCTGCGATGGCTCTCGAATAAACAAGTACTCCCATCTAGGGAATTTCGTCATTAAGCATCTTTGTCCATAACTCTTGCTTACAGTTATAAAATGTTTTCTTTACTTATGAGCCGAACGAGTAGCAATTTTTTCACCAAGACGAAGCTCTTGTCCACTCTTCAATTCCTGCACTACTTCTATCATATCTTTTTCAAACAATAACACAACTGTTGAGCCAAATGTAAAGTATGCCATTTCTTCACCTTTTTGAACAGTGTCTCTTTCATGCAACAGCTCAATACTATTAACAAACATAGCTCCTACTTTTACAAGTGCCATATGTTCACCGTCACTATTTACTTCTGTAACAGAGCGATAATTTTTTGACAATGGCTCTTTCCCATATTCCATACCAGCTGCATTTACCGGATATGACTTTCTACCAAGTACAAACCTTTCAGTCACAGAACCAGAAAGCGGACTATGAATACGATGATAATGACTTGGGCTTAAATAAATAACCATGTATGTACCACCTGCATATCGCTTTGCACGTTCTTCATTACCTAGCATATCCACGATTGAATAACGCTTACCTTTAATATCAAATGTTTTTGTGTCCTCAATAGGACCGTGATCAGCAAAAACACCATCAACAGGACTAACGATACTCGATGCATCTGTATCAACACTACGCTTTCCTTCTTTTAGCTTACGCGTAAATAATTCATGCAATGTTCTATATTCCTTCAAACCCTTTTCCATCTCATCTTGGTTAATTTGAAAAACTTTCGCATACGATGGAATAATGATAGAGCTCAAACGAGATTGTGCAAATTTACGTAATATATAAGAAGTAAAACGACCATTTGTAAGTTCGATCATAAGTCGATATAATGTACGTCGCAAATTGCGAAACCTCCTAATCAGTCTATAACTTTAGCTTCCCCTTCTTTTCCTTCTATATCATATGTAAAATTGGTTCTTATTCCCACATATCATATAGAACTGTTTCATTATACATGCGGAAAACTAAGTATGGTATTATTCTTAAATTGTTTAGCACCCTCTAATATTACAGATAGAATCCGTCATTTTCAACAGTGAACATAGATTTCTTCTGAACACAACTCTTTTTCTTTCCTTATTTACAAAAAGAAAAGCAGCCCATTTTAAAATATGGCTGCTTGCAATGTACATTATTCTTTCGCTTTTTTCTCTTTCTCAGCTCTTACAAATTCATGGAACATTTTCATTAGAGCGCGCTTTTCAATTCTTGATACGTAGCTTCTGGAAATACCAAGTGCCTTTGCAATCTCTCGTTGCGTTTTCTCCTTATCAAGCCCCAGTCCAAAACGCTTCACGATTACTTCTTTCTCCCGTTCGTCTAAAATATCGATATACTCTTTAATCTTTTCTAACTCCATACTAAGCTGAATCATATCAATTACATCTTCAGACTCTGATTTTAATATATCAATAAGCGATATTTCATTCCCCTCTTTATCTTGCCCGATCGGGTCATGAAGTGAAACGTCCTTTTTCGTTTTTTTCAGTACACGTAAATGCATCAAAATTTCATTTTCAATACAGCGTGCTGCATACGTCGCAAGTTTTGTGCCTTTTCCTGCCGAATAGCTCTCGATCGCTTTAATAAGCCCGATTGTACCAATTGAAATTAAATCTTCTGCATCTTCCCCTGTGTTTTCAAATTTCTTAACGATATGAGCTACAAGCCGTAAATTATGTTCAATTAACAAATTCCTCGCTTGAGCATCACCTTGCTCCATTAACTCTAAGTACTTTCTCTCATCGTCTGATGATAACGGCTGCGGAAACGCATTATTCTTTACATAAGAAACAAAGACAAACACTTCTCGAACCATATATCCAATTGCGGCGAATAGACTCAAACCTTTCACCTCCGCCAAAATAGTGGTCTTTATTATGTGTATGTGGGCGTGAGGTTGTTTGTGTCTGTACAGTTTATTTATAAAACTCAACACTTCCAATATTTAAAATATTTTATTGTTATATTATAATTATATAAATTATTAGTTATATATGAATATGCTATTAAAGGGGACACTATTCATGCTTACATTAGATCGATTATTAAATGTAACAATTTATTTAGGGGTATTTTTACTTTTCATTTCGTTCATTACTTTTGTTATTAAGAGAGGACCTGATTTATTATTTTTTCAATTTGGAATTTCTTTGTTTTTTGGAGCTCAAATTATAATTGGAATGAAATTTCTTCATAACTATGGTTTCTCCTTTCACTCAAAACTAGAACTACTTATCTTTATTTTCTATGTAATTGGATTTATTACATGTATACTATTGTTCTTTCAAAATCACTATCGAATTTTTTTATTAATTTGTAGTTTTTTATTTTTAACTGGATCCAATTATTACTTTAAAGAAACATTAAAGTTTAGTGAAAAAATTCCAAAGCAACATAAAACTTTTTTAAGTACAAAAGAAGAAGACTCTTTCCCAAAAGAAGTCCGTAAATTTTCCGAGGATTACAACAATATAATAAGGAATGATTTTTATGAAATACCGATGATTCCCACTGAATTACAGATTACAAGCAAAAAAGATTCTTCCCATAGTACATCTTTCTTAGTTGAACTTCATAATATGGAGGATGAAATTACTGATGACTCTGTACAATTAACTCCATCAGACCGTTTTTATATACTGTTAAATACACAAAAAACAAAAATATCAAAAATAGTATATGAAGGGCGAAATTTTTTCACATTAACAGTCACACTAAAGGCTCTTAATTTACAGCAAGAACCAGAAATTCATAATATGTTTTTAGAAATAGATAAACGTAGAGCAATGAACCTTCTTGATTTCGAAATTAAAGCTCATTCTAAAGAATGGAAAGTAACATTTAAAAGTGATAGTTCTCCTTGCAACCTTCCTATCACATTTACATTTGAAAAACGAACAGGCAAATTATAAAAATAAAAAGAGTTATTTTCTTTGAAAAATAACTCTTTTTATTTTACTTGCTCCAAATTTTCTCCCCAGTATGCGCATCAATATAACGAATTTCTCGACTACAATCGAAGGATTCTTTATAATTTTCATCCGTCGTTTGTCTATACAGTAGTTCGTAGTTCGTTTCCTCTACGTCATTTTCTAAAAACCATTCTAAATTAACTCGCATGGCCCCTCTGTATATTGCTAACGCTTTTTCCTTTTTTACTTTTGGTGTTGTTTCGTATGTAAGCAATTCTTTTATAAGGTTGCTAGACTCTCCGGAATAATGCACCACAGCCCCATTTTCCGCATTGATATTAACCATAAATTGCTTATACTCTGCCGGAATGCCATTCACATATACGGAAAAGATAAACCTTTCAATTCCATCTTCTGCTTCTTCACGTTCTTCCCAAAGACGAAGATATTGTGTGACATCTGGAATAACTTGTTCCAAAAATTGAAGTGCTTTTTGTAAACATTCCTCTCTAGACAGTATTTGCTTTACTTCTTTATCGTCTGTAAGTTTTATAAAACCAGTTAATTCATTCGTAGATTTATCAATCATAATGCACACAAAATTATTATATTTTAACATCGGTAAATGCTTCTTAAAAAATTCATTCATTAAATATGGATTTTTTTCTTCTTTTTGTTTCTGTAATTCCTCTTTTGGAACAAATTTCATCCTTATTTCATCATCATCTTCCGTCTCAGCTACTTTTGTAAAACTGTCTTTATCCCAGTCAAGCAAATCGAATATATCATCTTGCTGGCTACCTTTTTCCATTATTTCAACAGCTACAGTTGGAGGCAATTTATAGTGATCTGGTCCAAACAAATCTTTACCTGTACTTGCATTAATAAACGCATGGCTAGGTTCTGGTTCATATACAAGATGGTACCCTTTTACTTCCTCTCCATTTTCATACTCACATGAAGAGTGTGTTAAATCCACAAATACAAGTCTCATATCTTGTCTAGCTTTCAAATTTTCTAAGACGACGTTCTCCTCAACAATTTCACTTGGCCATACCGTTTTTTTCTCGATAGCTTTTTGTCCATTATAACGAAAATGCACAACATTACCTGAAGGACAAACTTGCACGACACATCCTGTATTCGGCAGTGGATAGCCATTCACTTCTTGCATATAATTTACTTCTTTCCAACCACTTCTGTCGTCCTTAACCGTTACATATGTATAACATTCATAACCTTCTTTTGTATATTTTTTTAAAAATACATTTGCAATCTCTCTTGCTTTATTCTCCTCTAGCGCTTCCTTACCACTCGAAAAATATTTTTTATCATCTATACTAAATTCGATTAAATTACCAGTATGTCTATTCAGCGTAATTTGTATCGTTCTCTCCTCATCATCTTTATGCTCCCACCATAATAGATGATATGGGTCATCCACACCTTCTTGATCATCTACAACAAGCCTAAAATCATCTGGAATATCAATCATATGAGCCACTTGCTCTTTTCTTTCTTTATCTTTTTGATTCATCATACCTCTCCCTCATTACAATTTAAGGTAATTATAACAAATAAAACTAAATGGCTATAAACAAAAAGACTAGAGATATCTCTAGTCTTCTACTTCGTCTCACGATGTAGCGTTACTCGCTTTAATCGTGGACAATATTTTTTTAGTTCGATGCGCTCTGGATTGTTTCGTTTATTTTTTTTAGAAATATAATTACGATCACCGCACTCTGTACAAGCTAATGTAATATTTACACGCATATGTAATTCTCCTTTCCTTCAAAGATCGCAAACTAAAACGTAATGATTACGATTTATATATTATATAACTTCATTCTATTTGTCAATTACAAAACAAAAGGGATCTAAATAGAACCCTTTTGTTTAAGTAATCTATACCTTTTTTTTAAATGTTTCATATGTAACAAACTCACTAATCGGCTTTCGATATCCTCGTGGGCGAATTTTAGTAGTATCGCTTTTTCCGATCGTAATCATTAAAACAGGTGCTACATGCTCCGGCATATTTAATTCACTTTGCACTGCTTTTTCATCGAAACCGATCATTGGGCACGTATCATAGCCGTAATATTTAGCTGCATACATAAAAGTCATCGCACTTAACGATGCATTTCTAATCGCTTCCTCTTCCATGAAGCGTTCTCCTTTTCCTTCATATAGCCCTTTCGTTTGCTTAATTGTATCTTCATATTCACATTCATCAATCATCTTTAAAACCTTCATACCAAAATAAATATTTTCGACATTTTGGTATGCTCTCTTATCACCACAAACAAGTATTACCGCAGATGCACTCGAAACTTTATATTGTCTGAAAGCTAACTCTTTTAATCTTTCTTTTCGCTCTTGATCACGAATTACAACATAATGTGTATGTTGCAAATTGTAACAAGATGGCGAAAGCTTTGTTAGCTCAAATATTTTTTTAAAATCCTCATCAGGGATTTCTATTCCTTGTACAAATTTCATTGCGGAACGTCTAGCAATTGCTAATTCTTCAAAGTTCACCGTATAGCCTCCTTAATAACCGCAAATTCAAATATACATTAATTTATACAATTAAATAAATAAAATGAAAACACTTTAAATTATAGATAATGATGCTTTACAAAAAAAGACAAAAATCTGAAACAATTAGTTCATACGAAATTCACACGAATCTATTACTATAAGAATTGTACATAGTGAATTTATTAACAATCACGTTTATTCATATAGAATCTTACTCGAAAGGAGTTGAAAGTATGAAAACTAAATATCGTTTTATGATCTCCTCATTTGCTGCTTGCGCTTATATGCTTTGGTATTTAGTATAATAACAACCTCACTTGTAAATAGGAAAAGGTGTGTATATAAATGGAATATAACCAATCAACAGTTAACTACTGGAAAGCTTTTGTACTACCATATACATTTGCTTTAGAAGAGTTAAAAACTAAATTTGAAATTATGAACCGGGAAGCTCAATTTTTAGAGGATTACAACCCGTTTGAACATATAAAAACAAGATTAAAACAACCTGAAAGTATTATTAAAAAGCTTGAACGTAAAAATTTATTACCGACAGTTGAGAATGCACAAACACATTTACAAGATATCATCGGCATTCGTATTACATGTTGCTTCGTAGAAGATATTTATCATTTAAAAGAAGTCATTCAAAAGCGTGAGGATATGGAAATCATAGAAGTAAAAGATTATATCGCTAATCCAAAGGGAAACGGATATAAAAGTTTACACATGATCATTAAGTATCCTTTATCACTGAATTCTGGTACAAAAGATGTATTTGCAGAAATCCAGTTACGTACACTTGCTATGGACTTTTGGGCAAGTTTAGAACATAAACTTTATTATAAATATGAAGGGAAAATACCTGAGTATTTAAAAGATGAACTACATGATGCGGCAATGAAGGCTGAAGATCTTGATAATAAAATGGCAACAATTCGCCAAGATATTGATGATATCGAAGCATGTTCAAATCAAATTCTATTACCACTATAAAAAGGTTCTCTCCAATGAGAACCTTTTTTATTTCGCTATTTACGGGCAGTAAGACTCCCTGATTAAAGTTTCACTTTATTTCTTCCCTATCGTGCGAACCTCTTCAATTTTCCATCCATCCTCTTCTTTTCCAAGTGCATACTGTACATTTTTCTGAAGAGTGACCTCCCCATCTATTTCCTTTTCCTTTGTTTCAACTACAACATACCCTGCTTTACTAGCTTTCATGTCTATATGTTCCAATTCAATTTTCTTATTTCCCTTTTGAAAAGCGGCTTCTTTTTGTGTTTTTAAGTCTTCAGCACTAGGCAGCTTCTTTGAGAATAACTCCATATGTTCAGCAAGATTTTTTTCATTTGTCGTCCGTACAAATTTCTCCATAACATCTTGAATCGATTTTTCTTCTTCTTTCGTTATTTGTACCTTCTCCTCAATTTTTTTAGTAGTAGATTTTTGTTCTATATAATTCTCCTTGGATTGACATCCAACTAGCAATAATACACCTATTAGAAGGGCTCCTATCCCTCTGAAAAAAGTCCTCATCATTCCCATCTCCTAAAAAGAAAAGTGAGGCATTTCGCCTCACTTTTCTTGATAATTAGCGTCTTCCTTTATTCGGATCGCCACCGCCAACAATATCAAAGACACGTTTAGCGATATTTGTATTCTCTTGAACGCCAGAGAACAAGTATTTACCAGGGCCAAATGCATATACGTTTACATCTTCCCCCGTATGTCCACCTGTTGTCCATCCTGTAACCGAACGCTTATTGAAAATATCCTCAATCGCATTATCAATCTTTGTTACATCTTTTGAAGGAGCAATATCATTTACCGCTTTAATTTCTTCTGGTGTTAATTGTAAATCAATATATTTTTTTAATGTCTCTTCTACATTTGCACCTTTTGCAATCTCATTTGCCATGAAGTCTGGTGTGCGTTTTGCAGCTTTAATTGGATCTACTTTAAAGTTATACTCACCATTCGCACCTAAAGATAATCCGCCAGTAGCGTGGTCTGCCGTTGCAACGACTAACGTATTTTTATCTTTTTTCGCAAACTCAATCGCTGCTTTAAATGCTTTTTCAAAGTCTTCCATTTCACTCATTGCACCTACGATATCATTATCGTGTCCAGCCCAGTCGATTTGACTTCCTTCAACCATTAAGAAGAAACCATTTTTATTTTTGTTCAAACGCTCAATTGCTGCATTTGTCATTTCTTCTAATGAAGGTGTCTTCTCATTACGGTCAATCATTTTATCTAAACCGCCTGGTGCAAATAAACCTAAAATTTGATCGTTTTTATCATTTAACAATTGATCTCGATCTGTTACGTAGCTATAACCAGATTTCTTAAACTCTTCTGTAAGATTACGATCTTTTCTAACAAAGTTTTTTACACCGCCGCCAAGCATAACATCTACTTTATGCTTCCCTTTAATTTTTTCATCAAAATAATCATTTGCAATTGCATCCATATTTTTACGACTAATGTCATGCGCACCGAAAGCAGCTGGTGTTGCATGTGTAATTTCAGAAGTAGCAACGAGTCCCGTTGATTTCCCTTTTTCTTTCGCTTGTTCAAGAACAGTTTTCACTTCTGCTTTATCATTATCAACTGCAATTGCCGCGTTATATGTTTTAATTCCCGCTGACATAGCTGTTGCTGCTGATGCAGAGTCTGTGATATTTTCATGTTCATCTTCCGGATATGTTTTTTGTGTTCCTACAAGATGCTTATCAAACTCTGTAGATTCCATCTCGAATGTTTTTGGATTATCTTTCATATAACGATGAGCCGTCATGTATGAAGGACCCATACCATCTCCAATTAACACAATAACATTTTTAATCTTTGCATTGCTTCCGCTCTCATCTGCATTTACTTCACTAGAACGTGTAAAATTCCATGTTGCCACCGAAGTAACTGCTAACGACGCCACAACTGCAAATGGCCATGCTTTTTTCACAAACTTTTTCACTGTCTTGTCCCCCTAATTAGGTTATTCATTTCCCACTATCAAATTTAATAGAAGACTATTAAGAGAAAATTAGTTATATGTAAATTTTTTGTTAACTTATGTAAATATCAGTTATAATTTGTATAAGTTTGTCTGTTCGTATCAACCTTCTTCCCCTTTACAATTAAAATATAAACAAGTTGGATTTCATGTAACGTAAATCTCTTATTTAACATTTTCAATCTACTTTTATGAAAATTAATAGAAATGTGGGGCGTATTTATGAAAACAATAAAGCTAGATGAATCTTTTATTTTTGATTTACTCGACCTTTGTAAAGCTATTGGATGGTTACAAGATAAAGAATTTATGAAAAAACAATTCGAAATGTATCTTTCTCTCGGCACACTTATCGGTTATATGCATGAAAATAAACTGATTGCAGCTGGAGGAGTATTTCCTTTTAAAGATAGTTTTTCTACTATTGGCATGTTAATCGTCCATCCTAATTTTCAAGGCCAAGGCATCGGACGTATTTTGCTAAATTGTTGCTTAGAACACACTCATCCAAAGCAACCAATTGCACTTATTGCAACAAAAGCTGGCGAGCCTCTTTATACATCATGCAAATTTCAAACAGTAACGACGATTCATCGTTTTGAAAAACAAACTACTAAGACAAATATCACTCATACACAACAAGTAAAAGAAAAAGACCTTATCTCACTTATTTCTCTCGATCAAATTACAACTGGTGCCGATCGTTCTTTACTTTATTCATTACTATTACCAAGAACGAGCCACTCTTTTAAAATTGAGAGAAATAACTGTATAGAAGCTTTTTCCTTATGTATACAAAAAGGGAATATATTATGCGTCACTCCACTTATCGCAAAACAAGAGAAGGATGCTATTCAATTATTCAAGAGAATCTGTGAATGTTGGAATGGCACAGTAAGGATTGATGTCCCACATTCACAATTTTCATTTCGTAAATTTCTTCAAACAGAAAATTTCCAAGAAACGCTCCTTTCACCTCTTATGATGAAAAATGGTAGCCAACTTCCTGGAAATCGTAATATGCTATTTGCTATGATAGACACAGCCTTATGTTAGAAAGGGGACACCTAATTGACGCGATTTAGCTATTTTATGGTAGGTTGTCTTACTCTTACACTATTAGTAGGATGTAGTGCAGCAGAAAAGCCAGTAGAGCAAGTAAAACAAGTGAAAAATACACTTACAGCGAAACTAGCTACCGAGGAAAAAATGGTAGAAATAGATGGTCAAACCATTTACTTTAAAAAGATTGGTAATGAAAAACCACCTTTACTTATGATCCATGGATTTGGAGGATCGTCAGATGGTTTTCAAAAGATTTACTCAGACTTAGCAAAAGATCATACAATTATTTCTGTAGATGCTTTAGGATTCGGGCGCTCATCTAAGCCAATGGATTTTTACTATTCTTTCCCAAACCATGCAAATTTGTATTATAAATTAATGAAAAAACTAGGTTATGATTCGTTTGCAATACTAGGACACTCAATGGGCGGAGAAATTTCTCTTAATTTAACGTATTTATATCCTGAAGCCGTTACCCACCTTATTTTAACTGATGCTACAGGCGGTCCTCATACATTCGTTAATAAACAAGGTTCACCAAAACCACAGTTGTCGACTGATTTAAATACTGTTTCTACTATTGCAGATTATGATGAAAACAAAGTTAAATCCAAGCGTAATGATGAAGAGCATTACAATAAAATGAAATTATGGCCTAGACGTCTTCAAATCAATGCAAATGAAATTAAACAACCAACCTTAATTATATGGGGAAGAAATGATAGTAGCGTTTCTTGGAAAGAAGGAGAAACGTATCATCAATTCTTAAAAAATAGTACTTTCCATATTATCGAAAAAGGTTATCATGCACCATTTCGTCAAGAGCCACAAGAATTTGTAGGTTATGTAAAAGAATTCTTTAAGAACAATAAAGTTGAAAAATAACATAAGCGGGTATCTCATTTTGAGATACCCGCTTTCATATATTAAGCAGCTTGCTTTTGGCGCTTTTGAGTTTTTGATCCTAATACTTTCGGAATAACGAAACCATCTATTCCAAATTTACCAGCATTCATACCAGAGACTAGAACGAACATTGATAGGATAACCATTTCAGGATTTACACCAATTGACCCACTAAGCATATAGGAAAAGTTCATTACAAGACCGAAAAAGACCGCTGTTTTTGTTAAACAGCCTACAATTAAACCAATTCCGACTAAAATTTCTCCCCACGTTACAAGTGTATTAAATAGATCAACGTTTGGAATTGCAAAATCTTGTAAAAATGATGCCCACCAAGATTGAACAGCCGGTTGTGCTCCTTTAGCTTTTTCAATTGCACCTTGTAAATAACCAGTTGCATCGAACCCTTTTCCTTGTAGTTTACCGATTCCAGCCATTAACCATGTATAACCAAGATACACTCGAATTACTGCTAACACAAAAGAAACTGCTTTGTTTTCTCTTAAAAATTGAATAACCATATCTTCCTCCTAAAGTTGTAATTAAGTTAGTTACAGATAATATAATAACATTAGTTACTTATTTTTCAAATGTTAATTATGAATAATTCGTGACATGTGTATGAAACATTAAAAACTAACGTTTATATAGTAACTTTTATTACCTGTAAAAACTTGAACATATCATACCATAGGTGATAATCATTTTCATTGAAGAAAATGTAAAAAAAATGTGAGTTAAATGTGAAACGCATTTATTCAAATATAGAATAAATGCATTTTCACTATTTATAGAATTGAAATGTACGTGTCTCCTCATCGATTAATTTCGCCTCTTGAAAAGCATCTTCTAACGTTTTTTCATGGCTAATAAGCCCATAAAATAAGCGTATTGTAAACATAAGTGCTGCATTCCCATCTACATAATCTATCGATCCAATATACGATTTCGCCCCACTATGTAAGAAAGATTCTGCTAGTTTTCGCTCCCCTAACGTACACCCGCTATTTACAATATGTGTATTATGCAATTTTGCATATTTATAAAGTGAAACTTTAATCAGTGGGGGTTTTGTTCATCCCCCACTGATTATTAGTTGAACCAATCGGACGTTTACGGACAGTTGATCTCCCACCTAACTTCTTTGCTCCAACTGAATTTTGAGGTGGGAGTTTTACTGTCCGTTAACGCGGGATAAATTTCTGCTGCACCAAAGTATCCCCTCGGTTCATCTTGCTCATATATATCTTCACCTAACTCTTCCATGACAAACTCTCCTTCCTCACCATGAAAGCAAAAAATAACATAATTGATATCATTATATAAACCCTTTCCAGAAAGAATATTAATGAACTCTCTCGGTCTACCAATCCAGTATGTTACAACTTTTGCCCCAAAATATTCAAGCGATGCTCGGATTGATTGCGCCTCTAAATCCGAATTGAAACCAACTACTAATGCAACATTCAACATACACCTTCCATCCTATAATTAGATCTCATCAATCAGACTTTTAAAAGATACATCCATTTCATATATACCCGTTTCTTGCAAAAAATCAGATCTAGTTAAAACGACTTTCTGTACATATTGCCTATACGCTGTAATTGTCCCGTCGTGAGATACAATGCAAATTCTTTCAGCACCTAGCTCATAACACCAAAGAAGAAATTCATCTACTATTTGCTGAAAACGATTTTCTGAAATAGTATTTATACCTTCCGTCCATAACTTCTTATTTGTACTTTTCTCTATCGAAAAATGTGGAAATAAATTTGCTATCATTTCCTGATCTATTATGTCATCACATGGTAATGTTTTCGCTCCTTCTCGATAAGGAAAAATACGTGGGGATACATATGGATGGACGATTTTTTGACAAACTACTTTCGCACTCCATATTGCCGCTGTTTGTAAAGTTCTACGTGTAGGACTAACAATTAATATATCCGTTTCTTGTAATGGCACATTGCATTGAAGTAATTTAGCCTGATTCTTTCCCTCATCCGTTAATGGAGGATGAAGCACTTGTAAACTTGAAGGCAAATCCTTTGTATGTTCACCTTCTCCGTGCCGAACAAAGACAAGCTTCATACCCAGCCTCCTCTCTCTATGAAATCCTCTTACATATTTCTTCCCTATCTCATTCTTTATTCCTGCTATATGAAAAACTGGTATGTAAAAAACATTTGACACAATTAATTGAAAAACATTACAATTATAATATGTAAAATACTTTTTACAAGAGAGAGGTGAATCACAAATATGAAATGGATTATCGCCTTTATCGGAATGATCATATGGGGATACATAAATGGATTTTTTAATAGTGATAAAACTGCTAATCCTTGGATTACAGATGATGAACGTGAAACAAAAATTAAGCAGAAGGCAATTATTGCAAGCTGGTCTGGTGTTTTCATGTTTTGTATCATTAACCTCTTAAACAAATGGTTAGGTTTAGGAACGAGTAATACATCACCTTACTTACCATCTTCTGTCGCAACTATTTTAAAAGAAAATGTAGAGTTACAAGTTTTACTTATGCTATTTATTACGTATGGCATATTTTACGTATACTATCGAAGAAAATTAAGCGCTTAACTTTTATCTCATGATTATCCTCCTAAATGGTTATAGTAATTAGGACGAAATGAAAGGAGCGATATAAAAATGAGTAACTCGAATGACTTTTTAGATACACTACATGAAAAACAAGCAAAAGATGAACAAAATAGAAAGCGTCAGGGAAACGGAAACCCCGCGAAAAAAAAGCCAAATAAAACACATAAATAAGAATAAAAAACCTGCCTAAAATTATCTTTTAGGCAGGTTTTTTATTCTTCTTTTACCGATATGACATTTTCCCAGTTCCATTTCTCATAATACCATTCTGGTACATCTATATTTTCAATCCACTTCTTTTCCTGATTTCCATCACTACTGGAAAGCCATACATTGGCTTTCTTACGGTCTGAACGTATCCATATTAATTGATTGTTCTTCTTCATAAAGATGGGATGATAGTCACCTTGCTTATGGGGTGGCTTTGTGATTTGATGTTGTTCGTCGCTTGTACTATCGATCTCATATAAGGATGGCAGTGGCCTTTTTTCTGGCGGAGTTTCTATCCCTGCCTCTTTTGCTCGTGAAACGATCATTACTTTATCGTTCTTCCATACAAAATCCCAATCGACATATCCTTTCGGCGTAAAGGTGTTCTGCTGAAGTGCCGGCAACTCTTTTACTTTTAAATGTTTATTCTCTAACGCAACTCTTCCGCTTCCTTCAAT
Organism: Bacillus sp. GW823-FHT06B01; assembly: GCF_058952315.1. Classification (NCBI taxonomy): domain Bacteria; kingdom Bacillati; phylum Bacillota; class Bacilli; order Caryophanales; family Bacillaceae; genus Bacillus; species Bacillus sp. GW823-FHT06B01. The sequence goes on along the minus strand of NZ_JBXAHR010000002.1, from coordinate 508,045 downwards.
ATAAGCTAAAATATTCTTGGATGGCGCCCATTTGAACCATTGCGTGTTTAATAACATTTGATCTACCTTTTCAAAGCGACTGCCATCTGCTCGAACTAAGCAAAGCGTATTACTATCAGCTGACCACGAAGCTGTCGGTACCGCTAAAAATGAAATCCACCTTTGATCCGGTGACCACTCAAATCCACTTGCAACTAGCGCTAGAAAATCATCATGTTCATTTGGTAATGCATACAAATGCTTCATTTTGTGAGGATTCATATGTGCATCTTTTTGCACTTCATATAGCTGAGCTCCTGTCCATCCTGTTGGAAGTAAGTGTGCTTCAGAAGATACAAGAAACTTCTTTCCATCAGGGTACCATGCATAATCACCTACACCAGCTGACACATTTTCAAAATCTGTATTCTTATTTTTGACATCAAACGTATTTAATGTATTTGCAAATACAAATGCAATTATATTCTCTTTCGGTGACCATTGATAATTCGATACCTCAGATTGCAATGGCCTAACTTTTTTTCCATCTTCCAGTCGGTACAACTCCAAGGTGTTTTGCTTCTTTCCTTTAGCATAAGAAATCCATTCTCCATCATGAGACCATTTCGGCCCTGTTATGTACTCGCCTTTTGTTATTTGTTTTTCTTTTCCATCAATTTTAACCCAAAGATCATGATGACGAATAAAAGCAACCTTCACCCCATTATGTTCCGCACTAGTACTAAAAATTGAAGATAAAAAAATAAAAAAAACCACACTACTACTCACGATAATTTTTTTCATACGTTCCTCCATTTTCTTATAGCATTCCTCATATTCCACTTACTATATGCGAATTTCACTCCTTATTAATTGCAGAATTATTGTGGATTTATCCCCAATAAGAATGGGCTTTCCTCGCTGAATATTAGCCATTCGACATAATCCCAAAAAATTTCCCGAAAAATTTTTAATTCAAAGAGGATTGGTATGAATTATGTCGAAAGTATAGTTTATCCAACATTCGATTTTATATTTCAAAACAAAAATGTAAGATAACTTTTCGGAATATTGGCACTTTTTATTAGGGGGAGTTTCAATGAAAAAAACTACATCTGCACTATTAAGTATGGCGCTTGTCTTTTCTAGTTTTGGAGCTTTAAGCGCGCATGCTGAATCGCTGCAAAAGGAGAAGCAATTTAGTCCACAGTTAAAAGCGAATATTGAGCAATGGGGAGAAAACAAAATCGCGCAAAATGTTGAAACAAAAACATCAAAAGAAATTTCAGTCATTGTAGAATTGCAACATGCTCCGCTCGCTTCACAAAGTAACATTCAGCATGCTCCAGATTTAAAAAATGGAAATGTGCAATCATACCATGCACAACTAAAAAAGGCGCAAGAGGATACAACAAAGAAAATTAGAGAAAAAGCACCAAAAGCAAAGATAAAAGAAACGTATAGCACATTATTTTCTGGATTCTCTATTTCTATCCCAGGAGATCAAGTTGCTGCTTTAGCTTCTTTACCCGAAGTAAAAGCTGTTTATCCGAACTTAACATATAAATTGCATGAAACAGCAAAAAGCGCTACTAAAGAAGAAGCGCCAAATATTGGCGGACCGACAATCGGTGCACCTGAAGCATGGAATTTAAAAGATCCATCTGGCAAACCGCTTGATGGAAAAGGTATGAAAGTCGCTATTATTGATTCTGGCGTAGACTACACACACCCCGACTTACAAGCAAACTATATCGGTGGATACGATACAGTCGATGAGGATAACGATCCGATGGATGGTAACGTACACGGTACTCATGTAGCTGGTATTATTGCTGGTAACGGAAAAATTAAAGGCGTTGCTCCGAATGCTTCTATACTCGCTTACCGTGTCATGAACGATGGTGGAACTGGTACGACCGATGATATTATTCAAGGTATTGAGCGCGCTATTCAAGATGGTGCTGACGTTTTAAATTTATCTCTCGGTCAAGATTTGAATGTCCCTGATCAACCTGTAACAATGACGTTAGAACGCGCAGCAAAACTTGGTGTTACTGCAGTTGTTTCAAATGGAAATGATGGACCAAAACCTTGGTCTGTTGATGCTCCTGGTAACGCACGTAGTGTCATCTCTGTTGGCGCATCAACTGTTTCTATTCCGTTCCCAGCATTCCAAGTAGCTGGTTCTAATAAATCTTACCAAGGATTACCGTTATCAAAAGCAGATTTCCAAGTAGGAAACGATGCTCAGCTTGTCTATGTTGGCTACGGTAATTCAAGTGATTACGCTAAACAAGATGTGAAAGGGAAGTTCGTCCTTGTTTTACAAGGAACTTCAAGCACGTTAGTAAAGGCAGAACAAGCGAAACAAGCTGGAGCTATCGGGGTGCTACTAATTTCTAATGAAAAAGAAATTAATATTATGCCTGAATATTTTGGCCGTGAAGAGATAGCTCTTCCAGTTATGCAACTATCAAATACAAATGGTGAAGAGTTGAAAAATTTAATTACAAAAAGAAAGAAAAATATAAAAATTGGACAACCGAACAAAACAGAACTTATTGGTAACTTTAGTTCCAGAGGACCATCACAAGGAAGTTGGCTCATAAAACCTGATGTTGTTGCACCTGGAGTACAAATTACTAGTACGGTACCAAGGGGTGGCTATGAATCTCACAACGGAACAAGTATGGCTGCGCCACAAGTAGCAGGAGCCGTTGCCTTACTACGTCAAATGCATCCTGATTGGACGACAGAACAATTGAAATCTGCTCTTGCCAACACTGCAAAAACATTAAAGGATGTCAATGAAAATACATATCCTGTTATGGCACAAGGATCAGGTTTAATTAACATTCCGAAAGCAGCTCAAACGGATGCGTTAGTGAAACCGAACAATGTAAGTTTCGGTCTTATTAAACCAAATAGCGGTAAAGTGAAACTAACACAAAATATTACGTTACAAAATCTTTCTAACAAAAAGAAAAACTTTTCAACTCGTATTGAATTACTAGATACAAAAACAAAAATCCAAACTTCTTTCCCTTCTTCTATTAGTATGAAACCGAATAGTAACATTGAAAAACCTTTTACTATTACTGTAGATAGCTCCTTACCGCAAGGCGTATATACAGGGAATCTGTATGTAAAAGAGCAAGGGAAAACGGAAGAAATGCGTATTCCATTTACATTTAGTATCGATCCGAAAGAATACAAGCGTATTGATGGCCTTGAAATCGTTAATTCTACTTTCAGTCCAAATAATGACAAAATATTAGATGACAACCTAATCAATTACTATTTAGTTACACCAGTTGAAGATATAGCGTTTCATGCCAATTTAATCACGAAAGACCGTGTGACATATCAAGGTAAGGTATATCAAGGTAAAAACGAAACACCAGGTTATAAATCTTTCAAATGGAATGGTACAAGAGCAGACGGATCTCCGTTGCCTGATGGCTTATACCAAATCGAAGCCGTTGCTTCTAACTCTGGTGGAGAAACAAAGCAAACAGGAGCTGTATTTATCGATCGAACAGCACCTAAGTTAACTCACGAAATTGATCAAGAAAATCTTATTATTAGAGGAAACGTTGATGATATTCTACTAGATTGGATGACAGAATCTGGTTGGATTGCACCTGGTATTCCAGTGGGAATACAATATGAGATTAACGGAAATGGTGTATGGGAGAGTGCATTCTTAAACACATGGGAGAAAAACTACGGAATTTATTTCGATCGTAATCAATTACAACAAGGAAAGAATACAATTCACATTGTAGCAACAGATGCAGCTGGAAATACATCTAATTTAAATGTTGATTTAAATGTAAAATAAAAAATTATTGTTGACAATTTTTTAAATATAGTTTTATAATACAAAACATAGTTTAGTTGAACGAATTATATATCGGCTTTGAAGGAATACTAGTAGCGACTTATATCCCTGTCTCAGAGAACTGATGGTTGGTGCGAATCAGTACATATACAAGCGTGAATTACAATTCTGGAGCTTCTTTCCCGTAATGCTTTTTATGCATGAAGAGAAAGACGGATTTTTCCGTTATCTTAAAGTGAGTGGTAAACAATTACTTGTTTACAAATAGGGTGGTACCGCGATTTTTATCGTCCCTATCGGATTTTCCGATAGGGACTTTTTTGCGTCCATCCTTTTACATAATTTCATAATATACGCGTTGAAAGAATCGCAGTAGTATCTTATATCCCTGTTACAGAGAGCTAATGGTCGGTGGAAATTAGCACATATATAAGTATGAATTACAATTCTGGAGCTTCTTTTTCGTAGTGCTTATAGGCATGAAGGAAAAGACGGAGTTTTTCCGTTATCATTAATTGAGATGTAAGTATATTTTCACTTACAAATAGGGTGGTACCGCGATTCTTTCGCCCCTATCGGATTTTCCGATAGGGGCTTTTTCTATTTCTCACAGAAACAAATGTTAAATAATTCCGAATCTTATGATAAAATTTTATAAGCGCTTACAATTTTGAAAGGGGGTGATACAAGCTATACAAAACCGATACTTAATTTTATTTAAAAAAAGGAGGATGTCTAAATGACAAAGAAAACAGAAATTCCATCACATTTAAAACCATTCGTATCCACGCAGCATTATGATCAATACACACCGGTGAATCACGCTGTGTGGCGTTACATTATGAGACAAAATCATAGTTTCTTAAAAGACGTTGCTCATCCAGCCTATGTGAACGGATTACAATCATCTGGTATTAATATAGATGCAATTCCAAAGGTAGAAGAAATGAATGAGTGTTTAGCACCAAGTGGCTGGGGTGCTGTAACGATTGACGGGCTTATTCCTGGCGTAGCCTTCTTTGATTTTCAAGGACACGGATTATTACCAATCGCAACAGATATTCGCAAAGTAGAAAACATCGAGTATACACCTGCTCCAGATATCGTACACGAAGCAGCAGGACACGCACCTATTTTACTTGATCCTACATATGCAAAATATGTGAAACGATTTGGGCAAATTGGTGCAAAAGCTTTCTCTACAAAAGAAGAACATGATGCATTCGAAGCTGTTCGTACATTAACGATTGTAAAAGAAAGCCCTACTTCTACGCCTGATGAAGTTACAGCTGCTGAAAATAATGTAATTGAAAAACAAAACTTAGTTTCTGGCTTATCAGAAGCGGAACAAATTTCGCGTCTTTTCTGGTGGACAGTAGAATATGGCTTAATCGGAAGTATAGACGCTCCAAAAATATATGGCGCTGGTCTCCTTTCCTCTGTTGGCGAAAGCAAACATTGCTTAACAGACGCTGTAGAAAAGGTTCCATTTTCTATAGAAGCATGTACTGGAACAACTTATGACGTAACAAAAATGCAACCTCAACTATTTGTTTGTGAATCATTTGAAGAGCTGACTGAAGCACTTGAGACATTTGCTGAAACGATGGCCTTTAAAACAGGTGGAAAGGAAGGTTTAGAAAAAGCGATTCGCTCTGAAAACTATGCAACTGCTGAACTAACTAGTGGATTACAGATTACAGGTACATTCAGCGAGACAATTGAAAACGATGCAGGTAAAGTGATTTACATGCGAACAAATTCACCAACAGCATTAGCAATTCACAATAAACAGCTAGCGAATCATTCTACGTCTGTACACAGTGACGGCTTTGGAACACCAATTGGATTACTCACTGAAAATATTGCATTAGAAAATTGTACAGATGAACAACTACAATCATTAGGAATTACAATCGGAAATGAAGCAGCATTCACTTTTGCAAGTGGTATTCATGTAAAAGGAAAAGTAACAGATATTGTAAAAAACAATAAGAAAATTGCGCTTATTTCCTTTATCAATTGCACAGTTACTTATAACGACCGTGTTTTATTTGATGCTTCATGGGGCGCATTTGATATGGCTGTTGGTTCAACAATTACTTCCGTATTCCCAGGTGCCGCAGATGCAGCATCATTTTTCCCAATTGATGAAGAAACAGAGGAAACTCCAGCACCTCTTGCATTAACTGAGCTGGATCGTATGTATCAAACAGTTCGTGATATTCGAGGTGGAGGTATTTTACACGACGCACATGTCGATCAATTAGTAGCAATTCAAGAGGTATTAAATAAATTTTATCCGAAAGAATGGCTGCTTCGCCTTGAAATATTAGAATTACTTTTAGAGCATAACAAAGGACACGAAACATCAGCAGCATTATTACAACAACTTTCTACTTTCACAACTGACGAAGCTGTAACACGCCTTATTAACAATGGTCTTGCACTACTGCATGTAAAGGATGTGAAAAATGATGCTACGATTAACTGAAGAAGAAGTTCAAGGGGAATTATTAAAGGTGGATAAATGGATGATAAAAGATGAAAAATGGATTGAACGAAAATATATGTTTTCCGACTATTTAAAAGGAGTCGAATTTGTCTCTGAAGCCGCCAAACTATCAGAAGAACGTAATCACCATCCATTTATCCTTATCCAGTATAAAGCAGTCATTATTACTTTGTCATCTTGGAATGCAAAAGGTTTAACGAAACTAGATTTTGAGCTTGCAAAGCAGTTTGATGAACTATTTTTACAAAACGAAAAAGCAATTATAAGAAAGTAAAAAAAGAGAAGCCTTTTTTAGGCTTCTCCTTTTATTTTGAAATGAATACAATGTCCAAATGGATCCTGGGCTTGTAATATTCCATCTTTGTACGTAGCGACTTTGCCAATATTTTTTAAGCTTTCACATACTTGCTCTTTTTGTTTTTCATCCGCTAGTACAATTGTGAAATATTTCAAGCCGACGGAATTTGGCATTTGCGGCGGTATTTCTTCACCTTGCCACGTATTTAAACCGATATGGTGATGATAGCCACCTGCCGATACGAACAACGCTCCATTACGAGCTGGGATTGTTACTTCAAAACCAAGACCATCCACATAGAAACGTTTCGCTTCTTCCAAATCAGCTACATGGAGATGAATATGTCCCATCACAGTACCCGCCGGAAATCCATTCCATGTACTTCCTTGCTGTAATAGTTCTTCACCAGCTAACGGGTTACTAACAAATGGTAGTTCTCCATTCTCATCACGCCAAACTTCTTTTTGGCGATCATGATAAATTTCAATCCCGTTTCCATCTGGATCAGCTAAATAAAGGGCCTCACTAAAGTAATGGTCGGCTCCGCCGTGCAGTGGATATACCATTTCTACAAGATGACGAAGAATATTCGCTAAATCCTGTCTGCTTGGTAATAAGATTGCGTAATGATATAACCCCGTTCTCCCTCTTTGCTTTGGTAGAGCTTCTTTCTTTTCTTCAATGATAAGGAGTGGTTCGTTATTTTCATTGCCAAATGTAACAACCATTTCATCTTCTTTTAGTACTTTCATACTTAGTACTTCTGTATAAAACTCTAGTGATTTCTTTATATTTGATACATATAAATGAACAACATCAAGTGTTGTGTCGGGATGAAGTTGAAAACTCATCTTGTTAGCCCCCCATTTAATTTAGTTCTTCTTTAACATTCTCTCTTTTAAGAAATTATCTACAAAACCGTCTGCTTTCGCAACAAATAAGTACGCACCCATTGCTAACAATGCAAGTTCTAATTCGAAGCCAGGATTTTTTCCATCTCCTAATAAACCAGCTGACCATTTTACTTTTACAATTGCTCCAACCATTACAAGTGCAAATAATAATCCAATATATCTTACACCTAAACCTAGAATTAACAATATACCACCAACTACTTCCGCTGTTGCTACACCGTATGCAAGACCTCCTGGTAAACCAATGCTTGTAAACCACCCTGCAATATTGTCAATCCCCGATTGGAATTTTGTTAAACCGTGCATAAAGAATGTTACCCCTAACACGATACGAATAATTAAGTTACCGATATGTTGATTCATTTCATTCTCTCCTTTATAGTTTTCTTATACAAAACTTTTATTTACATTACAAAACATACACTAATTTTTTTTATTCGTCAATTCATTTTCACTGGGAAAAAATATATTTTTTTTGCTATGATACAAATAGTTGTTTACAAAAAGGAGCTTGATTTTATGAATATTGGTTCTGCAATACGTGAAATTCGTCAACGTAGAGGCATAACAATCGCACAAATTTGTGAGGGAACAGGTCTTTCTAAAGGATTTATGAGTCAGGTTGAAAATAATAAAACATCACCATCTATCTCAACTTTAGAAACAATCTCCAATTTTTTAAACGTTCCCCTTCCCTATTTATTATTAGAACAAAAAGATCGGTTGAAAGTTGTTAAAAAGGTAGAGCGTAAATACAGTGTATACGGAAAAGATGAACAAAGAATTGAACATGTTGCAGAGCAAGGTGGCCTCCGCCTAAACCTCGTGGAAATTCCTGCTGGGTTTCCGAAAGAAAATATACCAAATGCCCATGAAGGGGAAGAATGTCACCTTGTATTACGCGGAAAACTAGAAGTTCAACATGGAGAAGATATTGCAATTGTAGAAGAGGGTGATTCTTTCTCTTGGAATGCATGTGTTCCTCATATCGTTCGTAATATAGGAGAAGAAACTGCATTATTACTCATCTCTAGTCATGCAGAAAATCGAAAACGTGTTTATTAAATAAAAAAGAAGCCTGTAAATCAGGCTTCTTTTTTATCCCCTTATAACGCCATAACTTGTCCCAACTAGTACAGTTTTTTCATGTTGATTGCGATAAACTGACTCGATTGAAACCTTTTTATATCCTTCCATCTGTTCAATATTTGTCAAAGTTAGTTCACAAGTGATCGTATCTCCTGTAAAAACCGGTCTAATAAACTCACTTACTAATTCTCTTGCTATGTAATGTAATTCTTCTCCTACTTTTGTTCCAATACTAGCGGTTAATAAACCATGAACCATTAAACGTCCTTTTTCATCATATTCCATATGATGCCTACCTTTATCTCCTGTAATATTTGCAAATTCAAAAACCTCTTCCTCAGTAAATCTTCTTTCGTATTTAAATACATCCCCAACTTTTACATTCATTTTTATCCCCCGTTTAATAAACAGAATTTTCTTTTATTTTATCATAAAATGAGTCTCAGTTCAGTTTCTATTATTAAAATAGCGATCCTTTTTCTACACCATCTTACTTTTATCGGTGCCCATCTTTTTTTGCTACTTGATACCCGTAGTACGCACATGTTCCATTTCTCGATAACTCTCTCACCTCAAAACCACAACTTCTATAAAAATCAAAATTACTCGCAGATGTATGTGCAAACCAGTCTCCATGTGGCAACTTTTGCAAACAAAGAGCGACAAGTTTCTTACCTAACCCCTTCCCTCTATATTCACATTTCACAACTAAATTTACTATGTTCGCGATCATGATTCCATCAGAAATGACTCTAACCATCGCAATCATCTCTTCTTCATCCCAAATTGTGAATGCCCATGTTGAATTTTCAAATGCTATCGTGAATTTTTCAATTTGCCAAGAAGGGATATCATCATTACCCCAACCAGCATCTTCGAATAAAGTTTTAATTGCATATGCTGGCACACCATTCGTTCCCTCACGAATAATAAGGCCATTATGATAAATATACATGTAATCCCCCCTTTATTTTTATATACCATTCTTCAAAAGATGAAATTTACCTTTTTTCATCCAACGCGTTTAATGGAATAAACAAGAACGTCCATCCCATGAAATGAAGTTGTTTTCTCATAACTAAGCCCTGTTTTTCTAGCAACAAAGATTGAGGCGGGGTGATCCGGATTAATAAGAGAAATTAATTTATTCATTCGTAACGCTTGGAAACCATAGTCTCGAAATGCTGCCGCTGCTTCTTTCGCATACCCTTTTCCCCAATACTGAGGTAATAACCAATAACCAATTTCAATTTCTTCTTTTCCATCTATCTGCTGCTTTACTAACCCTGCATGACCAATTCGTATTCCCGTTTCCTTTTCAATCAATACAAATAAACCAAGACCGTTTTTATAGCTAGGAATCACCCACTCCTCCAAACTTTTTTTACATTGCATATATGTTTTTAACGTCCCATTTCCAATATAGCGCATTACCTTCTCATTTCCCCATAGCGAAGCATAGAACTGCAAGTCATCCATTGTATATTTGCGAATTTGTAAATGATCTGTATGAAACATCTCTGCACTCCTTCCCACGAATTTGTACTTAACTACACGATCATGTTTTGTATGTATACTAAAATGTTACTATCTATTATAAATGAACCAAGAATAAAATACAGAATATTCAATCTCCCAAGAATCTAAAAAAGGCAGTAGACAAATATTGTCTACTGCCTCCATATCATAACTAGCATAAAGAAAACTACAATTGAGGGGGTGTAGGATTTTCAAATATACTAGATACTTATCCCGTTCTAACGGGCGGTAAACTTTTCAATTATATGAAAGTGAAAAGTTTACCGCACATAAGAACCTTTGCGGTCATTAAGAGATCACCGTTAAGTACTCAAATACACGCTGTGCTTGTTCTCCACCCATTCGTGCATGTTGAAGAAGGGAAATACCATGTGGACCCGATGCACGCAATGCCTCTGGTTGTGCTACTAAAATAGCTTGTACAACTTCTAATTCTCCAAGCATCGCGGCCGCAAAAATGTCCATTCGAGCACCCTTTTCTAGTAAATAGAGAGCAATATCTTTACGACCTACATGTGCCGCCGCTCCTAACGCACTTTCCCAATCTGATCCGCCCCAATTGTAAGAGGCATGAAGTAAGCTTGGCGATTCAGCCAACAGTTCTTGTACTTTTTCTAAATCTCCGTGAGCTGCCATAACAAATTCTCTTACTAACTCAGTGGTAATACATTCTTCTGTTCGCATCTTGCTCCTCCTTTTTTAGAAATTCGTTTTGGTGTAAAAAATGGCTTGTCACTTCCTTGAAAAATATCTACCTCTATGCCGAACACACGTTGAAACATTTCATGACATAACACTTCTTCTGGTATACCGTCATACTGAAGCTGCCCTCGCTTTAATACGAGTAAACGATCACTATATTGAGCCGCTTGATTAATATCATGTAAAACCATTACAATTGTCATGCCAAACTCCTCGTTTAACCGTTTCACAAGTTCCATTACTTCCAACTGATGAACGATATCTAAAAAGGTTGTTGGCTCATCTAATAATAAGACATTTGTACGTTGTGCTAGCGTCATTGCAATCCAGGCACGTTGTCTTTCTCCTCCTGATAGAGATTGTAAAAGACGATATTCATATCCTTCAAGATTTGTAACAGACAATGCCCAATCAACAATTTCTTCATCGTCTTTATTTAAGCGATCTCTCCATGATTTATGAGGTCCCCTTCCAAATTCGATTAATTCTTTCACTGTTAAATCTAATTTATGATCATGCATTTGTGGTAACATCGCTAATTGCTTCGCTACATCGGCACTTTTCATCGTATGAATACTTTTTCCATCTAAAATGATATCCCCTTCGCTTTGTTTAAGTAGTCTTGCCATTAAACGAAGCAAAGTAGATTTCCCCGATCCATTCGGTCCAATTAAACTAACGACCTCTCCAGCTTTAATATGTACATTCATATTTTGCATTTGAAATCTTTCAGAATGTGCGTAAAACACTTTATTAACGGAAATCACGTTGTCTTCCTCCTCTATGAATTAAATATAAGAAGAACGGACCGCCTAAGAAGGATAATAAAATACCAACAGGCAATTCAATTGGATCGAACCAACTTCGAGCTATCGCATCCGCGAAAACAAGTAATATACCTCCGCCAAGGCATGATAATGGCAGTAAATATTTATAGTCATTTCCAACTAATAAACGTAACATATGTGGTACAACAAGTCCGACAAATCCAATAAGACCAGAAACACTAACTGCAATTCCAGCTAATAGTGTACTTACTACTATTAAATAAAACCGGCTTTTCTCCACGTTATGACCTAATAATTTCGCCATTTCATCTCCAAGCATTAATACTCGAATATGCTTTATACCAAAGAAGGCTAATATAATAGCGAATATTGCATAATAAATAATCATGTTTAAATGCGCCCAACTTACACCACCAATGCCACCTGCTAACCAGGGTAACACCGATTGTACTTTGTCACTATGTAATAACATTAACGCTGACGTCGCTGCACCAATTAATGCATTGATTGATACACCTACTAAGACAATCCTTGAAGGCGGCGCCCCTTTTTGCCATGATAAAGCATAAATGACCATCGCCGTTATGAAAGCTCCTATAAACGCCCCGAGCGGTAAAAATGCCATATGCTGAGGGAATAAAATCATAATTACAATTGCTACAAGGCCTGCTCCAGATGAAACCCCGATAATACCAGGGTCTGCAAGAGGATTTCTCATAACCCCTTGCAGCAGTGCACCAGATGCTGCTAAACATGTTCCTACTATAAATCCAACGAGCACTCTCGGTATACGAAGGTCCCATACAATTCGATGAACCGTCGAACCTTCATCTTGTATCCCTGTTAGAATTTCTCGTAAAGAAAAGGATAGGCTTCCTGCGAAAAGACCATAAAAAAGACCTAGAATCGTTAATACAACTAAAGTAACTGCTATTATCCATCTTTTTTTCGCAAAAGGATGTTCCTTTTCCCTTACTACTTCACTACTTTCCATACTTATCATTTCCTTACATCTTGTATACTTTTATACATAAAGTCCATTGCTTCTGTAACTTTTGTTCCAGGATTTGATCCAAATAAGTCTGGTGGCAAAATAACTACACGATTTTGTTTTACTGCATCTAAATTTTTCCACGCTTCATTTTTCATCATTTCGCCTTCAAATGCTTTTTTAACGCTATTTGGATCTCCATGTGTAATTAAATAAATCACATCTGGATTTGCCTCAATAATACGTTCTACACTTAGCTGCGCATATTGCGGATATTCCTTCATTTCCGGAAAATCAGCTGCAATATTTTTTCCGCCTGTTTTTTCTAAAATATTACCTGATAAAGATGTTGGTAATGCTGCTAAATAAGTACCTGGTGCTCCGTATACTAACAGTGCTTTCACATCACTCTTTTTCTCATATGTCTTCATTTGATCATTAATTTTTTGATTAAGTTCTTTTGCTTTATCTTCTTTCTTCATTATCGTTCCATATAGTTCAATATTCTTTTGAATATCTTGTACAGAATTCGCAGAAGAAATCATTACTTTCGTTCCTTGTCCTTCAACCGTTGGAACATTCTTTTGAAACCCATTGTTAGCAATAAGTACATCCGGTTTTAAACTAGCGATTTGCTCAAAATTCGGTTGATGTGCATTCCCGATTACTTGTACTTTCTTTACATCCTCTGGAAGAGTTATTTTTGCATCCGGACGACCTACTATTTTTCCGCCTAAAGCATGAATAATATTCATGTCTCCCATACTTAATGTTGCAAAACTCTCTGGCACTTTATCGAATGTTACCTTTCTTCCTGATAGGTCGGTAACTTCGATTTTCTCTTTTCCTTTTTCTGTTTTTGTTGCAGATGCTTTTTCGTCTCCCTTTGCATTGCAACCTATTAACAAGAAAAAAATAGATAAAATCGCTGTGAATAGCGTAATAGATTTTTTCATTCTTTCACCTCTAACTGATAATGATAATCATTAACTACTATTCTACTTTAATTGATAAGGATTATCATTGTCAATATAAACCGCATACATTTTTTACAAAAACAAAAAGCACTACAAAAAGATTCGTTCTTTTTGTAGTGCTCTATTTCATAATATTACTCACATTCATTTCCCTCTAACTGATCTCGCATCACTTTCACACGCTGAAAGAAAAAGAATGATAAACTTAAAAATATAATGGTGCTCCCCATCATAACAAAAGATTGTATTGTTTCTTTTGCTCCATTCGGAATCAATAAGCCAACCATTAACAATGTACTTACAGCGAGAAGAATTTGTCCGAACCGAGTATAATCTTCTATTTTCCCTTGTAATTCTTTCATTATATTCTCACTCCTCCATTTCACTGTATCATATTCTATTAAACTTAAAGACCAGTAAATACAGCCATTCTGGGAGATGTTTTCCAAAAGAAAAAGAGCCGCTTTATTGCGACCCTTTCATAACCATTACTCACCTTTATATGCTTCCATATAAATTTCTTTCAGCTCTGAAATGAGAGGTAATTTTGGATTAGCTGTTGTACATTGATCTTCAAAAGCTCTTTCTGCTAATAATCCAACAACCTCTTCAAATTGGTCTTTAGCAACTCCTTGTCCTGCAATACTCATATTTATATTTAAGCTTTTTCCAAGCTCAATAATTGCTTGGACGAGTGATTCCACACCTTCTGCTGTCGAGCCTGCTGGAAGCCCGAGCATTCTCGCGATATGTGCATAGCGTTCATCAGCTACAAAGTGCTCATATTTTGGGAACAATGCGTGTTTTCTTGGCTTAATAGCATTATAGCGAACTACGTGCGGCATAAGAATTGCATTCGCACGCCCATGCGGAATGTGAAATTCTGGTCCAATTTTATGTGCTAAGCTGTGATTAATGCCTAGGAAAGCATTTGCAAATGCCATCCCTGCGATTGCAGAAGCATTATGCATTTTTTCTCGTGCTTCTTCGTCATTTCCATCTTTAAATGCTCTTGGTAAATATTTAAATACGAGATCAATGGCCTTTAATGCTAATCCATCTGTATAGTCATTTGCTAGAACAGACACATACGCCTCGATTGCATGCGTTAATACGTCCATCCCAGTGTCTGCTGTTACATGTGGTGGTACTGTCATTACAAACTGTGGATCAACAATTGCTACATCTGGTGTTAATTCATAATCCGCGAGCGGATACTTTATATTATTTTTCTTATCTGTAATAACCGCAAATGGTGTCACTTCTGATCCTGTTCCTGATGTTGTTGGAATGGCAACAAACTGCGCCTTACTTCCTAATTCCGGATATTTACATGTACGTTTTCTTATATCTAAAAACTTCTGTTTAATTCCATAGAATGTTGTTTCTGGGTGCTCATAGAAAAGCCACATCCCTTTCGCTGCATCCATAGCTGAACCACCACCAAGTGCGATAATTACATCTGGCTTAAAACTTCTCATCATTTCCGCACCTTTAAACACAGTTTCATCTGATGGATCTGGCTCGACCTCAAAGAAAACTTCGACTTTTACATCATTTGCATGTTTACGTAAATAATGCGTAACCGTATCTACATATCCGTGCTCAACCATTCCTGGATCCGTTACAATAAATGCGTGTGAAATGTTAGGCATATTTGCTAAATATGCTGTCGCATGTTTTTCAAAATAAATTTTTGGTGGTAATTTAAACCACTGCATATTCTTTTTTCTATTTGCCAACCTTTTTATATTTAATAAATGCGTCGCTGTTACGTTTTGAGAAACTGAGTTTTTCCCATACGAGCCGCAACCAAGCGTAAGTGATGGAATAAATCCATTATATATGTCACCGATTCCACCTTGTGATGAAGGGGCGTTTACAATAAGACGGCAAGCTTTCATACGTAATCCAAATTGTTTTTGTACTTCTTTATTTGTAGAATGAATGACTGCTGAATGTCCTAAACCACCGAGGTCTAACATGTCTTCGCAATATGTAAGTCCCTCTTCTAGTGAATTTGCTTTTACACAAGCTAATACTGGACTCAGTTTCTCACGAGATAGTGGATATGCTGCTCCGATACCTTGTATTTCAGCTACAAGCATTTTTGTATTTTCAGGCACAGTAATTCCAACTAATGCGGCAATGTACTGTGCTGATTTCCCTACAATATCACTATTTACTGCACATGTATTTTCATTAATAACAAGCTTTTCTAATTTTCTTCTCTCTTCTTCTGTTACAAAGTAACAATTGTTTGCAATCATTTCTTTTTTCACATCATCATAAATTTCCTTATCTACAATGATTGCTTGTTCTGATGCACAAATCATACCGTTATCAAATGTTTTTGATAAAATTAAATCATTAACAGCTCGTTTTATATGCGCTGATTTCTCTATATAGCATGGTACATTACCAGGACCTACACCTAGCGCTGGTTTTCCAGTAGAATAAGCTGATTTCACCATACCTGCTCCTCCAGTGGCCAAAACAAGTGCAACCCCTTCATGGTTCATTAATTGTTTCGTTGCTTCGACAGAAGGTCTTTCAATCCACTGAATACAATGTTTTGGTGCCCCGGCCTTCACCGCAGCGTCATATACTGTTTTCGCTGCTGCAATGGAACAGCTTTGTGCTGAAGGATGAAATGCGAAAATAATTGGATTTCTCGTTTTTATCGCGATCAATGCTTTAAACATTGTTGTCGACGTTGGATTCGTTACTGGCGTTACCCCAGCTACTACACCGACAGGTTCCGCAATTTCTATTATTTCTTCATGAGGATCTTCGTGGATAATCCCTACTGTTTTATCTTTTTTTATGCTATGCCAAATATATTCAGTAGCAAAAATATTTTTAATACATTTATCTTCATATACACCACGACCTGTTTCTTCAACAGCCAACTTTGCAAGTGGCATATGTTGATCCACACCTGCTAATGCCATTTCGTGAACAATGTTGTCAATTTGCTCTTGTGTAAAACTTTCTAATGCTTGTAAAGCCTTTCGACCGTTATTCACTAACGTATCAATCATCTCTTTTACTTCCTGCATTTCATTTACAACTTTCTCTTTGACTACCATGTAAATTCCTCCTATTCTGCTATTATGGACTAAATAAGACCCTATAGGTCATAATAAGTCCCGATTAGCGCAAAAAAAATAGAGTTGCTTTCCTACATGAACCTCATTGTTTGTGAAACGTTTCACAAGTTTGTTCGTGATTAACATTTCATGAATTTAATATACATGAAATAATTTCATTTGTGTATGTCTATTTTGTGAAACATTTCACAAAAGTGATGTAATAAAAATGCACTGCCTATATGAGCAGTGCATTTTTATTATGCTAGTGCTTGTGCTAAATCTTCAATTAAATCTTCACCATCTTCAATACCGACAGAAATTCGAATTAATGTATCTGTAATTCCTAGCTCTTTACGACGATCTGCTGGGATTGATGCATGTGTCATTTGAGATGGAATAGAAATTAAACTTTCTACTGCTCCTAAACTTTCAGCAAGTGTAAAGTATTGTAATTTCTCAAGTACTTTATTTAATGTTTCTTCGCTATCTACATCAAATGAGATAATAGCACCAAATCCATTTGCTTGTTCTGTCGCTAGTTCATGGTTTTGATGTGATGCAAGACCTGGGTAATATACTTTATTTACTTTTGGATGGTTATTTAAAAACTCGGCAATTGCGCGTGAATTCGTTTCATGCTCTTCCATTCGAATTCCTAATGTTTTTAAACCACGAAGTAGTAAGAAGCTATCTTGTGGGCCAAGAATGCCTCCTGTTGAGTTTTGTACAAAGTGAAGGTCTTCTGCTAATTGCGGGCTATTTACAACTACTAGGCCTGCAACTACGTCACTATGACCTCCTAAATATTTCGTTGCACTATGAAGTACAATGTCTGCTCCTAAAGTAATCGGCGACTGCCAATATGGCGTCATGAATGTGTTATCGATAATTGTTAATAAATCTTTCTCTTTAGCAAGAGTAGATATTTTCTTAATATCAGTAATTTTCAGTAATGGGTTCGTTGGTGTTTCCACATAAATCGCTTTCGTATTCGGACGAATTGCTTCTATAACTTCCTCTAAGTTGGTTGTATCTACAAATGTATGCTCAATACCGAAGCGATTTAATACTTTCGTGATAACGCGGTACGTTCCACCATACACATCATCTGTTAAAATAACGTGGTCACCTTTTGAGAACAACATAATTGTAGCTGTAATAGCAGCCATTCCTGAACCAAATGCAAAACCAGCATGACCGTTTTCTAATACTGCAATCATTTCTTCTAAAGCTGCACGTGTTGGGTTGCCTGTACGTGAATATTCATATCCTTGATGCTTACCAACTGCTTCTTGTTTGTACGTACTTGTTTGATAAATCGGTACATTTACAGATCCAGTTGAAGGTTCTCCTATGCGAATACCATGAATTAACTTTGTCTTTGCTCTCATTTTTTATTCCCATCCTTTGTATATGTCTTTACTTAAATAACGCTCACTACTATCAGGAAAAATCGTTACAATATTTGTACCTGGTGCCGCTTGCTCTGCTTCAAGTAAACTTGCATGAAATGCTGCTCCTGAAGAGCTCCCAACAAGCAGTCCTTCTTTTTGCGCTAATTCCTTTACTCGTAAAAATGCATTTCGATCAGAAATTGTATGAATTTCATCAAAATAAGATGTTTTCAAAAATGGCGGGATGAATTCAAGGCCGATCCCTTCTGTTTCATGCGAACCAGCTTTACCACCATTTAAAATGGATCCTTCTGGTTCCACAATAACCGTTTTTATATCTACATTTTTTTCTTTCAAATAAGATGCAGTCCCCATGAATGTACCACCAGTTCCTGCTCCTGCAACAAATATGTTAATCTCTCCGCTAAGTGCCGACCAAAGTTCAGGACCTAGTGTTTTGAAATAAGCACGCGGGTTTGCTTCATTCGCAAACTGACTTGGAGAGTATGAATTCGGTATTTCATTTACTAATTCTTTTGCTTTTGCAATTGCGCCGGTCATTCCTTGCTCAGTCGGTGTATGCACGACCGTTGCGCCTAGTGCTTTCATTAATTCTTGTTTTTCAATACTAAATTTCTCTGGTACACAAACAATAACGCGTAAATCATGTTGTAACGCTGCAAGTGCCAGTCCAATACCAGTATTTCCAGCAGTTGGTTCAATAATTGTTCCACCCTGGGTAACAAGCCCTTTTTCTAGCGCATCTTCGATTAATTCTCTTCCTAAACGGTCCTTAACGCTTCCACCTGGGTTATAAAATTCAAGCTTTGCAAATAAACGGACCCCTTCTGGAAGTGAAAAACGAGTAATTTCTACAATTGGTGTATGACCAATCAACTCATGAACTCCACGATATACATTCATCGTGTTCTCCCCCTTATTTGCCAATAAAGAAAAGGCAACTGTATGTATTTTCTTTATATGAGACAGTTGCCTTTTTGTTACATTACTTTAACTCTTCTAATACTTTTACGATAAAGTTTGTAGAATGAAGAGCTGCTTGATCTAAAAATTGATCAAATGAAACATTTGATTCTTTACCAGCAATATCAGAAAGTGCACGAATAATAACAAACGGAACTTCATATTGGTGGCATACTTGTGCAACAGCTGCTGCTTCCATTTCTACTGCATAAAGGTCTTCAAATTTATCACGGATTGCTGCAACGCGGTTCGGATCACTCATAAATGAATCACCTGTTGCAATCATACCTTTTACAACTTGAATATTTTCTTCTGCCTGCATACATTTCTCAGCTAATGCAACTAATGCTTCATCAGCTTTAAATGCAGGCGGCATTCCTGGTACTTGACCATACTCATAGTTAAATACTGTTACATCTACGTCATGATGACGAACTTCTGTTGAAATAACTACATCTCCAACGTTTAGAGAATGATGGAAGCCACCAGCTGAACCAGTATTAATTACTTTTTCAGGCTTATATCTTTCTAATAAAATTGTCGTTGACATCGCTGCATTTACTTTACCAATACCAGACTTTAACAAGATTACTTCATGTCCTGCTAATTGTCCTTTCGTAAATTCACAACCCGCAACCGTTTCTGTTTCTGCTTGTTCTAATTTGTCACGTAAAATACGTACTTCTTCTTCCATTGCTCCAATTACAGCAATTCTCAATCTAATCCCTCTTTCTATTGCTTAGTTGCCTCCATTACCCAAACGAAATGATTTAATCTCGTAAACGTTACATGGAAGCCATTGTTTTCAAAAATAGACTGCATGATTGGAATACGTGTATAATATTCCGTTTGCAAATCGTTCGCTAACTGATGGAAACCTCTTTGTTTTGCTGTTTCAACAGTTTTATCATATGCATCTTGATCTGCAAATATCGTATCAGCAAACACTATTTTACCACCTTTGTTTAGCAATTGACTATAGTTCGCAATCGCTACATTTTTTTCATCATCTGTTAAATGATGAAATGCATAGGTGCTTACAATGGTATCAATTGAATTTGGAACTTCAAACGAAAGAAAATCACCTTCTGTAATCGAAAACTCTTGCGGCAATTTCTCTTTTGCAATCATGCGCATTTCACGTGACGGTTCTATACCGTAAACTATGTGGCCAGCAAGTAATAATTTACTTGTTAAATTTCCAGTACCAACACCAAATTCTAATACATTACCAAATGACTTGTTAACTACATCCTCTAGAATATCCTCATAACGAGCGAAAACTTCTTTATATTGTATATCTTCGCCTTGTACGAATGAGTCGTACGTATGAGCCCACTCATCAAATAAACCATTAAATTCTGTCCCCATAAAAATTCCCCTTTTTCTTATCGGTTTTATCAGTATGATATGCCCTCTTGCTAAAAATGTCAATTGAAATGTACATGGTATTTCCTTCTTTTCTTTGTTACACTATAGTTGATTACATAGGAGAGGGGTCGTCTTCGTGTCATTTACCTTTGAAATGTTAGAAGATAAAGTAGAGTTTTTCGAAGCAGGAGACTTAGCTTCTTTGGAACGAAAAATTAGCGAACAAATCGATAATAATAAAGCACTTATGCTTGAAGTTCATCACATCTCGCATCAAACGGTTATGGATCCCGAAAGCAAAAGACCATATTATAGCGCGGTTGTTCATTTTAAATTAAAGAAATTACGCTAACTAAAAAAGAGAAGCTCTTAAGGAGCCTCTCTTTTTTAGTTTAGAGTTTGAACAAGTACTGGTTTCCAGCCCTCATTTTCTACCCAATCAATATTCACATAATATTTTTTACCTGATTGTTTATCTTGTACGTTACCGTAAGCTTTATTCTTACCGTTATTTCCAATTCTATGGATAACTAATTGATTTACTGGAACGTCAATTGCAGCTGAAATCGCTTGATTCATCTCATTCCAATCTGCTGTACCTTTTTTAAACGTCATCGCAGGTGTTGCACCTTGCTCTGTACCTACTGGCTTCCAAGAAGATTTCGTATAAGCATCTGTTGCCTGTGACTGTGTTTTTTCAGCTGGTGCTTTCTCGTTAGCTTTCGCTTCTTCTTCAGCTTTTTTCTGTTCTTCCTCAGCCTTTTGCTTCTCTTCTTCTTCCTGCTTCTTAGCCTCTGTCTTATCTTGCTCGTTCTTCTTCGTCTCTTCTTTGCCTTTAGCTTTCTCAGCTTTATTCTCTTTTGTTGTTTGCTGAGCTACTTTTTTATCACTAGAAGACGCTTGCTCTTTTCTTTCAGGAACAAACAATTGATATGATACAATAGCTACTAATATTAATACAATTGCAATTGCAATATTTAAAACACCGTTTTGACGACGTTTTTGTTGTTTCTGTTGGAATCTAGATCCTCCTGCCATTCTTCAAACCTCCATGCAGTTTTTCATACTTGCTATTGTAACATTAAATCTAGAAAGGTTGAACATTTACAATAATATTTTCACGAAATGAAAACATTTCACTATGAATTGCAAGATTACTTTTCATTCTCTAATCGATAGATTGATTCTACGATAGCTTTGAAAATAGGTGTAACTTTATTTACATTGCTATTCGTTTCTATATCCACGACAACTAAAGCATATCTTGGATTTTCATATGGAAAATAACCTGCAAACCAACGATTCACTTTCATCCCTTTTCCTGTTTGCGCTGTCCCAGATTTTCCGGCAACACTTAGTGGTAACGACCTGAATGCTGCTCCTGTTCCTTTCTCCGTTGTTACAACGCCCCTTAATAACTCTTGTAATGTTTTCACCGTTTCATAGGAAAGCTGTTTTCCACCTAATGTATGGTCTTCAAATGTATAGAAGTCCGTTCCATTTTTATACATTATTTTTTCCACAGCTTTCACTTCCATCTTTTCTCCACCTCTAGCAATCGTCGCCATCATATTTGCAATCGCTAGAGGTGACATACGTACATCTTTCTGTCCAATTGCTGTTTGCGCTACCGCCTTTTTACTATTCTTATTTCCTTCACTACCCCAAATCGTAACCCTCTTCTCCTCTGGCATTTGCTCAAAATGAGTTGTATGAAATACAGAATCTTTCCATCCAACCTTACTAGCGGCTCCTAACGCCGCTACGTAAGTTTCTAACACCATCTTATCCTTTTGTATTAGCTCATTACCTAACTCTGAAAATGTCCTGTTACAGCTTCTAGCAAAGCTCTCTTTAAAACTAAGTGTACCCATCATAACCTGTGGGTGGTCTTCACCATATAAATCTTGATTACAATTAAATGTACGATTAAACACATTTTCATTTTGATCAATCACTGCCGCTGCAACTATTGTTTTAAAAACAGAACCAGGAAAATGTGGTGTCAACATTTGATTTTCAAGTGTAGTTGTATATAAACGCTCATCCTTCACCTGCACAGATGGTTTACTGACCATCGCTAAAATTTCATTTGTCTTTACATCAAGTAATACTAATCCCCCCTTCTTTATTTCGCTTGCTTCAAGCACTTCTTCTGCTTTTTGCTGTAACCTGTTATGTAAAGTTGTTTGAATCGTCACTGGATAAAACGGATTTCCAGGAGCAGTATATTTTGCTTGTTTTCCAAAAATCGGTTCCCCTTGTCGGTCCACTTGATACAATACTTTTGCCTCTCCATCGGTCAAAAGAAATTCATCAAATGATTGCTGCAATCCTGAAATACCAATTGGCGTTTGCCTTGAAATTTTTCTTACTTCTCCGTATCGTTTTTGAAATTCTCGTTCATTCTCCCCCACATCGCCAATTAAATGATTCACCCTGCCAGTTTGCCGTAAACGAACTTCAGCTGCTACAATACCTAATACATTTAATTGATTTATCTTCTCCATCTGCTCTCGTGCCAAGCGAAATGGACCATTTCCCCTTTGCATGATAAATGCACTTTTCTTGTCTTTCATTTGACTTTCAATCTCTTGTCTCGACACACCAATGATATGCGCAATTTTCTCTAACATGTCATTTTTTATTTGTAGAAATGGAAAAATAATTAAAACAGGATACTTTTTCTCACCTATTTCCTTACCGTTCCGATCTATAAAATGGCCTCGTCCATCATCTACCGTAATGGACTGCGTCCGTTGTGTAACACTTTTTTCAATTAAATTTATCTTACGATCTGTAAATGATTCTGTATCTATAATTTGTATTTGAATTAAACGACAAAGTAAAATAAACATGATACATATAAAACAAATTAAAACAATTGTAATTCTCCGTTTTATTTTCATAAAAAACACCTCGTCTATTATAGTTTGGACGGAGTGTTTCATCTTTTATACAAATAAAAAAATCACTCGCTTTTACACGAGTGATTTTTTATTATTTTACAGAGATAATCTCTACTTGCATTTCTCCACCTGGAGTTTGGATTGCTACCTTCTCACCAATTTGCTTACCTAATAAGCTTTTTGCAATTGGAGAATCGTTAGAAATTCTTCCTTCAAATGGATCTGCTTCTGCGCTACCTACGATTGTGTAAGATTCTTCATCTCCACCTGGTAACTCTTTAAATGTTACTGTTTTACCTAATGTAACAACTGTAGACTCTTCGCCGTTATCTGTGATGATAACTGCGTTACGAATCATGTTTTCTAATTGTGTAATACGTCCTTCTACGAACGCTTGCTCATCTTTCGCTGCATCGTACTCAGAGTTCTCAGAAAGATCTCCGAAGCTACGTGCAATCTTAATTCGCTCTACAACCTCTTTACGTTTTACCGTTTTTAAATCTTCAAGTTCGTTCTCTAGCTTTTGCTTACCCTCTTGCGTCATAGGGTATGTTTTTTCTGTTGCCATATTTTCCACTCCTTTTATATACCAATCCCCCGAAAAAAAAGAGGAGTTCCATATGAAAACTCCCCCACTTATATGTATAGCGGAGGTTTCTAGCACACCTGTACTAGCGGAGTTGTCACATACAACCCCGTATTCCCAATTCCTCTTTATATAAAGAAGATATGTATGGAAAGTTGATATAAATATGCCCTCACCTATATATAGATGAGGTTGCATGTTTCATTGTATTCGATAGGAAGGGAAAAAATCCCTTCCTATCGTATATCTTTTACTATGCTATTACAAATTTACTTTTTGTTCAAGAATTGTTGCAATTTTTGTCACCATAATATCAATTGCAACATGGTTTTGTCCACCTTCAGGGATAATAATATCCGCAAATTTCTTAGAAGGCTCAATAAATTGATTGTGCATTGGACGTACAACACTTACGTATTGATCAATAACTGAATCCATCGTACGGCCGCGTTCCTTAATATCACGCTGCATGCGGCGTAAAATACGAAGATCTGCATCTGTATCAACGAATAGCTTAATGTCCATTAACTCACAAAGACGTGGGTCTTCTAAAATAAGAATTCCTTCTAAAATGATTACATCTTTCGGCTCAACTGGAATAACTTCTTCTGAACGCGTATGCAATGTATAGTCATATACAGGCTTATCAATTTGCTCATATGCAAGTAACTGCTGCAAATGTTCAATTAACAGATCATTATCAAACGCAAGCGGATGATCATAATTTGTTTTTAAACGCTCTTCCATTGGTAAATGGCTTTGATCTTTGTAATAATAATCTTGCTCTAAGATTAAAATAGAATGACCTTTAAAATGGTCAAAAATCGCTTTCGTTACACTCGTTTTACCTGATCCCGAACCACCAGCAATTCCAATTACAACAGGCTTATTCGTCCCCATTCGACTATCAACTCTTTCTTATTGAAGTATGCTTTTGCGCATCATATTATTCACATACACTGGTTGATCCACTTTGAATTTCACGATTTGCAGCGGATGTCTCGCTGCATCTAATTCGTTTCCATCCTCATCCCAAATTTTCTCCACCGTCTGCGTAAAGTTTTCTATTTCTGGCCCAAAGAACTCCACTTCATGTCCTGGTTTGAAATGATTACGTTGCTCAATCGTTACGATGCCTGTTTCTTCATTATAATCTAACACTAAACCAGCGAAATCATACGTTGTTTTCTTACTATGATTTCCAAACATTTGCTCTTGATGTCCTGGAACCCCTTCAAAGAATGCGGGAGCTGTATCACGATTTGCACATTTATCAAGCTCATCTAACCATTCTTGTTTAAACTCAAAATTATCCGGATCCGCACAATACGCATCAATTACTTTACGGTATACCGTTGCTACAGTTGCTACGTAATGGATTGATTTCATACGTCCTTCAACTTTTAAGCTATCAATTCCAATTTCAATCATTTTCGGAATTGATAAAATTAAATTTAAATCTTTTGGACTCATTGCAAAGTGAGCATCTTCTTCTTGGAATAGAGGAAGCTCTTTTGCATCTTTATGTTGTGATACTGTTTGAACTAAATCATAGTCCCAACGGCAAGATTGACAACAACCACCACGGTTAGAGTCACGTGCTGTCATATGGTTACTTAACGTACATCGGCCTGAATATGCGATACACATTGCACCATGGACGAATGCTTCAATTTCAATATCCACTTTTTCTTTAATTTCTTTCATTTCTTCATAGCTTGCTTCACGAGCTAATACAAGACGATGTAAACCTTCTTCTTTCCAATACTGTGCTGCTTTCCAGTTGGATAGTGATTGTTGTGTACTTAAATGCACTTCAACAGAAGGCGCTACACGTTTACAAGTCTCAATAATAAGCGGATCAGCAACGATAATTCCCGTTACGCCAGCTTTTTCAATCCCTTTTAAATATTCCTCTAGCCCGTCCATATTTTCATTATGTGCAAAGATATTTGTTGTTACATATATTTTTGCTCCATATTTCTTTGCAAATTCAACACCTTCTGCCATTTCTTCCAGTGTAAAGTTACCTGCATTCGAACGAAGACCAAATTCTTGTCCACCTAAATATACAGCATCTGCCCCATAATGGATAGCTACTTTTAATTTTTCTAAGTTACCCGCAGGGATTAACAGTTCAGGTTTCTTCACAATAACGCGTTTGCCATCGATTACTCGTGAAATTTCTTGTACAGTCATTTCCTACACCCTCCTCGTTTAGTAAACCGTCTCTTTAAAGAAGAATCCTGTATCTAACGGACGATTTACTGGTTGCATTTCTTCTATCTCTTTATATAAATCGTCTTTCACGTCATAATACGCATCACGATCTTCTACACATAAATCAATTGCTTTACGATATTTCTTCGTTACCTCAATAATGTATGCAGAGCTTTTTAGTACACCATCAACTTTTAAGCTAGCGACTTCAGCGTCAATTAGTTCTTCTAACTCATCGATGAAACAAATATCGTTTGGACTCATAATGTGAGTACCATTTTCATCTTCATAAATTGGATATTTATTGTTACGCTCTGGGTCATATAAGAACATATTCTCTTCATATTTTTTCTTTTCAATGTCAAGATTACGTCCTTGATACTCAAAGTAGTTTCCTACTAAGGAACGCTTCGATTGGAACATACAAGTCATACCGTGAATTTGTACTTCAAGTTCCACTTCAGCATTTTCTTTTAATTCAACAATCTCATCTAAGCTAAGCTCACGAGCTAATACAGCGCGTTTTGCTCCTCTTTGTCCCCAGTAGTTACAAGTAAACCAGTTTGTTGCTGTTGTTTCTGTATTCCAGTGCAATTGCATATTTGGCGCTACCTCTCGGACCGCCATTAATACTGCTGGGTCTCCGAAAACAATTGCATCTACACTTACTTCGTTTAAAAATGCAACATAATCTGTTAATTCGTCTACTTTATCATTGTGGAACATAGCGTTCATTGCTACGTATACTTTCACACCATTTTCATGCGCAATCTTCACAGCTTGTTTCACATCTTCACGTGAAAATTCCCCTGCTAAACGTAAACCGAACTTTTGCTCACCGATCATTACCGCATCTGCTCCTGCTTTCGCAAGAGGTTCGATATCCACTACTGCTTTTGGCGTTACTAACAATTCAGGTTTCTTCATACCTTGGTCACCCTCTCTTTTTACTAACAGCTACTCCATCACCAATTGGGAAAATCGTTGTATCATATCCTTCATGGTTCATAAGCCATTCATTGTACGTCTTAATACGACGGATTAAACCACGTGTACGTCTGTTTTCAATTTTCTCTTTTGTCGTTACAAGGCCATGGTACATAACATTATCTGAAATAATTACGCCACCAGGGTTTAATAACGGTTCATATAAGTCAAAAAAGCGACGATATTGTCCTTTTGCTGCATCAATAAAAATAACGTCAAACGTTCCATGTTCTTCTACTTGCTCACCTGTTTCTAACGCATCACCGTAAATAACAGAAATACGCTCTTTAACTGATGAACGTTCTATATATTCAAGTGCTTTTTCATATCGCTCGCGATTGCGTTCAACTGTCACAATACGAGAATTTGGAATAGCTTGCATCATACGAATACTAGAATAACCAATTGCTGTACCAAGCTCTAAAATGCTTTTTGGTCCAATTAAACGTAAAAATTGCAACATAAATTCCATTCCAAGTCGATCCATAATCGGCACATGATTTTCTTTCGCATAATCTTCCATTTCAAGAATTAATTTATCTTTCGGATCAATAAATGATAATAGGTACTCGTTAACTGCATCCTCCATAATGGTCCTCCTTATTTACATGGAGAAGTGCCTCTATGACGTCTTTTCACACATAGAATGCAATAAAAATACAAGCCAGCTTCATCCTTAGCTTGTACGTCCCGTTTTGATATTAAAAACGATTCTTCTGCCAGTTTTTAACCCGATATATTTTACCACAAAAAAGAGGGATGTGCGACATTTTTCGCTATCCCTCCCCATTTCACTGTTTTTTCGTAATATATTTTTGCTTTAATGCATTATGCTCTTCCAATGTTTTCGCATAGTACACTTCACCAGTTGGTGCAGCTAAGAAATAATAATAATCTGTTTGTGCAGGCTCTAACGCCGCTTCCACTGAATGTTTACCAGAGTTTGCGATCGGACCAACCGGCAATCCTTTCACAACATACGTATTGTACGGTGAGTTTACCTTTAAATCTTCGTATAATACACGTTGTTTATGCTTTCCAAGTGCATATAATACCGTTGGATCAGTTTGCAGGGGCATACCTTTTTCCAAACGATTATAAAAGACACTAGAGATTTTTTGACGATCTGTAAAGCCTGTTGCCTCTTCTTCAATAAGTGAAGACAATGTTAAAAGCTGATGAACATCCCAGTTTTTCGCTTTCATTTTTGCCTCGTTTTGAACAATGATTGCATTCGTTTTCTCAAGCATTGGAATTACAATTTCTTCTAACGTCGTATCTTTTTTATAGAAAGAGTACGTCGCAGGATATAAATAACCTTCTAATGGATATTTAATATTGCTATCAAAGATTTTATCCGTTAACAACTTCGGATACTTTTGCTGCATTTTTTGAATAAATGCTTTATCGTTTAATTGACGTACGACATCATCTTTATTCCACTTTAATTCGTTTGCAACCGTTTCTGCAATTTCAGTTACTTGTGCACCTTCTTTTATCGTCACTTTATAAAGAGCTGGACGATGTACATTACCAGATGACATTTGTTCAATAACATCTGAGGCACTCATTGAAGGATTTAATAAATATGTACCCGCTTGTAAATTTTTAGATTTAGCCTTTGTATAAAAACTAAAAACTGTACCGTTTTTCACAGCACCTTTTTCTTCTAAAATCTCACCAATTTTACTAGTAGATGATCCTTTTGGAATTTCTACTTCAATCTCTTTTTTATTCCCGCTATCAACTGGTCCTAATGCGGATGAAATATACGCATAGACTGAACCACAAACTAAAAGCAGTGCAATAATCGAAAATAAAAAAAGACGTCTACGCTTTTTTTTCACTTGATTCTCTATCAACACTCTTCCTCCTTAATTAAATTGTAGACCGTATGTATATCTTTCTATACAACACGATATAAAAACACAATAAATTTATTTATCTTTTTTTTAGATAGACATTTTATTTTTCTACAATCCGTCTCATTATACTACAAAGGATTACACGGTTTCGACAAAAAATCTTTCATTTTACATATAAAAAAAGGTGGACTATATGTCGTCCACCTTTTCAGTACTTATTATTCAGCTTCTTGCTCATCAGCTAGAGTGTTGAACATTTCTTGTACCATTTCCCACTCTTCTTCAGATTCGATTGGAAGTAAACTTCCGCCCTCTTCTTCATTTTGCTCATAAGCCATTGCATCATAAATTTGGTCTCCATCTTCGTCTACTTCACCGATTGGAGAGAAGACTACGTATGATTTTTTGCCAAATTTTTCAGCATCAAAAGTGAAAATAATTTCACATAAATGTTCGTTACCTTTTTCGTCTACAATTGTAATTTGATTTTCTTCCATTTTGGTCACCTCTTATTTACTATCTAAAAATCCTTGTAAGATTACGACTGCAGCCATCTTATCAATTACCTGTTTTCGCTTCTTACGACTCACATCAGCTGAAATGAGCAGACGTTCCGCTGCCATCGTTGACAAACGCTCGTCCCACATTACAACTTCTAATTGTAACAGATTTCGCAGGTTTTCTGCAAATTGCTGGCACGCTTCACCACGTGGGCCAATTGTACCATTCATATTTTTAGGTAAACCTACTACTATTTTGTCCACATTGTACTGCTTTACTAACTCAGAAATACGATCAAAACCAAAGTGACCTCGTTCTTCGTTAATCCTGATTGTTTCCAGCCCTTGCGCTGTCCAGCCCATTTCGTCGCTCATTGCAACTCCGACTGTTTTTGTACCTACATCTAAACCTAATATCCGCATAAACTACTCCTCACGATGATGTTTCAAGTACGATTTCACAAGCTCTTCAATTAACTCATCACGTTCAAGCTTGCGAATGATGCTTCGTGCATCTTTATGGCGAGGTATGTATGCTGGGTCTCCACTTAATAAATAACCGACGATTTGGTTAATCGGATTATAGCCTTTTTCTTGAAGTGCATCATACACAGTTAAAAGTACATCATTTACATGGACACTCTGTTTTTCATCTTGAATGCTAAACTTCATTGTTTTATCAAAACCGTCCATTTCAAGCACCTCACTTATATAGTAAGTATAGGGAGAAGAACTTCTCCTCTCCCTACCATTGTACACTACTATCTCTTTATTTTGAAACAGATTTAACGTACTCTTGTACAAATGCTAAAGCTTCCTCAACTTGCGCTGGGTTTTTACCGCCTGCTTGAGCCATGTCAGGACGGCCACCACCACCGCCGCCACAACGAGAAGCTACTTCTTTCACAAGTTTACCAGCATGGTAACCTTGGCTAATTAAATCTTTCGTTACGCCAGCTAAGATGTTTACTTTATCATCATTTACAGACGCTAATACGACAACTGCAGACTCTAATTTATTTTTCAGGTCATCCATCATCGTACGTAAGTTGTTCATATCTGCAACGTTTACCTTCGCTGCTAATACGTTTACGCCATCAACTGTCATTACTGAATCAGTTAAGTTTCCAGCTTCAATATTGCTTAATTTTGCAGCAAGAGATTCGTTTTCTTTTTGAAGTTGTTTTACTTCAGCAAATAAACCATCCACTCTTGTTAAAATATCTTTCGGGTTTGTTTTCATTTTTCCTGCTGCTTCTTTTAATAAACCTACTTGATCGTTCATTAATTCGTATGCAGATTTACCAGTTACTGCTTCAATACGACGCGTTCCTGCACCGATACCAGACTCAGCAACGATTTTGAAAATACCAATTGAAGCTGTGTTATCAACGTGACAACCACCGCAAAGCTCTAAGCTATAATCGCCTACTTGTACAACGCGTACAACATCACCGTATTTTTCACCGAATAATGCCATTGCGCCCATTTCTTTCGCTTCTTCAATTGCTTTTTGAGAAATCTCAACATCAATACTTTCCCAAATTTTCTCGTTTACGATACGCTCAATTTTTTCTAATTCGTCAGCTTGTACTTGACCGAAGTGAGAGAAATCAAAGCGTAAACGTTCAGAAGTTACAAGAGAACCTGCTTGGTTAACATGCGTTCCAAGTACGTCTTTTAATGCTTGGTGTAGTAAGTGAGTTGCTGTATGGTTTTTCACAACGCTACTACGGTTTTTCGTGTCGATAATAGCTTTCACAGCCGCATCTTTCGTTAATGTACCTTCTTCAACAACAACTTTGTGTAAGTTTTGACCATTTGGTGCTTTTTGTACGTCTTTTACAAGTACTTTCACGCCGTCAGCAAGAAGGTAACCACGGTCTGCAATTTGCCCACCGCTCTCAGCATAGAATGGTGTTACATCAAGCATTAATTGCCCTTCTTCACCAGCTTGTAAGCTATCTGTGTATTCGCCGTTTTTCACAAGTGCAACAACGTTACTTTCTGTTGCAACTGTACCGTAACCAACGAACTCGCTCGCTACTTTCACTTCTCCAAGGACACCGCCTTGAACTTGCATAGAATCAACGTCTTGACGAGCAGCACGTGCGCGCTCACGTTGTTTTTCCATTTCACTTTCAAAGCCTTCCTGATCAACTGTCATACCAGCTTCTTCTGCATATTCTTCTGTTAATTCAATCGGGAAACCATATGTGTCATATAGACGGAACGCATCTACTCCAGAAATAACAGTTGTTTTTTCTTCTTTTGCTTTTGTGATAACTTCAGCTAAAATTGCTTCCCCATCATGAAGTGTTTCATGGAAACGCTCTTCTTCATTTTTCACAACTTTTGCTATGAAATCTTTCTTTTCAAGTACTTCTGGGTAGAAGTCTTTCATTACCTCTCCAACAACCGGCACTAATTCAAACATGAATGGACGGTTGATGTTTAATTTTTTCGAATAACGAACCGCGCGGCGTAATAAACGACGTAATACATAACCACGGCCTTCGTTAGATGGAAGAGCACCGTCACCTACAGCAAATGTTACTGTACGGATATGGTCAGCAATTACTTTAAACGCCATATCTTTTTCTAAGTCACCATTACGATACTTCTCACCAGAAATTGATTCTGTTGCGCCAATCATCGGCATGAATAAGTCTGTATCAAAGTTTGTAGGTACATCTTGAACGATAGATGTCATACGCTCTAGACCCATCCCTGTATCGATGTTTTTCTTAGGAAGCGGTGTATATGAACCGTCTGGATTATGGTTAAATTGAGAGAATACAAGGTTCCATACTTCTAAGTAACGCTCGTTTTCTCCGCCTGGATATAATTCTGGGTCACTAAAGTCATTACCATAAGCTTCTCCGCGGTCATAGAAAATCTCTGTATTCGGTCCGCTTGGTCCTTCACCGATATCCCAGAAGTTTTCTTCTAAACGGATGATGCGCTCTTTTGGAACACCCATTTTTTCATTCCAAATTGTGAATGCTTCTTCATCTTCTGGATGGATTGTAACTGATAGTAATTCTTTATCGAATCCGATCCATTTGTCGCTCGTTAAGAATTCCCAAGCCCAAGTAATTGCTTCTTCTTTAAAGTAATCACCGATTGAGAAGTTTCCTAACATTTCAAAGAATGTATGGTGACGAGCTGTTTTCCCTACATTTTCAATATCGTTTGTACGAATTGATTTTTGGGCATTTGTAATACGTGGATTTTGCGGGATTACACGTCCATCAAAATATTTTTTTAATGTCGCTACACCACTGTTAATCCATAACAGAGATGGATCTTCATGCGGAACTAGTGATGCACTAGGTTCTACTGCATGTCCTTTTTCTTGGAAAAAGTCTAAAAACATTTGACGAATTTGTGCGCCTGTTAGTTGTTTCATTGTATTTTCCTCCTTAAATATAAAAAACTCCCGCCCCTATAAAAGGGACGAGAGTTAACTCGCGATACCACCCTAATTATGAATTGATTATTATAACAATCAATTCATCACCTCATGGTGCCGTAACGTGGCAAGACGGCAGTGATTAGCTGCTCTCAGGATTAGCTTTCTGTTACCCTTCATTTAAAGCTTCTTTCAGCCATATGGAAGCTTCTCTCTATAAATGGACTGTAACGTACTTTTTCCGTCATTGATTTAATGTATTATATGACTAAATATAATAGAATTCTCTTAAGTTTGTCAATGTAGATAATCATTTATATTGCATTAACCATAGTTATTCTACTATTCATTCTTAACAGCCTTTCAATATATTATGCATTTATTAATAAATTGTACTACCTCTATATTTTTTTCAGAATATTTTTTTTGTTATAATTAAATTATCAATAATAAAGGAGTGAGCAAAATGACAACTTTATTGAACAAGGCTAAAAACATATTAACGACTGACGAAACGATATTATTTTACACTGCATGTTCATTAGATATATTTATTTATCGTTCCGTTGCAAGACCAGGACTGTTAATTTTAACGAACAAACGGCTCTTCTTTTATGGACCAGATGTAAGTAAGAACCCAATATTTGAAGAGTACTCTTTTGCAAACATTTCTAATCTAAAAGAGCAAAAGCGGCTTTTCAGCAATCAAATTATATTTATGTACGATAATGAATGGAAAAAAATAAAGCATATTCAAACAAATGATGTAAGCTCTCTCGTTCAACAAATACACGAGCAACTCTCTACATAATGAAAGCCCTCTACTTTTATAAGTTGAGGGCTTTCATATTACACATCTTCTTTTTTCCAAAGAGGTCTTACATGAACAATCACTGTACGAATAACCGCTAAAATTGGAACTGATATTAGTAATCCTACAATCCCAGCTATCTCTCCTCCAACTAGTAATGCAAGCATAATAATAACAGGATGCATACGAAGTGACTTACCAACGATGTAAGGTGATAAAATGTTACTTTCCAAAAACTGCAAAATAGCAATCGTAATTCCCGCCTTAATGAGTAAACTCGTTGATACCGTTGCCGCAATCATCAATGTCGGAATCGCCCCTAAAATAGGACCGAAGTACGGGATTATATCCGTTACCCCAATAATAATGCCGAGTAATAGTGGATATTTCATACCGATAAACCAAAAGGAAAGAACAGATACTCCCCCTAATACTAAGCAAACAAACAACTGTCCTCGAATATAACTTCCGAGTGACTTATCAATTTCTTTCGCCAGCATTTGCCCTGTACTACGCCACTTACTTGGGACTAGTTTCCAAAAGATGTGATAAAATTCACCGTAATCTTTTAATATGTAAAATACAATGAACGGTATTAAGAAAATAATAAGCAACGAATCCAGTACGCCACGAGCCGTACTCATCACTTTATTTAAAAGTGATTGTATCTTCGTTTCTACACCAACAAAAATTTGTTTCACCTTTTCATGAATAAATGATGGGAAATTTGCTGTTTGTTCTGTGACGCCATCCATCCAAGAATCATACATTTTTGTAAACTGCGGAAATTGTTCATTAATCTCTTGTAACTGTTTAATAACAACTGGCGTTCCTTTATAAATCCCATAACCAATTCCGCCAAAGAAAAGGATGTAAATAAGCAAGATAGCAAGTGTACGTGGCATCCCTTCTTTATGAATTTTTTCAATTAAAGGATGTAATAAATACGCAATAAAGCATGCAATAAGAAACGGTGTAATTGCCACTTTAAATACAAAAATAATCGGTGCCCATAGCGGCTTAATTTTTAAAAAGACAAGTAAACAAAGAAATACAAGTAACAATAACCCTAAACGATATATCCAAATGATTTTAAGATTCTTCACACGAAAAACCTCCTCCACCTTTATTTTGAAAATAAACAGGGTAGGTTATGTGCAAAAGTTTTAAAATCTTTTCGTGCAGACCATACTGTTTTGTAAAGACATACATATACATAACATAACAAGGACAACCACCCCTGAGAATGCAGCATGAAACAATATAATCAGGAGGGCTAATAATGGTTTTATTTATGCTCGTATTATCAGCACTTTTTATGATTCTTGAATGGGTTTGTATCGGGTTTGGGATTTGGAAAGGTTTCTTTATTCGTTCCTCGCGAAAAGAAAGGGCGAAGCAGTTATTTCATTACGGAATGCTTGGCGTTGGATGTTACGGCCTATCTTATCTCTTCTCTGAAATTGGACTTTTATATTTACATACAAGTGCATAAAAAAACTCCCTTATCATGAAGGGAGTTTTTTGCGCTTATAAATAAGATTTAATCATCTTACGTGCTTTTTTCATATTGCGTTTTGAAAATACATCTTGCTTGCGAGCATATTGATATGCTGCCGCTCCAACACCTAATGCGATTAATGAATTGCGTAGATTCAAAGTAAATCCCCCTTTTCGTTATCCGATTGTTCTTTCGTTCTCATCAAATAAATCATCAAGAGAGCTTAATGAACCATCTTCCTCTACTTGATGCGTATGGATTTTCCCTTTTGAAACCGATAATTCGATATAACAATTCCAGCAATAAAATTGGTTGACACCTATTTTTCCAATGTCTTTCCCTTTGCAATTTGGACAAATGAACATATGGCTTTCATCTCCTTACAGTCTCCCAGATTCTATTCGCCATTATGTCCAAACCGCATTCATTTATACATTGCTGGAGCCTTTCAACGTTATACGTTTGAAAGTTTCACTATATAATTTCACCTTGTTACATGAAATCATACGGTGAAATGTTTTCCACGTCCATTTCTTCGCCATTAACTGTTACCATCTGTACTTCTCCTTGTGATTCTTGCAAACGATTCGCTAAAGTCGTTTGACGCATTGCATCATCAAGGCGATTTACACCAGATTGGAAAGCTGCTTCCTCACCGCAAATAATGAGGAACTTTTTACTTCTTGTAATACCAGTGTAAATTAAATTACGACGTAACATACGATTGTAACTTTTCACTATCGGCATAATCACAATCGGAAACTCACTACCTTGCGATTTATGAATCGAGCAGCAATAGGCATGTGTAATTTGATTTAAGTCTGGCTTTGTATACGTTACCTCAATTCCATCAAATGAAACGATAATCATATCTTGTTGTTCAACGTTCTCTTTCGCATAAAACACCGAAACAATTTCTCCGATATCACCATTAAACACTTGGCTCTCCGGTTGATTAACGAGTTGCAGTACTTTATCGCCTCTTCGGTATACAACATCACCGTAAGCAATTTCTTTACTCTTTTCCCTTTTCGGATTAAACACTTCTTGCAACGCTTCGTTTAGTACATTAATACCGGCAGGGCCACGATACATCGGGGCCAGTACTTGTACATCTCTTGCGCTAAACCCTTTTGTCTTAGCATTTTCACAAACCTTCTTAACAACCTCAACAATTTGAGCTCCTGTACAGCCGATAAATGAACGATCTTTTTGATTTTGCGCTAAATCTGGTGGGAGCGTTCCATTTTTTATCGCATGGGCAAGTTGAATAACAGATGAGCCTTCCGCTTGACGATAAATTTCAGTAAGCTTCACTGTTGGAACTGCACCTGCATTCAATAAATCTTTCAACACTTGTCCAGGTCCTACAGATGGTAATTGATCTTCATCACCTACAACGATAACTTGAATGTTAGTCGGCAATGATTTAAACAGCTGATTTGCAAGCCAAATATCAACCATTGAAAATTCATCAATAATAAGCAATTTCCCTTGTACCGGATCCGTTTCATTACGCTGGAAAGACCCTTCTGGGGTCCAGCCAAGTAAACGGTGAATTGTACAAGCTGGAAGCCCTGTTGATTCACTCATTCGCTTCGCTGCTCTTCCTGTTGGGGCCGTTAATAATATCGGAAATGGATTATCGTCACTGTATTCATTCGGATTTAACGATAGGCCGTGAAGTGACGCATACATTTCAACAATTCCTTTAATAACTGTTGTTTTCCCTGTTCCTGGTCCACCTGTCAATAACATCATCGGTTTATGAAGTGCCGTTTGAATCGCTTCTTGCTGAAACGGTGCATACTGTACATTCAGTTGTTCTTCAATTTGACCTAACGTCTTTAACACTTCTGCTTCAGGAAATGAAGGTGTTTCCTCCTGATTCATAAGCCTGCGAATAGACTTTACAACACCTTTTTCAGAGTAGAATAACGATGCTAAATACACTCGTTCTTCTTCTATGATAACTTTCCCTTCACTTTGCATCATTTCAACGCAAGCTACAATGTCTTCCTCGGTCACTCTTCCTTCTTGATTATTTAAAAGTGACATCGTTTCTCTTACAAGTTGATTTTTCCCCATATAAACATGACCAAGTTGCAATGAAACATTCTCTAACGTATAAAAACAACCCGCACGTACACGGTCATTATGATTACCCGATATACCTAACGCACGTCCTATATCATCCGCTCTTCCAAATCCAATCCCGTCCACTTCTTCAATAAGCTTATACGGATTATTACGAATCACTTCTAATGTCATCTCTTTATATTGCTGGTAAATCTTAATAGAAAGCTTCGTTCCAAAACCGTAACCATTTAAAAAACTCATTACTTTCTCTAGTCCTTGATGTTCAACAATTGTCTCATATATTTCTTGAGCTTTTTGCTTATTGACAACACCATTTAACGCATCCGGATCATCCATAATTTTAGAGATGGCATGTTCCCCAAGATGATCCACAATTTTTTCAGCTGTACGCTTTCCTATCCCTTTAAATAAATCACTCGCTAAATATTGCACCATACCAGCTTTTGTTTGCGGTAACTCTTTCTTAAATGTTTCAACTAAATATTGTTTCCCATACTTCGGATGGTCTTTAAAATGCCCTGTCAATGTAAACACTTCATCTTCATGCATGCGGGGAAAATGACCGTTTATCATCACTTTTTTTTCGTCGTACGTTTCATTCGTCTCAATGACTTTCATACTGACAACGGAATAGAGGTTTTCTTCGTTGTGGAAAATGGTATGAAGAACTTGCGCTTTTATAAACTTTTTATCTTCCTCAAACAAATCCATTGCATGTTGATTTCCCATCTTTCCTCTCCTTTCCGGTTCGTTTCACTTTAATGAGCAGTACATCCCCCACCTATTTAGATGAGGGATAACTACCCATTAAACTATATTTTCATCTTATTCAGCTTCTTGCTCCAATAAACGAACACCATTACCAGCTAAAAAGTGATCTGGCTGAATTTCAGTTGCTTTCTTAAATAAAGTAAGAGCCTTCTCGTTATTTTCTTCAAATACGTACGCAACACCTAAATTATAATACGCATCTGCATGCTCTTCATCCATTTCTAATACCTTTTCAAAATAAGGTTTCGCCTCTTGAATATGTTCTAAACGTGCAAAGCAAAGTCCGCACTGGAACACAGCTTCTACATCGTTTTCATCTAATTCTGTTGCTCTTTGTAAAAATGGAAGTGCAAGACGATCATTTCCAAGCTGCACATGTGTAATACCTAACATAAATGTTACATCAGCTGATTGTAATCCCGCTTGCATCGCTTGTTCAAATACAGCCTTTGCCTCTGCAAATTGCTCTTGACCGTAATATACATTTCCTAATCCATAATAAGCAGCTGCAGATTTATCATCTAATTCTACTGCACGTTTATAAAATAAAATTGCTCTTTCACTATCACCTAGTACATCTAATAAGTTCGCAAAATTAATGTATCCAAGCGCATCTTTCGGATTTTCTTCGATTGCTTCTGTGAAATTTTTAGCAGCTTCTTCCCAGTTTCCTTCTTGCATATATTGAATACCTGTTTCAAGTTTGTTTGACATGTCCTTCACCTCTACAACAAATTATAACAAAGAATGTATTTTCCAAGCGAACGAAAATTCGCTTTATGTAAAAGAAACCTCTAACCGCTAATCGGCAGAGGCTTCTCATTTTATCCTAAATAATCCAATTTCTTACCACTACGATATACTTCATCAATTGTAGCACCGCCTAAGCACTCATCTCCATCATAGAAAACAACTGCTTGTCCTGGTGTAATTGCACGAATTGGCTCATCACAAAGAATACGAACTGTATTTTCATCAACGATTTGAACCGTTACTTTATTGTCTTCTTGACGATAACGGAATTTCGCTGTGCACTTAAATTCTTTTTCTTTCGCTTCATTACTTACCCAGCCGATATTCGTAGCAATAACTTCATCACCATATAGAAGTTCGTTATGGAATCCTTGATCAACATATAAAATGTTTTCTTTCAAGTTTTTCCCAACAGCAAACCACGGATCACCGTTACCACCAATACCAAGACCATGACGTTGTCCAATTGTATAGTACATTAAACCGTCATGTTTTCCTTTCACTTCACCAGATAATGTTTGCATCACACCTGGTTGCGCTGGTAAATAGTTGCTTAAGAAATCTTTAAAGTTACGCTCACCGATAAAGCAAATACCAGTACTATCTTTCTTCGCCGCTGTCGCTAAACCAGCTTCTGTCGCCATTTCACGAATTTGCGGTTTCTTTAATTCACCTAATGGGAACATCGTTTTTGATAATTGCTCTTGGCTTAATTGATTCAAGAAATACGTTTGGTCTTTATTATCATCAACGCCGCGAAGCATTTTATATTCGCCGTCCATATAAGCAACGCGTGCATAATGACCTGTCGCTACATAATCAGCACCAAGCGCAATCGCATGCTCTAAAAATGCTTTAAATTTAATTTCTTTGTTACACATTACATCTGGGTTTGGTGTACGACCAGCTCGGTACTCATCTAAGAAGTACGTAAATACTTTATCCCAGTATTGTTTTTCAAAGTTTACTGCATAATACGGAATGCCAATTTGGTTACACACTTCAATTACATCATTGTAATCTTCTGTTGCTGTGCAGACACCATTCTCATCTGTATCATCCCAGTTTTTCATAAAAATTCCGATTACATCATAACCTTGCTCTTTTAATAAAAGAGCTGCTACAGATGAATCGACGCCACCGGACATCCCGATGACAACGCGTGTTTCTTGAGGTAGTTTGTTCATCATGTCACCTCCCATGCTAATTTTGTGTTAATCGCTTCACGATTTTCACTGTTTCGTACGCCGCTTTCTCAATTTGCTCTTTCGTATTTCCAAGTCCGAAGCTAAAGCGTACGGATGAACGTATTTGATCGGAGTCTTTTCCGAACATCGCTACTAATACATGTGATGGATCAATCGAACCAGCTGTACAAGCCGAACCACTTGATACTGCAATGCCAGCTAAATCTAAGTTCACAAGAAACGGTTCAATGTTCATTCCTGTAAAACTAATATTAAACACATGTGGTAAGCGATATTCTAAGTTTCCGTTTACCTCGAAAGTAATGCCTTCATTTTTGAAGACAGATACCATTATATCTTTAAACTCTTCATATTGGGCATTTTTTTGCTCACGAGTTTTTTCAGCTAACAAAATCGCATGCTGAAGCCCGGCAATACTCGGTACATTTTCAGTACCAGCACGGCGTTTTCTTTCTTGCTCCCCGCCTATTAATAACGGTTCAAATTTCACATTTGCACCAGCGTATAGGAACCCGACACCTTTTGGCCCGTTAATTTTATGAGCTGAAATTGATAATAAATCAATACCAAACTCTTTCACATCTATTTCTACTAAACCGTATGCCTGTACCGCATCTGTATGGAAATAAGCTTGATGCTCTTTTAACAACTTACCTATTTCCGCAATTGGCTGCATCGTCCCAACTTCATTATTCCCAAACATAACAGATACGAGAATTGTCTCTTCTGTTAATGCCTTTTTTATGTCAGAAACTTGAACGCGTCCTGTTTCATCGACAGGTAAATATGTCACTTCAAACCCTTCACGCTCTAACAGTTCACACGTATGCAAAATTGCATGATGTTCAATTTGCGTCGTTATAATATGGTTACCTTTATGACGGTTTGCACGCGCTACACCGATAAGTGCTAAATTATCAGCTTCTGTACCACCGCTCGTAAATATAATTTCATTCGGATTCGCATGAATGCTACGTGCACACGCGCGTCTCGCCTCATCTACTGCATGGCGCGTTTGACGTCCATAAAAGTGAATACTAGACGGATTTCCGAATGTTTCTGTCATATATGGAATCATCTTTTCGACCACTTCTGGGTGAGTCGGAGATGTCGCAGCATGATCTAAGTAAATGCGTTCCATTAAATCTCCTTCTTTCCAAATCGTTTCACAAGGAATTAAATGTAAAACATATAGCCCCCGTGATTTTCTTCCTCATAACGTACTAAATCTTCTAACGTTGTACTATCTAACACTTCTTGCACCGCATCACGAACACGCATCCATAATTGGCGTTGTGCTGGTTCCTCTTCTTCTATCATTTCTACAACACTAATCGGACCCTCTAATACACGGATTACATCCCCAGCTGTAATGTTAGCTGGCTGATCAGACAATACATATCCGCCATATGCCCCGCGCGTACTCTTTACTAGACGAGCGTTACGAAGTGGTGAAATTAATTGCTCTAAGTAATGTTCCGATAAATCATGTGCCTGCGCAATTGATTTTAAGGAAATTGGACCTTCACCAAACTTTTTTGCAAGATCGATCATAATTGTTAAGCCGTAGCGGCCTTTCGTTGAAATCTTCATCTATTTTGCACCTCTTTTCAAATTTTCACTTCTATTGGTTATATCTTATTTATAAAAGAACACAATTTAAAATCCTATGAAATTATAGCATAATATAGTATTATAAGAAATTTCAACTTGTGTATCAAAATGATAACATAAAATCACATTGAAAAACTCGGAAATTATTACAATTGAAAGAAAAATGAAAATATTTATATTCATTTTTTCCACAAAACAGCATCCTATTTCAAATTCCACTAAAAAAAATGATACGATAGAAAGAGATTATACATTAAGGGAGACGGTAAAAATGAAACAACCACTCGCACATCGAATGCGCCCTACAAATATTCAAGAAATTATCGGACAACAACATTTAGTTGGTGAAGGAAAAATTTTATGGCGAATGGTCCAAGCAAATCATTTTCAATCTATGATTTTATACGGCCCTCCAGGCACAGGAAAAACATCCATTGCGAGCGCAATTGCAGGAAGTACTGGAACCCCTTTTCGCCTATTAAACGCTGTTACTCATAATAAAAAAGATATGGAAGTTGTCGTACAAGAAGCAAAGATGCATCGACACCTCGTTTTAATTTTAGATGAAGTACACCGTCTAGATAAAGCAAAACAGGATTTTCTATTACCTCATTTAGAAAGCGGACTCCTTACCTTAATCGGTGCAACAACGAGTAATCCGTTCCATGCTATTAATTCTGCTATTCGAAGTCGTTGTCAAATCTTCGAATTACACGCATTAACAGAAGATGATCTTTTAATTGGCTTAAAACGAGCACTTGAAGATAAAGAAAAAGGTCTTGGGGAATATGATGTAACGGTTACGCCGGAAGCATTACATCACTTTGCAAATGCATCTGGTGGAGATATGCGTTCTGCTTATAATGCACTTGAACTAGCTGTTTTATCTAGCTTTACAACGGACGAAAAAGCTGCGGTAATTACGCTAGAAATTGCAGAAGAATGCTTGCAAAAAAAGAGCTTCGTTCACGACAAAGGTGGAGATGCTCATTATGACGTATTATCGGCATTTCAAAAATCGGTGCGCGGAAGTGATGTAAATGCAGCACTTCATTATTTAGCACGTCTTATTGAAGCTGGTGATTTACAAAGCATTGGTAGACGTCTTCTTATTATGGCATATGAAGATATCGGACTTGCTAGCCCGCAAGCCGGACCTCGTACACTAGCAGCTATAGAATCCGCTGAACGAGTTGGATTCCCGGAGGCACGCATACCACTTGCAAATGCTGTTATCGAGCTTTGCTTATCACCAAAATCAAACTCAGCTTACAAAGCACTTGATACTGCATTACACGATTTACGTAACGGTCAAACAGGCGACATTCCAAGTCATTTAAAAGATAGTCATTACAAAGGCGCAGAATCACTTGGAAGAGGCATTGGATACTTGTATCCACACGACCATCCAAATGGATGGGTACAACAACAATACTTACCTGATAAAATAAAAAACAAACAATATTATAAACCGAAAACGACAGGGAAATTTGAGCAAGCACTTTCTACTGTATATGAAAGATTACAAAGTTCGAATAAAACGAAAAATAAAGGGTAACCTAAGCGAAAACGTCACCATTATGGAGGCTTCGCTTATGAAAACACGTCAAGATGCATGGACAAAAGAAGACGATCTCCTTTTAGCAGAAACTGTTTTACGACATATTCGCAGCGGTAGCACACAAATAAAAGCATTCGATGAAGTCGGCGATACATTGAACCGCACTTCCGCAGCTTGCGGATTTAGATGGAATGCTGAAGTAAGACCAAATTACGAAGATGCGGTGCAACTTGCAAAAAAACAACGTAAAGAATTAAAACGCTCTGAAGCTAAAATAGAAAAAGAGCATTTCACGCAAACGAAACAACTCGTAATTGATGCCGAGTTCTCAGAAGATATTATGCCAAACAAACAGGATCTTACAATGCAACATGTCATCTCGTTTTTGCAAAACTTAGAGCATACCAACCCTTCACTCGCAAAGTTACAAACTGAAAATGAAGTATTACAAGCTCAGCTCACGACTTTGAAAAAAACGAATCATGAACTGGAAGCAAAATTAGCGGTACTCTCAAAAAAACAACAAGCAATCGAAGAAGATTATGCAATGCTTGTTAGAATTATGGACCGTGCTCGAAAACTCGTTTCGGTTGAAGAACAAGAAGAACAGATCGCTCCCATTTTCAAAACAGATCAAAATGGAAATTTAGATATTATTTATTCTGCAGAGAATTAAAAACAGGGATGTCACTTTTTTGACTAAGTGACATCCCTGTTTATTTTTTCTGTGAATGATATATTGGTAAATGAAATTATATCGACGATTTTTCAAATATATATATCGTAACTTACAATATATCAACGATTTTTTTAATTATATCAACTATTCGACAAGAGATATCGATTTACCAACAAATATTGACAAAACAAGTCGATTTGTCATAAAAGGAAATTTATAGGGTTAATTAGATATATTTAACTTAAATGTTACTATAAACATTACGATTGAAAGGAGCTAATTGCCATTTCATTAGTAGTCTTCAAAATAACACTCGGTATTCTCGTTCTAACATTAGGACTTTTTACCATTCAGAGTTTAAAAAAGACTTCCGCCTATAAGTCGGATAAATA
Source organism: Bacillus sp. GW823-FHT06B01 (assembly GCF_058952315.1). Lineage (NCBI taxonomy): Bacteria > Bacillati > Bacillota > Bacilli > Caryophanales > Bacillaceae > Bacillus > Bacillus sp. GW823-FHT06B01. The sequence continues at coordinate 463,690 of NZ_JBXAHR010000002.1, read as the reverse complement.
CGATTATTCTTTATTAGGATTACTTACATTCGAATTATTAGTATTGCAAATATCTGCGATTCTTTAAAACATAATTAGAAAAAGCATATACCCTAGACGGATATATGCTTTCTTTTTATTCTTGCCCTACACGCTTCACTTCAACGTTTTTAATACGTTCACGTACAACGTGACTTGCCATAATTAGGCCTGCCACAGATGGTACGAATGCATTTGATGAAGGTGGTAATTTCGCTTTACGAATTTTTGCATTTTCGTCTGGTACGATTTCTTTACGTACTTCTTCACGAATTACGATTGGGTTTTCGTCAGAGAAGACAACTTTTACACCTTTTTTAATACCATCTTTACGAAGCTTCGTACGAATTACTTTCGCAATTGGATCTGTATGTGTTTTAGAGATGTCCGCAATACGGAAACGAGTTGGGTCCATTTTATTTGCTGCACCCATGCATGAGATAATTTTAATTTTTCGACGTAAGCACTGTTTAATTAAATGAATTTTGAACGTAATCGTATCAGATGCATCTACTACGAAATCCAATCCATGTTTGAAGAACTCTTCATATGTTTCATCAGTATAAAACATTTCTAGTCCAATTACTTCACACTCTGGATTAATGTCTGCGATACGCTCTTTCATTAATTCTACTTTTGAACGTCCTACAGTAGATACTAACGCGTGAATTTGACGGTTTACGTTTGTAATATCTACAACGTCTTTATCGACTAATACGAGACGTCCTACGCCAGAGCGTGCTAACGCCTCTGCCGAAAATGACCCTACGCCGCCAATTCCTAAAATACCGACTGTACTATTTTTTAATATTTCAAGTCCTTCTTTACCGAAGGCTAATTCATTACGTGAAAATTGATGTAACATTCAGCTCTACACTCCTATTACAAAAATGGTCTATCATGTATTCTAGCGTTTTTCCGACTATTTGTATAGAAAAAGTTATAGAATTCCTAAAAATACATATTTCGAGAATAAAAACATAGTGTAAACCGGACTTTTTAAACAACCCTTTCAATATACGTTTAAAAAGGAGGATTTAGAGAACCGAGCAGATCGAGGCACGTGTGCTAGGAGGAGCGCAGTGTAGGAGTACTACTCGAGCACCGGACTAGCATACGTAACGATGAGATGCGACAGTTATCTAAACCGGACTTTTTAAACAACCCTTTCAATATACGCTTAAAAAGGAGGATTTAGAGAACCGAGCAGATCGAGGCACGTGTGCTAGGAGGAGCGCAGTGTAAGAGTACTACTCGAGCACCGGACTAGCATACGTAACGATGAGATGCGACAGTTATCTAAACCGAACTTTTTAAACAACCTCTCAAAAAAAGTCTAGACGGCTATAGTATAACCATCTAGACTTTATTCTTACTTCTCTTCTTTTAAGCTTAATTTTAAGTTTAACTCTTCAAGCTGTGCTTCTGCAACTGGGCTTGGAGCTTCTGTTAATAAGCAGCTTGCGCTTGCTGTTTTCGGGAATGCAATTGTATCACGAAGGTTCGTACGGCCTGCAAGTAACATAACAAGACGGTCTAAACCTAATGCGATACCACCATGTGGTGGAGTACCGTATTCGAATGCTTCTAATAAGAATCCGAATTGCTCTTGTGCTTCTTCTTGTGAGAATCCAAGTGCTTTGAACATTTTTTCTTGTACGTCACGCTCGTAAATACGAAGTGATCCACCACCAAGCTCATAGCCATTTAATACAAGGTCATATGCTTGTGCACGTGCTTTTTCTGGTGCTGTTTCTAATAGCTCAACATCTTCACGGAATGGCATTGTGAATGGGTGGTGAGCTGCGAAGTAACGATCTGCATCTTCATCGTACTCAAGAAGTGGCCAATCCGTTACCCATAGGAAGTTAAATTTACTTTCATCGATTAACTCAAGCTCTTTACCTAGACGTAAACGAAGTGCACCTAAGCTATCTGCGACAACGCTCTTCTTATCTGCTACGAATAGTAATAAGTCGCCAGCAGTAGCTTCTAATGTAGCCATTAACGCGTTTGCTTCTTCTTCACCGAAGAATTTCGCAATCGGTCCTTTTAAGCCGTCCTCTTCCACTTTAAGCCAAGCTAGACCTTTTGCACCGTATACTTTTACGAATTCAGTTAATGCATCGATATCTTTACGAGAGTATTTGCTCGCAGCACCTTTTGCATTAATTGCTTTTACTTGTCCGCCACTTTCTACAGCACTTGTAAATACTTTAAAACCACAACCTACTGCAAATTCAGATAGGTCTGTTAGTTCCATTTCAAAGCGTGTATCTGGCTTATCAGAACCGTAACGAGCCATTGCATCAGCATATTTCATACGAGGGAATGGTGCACTCACTTCTACACCTTTTGCATCCTTCATAACTTTCGTCATCATGCGCTCCATCATATCTAAAATTTCATCTTGTGTTAAGAATGAAGCTTCGATATCGATTTGCGTGAATTCTGGTTGACGGTCTGCACGTAAATCTTCGTCACGGAAACAACGTGCTACTTGATAATAACGCTCAAATCCGCCGACCATAAGAAGCTGTTTAAATAATTGTGGAGACTGTGGTAACGCATAGAATTCACCATCATGTACACGACTTGGTACTAAATAGTCACGAGCTCCTTCTGGTGTACTCTTCGTTAAAATTGGTGTTTCCACTTCTAAGAACTCTTCTGTGTCTAAGAAGTTACGAATTGTTTTCGTTACGTCGTGACGCATTTTGAATGTGTTAAACATTGCAGGACGACGTAAGTCTAAATAACGATATTTTAAACGCACATCTTCTGATGCATCTGTATCATCAGCAATAATGATTGGCGTTGTTTTTGCTGCATTTAATACGTTTACTTTCGTTGCTTGTACTTCAATACGACCCGTTGCCATATTGTCATTAATTGCGCCTTCACCCCGCTCAACAACTGTACCTTCTACGTGCAATACGTATTCACTACGAATAGTTTCTGCTATTTCTAACGCTTCTTTTGATGTTTCTGGGTTAAATACAACTTGCACGATACCTGTACGGTCACGTAAGTCGATAAAGATTAATCCACCTAAATCACGGCGTTTTTGTACCCAACCTTTTAATTGAACTGTTTGTCCAACTGCTTCTACTGTTACTTTTCCACATGCATGTGTTCTTTCAGCCACTGTAAGTTCCCCCTATATTAATTTCTCTGCTACGTATGAAGCAAATACATCTAATGCTACTTCTTCTTGTTCGCCTGTTGCCATATCTTTTAAGTTAATGATGCCTTTATCTAGCTCATCTTCCCCTAATACAGCTACAAATTTCGCCTTTAGACGATCTGCTGATTTAAATTGTGCTTTCATTTTACGGTCTAAATAATCTTTTTCAACTGATAATCCAGCTTTACGAAGATCAAACGCAACTTTCGCAGCATGGTCTTTCGCTTTTTCACCAAGCGCTACAACATAACAATCAATACTATGTTCAATTGGTAATTCGATGTTTTCAGCTTTTAGCGCCATAATTAAACGTTCGATACTCATCGCAAAACCGATACCTGGCATTTCCGGTCCACCGATTTCTTGTACAAGTCCGTTGTAACGGCCACCACCGCTTAATGTAGTGATAGCACCGAAACCTTCTGCCTCACTCATAATTTCAAAAACAGTGTGTTGATAGTAGTCTAAACCACGTACTAAGTTCGGATCTTTTTCAAACGGAACATCCATCATCGTTAATAGTCCTTGAACTTTGTCGTAGTATACTGCTGAATCTTCGTTTAAGTATTCTGTAATAGATGGTGCTGTTCCCATTAATTCATGGTTACGGTCCTTCTTACAATCTAAAATACGAAGAGGGTTCTTTTCTAGACGAGATTGACAGTCAGAACAGAACTCGCCGATACGTGGCTCAAAGTGTGCGATTAACGCATCGCGGTGCGCTTGACGGCTCGCCGCATCACCTAAACTGTTTAATACAACTTTAATATTTTTTAAGCCCATGCCGCGGTAAAACTCTACAGCAAGTGCAATTACTTCTGCATCAATCGCAGGATCGTTACTACCGATTGCTTCAATACCGAATTGTACGAATTGACGATAGCGACCTGCTTGTGGTCTTTCGTAACGGAACATTTGACCAATATAGTATAATTTCGTTGGTTGTGTTGCATCACCGAACATTTTGTTTTCAACGTAAGAACGTACAACAGGTGCAGTACCTTCTGGACGTAATGTTAAACTGCGCTCTCCACGATCTTGGAATGAGTACATTTCTTTTTGTACGATATCTGTCGTATCACCAACACCACGTAAAAATAGCTCAGTGTGTTCAAAAATTGGTGTACGAATTTCTTTATAGTTGTAACGACGGCAAATTTCGCGTGCTTGTCCTTCGATATACTGCCATAACTCAACGCTACCTGGAAGAATATCTTGCGTTCCGCGTGGGATTTGAATAGACATATTCAGTTCCTCCTCAAATTGTTTTAATCTTAATAAAAATAAAAAACTCCCGCCTCTACTGTTTGAACAGTAGGGACGAGAGTATTATACCCGTGGTGCCACCCTAATTGAAGCACGTATGCTTCCACTTTTTTAATAACGCTTAAATGTGCGTTCATTCCCTACTAAGCATATATGCCGTTCAAGTTGAAACCTCTAGAGTGTCATTCAATCAGTCATCATGCAGAAATGTTTTCAGCCTAAGACATTTCTTCTCTTTCCATGTGTGTCTCATTTACTCTTCTCTATCAACGGTTATATTCATATGTAAATATAAAATTACTATACGTTTGTTGAGTAGGATTGTCAAGTACTCTAAGAGCGTTCAATCTGCTTCTTTAGGCGCTTTACATCTTGAAGAGAAATCCCAAACTCAGAAGCAAGCTCCATTGAAGTATTGTTTTGCTCTTTTGAAATAAAATCATGAAAATTTACGTTAAACAGTTGATTTGCACCATTTGTAACAGAATGCCCTTTTTCATTCATACGCATACGTATATCCCTCACATTCAATATAGATGTTTTACTTTTTATTGTTCCATATTGATGAAAGAGTTATACATAATTGAAACAGCTATTGATTCCAAATAAAGTGAAACTTTAATGAATAAGGGTTTTGTCCATCGCCACTCATTATTAGCCCTCACTAATCAGGCTTCGACGGGCAGTGGATCTCCCAAAAATAGCGAGATAAATGAACAAAACATACAACAATGTATAAAAAAGAGGGGATTATATAATCCCCTCTTTTTTAAGCAACACTATTTACTATCCACAATTAAGGTCACCGGACCATCATTGATTAAAGAAACATCCATCATTGCTCCGAACTTCCCTGTTTCTACATGCAATCCTTGCTTACGAACTTCCTCATTAAAGAAATCATATAAACGCTCTGCATAATCAGGTTTGGCAGCATCCATAAAGTTGGGACGTCTTCCCTTGCGGCAATCTCCGTATAATGTGAATTGCGAAATTGATAGAACTTGTCCTTCTACATCAAGTACAGAATGGTTCATCTTTCCACTCTCATCTTCAAAAATACGTAAGTTCGCAATTTTTTCTGCAATGTAGGTTGCATCTTTTTCTGTATCTTCATGCGTAATGCCAACTAGTAATGTTAAACCGAACGGAATTTGTCCTACGATCTCACCGTCTACTGTGACAGACGCTTCTTTTGATCGTTGTAAAACAACTCTCATCTTTTCTACACTCCCTATTAATGCATCATGCGTCGTACTGCATAAATTTCTGGAACACGTTTAATGCGTTCTACTACTTTTTTCAAGTGCTGTAAGTTACGAATAGAGATTGACATATTAATTGTCGCCATCTTATTACGGTCACTTCTACCAGAAACTGCCGAAATATACGTTTTCGTCTCTGTAACAGCTTGTAATACTTCATTTAATAAGCCACGGCGATCGTAACCTGAAATTTCAATATCAACGTTATACTCAATTTCTTTTTCAGGACTACCTTCCCACTCTACTTCCAATAAACGTTCTATAGCTTCTTCTGTATGAACATTTACACAATCACGGCGGTGAATCGATACACCTCGGCCTTTCGTAATATACCCAACGATATCATCACCTGGAACCGGGTTACAGCATTTTGATAAACGAATTAATAAATTATCCGCACCACTTACTTTAACGCCAGAATCCCATTTTCGAATTTTCATCGGTTTACGAACTTCTTTAACTTCAACGATTTCTTCTTCTTCACGTTGCTTACGGAATTTGTCCGTTAGTCGCGTAACAATTTGCGACGCTGTAATCCCGCTATATCCAACTGCTGCAAACATATCTTCTTCATTTGCAAAATTGAACTTCTCGGCAACACGTTTTAAATTGTCAGGAGCTAACACTTCTTTCATCTCATACTCTAGGCTACGCACTTCTTTTTCAACAAGTTCACGGCCTTTTTCAATATTTTCATCTCTACGTTGCTTCTTAAAGAATTGACGTATTTTGTTTTTCGCATGAGATGTTTGAGCAAGTTTCACCCAGTCTTGACTTGGCCCATACGAATGTTTCGATGTTAAAATTTCAATGATGTCACCAGTTTTTAATTTATAATCAAGCGTCACCATTTTGCCGTTTACTTTTGCACCAATTGTTTTATTTCCAATCTCCGAATGGACACGATACGAAAAGTCAATCGGAACAGATCCAAGTGGCAATTCCATTACGTCGCCTTTCGGTGTAAAGACGAATACCATGTCAGAGAATAAATCAATTTTTAATGACTCCATAAACTCTTCTGCATTAGAAGCTTCATTTTGCCATTCTAATATTTGACGGAACCATGTAAGTTTCTTCTCTAATGTACCTGTTGTTTCTGCTGTTTTTCCTTCTTTATACGCCCAGTGCGCCGCGATTCCGAATTCTGCAATCTCATGCATTTCTTTCGTACGAATTTGCACTTCAAGCGGATCACCTTTCGGCCCAATTACAGTCGTATGAAGAGATTGATATAGATTTGCTTTCGGCATCGCAATATAATCTTTAAAACGACCTGGCATCGGCTTCCAGCACGTATGAATAATTCCAAGTACCGCATAACAATCTTTAATACTATTTACAACGACACGTACAGCTAATAAATCGTAAATTTCATTGAACTGTTTATTTTGCAGTGCCATTTTACGATAAATACTGTAAATATGCTTTGGTCTTCCAGAAATCTCAGGTTGAATTGCAACTTCTTTTAATTTCTCACGAATACCAGTCATTACTTCGTCTAAATATTCTTCACGCTCTGCACGTTTACGCTTCATTAAATTTACAATACGATAGTATTGCTGTGGATTTAAATAGCGAAGTGACGTATCCTCTAGCTCCCATTTAATAGTACTAATTCCGAGTCTATGTGCTAAAGGTGCAAAGATTTCTAACGTTTCATTTGCAATGCGACGCTGCTTCTCTTGAGGCAAATGTTTCAATGTACGCATGTTATGAAGACGATCAGCTAGTTTAATTAAAATAACTCGAATATCTTGAGCCATTGCAATAAACATTTTGCGATGGTTTTCTGCTTGTTGTTGCTCATGAGATTTATATTTAATCTTTCCGAGCTTTGTTACACCATCGACAAGCATAGCAATTTCTTTATTAAATTCCCGTTCAATATCTTCTAATGTAATTTCTGTATCTTCCACTACATCATGTAAGAAACCTGCTGATACTGTAGCTGGATCCATGTGTAAATCAACTAAAATACCTGCAACTTGAATTGGATGAATAATGTACGGTTCACCCGATTTTCTGTATTGTTCGCTATGCGCATCACGTGCATATTCATAGGCACGTGCCACTAGCTCAATATCTTCATCTGCTAAATATTGACTTGCTTTCTCGAGTACCTGTTCAGCTGTTAGTACCTGCTCATTTGCCATCGAATCACCTTTTATTGAAAATTGACTTTATCTTAATTAAGTAGAATAAATTATATTCTATCATTATAACCTAATGATTGTGAATTGTGAAAAGGAAAAGATTTTACTGACATTTCACCTTATTTTTTTGTGCAATTATACAAAAGTACCCGCTCCTCTCCAAGAGATTCACGGGTACTTTTTATCACCGTAGTTTTACCTATATAGTGATTAGTATTTTTCTAATACTAATACATCGTAACCATCTAACATTTTACGACCATCTAAGTAAGTAAGTTCTACTAAGAATGCAATTCCTGCTACAACTCCGCCAAGTTCTTCAACTAGCTTAATTGTCGCTTCAATTGTTCCACCTGTAGCTAATAGATCATCTGTAATCAATACGCGTTGACCTGGCTTAATTGCATCTTTATGGATTGTTAAAACATCTTTACCATATTCTTTACCGTAGTCAACTGTAATTACTTCACGTGGTAATTTCCCTAATTTACGAACTGGTGCAAAACCTACTTCTAACGCATAAGAAACTGGGCAACCGATAATAAAGCCACGTGCTTCTGGCCCTACTACAACGTCAATGTCTCTTTTCTTTGCATACTCAACGATTGCATCTGTTGCTGCTTTGTATGCTTTACCGTCGTTCATTAACGGTGTAATGTCTTTAAATACAATACCTTCTTTTGGATAATCCGGTACAATTGCGATATGTTGCTTGAAATCCATATTTCTGAATCCTCCTCAGATCTAAAAGGTTTGTAAATACAAATCCTTTACCCTAACTGTTCTACTTCTTTATGATTACGAATCGTTTCAAACCATGTATATAGTTGCTGATATGTGCTATAAACCAATTCTTTTTCTAATTGTAAGTGGTTCATTTTCTCACGATATGTGTTCGATTCAATTAAATCACGCTTTTGTTTTTTGTCTGCCATAAAAATGACGCCATCTTTTATTGTAACAAATTCTAACTCAAAAAACACCTGTGTCATGAAATTTACTGTATCTTTTGACCAACCTTTATGTCGACATAGTTGTTCTCCATATTGTCTTAAAGAAAATGGTGCTTTTTGGCTCAAGAAAGAATAGTACCATTTAAAATGTTCCCTCGTTGGAACAGTACTAAATAAATGATTATTCTCTTGATAAAATAGCGTATAAATTCGCGACGGGAACCCCACTTTAAATAAATCTCGTAATTCATCTGTTCCTTTTGGCAAATCAAGTAACACGATGTATTGATCGTCTAAATGAGTCACTTCTGATGCATGCATCATATGCTCTTTATAGTCTTCTAAAGAAAATTTATTCAATACCTCTTCAGAAAAATACACCATCGTTATTTTTTCTTTCGGAAGTTCTGATACATTCGCTTCTACGTTACGCATACTACGCCAATCAAATAATTGCCATGCCTCTACAGCAATATCTTGTACCATTAATTGCGGCTTCTTAAAATTATTCCATTCATTGATAGATGCTTCTCCTATTACAGATACCTTTGCAACTGGAGAAATTTCTTTCGCATACGCACCAAATCCAAATCCGATTGTATCCAGTGTCGCTTGTCCATCGCGAAGAGCCATTTTCAAATGAGAGCCATCTGATCCGATTGCACGAATACTTTCTAACTCTGCATCCTTCACTGCAATACGCGGTTTTGGATTCCCAACACCAAATGGCGCTAACTTTTGCATGTCTTCAATTGCTGCCAGTGTTACATCCTCCACTTTACAAAAGACATCAACAGCTGTAATTGGAATAAAATCTTCTTCTGTTAAAATTACCTCTGCTTGTTCATTTAAGCGGCGGCGCAATTCATCTACATCATTCATATGTAGCGTCATTCCCGCTGCCATCGGATGCCCTCCGAAGTGTGGCAATAACTCTCTACAATCTGACAAGTTTGCAAACAAATCAAATCCTGCAATACTACGTGCTGAACCTTTTGCTGTTTCTTTTACAGGATCAATGCATAATACAATCGTTGGACGATAAAAACGTTCCACTAATTTAGATGCGACAATTCCAATTACACCTGGATTCCAGCCTTCTTTTGCCAGTACTAGTACTTTATTGTCTTCTGGCGGGAAATTATTTTCCACTTCAGCGATAGCTTCTTCTGTAATTTGCTTTACAATATCTTTTCGCAGTTTGTTCAGCTCATCAATTTCTTCAGCTAGCTCTTTCGCTTCTTCTGGATCATCTGATAATAAAAGATGTACAGCCGGCGTAGCATCTTCTAAACGGCCAACTGCATTAATACGTGGTGCGAGTGAGAATCCAATGCTCTCTTCTGTAATTTCACTTTGCGAAACGTTAGCAACTTTAAATAGCGCCTTTAGTCCGATATTTTTCGTCATGCGCATATGTTTTAAACCGCGCTTCACTAGCAATCTATTCTCACCATGAAGTGACACTAAATCGGCTACTGTACCAATTACTGCAATTTCTAATAAATGTTCTGGTACACGACCTAGTAGTGCATGTGCAACTTTAAATGCAACACCTACACCAGCTAAATAGTGAAACGGATATACACCGCCATCTAATTTCGGATGAATAATCGCAAGTGCTTCTGGCAATTCTGGTGGTGGCTCATGGTGATCTGTAATAATAAGATCTATTCCAAGCTCCTTCGCTACCTTCGCTTCATGTACTGCTGCGATACCAGTATCGACAGTAATAATTAGTGAGAATCCTGCGCTATGCGCCCAACGAAATGCTTCTTCGTTTGGTCCATAACCTTCTGTGAAACGGTTTGGGATATAAAATTCTACATTTGCACCTAATTCTTGCAAAGCAAGATATAACACAGTCGTACTACTTACTCCGTCCGCATCGTAGTCACCAAATATTAATATTTGCTCTGCATTTTGAATCGCCTTATTGACACGTTCTACCGTTCTATCCATTCCTTCTAATAAAAATGGATCATGAAATTCTTGATTTTCTGTATTTAAAAAATCTAAAATCTTATCTTCTGTATCTAGTCCTCTACCGAGGAATAACGAAACGACAAGTGGTGATAATTTTAATTTACTTGCTAATTCACTCACTCGCTCGTCATTATATTCTTTTTCTTTCCAACGCGTCTTCGGTTGTAACACGAAATCACCCCTTAACCTGTTCATTATACAAGACAGATTAAGGGGTGACAATATAATGCAAACTACGCTGCAATATCTATATACTAAAATGTTAATAATGTTTAATTTGGAGAATACGGATTTATATGTACAAACACATTTTGTACGTTATCTTGTTCCATAAGCGTTTCTTTCACATGCTTTCCAATGCGGTGCCCTTCTTCTACAGTAATGTATGGATCTACAGAAACTTTAATATCGACAATAACGTAATGACCATGCTCCCTTGCATATAAAGAACCGATTTTTTTCACACCGTCTATTTGAAGTACTGCTTCTCTAAGCGGAACAACATCTTCCTCATGAAGAACATGATCAAGCGTTGCATGAATTGCTTCTGCCCCAATACTCCATGCCATTTTTGCAACAAGAAGTGAAACAAATAATCCTGCAATTGGATCGGCATATACAAGCCAATCTAACCCGAGCTTACCACCAATAATCGCTGCACAAATACCGATTAAAGCTGCAATTGAAGAAAATACATCCGAACGATGTTCATATGCATTTGCAATAATTGCATCACTATTTACCCTCTTCCCTAATCGGAATTTATATTGAAACATTCCTTCTTTCACGATAATTGAAAGAACAACAGCAAAAATCGTAATTCCCTTCGGTGGTTCTAGTTCCTGCGAAAAAGCTTTTATAGACGAAATCGCTATCTCAATTCCCACAATAAATAATAATACTGCAACAATAATCGCTGAAATCGATTCCGCTTTACCATGACCGTACGGGTGATCTTCATCGGGCGGTTGCTTCGCTGCTCGCAATCCAAACAATACAGCGAGTGAACCAATTACATCTGATGCAGAATGCACGGCATCCGCTAATAGCGCTTTACTGTTCCCAATATAACCAATTACCGCCTTTACAATCGCTAATATAATATTACCAACGATCCCGACAATAGCACCAAACTCGGCCTGTTTAAAACGTTCATCTTTTTCCATAATTAAAATCCCTTCTTTTCTTAACCTATCTTTTTATTGTAACAAAAACAGTGATAACAACACCAGTTTTCCCCATATCCCTTCTGTTAAAAAGTTGCTATCTTATTGTATCCACAAACGAAAAAAGAGATGCCTCATAAAGAGACATCATCTTTTTTATACTTGCGGTTCAGATTCTACTTTCTCAACCTTTTTCTTATTTTTTCCCTTTTTCAAACGACGGTTTTCAAGCATTAACCAAATTTGAGAAGCAACGAAAACAGAAGAGTACGTACCTACAACTAATCCAACAAGTAACGCAAACGAGAAGTTACGTAATGACTCACTACCGAAGATAAGTAACGCAATTACTGGGAATAACACTGTTAATACGGTGTTAATTGAACGACCAAGCGTTTGGCGAATACTTGCATTTACGATTTCTTCTAAGTCTTTTATATCGCGAACTCGTTTTTTCTGTTTGTATAATTCACGGTTTCTATCAAATGTAACAATCGAGTCATTAATAGAATAACCGATGATTGTTAATACCGCAGCGATAAACGTTAAGTCTACCTCTAATTGGAAAATACTAAATATAACAATCATAACGAACGCATCATGTAATAATGCAAGTACTGCAGATAATGCGTACGTAAATCGGAATCGAATACTTACGTATAAAATGATAACCGCAGAAGCAATTAATACTGCGATAAATGCATTTCGTGCAATCTCTTTACCGATTGTCGGTGAAACTGTACTTACGTTTGGATCTGTACCGTATTTATCATGGAAGAATGTTTTTGTTTTCGCAATTTCATCTTTTGATAGAACACCTAAAGTACGAACGGCGAAACCTTTATTGTCATCTCCAGTAGGTACAATATTTTCTTCCTTCACATCAATGTTCAATTCTTTAAAATCTTTATGAACATCTGATACAGTCACTGATTGTTTTGATTGCAAGTCGATACGTGTACCACTCGCAAAGTCAATACCAAGATTCAATTTGAAAATTGGTAGTATAATTGCACCTGCAATTACAACTACAATCGAGAAAACAAGGAATTTATGACCGATATTTACGAAGTTAATACGATCAAATCTTGTCGGTGGATGTACTACACCTTTTGTTAATGGAATAATATCCTTTTGTTTCACACCAAAGTATGCTGGTTTTTTATCGAAGTAACGGCTCTTTACAAGTAATCCTAGTAAGAAACGAGTACCGAATACGTTCGTAACGAAACCGACTAAAATACTTACGATTAAACTTGTTGCGAATCCTTTTACAGAGCTATTACCATAAACAAATAACACACCAGCTGCTGCAAGAGTCGTAACGTTTGCATCTAAAATTGTTGCTAATGAACGATGGTTACCAGCACGGAATGCTGACATCATTGACTTACCAATTTTCAGCTCTTCTTTCAATCTCTCGTACGTAATAATATTCGCATCAACTGCGATACCTACCCCGAGCACTAACGCCGCAATACCTGGCAACGTAAGCACTGCATGCATCCAGTTAAAGACAAGTAATGTAACAAAAATGTATAAACCTAACATAATAACCGCTACAATTCCTGGTAAACGGTAGAATACAAGCATAAATAAGAAAATAAGAGCGATACCGATCGCACTAGCGAAAATTGTTTGTTCTAACGCTTGTTGTCCAAATTTCGCTCCAACTGATGTTGAATACATTTCTTTTAAATCAACAGGAAGTGCGCCTGCATTTAATAAAGATGAAAGTTGTTTCGCACTTTCAACTGTGAAGTTTCCACCTACGATAGATACTTCAGCTTGATTAAACACTTGGCTTACTGTTGCTGCTGATAAGAACTTCGGATTCGGTTTTGCAGATTCTGCTTTGTACGAATCTTTTCCTTCTTCAAAATCAAGCCAAATTACCATTAAATTCGTTGGTGGTGGCATTTTTGAAATTTTTTCAGTTACTTCACGGAATTTATCAGCGCTTTTTAGTGTAAGACCTACGCTCGCACGGCCTTGCTCATCAAATGTTTGCTTCGCTCCGCCGCCTTTTAAATCCGTTCCGTCCATAAGAAGGTTGTCATCTACATCACGGAATGTTAATTTCGCTTGTGTTGATAACATTTCACGTGCTTTTTGCTGATCTTGTACACCAGCAAGCTGTACGCGAATTCGATCTTGCCCTTCGATTTGAATGTTCGGCTCACTTACACCTAGAACATTGACACGATTTTCAAGAGCCCCTACTGTACTTACAAGTACGTCTCGATCGATTTTATCACCTTTTTTGGCTGGTTTTACTTCATATAGAATTTCAAAACCACCGCGAAGGTCTAGTCCTAGACTAATTCCTTTTGCTATGTCTTTTCCTGCCGCACCAATTACTCCACCGATTAATAAAACGATGAGGAAAAAGGCGGCAATTCTCGTACCACGCTTTGCCATATGTACCCTCTTTCTGCTACTAACACTTTAAATAAATCTCTTACGATTTACTTTTACACGTGTGCATACGCCTAGTTAGTAGACTTCCTTTCTATAATTTTGCTAGTTCCTCACTAGCTGTGTCGGTAAGTTTTTCACAATACCTACACTTTCATTATTTATTTTTTCTCTTCACTACCCCCTTTATATATAATCTTAGACATAATTATTTCCTCATTATCAATACCTATCATTATACTGCAAAAGGAAGAACAAACCAATTGCAGTCGGTTATTTATTTTCATATTCATCAAATGACCAAAGTGGCGCTTGATATGCTTCAACAGTTAAATAATTCATATATTCATTAGTACTTACTCTTAATACATCATTTACTAATTCATATAATCTAACATCACTGTTTATTTTTTTCCACTTCTTCACTTTAAGAAACTTCCAAATATCATCATCTGTTACTCGGTCATAACCGAACATGTGAAACTCTTCTACTTTGCTTTCTAAAACGACTTGTAACTGTCCGCGGTATGATTCTACCAAAGCCTCTTTTTCTAACATACATAAACATCTCCTTCTTATTTCAGCACGAAAAGTCGCTTTTAATCCCGCTCTAATGGACAGCAATAACTACTTTCAAGAGCACTCTCATACTTCACTCTCTTAAATGCTTGTCATTCTTGTCTCATACGTGCATATAAATTATTGTAAATCATTCCACTGATTTTGAGAAGGTAGGAGAAGACCATGACGAGACAAAGCTTTTTAAAAGGTGCATTTATTTTAATGATAGCCGGCTTTATTACCAAAATCCTTGGATTTATTAACCGGATTGTAATGGCACGTATTTTAGGGGAAGAAGGTGTTGGCCTTTATATGATGGCCGTTCCTACATTCATTCTAGCAATTACATTAACACAAATCGGCCTTCCTGTCGCAATCGCAAAATTTGTAGCAGAAGCGGAAGCTGTGAACGATAAACAAAGAGTTAAAAAAATATTAACAGTATCATTAGCTGTTACATCCGTTATTAGTATCATTTTAACAATCGGAATTATGCTCCTTACACCTATTTTAGCAAAAACATTATTAACTGATGAACGAACGTACTATCCATTAATGGCCATTTTACCTGTCGTTCCTGTTATTGCTGTTTCTTCTGTTTTACGCGGTTATTTCCAAGGGAAACAAAATATGAAACCTAGCGCTTATGCTCAAGTTATAGAACAAGTTGTCCGCATTACAATTATCGCTATATGCATTCAGTTATTTTTACCTTACGGTGTAGAATATGCTGCAGCTGGCGCTATGTTATCAGCCGTTCTCGGTGAAGTTGCATCGTTATTATTTTTACTCACTTTATTCCAGCGCGAAAAACATTTATCTATACGCTCTGGATTTTTCACTACTGTAAAGGAGAGCAAGGGTACATTTTATTCTCTTATGGATATTGCCCTTCCAACTACAGGAAGTCGTTTAATCGGTTCCGTTTCATATTTTTTTGAGCCTATCGTTGTTATGCAAAGCTTAGCGATTGCCGGAGTTGCTGCCTCTGTCGCAACCCAGCAATACGGTATATTAAACGGTTATGCATTCCCACTTCTATCACTGCCAGCATTTATTACATACGCTCTTTCTACAGCACTCGTTCCATCTATTAGTGAAGCGATGGCTAAAAGACAGCATAAATTAGTGGAACACCGCCTCCAACAAGCTCTTCGGATCTCATTAATTACTGGTGGGTGGTCAGTCGTTATATTATACGTATTCGCTTCTCCTATTTTAACTCTTATGTATGGATCGGATAGTGCAACAGCATTTATCCAGCTTCTTGCACCTTGCTTTTTATTTCATTACTTTCAAAGTCCACTTACCTCTGTTCTACAAGCTTTAAACTTAGCAAGAGCTGCAATGATGAATACATTTATTGGCGCCATCGTGAAATTAATCGTTATTTTTGTACTAGCTTCAAGGCCAGATTTTCAAATGATGGGGGTTGCCCTTGCAATTGCAGCAAATATAGTGACGGTAACATTCCTTCATTACGCTACTGTTTTAAAGAAAATTACATTTACTATTTACGCAAAAGACTACATTTTTGGCGGACTTGCTATCGGTATTGCAGGCGCTTTCGGTTTTTACCTTCATAAATATATAATTTTCTCTCATTCACTCGGCGTACAAACATTATGGGAAATCACTTTAACAACAATCGTTTATATTATCCTCCTCTTCACTTTCAAACTCATTCGAAAAGAAGAATTAAGTCGACTTCCAATCATTCGAAAACTTTCATTTTTGAAGTAAACGGGCTTACTATTTCATATAGTAAGCCTCTAGTTTTCTTTCAAATCAACAAAAAATTGTCCGTTTTGAAAGCTGCAGTATAAAATTTGTGTGATATCGTTATAACCTAAGTTTTTTAATTTTCCAATGAGCCATTCGTCTGTATGTTCAATCATTTGTAAATGATTCAATTGAATTTCTCCATCAATAATAAGAGGAAGAGTAAAATGCAATGTATCCTGCCCGCCTTTTTGTTTTTGAAAGACAGATAACTTCCCAGATGGTTCTAAAATAGCGTATTCTACATCTCGGATATCTCCAACTCCTTGCTCCCTTAATTGCATCAATAAATCATCTATATTATAACGCTGCTTTCTCATCTTCTTTTCATCAATTTTCCCCGCATTTACAAGAATAGCCGGCTCACCTTCTATTAAATGCCGAAATCGTTGAAACTTTAATGAAATGACTGACAAAATAATCTGTATACACATAAGAAAAGTCATCGGAACTAATTGGTGCCAAAGTGATTTATCGGTATTTTCAATTGCGACTACAGCCATTTCCCCAAGCATAATGAATACGACTAAATCTAATACACTTAACTCTCCAATTTCACGTTTACCCATAAGACGAAAAATAATTAATATGATGATATACAAAAGCATCGTCCGGCCAATGATTGATACCCATTCCATTTCTACATCTCCTTTTTTACGTATAGACTCCCCTATAAAAAATAAACTAGTCTAACTTGGGCAAAAAGAAAATATGCTTGTATTAAAAAGGGGGAATGTATAAATGGATGGAACGAAAAAATTATCAACCGCAATTGGCTTTGGTATCATTACCTTATTAATTTTCGCATCAATTATTAGCATGGTTATGGCTCTTTTATTAAAGTTTACAGATATGACTGAAGAGACATTAGCCGTTACTATTTTTATACTAGCTCTTTTATCTATGCTTATATCCGGATTTACTGCCGGCAAAAAAGCACAAGGGAAAGGTTGGCTAGTAGGTTTCACAACAGGTCTTACATTCGCTATACTTGTTTTTCTAGTTAACTATTTAGGCTTCTCTCAAACTTTATCGAACTCCCAGTTACTTTATCAATTAGCATTAATGGGCGCGAGTACACTCGGTGGTATTTTCGGGGTAAATATGTCAAAACAAAATAACTAAAAAAGGCCCTGCACATTTCATGCAGGGCCTTTCTCATTAGTTTTTCACAACTTCACGAATCGCATTACGATCGAAAGTTAAGTGTGAACCACCAGATTTAATAACGATTTTCGTCTCATCTACTGATTCGATTGTACCGTGTAAACCACCGATTGTTACGATAGCATCACCTTTTGCTAACTCATTTTGCATTTGAGCAACTGCTTTTTGACGCTTTTGTTGCGGGCGAATTAATAAGAAATAGAAAATCGCAAACATCGCAACGATCATAACGATATTCATCATACCTGGATTCATCTTTTGTTCCTCCTTTTAAATTATGTATTAGAAGTTTTTAGCATTCGGTTTATTAAAGCCATACTGTTCAAAGAATTCTTCGCGGAAATCGCCAAGACGGTCTTCACGAATAGCTTGTCTCACCTGCTCCATTAAGTTTAACAGAAAATGAAGGTTGTGATAAGACGTTAAACGAATTCCAAACGTTTCATCACATTTCATTAAGTGACGAATGTACGCACGAGAGTAATTTTTACATGTATAGCAATCACAATTTGGATCAAGCGGACCGAAGTCTCTTGCAAATTTCGCATTTTTTACAACTAGACGGCCTTCACTTGTCATGCATGTACCATTTCGAGCGATACGAGTTGGAAGTACGCAGTCAAACATATCAATACCACGAATTGCACCATCGATTAACGAGTCAGGAGAACCTACTCCCATTAAGTAACGTGGCTTATTATCTGGAAGAAGTGGTGTTGTAAACTCAAGTACACGGTTCATAATATCTTTCGGTTCACCTACAGATAAACCACCTACAGCGTAACCAGGGAAGTCCATTGAAACAAGGTCTTTTGCACTTTGACGACGAAGCTCTTCGAACTCTCCGCCTTGTACAATACCGAATAAACCTTGATCTTGTGGACGTTCATGCGCTTTTAAACAACGTTCTGCCCAGCGGCTTGTACGTTCTACAGATTTCTTCATATATTCAAAAGTAGCCGGGAAAGGTGGACACTCATCAAATGCCATCATAATATCAGATCCTAATGCATTTTGAATTTCCATCGCTTTTTCTGGTGATAAGAATAATTTATCTCCATTTAAGTGGTTACGGAAGTGAACGCCTTCCTCTTCAATGCGACGGAAGTCACTTAAACTGAATACTTGGAAACCACCAGAGTCCGTTAAGATCGCACGATCCCAGTTCATAAATTTATGCAAACCACCTGCTTCACGAATAATTTCGTGACCTGGGCGTAGCCATAAATGATACGTATTACTTAAAATAATGCCAGAATCCATTGCTTTTAATTCTTCTGGTGACATTGTCTTAACTGTTGCAAGTGTACCAACTGGCATAAATGTTGGTGTATCAAATGAACCGTGCGGCGTATGTACACGTCCTAAACGGGCACCTGTTTGTTTACAAGTTTTAATAAATTCATAACGAATTGCTGTCATAATTTACTCCTTTTATTTGTTTCCCATTTTAGCGTGAGATGCAACGAACATTGCATCACCGAAGCTAAAGAAACGATATTTTTCTTTTACTGCTTCATTATAAGCATGAAGTACATTATCTCTATTTGCAAATGCACTTACAAGCATAATTAATGTTGATTTCGGTAAATGGAAGTTTGTAATTAAACCATCAATTGCTTTAAATTCATAACCTGGGTACATAAAAATGTCTGTCCATCCAGAAGCAGCACAAAGCTTACCGTTATGATCTGTCGCAATTGTTTCTAACGTACGAGTTGAAGTCGTACCTACCGTAATAATACGTCCACCATTCTCTTTCACGCGATTTAATAACGCCGCTGTCTCTTCAGACATATGGTAATATTCTGCGTGCATATGGTGTTCTTCAATCGTATCTGCAGAAACTGGTCTAAATGTTCCAAGTCCTACGTGAAGTGTAATGAAAGCTAACCCGACGCCTTTTTGTTTTAACTTCTCCAGTAACTCTTCTGTAAAGTGAAGTCCCGCAGTCGGCGCCGCTGCTGAACCGATTTCTTTCGCATATACTGTTTGATAGCGATCGCGATTTTCTAGCGTCTCTTTAATATATGGAGGAAGTGGCATTTCCCCAAGTTCATCTAAAATTTCATAGAAGATGCCGTCATATGAAAATTCAAGATGACGTCCACCTTGATCTGCAGTTCCTATGCAAGTTGCTTTTAATTTCCCTTCGCCAAAAGAGATAACAGTTCCTTCTTTTACACGTTTCGCTGGCTTAACAAGCGTTTCCCACTTATCGCCTTCTTCTTGTTTTAGAAGAAGTACTTCAATGTGCGCGCCTGTATCTTCTTTCACACCGTGCAAACGAGCAGGCATAACTTTCGTTTCATTTAAAACTAAGCAATCCCCCTCATGTAAGTAAGAAAGAATGTCTGTAAAATGTTTATGCTCAATATCGCCTGTTTCACGATCTAACACCATTAATCTTGATGTTTCACGATCTTCTAATGGGATTTGTGCAATAAGTTCTTCTGGTAAATGAAAATCAAACAGATTAATATCCATAAATATATCCACCTATTTCTTATTTAAATCGATTTATTATATACATAATAAAAGATAATACAATACTTAACACAATACATGTAATGACAGGAAAATAAAAGGTAACGTTACCTTTTTTCACAAAAATATCGCCTGGAAGCCTTCCTATGAACTTCCAAGCTAATCCAACAACAATGAGCAAAATACCAGCTGTAATAAGCAGCTTTGGCATCTCCGTCATACTTTTGGCATCTCCATTCCGAAATGCTCATATGCAAGCGGCGTTACGATTCGGCCTCTTGGCGTTCGTTGTAAAAAGCCAATTTGTAATAAATATGGCTCATATACATCTTCAATCGTATGAGATTCTTCTCCAATCGTTGCCGAAACCGTTTCTAATCCGACTGGGCCACCACGGAATTTCTCAATAATACCAAGCAATAATTTATGATCGATATGATCTAGACCTAATTTATCTACTTGCAGTAGTTCTAACGCCATTTGTGTAATTTCCATCGTAACCGTTCCGTTACCACGAACTTGTGCGAAATCTCGTACACGTCGTAATAAACGATTCGCAATACGAGGTGTACCACGAGCACGTCTTGCAATTTCTAGTGCGGCTAACGAATCAATTTCAACTTCGAATACTTCTGCTGTACGTTCAACAATCTCAGAAAGCTGATCTACTGTGTAATACTCTAATCTTGAAAGTACACCGAAACGGTCACGAAGCGGCGCTGATAATGCCCCCGCACGGGTCGTTGCTCCAACTAATGTAAATGGCGGTAAATCTAAACGTACAGACCGTGCTGATGGCCCTTTTCCAATTACGATATCAAGGCAAAAATCTTCCATCGCAGGATATAACACTTCTTCAATCGACCTATGCAAACGATGAATTTCATCAATAAATAATACATCACCCGGCTGAAGTGCTGTTAATACAGCTGCTAAATCTCCCGGCCTTTCAATTGCTGGACCTGAAGTTGTTCTAACATTTACGCCCATTTCATTGGCAATAATATTGGCAAGCGTCGTTTTACCAAGTCCTGGTGGTCCATATAGAAGCACATGATCTAACGTTTCTTCACGCATTTTCGCTGCTTCAATAAACACTTCTAAATTATGTTTCGCTTTATCTTGGCCAATATACTGACGGAGCGTCTGTGGCCGTAATGAATATTCTAAATCCGAATCTTCATATGCAGATTCCCCTGAAAGGAGACGTTCGTCCATTATACTCACCTCTTACCATTTAGTAAAAGACTAAGTGCCTTTTTAATATACTGATCCGTCGTTAATGATTCTTTTAATAACTCTGGTACAACGCGAGAAACTTCTCGTTCTGCGTATCCAAGTGCGCGCAGAGCTTCCAGCGCCTCATCAAGCTCAGCTGATGAACCTTTCTTCTCATCAAAACGTTCTGTGTCTGAGAATAAATCAACAAATGCATCTGGCACGACATCAGCTAGTTTTCCTTTTAAATCTAAAATCATTTGGCGTGCTGTTTTCTTTCCGACGCCCGGGAACTTCACTAAAAACTTCTCGTCTTCGTGTTCAATCGCTTGAACGACCTGTCCTGTTTGACCAGACGCTAAAATTGCAAGAGCGCCTTTTGGTCCAATACCAGACACACCTAACAACTTTGTAAATAATAAACGCTCTTCACGTGTTTTAAACCCGTAAAGTGCCATAATATCTTCTCTCACATAATGATATGTATAGACACGGATTTCTTGCTTACTTCTTTGAAATACATACGGATTTGGTGTGAAAATTTGATAACCAATTCCATTATGGTCAATTACGACATATTCCGGTCCTACATACTCCACGTAACCTGTAACATATTCAAACAAAATACGATCTCTCCCTCTTAAATCATGTATTCCATTTTAACATATTTAATGATAGAAAAGCGAGACTACCCCAACAAATGTTCCCTATTTGAAACTTCTGTTATTTTCCATTGACAGAAAGTATGAAGCACCTTAATATACAGAAGTCGATAATGATTATCAATATTAATTAAAGGGGTTACATCAGGATGAAACAGAAGCTATTTATTTTATTTACTATTATGCTAGTTGTTCTTTCTATCGTTGGCTGTTCTTCTCAAAAAGAAGAATCGAAAGCGAAAGAACAACTGAAAACAAAAGTTGTAAAACACGCTAAAGGAGAAGCTACAATTCCAGTAAATCCAAAGAGAATTGTTGACCTTTCTGGATCAACAGAAGAATTATTACTTCTTGGACACAAACCTGTTGGTACAGCAAACACATATAAAGATAAAATCCAAAATCATTTAACAGAAAAATTAGACGGAGTAAAAGCAGTAGGGTGGTACTGGGCACCTAAAGTTGATCTAGAAGCTGTTACTGCATTAAAACCAGACTTAATTATTTTAAATAATCGTCAATTGAAGATCTATGATCAATTAGAAAAGGTTGCACCAACAGTTGTTTTAGAAACAAACTTAGAAGACTGGCGCGGTAAGTTTAAAGAAGTAGGTAAACTATTTGACGAAGAAAAGAAAGCAGACAAATGGATTGCAGACTACGATAAAAAAGCAGACTCTTTATCTAAAAAAATTAAAGAAAAAACAAAAGATGAGAACTTTATGTTCGTCGCAGTTACACCACAAAACTTCCGTGTATACGGTAGCTTCGGATACGGTGACATCATCTTTAATGACTTAAAACTTCCAGCAACAAAAGGTACAGATTTAAAACAAACGATGGCACAAGTATCGTTAGAAGGTCTTGTTGCATTCCATCCTGACCAAATGTTTATTGTAAACTTCGGCGGCGAAGCTGATAAAGTTTACGAAGACTATAAAAACAGTGCCGTTTGGAAAGACAATAAAGCAGTTAAAAACAATCACGTATATGAAGTATCGAATGAAATCTTCAATACGAAAGCTTTCAATCCAATTGGAAAAGATATGCTAATCGATGAAATCGCAAAACAAATTTTAGATAAAAACAAGTAAGAAAAAAAGCAGCTCACCACGAGCTGCTTTTTTTCTTACTTTGCACTGCGTATTGCTTCATTTTTTCAATCGTCTTCACAAAACCTTCTTTTGATTTAATGCGAATACCACGCTTCAATTTCGCACGCTCATAACTCTCAAGCTTTTTCATATCAATTTGAAAGAAGGAATGAATCGCATTATCACTTTTCGGTACACCTTTGAAAATTTGTAATATCCCTTCCTCTGACACACCGAAATAACCGCTCGTCTTTAATAACGGAGAAATATCATCAACTTTCTTTTGTAATACAATTTGTACATCATCACGATCAACGAGCTGCCATTCTTTATACTGCTGTAAAAACTTTTCTAAGTCCGCTACTTTTTCTGTAAATATTTCCTCGCTTACTTCTCCATCAACATACATTCGCTCTAATAAAATTGTAACTTCCGGCTCTTTTTCTGTTACTTCTGGTACTGGCCCTTCCGCCTTCACATTCGTTTCATAAACGAAACAAAACATCATAACGAAAGCTTGCATCGCAATCAGTATCCATTTCATTTCCGTTCACCTCTTTTAGGCAAGATCAAACTTTCATTAGTAGTTTTTCCGGAAATGGGGGTTTTATCCATATAAATGACCGTATTACATTTCTCTCGAAAATAAAAAAATGCAGATAAAGTTTTATCTTTATCTGCATTAGCATTTGTTTTTATATAAAATGAAAGACGCCTGCAAAGCAGGCGTCTTGATGCGTTTACGGCGAGAAACCAGGCGACCACATTCGCGTGTTTAGCACTTAAGCATATCTCTCGTCTTACGTAAATTAGCTCATCGCTTTGCTAATATAACATTAATAAAGTATAAGTGCAACATGTTTATAAAAATATTTTATTTCCTCTTTCACCCAAACAAACTTTATGTAAATTATAAATTGATAAATGCAATATATATGTTACAATTAATATAACAGCGAAATCATAATAAACAGGAGATGGATATTGTGAAAAAAATAAAGGATGAACGTCTCATTCTGAAAACATTAAAAAACATACGTATTGCCTTTCTTTTTCAATCGCTTGGTATAATTGGCATTTTAGGATATATCGGATTCACTGAAGGAATGGATCAAATTACGAAATCTCCATTATGGTTATTATTTATCCTTACAAGTATTGTACTTAGTTATTTACAGTTAAGCGTTTCTATCGATGTAGAAGAAGGCGAAAAGGATATAAAGTTAACTCCTTATTACAAAATTATTTTACGCTCTCTTATTGTAGGAACTATTATAGCCATTATTTATATTATTTTCAGTCCAGAAAGACCTCTCTTTGAGGCTATTCTAACAGGTAGTATTTTCTTTATATGTTTTTTAATTTCTTATTCCATTAGTTATTTCATTAAAAAACGTCGTTTACAAGACAATGATGAATAAAGAGGAAGGGCTCCCCCTTCCTCTTTTATTTTGCTATCGCATAGTACCAGTAGTACCAGTTAAACCGTAACGAATGTCTCGGAACATATTCCCTATATCACGATTAAAATCGTTTGTAACTGTACCATTACGTAGGCGTGTACTCATTGCATCGACACGAGTAAACATGTCATTTCTTACAGAAACATATACATTTCTGTTTCCAACTTCATTTGCAACGGCTTGACGAACTTCGTTTGCAAGTGCCGTTTCATTCGATACTGGATTACGCGGTTTTACCGCAATCGCCACATCGTTTCCATATACAACTGTAGACACGCGGTCTACGTTATTCATACGCTTTACACGATTTGTTATTTTTTCTGCTGTTTTACCATCATTGTTAATGTATGAATTGTTCATTGTAATATTACGTGTTGGATGCGGGTTAGCAATTTGACCGTTGTAATTTACATCGCGGTAATAATTGTTATATCCTGTATCGTTACGACCATTTCTATATGTTACATAATCTGTATAACGATCATTACGCGTTACATTATCACGGTACTGGTGTGTATCGTTATAAGATGTACGCTCGTAATTGTAGTTACGTCCATCCATTGCATTGTTATCTTTTGGTGTACCACATGCAGCTAATGCACTGGTAACTAACAAAGAAGCAGCAATCACTTTTACTTTCGTATTCAATACAAAAACCCCCTCTGTTAGAATGAGCTTCTCTTCTGAAAAGCTCCCTCTTATGATGAGTAACAGAGAAGGTTTTTACACTGTTAATATTTCACTGGGGATTTTCTAACATTTGATGTAAATCTTCCATTTTCAGAACGACTCTACATAAAAAAAAGGCGGGAATAATCCCACCTTTTTTAAACTTCCTCTTCGTCCTCTTCTTCTGAAACTGGATCTCCAAATACATTTGGTGGATCTGGTTGATAATACATCGTTCCTGGCTGTGGCGCATATGCCGATTGAGTTGGTTGATAATATAAAGGATTTGCGTATTGCGGTCCTCCGGGTTGAGGACTATATAACCTACTCTCTCCTCCGCATCCACAATCTTCCTCACCTTGTACGAGCGGCGGCATATTATTATCCATTGGCATCATATTTGGATTCGGCATAGACATATATTGCGGTCCAAACGGTGCTCCTTGCTGATATGGCATTTGATACGGATTTTGTTGTTGATAATACGGATTAGGCGGCATCATAGGCTGTTGGTATGGCATTTGATATGGCATCATATTCGGTGGTTGATTATTATCCATTATCGGCATCATATTTGGCATTTGATTATTATCCATTATCGGCATCATATTCGGCATTTGATTGTTATCCATGATTGGCATCATATTTGGCATTTGATTATTATCCATGACTGGCATCATGTTTGGCATTTGATTATTATCCATGATTGGCATCATGTTTGGCATTTGGTTGTTATCCATTATCGGCATCATATTTGGCATTTGGTTGTTATCCATTATCGGCATCATGTTTGGCATTTGGTTGTTATCCATGATTGGCATCGTATTTGGCATTTGGTTGTTATCCATGATTGGCATCGTATTTGGTGGTTGATTATTATCCAACATTGGCATGATGTTTGGTATTGGGTTATTATCCATGATTGGCATCATATTTGGTGGTTGATTATTATCCAACATTGGCATGATGTTTGGTGGCTGATTGTTATCCAACATTGGCATGATGTTTGGTACTTGAATATTTGGCGGTATTACTTGCGGAATGACTACATTCTCTTTCGATACATTTGGTGACACTATATTTCCTACATTTTCTTTCTTTACTTGTGGTGATACTATGTTTCCTATATTTTCTTTCTTTACTTGTGGTGATACTATGTTTCCTACATTTTCTTTCTTTACTTGTGGTGATACTATGTTTCCTATATTTTCTTTCTTTACTTGTGGTGACACGATATTCCCTACATTTTCTTTCTTCACTTGCGGTGACACGATATTCCCTACATTTTCTTTCTTCACTTGCGGTGACACGATATTCCCTACATTTTCTTTCTTTACTTGCGGTGACACGATATTATCTTTTTTCGTTTGCGGAGAAATGATGTTATTAGGTTTCATTTTAGTAATTTGAGGAGCAATTAACTCGCTTCCTTTTTTAATTACATCTGAAATTTTATATTCTTTTTTTGCTTTTATTGGTGGTTGCGGCGGCTGTGGTAATACATTTATCGAAAACTTCGTGTTTTCTTTTTCTGCTGGTTTTTGTTTTTCTATAACAGGTGGTTTTTGAATAACAGATGGTTTTTCAACTGGTTTTTCCATTTGAATTGGCTTTTCTTTTTGCACCTCTTTTTGTGGCTTTACCTGTACTTCTTTTTGCTGTTTCACTTGCACTTCCTTCTGTGGTTTTACCTGTACTTCTTTTTGTGGTTTTACTTGCACTTCCTTCTGTGGTTTTACCTGTACTTCTTTTTGTGGTTTTACTTGCACTTCTTTTTGTGTTTGTTGCATAGCAGGTTGCTGTGTAATTGGCGCTGATTGATACGTAACTTCTTCCTCATCCTCTATTCCAAGCGGAGTTGGCGTTGCTGCAAATTCTTTTTGTTGTACTTCTTTTACGTATTGTTTTGGAGGTGATGAACCTGCTCCAGCATGTTGTTTCACGTGAACGCTGTTTGATGGTACTTTAATTTTCATACCTGGCATGATTAAATCTGGATTACTAAGTTGTGTATTTGTATTTTTCAACGTATCAAAATCCACTCCGTACTTTTTCGCAATTTTCCAAAGGGTATCCCCTTTTTGCACGATATGAATTTTCAAATTTTCCCCCTCCTGTATAACTTATCTATAAGTAACAAATCTCATGAAGTAACACCTTCTAAATAACATGAACTTCTTTTCACTTTTAACACTTCTTCTATTTCCAATATAGTTCGAAGTGGAATAAGTATAAAAAAATCGCAATGATTTCTTCAAAACAATGTATGCCCATTTCGTTCTCGTTATGATTATATGCATGAAAAAAAGCAACAGAAATACCGTTGCTTTACACACGCTCTAACATACGATTTAATGCAAGAACCGCTTCTTCAGTCACTTGTTTATCTACGCTAATAACGTTAATTTCTTCTCCTCTTTCTACCGTTTCAAGCACCCATAATAAGTGCGGCAGATCAATTCGGTTCATCGTTAAACACGGACACATAAATGGATTAAGTGAAACAATCTCTTTATCTGGATGTTGCTGAATAATTCGGTTCACTAAATTCATCTCTGTACCAATTGCCCATTTACTTCCAGGTGGCGCTGCTTCAATCATATCAATAATATATTTCGTTGATCCTGCGTAATCCGAAGCATCAACGACCTCATAACAACATTCTGGATGTACAATAATATTCATATCCGGATGATTTTTCCGTACATTCTCAATGTTTTTCACTGTAAAGTTTTGATGAACCGAACAATGCCCTTTCCATAAAATCACTTGAATTCCTTCTATATCTCCATCGTACTCTAATGAATCTGTATGTGGGTCCCATACTGCCATTTTATCTAATGGGATACCTAAATCGTATGCTGTATTTCTTCCTAAATGTTGATCCGGTAAAAAGACAAGACGCTCTTTTTGTGTAAATGCCCAAGACACCATTTGTTTTGCATTAGAAGAAGTTACTGTTGCTCCGCCATTACGACCACAAAACGCTTTAATTGCAGCTGTAGAGTTAACATATGTTAACGGAATCATCGTATCTCCAAATAATTTTGCGAGCTCTTTCCATGCCCTTTCTGTTTGTTCAATATCTGCCATATCTGCCATCGAACAACCTGCACGCATATCTGGCAAAATAACGATTTGATTATCTGTCGTTAACATATCTGCTGTTTCTGCCATAAAGTGTACACCGCAAAATACAATATATTTCGCTTCTTTATTGCTCGCTGCAACTTGTGCAAGCTGAAGTGAATCTCCTGCTGCATCAGAAAATTGTACCACTTCATCTTTTTGGTAATGATGTCCTGGAATAAATAATGTTCCCCCCATTTTTTCTTTAATTTCACGAACACGCTTTTCCATTTCTTCTGTTGTCATCGTGTAATAACGCTCTGGTAACATCGTTTCAATCGGTTGCACTTTTTCTAAAATACTCATATTCCTTTTTCCCCCTCTAAGCCACTTTCCTTACGCCTCAATATTGAAACTAATATCAAGTGCTTTCACTGAATGTGTTAACGCTCCAAGTGAAATATAATCGACCCCTGTTTTTCCATATTTCGATAAATCTTCAATTGTAATGCCTCCTGATGCTTCCGTAACGATGGCACTTGGTACAATCTTTGAAAACTCCCGGATCTCATCTGGCTTACGATTATCAAACATAATAATATCTGCACCAGCAGCTACAGCCTCTCTCACTTGCTCCTCCGTTTCTGTTTCCACTTCTACTTTCACCATATGTCCTAATTTTTCTTTCACCGATGTAACAGCTTTCGTAATAGAACCAGCAAAAGCAATATGATTGTCTTTAATCATGACACCGTCATATAAACCGAAACGGTGATTAAATCCGCCTCCGCACACAACTGCATACTTATCAAACATGCGTAGCCCTGGCATCGTTTTTCGCGTATCGCAAATACGTGTATGGCCGCTATCTAAAGCAAGAACAGCTTTATGTGTCATCGTAGCTATCCCGCTCATACGCTGGATAACGTTTAATATAACGCGCTCTGCCGTCAATAACGAAGCAATTGGTCCTTGCGCAGTTGCTATTATTTCGCCTTTTTCTACAAGATCTCCATCTTTTTTATGAAGCGCCACTTCAATTCTTTCATCAATTAATTTAAATCCTTCTTCAATTACTAAACGCCCCGCAAAGACACCTGTATCCTTCGCAAGAAACGTTCCTTTTGAAAGTAAATTGTCTGGAAAAATAAGCTGAGATGTTACATCTCTTTCTCCTATATCTTCTAGAAAAAATCGATTTAATGCTTCTTTCACTTTTATCGTGTTCATAGAGCCCCTCTTCCCTTCATCACACAAGTTGTAGTTTTCTTCTCACTCGAACGATCTCTTTTTTTACGCTATTTCTATCTGGATAGTCATTTCGATAATGGCCACCAATACTTTCTTCTCTTTGCAAAGCTGACACGACTATAAGCTCACAGGCTGTTAACATATTAATAAGTGTTATCTCTTCATTTGTAAGAGCATTATGTTGTAATATCATATTTCGAACACCGTACTTACTAAGCCATCTCTTTGCATAAGATAAACTTTGCTCTGTTCGTACAATCCCAACATATTTCATCATGCATTCTTGTATTTCTTCTTTCGCCGGCAAATGATTCAGAACGATAAACTTCTTTTCCTTCTCAGCCACGTTGTTCCAGCTTTCTTTTGTCGCTTTGGTTAAAATATGTTGTCCTATTCTTTTTCCAAACACAAGACCTTCTAATAATGAATTACTTGCTAATCTATTTGCTCCATGAACACCATTACAAGCTACTTCACCGACCGCATATAAATTTGGAATGGACGTCTCTCCATCACAGTTCGTTTTCACGCCGCCCATATGAAAATGAGCACCGGGTACGACTGGAATGCGTTTTTCATTTATATCGACACCATTCTTTTTACACAATGATGATACAGTCGGAAAACGTTCTTCGAAATTTTGGATAGACTCGATATTTACATACACTTGTTCACCCGCCAAAAGCTGCTCATGAATCGCTCTTGCTACTACATCACGTGGTGCGAGATCGTGATCAGGGTGTATATTCATCATAAAACGCTGCCCTTTTCCATTCATAAGGATAGCTCCTTCACCACGGACAGCTTCAGAGACGAGGCCGCAGCATCGCCCGTTCGCGTATAACATTGTTGGATGAAACTGTACAAACTCTAAATCTACGAGCTCCCCGCCTGCGCGGTACACCATCGCAAGTCCATCACCCGTAATTGTCTTATCGTTAGAAGTAAAGGCGTATAAACCGCCAATCCCACCTGTTGCTAACACCGTATAATCTGCAACGTAACGCTTCAACTTCCCTTCACTAGTTCTTGTTAAAACTCCAACACATTTATCATTTTCTATAATAAAATCGAGCACCATTTCCTGTTCCACTACCGTAACGTGCGGAGCTACTTCTTGAATGAAATGCTCTAATAAATTCTTTCCTGTTGCATCGCCACCTGCATGTAAAATACGACACTTTCGATGTGCGCCTTCTTTTCCAAGATGAGGACCCGTTTCATCTCCATCAAATTTCATTCCATTTTCAATGAGATTATTCATTTCTTTCGGTCCTTCCTCGACTAAATAACGGACCACATCTTCATTGTTATAATGACATCCTGCTACTAACGTATCTTCAAAATGATCATTTGGATTGTCATATGTTGCAACTGCTGCGGCAATTCCACCTTGCGCTAAATATGTATTATTATTACGATTTGTTTCCTTTGTGATAATAATCACATTCTTTTCGTGACAAATCTCTTTCGCAACACGAAGTGCCGCAACGCCACTTCCAATAATTAAGACATCTGCACTTGGCATAATTGTTGCCTCCTACTTTACACTTTTCAACTGTCTTGACACCTATATTTACATAGTTTTAAAATAATGACAAGAGTTTTTTATAATTCTTATTTTCACTACCATTTAAAAAATACAAGAAATGTAACTCTTACTAGGGAGAGGAACTTACATGATGATATATCTTGACTATGCAGCTACTACACCTATGAGTGAAGAAGCATTACACACATATATGAAAGCAGCATCGCAATACTTCGGAAATGAACAAAGTTTACATGATATTGGAGGAACAGCCTCTTCTTTATTACAAGTTTGCCGAAAAACATTTGCTGAAATGATTGGCGGAAAGGAACAAGGGGTATTCTTCACAAGCGGCGGCTCGGAATCCAACTACCTTGCGATTCAATCCCTTCTCAATGCTCGAAATAAGAAGCACATTATTACGACACCTATGGAACATGCATCCATTCGAAGTTATTTTCAATCCTTACAATCAGAAGGGTATACCATTACTGAAATTCCTGTTGATGAAGGTGGGCTAATTCATTTAGATGATTTAGAAACAGCCATTACAGAAAATACTGTTCTAGCAAGCATACAGCATGGAAACTCTGAAATCGGAACCGTTCAAAACATCACAGAGATCGGGGCACTTTTAAAAAAATATAACGTTTTATTTCATTCAGATTGTGTACAAACATTTGGTAAACTTCCTATCAATGTTTTTGAGATGGGAATTGATAGTCTCTCTGTTTCAGCACATAAAATATACGGACCAAAGGGTGTTGGCGCTTGCTATATAAATCCCCAAGTTCGCTGGGCACAAATATTTCCGGGAACTTCTCATGAAAAAGGATTTCGCCCAGGTACAGTAAACGTTCCTGGCATCGCATCTTTTTTAACAGCTGCTGAGAATATATTAAAAAATCAACAAGAAGAGAGCTTACGTTTTAAAGAGTTACGATCCTACTTTTTAAGACATTTACAAGCGCTTCCTCTAGAAATTCAAGTAGAAGGTCATTCTACTTCTTGTTTACCACATATTGTTGGGGTTACAATAAAAGGAATAGAAGGTCAATATACAATGCTAGAATGTAATCGCCATGGTATTGCCATTTCCACTGGAAGTGCTTGCCAAGTCGGTAAACAAGAACCTTCGAAAACAATGCTTGCAATTGGAAAAACGTATGAAGAGGCAAAACAATATGTTCGCTTCTCTTTCGGACAACAAACAACGAAAGATCAAATTGATACTACTATTCATGCACTACACACAATTGGAAATCAATTTTATAGAGGTGTTAAATCATAATGAAACAAAATGAACAAAAAAAGATTTTAGGTGAAGAAAGACGACAACTTATCCTTCAGTGGCTTCTCGCTGCAAATGAACCGTTATCTGGGAATGAACTATCGAAAAAGACAAATGTAAGTAGACAAGTTATCGTGCAAGATATTTCCTTGCTTAAAGCACGAAACGAACCAATTATTGCGACTGCTCAAGGGTATTTATATTTAAAACCACAAGAGAAACAACAAGCTTTCGAACGCGTAATTGTATGCCAACATAAACCAGCGGAAGTACGTCAAGAACTTACAATGCTTGTTGACCACGGCGTTACGATTAAAGATGTAAAAGTTGAGCATCCTGTATACGGTGACTTAACAGCGTCCATCATGGTAAGTAATCGCTTTGATGTAGAGCAATATTTACAAAAAATTGAAAACACGAATGCTTCCTATCTTTCGCAACTAACAGATGGTATTCACTTACATACAATTGAGGCAGATTCAAAAGAGAAATTAGACGCTGCTTGCGAGGCACTAGATAAAGCAGGATTTCTCGTTTATTAATTCATGTAAAGCACAGAGTTTTTATCATTCTCTGTGCTTTTTTAGTGATATAATATTGTAATCAATTGTAAAGGGGATCAAACATGGGAATTGAACTCGTTCACTTTAGCATTGGCAAACCAAAACAAATGAAATATAGCGAAGATAAAGAAATGATTACTGGTATATGTAAAGAACTTGCAGAAGAAGCTTTTCTCTCAAAAGATGGATTTCGTGGTGATGATGTGGCGGATTTAAAACACCACGGAGGACCTGACCGCGCAGTTTGTGTGTACCCACACGAACATTACGCACTATGGGAAGAAGAATTTCAAACTACGCTTCCAGCTTCCACATTTGGCGAAAACATTACCGTAACAAATATGTTAGAGCGTGATGTTTGCATCGGAGATACATATCAACTAGGTGAAGCAATCATTCAAGTGACACAAGCGAGAGTACCTTGTAGCACAATTTCAAAACGCCTTGGTATTCCTGGCATACTGCCGCGCATTGTAGCAACTGGATTTACTGGTTATCTATGTCGCGTTCTTCAAGAAGGTACTGTACGTAAAGATTCTAAAATTACATTACTAGAACGTCAACCGCGCAATGTTTCTGTATTGTTCTCTAACGAAATTTATTTTCATAATAGAAAAGATAAAGATGGCATCGAAAAGATTCTTGCTGTTCCAGAACTAGCCGATATTTGGCGTGGGCAGTTAGAGGATCGTCTTGCGAAGTTAAAATAAATAGAATCCCACCATTTATAGGTGGGATTCTATTTATCTATCACAAAATGTATTATCTGATGAAATTATACCAGCGATTAGAAGGGAAATGTCGACAGTTCATCCACCTCTCTTACAACCAATAAGAAGAATAACTCCCAAGCACAGTCACAGAAAAGCCGAGTGCTTCAAGTTCCATCGTTACGCCTGGTAATAATACATCATCGTATGCTTTATCGACATCGATTAAGAAAAAGTAATTTCCAAGACCTGTTTTCATCGGACGCGATTCGATTTTTGATAAGTTTAATTTTCTCCATGCGAAAGCTGATAACACTTGATATAGCGCCCCTGCATAATCAGCAGGTAACGTTATCATAAGCGTCGTTTTCTCTCCTCGGTTTTCTCCGTTATCCGGGAGTATTGCTCTCTTTTTCTTATGGAGAACGAGGAAGCGTGTATGATTATTTTTATGCGTATGAATGCTACTTCTTACGATCGTTAATCCGTATTTTTCTGCGGCTGCTTCATTTGCAATGGCAGCGATTTTTTCTTCAGGGTGTTCTTTCACATATTGCGCAGCGGCACTTGTTGATGTCATATCTCGGACGGTTACCCCTTTTAATTCTTCATTTAAAAACTTATGACATTGTGCAATAGCGTGCGGATGAGAATGCACTGCATATACTTCTTCCCACACTTCTGCATACTGCGGATGTACAAGTAAATGTTGCTGAATCGGTACTGTAATTTCTCCTACAATGGAGAGCGGCTGCTCATGTACAAGATAATC
This sequence comes from Bacillus sp. GW823-FHT06B01, assembly GCF_058952315.1. Lineage (NCBI taxonomy): Bacteria > Bacillati > Bacillota > Bacilli > Caryophanales > Bacillaceae > Bacillus > Bacillus sp. GW823-FHT06B01. The sequence continues at coordinate 428,985 of NZ_JBXAHR010000002.1, read as the reverse complement.
AACCGTTATATTCACTGAACCTTCTATGGCATTTTCTAACGGTACAACTGCGAAGTCTACATTTCCATTTGCAGCTGCATCAATACAGTCTGGAATCGTGCGATACGGTACATGCTCTGCTTCCGGAAAAAAACGACTCACCGCCATATTTGTAAATGTTGCTTCCGGTCCTAAATATCCTACTCGAATCATCGTCTTTTCCCCTCTTTTTCGTTTTCTTACTGTTATACCATACTTTTTTATATTCTTCTATGTAAATTTCGAATATTTAAAAAAGACTAGCATTCGCTAGTCTAAATGTTTCCTATATTCTCTTTGAGCGAAAAAGAAATAAACGATGCATGCAGCGATATAACACAGAATAAACAAGCCTACTTTTCTTAATGAACCATCCATAAAGATCGTATTATGAAACGTATATAGCGCAACTGCACTATGCATACTTCCTACTATAATTGGCGTAAAAAATAGCATACACAATTGCCAACGGGAAATTTTCCACACTTCTTCTTTCGTCATTCCAAGCTTAGAGAGCGCCCCGTACCCTTTACGATCCGATGAAATGTTATGAAACCATTTAAAATATACGATGCTACATGAAGTAAGAAAGAATAATATACTAATAAATGAGCCTAAAAATAGAGTAATATCGCCGCCTTCTTTCATATTTACATATAACTCCATATTGCTTCGAAATGCATTATTATCTTGTTTCATATGTTTCCGTAAATCTTCATTTAATTTCTTCGTATTTTCGATATTTGGTAATGTATAGCCTCTATATATCATTTTTTCAGAATCAGGAACCTGATTTGCTATACTGTCAAAGTCTTCATCATGCATGACGAAGAACAGACCATTAATGTGCGAAGGATGATGGTTAAATTGAACTCCTTCCTTCTGCCCGTTAAATACGAATGAATATGTTTGATTTATTACTTGTAGTTGGATTTCTTTTTGATCATACATATACGGATAATTGTATTTACTATAATAAACGAGTGTAACTGTTCCTTTTTTAGGATGATACGTTTTCTGTTTTTGTTTTCTTGCCTCTTGATTGTATTCACTTTCTTTAATGAGCGGCGCTACTTCTGTTTCTCCCTTATTGGACTGAAAAGATGCATACACTCCAACAAAACTCATAGTTTGAAAATCATTATACCCATATTGATGCAATAATTGTTCAACCGCACCTTCCGCAAAGACTTCATGAGAAGAAGTACCTTTTTCTATGTAAGAAAATGAGTGTACTCCCCCGCCCCGCCACATATCTTGCATACCAGAAAAATATAAAAATACCGTACCTGTTGCCGTAACTACAAACGTCGTTGCCATTGACATTAGAAAGAAAAAACGACCATTTTCCTTCATTCGATGTGACAATTGATTCACTATAAATAAATACGGGTATGTATACATAATCTTTTTATTTCGTTTTATCATTTCTAATATTTGAGCAGTGCCGTGTGTAAAAGAAAAATACGTTCCGAAAAAGACAAGTATAGACACAGGGAAAAAATAGAATGCTATCGTTGTCACCGTCGCTTGTAACGCTAACGCATATCCTATCCCTAAACAAATAAAGCCGAATATACAAAGCCACATTGATGTTTTCTTCTCTTTTTTATCTGCTCGAAATTCTTTCAATAACCGAATGATTTTTATATTCCATATTCGTAAAGCACTTATAAAAGATAAAACAACAAATACGAACATATACGTAATAAACGTTCCCCCAATTGCTCTCACATCAAATATGACAGGGAGTTCTTTCGGAAGCCCCAATAACATACTAAACACCATGAAAAAGAGCTTTAAGAAGATCATACCAAGCCCAATACCGAAAATATTAGCAAATACCCCGATCAATATTTGCTCGGTCATAATCACTCCTATTACGTTAGATTTCGTTGCTCCCATTAACATATATAATCCTAATTCTTTCTTACGTGCCTCTATGAAAATAGAAGTAGCGTACAAAATAAATATGACGAAAAAAGAAATAATTATAACATTACATATGATAAGTCCCCAGCGTACGTTTTGATACCACATCGTCTCTTGCATATACGGATGTACAATGACAGACATGTATGCAAAAGACGCAAATATCGCAAAACAACTACTTAAGAAAAACACTTTATAATTACGCCAATTTCCTTTTATATTTTGCAGCGCTAGTTGCCGAATGTTCATCTATCGTCCCCCTATAACTTACTACATAGGCAAAAAGCTAGAGGTTTCTCTAGCTTTGCACGTGTTTCAAATATCCCCTTTGCGCGATCATAAAGTAAATCGCAGAAGCTACAATGTATGCTCCAATTACAATCGCACCTGATTTCCATAAATCAATATAAAGCATTTTCCCTAACGTATGAAGAGCAAATCCACTATGAATTGCACCGATCAAAATTGGGATAAAGAAGATAACGCCCATTTGTCGAATCGCAATTTTACGAATTTCTTTATCTGTCATACCGATTCTCTTTAACGATTTAAATTGAATACGATCTTGTTCTTTATCGTTAAACCATTTAAAGTATGTCATACTACAAGCGAAAAAGAAGAACAGTACAGCTACGAAGAAACCGATAAACATCGTAATTGCTCCTGATTCCCTTATATTTTTATAAGCAAACACCGAGTTATTTAATTCCCCTTGCTTATCTGGTGCAATTTCCTTTTTCAAATCTAACACAAGGTCTTCCGTACTTTTCCAGTCTTCTATATAATAACCGTAATATTTCGTCTTTTCTTCATCTGGTACGAGCTTTGCGTATTTCTCAAAATCTTGATCATTCACAATGAGATATTCACTATCATTAAAAACAGAAAATGAAGTTGGATCATTTAATTGAACAGACTGCGTTTGTCCGTTAATTTTAATTTCATACGGTTTCGTACGATCTATCTTCATCATATCGTTCGCCATATCCATTACGACCATCGTTGCACTACCTGGTGCATTATGAACTTCTCTAACTTGCTCTCTCTTTTGTTTACGTACTTCAGCATTATATTCTTTTTCTGAAACAATCGCCATCGGTACTTCATGTTCACTGTTAAACATCGTGATTTTTTGAGTTCCAGGAAGTTTTACGTACATTACTTCTCGCGCTTCTTCAAATCCGTGTTTTTTTATTAATTCTTTTGCCTTTCCTTCTTTTATGACATTATGCGTATTTATTCCCTTTTCCTCATACGAAATAGCATGCGGGGTACTAGTTACTGCCTTATAACTCATATCCTCAAAAAATACGTACAGTGTACCAACTGCTGAAGATACAACGGCCGTAATGATAGAAATTACAAATAGAAAACGAGCATTATCTTTCATTTTATAAATAAGATTGCTAAGTACGAACATATTTGGATATGTATAAAAAGATCTTTTTCTTTTTTGCAATGCTTTTAATACGACTGTACTACCTTGTGTAAACAGTAAATAAGTTCCGCCTATCGTCAGCCCTACAATCGGTAAAAACAGAATGATAAAATTCATAAATGTCACTTGGAAGCTCAGTACATATGCAACAATAATACATCCTATACCAACTACACATAACGATGTAAATGCAAAAGGTTCTACTTTTTGTTTTCTTGCTTCTCTTAATAAATCAATAATTTGCAAGCGCCCTACTGTCCAAACACTAAACAATGATAAGATTAAAAATAGAATAAAGTATACACCTGCTGTAATCAAAACTGCTTTACTATTCCATACGAGTGGAAGTGTTTTATCTATTTTCAATATTACGCTTAATGCTTGGAAAAATAACTTTGAACAAAGCATGCCAAGCCCAATACCTACTACAATTGCAATGCTACCTAACATAAGCTGTTCTAATATAATCATTCGGCCAAGTTGAGATTTTGTTCCACCTATTAATGTTAATAGACCAAACTCTTTTTTTCTTGCTCGTAAAAATGTTGAATTTGCATATAAAATAAAGAGTGCTGAGAAGATGACTACAATATAATTCATCGATTCTAGCCCTTTTGAGATCATCTCCCTCATACTAATATTACCACTTACGACATCTGGATGATAAATAAAGGAAGCATACATGAAAAATACGACAATCGATAAACAGCTACTAATAAGGAAAGCTTTATAATTACGCCAATTTCCTTTTACGTTATTAAGCGCGAGCTGGCGAAAGTTCATGATATTCTCCTCCTAGCATCGCAAGTACGTCCAGAATTTCTTGGAAAAAGGCTTGTTTCGTTCTTCCTTTATGTATTTCCGAGAAAATTTCTCCGTCGCGAATGAAAAGAATACGTTCACAATAACTCGCCGCCACTGGATCATGCGTTACCATTGCAATTGTCACTTTCTTTTGTTCATGTAAATCTTGCAACGCACTCATTAATGATTTTGCTGACTTCGAATCTAAGTTTCCAGTTGGCTCATCCGCTAAAATTAGCGTAGGTTCATGAATGATCGCTCTCGCTGCTGCTGCACGTTGTTGTTGTCCGCCTGACACTTCATATACTTTTTTATTTAAAATTTCTTCGATGTTTAAAAACTTTGCAATCTCAAGCACTTTCGCATCGATTTCATTTACAGATTTCTTCGCCATTACAAGTGGTAAAATGATATTTTCTTTAATCGATAACGTATCAAGTAAGTTAAAATCCTGGAAGATGAATCCTAAATGTGTACGACGAAACTCCGCTAATTTTGCAGCACGCATTTGATTAATTTCTTCACCATTTACAAGCACATGACCTGAAGTTTGCTTATCAATTGTTGCTAATAAGTTTAAAAGCGTTGTTTTCCCGCTCCCTGAAGGCCCCATAATTCCTACAAATTCGCCTTCTTCTATTTTAAAATTTATATCGTTTAAAGCAGTCGTCGCTACTGAACCTTTTGATTGGTACACTTTTGTTAATCCTTTTACTTCAAGAACACTCATTTCTAGTCCCCCTATGTGTTTTCTTCTTACACTTACTATAAGAAAAATAAGAAAAAGAAACGAGTGATTTCCCTTACAAAACGTTTTATTATCTTACAGTTTTGTCATTTTTCTCATTAATGTATGATATTCTTCATCTTTTGCAAATTGGAACGTGAATGTTGTCCCTTCCCCTTCAGCCGATTGCACATACATTCCATGATGTAAATTATCGCAAATTTCCTTCGTAATATATAAACCCATTCCAGTCGCTTCTCTCGTTTTACGGCCATTTATCCCCGTAAAAAATGGATCAAATATACGCTTTACATCTTGCTCTGGAATACCGATTCCATTGTCCATAATATGTAGTAACACTTTTTGATCTTTCTCTTCAATTTGAAATTGGATTTCCTTTTTCTCTGCTTCTGAAATTTTCGTATACTTAATTGCATTTACAACAATTTGACCTATAGCAATACTGAGCCATTTTCTATCAGATGCAACCATACAAGTATCTTCCTCAAACATCACTTTCGGAAATACAGACGATTGAATGAAAGATTTTCTATTTTCATTAATAATACCCCTAATGATATCTATCACATTTACTACTTCTACTTTATAATCTTTCGCAAACTGCTCTAACCTTGCCATATGTAACGCTAAATCTAAACCATTTAGTATGCGGTTATTTTCTTCACGAATACTTTCAACTGTTGCTCTTGCTTCACGATGCTCTTTACCAAACTTTTGTAATAGCAATTCTATAACCGATACTGGTGTTTTCATTTGATGAATCCATTGGTTCATAAATATCATTTGCTGTTGTTCTTTCGCATATTGTTTATGAACTTCATTCATATATTGCTGTCTTAATAGCGTAAACGATTCAACAACCATCTCTTGCTCTGACGTATAAGAAGTATCAATAAGTAAAGAGTCGTGTAATGTATTTCCGCTAGCAACATATTTTTCGATTCTTTTTAAAAATACACTTCTTTTTCGATAATCGTAAATGAGGTATACAGTAAATACAACTGTCCCTAATAAAAGCCCATATAACCACGTACTCCAATCAATGGATCTTTTTTCTAAAAAACTTTGCAACTGCAAAACGAGCCCAAATAAACAAAGGCTAATAATATAAGAAAGAAGTAAAGAAAAACGGTCCATGAGGTAATTTTTAACCTTCATGCCCTTCGCCCCACTCTGTAAGAAGCGCATAACCATATCCGCGTTTCGTTACAATTGCATTTTGAATGCCTAGCTCCTCTAGTTTCTTCCTTACGCGTTTTACATTTACGGTTAATGTATTATCATCAACAAAAGCTACCTCGTCCCACAGGGCTTCTAACAGTTCTTCACGCGTTACATATTGATTTGCTTGTTTCATTAAACATTCTAATAAGTAAAATTCATTTTTTGTCAGCTCCGTTTGTTGCCCCTGCCACTCAACAATGTGCTGGGACGGAAATAACAACAGTCCATTTACACCTAAACAATCACTCTCAGCAACAGAGGCATACTCACCATAGCCACGGCGAAGTGCACTTTTCACCTTAGCCATTACAATATCTAAATGGAATGGCTTCGTAATGTAATCATCTCCGCCATTCTCGATCGCCATTACTTGATCCATTTCCCCTGTTCTTGCAGAAACAAAAATAATCGGCGCATTCGATACAGTACGAATTTGACGACACCAATAAAAACCATCAAAATATGGTAAATTAATATCCAGTAATACGAGATGAGGATTTATTTTCACGAACTCATCTTTTATATGACGTAAATCACTTGCTCTAAATGATTGATAGCCATACCTTTCTAAATGCTCCTCTAATATTCCCGCTATTTTTTCATCGTCTTCTACAATTAATATTTTATACATGTTCGTTTTCTCCCCATAAAAAATTCTTCCAAAGCTACTCCTTGTTCTATTATAAATTGAAAATTTAATTAGTGGGTATTTTTCCCTATATGAATCAGACATTTACAATAAAAAAAGACTGCCATATTTCGGCAGTCTTAATCGATAAATTCAAATTGATATTCAAGAATTTTTACAATATCTCCGTCTACTGCACCACGTGCACGAAGGGCTTCATCAATACCCATTCCACGCATTTGACGAGCAAATCGGCGTACAGATTCATCACGTGAGAAGTCTGTCATTTTGAATGTTTTCTCAATATCATAACCAGAAATAACAAATGTGCCATCACTTTCGCGTGTAATTTCAAAATTAGATTCAGATTCAAATTTGTACATTACACTTGCTTCAGATTCTTCTACATCATCGTACATTGGGAATTCTGGTGTTGTTTCTAATAAGTTCGCTACTTCAAATAGTAAGTCACGAACACCTTGTTTCGTTACAGCTGAGATTGGGAAAATTTTCACTTCGTCTCCCAATTTTTCTTTAAATGCTTGTAAGTTTTCTTCTGCACCTGGCATATCCATTTTGTTTGCGACAACAACTTGTGGACGCTCAGTTAAACGCATATTGTATTCTTTTAGTTCACTATTGATTGTTACATAATCTTCATATGGCTCACGGCCTTCTAAACCAGACATATCGATAACATGCACGATTACACGTGTACGCTCAATATGACGTAAGAATTGGTGTCCAAGTCCGACGCCGGCATGTGCACCTTCAATTAGTCCAGGAAGGTCAGCCATAACGAAGCTGCGGTTATCACCAGTTTCAACAACACCAAGATTCGGAACGATTGTTGTAAAGTGATACTCTGCAATTTTCGGACGCGCTGATGATACAACAGATAATAATGTAGATTTACCTACACTTGGGAATCCAACAAGTCCAACATCTGCTAGCACTTTAAGTTCTAGCGTGACATCACGTTCTTGACCTGGTTCACCGTTCTCAGCGATTTCTGGCGCTGGGTTCGTCGGTGTTGCGAAACGTGAGTTACCACGACCACCGCGGCCACCCTTTGCGATTACAGCTGTTTGTCCATGCGTTACTAAATCGGCAAGAATTTCACCTGTTTTTTCATCTTTTACTATTGTTCCCGGTGGAACCTTTACGATTAAATCTTCAGATTTACGACCATGCTGACCTTTACTCATTCCATGCTGACCACGATCAGCTTTGAAATGACGTTGGTAGCGGAAGTCCATTAATGTACGTAAGCCTTCCTCAACAACAAAAACAACATCTGCACCTTTACCACCGTCGCCACCTGCTGGGCCACCTTTAGGTACATACTTCTCACGACGATACGCAACCATTCCGTTACCACCGTCGCCGCCTTTTACATATATCTTGACCTGATCTACAAACATTATTTCACCACACTTTTTTCGATTGGTTGTAATATAACTGAGACTTCTTCGTCTCGTACTGTATAAGAAATGGAATACCATTTATTGTTTTGGTTCGCAAGCCAATTCTGTAGTTCTTCTACACTCGTTAGCTTACCACGAAAATCAAAAAAGAAACGAGCATTCTCCGCGTCACATTCAATTGTGATACAAACATAATTTTCAACATATACGTCTAAACTATGCTGAAGTATTGAGAAAAATTGATTCGTCCATATACATACAGTCTCATCTAAGTGAGATAAGTTATGTAATTTCCCTAATACTTCGTACTCCAATAAGCACGGCTGCTGTTTCCAATTATATGTTAAAATCCACTCTGAAAATAAAGGCATTGATAGCCCTATCAGATTGGATTCTTGTCTCGCTTCTTGGACAAAACGATCGATGAGACTATGAATCTCTTCCACTTTTCCAAGGGAAAGGTTTCCTTTCACCATCTGCATACGATTGAGCCAATCATGTCTTGAATGACGCAATGCATCTATAATTGTCCATTTTTCATTCATTTAGATACCCCTTAATATAGAAAAACTCTAACCTGCACTCAGGTTAGAGTTTTCCGTGAGTTCTTATGCTTCTTGAGCAACAGGATATACGCTCACTTGTTTGCGGTCACGGCCAAGACGCTCAAAGCGTACTACGCCGTCAACTTTCGCGTATAAAGTGTCATCGCCACCACGACCAACGTTAACACCTGGATAAATTTTTGTACCGCGTTGACGGTAAAGAATTGAACCACCTGAAACCGTTTGACCATCTGCGCGTTTAGCACCAAGACGTTTTGACTGAGAGTCACGACCGTTCTTTGTACTACCTACACCTTTCTTAGATGCGAAAAACTGAAGATCTAATCTTAACATACGTTACACCTCCTGCACTTTTTCTATTAAACGGATATACTTTCCGTAATCAAGTTCGATCGTCTTAAGCGAAACAACCAATCCTTCTAAAAGCGTTTGTGCTTTTTCTGCTGCATGAACGTCTAAATCATTAGGCAATTCATACGTTAAGAATCCGCCATCACTTCCGAGTTCAATAGTTGCCTGCACATTACAAAGTTCTTCCACTGCATTTATAGAACCAAACACAACCGCTGTAGTTCCAGCACAGACAAGATCTTGTCCATGTGGCGCATAATCGGCATGTCCAGTCATTTTAAATGATTGGATACTTCCTAATTTCGTGCGACTTATCGTAATTTTAATCATGTTAACCTGGATTAAGCGTTGATAGCTTCAACAACTAGCTTAGTGTAAGGTTGACGATGACCTTGTTTCTTACGATTGTTCTTTTTCGCTTTGTATTTGAAAACGATAATTTTCTTAGCGCGACCTTGTTTTTCAACTTTCGCAGTAACTGTTGCACCTTCTACAACTGGGCTACCAACTTTAACGTTTTCGCCACCAACGAAAAGAACTTTGTCAAAAGTAACAGTTTCACCAGCTTCAACATCTAATTTTTCAATGTAGATTGCTTGACCAGCTTCAACTTTAATTTGTTTTCCACCTGTTTCGATAATTGCGTACATACTTGCACCTCCTCTTAATTACTAAGACTCGCCAAAAACGAGGTAGACATAAATGTCTTTAGGGAACCTGTCTTGTGCGGTTGTAGCATATAGCCGTTTAGGTGCTATAAACTATAACATAAAGATGTTATCATGAATCATAGACGGTTGTCAATAAATGTTCTGCTAACTATTTTTTCCGTTCTACAATTTCTGTTTTACTTCCAAAACGAATAATTGCGTACTTTTCGATCATATCATCTTTGAAATAAATTTCAAATGGAATATTTTTTTGTAATTCTTTTTGCAAAAATTGTTTTTGCAACTTTTTAGGCGCAGCGATTAATACTGCCTCATCCTCTATATTTCCATATGTGATTAGCTCTCTCTCTAACTCATACGCAATTGTTTCATATGACATTACATACCCCGTCGCTTTGCAAGGTACACACTCTTCTAGTAATACGTCGCGTAAAGAATGTTTCTTACGTTTACGTGTCATCTCCAAAATCCCTAACTCTGTAAAACCGAGCACTCTTGTATATGTGCGATCATTTTGCATAGCAGCCATCAGACATTCTCTTACCTTTTCTTTATCTTCTCTTCTTTTCATATTAATAAAATCAATTAATATCATACCACCGATATCACGCAGTCTTAATTGACGTGCAATCTCTTCAGCTGCCACTTCATTTGTACGAAGGACTGTATCTTGTAAATTCTGTTTTCCAGTAAACTTGCCCGTATTCACATCAATTACAGTCATCGTCTCCATTTGTTCCACAATTAAATAAGCACCATTCGGGAGCCACACAATTTTTTGAAGTGCTTTCTCGATCTCACGCTCTATTCCAAAATGGTTAAACATTGAAGATCTTTCATTATAAAAAGATACTTTTTCTTTTCCGACCTTTTCTTCTAATTCTTTTACTATACTTCTTGTATCTACAACTACTTTTTCAATCGTTTCAATCGGATTCTCTTGGAATACACGATCTAAAAAGGTCGCCGGTCGATGAAGTAGTAACGGTGCCTTTCCTTGGCCCTCTTTTCTTTTTAGCTCTTCATATAACTGCTGTAAACTTTGCATTTCAGCTTGTATTTCTTCAATTTCTCCTTTTTCAGAAGCAGAGCGGAAAATATAACCTCCTGTCCCTTCTACCTCAATTTGGAGTAGCTGTTGCCTTCTTTTATTGTTTTTTATTTTCCGAGAAACCGCACGCATTTCATCATATGGCATATAAACGACATATTTCCCGGTAAATTCTACGTTCGCCGTCAATTTCGGCCCTTTCGTATCAATTGCCTCTTTCACAACTTGCACGAGTACTGCTTGCCCTTCATGTATACGATAAGAAGATGGTACATCATCGTATGAAAGGTACGCATGTTTTTCTAAACCGATGTTTACAAAAGCTGCGTTCATTCCAGCAATCGTTCTTACGATACGTCCAACATAAATATGCCCAACAATCTCTTGTTCTTCATTTCGTTTCCATAAAAACTCAACAATTTTTTTCTTCTCTTCAATTGCAACGCGTTTTTCCGATCCTGCATAGTTCATATATAACGTTTTCAAAATTCTTTCCTCACTTTATAATCTTCTTTGCTTTTACAATAATAAAAGGTTAGTGCTATCGTCAACACTAACCGATTAATTCTTCAACAGATGAAGTTGTTCGTTTTTCAGTAAAATACGCATAGAGTAATTCATTTTCATCCAATGTGTAATGTTCTTTATATTTTCCATGGACGATAATAGAGTGCTTATACCCTCTACGAAATTTTGTGAATATCTTATATAAATGATCTTCTGATTGCACTTCAATAGGTGCAATCTTTTCAATTCCTCTTTTGTTCCCATAATAACGTTCTAATAAAAAACGCATAAAGGCATACTGTCTTTGTTTCCACTCTTGATATAACGACACCGCTAAAAATATGAGTAGTACCCACATCATAATATTGTTACTATTCCAAAGTAACTGCCACACTAGTATTACACTAAAAAAAACACATGATAATTTCATCATCTTTTCATGTGCTTGTAAATAAGGAAAACGATATGATAATACGTTAAACAATACTTTTCCACCATCAAGCGGCCAAATAGGTAGTAAATTAAATGCTAAAATAATTATATTATTCCATATAAAGAAATAATATAAATCCGCACCCAGCCAACCAGCTTCAAAGACTATATAACCTACCACCATCATCCAAATATGTTGTATAGGCCCTGCAATTACAACAACAAGCTCCTCTTTCAATGACTTATTCCCATGCTCCTCAAGCTCAGCCACACCACCAAACGGTAAAAGTTGAATCTTTTTAATACGCCAATTGTAGTGTGCCGCCGCAAAGGCATGCCCAAGTTCATGGATAAGAACGATACAAAATAACAGTAGTAACTCTTTAAAACGTGCCGTAAAAATACCAATGACAATAATAACCCAAAACAACGGATGCACTGAAATCTTCGTTAAAACTTCTCTATATTTAATCAAATGAAATCACCTGAATCGGGTCAATAAATTTTTCATTCTTTTTTATCGCGAAATAAAACTTACCATTTTTATTATTCGCATCATTATTCACCGTTCCAATTTTTTGTTTCTTTGAAACGTAATCATATAATTTCACTGTCATGTCATTTAAATTCGCATACCACGATTCTGTTCCATCTGCATGCTGAATTTGAACCGTATTACCAAGTTCCTCTTTCTTGCCTGCAAAAACAACTAGCCCTTCATTCACTGACTCAACAGTTGCATTTATAGCTGTTTGAACAAATACACCTTGGCCATTTTTTTGAAACCCTTGCATCACCTTTCCAGAAGCAGGGATGGCATAATCTTTTTGCTGAATAGTTCCTTCTTTTTTCTCAGTAGGTGAATAAAATACGAGCGGTTTTCCAAACTGCTTTTCGTACCATTTCGCTACAGTAGCAAACTGAAATTCTTCTTTCATCACTTTTTCTGTAACAGCTTTAGCACCGTCGAAAGAAGAGGGTGCATTCTTATATAAAATAGCGACAGAAAGAACTAATATTGCTGATAACAAAAATTTGAAGAAAAATACTTCTTTTCGAAATAAAGGATGAATTTCCTTTTCTCCTTCTTCAATAAATACTGTTTCACTATCAAAATTCCCTCCAGCAAAATACTGCTCTTCCTCCATCCTTTCTTGCTCTGCCTTCCTTTTCGCAATCCGTTTTTTAATTTCTTCTACACGACTATTCTTCATACTGTCTCCTTTCTTTCGTTAAGCTAATTTAAATAGAAACAGTTGTATACAGTTTGTACATATGTATGAGCTAAGAAAGGAAGATATTCGTGTGAAGAAAAAAGAAAGCACTTCGCATATGTGCGAAGTGCTTTTAACGGATTCCAAAGAAGTTTTTCATCTTTGTAAATACCGATACCTTTTCTTGTCCAAATGCTTGCAATGGTACATTCTCACCCAACAAGCGTCTTGCAATATTACGATAAGCTAACGCTGCTTTTCCGCTCGGTTGCAACGCTACAGGTTCACCTGTATTTGTAGCACGAATAACTTCATCATCATCCTCGACAACACCAAGAAGCTCGATTGACAATGTACGTACGATTTCATCAACATCTAACATATCCTGCTCATGAAGCATATGACTACGCACACGATTAATAACAAGTTTTGGTGGTTCAATATCCTCTTTTTCTAAAAGCCCGATAATACGATCCGCATCGCGCATTGAGGATACTTCTGGCGTCGTAACAACGATTGCTTTATCCGCACCAGCTACCGCATTTTTAAATCCCTGCTCAATCCCCGCAGGACAATCAATTAATATGTAATCATAATCTTGACGTAATACTTGTATTAATTCATCCATTTGTTCAGGTGTTACCGCTGATTTATCACTCGTTTGTGCTGCAGGTAATAAATAAAGATCATCAAAACGCTTATCTTTAATAAGCGCCTGAGGTAAACGGCAACGCCCTTCAACGACATCAACAAGATCAAATACAATACGATTTTCCAGCCCCATTACTACGTCTAAGTTTCGAAGACCGATATCTGTGTCAATTAAGCACACTTTCTTTCCAGATAACGCCAGGGCTGTACCAATGTTCGCAGACGTTGTAGTTTTACCTACTCCGCCTTTTCCAGATGTAATTACTATTGCCTCTCCCACAGCTATACAATTCCCCTTTCTAACTTTGTTAAATTAGGTCTAAGATGAGTGAGAAGTTGCAGTCGATCGACAACAATGTGATTGTTCTCATTAATATACGCACATTCTGCCGCCTCCGCTCCGTCTTCTTTCTCTTCCGGAGCCCGCATTGCCACATCACTAATTCGAAGTTGCATCGGGTTCATATCAGATGCAGCGATTACGGCATCCGAATCCCCATAATACCCAGCATGCGCAATTCCTCTTAATGATCCTACGACAAAAATATTCCCCCCAGCGATAACCGTTCCGCCTGGATTAACATCTCCAATTAACAATAAATTTCCTTTTACATGTAAAACTTGTCCAGAGCGAACAATTTTGGAAATAGGGACAATTTCTGTTTCTTCTTTCCAAGCTATTGCTTCTGCTTTCGTTATAACATCACTTTCAATTGAATCCACAACAAGATTCTTTTTATTACGAATTAACGTACGAATCTCTTCTTGTTGGACTTCTGTTAAATAACGATTTCCCACTTTCACATGCACTTCAATTAAAGAGCGCCCATCACCATCATAGTAATGTGTAGAAAGCTTTTCATCCAGTTCCTCCAGTAATTCAGAGAATGAACAACAATCATCTAAATGAAGCGTTATTCCGTCTTTTGTCCCTTTTATTGTTACATTTTGTTGCTTTTTTTCTTCCACTAAAGTTCACCCCACCGATTCAATTCGACATAAAATTAGAAAATCCTTTTTTCTTTTTCTTCCATCGCTTTTGAAAGACGCACTAAATATCGTCTCAGTGGGAAACAAACTATCAATAAGAAAATTGCATTTAGCAATAAAGTAGACAGGAGACGATCTGTGAAAAAGACATACGCTGACATATGAGTACGTCCTAACAAAGTTAAAAATCCATACACATAATACTCTAGTGCTACAATGCTAGCTAGTACAATAGAAGCAACAATAAATAAATTCAATTGTAGTATCTTCATCACACTATAAACTAAATAAGCTAAAATCGGATACGCAAATATATATATACCGACAAGTTCTGTGTATACGGTATCAAATAAGAAACCAAATAAGAGTCCGTAATAAATCCCTTGAACCGGACTATAGTACACAGTAATAAAACATAATACAATTATAAAGAAATGAGGTGCTGCTATACCGTCTTTCCAAAAAACCTCTGTCGGAACAATAGTAGCAAACATATTTTCAAATAGAAAAACAAAAAGGAGCAAAAGAGGAAGAGCTGCTCTTTTTAAAATCTTCATCATCTCTTCTCCCCCTCCTAATCTAATGGCGCTGAAGGTATTGCACGTTTCGCAACCATAACATGCTCTACGTCATTCAAATCAGCGGCAGGTTTTACATAAGCTGTTTTTGTTAAACCGTATGGATCCGGCTGAACATCAACGATTGTTCCAATTACAAGACCTTTCGGGAAAATATCACCCAGTCCAGATGTTACAACTAATTGATCTTTCGCTACCTGAGCATCAGAGCCGATCTTTGTAAAAAGAAGTAAGTGCTTTTCTTTGTCGTAACCTTCAATCAATCCGAAGATTTTCTCATCACCTTGTACGATAGCAGAAACACGATTTGTTCGGCTCATAGAGCTTAGCAATTCTACTGATGATGTAAACTGAGATACACTTTTCACTCGTCCAACTAAACCTTGTGAAGTTACTACAGCCATATCTTTTTTAATTCCTTGCTGTGCCCCTTTATCAATTCCAACTAGATCGTACCATTTATCCGGGTTACGAGAACCGACAGTAGCTGGAATTTCAGTATAATCACTAGGCAACTCTTTTTTACCCGTTAACTCTTGTAACTTCTTTTTATCATCTTCTAATTGTTTTACTTTCCCTGATAGACCTGCATAATTATCTAATTTTGCTTTTAATTCTTTATTCTCTTCATACGTGCGCTTTACATCCTCTACATTTTCGAAGAATCCAGCTACGTATTTCGCTGGCTTTTGGAATACACGTTCTACAACACCGACAGTGTCTTTAACAAACTGCTCTGGCCATGTTAAACTGTTCCGTTCTTTCAATGAGATTCCAATCAATGCCACGAGAAGAATAATACTAACTAACAAAACAATTAATCTTTTGTTTAAGAAAAACTGTGGCACGTTCACACCCTCTTAATTTCATTGATTTTTATTTTGCAATATTATCGAGCAGCAGTTTTGAAAAGATCGATATTGTCTAATGCTTTACCCGTTCCAATTGCTACGCAATCTAATGGGTCTTCTGCAACAAGGACTGGCATATTTGTTTCTTCACTAATCACTTTATCTAAATTACGTAGTAATGCTCCGCCACCTGTTAATACGATACCACGGTCCATAATGTCTGCCGCTAATTCAGGTGGAGTTTTCTCTAACGTATTTTTAACAGATTCTACAATTGCATCTACTGTATCTTTTAATGCATCTGCAATTTCTTCTGGCTGAATTAGTACTGTTTTTGGTAAACCACTTACTAAATCACGACCGCGAATTTCCATAGGCTCGATACCTTCTGGCTCGCCTGCAGAACCGATTTCTAATTTTAATGCTTCAGCCGTTCTTTCACCAATCATTAAGTTATAGCTTTTCTTAATGTACTGAATGATTGAATCGTCCATATCATCACCAGCAACACGAACTGATTGACTTGTTACAATACCACCTAAAGAAATGATTGCAACTTCTGTTGTACCGCCACCGATATCAACAACCATACTACCAGTTGGTTCCCAAACAGGTAAGTTCGCACCAATTGCTGCTGCAAATGGTTCTTCGATTGGATAAGCATCACGAGCACCCGCTTGACGAGTCGCATCGATTACTGCACGTCTTTCTACAGCTGTAATACCAGAAGGTACACATACCATTACGTAAGGCTTACGTGAGAAGAATCCATTTGATTTTTGAGCTTGTTGAATGTAATATTTCATCATTGTTGCTGTCGTTTCGTAATCAGCAATTACACCGTCTTTCATCGGGCGAAGTGCCACAACGTTTCCTGGTGTACGACCAATCATTTGTTTTGCATCGCTACCTACAGCAACGATTTGTTTCGTATCAGTTTGTAACGCTACTACTGAAGGTTCACGTAAAACTACACCTTTTCCTTTTACATATACAAGCGTGTTCGCAGTTCCTAAATCTATTCCAAGATCGCGAGTAAAGCCACCAAATCCAAACATATTATTTATCTTCCTTTCTTGTTTTCACGGACTCATTTTTTCTTACTTTATATTATAAAAACAGTACGTTTTTTATATCTTTATCCTTTTTGTAGATAAATTTCTACAAAAAACTCATAAATCACATTATAAAACAAAATAAGTAAAAAGCATAGTCTTAAATATGACCTTTTTCCTTTAAACTCACGAATTTATGGTCACCTATTATAATATGGTCAAGCACTTCAATTCCGATAATCTGGCCGCATTCTACTAAGCGTTTCGTTACTTCAATATCCTCTCGGCTCGGCGTGGGGTCTCCTGAAGGGTGGTTATGAAGACATATGATAGAGGCTGCTGCGCGGCGGAACGCTTCTTTAAAAACTTCTCTTGGATGTACAATTGATGTGTTTAAACTTCCAATGAAAACCGTTTGCCTATGTATAACTTGATTTTTTGTGTTCAAATATAAACATACAAAATGCTCCTGTTGCAGGAAGCGCATTTCTTCCATCATATATCTCGCACAATCTTCTGGGCTTCGAATGCTGTATCTATTTTGATATTCTAAACGTACCATTCTTCTACCAAGTTCAAAAGCAGCTATAAGCTGGGCTGCCTTTGCAATCCCAACACCATGTATACTGACAAGCTCTTCTAACGTTGCATCTTTCAACATACGTAAACCATCAAAGTGATGTAAAATTTTATCTGATAACTTTAAAACTGTTTCTTCTTTAGAACCTGTTCTAAGTAACACAGCAAGAAGCTCCCGATTCGATAAACTTCCAGCTCCTTCTAACAATAAACGCTCCCGTGGCTGTTCTTCTTTGACAACATCACGAATACCGTTCATTTCTCCACCCCTTTTATTTGTTCTCTCAAAGAAAATCCCATGCAATTTTACGCATGGGTTACATCAATATTAAATTGTTTTAATTCCCGAACAAGACGTGAAATTGGTAACCCGACTACACTATAGTAGTCCCCTTGAATATGTTGAACAAAAATAGATCCTTTACCTTGAATTCCATAACTTCCTGCTTTATCAAGAGGTTCTTTTGATGCAACATATACGTCAATTTCCTCTTCTGTTAATTCCCAAAACGTAACTTCTGTACGCTCGTAAAAAGTGACTGTTTTGTCTTTTGCTATAATTGCAACACCAGTATACACTTCATGTGTTTTCCCTGATAATAATTGCAACATTTCTTTCGCCTCAGCCTCATTAGAAGGCTTTCCAAGAATACGCGATTCATATGTAACAATTGTGTCTGCACCTAACACAATGTAATCACTATTCTTTTCTGCTACCGCAGATGCTTTTTGCAGGGCGAGGGACATAACGATATCAGAAGGTGATGAGTACGCACCAATCGTCTCTTCTACTTCACTTACAATGATTTCAAATGGTACATCCGCTAACTCAAGCAGTTCCTTCCTGCGAGGTGATCCTGATGCTAAAATAATTTTTCTCATATTTTCTCCTTCCTTTCTCACATGAAGCAGAATCATTTACATCAATCGTATCAAAGGAATAGTTTGTCCACAAATGAAAGAAGTATTATTTTCTCTAAATAAAATAATACTTTTTACTAAAATACGATTATATTCCTACCATAGAGAAAGCACTTTGCTCTAAATTCAAAAGAAAAGAAAGAAGTACCTATACTTCTTCCTTCGTCACTTCATTATCCTATTATTTCACCTTTTGGGAAACAATTTTTTCATATGAAAGTATACCATCAATAATAACTTGATTTAATTTCGCCAAAGATTCCTTATCACCTTTTCCATCCTTCACTGTTTGCACAGCTATTGACGTATACATATACAATTTCTTTGCTTCTTCCTGCTTCATACTTTTCCCTTCTTTTTCAATTGCTTTCCACTCTTTTTCAATCGCACCTATATCTTTTGCATTACTTTTTCCACTAGCTTGTACGCTGGAAGCATATTTTGCTAAATGAGTATATAATGGCTGTACTTTTGTTAAAAATGCCCCAACTTCTTTATCATCTTTAAGTAATGCTTTATCTGTTATATCCCAGTTCTTTTTCAATACGGAGACATTATCATTTTTATACTGCATCATTAATTGATTTATGCCTTGTTCATCGCTAGCAATACCAACAACTAATGCATACTTATCACCGCTCAGTTTTAAAGCTGCAACGCCTCCATTACCTTTCCACTCTTCAAGAGCGGCCTGTCCCTTTTCTTCGGAAGAATAAATCCCTCCTTGCACAAAAAATAATTTCATTGGATCTAATGACGTTCCTGTCTGTGCTTTTTGTTTTTCCTCTTTTGGTGCCGGTGTTTGTTCTGCCGTTCCGCCCACCTTTGATTCTTCATTTCGCATCTGCTTCGAAGCTGTTACTTCGCTTCCCCCTGTCGCACCTTGTCCTTTAAGTAACTGTAGCATTCCCATCCCAAAAGCCGTACCAATAACAATCGCAGTTGCAACGATTGCAATTAACGTATTGCTCCACTTCTTTCGTTTTTTTTCCTTAGACACCAATTTCGCTTTTTGAAACGGAACAACGTTTTTCGGTCTTTCACTTTCTACTACCATCCATTCAAATTCATCTTTCTTCTTCTCCTCATATTTCGCTTCGGTTCCATTCACTTTCACTGAGATCGTTCGTGATTGCTTGTCCATACACTCACACCTCACCTCTTATCGTTGTCCGCATCATATCATATTCATTTCACAAAAAAACGAGATATTTGTCAGAGGAATTCGCCAAATAACCCTATATATTTATCTTATATGTATGCATTTGACTTCATTTGTAGAACAAAAAAACTAGATAGCAAAGACTATCTAGTTTTTCTCGCAAATATATTTTCGAACTTCCGAAATGAAATAAAGAGAACCTGTTATGATAAAAACATCATTTTCTCCAATCATTTCAACCTTCGTATCAATTGCCTCTTTCCAATTTTCAAAAACTAGTTTTGACTCTTTCTTTGAATACGATGCAAGCTTGTCAGCAGAAATAGCACGATCAAAGGCGAATGTTGTAAAAATAATTTCATCGGCAATGGTTTCTAATTGATCTACCATATTATGCAATTGTTTATCACCTAGGGCAGTAAATAAAACTATTACATTTTTATTTTTGTAATGTGATTCTACTGTTTTCACAAGACTTTCGATACCTTCTGGGTTATGGGCACCATCTATAATAATATCTGGATTGCTTTGCAGTTTTTCAAATCGCCCAATCCAATACGCTTCCTGTAATCCAGTTCTTATTTCTTCTTCCTCAATTAAAAATGATAAGTATGTTTTGACATACATGACTGCCATAAGTGCAAGTGCTGCGTTTCCTACTTGGTGAACACCTTTCATTGAGATTCGCACATCTTCAAAGGTGGCGAAAGGACAAATGAAATCGAACTGTTCTCCATCTTCGCCAGACTGTTTATGTAACACTGTAAAATGCTTGCCCATCTCGTATAAGTTTGCATGATTTTCCTTTGCAACTTTTTGAATGACTTGCAATGCTTCCTCATCTCGTACACCAGTAATAACCGGAACACCAGACTTAATAATCCCCGCCTTTTCATATGCAATTTCTCCTAGTGTATTCCCTAAAATATGCATATGATCGTGGCCGATATTTGTAATAATCGTGAGAACAGGATGAATAACATTCGTAGAATCAAAACGCCCTCCAAGCCCTGTTTCAAATAAAACAACATCACAGAAATTAACTTTACCGAAATAACAAATTGCCATAACAGTAATAATTTCAAACTCAGTCGCTTCCCCTAAATCTGTCCCATCTAGTTTTTCAACGACTGGCTTTACCATCTTTACAAGTTCAGTAATCTCTTCATCTGCAATTGGTGTCCCGTTCACACTAATACGTTCGTTAAATGTTTCAATATATGGAGAGGTAAATGTTCCTACCTTATATTTTGCATCTTCTAACATGTAGCGCATATATGTTAACGTTGAACCTTTTCCATTTGTACCAGCAAGATGAACACATTTTATGTGACGCTCTGGATTTCCGAGCTCTTCTAGCATCCATCTCATTCTTTCTAATCCTGGTTTAATACCAAACTTCAATCGGCTATGAATCCACCCTATCGCTTCTTCGTATGTATGTATCACGTATGCTTTCCCCTTTCAAAAGACAACCTTCATACTCCTATTATACGCAAAGAAAAGAGACTCACCAATATAGTGAGCCTCTAAAAAATATTTTACTTTTCAAGATCTGCTAGACGTTGGCGAACTGCTTCACGTTTTTCTAGGTAGTCTTGCTCTTTCGCACGCTCTCCGTCAATAACTGCTGCAGGAGCTTTCGCTACGAAACCTTGGTTTGAAAGTTTCTTCTGTACACGTTCTACTTCTTTGTCGAACTTCTCAAATTCTTTCTCAAGACGTGCTCTCTCTTCATCAAGATTGATAAGATCAGCTAACGGTAAGAATAACTCTGCACCTGATACGATTGCAGTCATTGCTTTTTCTGGTGCTTGTAAATCCGTTTGAATTATTAATTCGCTTGGGTTACAGAAACGCTCAATGTAAGAGCTGTTTTTCGTAAGTTGAGCAAGTACAGCCTCATCTTTTGCTTTAATTTGCATTTGAACTTTTTTGCTCATTGGCGTATTAACTTCTGCACGGATGTTACGAACAGAGCGAATGATATCAACTAGAAGGTGCATTTCTGCCGCAGCTTCTGTATCTTGTAAATCTTCGCGAACTGTTGGCCATGCTGCTACTGTAATAGATTCGCCTTCATGCGGTAAATGTTGCCAAATCTTCTCTGTTACGAATGGCATGAATGGGTGTAATAGACGCATTGTTTGGTCTAATACGTAAGCTAAAATAGAACGAGTTGTTTTCTTAGCTGCTTCATCTTCACCATATAGTGGCAGTTTCGCCATTTCAATGTACCAGTCACAGAAATCGTCCCAAATGAAGTTGTATAATGAACGACCAGCTTCACCGAACTCATATTTATCCATGTTACGCGTTACGCTTTCGATTGTTTCGTTTAAGCGAGTTAAAATCCACTTATCCGCAACTGATTTTTCCCCAGTTAAATCGATTTCTTCATACTTCATATCATCCATGTTCATTAATACGAAACGTGATGCGTTCCAAATTTTATTAATGAAGTTCCAAGTAGACTCTACTTTTTCCATACTGAAACGTAAATCTTGACCTGGTGCGCTTCCTGTTGATAAGAAATAGCGCATTGCATCTGCACCGTACTTCTCGATAACATCCATTGGATCAATACCGTTACCAAGAGATTTACTCATTTTACGTCCTTGCTCATCACGAACTAAACCGTGAATTAATACATCTTTAAACGGACGCTCGCCTGTAAACTCTAAACCTTGGAAAATCATACGAGATACCCAGAAGAAGATGATGTCATAACCCGTTACTAGTGCATCTGTTGAATAGTAACGTTTGAAGTCTGCTGAATCTTCATCCGGCCAGCCAAGTGTTGAGAACGGCCATAACGCTGAACTGAACCATGTATCCAGTACGTCGTTATCTTGATTCCAGTTTTCAATATCTGCTGGCTCTTCTGTACCTACGTATACTTCACCAGTTTCTTTATGATACCAAGCTGGAATGCGGTGTCCCCACCATAATTGACGAGAAATACACCAGTCGTGAATGTTTTCCATCCAGCGTAAATATGTGTTTTCGAAACGCTCTGGTACGAACGTTACTTTCTCTTCTTCTTTTTGTTGAAGCTCTACTGCCTTCTCAGCAAGTGGAGCCATTTTTACGAACCATTGTGTTGATAAGTAAGGCTCAACAACTGCACCACTACGCTCACTATGACCTACTGAATGCATATGAGGCTCAATTTCTACTAATACGCCCGCTTCTTGTAAGTCCTTCACTAACGCTTTACGGCATTCGAAACGATCCATACCGTTATACTTACCAGCTTTTTCGTTCATTGATCCGTCTTCGTCCATTACTAAGATACGTGGTAAGTCATGACGGTTACCTACTTCAAAGTCATTCGGGTCATGAGCTGGTGTAATTTTTACAACGCCTGTTCCGAAATCTTTTTCTACGTACTCATCAGCAATAATCGGAATCTCACGGCCTACGATTGGAAGTGTAACTGTTTTTCCGATTAAATGTTTGTAACGATCGTCTTCTGGATGAACCGCTACTGCTGTATCACCAAGCATCGTTTCTGGACGAGTAGTCGCAAGACGAATATGACCAGAACCATCTGTTAACGGATAGTTCATATGGTAGAATGCACCTTGAACTTCTTTATGAATTACTTCAATATCAGAAAGAGCTGTGCGTGTTGCTGGGTCCCAGTTGATAATATATTCACCGCGGTAAATTAAGCCTTTTTCGTATAATTGAACGAATACTTTATTAACCGCATCAGATAAACCTTCATCTAATGTGAAACGTTCGCGAGAATAGTCTAGTCCTAAACCAACTTTCCCCCATTGTTGACGAATGTGAGACGCGTATTCCTCTTTCCATTCCCAAGCTTTTTCAAGGAATTTCTCACGGCCAAGATCGTAACGTGAAATACCTTCTTCACGAAGTTTTCCTTCTACTTTCGCTTGTGTTGCGATACCCGCATGGTCCATTCCTGGAAGCCATAATACATCGTAACCTTGCATACGCTTCGTACGAGTTAAAATATCTTGAAGAGTTGTATCCCAAGCATGACCTAAGTGTAACTTACCAGTTACGTTCGGAGGTGGAATTACAATTGTGTATGGTTGTTTCTTCTCATCTCCTGTTGCTTCGAAATATTTGCCTTCAAGCCACCATTGATAAAGGCCTTCTTCAACGGACATATGATCATATTTAGTTGGTAAATTCTTTTCCGTATTTGACATTATTTTCCCTCCTTAAAATAAAAAATGCCCCTCATCCAAAAAGGACGAGGGACATCGCGGTACCACCTTTATTTACAAACAAATTCAGGAATTTGCTTATACTCTTAATTTGATAACGGACAAATCCGTCTTTTCCTAATAAGAACTATTCCGTTCAGAAAAGATGCTCCAGGGCTACCTTCTAACATAACTATCTAGAGAATCTCCCAGCTAATGATTCTCCTCTCTGAAGACGTTTCTTGTTATACTCTTCCCCTTCAAGGCATTTATATGATTGTTAATTATTATATACAATAGTGTAAAAAACGAAACCCTATTCGTCAAGATAAATTTAATACTACGGCTTTTTGGGCAAAAAAAGAAGATAAGTAGCATCCTCTACTTATCTTCTTTATCCCGCTATTTGCGGGCAGTAAGACCCCCACTGATTAAAGTTTCACTTTATCCGTTCCCTTGCTGGGCAGCTTGTAATTGCGAAAGGAAATATTCTATATTGCTAACGAGCCAATGCGATTGTTGTAAGCTCTTTACTCCGAGAAGTTCATTTTCCTTATTGCGACTCCCTCTTCTTTTCTTATAAGACTGGATTTGCCGAATAAATTGCGATGGATACGTCATATACGCAAACATGAGTAGTTGCTCTTCTTTCGTAAAAGGGAAATTTTTTTGGTACATTTGATACCATTCAAACCGATCACTTCGCGCAATTGGATACGTATTTAAAGACCGAGAATAAAACCCTACTATATCTTGCACCGGTGTGGCAAACTTCGATTTTTCTAAACTAATAAAATAGCCATTCCGTTCATAATCAAATAAGAAATGATTAAGCGATACGTTACCATGTACAAAAGTAATACGTGTTTTTTCTTTTTCTTTCATCGCATCGTTCCACTCAGTTAATTGCTTCATTGCAAACTCACGCGCCCTCATTACATGATGATAGTACGTACAATATTGCAATTCAAACGGAGACATATACCACTTCGCTTCAGATTCTACGAGAAACTCTTCTAACATCTCACCATCATTCTCCCAGCGATCGGATATATTTGTATAATGTTTTTCTAAATCTTCTTCTGTATACGTTTCTTCTTTCACCGTTTTTTGATGTAACGTCCCGAGAGTTTGAAACATTTTATGGTATTGATCATTATCCTCGCCATTGCCTTCCGCACGTTCTAACCAAGGCATTAAATAATAATTATACGTCCCGTCACTTAAAATATAATTTCCATCCGTCGCATGGTATATAGGTACATAATTTGAAAAACCGTTCTCCTTCAAATATTGAATATGGTGCAAAAAGTTATTCCGCTCTAACTTCCCGTCTTCTATTTTCTTGAGCGCATACGGACCTTGATTCGTGTAAATTTTCGTTACACTTCCGTGCTCTTCCATATGCTGTGTATCCAATCTATATTGCCTTACAATGGGTTCATAGCGATTTCGTAATTCAATATCCATACGAATAACCCTTTCTATTCAAAACATTGCCTTTAGGAAAATAAGTGAGTGAAAACACTCACTTATTTCGCTTTTGCCCTTGAAACAGGAATATAAATAATTTGTCCCGCAGTTAAATATATATCTTCTGTTTGATTGACACGATATAAGTTTTGTACAGACGTTTCATAACGGTCTGCAACAGATTCGATTGTATCCCCTTCTTGCACGAAATACATTCTTAACTTTGTAAATTCTTCTTCCGGTTCTTTCGTAAATATTTTCGTTAAATAAAGTGCATTTTCATCTCGCTGTGAATACGTTTCTTCTTCTTGCTCTTCTTGTTTTTTCGCTTTTTCTTTCTTGAAATCTTTTCTTCCGAACAATTCAAATTGTGGCGTTGATTCTTTCTCCTCTTCACGCTCCACAAATTCATGTTCTTCTATTTCCTCTTCCTCTACTTCCTGCTCTTTTCTTTCCTCTAGTTGAAACGGTTCAAATGCGTAATCTTCCCACTCATCTGATTCCTTATAGACTGGTTCTTCTACGTGCATGGCGGGTCTATTTTCATCTTCTTGTGCGGAATCAGCCTCTAACTCAGCATACGCTGTTTCTTCCTCTTCATCCTCGATTCTTTCTTCATCACATAAACCAGTGATAGATATATCCGCTAATAATTGTAAGCAACCATTTTCCTTTAATTCATAATCAAACTCCTCAATAGATACATATAGTTCTTCAATTACTTTCACACGGTTTCTCGGAATTGATATTTCAAGCGGAAAGGAATGAACAAGTTCATTAACCCCATCTTCCCTTGTTTCTACATAATCAATCGACTTCGCTGGCGATAAATCTCTTAATGAATAAGCCGAATCATCTTGCCGCGCAACGTACTCTCCCGTTAAATCTAATTGCCCTCTCACGATAACTTCATGATCAAGCTCTTCTATCTCAACGTCTGGATCTAACGAAATTGACAAAAGTTCTTCGACTTCCTGTCCTTTTTGGAACCAAACAGATTCTTTTAATGAAAAACGTAATGAATGATCTGTTGCCACTTCTTTTCCCCCTCCCAAACTATATGTCATTACAGATTTATGTATGGAAAGCTGACTTTATGAATAAAAAAAATCGCTCCCCTTATGGAGAGCGATTTTCTTTCAACAATTAAGCTTTTAATTTTGACATTGCAATTTCAGCTGCTGCAATCGTCGCTTCAATATCTGCATCACTATGTGCTGTCGATAAGAATAGGCCTTCGAATTGAGATGGTGGCAAGAATACACCTTGTTCTACCATTTCACGATAGTAAGCCGCAAAGAATTCTAAGTTTGAAGATTTTGCTGCATCGTAATTAATAACTTGTTCATCTGTAAAGAAGATACCAATCATAGAACCCGCACGGTTAATATGATGCGGAATGCCATGTTTTTCAGCCGCTTTACGTAAGCCAGCTTCTAACATTTCAGCTTTACGCTCAAATTCTACATATGATTCTGGCGTTAACTGTACTAACGTTTCATAACCTGCTGCCATTGCAAGTGGGTTACCTGATAAAGTACCTGCTTGGTAAATCGGTCCGCTCGGTGCAACTTGGCGCATAATTTCTGCTTTACCACCGTATGCTCCTACTGGTAAGCCACCACCGATTACTTTACCTAAACAAGTTAAATCAGGTGTTACACCGTAATAACCTTGTCCGCAATTATAAGCAACTCGGAATCCTGTCATGACTTCATCAAAAATAAGCAATGCACCATTTTGCTCTGTTACTTCACGAAGACCTTCTAAAAATCCTGGTTGCGGAGGAACAACACCCATATTTCCTGCTACTGGTTCTACAATTATACAAGCAATATCATCACCAAATTGTTCGAAAGCGTATTTCACACTTTCTAAATCGTTATACGCTACGGTAATCGTATTTTTCGCTACACCTTCTGGTACACCTGGGCTATCTGGTAAACCTAGCGTCGCCACACCAGAACCCGCTTTAATTAATAACGAATCACCATGACCGTGGTAACAACCGATGAATTTCAAAATTTTATTACGTCCTGTATAACCACGAGCTAAACGTAGCGCACTCATTGTCGCTTCTGTTCCAGAGTTAACCATACGTACAATCTCAATTGATGGTACGCGCTCAATAACAAGTTTCGCTAATTTATTCTCAATTTCCGTTGGGGCACCGAAGCTTGTTCCTCTTTCAGCAACAGATTTTAAAGCTTCAACAACACGATCATTCGCATGACCATGAATTAAAGGACCCCATGATAATACGTAATCGATGTATTCATTTCCATCGATATCATATACTTTAGAGCCTTTTCCGCGCTCCATAAACAACGGATTCATACCAACAGACTTAAAAGCACGAACGGGACTATTTACGCCACCAGGCATTAAATCTTGCGCCTCTTCAAACGCCGCAATCGACTTATCAAACTTTTTCATTATTTAGCGCCTCCTTCTTGTAACCATCTTGCTGCATCTTTTGCATGATACGTAATAATTAAATCTGCTCCTGCACGTTTCATGCTAATTAATTTTTCAAGTACAACTTCTTTTTCATTAATCCAACCATTTTGCGCTGCTGCTTTAATCATCGAATATTCACCACTTACGTTATAAGCAACGACTGGTAAATTAAAGTTATTTTTCACATCACGAATGATATCTAAGTAAGAAAGAGCTGGCTTTACAATTAAGAAATCTGCCCCTTCCATTACATCTGATTCTGCTTCACGGAATGCTTCCATACGGTTCGCTGGATCCATTTGATATGTTTTACGATCACCAAATTGCGGAGCACCGTGCGCCGCATCACGGAATGGTCCGTAAAATGCTGATGAATATTTCACAGCGTACGACATTACTGGTACGTGTCCAAAACCATTTTCATCTAATGCATGGCGAATTGCTGTTACGAATCCGTCCATCATGTTTGATGGCGCAATAATGTCCGCTCCTGCTTTCGCTTGGCTTACAGCTGTTTTCGCAAGAACTGCAAGAGACTCGTCATTTAAAATAATACCATCTTCAATTACACCGCAATGACCATGGCTTGTGAATTGACATAAACATGTATCTGCAACTACTACTAGCTCAGGGAATTCACCTTTAATTTGCTTAATTGCACGTTGCACAATTCCATGATCACAATATGCTGATGATCCAACTTCATCTTTTTCAGCAGGTAAACCAAATACAATAACAGAACGAATACCTAAATCAACAACCTCTTGCATTTCAGCTTGCAATAAATCTAAAGATATTTGATATACGCCTGGCATAGAAGGCACTTCATTACGAACATTTTCTCCTTCTAATACAAAAATAGGGTAAATAAAATCTTCCGTATGTAAAAACGTTTCACGCACAAGCGCACGCATATTACCGCTTTGTCTTAAGCGACGATGACGATTAAATTGTAAAGAGTTCATAGATTTCTATCCCCATTCTTTTATTTTATAGATTCACAAATGCATTGTAGTAATGCTTCTACAGTGTACTCTTTCGGCATAATAACATGTGGAAAATAAAGGATCGCCTCTTTTTCCGTAATAGGCCCTATACAAGCAATTGTACAGTTTTTTGTCCATTCTCTCCAGTTTGTACCCTCAAGTAAACGAACAAAACTAGTAACAGTTGAAGGGCTTGTAAATGTAATAATGTCTACTTTCCCTACTTCTAACGCTACTATAAGCTCTTGCCTTTTCCCTACATTCTCTTTCGTACCATATACGATTAGCTCATCTAGAGAAACACCAATTTCGCGAAGTGCAACTGGAATTACATCTCTTGCTAAATTCCCTTTCGGAAATAAAATGCACTCGTTTCCACTTAGTCTTTTTACAAACTCTTCTGCAAATACTTCTGCAACAAATGCAGTTGGAACGAAGTCCACTTGATAGCCCCGCTTTTCTAACTCTAACCTTGTTTTCACGCCTACTGCAGCAATTTTAGTCTTTGCGGGTAGCTTCTTTCTCAAACTATCTAGAAAAAAAGCTACTCCATTTTTACTCGTAAAAATAACCCAGTCATACGAATGCAGTTGCCCTGCTATATGTTGAATTTGCCTATGAGACATACCTTCCATACGCAAAAGCGGAATTTCCAATGGAATTCCGCTCTTTTCTTTCACCGCTACACTCATTTGTTTCGCTTGATGCTGGGCACGTGTAATTAATACCGTTTTGCCAGCGAGAGCGTTCATATTTATTGTTGCCCCTTATTTGCAGCAAGAATGAGTTCTTTGGCGCCTTGTTTAATTAAGCGGTCCGCAGCCTCTAATCCTACTTCCTCTGGATTAGTTCCTACTACTGTCTCTTTCAATAAAATAGAACCGTCCATAGAACCGACAAGAGCTGTTAATTCGATTGCATCATTTTCTGTAAGAGTTGCATATCCAGCGATCGGAACTTGGCAGCCACCTTCAAGTTTATGAAGAAATACTCGTTCTGCCGCCACTGTTCTTTCTGTTACTGCATCATTCATATGCGCTAACAACTGTAGTAAATCCTTATCATCCTCACGGCATTCAATCGCTAATGCACCTTGTCCTACAGCAGGTACACATAACGTCTCATCTAAATGTTCTGTAATAACTTCATTATCCCAGCCCATTCTTTGTAATCCAGCTGTTGCTAAAATGATTGCATCGTAATCCTCTTCTTGTAATTTACGTAAACGTGTATCGATATTTCCTCGAATCCACTTCACTTGTAAATCTGGTCTCGCAGCTAATAATTGTGCACTGCGTCTTAAACTACTCGTACCTAAAATAGCGCCTTCTGCTAACTCTTCAAACGCTGCTCCGCTTTTTGAGATAAAAGCATCACGAGGGTCAACACGCTTCGGTGTACAACCAATCATTAATCCTTCTGGAAGTACGGCCGGCATATCTTTCATACTATGTACAGCCATATCAATTTCTTTCGTAAGTAACGCATGTTCAATCTCTTTAACAAACAAGCCTTTTCCGCCTACTTTTGAAAGAGTAACATCTAAAATAACATCACCTTTTGTGACGATTTCTTTCACTTCAAATTCATATGGTAAACCTAGTGCTTTTAACTGATCAATAAACCAGTTTGTTTGCGTTAATGCTAATTTACTCTTTCGTGACCCTACAATAATTTTGCGCATAATTCTCTCTCCTCATTATAAATACCAAAAGTGGAAGTTGGATAAACTGCTTAATAGAAAAATATTGATTAGCATTACGAGAAATGCTCCGATGTTCCACTGCACGATTTTCTTCCCTTGCAACACATCTGCCACTCGTAAATATAGGCCAGCACAATATACAAATAGAACGACAAAAGACCCAATCACTTTCGTATCATACCAATGGAAATTGTCCAATTTCGTATATCCCCATATGCATCCTAATAAAATAGCTAATAAGAAAAATGGAACAGAAAATAAATTTAATCCGTAAGACATCGATTCTAGCTTCGGTAAATTCCCTAACCTTCTTAATCTCGCATTCCATTTTTTCTTTTTTAATAGGCGATATTGCAATAAATACATAATAGAAAAAATGAACGATACAGTGAAAGTTGCATAAGAAATAATAGCCATACCGACATGTACATATACAAGTTCTGAAACTAATTGCTCTGCCAGTACCGGCGACATCTTTCCGAGCGGTGTAAAAATAGAAAAAGCGCTTACGCCAAATGCGACAACATTTGTAAAAAAGACTAGAAAGTCAATTCTCATAAATCGATTAATGACTAACGACATCGTAATCAATAGCCAAACATAAAAATAAATCCCTGATAATAAAGTTAATATAGGGTTCGTTTCTGAATCTGTAGCCCTAAGTAACATAAAGATAGACTGCAGAACCCATACAATCGAAAGTAACCAAAAAGCAAATCGGTTCGCCTTTCGGTTACTTTGGAAATAATCTATAAAATATAAACTAATGCTACAAGCATATAAAATAATTGCAATATGATAAATAATACTGTTATTTAAAAAACTCATCCGATCATCCTTCCAAATTATAAAGATGGAACGGATGGTGTCCACGCTCTTTTATGTTCTACTTCTTCCGCACAACTCTCTACATCTTCCATTTCTAAGTCGAAAAT
This sequence comes from Bacillus sp. GW823-FHT06B01, assembly GCF_058952315.1. Lineage (NCBI taxonomy): Bacteria > Bacillati > Bacillota > Bacilli > Caryophanales > Bacillaceae > Bacillus > Bacillus sp. GW823-FHT06B01. Next base: position 397,444 of record NZ_JBXAHR010000002.1, on the reverse strand, counting down.
CTTTGCAAATAACGCTAATTTTTCGTCTGCTCCCTCTTCAGCAGCAATTTCTTTCGCTACTAAAATTGGGTCTTTTAATAATTGATTAATAATACTTTTCGTATGCTTACTAATTACTTTTCTCTCACGATCACTAAGATTCGGTATTTTTCGTTCCAAGCTTTCCATCGTTTCACTTTGGATAGCAAGTGCCTTATCACGAAGAGCTGCTATTAACGGAACAACACCAAGTGTACTTAACCACGTTTTAAATAAAACAATTTCCTCTTCAATCATAAATTGAATTTTCTCTGCTTCTTTCAAACGCTCAGCACGATTCGCTTCCACTACTCCTTGCAAATCATCAATATCATATAAGAAAGAACCTTCTAGTTCATCAATCGCTGGATCAATATCACGTGGCACTGCAATATCCACCATAAATAACGGACGACCAGAGCGCATTCTCTCTACCTTTGTCATCATCTCTTTCGTAATGACATATTCAGATGCACCAGTTGAACTAATTAAAATATCTGCTTCTAATAATGCACATTGCAATTCACTTAAAGGCTTTGCATGTCCCATATATTTCTCAGCCATTACTTCCGCTTTCGTAAACGTCCTATTCATGACGGTTACTTTTCGAGCACCGCTTCCATATAAGTTTTGCAGTGCCAGTTCACCCATCTTACCAGCACCAAGAATAAGCACATGACAATCTGTTAACTCACCAAATATTTTCTTTCCGAGCTCAACAGCAGCATAGCTAACAGACATCGCACTTTCACCAATCGTCGTTTCTGAGTGCGCACGTTTCGCTAACGTAACCACCTGCTTAAACAACTCATTAAAAATTGTGCCTGTCGCTTTTACTTGTTGCGCTTCTAAAAAGCTATCTTTTATTTGGCCTAAAATCTGTGTTTCTCCAACTACCATAGAATCTAAACCGCACGTCACGCGGAATAAATGATCTATTGCACCGTCTTGTTCAAAAATAGTTAAATATGGTGCGACTTCTTCTATTTCAAGCTGAAACCAATCAGCTAAAAACTTCTTAATATAATACCGTCCCGTGTGTAATTGATCGACAACAGCGTAAATCTCAGTGCGATTACAAGTTGATACAATGACATTCTCTAACACGCTCTTTTGATTTTGTAATGTAGTCATTGCTTGCTCTAGCTCTGCTGCCTGAAATGTGAGTTTCTCACGAAATTCTACAGGGGCTGTTCGATAATTTACACTAACAACAAGAATATGCACGCAGCATGTCCCCCTTCACCCGTTTTATCACTTTATCTACTATCATAATACAACTTTCCTCTTATGAATCTGACAATCGTGTGAACAACCAATTATTTTTTATTTATTCTCCGTATGTAATAAAGGAGATTCAGTAAAACTAATAAAGACTTTCTACTTTATAATGATTATAAATTAATAACTCTATTTGTACGTTACCAAAAAAAGCACTCATAATCAAGTGATGGAAACTATTCCATATGAATTATAACATCATCTTTCCTATCTTCTTTCATCATGAAGAAAAATATGTATGATTGTTCCAAATTGTAGCACAAACTTTCTCAATACAATGTATTTGACATTGTATTTCTTTTTCGTTATATTGATTTTATAAAATTAAATTGTGCACAACTTAATTAGAAAGGAGTTATGTATGACAGAGAATTCTTTACATCTAGATAACCAACTTTGTTTTTCTATTTACGCCTGTTCTAAAGAAGTTACCCGCTTTTATCGACCATATTTAGAAGAGATGGGTATTACGTACCCTCAGTACATTACTTTACTCGTACTATGGGAGCAAGATGGACTAACAGTAAAAGAAATTGGAGAACGTCTATTTTTAGATTCCGGTACATTAACACCTATGTTAAAACGAATGGAATCATTAAAACTTGTAAAACGCGTTCGTTCCAAAGAAGATGAGCGCAAAGTTTGTATTAAATTAACAGAACAAGGTAAAGGTTTAAAAGAAAAGGCTTGTTCATTGCCGACAACAATGGCAACAAATTTAGGAATTACAGAACAAGAATATCGTTCTTTATTAATTCAATTAAATAAACTAATTGAAACAATGAAAACAATTAATGATAGAAAAGGGGAATAAACATGGATAAATTATATACTGCTTCAGTAACTGCTACAGGTGGAAGAAACGGAAAAGTAATTTCAGATGATGGCATATTAAATCTTGATGTAAAAATGCCGAAAGCACTAGGTGGTGCAGGCGGAGAGGCAACGAATCCAGAACAACTATTTGCTGCTGGTTATGCCGCTTGTTTTGATAGTGCATTACAACTTGTCATTCGTACAAAACGTGTGAAAGTAGAAAGTACAGAAGTAACTGCTCACGTTTCTATTGGAAAAGATACAGATGGTGGTTTCGGCCTATCTGCTGTACTTGATGTACATGTTGCTGGCGTCTCTCATGACGAAGCACAAGAACTTGTAGAAGCCGCTCACGGTGTATGTCCTTATTCAAAAGCAACAAGAGGTAATATTGAGGTTACATTAAACGTACGATAAAAAAATTTAGTAAATAAAAAAAACGCGCGACATTCGTCACGCGTTTTTTGTTTTTGTCATTCTATGAATTGCCTTCCACGCTTCTTCTTTTCCAAGTCCTGTTTCAGAAGAGAATAGAACGATTTCATCGCCAATTTCAACAGCAAGCGTTTCTTTTACAACTTTTAAATGCTTTTGCCATTTCCCTTTCGGAATTTTATCGGCTTTCGTCGCAATAATAATTGTTGGGATTTCATAATGCTTTAAGAAATCATACATCATCACGTCATCATTTGTTGGTTGGTGACGTAAATCAACTACTAATACAGCTGCGTCTAATTGCTCACGTGTTGTAAAGTAAGTCTCAATCATCTTGCCCCATGCTGCGCGCTCTGTTTTAGATACTTTCGCATATCCATAACCTGGAACGTCAACAAAATGCATCATCTCATTGATCAAGAAAAAGTTCAACGTTTGCGTTTTCCCTGGTTTAGAAGAAATACGTACTAACTTTTTACGATTTAAAATTTTATTAATAAAGGAAGACTTCCCGACATTTGAACGACCTGCTAATGCAATTTCTGGTAAATCACTGTCTGGATATTGTTCTGGTTTAACAGCACTAATTACAATATCTGCTTTTGTTACTTTCATTGTTTCACTCCTACTAATGCGTGCTCCAATACTTCATCTAAATGAGATGCAAGCACAAACGTAAGGTTTTCTTTTACGCTTTCTGGAATATCATCTAAATCTTTCTCGTTTTCTGCTGGCAAAATAATTTTTGTTAAGCCTGCGCGGTGAGCACTTAATGTTTTTTCTTTTAAACCACCAATTGGTAATACACGACCACGAAGTGTAATTTCACCTGTCATCCCCACTTCTTTACTTACAGGAATACCTGTTAGTGCAGAAATAAGTGCCGTTGCCATCGTAATACCTGCTGACGGTCCATCTTTTGGAACTGCTCCTTCTGGAACATGAATATGAATATCATTTTTCTCATGGAAATTCGGATCAATCTGAAGTTCTTCTGCACGAGAACGAATATAGCTAAACGCTGCTTGTGCGGATTCTTTCATAACATCCCCAAGTTTCCCTGTTAAAATTAATTTCCCTTTACCTGGCGCTACAGACACTTCAATCGCAAGTGTATCACCGCCTGCTGCTGTATACGCTAACCCTGTTGCCATACCAACTTGGTCTGTTTTTTCAGCTTGCCCATAACGGAATATGTGCTTACCAAGTAAATCAACAATGTTTTTCTCTGTTACTACAATACGCTTACGTTCTGCTGTAACGATAATTTTTGCTGCTTTACGACAAACTTTTGCAATTTGACGCTCTAGCGTACGAACACCGGCCTCACGTGTATAATAACGAATAATTTCAAGAAGCGCTTCATCACGTACTTGTAAATTACCTTTTCGTAAGCCATGCTCTTTTAATTGTTTCGGCAATAAATGTTCACGGGCAATGTGAACTTTTTCAAGTTCTGTATAGCCAGCAATTGAAATAATTTCCATACGGTCAAGCAACGGACCTGGAACACTTGAAAGTGTATTCGCAGTTGCTACAAACATAACTTTCGATAGATCATACGGTTCTTCAATGTAGTGATCACTGAAGTTATGGTTTTGTTCTGGGTCTAACACTTCAAGTAATGCCGCTGATGGATCTCCACGGAAGTCGTTAGACATTTTATCAATCTCATCTAATAAAAAGACTGGATTAACTGTTTTCGCCTTTTTCATACCTTGAATAATGCGTCCTGGCATCGCTCCAACATACGTACGACGGTGACCACGGATTTCAGATTCATCACGTACACCACCAAGGGATACACGGACAAAATTACGATTTAATGATGTTGCAATCGAACGCGCTAACGATGTTTTCCCGACCCCAGGAGGTCCTACTAAGCAAAGGATAGGTCCTTTTAATGAATTCGTTAACTTCTGCACAGCTAAATATTCAAGTACTCGCTCTTTTACTTTCTCAAGCCCGTAATGATCTTTGTTCAAAATCTCTTCAGAATGAGCAAGATCAATCATATCTTCTGTCGCTTCTGTCCACGGAAGTGCTAATAACCAATCCATATAATTACGAATAACACCGCTCTCCGCAGAACTTGCTGGTAACTTTTCATAACGGTCTAATTCTTTCAGTGCAGCCTTCATTGTTTCTTCAGGCATTCCTGATTGTTCAATTTTCTCACGAAGTTCTTCAACTTCCCCGCCCTTACCTTCTTTATCACCAAGTTCAGTTTGAATCGCCTTCATTTGCTCACGTAAGAAATATTCTTTTTGCGTGCGCTCCATTGAACGTTTCACTTTTTGTCCAATTTTCTTTTCTAAACTAAGTAACTCTTGTTCATCTTGAATAATTGAAATAAGTGTATGTAATCGTTCCTTCACAGATACAATCTCTAATATTTCTTGTTTCTGCTTCGTTTTAATCGGCAAGTGAGAAGCAATTAAATCAGCTAATCTCCCTGGCTCTTCCACATCAGTTACCGTTGCAAATGTTTCATTTGAAACTTTTTTCGAAACTTTAATATATTGTTCGAAATGCTCCAGTAATGTACGCATAAGAGCTTTCTCTTCTAGATTATCTTCCACTTCTTCCGTTACCGTTTTGATAGAAACCTGCACTACATTATCTTCTTCGATAAACTCTACTACTTCAGCTCTATGTAAACCCTCTACAAGGACACGAAGCGTACCGTTCGGCAATTTTAACATTTGCTTCACTTTCGCCACTGTACCTACACTATATATGTCATCTTCTTTCGGATCATCGATATTCATTTCTTTTTGCATCGCTAAAAAGATGATATTTTCATCCATTGCCGCCTGCTCTAGTGCTTGTATCGATTTATCACGTCCTACATCAAGATGCAGAACCATCGTTGGATATACGAGAACGCCTCTTAATGGTAGGAGGGGTACGATTCTTTCATTCGTATTCATACTAGACATAGCACCTCCATAATAAATTAAACTCCTGTTCAACTATTTTATATTACAATACATCTAGATGCAATTGCAGAGATTTTCCGCAATTGTAAATCCCTCGTTTTTTCTCCCTTTTAAAAAGGAAAAAAGACTCCGCTTAAGCATACAAACTTAAACGAAGTCTGGCAAATTTTATTATCGCTCATTCTCACATTGATTGTGCATCTGTTTCGTCTACAGTAGTATGTATATCAAGGTCTCGATGCATATTTTCCTGCATAAATGTTAGCTCAAATACTTCTTTTAACTTACGAACAGGAATGATTTCAATTCCTTTTATTGTATACAAAAACGGTTGCATGTTTTCAGCAGGAATGATGACTTTCTTAGCACCTGCTTTTTTCGCGGCTTTTATTTTTGCGTACACACCACCAATAGGTTTCACTTCCCCGTGTATACTTATCTCACCGGTCATCGCTACTTCATTATTCACATACGTACGATGCACCGCTGAATATACACCTGTTGCCATAGCAATACCTGCCGAAGGCCCATCAATTGGGATACCACCTGGAAAATTAATATGTATATCGTAACCTTCTGGCAACACATCTAGAGAACGAAGTACTGTTAATACATTATCTACAGAACCTTTCGCCATACTTTTACGGCGAATAGATTTCGTTTGACTACCAATACTTTCCTCTTCCACGATCCCGGTAACATTTACCGACCCTTTATCTTTCGCCTTGATTGCTGTTACTTCAATTTCTAATAACGCGCCTGTATTTGGTCCGTATACAGCAAGTCCATTTACAAGACCGATTCTCGGAATAGGATAAATACGTTTTTCATATTTCGGTGTAAGTTGACTAGAGTGAACAACCCACTCTATATCCTCATCTTTAATGAAAGAACGTTCTTCATTTATTGCCATACCAGTAGAAATTTGTACAAGGTTAATCGCTTCTCGTCCATTTCTTGCATACATCCCAATCATTTCAACACCATTTTTACCTATTTGCATTTCCACTTTATCAGCTGCATTCTTCGCTACTTTTTGAATCTCTTCTGTATCTAACTCACGGAAAAACACTTCTAAACAGCGTGACCGAATAGCAGGAGGAATCTCCTCTGGCGAACGTGTCGTCGCCCCAACTAAGCGAAAATCGGCTGGCAAACCTTTTTGAAAAATATCATGTATATACGTTGGAATCATCGAATTTTCTTCACTATAGTACGCACTTTCCAAAAATACTTTCCGATCTTCTAGCACCTTTAACATTTTGTTCATTTGAATTGGATGTAATTCACCAATCTCATCAATGAACAAAATACCACCATGCGCATCTGTTACAGCCCCTTTTTTCGGCTGTGGGATACCCGCTTGCCCCATTGCACCTGCCCCTTGATAAATCGGATCATGGACTGAACCAATTAATGGGTCTGCAATACCACGTTCATCAAATCTTGCTGTCGTCGCATCAAGTTCGATAAATGTTGCATTCGTACGAAATGGAGATTTCGGATTGCGTTTCGCTTCTTCCAATACAAGACGTGCTGCCGCTGTCTTCCCAACACCTGGCGGACCATATATAATTACATGTTGCGGATTCGGACCACAAAGAGCCGCTTTTAACGACTTAATCCCGTCCTCTTGCCCTACAATATCTAAAAAGGATGTAGGACGTACCTTCTCCGCAAGGGGCTCTGTTAAAGAAATCTCACGCATTTTACGAAGCTGTTCTAATTCTTTTTTCGATTCTCGATCAATTGAAACTTTTTGTGTTCGCTGATTTCGAAGTAAATGCCAAAAATACAATCCGACAATTACACCAAAAACAAGTTGAACAAGTAAAAATATATTTGTCCAGCTCATAATTTATTTCCTCCCGCAATGTTTTATCACTTAGTATTTCCGCGGAGGAACATAGCTAAACATAAAGAAAAACAGCAATTATAAAAATTGCTGTTTCTTCTTCGCACTATGCAGATGTTTTTGTATCAAGTACAGTACCGTCTTGTAACACCAATTTCGGCGGTTCATTATCAGCTACTGTTTCTTTCGTCAGAATACACTTCTCGATATCTTTGCGAGATGGAAGTTCGAACATTACATCAAGCATTAAGCCTTCAATAATAGAACGAAGTCCACGAGCACCTGTTTTACGTTCAATTGCTTTTTTCGCAATCTCAACTAGTGCACCTTCTTCAAACTCTAACTCAACATCGTCAAGCTCCAATAATTTTTGGAATTGCTTAACAAGTGCATTTTTCGGTTTCGTTAAAATATCTACAAGAGCATCTTCATCAAGCGGCTCTAGGTTCGCAATAACTGGAAGACGACCGATAAACTCCGGAATTAAACCGAATCTTAAAAGATCCTCTGGTAAAACGTGAGATAAAACATGCTTCTCATTTACATCAGCATTTTTCTTCTCAGCACCAAATCCAATTACTTTCTCACCAAGGCGACGTTTAATAATTGGCTCAATGCCATCAAACGCTCCACCACAAATGAATAGGATGTTCGTTGTATCAATTTGAATGAACTCTTGATGCGGATGCTTACGACCACCTTGAGGTGGAACGCTCGCTACAGTACCTTCTAAAATTTTCAGAAGTGCCTGCTGTACACCTTCACCAGATACATCACGTGTAATTGATGGATTTTCGGACTTACGTGCCACTTTATCAATCTCATCAATATAAATGATTCCTTTTTCCGCTTTCTCTACATCATAATCAGCTGCTTGGATTAATTTTAGTAAGATGTTTTCTACATCTTCCCCTACATATCCAGCTTCTGTTAAAGATGTTGCGTCCGCGATTGCAAATGGAACATTTAAAATACGCGCTAATGTTTGTGCCAATAATGTTTTACCACTACCAGTTGGCCCAATAAGTGAAATATTACTCTTCGCTAATTCTACATCATCAATTTTACTGTTAGAATTAATGCGTTTGTAATGGTTATATACCGCTACCGCTAGTGCTTTTTTCGCGTTATCTTGTCCGATGACATACTCATCTAAGATTTCACGAATTTCTACCGGTTTCGGTACATCTTTGAATTCTACTTCTTCGTCCTTCGCAAGCTCCTCTTGTACAATTTCAGTACAAAGTTCGATACACTCGTCACAAATGTAAACACCTGGACCTGCAACTAACTTTCGAACTTGCGTTTGTGTTTTACCACAGAAAGAACATTTTAATTGACCTTTTTCATCATTAAATTTAAACATATTTTCACACCCCTTACAAAGTGCTAACCTCTTGCCTTCGTATGTACACGATAAATGTATCGTATGTAAATACATATTATGTCACTACGTGGCGAGAAATACAAATAATATGACTAGTTATGTACAAATAAAAAAATTTTAAAACTTTTGAAATATGTATATTCGACTTGTAAAGGAAGTTTTCCTTCTTCATCGAAAAGTTTTATAAATATATTTCTATATTTATAAAACAAGGCACGATTAAAATCGCGCCTTGTTATTTTATTATGCAGCGTTGTCTACTAAGAAGTCTACAGCTTTACGCACTTTAAGGTCTTCAGATAAAGCGTCTACGCTTCCAAGAGCTTGCTTGATAGCGTCTACTGGCATACCGTACATTTCAGCCATTTTTTCAACTTCTGCAGTTACTTCTTCTTCAGTAACTTCGATGTTTTCAGCTTCAATGATAGCTTCAAGAACAAGATTGATTCTTACGCGTTTTTGAGCGTCTTCTTTCATTTGCTCTTTTAACTTGTCAGCGTCAGTACCTGTGAATTGGTAGTAAAGCTCAAGGTTCATACCTTGTTGGCTTAAACGTTGCTCGAATTCACGAACCATACGATCTAACTCAGTGTCGATCATAGCTTCTGGAATCTCGATTTCAGCGTTAGCAGCAGCTAATTCTACTACTTCGTCACGTACTTTGTGCTCAGCTTCGTGCTTTTTGCCTTCTTCTAAGTTTGTACGAAGTTTTGTTTTTAATTCATCAAGAGTTGCAACTTCTTCGTCAGCTTCTTTAGCGAACTCGTCGTTTAACTCAGGAAGTTCTTTTGTTTTGATTTCGTGAATTGTTACTTTGAATGTAGCTGGTTTACCAGCTAATTCAGCAGCGTGGTACTCTTCTGGGAATGATACTTCAACTTCTTTAGAATCACCAGATTTAAGACCAATTACTTGCTCTTCGAAACCAGGGATGAAAGTACCAGAACCGATTGCAAGAGAATAGTTTTCGCCTTTTCCGCCTTCAAATGCTTCGCCATCAACGAAACCTTCGAAGTCGATTACAGCTGTATCACCGTTTTCAACAGTTCCTTCTTCTTTAACAACTAGTTCAGCTTGACGCTCTTGTAAAGATTTTAATTCGTTCTCTACATCTTCGTCAGTTACAGTTGTTTCAACTTTTTCTACTGCTAAACCTTTGTACTCACCTAATTTAACTTCAGGTTTCACTGTAACTTTTGCAGTGAAGATAAGGTTAGCATTTTTTTCGAACTTCTCGATGTTGATTTCAGGATGATCAACTGGGAAGATACCAGCTTCATCGATCGCTTCACCGTATGCTTTTGGTAAGATGATATCTAAAGCATCTTGGTATAAAGATTCGATACCAAAGCGTTGTTCGAATAACGGACGAGGCATTTTCCCTTTACGGAAACCTGGTACGTTAATTGTTTGTACTACTTTTTTGAACGCAGCGTCGATAGAGTTGTTTACTTCTTTAGCATCAACTTCGATTGTTAAAACGCCTACGTTACCTTCTAATTTTTCCCATTTTGCAGCCATTTATTCTTTCCCTCCAACTATAATAATGTATGCACATACCTCTATAGATTAAAATCTTCATTATCTCTTTTTTGAAATAACAAAAGTACAAATAATCCTCTAGCAAAAGCTTTCAGATATAATGTTCCAATCTACTAATTGCCTAAAAGACAACTACGGTATATTTTGTTCGAGAATAATATGAAACATATTAAGTAAGAGAATTACACTTCTCTTCTCTTACAAACAGGCAGATTTCTGCCTTTTGCAACCCTTACATTATAACATAGAATATGCTCGTTTCAAGAACCGAACGATTCTTTTTCATAATTATACGGGCAAATATCCTTCTCTTTCAACACGTAATAACCATTGATAGGCAATATGAAACTCTTCTAATTCAATATTATACGCTGTCATAAGCTCTTCTTCATCAATAGTCAATCCGAAACGCTTTCTTCCAATTCTCTCTAAAACAGCAGCCCAAATCTCCACTTTATCCATTAATAGAGCGAATGGGAAAACGCTAATTCGCAATTCTTTCCAATATGTAACCATCGCATCAAATATATCGGGATAATTTTGCTCTAATCGGCTTGATAATGTATGTATAATGTTATTGGATTGCTCCTCATTATGACCTGTAAATGCTGGAATCACCTTGATCGTATTTCCAAACTTTTCTACCTCTATCTCTTCTTCTATTTGATTTTCTATCATTTTATATAAAATAGAAGTTTTCAAATAAGGGTGCTGTTTTTCGTCTATTAAAAATTTCTTTAAAATAGGTAATGCAAGATCCAAGTCTTTTAACGAAAGTTGCTGAATCGCTCTTAGCTTTTGCCCAAAGTTTTCTCCAAACATTTCATTAGTAAACTCATCCAATTCAAAATTCGAATCGACTAGTGACGTATCTACTTCACTTAACATACCTTCTGCAAATAAAGCGAGCTGTGCTAATTTTTCCTTTTGCTCAGGCATTACATCTTTCGTTTGCAAAACCTTTTCAACGATTTCAATGACACCTTCATAATCATTTGTTTGAACTAAAATCGTCACATATGTTTCAAGAATATCACCAAATAATACAGCTCCTGTTTCAAGTAACTGTTCACATTTGTCTTTCGCTTCTTCCATATGTTTTAATTCTAACAAACAAATAACAGAAGCGAGTTCCGTTTGTTCCGTTTCTGCATTATACTGACGTAATATTTCAAAGCAGCGCAATGCATCTTCGAATTTCCGCTCTTTCAGTGCTAAAAAACCTTCATCAATATATCGCTCTGATAGTTGTGGAAACAATACGACCGTATTTTCTTTTTTATCCATACGTCCGCCTCTTTTTCTAGATTTTAATTATCTTTAAAGTAAATATATCAAATGAGTAATAAGAACACAACATCCCAAAACCCTTTGTTTGAAATATGGAAATATTTAATTTTTATATTTCGATATAAACAAATCCTTACTAAAAATTAAAAATGTACAAATAAAAATCCTCAGCAATTAAAGCAGAGGATTCATCATTAATGGAAAGCTTTTATAATAGTGGGGTATATAACAAGGGTAATAATTTGGAGAACAATAATTGCCATAACAATCATGCTAAAATAGAAGATTGGTTTACTTCGCTTCATTAAAAACATAATAATAAGCATCGTACAAGCAAACAAACTTAAGAAGAACAAACTCGTTGTCGAACTAAGTATACCGCTCGGGACAAAGAACAATAACACTACACTACAAGTACCTATAATTCCAAATAACCATTCCATTCATTCACTCATTCCCTTTCCCTCTCACGGCAGTTTTTTTACTAAGCGATTAAATGTTTTACAACATCAACTACATACGTTAATTTCTCATATGCTACAAATCCAAAAGCAACTGTTAAACCCGTTACGATTAACCCTTTCATCATTTCTTCCTCCTCGTTTTATCGTTGTTACCTTCATTATAGAGGATTAGCAATTTGTTACCATCGAACTTCCTTACAGTTACCTTACAGAATTGTAAGATTTCAAAATGGATAGAAAAAAACCTCATATTACTTGAGAGGTTTTCACGGAATTTCTCTATAATTACTTGCAAAATTAACTTTTTTCTCTTGATTATTTTTCGGAGAATCCACTCTTAAACTGATAGATTTACTAAATAACTTAGGGTTGAAATAATTATTCGTTACTTTTCTTAACTTACCTTCATATATTTTCGTATTACAAGAAAACAACCGATGAAAATCATGTTAATATATTTTTATACAATTAAGAATTTATTTTACAAGGGGGATTATGTATGTTTAAAAAAATGGCTGCAGATGTATTAGGGCTAAGCGATGTAGGTTCTGTCATTACACCGAAAGATTACGATAAAGTTGATGCTGATGATTACGTGATGCATGAAGATGGGGAGAAAATTTATTTTCTAATCAAATCAAAATCAGATGAATATTGTTTCACAAACAAAGGATTAATCCACCTAGATGGTACAAGCGCAACAAGTAAAAAACGTACACTACGCCGCTTTAGTTATAGTAAGTATCAAATTAAAAACGTAGCACTTGAAACTGCAGGAACGATTGATTTAGACGTAGAAATTAAGTTCCAGATGGGGGATGAGCATTATTCAATTGATGTTCATAAAAAACATATTGAAGAATTAAAAGATTTATATAAGGCTTTACTTAAAATAGAAGAAATTTCATACGACAACGATATTACATTGCAGTATGCACATAAAAGTCTAGATATGGCATCTAACGCTTTCAGCCATATTTCAAACGCACAAGTAAATTTAGCAGAACAATTTAAAGAAATGAACGAGATCGCCTTTAACTGGCTCGTTGATACGAAGAAACAATATAACGTGAAAGATTATGGTTTTGTCTTTGAGAAGTTTATTAATAATTAATTTAAAACAAACAAAAAACCTTGTTATCAAAAGATAACAAGGTTTTCTTAGCGTCCCAAGAGAGGTTCGAACTCTCAGCCCGCTCATTTCCGTACTATTTTATATATTTTGATCGCAGTCTTAATATATCTTCTCCTTCACGAATGCCTGCCGATCCCTTCCTCACATTTTTTACGACAGTCCAATCTGGGTTAGTTTCATCACCGATGTTCTGTACTGTAAAGTTGCCATCACCATATTTCCGGTGACCTTCTGCCAATTTCTCCGTTAAATCATTCTCATTTGATCTCGCCATCTTTGCGCCATCTCCCTTTTTTATACAACCTTCTTAAACTGTCCAACCAATCACACGTCCAGTCAATTGGAGATTCTCGTTTTCCGCTTCTATTAATTGTAACACACTGTCGGGGATAAGTTCCGATAACGGCTGCTTAATCGTACTAGAATGGTAAAAAGTTTTATAACATTCTAAGTGAACCATTGGGATAATATAGATATGAAGTTTCCTCATAAGCCTATTGATTCTTTAAATTAAACAAGAGAAATAGGGCGCATAAATAGCGCTCTTTCTTAATGCACTTTAATCTGTTGTATATAATAATTATCATATTTTACTTTATATTTTTTACACCTCTTGCACATACATCAATTTTTAAACAAACAAAAAACCTTGTTATCAAAAGATAACAAGGTTTTTTTAGCGTCCCAGGAGAGATTCGAACTCCCGACCGTACGCTTAGAAGGCGTATGCTCTATCCGGCTGAGCTACTGGGACATGGAGCGGGTGAAGAGAATCGAACTCTCGACCAGAGCTTGGAAGGCTCTTGTTTTACCACTAAACTACACCCGCATATGTTATTTTATTTTTCTTCGTTAGCGCTGTTGCCCTATCGACAATATTTATTATATGTATAACCATACATAAAGTCAACACCTTTTTTAAAAGAGGATAATTTTTCTTATCCTCTTTTAAAAACTGCTTGTTCAACTAGTTGTCCGTCTAATGTTTCAAAACGAACTTCCATTTGATTTTCATCCATTTCTAATAAAGCAAATGTCTTTTCTACACGCTGACGTGGCAATAAAATACTGCCTGGATTAATAAATAATACGCCGTCGATTAATTCTGCACCTAATACGTGAGAGTGTCCGAAGCATGCAACTTGCGCCCCTACCTCTTCCGCATGGTACGCTAATGTTTGTAATGTCATTTTCACGTTATGACGATGTCCGTGCACAACTACGAAACGAATGCCATCTACATCAGTTACAATTTCGTCTTGAAAGTTAGCATAATCACAGTTCCCTTTTACAACATGGAAACCTTGCAGCTCTTCATGAGCAGGCGTTAGCTCTGAATCACCGCAATGAATCATGACATCTACTTTTCCTTCATAGTTTTCTTTCAACTGCTGTAATTCCTTCACGGAGCTATGACTATCGCTTACGATTAAAGCTTTCATCAATCTCTCTCCCTTATTCTCCTAAAAACCATTCAGGGATTTTTTCTTCTAGCTTACGAAGAGCACGTCCACGGTGGCTAATGGCATTTTTCTCATCTGAACTTAGTTCCGCCATCGCTCTTTTATATTCTTCCACATAAAAAATCGGATCATATCCAAAGCCGTTTTCCCCGCGGCGCTGCTCTAAAATATACCCTTCGCACGTCCCGTTTACAATGACAGGCTTTTTATCACCTTCAGGGAAAGCCACTGCTAATGCACAGTAGAAACGAGCTTTACGCTTTTCAAACGCTATTTCATTTAATTCTTGTAACACTTTATCAATATTCGCTTGATCATCTTTCGGCTCTCCAGCAAAACGAGCTGAATACACGCCTGGTTTTCCATTTAAAGCATCTACAATAAGACCTGAATCATCCGCGATTACGATCGCATTCAGCTGTCTACTCAGACTATCCGCTTTTAAGATTGCATTTTCTTCAAATGTTTCACCAGTTTCTTCGACTTCTTCAATATAAGGAAAATCGTGCAATGATTTTACTTCTAAATCAAATCGCTCAAATAACTCAGCAAATTCACGTACTTTCCCCATATTTTTTGTCGCTACAACAACTTGTTTCATACTTTCCACCTCTACTCTATATGAGATACGATGTCACCTAACGCTTCTTTTTGCATGTCGATTAGTTGGAAGATACCTTGTTCCGCAGCATCAAGTAATTCATTTAACTGCGCTCTGCTAAACGTCGCCTCTTCTCCAGTTCCTTGCACTTCAACAAACTGACCTTTTCCAGTCATAATTACGTTCATATCAACGTCTGCTTTAGAATCTTCTGCGTAGTTTAAATCTAAAACAACACCTTGCTCTTCAACAATTCCTACTGACGTTGCTGCTAAATAATCTTTTACTGGAATTTTAGATACTTTTTCTGCTTGTAATAACTTCTCAAATGCTAATACCATTGCTACATATGCACCTGTAATAGAAGCAGTTCTCGTTCCACCATCCGCTTGAATAACATCACAATCAATCCAAACCGTTCTCTCACCAAGTGCTTCTAAGTCAACTACCGCACGTAATGCTCGTCCAATTAAGCGCTGGATTTCCATTGTACGTCCTGTTACTTTCCCTTTACTTGATTCCCTAATTGTACGTTGTTCTGTTGCACGTGGAATCATCGCATATTCAGCTGTTACCCAGCCCTTTCCTTCTCCACGCATAAACGGTGGGACACGCTCTTCAATTGTCGCCGAGCAAATTACCTTTGTATCCCCAACCTCAATTAATACTGATCCCTCTGGATTTTTTAAATAATTCGTATGAATATGTATATGGCGTAATTCTGTTTTCTCTCTACCATCTACTCGCATAAAAATAACCTCCTCATAACTACTTGTTAGTATAGCCAAATTTAAATGTATGATATGTATACAATAAAAGAAGAGGAACCCAAAAAGCAATTCCCCTTTCTTACTTAAGTATATCAAATTATTGAAGATTAAAAACTACCTGTATTCACGTTTTCTGGACGATCGACAGGTTTTATTAACTTTCCGCCCTTTTCATCTATAAGATTCGCTTTACCATTTACTTCAATAGAAACACTTTTCACGCCTTTCTTTTCTGTTAAAGATAAAACTAACGACTTCAATACGTAATTTGAAACCATATTTTTATCTGGGTTTATAAATATATTTTCATTAAAGTTTAATGTAAGATTTCCATCTTGTAACTTCGGATTCGTAATCAACTTAACTCCTGGATTAAAATCATTCAGAAGCGATTGATGAATCGGTCCTTTTACAAGTTCATCTATAATTGCTGCATAATCACTTTCTTTCCCTTCTACAACGCGGCGTGTTACTGGCACGTAGTATTGCTGTTTATTATTATTTTGTGCCATAAAATAAAGTGTAACTGGTTTTGTATTTGTTACATCCGCTACTTGTTCATCATCGAAGTTGATACCATTAGCACGGCTCACCCCTTCACCAAGCGGTGTACCACCAACAGGCATCTTCGCCAATTTCTCACCATTTATTTGGAACTGCACTTGTTTTATTTCTTTAAATTGCGTCAACGTCCACGCTATTGACTCAACCATTTGACGCTCTTCTTCTTTTGCATAGTTTTTCATTTCTTTAGAGAAATCAATGACTGCCGTCCCATCTTTTTTCAAATTTAAGGTCATCGATGTATTCGCTGGAATGACTGCACGGAACCCATTCGGTAATAAATTCGTTACCGGTCCATCTTTCACAAGGTACTCTAACGTTTGCTGAATGACCTCATTCGCTTTCGGAGTAGGTATAGCTAACGTTTGCGGTACAACATAACCATTTTTATCAACAAGGTATAGTTCTCTATTCACCGTTTGTCCTTGCTTATCTTTCTTAGCTACTTCTTTCTTTCCACCCTCTGTATACGTAACTTGTTTTGGCGGATCAATTTGTTCCGTTGCTTTCTCCTGATTTATAAAGCCACACCCTGTTAGTAAAACAGCGCTCACAGTAGCACCAACAACCCATTTAAAAGTGGATTTAGGCATGCCATTCCCCCCTAAAATCTAAGTTTGTACTATTATGTATACGAGCTGTTTCACTTTTTAGAACAAGCTGTGCTTCCTATAAACAAAAAAACTCCTGATTTCTCAGAAGCTCACTTATATGCATTCTACTATTATTCTTTTTCTAAATGAATATGTTTCACATTTTCAATCGGTTGACCGAACCATTTTGATGCAATTTCTTTAAATAGGCCTATTTTTCCTGTCGTTAAGAAGAGATGATCACTTTGTTCCTCTCCCTCATTCAACATTTTACTATGATATAAAATTGTACTTACTTCGCGCGCTGTTTCATCACCTGAACTAATGAGTTGTACTTTATCTCCCATTACTTTTTTAATAACAGGACCTAAAATTGGATAATGTGTACAACCTAAAATAAGTGTATCAATATCAGTATTTTTCAGCGGTTGCAACGTTTCTCGTACAACTTCATACGCCATTTCACTTTCAAAATTCCCACTCTCTACAAGCTCAACGAAAGGCGGACACGCTAAACTTTCTACCATAACACGGTTATTAATAGACTTTAGCGCTTCTTCGTATGCACCACTTTTCACCGTTCCAATCGTTCCAATAATCCCAACATGATACGTGTTTGTCACTTTTAAAGCTGTACGTGATCCTGGGTGAATAACTCCTACCACTGGAATTGGTAATTGTTTCTGCATCTCTTCTAATACAACCGCAGTTGCTGTATTACACGCAATAACTAACATTTTGATATTTAAATCTAGTAAATGCTCCGTCATTTCCCACGTAAATTGACGCACTTCTTCTCGAGAACGTGGACCATAAGGGCAACGTGCCGTATCCCCTAAATATATAATACGCTCTTTCGGCAACTGACGAATTAATTCCTTCGCTACTGTTAAACCGCCAACTCCTGAATCGATAACACCGATTGCTCTATTCAACTTCATCACCCGTTTTCTCATTCATCATCTTATTTTAATCATTATATTTTACACACTTTAAGTTCGCTAACTTAAACTGCTTCTGTATGAAAATTTTCATTTGTACCTGTATAGACTAGGACCTTTTTTATTTTGCTCCTTTTTTTCATAATTTGCAAGACAGAAAAATAACCGACCTTCTATATGAAAGTCGGTTTCTTCTATAATAAAGTGCGTATTTATTGCTCCATCTTTTTTTGGAAAGAAGACATTCCTATTAATAAGAAGAAATGAGCAGAAATTAAAGCGAGCACCTTTTCTGTAATTTATTTACAGCTCTTCTTATAGCTTTCCCTATTTCCATACTAGACTGCGGGTTTTGCCCTGTAATTAAACGCCCATCTACTACTACATGCGGTGTGAAATTTGGAGCAACATAAAACAAAGCTCCTTCTTCTTTCAATTTACTTTCTAATAAAAACGGCACTCGCTTTTCTAAATGTACAGCTTTTTCCTCATCATTCGTATAACCTGTTAAACGCTTACCGGCACTAAAAAACGAGCCATCCTTATTTTTCACACCGACTAAAGAACTTACTCCGTGACAAACAGCCGCTACAATTCTGTTATTGTTATACATATTCTCAATTAAATTTGCAACATATGGATTACCTGGAAAATCTACAATCGCCCCGTGCCCACCACCAAATAAAACTGCATCATAATCCGAAAAATGAACATTTGAGATCGGCTTCGTATTTTGCAATAAAGAAGCGACATACTTAAATTCACGAGGTATGCCATTTGGAATAGACACTCTATCAATAGGTACTTTACCGCCCTTTATCGACACAATATCAACATCGAACTTAGCCTTTTTAAACACATTATAAGGAGCTGCGAGCTCTTCCAACCACAAACCAGTCGGGTGTCCATTCATATCATGAGCGCTTGTTGAAACTAACAATATCCTTTTCAACATATCCCCTCCTTACTACCTATTTATGTATGAAATGTTCTTATCATTCATATAGCAAGCGGAAAAAACGATAACAACAAGCTGACCTTTTGTATAAAATTCTGCTTGTTGTTATCGTTTGAATTATTTCGTACAAAGATGTTCACAATCTGATAGCTTTTATCTCCAACGCCACGCAATCGTTTTATCCTCCATATGAATAGCAGGTATATCAATCCCTAAATACTGCTGATTATCCTCATCAAAAACAGACCAATTTCCTTCATATAAAAATTCAGGATCTATGCTTTCAAAATCAAATCCACTATCTTCGTCTACCATCTCACGAAAATATTTTTGGAACGGTTTACTGTTTTCAGATAGACGAATTGTTCCATACATCCATGGCATGTCTCCAAAAACATCTTTAATTTCACCTATCTCCATATCCTTAAAATACAACTTCATATTTGCACCTTCTTATTCATAAATGACAAAGATACCTACCCTGAATGCCTCATCATATTATAAAGTAGTTATTTTTAACGTTTCTTTCTTAAACATATCTTCCTTCTCAAAGTCTGAGATACCTTTTTAAGTTCAAAATATAAACAAAAAAATAGCCGACTCTTCATATAAAAGTCGGCTTTCTTTTTATAGTTCGAGCTCTCCCATGCGAAGAAGCTCAACAACTGCTTGTGAACGTCCTTTAACTCCTAGCTTTTGCATTGCGTTTGAGATGTGGTTGCGCACTGTTTTTTCACTGATAAAAAGTTCACCTGCAATTTCTTTCGTTGTTTTATCTTGAACCAGTAATTCAAATACTTCTCTCTCTCTCTTTGTGAGTAACGGTTTAGATTGATACGCTTTTTCCTTCAACTGGTATAAACCTCCTTGCTTAAGCCAGAGCCGTGTATGTGTAAGTTGGGTGTTTATTTAGTCAAGATATTGTATGAACGAAATGTGCGGGTGGTGAATGAAAATAGGCTTTATTTCACATGTTATTTTAGACTTTTATACAGTGCAGACACTCTTTGTATCCACTCACTTTTCATTACGCCATATTTGTTCTAGTAATATGCTGACAACTGTACCTACGAACAAACCATTTCCGAATATATATTGCATAACAGACGGCAGTGATTGGAGTGCTCCAGACGGTAAAAACATAACACCGCTTCCAAATAATACAGAAACTCCTAAAACCGTTACATTCCTTTCGCTCATTGGCACTTGTTTTATATTATGAAACCCAATTCCAATTAACTGTACGAACGAAGCCATTAAAACCGCAGATGCGACAGCGGGTGGTAACGATGCTAAGTAACGAATAATATTTGGAAGTAACGACATTACGACTAGTAACAAACATGCTAGTAAGAACGATCGTATATATTTTTGTTTCGTTAAACGTATAAATCCTGCCGTTGCTGGTAACGGCACGACACCTACAGTTGAAAATACAGAAGAAATGATATGCGAAATCCCTCCAACCCACGTACCACCCTTCAACTGTTTTTGTTCAATAGTCCCCTTTTGAATGGTAGCTTGATTAATTGCTATAATAGCTGCCACTGTATTTGAAACTAAAATACATACCATAACGAAACTCGATACAGCCATACCTGTATTCCACTTTGGAAGTCCCCAAGCAAATATTTGCGGAAGTT
This sequence comes from Bacillus sp. GW823-FHT06B01, assembly GCF_058952315.1. Lineage (NCBI taxonomy): Bacteria > Bacillati > Bacillota > Bacilli > Caryophanales > Bacillaceae > Bacillus > Bacillus sp. GW823-FHT06B01. Next base: position 376,746 of record NZ_JBXAHR010000002.1, on the reverse strand, counting down.
GCACAAAATGAGTTACTTGAGATGGAATCGTCATTTTTCCTGCAATGAGAAAAAGAATCCACCCACTAATTAATCCTATTAAAACCGCATAACTTTTGACAAAACCTTTTCCGAAGTTAGATAGTATAATAACGAAAAGAAATATGCTAAACGCAATTATCGCTGTAAATCCATCGATTTGAGAAACAGTAGCAGTAATTCCTAGCATTCCTTTTAGAAATACACCGCTTAATTGTAAACATAATAAAAGTAAAAACGTCCCTGTCACAAGCGGCGTGAATAAAAATAAAATACGTCCGATAAAACCAGTGACTCCTAATCCTATTAAAATAACACCGGAAATTATCATTCCTAATTCTAAAGTTTGCAACGTACTATGTAATTGATCTTGCCCGGCCGTTGCATAAGCAAGTACGGTAAATACTCCAACCCACGATCCAGCTGGTCCATCCGCAATTGGTAGTCTATGTCCAAGCCACCCTTGTAAAAAAGAAGATATACCAACTACAAAAAACGCACGCTGCATTAAATAAAATATTTCTTCCGTTGTAAGATGAAATAATCCGCCAACGACAATTGGTAGTGCGATTGAATTCGCTAATAAAAATATAAACCATTGCAAAGTTCCCATAATATGATTTTGGTTATGTTGATTGTCCAAATTTTTCATCCTTTCTAGCTTCCCTATAAGAAATATATTGCAAGCATAACAAAGAAGGGTTCTACACTCACAATTAGAACCCTCCTCAAAACATTTACACGATTCTTTTACACAAGATTATTTAATTCCACCTCATTTAAACTTCCAACAACAATATTCCCTTTATGCACGACTAAACGTTTCTCTGTTTGACGCGCTACCGCTTCAGCAGTACATGTTGCATTCGTCAAAACAAAACTCGCTTCATCTCCTACATTCGGCCATGCTCGCTTCCCTTCATTGTTTAACGTTTCTTTTCCTCCCGTAATAAAGCGAAGGGCTTTTCCTAAAGACCTTTCGTCACTCCAGCCAAAACGTTCCGCTAATCGATTTGCCTTTTGCAGCATATCACCTGTGCCAAACGGTGACCAATGATCAGTAATACTATCATTTCCTAATGAAACTTTCACACCTTTTTTATCTAATAACGGAATTGGGATTACTTGTTTCCCAATTGGCACCGTTGAAGTAATATCAATATTTAAAGCAGCTAGTCTTTCCGCCACTTCTTCAACTTCTTTATCCGTAACACCACCAAGTCCAAGTGCATGACTAATTGTTACGCGACCTTGCCATCCCGCTTCTTCTGTTAAACTTGCCAATCGCTTCATCGTAAACGTCCCAAGATTATTCGCATCATGCAGATGAATATCAACATCCGCATTAAATTCTACTGCGATATCCATAATGGTATGTAATGATTTTTCAATATCATTATCCACTGTAGCTGGATCCACTCCACCGACTAGATGCGCACCCATACGCATCGCATCTTTCACAAGTTGTACAGAATTACTACGCAATAATCCATGTTGCGGAAAAGCAACAATTCTACCAGAAACCTGATTTTGATACGTTTCCAACGCCGATAACGTCGCCTCCAAATTACCAAGTCCAATAATCGGATCAACATTACAATGCGTTCTTATATTCGTTGCACCATTTCGAAGCAATAACGCTAACATATTTTCCGCCCTATCTTGAGCAGTTGCTAATTGCTTCGGCAGAATTTTTTCTTCTTCATTAAAACGCGTAAAAATATTCTCTGCTGGCATACAAGCTTTCCAAGGGCCACTATAATATGTCTTATCAATATGAATATGCATCTCTTCGAAAGCTGGCAAAATCAATAAACGATTAGCATCAAGAATTAATACTCCTTCCTCTTGAACAGCCCCTGCTATCATTTTTTTAATTCGTCCATCTTCAATGAGTAAACTACATAACTCTGTTTCTGTTTGGGAAATTCTCCCCTCTTCATATGTATACCCCGATTCAAGCATTACATTAGTCAGCCAATATACTGTCATCTCTATTTCCCCCACCCTTTATTAAAAGTTACCTCTTACTATAATTTTAATATCAACTGAAAATTAAGACAATTAATACGACTGTTCCCTAAAAAAAATGTAATACAACCGCATAGTCTTCTCATAAATTTCCATATAGAATAGAAGTATATAGCTTGCTATAAAGTGAAACTTTGATCAGTGGGGGGTTGTTCATCCCCCCACTGATTATTAGTTAAACCAATCGGGCTTTTACGGGTAGTTAACCCCCACCTAACTTCTTTGCTTTCGCTGAATTTTTAGGTGGAGTTCTTACTGCTCGTTAAAGCGGGATAAAAAGGAGTGGATTGGAAGATGTCAAAAAGGTTATGTAAATCCGAAACTGATAAAATGCTATTTGGTATATGCGGTGGTTTAGGGGAATATTTTGATATTAGCTCTACTCTCATTCGCATACTTTGGGTCATTGCTATTTTATGTTTTGGGACGGGGTTTTTAGTTTATTTTATTTGTTTATTACTTATGCCACGTTCGTACTAGTGGCATCCTGCATATACTTAATCTAAATATAAAAAATCACCTATAGAATCCTATAGGTGATTTTTTTATGAAGAATATTTCATCGTTAAATGTAATACTGCTACTTCATCTTCTTCATTTCTATAACTATGTTTTTTATTCGCTTCAAATTGAATAGAGTCAAACTCATTTAATTCGTATACATCGCTTTCTACTTGAATCGATACTTTCCCTTTCATTACTGTTACAAGCTCAATAGCACCTTCATGATGAGCTTCCGGTTCATATATACTATTCGATCTTAAACAAGCACGGTGCATTTCCATCCCCGTTTCTTTCGTATAGCGGAACATCGTTTCTAAATGCCATGCTTGTCCTACATCTACTGCAAATCCTTCTCCGCAGCGCGCCACAGCTACAGGTTCTCCAACAACCATCAATCTCGATAAAGGAATCGATAACCCTTTCGTTATTTTCCAAATGACAGCTAGCGTCGGATTCGTTTCGCCTCTTTCAATCTTTCCTAATGTTAATTTACTAACCCCAGTTTTTTGGGCTAATTCTTCTAAACTTAATTTTTGTTCATTTCGAATTTGTCTTAACAGCTGACCTACTTGCTGAATGACTTCTTTCGTTTGCATATCTTCATGTTCTTTCATCTATAAAACCACCTTAAAGTATAAAATAGTTTACTTTTATTATTTTTAAGTATATTATACTATACATAATCATCAAATTTCGAAAGGAGTGCTATACTTCATGCGCGCAATTTTATTAGGCCTTTTATCATCAGCCTTTTTTTCCGCAACCTTTATTATTAATCGAGCGATGAATGTATCTGGAACGAGCTGGGCCTGGACAGCTTCCTTCCGTTTTTTATTTGCTCTCCCTATTTTATTCCTTATCGTTTTATTTCGCAAAAACTTAAGGGGTTTATGGGAAGAATTAAAGAAACATCCATTAGCGTGGATCGGATGGGGTTCCGTTGCTGGTATTGGTTTCTATTCTTTATTAAGTTTCGCAGCTGTCTTTTCTCCAGCTTGGCTCGTTGCTGGAACTTGGCAAGTTACTATATTAGCAGGTTTACTTTTATCACCATTATTCTTCGTTAAATTAGAAACGAAATCAGGCACAAAACTTGTACGCGGAAAAATTCCACTTCGTAGTTTATATGTCGCATTATTTATTTTACTTGGTGTAATTTGTATGCAAGCGACTGCAGCAGGTCATATTACAATGACTCAGTTCATTTCAGGTTTTTTACCTGTCGTAGTAGCAGCCTTCTTATATCCATTCGGCAACCGAAAAATGATGGAACTTGTTGGCGGACGTCTTGATACGTTCCAACGTGTATTAGGAATGGCAATAGGAAGTCTACCTATAACAATTTTACTTGGTATATACGGATTTTCTACTACTGGTATTCCAACATCCAGCCAAATGTTGCAAGGATTTTTGTTAGCATTATGTTCTGGCGTGATTGCGACGATGACATTTTTCTTTGCTACTGACTTAGCCAAAGATAACCTCTCTCTACTTGGAGCTGTTGAAGCAACGCAAGCTGGAACGATGGTCTTTACCGTGCTTGGCGAAATTGTTTTCTTGAATGGTTCATTTCCTGGTGGTCTTTCCCTACTAGGAATGATTATTATTATGTTAGGAATGGTTGCAAATAGCGTTTTAAACCGTTCTGCTCCAGTCATTAAGCAGAAAAAAACTGCATAAAAAAGAGTATAGTTCTCTAACAAAGAACTATACTCTTTTTTTATTGTCCCCCTATTTCGCCTTATCAGAATAGTATTTCATTAGCTGTTTATACTAAAACCTATGTTATAATACGTTTCATGCGCAATATTAGGAGGTAAATTATGTTAAAAAAAGCAATCGCTGAATTTATTGGTACATTTGTACTTGTATTATTCGGAACTGGAGTAGCTGTCATTGGCGGCGGAATTGAAGGAATTGGAACATTAGGAATCGCTATGGCTTTCGGTCTATCTATTGTGGCTATGGCATATAGCATCGGAACAATTTCTGGATGTCACATTAACCCAGCAGTATCAGTAGCTATGTTCATCAACAAAAGAATGAACGCTATGGAACTTTGTTATTATGTATTAGCTCAAATTTTAGGTGGTTTATTAGGAACTGCAACGTTAGTAACGATTTTACGCTCTGCTAAAACACCTTTAGATAATTTAGGACAAAATGGTTTTGGAACTCTTGGTTTATCTGGAGCATTTCTAGTTGAATTTATTTTAACTTTCGTATTCATTTTAGTTATCGTTGCTGTAACAGGTAAAAAAGGAAGTTCTTCTCTAGCAGGATTAGTAATTGGTTTCACATTAGTTTTAGTTCACTTATTAGGAATTCCGTTAACTGGAACTTCTGTTAACCCAGCTCGTAGTATCGCACCAGCTCTATTCGCTGGCGGAGAAGCACTTTCTCAACTATGGGTATTCATCGTAGCACCAATTCTTGGTGGTATCGTAGCAGCTATTGTTGGTAAATTCATTTTAAATACTGAAAAATAGAATTTTCAATATTTCTGAATAAAAAAAGGCGAGCCCTCATTATGAGGTTGCTCGCTTTTTTACTCTTTCATTTTAGACTTTAAGTTTGTAACTAATTGATCTACCGTTACATTTGCAAGTACGTTTTCCATCGCTTCTTGCGCTTGCATTAAAATAATTTCTAATACTGATTGAATATTAGCTCCTACTGGACATTCAATGTTGGGATTTTCATGGAAGGAAAATAGTTGTCCTTCTTCTACAACTTCCACTGCTTTATATACATCAAGTAATGTAATTTCTTCTAAATCACGAGCAAGTGTCGTACCACCTTTACCAGCTTGTACATCAACAAGTCCTGCTCTCTTCAACATTCCTGTAATGCGACGAATCACAACTGGATTTGTATTCACACTACCAGCAATCCATTCAGAGGTACAGCGAGAGTTTCGATCTATCGCAAGTAACGTTAACATATGAACACCTACTGTAAAACGACTACTAATCCCCATCTGCACACCCTCCTTTGTATTCATTCTATTAAAAGACGACTCTTATTATTATATACTATTTTTAATTTATACATAAAGAAAAAGCATGATTCCAATAGGAAATCATACTTTTCTCTCATTATTGACGCTTTATAAACTTCGCTAAATCTTTAAATTTCACTTTATCTGAGTAATTCATTACGCCATTTACGTAAATGCGACTTGTAAGCATATTGATGATAACGATAGTCACCAATAAAATTACTAATGTCACACCAATTTCTACAGCACCTGCTTCACCAGCTACAAGTCTTGAAAATGTAACCATAGGTGTAAAGAATGGAATATATGAACTAACTACAGCTAATGTACTATTAGGATCAAATAATGATTTAATACTAATGAAAAATGCTGCTATACCTAACATAGTAATTGGGAACGAAAGAGATTGCACATCCTCAATTTTTGATACAACAGCCCCAACCGCTGCATATAACATTGCATATAGTAAGTAGCCCGTAACAAAATATACAACGAACATACTAATTACTACCGCATCCAATTTAGAAAAGTCTAGTGTAAGTCCTATTAAAGATGCGTTTTCTAAATCTACCCAACCTAATAAATATGGTACAAGAAAACCGAAGGAAGCAATAACTAGTAATAGTAAAGCGCTAGAAACAATTGCTAAAATTTTGGCATGTAGCATTGTTAATGGTTTTACTTTCGGAAGCATTAACTCCATAACACGAGATGACTTTTCAGAGGCTATCGTCGTCCCAATTGCAGTTCCAAACACAATAATAAACATATATAAAGCAAAGGAGAAAACATAACCAATTCCAAAGGAAGATGCATGATCCTTTACTGCTTCTTGTTTTAACGGAATTTCCATCTGTAACTGTTTTGCTACTTCGGCAGATACATTATTTTTTTCAATCATTACCGCTGTATACTGTTCCTTTAAATAACTTGCCATAAGTGTAGCAGTTGATTGACTCGGAAAACCACTATACATATACGTCACTTCCGGAATACCATTCTTTTCTGTAATATGGAATAAACCGTCTAAATCCCCATCTTCCACTTGCTTACGTAGCTCATTAAATTTATCCTTATTTTCTACAGTTACTTTAGCAGACGGAAGTAACTTTGTTACATCACTTTCTTGCACTTTATAAGTATCGCTTTCCGTTACTACCGCAAATTTATCTTTTCCTTTATCGTTATCAGCAGTGAAATGATTAAATGCGAAAAGTCCAAACACAACTAAAAATAAAATCGCACTCGTAATTAATGATTTTTTAGATAAAAATGCTTCCCTGAAATAAAATGAAAATACGTGAGAAAATTTACGCATCGTTATTTCGCCCTCTCTACAAAGATTTCGTTTAACGTCGGCTCTAACATTTTAAATTGTCGTAAGGTAACACCTTGTTCTTGCAACTGTTGTAAAATCTTTAGAGCTTCTGCATCATCTTGTACTTGCACATAAAGAAGGCCTTGTTGTTTTTCATAGGATACATGAATAGCTTCTAATCCCTTCGCGTTCTCTTCTGTATCTTCAATCGTTAAATTACGGAAACCGTACTCTTTTTTAATATCACTTAACTGGCCTTTTACGACTGCTTCGCCTTTTTTCAAAATACATACATGTTGGCAAAAAGCCTCTACTTGTTCCATACGATGACTAGATAAAATAATGGTCTTTCCGCTCTGTACTTGTTCTTCAATAATGCTAGCTAACATTCCAGCATTAACTGGGTCCAGTCCACTAAATGGTTCATCTAAAATGAGAAGTTCAGGATTATGAAGAAGAGCAGCAATTAATTGGATTTTTTGCTGATTTCCTTTTGAAAGCTCTCCTGCCGTTTTAAATTTATATTCCGGTATTGCTAATCGCTCTAACCAGTGATCAATAGCAAGATCTACTTCTTTTTTCGACATTCCTTCTAATCTACCAAAATATCGCAACTGGTCTATTACTCTACTTTTTGTATATAAACCTCTTTCTTCTGGTAAATACCCAATCGTTACCCCACTAGTCCCAAATGTTTTTCCATCCCATGTAATAGAGCCTTCATTTGGCGTTAATAATCCGAGAAGCATTTTGATTGTCGTTGTTTTCCCTGCACCATTACGTCCAAGTAATCCTAGTACTTCACCTCTTGGTAACGAAATTTGCAAACCGTTCACTGCTTTTGATTCCCCAAATAGTTTCGTTAAGTTCTGAATTTGTAAACTCAAAGTATAAAGCCTCCCCTTTAATATCATTCATACTCTCTTTCAAAGACTATGTTTATTCAGGATAAAATATAGCACTACACTTCATCCTCTTAGTATGTAACATCTCCTTAATCCATCATTTGTTCTATTTAGTTAAAATTGTAAATAATATCATGTCATTTGTCAATTATAATTGTCATTTCGACAATAAAAGTTGTCAAAACGATTTCCATTATTTTTCTCATCTTTCTAATATAGGACATACTACTATATATACAAAAGATAATATGCAAATGTTCATAAAAAATTTTTATATTTTAATATATAATATAAGATGATTTTCTAACATCAAGGAGGATACATATGAAGATGAAGAGGGGTATTACCACTTTATTATCTGTAGCGGTTCTATCTACATCGCTTGTAGCATGTTCAGGAACACCAGAGAAAACAGTGGCAAAAGAAGAAAAAGTAAAATTAACAGAACAGCAATTAATGGCTGATTTATGGTATCAAACAGCCGGTGAAACGAAAGCACTTTACTACCAAGGGTACAATATCGGTCAATTGAAGCTTGATGCAGCTCTTGCAAAAGGGACAGAGAAAAAGCCTGCTATCGTACTTGATTTAGACGAAACTGTTTTAGACAACAGCCCTCATCAAGCAATGAGCGTAAAAACAGGAAAAGGCTATCCTTACAAATGGGATGATTGGATTAATAAGGCCGAAGCTGAAGCCCTTCCAGGCGCAATTGATTTCTTAAAATATACGGAGTCTAAAGGTGTAGATATTTATTACATCTCAAATCGTAAAACGAACCAACTAGATGCAACAATTAAAAATCTTGAGCGTGTAGGTGCTCCTCAAGCAACGAAAGAACATATATTACTACAAGATCCGAAAGAGAAAGGAAAAGAAAAACGCCGTGAACTCGTTTCGCAAACACATGATATCTTCTTATTCTTCGGTGATAACTTATCTGATTTCACTGGTTTTGATGGAAAGTCTGTAAAAGACCGCAATCAAGCAGTATCAGATTCGAAAGCACAATTTGGTGAGAAATTTATTGTTTTCCCGAATCCAATGTATGGCGATTGGGAAGGCGCTTTATATGATTATGATTTCAAAAAATCAGATGCAGAAAAAGATAAAATCCGTCGCGACAACTTAAAATCATTTGATGCAAAATAAAGAGGATGGCATTCGCCATCCTCTTTATTTTCCCTTCTCTGTTAAAGGCAAGATAAACACTTCCACACGCCTATTCTTTGCCTTTCCTTCTTGTGTATCGTTTGGAGCAATTGAACGGTATTCTCCGTAACCAATCGCACTAAATTTTTCTGGTTGTAATTCTTTATTTTGGAGTAATACTTGCATAAAATTAACTGCACGCTGCGTACTTAATTCCCAGTTCGATGCAAACTGCGCATTGGCAATAGGGACATTATCCGTATGACCAGATACTGTAATCTCACGAGGTGACGCTGAAACAAGTAAGCTAGACATCTCTTTTGCAATCCCTAGTGATTCTAACTTCACATCTGCTTTCCCCGAATCAAACAGCACATTCTCTAATATTGTCACCATTAATCCCTTTTCAGTTAATTTAGTTTGAAAAGAAGAGGATAATTGTTTCTCATTAATATATTGATCAATCTTTTTTTGTAATGCTTTCAATTCATCCATTTCTTTTTTTTCTTTTTCTCTAGCTTCTTCTTGTTTTTTTGCTTGTTCTGCCTCAAGGCTACTTGCTGATAATTCCTTTTCATCATTTGGCTTCTGATCACTTAAAAACTCTTTATTTCCTGTTCCACCTGCTAATTCGCTTCGAAATGCTACTGCCATCTGTTTGAACTTCGCAGCATCTATACTACTCATCGCAAATAAAACGATGAACAATGCAAATAACAACGTTAACATATCAGAATAAGGGATTAACCAAGTTTCATCGATATGTTCTTCGTGTTTTTTCTTTTTGCCTCTTCTATTTTTTTTACTCCGCATTTTTTTCTGCTCCTTTTTCTAGCTTTTTACGCTCAGTTGCAGAAAGTGCACCTAAAATGCGGTTCTTCATAATAAACGGATATGTACCCTCTTGTAACATTAATAAACAATCAATAATTAAACGTTTTTTCTCTAATTCAGCTGCAGATTTTTGCTTTAGTTTATTTGCAAATGGATGCCATAATACATAGCCTGAAAAAATACCAAAAATCGTTGCAATAAAAGCACCCGAAATAGCGTGACCTAACTTTTCAATATCAGTTAAATTGCCAAGTGCAGCTACAAGACCAATAACAGCACCTAAAACCCCTAATGTCGGTGCATATGTACCAGCTTGAGAAAAAATTGCCGCTCCTTTTGCATGCCTTTCTTCAATTGCTTCTAATTCAGCTTCTAAAATCTGTTCTAGATCTTCTGCGGATACGCCATCAATCACAAATTTCATACCACGCAAAAGAAATTCATCTTGAATTTTGTCTAATTGTTGCTCTAAAGACAAAATACCGTATTTTCTACTTTCTGATGTCCAATGAACAAATAATTCTAGCAACTGTTCATAACTTAAATCCTTTTTATTTGAACCAAAAAGAACTTTAAATAATTTTGGAACCCTTTTTAGTTGATTCATCGGAAATGCTATACATACTGCAGCAAATGTACCGATAAAAATAATTAATGCTGCGGCAGGATTCAATAAGGCTGTTATGTCAGCGCCCTTGACGACCATCCCTACTACTACCGCTACAAATCCTAAAATGAGCCCAATAATTGTTGCAAAATCCATTCCCATTCACTCCTAGTCTATACAAGAAGTTCTTCATTCTCGATAATCGCTACATCTTCTTATGTATATATATTACATAAAAAATGAATTTCATGAAAGATAAGAAATGAATTATATGAAAAAATACTACAATTTCACACATTTTCTGACATTTTCTTTGCATTTCTATTACGTTACGACTCTTATATTTCTTTTTCAGTAAACTAGACTTATAATAAAAAACGATACATATTTTATTAAGAAAGGACTGTGATTACAAGGTATCATGAAAAAGATAATCATTATTTCTGCCACTACTATTGTAATCGGTATCACTTCTTTCGCTTACTTTAGTTCTAAATCACCACTACAAAATGAGGCGAAAGCTGTCGAAAGTCAACAGCATAGTAATCACCAAAAAGAAGAGATTCCTGCTTTTCCAAAAGCTGATCATACTGCAAAGAAGCTAGAAAATGATTTTTCCGTTGTAACAAATCCAGAGTCTAATCTTGTCTTAGTGAATAAACATCGAAAACTACCAGACGGATACATACCTGAAGACTTAACAAGACCAAACGTACCATTTACTAGTCCAAAAGATAAAGAAAAAACATTGCTGCGTAAAGATGCTGCAGATGCGCTTGAAAATATGTTTGAAGCGGCAAAGAAAGAAGGCCTTGAACTTACAGCTGTATCTGGTTATCGTTCATACAAACGCCAAAAATCATTACATGATACATACGTTAGACGTCAAGGAAAAGCTGAAGCTGATTCAGTAAGTGCCATTCCTGGTACGAGTGAACATCAAACTGGTTTAGCAATGGATATTAGTTCAAAATCTGCTAAATTCCAATTAGAGCCTATTTTTGGAGAGACAGCCGAAGGAAAATGGGTTGCAAAACATGCCCATGAATTTGGCTTTGTCATTCGTTATTTAGAAGATAAAACAGAAACAACAGAATATTCATATGAACCGTGGCATTTGCGCTACGTTGGTAATCCATACGCTACATACATATATAAACATCATTTAACATTAGAAGAAGCAATGAAAGACAAAAAATAAGAGAGCAAATTGCTCTCTTATTTTTCTTTCACTCTATCATTGTAGTAATTTTTTCTTCCATTCTTCAGGCCACGGTTCGCCTTTTCCCGTTTTTTTCGATGCTTGAACCATCATTCCACGGCCGACTAAACAAGCTTCTCCTTCTGCATTCTTCACCATGTAATGCAAATCTAAAGAAGAATTCCCAACCGATCCCGCTTTTACATACACCTTCAACTGTTCATCAAAATATATTTGCTTAATAAAATTACATTGTAAATCTGCAACAACGATCATCGTTTCTGAAGATTCATGCGTCCATTCTTGCATAAATCCAAGTTCTTTAAACAATGCGATACGTGCTTCTTCAAAATAGGTAAAGGCAACGACATTATTTACATGCCCAAACATATCTACTTCACCAAAACGAACTTTTACAGGATTGTAAAATGAAAAACCACTTTCCCATCGCTCAAAGTCTTCAATATAAGAAATCCTCTTCATTGTTTCCTCTCCTTTTCGCTCTAAAAATAAACAGAATAAACAGAAAAATAAAGTTATAAATATTGCCTCTTCAACATGAAGAGGCAATATTTATTAATAGTTATTGTCGCTACCAAAGAAATCTTTAAACGATTGAATTGTTGTATCACGGTTTAATGCCGCAATTGAAGTTGTTAATGGAATACCCTTCGGACATGATTGCACACAGTTTTGAGAGTTACCACAGTTTGCAAGTCCTCCATCTCCCATAATTGCACGTAAGCGATCTGCTTTATGCATTTCACCCGTCGGATGTGAGTTGAATAAACGAGCTTGTGATAACGGTGCTGGTCCAATAAAGTCAGATTTACTATTTACGTTTGGACATGATTCTAAGCAAACACCACATGTCATACATTTTGAAAGCTCATAAGCCCATTGACGTTTCTTCTCAGGCATTCTTGGTCCTGGTCCTAAGTCATACGTACCATCAATTGGAATCCAAGCTTTAACGCGTTTTAGAGCGTTAAACATGCGACTACGGTCAACTTGTAAGTCACGTACAACTGGGAATGTCTTCATCGGCTTTAAGCGAATTGGTTGTTCTAACTGATCAATAAGAGCTGTACATGATTGACGTGGTTTTCCGTTAATCACCATCGAACATGCGCCACATACTTCCTCTAAACAGTTCATATCCCATGCAATCGGAGTCGTTTGGTTTCCTTTTGAATCAACAGGATTACGACGAATTTCCATCAGTGCCGAAATAATGTTCATATTTGGACGATATGGAATTTCAAACTCTTGGTCAAACGCTTGAGCGTCTGGTCCATCTTGTCTCGTAATGATGAGGCGGATTGTTTTCTCAGACATGTTGCTTATCCCCCTTCTCTTCACCCTTAGCAGCTACATCATGTTTTGAGGAATAGTCACGTTTACGTGGTTTAATTAATGAAACATCCACTTCTTCGTAATGGAATGCTGGTGCATTTCCTTCTCCTTCAAATTTCGCCATCGTAGTTTTTAAGAAGTTTGCATCATCACGATTTGGGAATTCAGGTTTGTAATGCGCCCCGCGGCTCTCATTACGGTTATATGCGCCAATTGTAATAACACGTGCTAACTCAAACATATTTGCAAGTTGGCGTGTAAATGAAGCACCTTGGTTACTCCATCTCGCTGTATCGTTAATGTTAATGCGTTTGTAACGCGCCATTAACTCTTCAATTTTCGCATCAGTTTCTAGTAGCTTTTTATTTTCACGAACTACTGTAACGTTATCTGTCATCCATTCTCCAAGCTCTTTATGAAGAACATATGCATTTTCGTTACCATCAAGCATTAAAATATTGTTAAATTTCTCTGTTTCGATTAATTCATTTTGCTCATATACAGTAGATGAAACAGCATCAGACGATTTAGAAAGACCTTTCATATACTCAATCGCGTTCGGTCCTGCTACCATACCACCGTAAATTGCTGATAATAGTGAGTTCGCACCTAGACGGTTACCACCATGCATAGAATAATCACACTCACCTGCTGCAAATAAACCTGGAATACTTGTCATCTGCTTATAATCAACCCATAGTCCGCCCATTGAATAGTGAACTGCTGGGAAGATTTTCATTGGTAGTTTACGAGGATCATCACCTGTAAACTTCTCATAGATTTCAATAATTCCACCAAGTTTAATATCTAGTTCTTTCGGATCTTTATGAGAAAGATCTAAGTACACCATGTTTTCACCGTTAATACCTAGTTTTTGCTCTACGCAAACGTCAAAGATTTCACGCGTTGCAATATCACGAGGTACAAGGTTTCCGTAAGCCGGATATTTTTCTTCTAGGAAGTACCATGGTTTACCATCTTTATATGTCCAAACACGGCCACCTTCACCACGTGCCGATTCACTCATAAGACGTAATTTATCGTCTCCAGGAATTGCCGTTGGATGAATTTGAATGAACTCGCCGTTTGCATAATATGCGCCTTGTTGATATACAGCAGAAGCTGCTGTACCTGTATTAATAATAGAGTTAGTTGATTTTCCAAAGATGATACCAGGGCCCCCTGTTGCCATAATTACGGCATCAGCTTGGAAACTTTTAATCTCCATTGTTTGTAAGTCTTGTGCAACGATTCCTCGGCACACACCTTCGTCATCAACAACAGCTCGTAAGAAATCCCAACCTTCATATTTCGTTACAAGTCCTGCTACTTCGTGACGACGTACTTGCTCATCTAATGCGTATAGTAATTGCTGTCCAGTTGTTGCACCAGCAAATGCTGTACGGTGATGTTGTGTTCCACCAAAACGACGGAAATCAAGAAGTCCTTCTTCCGTACGGTTGAACATAACACCCATACGGTCCATTAAATGAATAATACCAGGTGCTGCTTCACACATTGCTTTAACTGGCGGTTGGTTCGCTAAGAAGTCCCCACCATAAATTGTATCGTCAAAGTGGATCCATGGAGAATCCCCTTCACCTTTCGTATTTACGGCACCGTTAATTCCACCTTGGGCACATACAGAATGTGAACGTTTTACTGGTACTAAAGAAAATAGTTCAACATTTACTCCTGCTTCCGCCGCTTTAATCGTTGCCATTAAGCCGGCCAAGCCACCGCCGACTACTATAAGTTTCCCTTTCATGCTCTCCCACTCCTTACTGGTTTGCTAGCTGTGGATCGATGAACGCTAATAATGCACTCACACCTACATAAGATAGACCTAAGAAAATAGCTAATGTTACATAAGTAGAGATTCTTTGTGAACGTGGAGATACTGTAATTCCCCAGCTTATGCAGAATGTCCATAGTCCATTTGCAAAGTGGAAAATTGTTGAAACAACACCAACTAAGTAGAATGCAAACATAGCTGGATTGTTTAAAATATCTGCCATCATATCATAGTTTACCTCTTTACCTAGCATTGCTTGAATACGAGTTTCCCAGACGTGCCAAGAAATGAAAATCAGTGTAACGATACCTGAAATTCTTTGGAAGACGAACATCCAGTTACGGAAATAACCGTAAGAAACCGCATTGTTCTTAGCTGTAAATGCAATATATAAGCCATATATAGCATGGTACAGTATCGGTAAAAAGATGATGAAAATCTCTAGCGCATACCGGAATGGAAGGAGCTCCATAAAGCCTGCAGCTTTGTTAAAAGCCTCTGCTCCTCTTGTTGCAAAGTTGTTTACAATTAGATGTTGCGTCAAAAAGACACCAACCGGGATGACCCCCATTAATGAGTGCCACTTACGAAACGTATACTCGCGGCCTTTCATGTCCCCATTACCCCCTTGAATGTTTGACTGCTGTTTTCAGATTAATTTACAACAATAATGTTTTTTCACTATTGGCATAAGAAAAACTGAAAAAATTATTCGAAATATTTCAGCATAATTTGATAACAAGTTCATTTTACCCCTATTTTTGTCGAAGCGTCAAGAAAACGTATACATAATTTGCATATAATTTGCCAATTCTTTTTCCCTTCTTATATATTCAGATTTCCCCAAAGAAAAATCTGTTTTTATAAATGAGAAATGTTATATAATAATCCCTATAGAAAGAGGGGAATATTGTGAGTAAAAATACAATCGATACAACATCTTTAGAAGATGTTTCATTGAACGCCTTCGCTTATGAATTGCTACGTGAAGAATTACTACCTGATTTAATCGGTAACGATTTAGATGGTATTTTATACTGGTCTGGTAGAAACCTTGCAAGAAAATATCCACTAGAAACAATTGAAGAAGTCATTCAGTTCTTTGAAAAAGCTGGCTGGGGCACTTTAAGCATTATTGAACATAAGCGTCGTGAAATGCAGTTCCAACTTAAAGGCACACTCATCGCTGAACGTCAAAAACAAAACAGACATTCTTCTTATCAATTAGAAGCTGGATTCATCGCTGAACAAATTCAAAAGCAACGAAACGTCGTTGCAGAGTCCTATGAAGAAAAGAAAAAACGTTCAGACTCTATTACATTTCTTGTGAAATGGGATATAAAAGATCTCATTGAAGTGTAGCATTACCTACAGTCAACTAGACATATAAGTTTAGTTGACTTTTTTGTATTTTCATTTAGTTAGGTTTATTTTAAATCTTCAGAAATTATACCAGAAAATAGAAGACGTTGTAAACTACAACGTCTTCTTATCTGTTAAATAAGTATAAATCGTCTCTGCGACATTTTTCGGCATACCCGCTTCGACAAATTCAGCTAAAGAAGCTTCTTTCATCTTCTTTAATGAACCAAAATGTTTCAACAATATCTTTTTTCGTTTATCTCCAATTCCAGGAATATCATCCAGTGCTGATTGAATGACAGATTTCCCGTGTAATTGACGATGGAATGTAATCGCAAATCGATGCACTTCATCTTGAATGCGCTGCAATAAATAAAATTCTTGGCTATTTCGCTCAAGCATCACAGGTTCAGGTGGATCTCCAATAATTAAATGGGAAGTTTTATGTTTGTCATCTTTTACAAGCCCTGCCATCGGAATATATAAACCGAGTTCGTTTTCTAGAACATCACTTACAGCTGCCAGATGCCCTTTTCCACCATCAATAATGATTAAATCTGGTAAAGGCAAACTCTCTTTCAGCGCCCTTGTATAACGGCGTCTCACAACTTCTCTCATAGACTCATAATCATCTGGCCCTTGAACCGTTTTAATTTTATATTTCCTATATTCTTTCTTAGCTGGTTTCCCATCGATAAAAGCAATCATTGCAGAAACAGGATTTGTCCCTTGAATATTTGAGTTATCAAACGCCTCAATACGATAAGGTGTTTCAATCCCGAGCTGCTTCCCTAAATGATCTACCGCCTTAATCGTTCGCTCTTCATCACGTTCAATTAAGTAGAATTTCTCTTCAAGAGCAATCTTCGCATTTTTATTTGCTAATTCTACAAGATCTTTTTTCTTACCACGTTTCGGCTGTGTCGCTTCAACTTCTAAAAAGCGCTCTACTAACTCTGAGTCTATACTTCCTGGAACGACAATTTCCTTCGGCTTAAAATGACTGCTGTTCTCATAAAATTGACCAATAAACGTTAAAAATCCCTCTTCTGGTTCATCGTAGATTGGAAACATAGAAACATCACGTTCAATTAACTTTCCTTTTCGAACGAAGAAAACTTGAACACACATCCATCCTTTATCAACTGCATACCCAAACACATCACGATCCACTAAGTCACTCATAATCATCTTTTGTTTTTCCATAATCGCATCGATATGAGCAATTTGATCCCGCAACTCTTTTGCACGTTCAAATTCTAGTTTCTCTGAAGCTTCATACATCTTTGTTTCTAATTCTGAACGAACTTCTTTATGCCCACCATTTAGAAACTTAATAATTTCATCTACAATTTCTTTGTTTTGTTCTTCCGTCACTTCTTTCACACAAGGCGCTAAACATTGACCCATATGATAATATAAACAAACTTTATCTGGCATATTTGAGCACTTACGAAGCGGATACATACGATCTAGCAGCTTTTTCGTTTCATGAGCTGATTGTGCATTCGGATAAGGACCAAAATACTTTCCCTTATCCTTTTTTACATTTCGCGTAATAAGTAATCGCGGCTGTTTCTCAGCTGTAATTTTAATAAAAGGATATGTTTTATCATCTTTTAATTGAATATTATATTTTGGATCATGTTTTTTTATTAAGTTTAACTCTAAAATGAGAGCCTCTAGATTTGAGGAAGTTACAATATATTCAAAATCTACAATTTCTCCTACAAGCCGCAGTGTTTTTCCATCATGCGAACCAGTAAAGTACGAGCGCACACGATTTTTAAGCACTTTTGCCTTTCCGACATATATAACCGTTCCTTGCTTATCTTTCATTAAATAACAACCAGGTTGATCTGGTAAAATAGCCAATTTTTCTTTTAAATGTTCGTGCACTCGTTACCCTCCATTTCTACATGCTTAGCATCTTTATTTTCACATGAAAACATACTATGCCAAAACACCCAACATACGTTCTTTTATTGTAACGGAAAGGTGTAAAAAAGGAAAATAAAAAAGGCTACCAAATGGTAGCCCTTTATTTTAGAAGTGTTTAGAAACTAATTCTACTAACGCTTCTTTCGGTTTGTAACCTAACGCTTGATCAACTACTTTACCGTCTTTTAATACGAAAAGAGCTGGAATGCTCATTACTTCGAATTGACGAGCAGTTTCTTGGTTTTCATCCACGTCTACTTTTACTACTTTTACTTTTTCGCCTAATTCTGCATCAATTTCCTCTAATACAGGAGCGATCATTTTACAAGGTCCACACCAAGGTGCCCAGAAATCTAATAATACAACACCTTCGCTAGTTTCAGCTGCGAAGCTTTGGTCATTTGCATTTACAATTGCCATTTTATTTCCTCCTTCAAGTATATTCTACCAAGAGTATATCATTAACTTATATACGTGGCGAATAATATGTATCGTTATGTATTGTAACAAAAAAGTGTTCCTTTATACTATATAAAAATACGGATTAAATACTAAAAAGATGAGAGACAGGGGATCTCTCACCTTTTCTATATATAGGGGTACTTCACTTGGAACTCAAGGGTACTCAAATCATGAATGTACTTTTAACTTTTTAAACTCTTCTGTTAAAAGAGGTAAGACTTCAAATAGATCGCCAACAATACCATAGTCAGCTACTTTGAAGATACTTGCTTCTGGGTCTTTATTAATTGCAACGATTATTTTTGAGTTAGACATACCAGCTAAATGCTGAATCGCACCAGAAATACCGCATGCAATGTATAAGTCTGGCGTAACAACTTTACCAGTTTGACCAATTTGTAATGAGTAATCGCAATACTCAGCGTCACAAGCACCACGAGATGCTCCAACAGCGCCGCCCAATACGTCAGCTAACTCTTTTAATGGCTTGAACCCTTCTTCACTCTTCACACCGCGTCCACCAGCGATAATAACTTTTGCTTCAGAAAGGTCAACACCTTCTGCCGTCTTACGGACGACATCTTGAATAATTGTACGTAGGTCTTTCACATCTACTGTAATAGAAGATACGTCACCACTGCGAGACTCATCTTTTTCAAGCGTTGCAATGTTATTTGGACGTACTGTCGCAAATAAGATACCGTCCGTTACAATCTTCTTCTCAAATGCTTTACCAGAGTAAATTGGACGAGTAAAGATAACATTTCCACCTTCAACTTCTAAAGCAGTTACGTCAGAAACTAGACCAGCTTCGAGCTTCGCTGCTAATTTTGGTGATAAATCTTTACCAAGTGCTGTATGTCCAAATACAATACCTTCTGGCTTTTCTTCAGCATATACAGCTGAAAATGCTTGTGCATAACCATCAGATGTATATGATTTTAATTTATCATTTTCAACTGTCACAACGCGATCTGCACCGTAATGAATCAATTCATTTGCAAAAGAGGCAACGCTGTCTCCAACTAGAAGACCTACTACTTCACCGCCTTCTGCAATTGTTTTTGCTGCTGCTACCGCTTCAAACGAAACGTTACGTAGCGATCCATCACGAACCTCACCCATTACTAATACTTTACGAGCCATAGATTTTCCCTCCTGCATATATAATTTCGTATTTTATTAGATTACTTTCGCTTCTGTATGGAGCAACGATACAAGTTCTTTTACTTGATCTTGCAGCTCGCCTTGTAACACTTTTCCTGCATCTTTCTTAGGAGGCAAATAGATTTCAATTGTTTTTGTCTTTGCTTCCACATCATCTTCTTCTAAATCTAAATCATCTAATTCTACTTCTTCTAGTGGCTTTTTCTTCGCTTTCATAATACCTGGAAGCGATGGATAACGAGGTTCATTTAAACCTTGTTGTGCTGTTACTAAAACTGGTAATGAAGTTTCAATCACTTCCGTATCACCTTCAACATCACGCTCAATCTTCACGTTTGTACCGTCAATTTCAAGTTTTGTAATTGTCGTTACGTACGGAATATTTAACGCTTCTGCTACGCGTGGACCAACTTGTCCAGATGCACCATCAATTGCAACGTTCCCGCCTAAAATTAAATCTACATCTTTATCTTTTAAATATTCAGCAAGTACTTTTGCTGTCGTGAACTGGTCACCATTTTCCACATCATCTTCAATATTAATTAATACAGCTTTATCGCAGCCCATCGCTAATGCCGTACGAAGTTCTTTCTCACTATCTTCGCCACCGACTGTTACAACAGTAACTTCGCCACCTTGTGCGTCTCTTACTTGAATTGCTTCTTCAATCGCATATTCGTCGTAAGGGTTGATGATGAATTCCGCTTCGCCATCGTAAATTGCACCGTTTTTAATTACGATTTTTTCTTCTGTATCAAATGTTCGTTTCATGAGTACGTAGATGTTCATTCCATTTACCCCCTTGTTTTTCAGAAAGATTCTATCAATTTTAATTTTCTGTTAATTTATATTAAAAAAATAATTGAACTACCTGCCATTAAATGAAGGCTTACGTTTTTCTAAAAACGCTGCTACACCTTCTCTTCCATCTTCACCCGTAAATACTTCACCAAAGATTTGAGCTTCGCGTTG
The DNA here is from genome assembly GCF_058952315.1 of Bacillus sp. GW823-FHT06B01. NCBI lineage: Bacteria > Bacillati > Bacillota > Bacilli > Caryophanales > Bacillaceae > Bacillus > Bacillus sp. GW823-FHT06B01. The sequence continues at coordinate 356,120 of NZ_JBXAHR010000002.1, read as the reverse complement.
TACACCTTCATAATAATGAGACGATTTCGTCATTTGCAATAACTCTAGTACAGCACGAGTCGTCGCTGGGCTTTTTCCAGCAATCTGTTTTGCAACTTTAAGCGTATCATCTAAAAATGTTTCTTCAGCAAAAACTCCGTTAACAAGTCCCCATTTTAATGCTTCTGCACCAGTAATCGGTGTACTTGTTAACATCATTTCACAGGCTTTCGCTTTCCCAACATAACGTGGTAATCGCTGTGTACCTGCAAATCCAGGAATTAATCCAAGTGTTAATTCAGGTAAACCAAGTTTTGCACTTTCAGTTGCAAAGCGCATGTGGCAAGACATAGCAAACTCAAGGCCGCCGCCAAGTGCCGCTCCATGAATTGCCGCGATAACTGGTTTTGAACATTTTTCAACACGCTCAAACGTAACTTGTCCAAGCTGCGCTAATTCTGTCGCTTGCTTCGCTTCAGTAACAGATGTAAATTCTTTAATATCTGCTCCCGCCGAGAAGAAGCGCCCTTCACCGTGAATAACAACAACACGAATGTTATCATCCTTCTCCACTTGATCAATTAATTCAGTAACGTCATGCATAACTTGTGAAGACATCGCGTTTGCCGGCGCATGATTTAACGTCGCCACCGCGATATGATCTTCAACTCTTACAGATAGGAATTTCAACATGATCCCTCCCATTATTGACGATAACCACAAGCTGCAATAAGTAGCCCATGTACCGTTTTTGAAAGTGCGACCAGATCATACTTATGATCGCTCATTACCCAATTGGTCACAACTTCATCTACTGTTCCAAAGATCATTTGTCTTGCCACACGAACATTTAAATCCGCTTGGAATTCACCTTGCTTTATACCTGTCTCCAAAATCTCATCCATAACTTGTAAGTAGCCTTTTAATACTTCATTTATTTTCAGGCGTAAGTCTTGATTGGACTGTCTTAGCTCTAATTGCGTAACGATAGCAAGAGGATCATTTTGTGATAACAGCAAGAAGTGCGTTTCTACCAACATGAATAACTTCGATACAGCGCTTTCAATTCCTGCTGTTTTTTGACGAATTGTTTCGACAAAATCTCCCATCTTCTCTTGGAATAAGGATATTAATATATCTTCTTTATTTTTAAAATATAAATAAATCGTGCCATCAGCTACCCCAGCTTGCTTTGCTATTTTAGAAACTTGCGCTTGGTGGTACCCATTCTCCGCAATCACAATGACTGCCGCATCAATAATTTGATTGTATTTCGGTCTATTTTTCTTCACTTTACTGTCCCCTTCAAGAAGATGACTGAATGAATAGTCATTCATATTCTTATAATACTGACTATTTAGAAAAGTGTCAATCCTATTTTTTCAAAAAGAAAGGGCCTTAGCCCGTTTGCTCATCCTCATTTTTTCTTTTCTCTTCATCTATTAGGACACGGCGTAAAATTTTTCCGACAGTCGTTTTCGGCAGTTCATCTCTAAACTCATATACCTTCGGCACTTTATAAGCCGCTAAATATTTACGCGCAAACTGGTTTAATTCTTCCTCAGAACACTCCGCACCTTCTTTTAACACAACAAATGCTTTAACTGTCTCTCCCCGGTACGGATCGGGAACTCCAATCGTCACTACTTCTTGCACTTTTTCATGCTCATATAATACTTCTTCTACTTCGCGAGGATACACATTAAATCCACTCGCAACAATCATATCTTTCTTACGATCTTTCACATAGAAAAATCCATCTTCATCCATGTAACCAACATCCCCTGTATGAAGCCATCCGTCTTGTAATACAGCTGCTGTTTCTTCTGGCTTATTCCAATACCCTTTCATAATTTGAGGACCCTTTACAACAATTTCACCAATTTCACCCGGAGGTAAAGCCTCTCCAGTTTCAAGCGACATAATGTTTGCCTCTGTATCTGGCCACGGCACACCAATACTTCCTGGCACGCGTTTTTCCCACAAAAAATTCCCATGTGTAACTGGCGACGACTCCGTTAATCCATAACCTTCTACCAATTTCCCACCTGTAACTCTCTCAAACTCTTCCTGTACTTCTACAGGAAGCGGGGCAGATCCACTAATACAAGCTTGAATGGAAGAAATATCATATTCTTTTAAGAGGGGACTATTTAATAGAGCAATATAAATGGTCGGTGCCCCTGGAAATAGTGTGACTTTATGTTTTTTTATCGCTTCAAAAACCATTTTCATATCAAACTTCGGAATCAGCACCATTTTATATCCTTGCATAATACTTAAATTCATTACAGCTGTCATCCCATACACATGAAAGAACGGAAGGACACCAAGAATTACTTCTTCCCCTTCTTTACAATTATATAGCCAATGAGCTCCCATTAAAGTGTTCGAAACAAGGTTTTTATGCGTCAACATAACGCCTTTCGGAAATCCAGTTGTTCCTCCAGTGTACTGTAAAAGAGCTAGATCATTTTCAGGATCACAAGGCACTTCAACATTAACATTACTTTCTCGTTCTACTGATTTCCATAGATGAATCGTTTCGCTTTCCGACACATCCACAACAAGATTTGCCTGCTTTTTTTGTACAAATGGATAAAGTAAATTTTTAGGGAAGGGTAAAAAGTCCGCAATCCGAGTTACGATAATATGTTCAATTTTTGTAGCAGATTGAACATTCGTTACTCTTGGAAACACTAAATCGAGACAAAGAATTACTTTTGCTCCCGAATCATGAAGCTGGTATTCTAATTCTCTTTCTGTATATAGCGGATTTGTTTGTACTACGATACCTCCCGCAAGTAATGTACCATAATAACCAATTACAGATTGCGGACAGTTTGGCAACATAATAGCAACTCGATCACCCTTTTCCACACCGAGTTTTTGAAGATAATTTGCAAACCTCTTCACCTTATCGTGGAAGTCTGAAAATGTAATATCCTTCCCTAAAAAGTGAAGCGCTTTCTTTTCTGGATAACGTGAAGCCACCTGTTCCACATATCCATGAAGCGGCTGAATATCATAAGAAATCGCACTTGGAATTTCTTCTGGATAACTTTTCAACCATGGTTTTTCCACCTTCATTCCCCCTTCAAATACATAAAAATAAATGAATGTTCATTCATGAAGTTGTTTTCATTATATTATAGTCACCATAACGTTACAATCATAATATTCTGACTTTTGTATAACTATGCTTTACTTCATTAACTTCTTATTATATGTATAAACTCTCCTAATCTTAAAAAAGTAAGAGAGTTATTATTTAGCTTAATCTTATTATCGTTAACACAGCTCCTGGTGTAGTTGTTGATAACGTTGCAACAGCTAACAAACCAAATAGTTGCAAACTAATGGCACTTCCAGCCGCAAGAGTCGTAATAATTGTTGCACTAAATGATGTAGTTGCTAACGCAGGAGAATTGATCGTTCCAGCAAGAGGTGCACCATTAATTGTAATCCGCGAACTGACTAATAATGAAGCCGTTATATTAATCGTATATGAAATATAATAATTCCCCGCATTTGCAGCCGTAAATACTGTATTCCCCCCAGAAACAGTAATACCTGGACCAATATTTTGATTATTCGGAAGCGGGACATTCGTTCCACCAAGAAGTACCGATATCGCTGTTCCCGATGTATTATTTGCAAAAGCGTATGTTGCAGTTATACTTGTGCCAGTTGCCCCTGTGTCTCCTGTTACTCCCGTCGAACCTGTTGCTCCTGTTGGACCCGTTATTCCCGTCGCTCCTGTTGAACCTGTTATTCCTGTTGCTCCCGTCGGACCCGTTGAACCTGTTATTCCCGTTGCTCCCGTCGGACCCGTTGAACCTGTTATTCCCGTTGCTCCCGTCGGACCCGTTGAACCTGTTATTCCCGTCGCTCCCGTTGGACCTGTTGAACCTGTTATTCCCGTCGCTCCCGTTGGACCTGTTGGACCTGTTGGACCTGTTGAACCTGTTATTCCCGTCGCTCCTGTTGGACCTGTTGCCCCTGTTATTCCTGTTGCTCCCGTCGGACCCGTTGAACCTGTTATTCCCGTCGCTCCCGTTGGACCTGTGTCACCTGTTGGGCCCGTTGCTCCCGTTGGGCCTGTGTCACCTGTTGGGCCCGTTGCTCCCGTCGGACCTGTTGGACCCAGCTTAGGAACTGTCCCATCACAACTAAAACAGCATGAATCAACATGTACACCATTTTGATTATTACACCCACAATATCCATTTATATTATTGCTCCATGAAGACATGTTGATCACTTCCTTTACGTTCGATCTTTTAAGTAAAATCACCAAGTTAGAAAACACCTATCTAAATAACAAAAAACACTTTACCTAGTGGGGATAAACACAGATTTATTCCATACATTCTAGTAATTATTACATGCGATTTGCTCTCTTTTTGCTTGTACTTTCGCCTTCTTGCTCAAACGAAATTCTTTTTCTCTATTTTGCATATACATATAAACTTCAATCCAATTGGTGTATTCATCGGCGGACTACTTGCAGTTAAAATTGTCCTTTTTTCATGGAAATTAGGATTTAGCTCAACAGCCCTTGCTTTAATAGAAATCGGTATTTCAGCTCTCGGCTCAACAATTATTCAACTCTTTATCGTTAGCACAAATTTGAATGTTGCTGTACTTGGAGCACCTTATTTCTTATGGTTGGTGAGGAAGAGTTGGAAGAAAGTTAAAAAGGAGCTTCTTGGGAGTCTCCTTTTTTATTCATTCTTATAAGGTCAAAAGGAAACTATCTTTTTTTCACGAATGTAACCTATGAACATAACGAGGAGGGATAACATGTACCAAACTATTGAAGGCTTCTTGCAATCATGGACATACGAGGCTGAGTCTACTCAAAAGATGCTCAATGCATTAACAGATGAATCTTTGTCACAAGAAATTGCACCTGGACACTGGACGTTAGGCAGAGTTGCTTGGCATATCGTGACGGCAATTCCAGTTATACTATCTGGCACAGGGCTTAAGTTTGAAGGAGAAACGAAAGATTATCCTGTACCAACTTCTGCAACAACAATTGCTGATCAATACCGTAAAGTGAATGCAGCTTTTGTTGAAGCTCTTCAAGGCGAATGGACGGATAAAGACTTAGCTACTATTAATGACTTCTTTGGTCGTCCTATGCCGAATTCTATATTTTTAATGACACTTATTAATCATCAAAATCACCATCGCGGACAAATGACGGTTTTAATGCGACAAGCCGGCTTAACAGTCCCTGGCGTATATGGTCCTGCAAAAGAAGAATGGGCTGCAGCTGGAATGGAAGCTCCTAAAATGTAACTACAGAAAAAGACAAGGTGTTTACACATCTTGTCTTTTTCTGTAACTTGTTTCATGTGAAACTATTTTTACCAAATGGTTGTTTTATGGAAAAATACGTTAAAATGAATACATATTATGAAGAGGAGCAACCAAATTGAATACAAAAAATAAAAAAATAGTTATGGGAACTGTTTTACTAACTTCTATTATTGGAGTTATCAGCGCATCTCTTTATTTCACAAGTTATGGTACCCCTTGGGGAAAACAAACAGCAGTTACGGAATCAAAAGAATATATTACAAAATACTTTGATCTAGATGCAGAAGTCAAAAATACTTCTTACGATGCTAAAATGAATAGCTATCTCATTTGAGACAAGTAAAGACGGAGAGTTTACTATCGAATATAAAAGTCCTAATAACTTTAATATTTCTCCAGGAGTGCAAGCGTATTTAAGCAAACACTCCAAATTTACAGAGTAGTAACGAAGCATACATATACAAAAAAAGAGTTACTGTAACGCCAACTCTTTTTTCTTATTTTTGTCATACTGTTATATCTTCCTTCTCTATATTTTTAATTCCGTAACATGCAATCACAACTCCAATTGCTGCCAATGCTAGTTGAAGAGGAAGAAAAGTTGCTACAGAAAACGTAGTGCTATTCATTGCAATTGATACAACGATAAGGGATGAAACAATTGTAGTTGGCACTGAACGTTTACGCATTCCGAAATATAGTGGGATTAAACTTATTCCCGCAGTTGCGACGGCTAAAGGAACAAGGTTTATCCCTTCTTGCATCAATTGATCTACTGTGAATGAATTAGGAAGAATTGAAAAATAGCTATCTATCCCAAAGAACATTCCTACTACTAAAATGTTAGATAAAATAACTGTTATAAATGTTAATGTTGCTGTAATAACCAACTTACTAACCATCATTTTCTTTCGGTTAATTGGATAAGAAAACATAAGTAGTATTGTTTTGTTTTTATATTCACTAATTATTAACCTTGCGATTAACACACTACCAAAAATAATAAATGTTGCTCTTACTAATGCACTAGCCATTAACAAAACCATCTGTGGATCTCTCATTTCTGGATCTCCTTCTATTTGAGAAACGATGCTCGTAAAGATCAGTAATGCCAGTATAGCGATATTTGCAATAATCGCTCCCCTCACATACCATCCAATCTTAAATTTCTTCAGTTCTAGCTTCATTAAACGTAGCATGATAGTCCTCCTTCCTCATAAGACTTAATCAATATAAATTACTCCTGTTTTACTTAAAATCTTCACTTCGTTTTTTGCATCACCAATAGTTCCCTCTTTTATTTTTTCTGTATTTTTATCTTTCTTAAGTCCATTTACATTCACCATTACGTCAGACGAATTACTTTTAGCCGTAAGTTTTAAAGATATCGGAACACCTTTATACCGTACGCCAATATCTCCTGACTTTGTTTCTACAAATAATGATTTTCCTTCTTTCATATCTTTCAGTAATACTTCACCGGATGTTGAAGTGATGTTCATATTTGCGTTACTTACATTTGTTATATAGTTATCACCAGTCGTAGATTTTATATTTAATTCTTGTACTGAACTATCTTTTACAGCTAACTCTCCACTTTGCGATATGAATTCGCCTTTCTCAGCTGATAGTCCTATAACCATTTCATCTCCAGACTTGCTTTTTGTCACGATACTTTTTACTACTATATCGCTTATTTTCACATCACCCGATTTATTATTTAATACAATTGTATCTATTTCTTTCTTCGGAATAGCTATAGATATACTATTTTTCTTCCTAAACGTAAAACCATTAAAAAATCTGGTCGCCTTTTGTTTTTGCTTAACTATAACTTTATTCCCTGCCTGCTCTATTTCGACGGGATCTATCTCTTTATCTACTCGTTTACCTTGAGCCAAAATTACTATTTTATTAGAGTCTGTACTTTTAAATTCAATATCCCAGTTTTCATTGTCCACTTCTATTTCTTTTATATGATTTATCTCAAAAGACTTTTCTTTCTTAAAATCTTTCCCCTGAAATACCTTAAAGCCAAAAACCACACTAGCAATTGTCAAAAATAATATTGCAATTACTATTATTTTTTTCACCATTCATACCCCAGTTCGTTTTTGTTTTAGGCTTGCTTCACGCCACATCGATTTTGTCGATTTTACGAAACGATAGATAACTAATGAAAATCCCTAATAAACAGAGCACTATTGGGATAGCTATAAAATCAAACATACTTACTTGATTGCTTTCAGCCCCAACGTTACCACTAATCAGCATACCAATTATTACTGCCGAAGTAATCGTTGTCGGTGTCGATTTCTTTCTCATCCCAAAAAATAAAGAAATTAAACTTATACCAGATATCATAAATGCACTTATAATAGTAGCTGGAACGATAGCTATTATTTCACCTATCGTAGCTGGCGTTTCAATCAGTCCCATCATTGGACTCACAAAATATACGAGCAAACTAATAATGAAAGTAGCGATAATCGTGCTCACAAAACAAAAACAAAAAACAATTGTTAATTTCGCTCTCATTAACATTTTCCTTTGCAGTGGATACATAAATGATAGTTGTATCGTTTTGTTCTTATACTCATCAATTACTAAACGTGATAAAATGACCGAACTAAAAATAATGAATGTTATCCTAATAAAAATATTTGCTAAAGCCATGTTCTGTGTGAAGTCAGAGAAGAGCACGTCTCCCTCAGCTTTCATTCCTAATGCCATAAGGCTTACTGCAACGAAAATTGCTATAATACAAATTGCTACACTTTTAAAGTAACTAGATAATTGATGTTTCTTCCACTCGAGCTTCATTAATCTAAGCATACAAACCACTCCTCCATTCTTTATATAACTCTCTCTACGCTGTTAACATTCTAATTCCAGCAGTAATTACGCTTAACATTCCTATCACTAGTAGAATTAGCAACCATTTCCGCTCTGGTTTCCTATAATATAAAATTCCACTTATAAACAGCACGATTAATCCACTTACCAGGTTCAGCCACACCCCATTAAGCATGAATGCCCTCTCCATCCATTACATTTAAGAAATACTCTTCTAAGGAACTATGTTTCTTATTAATACTTTCTATTTCTACATCGTTCATAATAAGTGCTTTTGAAATGGCTTGCTGTGTCGCCGCCAATTCATACACACGAATCATATTTCCACTCATTATTTTGTAATTTTTTATACCGAGTTTATCTTCTAAAATATAAGCTGCACGCTTCACATCTGGAACAGTAATTTCAATGTACTCTGTTTGTTTTCCGTTAATACTCTTCATTGAAACTTCTTTTATTAGTTTTCCATTTTGAATTACACCAATTGTATCCGCCATTTGTTCCATCTCGCCTAAAATATGACTAGAGACTAATAATGTAATGCCATATTCTTTGCAGAGCATTTTAAATAAGTCTCGTAATTCTTTAATACCAATTGGATCTAAACCGTTAATCGGTTCATCTAAAATGAGTAATTCTGGCTTTGTCATGATTGCCCTTGCAATACCAAGTCGTTGCTTCATACCTAATGAAAAATCTTTTACTTTTTTATCATCTATACCGTGCAATTTCACTAAATGCAAAGCATGATCAATTGCGTTTTTATCGTAATACCCCATATATTCACAATGTAATTCTAGGTTTTCCTTCGCAGTTAATTTATCATAAAAGATTGGATATTCGATAATTGTCCCCATGCGCTTTAACAATTCATAAGATGTATCCTTTAACTTCTCACCGAAAATTTCAATATCACCGCTCGTCGGTTTTATTAAATTTGTGATCATTTTCATAATCGTTGTTTTACCTGCACCATTCGGTCCTAAGAAACCGTATATCTCTCCTTTTTTCACATGCATGTTAACGCTAGAAATAACTTCTTTCCCTTTAAACACTTTCGTTAGCTGATTCGTTTTTAATATATATGTCATGTCATTTTCTCCTTTCGCACTACTTTATACTTCTATAATAGACAACGGAAATCTCTTTTTTCTTACCCGTTCCTTACAAATTCCTTACGCTGAAAAAAAGCTTGTAGAATCTACTTCTCTACAAGCTAAAACAGCATCTTTTTTAATACCACTGTAAAAATTGTTTTTTCATACGGCTTACTAGAAAGATGTATTTCTCCGTCCATCGCTTCCACAAGCCTTTTCGTAATCGTTAATCCTAAACCGCTTCCTTGATACAATCTATTTCTGGAATCTTCAAGTGTGTACATACGCTCAAACACTTTATTAATGTGAGATTCATCAATTCCTTTTCCTGTATCCCATACATCTATATACACACTCGTTTCATCGTCTCTTAACGTCATACCGAGTGTCTTTCCATCGTCTCCATATGTAATCGCATTTGATATTAAATTATTCAATACTCTACCTAATACTTCTACATTTCCAAGTGCATATATATTTCTTTCTGGTATATCAATATGAACTTGAAACCCTTTCGTCGTCACCAAATCATAAAAAGATAAAATCTTCTCGCGACAAACTTCATTCATATATACTTTTGTCATCTCAATTGCCTTGTCACCAGATTCTAATTTTGCTAAATCAAAAAACTTATGAATCAGTTCCATTACTTCTAGTGTTTTCACATGCACCTTTTCAAGTAATATTTGCTGTTCTTCTTTATTTATCGTTTTATCCTTATTTAACATTTCTGTATATCCAAGAATAACTGTTAGTGGCGTCTTTAAATCATGTGAAATATTGGAAAGCATTTTTCTCATCGAAATTTCTACTTTCGCATGATCTGCATTCGTTTTCTGTTTTGCAGCTAATAATTGATTAATTGCCACTAATAATTTTTGCAATTGTATATCATCTGTCATAACGAGTAACTTCTCGCCTGTTTGTTCATTTACAATACTTTCTAACTTTTCGTATGTGTATCGTAAATTTTTGCTACTGTTTTTCCTCATTTTATACTGTATGTAAATGACACATAACAATGTAAAAATAATACCTATTAACAAATTGACCATATTACATCACTTCCAACTTATAGCCGATGCCCCATAACGTTTTAATATACTCTGGATTAGATGGATCACTTTCAATTTTCTCGCGCAATCTCCTCATATGAACATTTATAACATTATCATCACCGTAATACTCTTCGTTCCAAACTAACGTATATATTTGCGCTTTCGTAAATACACGATTTTGATTCTTTACGAATAGCTTTAAAATCTCAAATTCTTTTAAAGTAAGCTTGAGGGGCTTTCCGTTTTTTTCAACCGTAAAATTAATTGGATCAATTGCTAAATCACCAATTTGAATCATCTTTTCTGTTGTTTCTGTAGCCGAATATTTCGTAGACCTCCGAATACCCGCTTTTACACGTGCAGCCAATTCAATCATAGAAAATGGCTTACAAATGTAATCATCTGCTCCCAGTCCTAATCCAACAGCTTTATCAACATCTGTATCTTTTGCCGACATCATTAAAATCGGAACTGCACTTTTTTCCCGAATGATTCGCACAACCTCTAAGCCATCTAGCTTTGGCATCATAATGTCGAGGATAATCAAATCAAATGAACCTTTTAAATATGTGTTCACGCCTTCTTCTCCATCAGATGCGATTGTAACTTGAAAGCCCTCTTTTATTAAATACTTTTCCACCATCTCTTGAATTGAAATATCGTCTTCAACTAATAAAATATGATGTGACATATGTCTATCCCCTTTTTACAAACGTTAACAATTCAATTGTATCGTAACTACTACAGACTGGAAACAATTATATGAATTTTCAAACCAACTTCCCTTCCTTCCATAACAATGATATGATAAAATTCACTACTATTGTTCATAATTAACTTTATATAAAGGAGACTTATCATGTCAGAAAATAAAAAAGTAAGCTTAGCTGATTTAATGCGTGAACAACTTGCAAAGAAAAAGCAAGGAAATGGAAATGGTGCAAATAATACAAATCAAAGCCAAGCAACGAAAAAATTACAAAACCAACAAACGAAGAAAACAAACAACCAGCGTAGACGTACAGGTGTATAAATGAACGGACAAAAACGTTCTAATATCGCACCCGGTCTTGAAGTTGATATTGTATTAAAACAAGATCAACGAACAGGCAAATTAACACGTGGAATTGTAAAAGATATTTTAACAAACTCCCCTTCCCATCCTCATGGCATTAAAGTGCGATTGCAGGACGGGCAAGTCGGTAGAGTACAAAATATCGTTCAATAAGAAAAGGAGCTCAAGTAAACTCGAGCTCCTTTTTCTTTATTACCCTTTAATTTTCTCAATGAAAACTACTTTTAAATAGTCTCCTTCTTTGAATTGATCAATGGTACGAAAATCTTCTGGTAAAGAATGTTCTTCTAATATTTTATATTTGCCATTCATTTCTTTAAATGCCGTATCGATAAATCCTTTAAACTTTTTCATATCAAATGCGCTACAATTTGTAGAGGCAACAATAATTCCATTATTTTCTGTAATCGCAATTGTTTCTTTTAATAAGTTTTTATAATCTTTCGCTGCACTAAATGTATATTTTTTTGAGCGTGCAAAGCTTGGAGGATCAAGTACAACCATATCAAATTTCATCTTTTTCTTAGCTGCATATTTGAAGTAAAGAAATACATCTTCTACAATAATGCCTTGTGCTTCATAATCTATTTCATTTACACTAAACTGCTCAATCGTTTTACTTAAACTACGATTTGCCAGGTCCACACTCGTCGTTTTGCTCGCTCCGCCAAGCGCTGCAAATACAGAGAAAGCACCTGTATAAGAGAACATATTCAACACTGTTCTCCCTGTCGCATATTTATCACGAATTTGTTTTCGAACGTTACGCTGATCTAAAAATACACCAACCATCGCTCCGTCGTTTAAATACACCGCAAAGTTCACACCATTTTCTTTTACGATAAGTGGGAACTCGCCGCGCTCTCCTGCTACGAAATCATCGCCTTCAATGTATTTCCCTTTCGTATCAAAACGCTTTTTCTCATAAATCCCTTTAAAGTTTGCTACTTTTTGAAGAGCTGCTATAATCTCATCTCTGAAAGTATAAATCCCTTCACTATACCAACTTACTACATAATAGCCGTCATAATAATCGATAATTAAGCCTCCAAGGCCATCACCTTCACCATTTAGGACACGGAATGCTGTCGTATCACTTGATTTGTAAAATTGCTTTCGTTTATGTAAGGCAGATTTTATTTTACTTTCAAAGAAAGATTGATTAATTTGTTCACTCTCTTTTCTCGTTAAAATCCAGCCGTATCCTTTATTTTGTTTTCCATAATAACCTTTTCCGATAAAATTGTTCTTCTCATCTACTACTTTAATGATTGTTCCTTCTTCCTGAACATCATTTAAATTTTGAATTGCATCTTTTAAAATAAGCGGATATCCACTTTTAATTTCTTTTATAAATTTCGGTTTTATTTTTACAGTTACTTCTGATCGCATATAATAACTTCCTTTCCATTTGCATGCTTTCTAATTCGTAGGAAGCATATAAAAAACGAGGCTAAAAAATAACCTCGTTTCACTATACCATATTATCGCTTTGCTAGTACAACTCGCTTAACCGCCACATATTTACTACATTTTGAAATGGAAATCTTACTGTCCAAAATAATAAAAAAACTTATTTATTTCACATTTACCATTGACAATGATAATGATTTTCATTATCATTTAATGTATGTGAGTTCTCGAAAATAAAGGCTACATTTATAGGAGGAATAAAACATGATTATTGTTACAAATACAGCTAAAATTACAAAGGGAAATGGACATAAATTAATTGAGCGTTTTAATAAAGTAGGTCAAGTCGAAACGATGCCAGGCTTTTTAGGATTAGAAGTTCTTTTAACGCAAAATACAGTTGATTATGATGAAGTAACAATTAGCACACGCTGGAATGCAAAAGAAGATTTCCAAGGTTGGACGAAGAGCTCAGCATTTAAAGATGCTCACTCACATCAAGGCGGGATGCCAGAATATATTCTTGATAATAAGATCACTTACTACAATGTTGAAGTTGTACGTATGCCAATGGCTGCAGCACAGTAAACATATTTCTTTTTTAAAGTATAGAATATGAGAAGCGTTACCACTTCTCATATTCTATACTTTTTTTACTGTCTCTTTACTAGTTTCGCATGCACGACTAACCTTCCTGCTTCCGGATCAAGTGCATAGTCACACGTCGAAAGTGTTACGATTTGATCACTCGCTGTCAATTTTGTATCCGTTTTGTACAGCGATTTTTCTTGAATTTTCTCCAAAAATGATGTGTATTCCGTATCATTGCTAAAATCCGTTTCAATGTAATAAAAATCAGTTGTTGTTGTATACACCGAGAACACTTCAAGATCATATCCTTCAAATAATGTATCGTAATATAATTTACGATGCGACATGAAGAACTCTTCATCTAACATTTTCTTTAAACTTCCAAACATAGAACCATCTTTCATACGGTGACCATATAAAATAGTATTTCGATTTTGAGATTTCACATCATTACGATAGTCCATAAAAATACTTCCTGCTCTCATATCTTCACCTTTATAATTACGAAATAAATAGTAATCATTGTCTTTCGCCTGAACGATTGGATAATTAATTTGTGTATCATCCATCGTAATCCATCCAACTATTTCTTGGTTAATTTGCTGCAGAGCTTTGAACTGTTTACGTACTTCCCCGTCTTGTGATTGCTCTTCCATCGGACTCTTTTCATAAATGTTTTGTGCTTCGGCCATTACTTTACGATTTTCATAGTAATCCATGAAAATATCACCTAATTCATATACTGAATAGAAAAAGGTACCTAAAAAAACAACTGTAAGTATTCGTTGAAAAAAAGAATTCTGCTTCCGTTCTTTTTTACTACTCAAATCATCACCTCAAAACGGATTGTTCGCATATTTAAATACCCATTGGGACCATATACAACCCTGTATCTTCATCTTGCTTTACAACGACATCTACACCGTATATCGTCTTTATCATACTTTCTGTCACAACATCTTTCGGCTTACCTTTCGTAACAATTTCGCCGTCTTTCATAACGATGATATGATCACTATAGCGAATCGCCTGATTGATATCATGTAATACCATAACGATTGTCAATCCATGTACTTCATTTAACTCTTTTACTAGCTCTAATATTTCAAGTTGATAATAAATATCTAAATAGGTGGTCGGTTCATCTAAAAAGAGCATTGGTGTTTTCTGAGCTAACGTCATAGCAATCCAAACACGTTGTCTTTCTCCACCAGATAAAGCATGAATCTCTTTATCACGTTTACTTAGTAAATTCGTACATGCTAAAGCCCCTTCGATTGCTTCTCTATCTTCATCAGTTTGCGAGGAAAAAATATTTTTATGAGGCATACGACCATAACTTGTTAATTTCTCTACCGTCATATCTGCCGGTGCTTCATTTTGTTGATGGACAACGGCTAACTTTCTAGCAAACTCTTTCGGTTTATATTGACTAATCGCCTTTCCATCCAGTATTATCTCTCCGCTACGAGGGTCGTGATTTCTTGACATGACGCCAAGTAATGTCGATTTCCCGCAACCGTTTGGACCAATAATTGTTGTAATTTTACCAATTTCTATTTCACTACTAACCGACTTTAATCGATCCGTTACATTATCATACGAAAAGGTTACATTTTTAATTTCCATGAACTTTATCACTCTTTCTAAGCAAGAATATTAAGAATGGGCCACCAATCACTGCCATAATCGTCGCCGCTGGAATTTCGTTAGGTGGCACAATTAACCTTCCAATCGTATCCGCCGTCAAAATTAATAACGCTCCTGCAAGAGCAGAAAATGGAATTAATACTTTATGATCCGAACCGACTAGTTGTCTTGAAATGTGCGGAACGAGTAATCCTACGAAAGCAATAACACCTGCAATTGCTGTTGATACTGCTGCTAAAAGTACTGCAATAGCAGAAATAATAAGACGAACTCTCGTCACGTGCAAACCTAAGTTTTTCGCAGTCTTATCTTGTAGCGATAATAAGTTACACCAAGCTCCTACAAACAGAGCAAGAATAAGACCAATTGTTCCATATGTAACCATTATTTCTACATCGCCCCACGTCTTCATCGTTATGTTAGAAGTCGTCGTTTGCTTAATACTCTTAATGAAGTATCCGCAAATCGTAATGAACGATTCATTTAATCCAGTGAACATTGCATTAATAGCTATACCAACTAAAATAATGCGAAGCGGACTTAACCCTGACTTCCATGAAAATGCATAAACGAGATAACATGCAAACGCACCACCTAAAAAGGCGAATACGGGTGTCCAGAAAAAGAATTGCGGGAATAACGTAATAATAACAAGTGTCATAAAACTTGCCCCAGAAGATATCCCGATTACCCCAGCATCAGCAAGTGGATTTTTCATAACAGCTTGAAAAAGCACACCTGAAACGGCCAGAGCTGCTCCAGTAAATAGTGCAATAATAATACGTGGGAAACGTAAATCTTTAATCACTTCAACATCTTCATTCCCCCCTGTAAATATCCCTTGCACAAGCTCAACAATACCTATTTCTAAACTCCCTTTCATCGCTGACAATGATGTCATAACAATAAGCAATGCAGTAACAATGAGGAAACTCCAAGTTTTTTTATTCATTCCACTCTTCCTTTATATTAAAATGCATCACGGATACATCATTTTTTTCAATTCATCTAAAGCTTCCATTGCTGCTAAATTACCTGTTGTTCCAAATAAACGCTCTTCTAAATCGTAAACACGGTTATTTTTAACTGCAGCGAAGTGCTTCCAAATATCATTTGTTTTAAATTCTTTATCAAACATTTTCACAACTTCTTCAGGCATACCATGAGCTGCTCGTAAAATAATATCCGGATCAGCTTTTTTCAAATACTCTGTATTAGAAGCTAAATACTCTACTTGTTCACCTTGCACAATATTTTTACCACCTAGTTGTTTCACTAAATCTCCAATATAAGAATGCTCTGTTGCTACTAAATAACTCCCTGGTACACCTAATAAAATAAGCACTGTCGGTTCTTTCTTTCCCTTTACTGCTGTTTTAATCTCTGTAACCTTGTTATCTAACTTCGTTACAACTGCTTCAGCCTGCTTTTCACGTCCATATTGCTTACCTAAATCGCTAATGGAATTTTGCATATTTTTCAAGCTTGTTAAATCTAAAAAGTTTGCTTTCGTGCCCACACCATCAAAAACTGGCTTTAATTCATATTCAAGTGTTGTCACGGATAATACTTCTGACGGCTTTAACGATTTTACCTTTTCCATATCAGGACTCATCGGATTCCCGACTTCAGGTAAACCTTTATATCTCTTTGGTAAATCTTTCGTACTTGTTGGAATACCAACTAAATCTACTTCTAACGCATCCATAATTTCAGTAACAGCAACTGTCGTTGCAACAATTCTCTCTTTACTCTCACTCTTTACCTGTTTTGCTGCTTCTTTTTTAGGCGCCGAGCATCCAGCTATACTCACTAATAGAATGATAGCCATTAGTACACTAGCAATTTTCTTCACTCTCAATCACCACTCCTTTCCAAATAATATGAAACAAGTCTTGATGCATGCGAACATGCATCAAGACTCCAAAAATTACAATCTTCCTGCTCTATATTTACGAACTAGTAAAGCAAGTGACCCAAGCAATAGCACCATGTATAAACCTAGTTGTGCTGTATCTGCCGTTTTTGAGTTTTTCTCTTTTTTTGAATCATTTTTTTGATCTTCTTTTTTCTTCTTATCATCTGCATTTCGGTTAAAATCAGGATTATCTACTTTTTTCACATTATCTACTTTCGGTGTAATTACTGGATTGTTCGGATCTTTTTTCGGATCTTTTTTTGGATCCTCTTTAATCGTTCCTAACGCACCAATATTATTTGTATCAAATTGAATTTGGACATCGTAGAAATGATGGTAGTTCATTTCGTTGATATCAACTTTTACTTTTGCATTTAATTTTGCAAATAAATCACTTACTTCAAATTGCACTACTCTCGTATTTGCATTTGTATCTTTGCTTACTACTTTCGCATCAGCAAAAAGACTGTTATTTTCCGTTTGGAATTTTGTAATCCATGCACTATTTTTTAACGTCATCTCAATGTACTTTTTACCATCTTTAACGATTAATTTTGCTGGATGTACAGTATAGTCATGCATCTTTGAAAGCTCATTTGTTTTATCTTTTAACACTTTAAACGGAATATCATATTGACCATCCACTAAATTTTTCGGATCAACTATTACTTTTGGTTGATTATTTCCGCCTTGGTTGTCACTTCCGCCTTGGTTGTCGTTTCCACCTTGGTTATCGTTTCCGCCTTGGTTGTCGTTTCCACCTTGGTTGTCGTTTCCACCTTGGTTATCATTTCCGCCTTGATTACCTAAAGCTTTAATACTATTTTCATCAAATACAAATTGAACATCGTAGAAATGGTGATAATTCATTGCATCAATATCTACTTTTACTTTTGCATTTAATTTTTTCGATAAATCATCTACTTCTAACTCTACTACTTTTGTATTTTTCTCTTTATTCTCACTTAAGACTTTTGCGTTAACAAAAGAACCATTCTTCTCAAACTCAAATTTTGTAATCCATGCACTATTCGTTAATGTAAACGATACATACTTCTTGCCATCTTTCACTTTTAGTACAGCTGGACTCTTTGTATATGTGTTCATCATTGAAATTTCTTCTGTTTTATCTTTTAAAACTTTAAAGCCAATACTGTATTCACCATCTTTAAGGGCTTTTGGATCAATGGTTGTGTTGTTGCCTTGGTTGTTGTTTCCACCTTGATTATCGTTTCCGCCTTGGTTATCGTTTCCGCCTTGGTTATCGTTTCCGCCTTGGTTATCGTTTCCGCCTTGGTTATCGTTTCCGCCTTGGTTATCG
>NZ_JBXAHR010000002.1:148398-337732 GCF_058952315.1 Bacillus sp. GW823-FHT06B01 | reverse complement strand
GTTTCCGCCTTGATTGTCTAACGGTTTAACGCTATCTTTATCAAATGCGAATTGAATGTCGTAGAAATGATGATAATTCATTGAATCGATATCTACTTTTACTTTTGCATTTAACTTTTTAGATAAATCATCTACTTCTACTTCCACTACGCGTGTATCAGCTTTTTTATCTTCACTTAATACACTCGTATCAACGAACGAACCATTTTTCTCAAATTCAAACTTTGTAATCCATGCACTATTCGTTAATGTGAATGATACATATTTTTTACCATCTTTCACCTTTAACACGCCCGGACTCTTCGTATACGTGTTCATCATTGAAATTTCTTCTGTTTGATCTTTTAAAGCTTTGAAACTGATGCTGTATTCGCCATCTTTCATTGTTTCAACATTCGGCTTCTCTACTTCTGGTTTCTCTACTTCTGGTTTCTCTACCTCTGGCTTTTTATCTCCATCTGGTTGCTTTTCTTCGTTCTTAATTGGCTCAAGTTTATCTTGATTAAATTGAAGTTGTAATTCATGCGTTTGTTTATAATTTTGTGATGCCACTTCAATAAATACTTTTGCATTCAACTTTTTAGATAAACTGTCTACTTCAAATTCTACTACTCTTGTATTTTTCTCTTTATCTTCACTTACTACTTTCGAATCAACAAATGAACCATCTTTTTCTGTTTGGAAATTTTTAATTGATGCGTTATCTGTTAATGTTACAGTCGCTTTTTTCTTACCGTTTTCTACTTTTAATACTGCTGGACTTATTAGCTTGTCTTTCATTCTAGATTCTTCATCTGTCTTATCTTTTAATACTTTAAATGGAATGCTGTACTCTCCATCTTTCATTGTTTCAACTTCTGGTTTTTCTACTTCCGGCTTTTTATCTCCATCCGGTTGTTTTTCTTCATTTTTAATTTGTTCAAGTTTATCTTGTTCAAATAAAAGTTGTACATTATGTGTTTGCTTGTAACCTTGTGATGCCACTTCAATAAATACTTTTGTATTTATTTTTTTAGATAAATCGTCCACTTCAAACTCTACTACTCTTGTATCTTTTTCTTTATCTTCACTCACTACTTTTGCATCAACAAATGCGCCATCTTTTTCCGTTTGGAAATTTTTAATTAATGAGCTACTTGTTAGTGTTACAATTGCCTTTTTCTTACCGTTTTCTACTTTTAATACTCCTGGATTTACCATGTAAGTATTCATCTTAGATTCTTCATCTGTTTGATCTTTTAACACTTTAAATGGAATACTATAATTCCCATCGTTAATTGTGTTAGAATTGGGTTGTTGATCTGGGTCAGGCTTTTGGTCGGGCTTCTGACTTGGATCCGGTTTTTCATTTGGATCTGGCTTATTTGCTGGATCCTCTTTTTCATTTGGTTTTTCTACATGAATCGGTGTAATACTATTTTGGTCGAATGAAATACGAATGTCATAGTAATGATGATAATTAAACGCGTCAATATCAACTTTTACTTTTGCATTTAATATCTTCTCTACATCTTCCACATCAAATTCTACTACTCTTGTATTTTGTTCTTTATCTTCACTAATTACATTTGTCTCAACGAGCTGACCTGCTTTTTCTGTTTCAAATTTCGTAATCCATGAACTATTCGTTAACGTAAAGGATACCTTCTTCTTCCCATCCTTCACTTTTAAAGTCCCTGGACTTACAGAGTATTTATTCATCATAGATTCTTCATCTGATGTATCCTTAAGAACTTTGAAACCGATTGAATATTCACCGTCAGCTAGTTGGCTTGCTGCTTGAACTGCAAGTGGTTGTAATGTTGATACGAATGTAAATACCATTAAAAACATAGCAACAATAATTTTTACATACCTGTTCAATGGAACGACTCTCCCTTTTGAAAATTTTTTAATTATTTAATACTGTTCCCATCAAATACAAAACGAATATCATATGAAGCATTATAATTAATAATTGGGATATTAATTTTCACCTTGCCATTTAGTTTTTTTGACAAGTCAGCAACTTCAAATTCTACAACTCTAGTATTCTCTTTTGTATTTTCACTTAACACAGTAGCTTCTACGAATTGACCATTTTTTTCTACTTGTAAACTTTTAATAGAAGTACTATCTTTCACTTTGAATGAAACATATTGTTTTCCATCTTTAACTGTTAATGTTGCCGGACTTTCAAAATAACTATTCATTCTAGATGATTCATCTTTA
Source organism: Bacillus sp. GW823-FHT06B01 (assembly GCF_058952315.1). Classification (NCBI taxonomy): domain Bacteria; kingdom Bacillati; phylum Bacillota; class Bacilli; order Caryophanales; family Bacillaceae; genus Bacillus; species Bacillus sp. GW823-FHT06B01. The sequence goes on along the minus strand of NZ_JBXAHR010000002.1, from coordinate 335,521 downwards.
TCGCCTTTCCATACAGTAAAAGCAATATTATATTTTCCATCAGCCAATTTTGTAGCAGCCTTTGTATCTTGTAAACCTAGTGTTGCTATAAACGTAAATAAAACAGCAAATACGGCAATAATCATTTTAAATTGTTTAAACATATATTCATCACCCTTCAAAAGATTTATTTACTTAACTTCACTTTACGAATTAAGAAAACACCTGAAATAAGAATTAACACTGCAAATAATCCGATGCGTGCTTCATCGCCTGTTTTTGGGTTATCTGTTTTTTCAGCTTTACCACTTTCATTTGTTCCTTTGCTTGCCTCTTTATTTGTTTCTTTATTCTCTTCTTTCTTCACTTCTTCTTTTACTTTTGTATCTGTTTTTGTCTGATCAGTATTCTTTGTTGTAGCAGTTGCTTTATTTTCTCCACCTACCGCTTTTACATTTGCATCAAACGCAAAGCGAATTGTGTAGTTATGGTCATAATTTACGTTAGGTACAACAACATGAATTTTTGCAGCTGCTGGCTTAGATAAATCGTCTATTTTAAACTCTACAGTTCTTTTATCTGCAGATTCATCTTTACTAACAACTTTTGCATCAACAAAGTTCCCGTTCTCTGGTGCTTTAAATTCTGTAATCCAAGCACTATGATTCATCGGAATTTGTACTCTCATCTCACCATTTTTCACAATTAACTTAGCTGGTTTTTCAAAATAATCATTTGCCATTGAAGCTGAATCATTTTCTGCTTTTTGTATGACATAGTTAATATCGTAAGTACCGTCAGCGACATTTGCCGAAGCTTGTCCAAATGGCACTACGAAAAAAGCTAGCATACATACGAATGTCATAATAAAAGCGGGTAATACAGAAATCTTTCTCATTTGGCTTACTTCCTCCTTGTTTATCTTTCATCCATACTTTTTGAAAATGATAATTATTCTCAATTTATAAGAAAAAAATAATAATCCTCTATCATTATTTAATTGTAATTTATTTATGTAATGTAGATATTATTGATTATCATTCTCACTTCGTGTTAAAAATAATATCCCTCCCTATTCCTTATAAAGAGCGATTTACATTTTAACATAAGTCCCTATTCCTTTTGATGATTATCATTCTCAATGAAGGTCAAAAAAAATAAAACTAACCATTCTCCTACTCTATCACCTCTATCTACAAAATGATATCGTTATAGAAAACCTTATACCTTTCACTCCTCACTTTCCTTCCAATATTTCCACAACTAAGTCAATCTTAGCCTAATGCTAATTTTTTTGTCAACTATATTACGTATAAAATTTTAAATATCTAAATTTCCCTATATGCAATTTTTTCTACAAAAAAAGAGACTTTCTTTCATAGAAAGCCTCTTTTCACTATTTTTCTACAGCAACTTCTTGCTTTTGAAATAAAGAAACTACATATCCAATTGCAATTCCAATGATACCCGGAACTAGCCAACCAATCCCTACACTATATAGTGGAATTTTATCTAAGATAGGAGCAAGGGCCGCTACTTGAAGATTTGCATTATGCAATCCATCAAAGAAGCTAATTGCAAATGCTCCTACAATACCGCCTACATACATAGCTAATGGAAGACGAATATAGTTTTCAACAAGTGATAATACAATCAGTACGATACCAATTGGGTAAATTGCAATTAAAATCGGTAATGCTAATGCGTTTAACTGAGTTAACCCAAGGTTTGCTACCATAAATGCTAATACACAGAAGATGAAAACGACCTTTTGATAAGAAAGCTTTGGTAATAAGGAAGAAAAATATTCCCCACAAGCTGCAACAATACCTACAGAAGTTGTTAAACATGCCGCTGTAATTGCGATCCCTAATAATAAAGTTCCGTAACTACCAAATAAATGATTTACAACGTTTGTTAAAATAATTCCTCCGTTTGCTCCCATTCCAAGAGACACACTAGAAGCTCCCAGATAAGCAAGTGCTAAATAAACAAGTAGTAAACCGAGCGCTGCAATAAATCCTGCAAAGATTGTTACTTTTGCAATGCTGTTCTTATTTGTAACGCCTTTTGCTTTTAAAGCATTAATAACAACATTTCCGAAAACAAGTGCTGCAAGTCCATCTAAAGTTAAATATCCATCAATAAAACCTTTAAAGAGCGGAGCATTATACGCTTCTGTCGGTGCACCAAATTCTCCAATTGGTGTAATAATTGCTTTACCTACGATAATTGCTATAACAGCTAACAAAATCGGAGTTAATACTTTACCGATGCGGCCCACTAATTTCGATGGGTTTAAAGCTAAATAGAAAGTTACTGCAAAGAAAATGAATGTAAAGATAACAAGTGGATAAGATTGACCTGCTATCTCACTTGGTAAAAATGGTGCAACACTCATTTCATAAGCAACTGTTCCTGTACGCGGAACACTTACGAATACGCCTAAACATAAATAAATTGCAGTGATAAAAACAAGTGCGAATACAGGGTGTACACGTCCCGCTAGCTCATTAATATCTCCCTTTAGAGCTATAACAATTACCCCTAATAAAGGTAATCCAACACCTGTTACGATAAAGCCAAATAACGCGATCCATACGTCTGTTCCAGCACCTTGCCCTAAAGCCGGCGGGAAAATCATATTACCTGCACCGAAAAATAGTGCAAACAACATTAAACTTATTGCAAACATCTCAGAAAACTTTAAAGATGATTTCATTTCTACTAACCTCCTACATATTTTTAGATTAACAAAATATTCTGAATTAAAGACCGTCACATATCCTCTTTCAAGCATACTTCCCCGTAAAAGAACGCAAAAAACACCCGTCCCTAACAAAGGGACGAGTGTTGAAATCGTGGTTCCACCCTTATTCTAATAAAATGAATTTATAACAAAATAAGCTCATTTTATAGCTCGTGTAAATTGATAACGGTTTTATCCGCCAAGAATTACAATGCATCATGCAGTTCACTCTTGAAGTTTAGAGGTGGTAAGTTTGTCTTTCCGTATTAGGAAGCTCGCAGCCTAGGCTTCCCTCTCTGAGAATCGTCAAAAACAACTCATGTCCTCATCATTACTTTTATAAAATATCTTGTCGAAACTTGTTGTTTTTTATTATATGGGCTATTTTTTAAAAAATCAATAGTTTTATTTTTTCTGACAAAAAAATATAGGGAGAAAATTTTTCCTCCCTATAACTGATTTATTAAAATGTCTAATTCCTCAGATGTAACGCTCCGCCATTTTCCCACTTCAAGATCGTCTAGCTCTATATTCAGAATACGAACCCGCTTTAGCTTTGTTACAGTAAATCCGAAAGCACGGCTCATTCTACGAATTTGTCTGTTCATTCCTTGCGTTAAAACGATGCGAAATGTAGATTGATCCACTCTCGTCACTTTACAAGGCTTCGTCATTCCATCTTTAATCTTTACACCGCTGGCCATCTTATCAATAAACCAACCTGTAAACGGCTTATCAACTGTAACAATATATTCTTTCTCATGTTCATGATCTCCGTGTAAAATTTGATGGGCAATGGCGCCATCATTCGTTAATAAAATAAGTCCTTCCGATGCTTTATCTAATCGTCCCACAGGAAAAATTCGTTCTGGATAATTAATATAATCAATAATATTATCTTCAATATGATCGGCTGCTGTACAAGTAATTCCGATTGGTTTATGAAAGGCAATATACACCTTTTCTTTCTCTTCCTTTGCAATAACCTGTCCATCAATCGTTACCACATCACCATCGCTCACGAGTGCACCGTGCGTACATATTTCGCCGTTAATAGCCACGCGTCCTGCTTTAATGAGACGGTCTGTTTCACGTCTTGAACAGGATTTTGCTTCGCTTATGTATTGGTTGATTTTCATAGCTTATTCCTTTTCCTATATATTAAAAGCGTCAATCTATGGCAATATCACTCTGCCACGATTGACGCTCTTTTACTTCGCAAAAACAACTAAATAAATAACCCCAATCACCAAAAATATTCCACAACAAGCTAACAATACTTTTGCAAGTTTGTCCATAAACATATAATGGTTTCCCCTTTGTTTCGTTGTTTTCTATTTTAATTCGACAACTGTTACGCCTAGGCCTCCCTCGCCCATGTCACCGTAACGGTAATTCTTCACGCCGCGGTGCTTCTTCAAGTAATCTTGTACACCTTGGCGAAGCGCTCCTGTTCCTTTACCGTGAATAATTGATACGCGAGGATAGCTTGCAAGCTGTGCATCGTCTAAATATTTTTCAACGCGCATCATTGCATCTTCATAACGTTCACCGCGAAGGTCGAGCTCTAACGAAACGTGATAATCTCTACCCTTCACACTTGCGACTGCTTTTTTCTCAGTTTGCTTCGGGGTATTAATGTATTCCATATTGGATTCTTTCACTTTCATCTTCAGAATACCAATTTGTACGCTCCACTCTGTATCACTTACTTTTTCAAGCAATTGACCTTTTTGACCAAACGTTAACACTTTTACTTCATCACCTGCGCGTAATTGTTGTTTTGGCGCTGTGTTTTTCACGTTTACTTTTTGTTTCTTCACAAGCTCTGGCGCCGCACCTTCTAGACGGCTCTTCGCTTCAATAAGCTCATGGTCTTTCACGTTTATAAGCTGTGCTTTACGCAATTGACGAAGTTCTTGAATAATGCCTTCTGCTTCTTTCTTTGCAGCTTCGACTTTTTCTTCCCCTTCTTTTTGCGCTTTTAATAATTTTTCATCGCGCTCATCATTAAATTCAATAATTTGACGCTGTAATTCGCGATGTAGTTTTTCAGATTGCTTGCGAAGTGCTTCTGCTTCGTTCCAGTCACGCTCTGCATTCTTTTGACTTTCTTCTAACTTCGCAATCATATTTTCAATTTTGTTTGTATCTGTACTAATGTGGTTACGAGCTTGATCAATCACGCGATCAGATAGTCCAAGGCGCTTCGAAATTTCAAAGGCATTACTACGTCCTGGTACACCGATTAATAATTTATACGTTGGGCTTAATGTGTTCACGTCGAACTCAACGCTCGCATTAATAACTTTCTCACGGTTATATCCGTATGCTTTTAATTCTGGGTAATGCGTCGTAGCAACAACGCGAGCACCACGATTACATACTTCATCTAAAATTGAAATTGCTAATGCAGCCCCTTCTTGCGGGTCTGTTCCAGCACCTAATTCATCAAATAAAACTAAGCTTTCAAAATCAGCTTTTTCTAAAATATCAACAATATTCACCATATGTGAGGAGAACGTACTTAAACTTTGTTCAATCGATTGCTCATCACCGATATCGGCAAAGATATTTTTAAATACACAAATCTCTGACTCATCCATTACTGGAATGTGAAGGCCAGATTGCGCCATTAATACACAAATACCAACTGTTTTCAGCGTAACTGTTTTACCACCTGTATTCGGCCCTGTAATAACAATTGTCGTGAACTCTTTACCTAACATAATGTTATTTGGCACGATAATTTCTGGATCAATAAGCGGATGACGTGCTTGTCTTAAATCCATATAACGCTCGTTATTTACGATTGGTTTCGTTGCTTTTATACGCTTCCCATAAAAAGCTTTCGCAAAAATAAAGTCAAGATTCGCAACTACTTCTACGTTAGATAAAACGATATCTGCTTCTACTGCCACTTCTTCTGTTAACATCAATAAAATGCGTTCGATTTCTTGTTTTTCTTTCACTCGTGCTTCTTGAAGCGCGTTATTTAACTCTACAATGACTTGTGGTTCAATAAATAACGTTTGCCCAGAAGCTGATTGATCGTGGACAATACCGCCATATACACCGCGGTATTCTTGTTTTACTGGGATTACGTAACGTTCGTTACGAATCGTTACAATCGCGTCAGACAGCATCTTTTGCGCGTTGGAAGAACGCGTCATATTTTCTAACTTTTCACGAATACGACTTTCCGCAGTACGAATTTGAGTACGAATACCACGCAGTTTATCACTTGCGCTATCGACTACTTCACCGCCATCACCGATACAATTTGTAATTTTCTTTTCTAAATCATATAAAGATACAATTTGAGCGACATGAGTTTCTAAAATTGGAAGCTCGACACCATTATCAACCATATCTTCAATGAAACGTTTCATATTGCGACTACCATACATCGTATTGGCAATATCAAGTAGTTCATTCGGGCTTAACATACTTCCAATCTTTGCACGCTTCACATTTGAGCGAATATCCGTAATACCACCTAATGGTGCACTACCTTTTAAACGAATGACTTTCGCTGCTTCATCTGTTGTATCTTGCATTTCTACAATTTCTTCAAAATCAGTGCTTGGCACTAAATGCTTCACTTTGTCACGGCCAAGTGAAGAGGCTGTATGTTCAAGTAATTGTTCTTTTACTTTATTGTATTCTAATACACGCAACGTTCTTTCTAACATGTTGCAGGTCCCCCTTGTGTTACTTATTACGTTTAATATAGTCTAATAAACGTTCGATATTCCACGTGTTAATCACGTTATCTTTTTGAATCCAACCTTTACGTGCTGCGGCTACACCTGTTTCCATATCTTCTAACATTTCAAGCGTATGAGCATCCGTATTAATCGCTACTTTTACACCAGCATCCTGTGCTTGTTTTAATAATTTCGCGCTTAAATCTAGACGATTTGGATTCGCATTTAATTCTAAAACTGTATTTGTCTCTTTTGCGAGTTCAATTAATAAATCTGTATCTACATCGTAACCCTCACGACGCCCAAGAAGGCGTCCTGTCGGATGGGCAATCATTGTGACATGCTTATTCTCCAGCGCAGCACGAAGACGTTTCATAATCGTTTCACGGTCTTGTGAGAAGCTAGAGTGAATCGCTCCAATGACATAATCTAATTCTGCTAATACTTCATCATCAAAATCAAGTGTTGCATCTGGTAAAATGTCCATTTCAATTCCGCGTAAAATTGTAATGTCTGGATACTTTTCGTTCATACGTTCAATTTCTTTCGCTTGTTCACGAAGGCGCTCTTTCGTTAAACCGTTCGCTACTTTCAAGTATTGTGAGTGATCAGTAATCGCCATAAACTTATATCCACGAGCACGGCACGCTTGTACCATCTCTTCAATGGAAAAAGCACCATCACTCCATGTTGTATGCATATGTAAATCACCTTGTATGTCAGAGAACTGAATTAAGTTCGGATACTCTTTAATTAATTCAATTTCTTTTCCATCTTCACGCACTTCTGGTGGGATAAATGGAAGACCGAAATGAGCGAAGAACTCCTCTTCTGTTTCAAATGTTCTCACTTCACCTGTTTCTAAGCTTTCTACACCGTACTCACTAATTTTCTCGCCTCTATCTTTCGCGATTTGGCGCATTTTTACGTTATGGTCTTTTGATCCTGTGAAATGATGAAGAGTTGTAATAAATTCTTCAGGTTTTACTAAACGGAAATCGATTGAAATATCATATTCATATTGAAGACGAACAGAAACTTTCGTATCTCCACTTGCGATTACTTCAATCATATTATCGAATTGCAGTAAATGCTCACGTACTGTAGCTGGTTCTGACGTTGCAATGATAAAGTCTAAATCTTTCACTGTTTCACGAACTCGGCGCAAACTACCAGCGCGAGAGAAACGAATTACTTCAGCAATATTCGACAATTTCTCCTCTATTTCCCCGGCAATAGGTAATACCATTGCGATTGGTAAACGCTCTGGACGAGAGCCTACTTGATCGATTGCTTCTAATATTTTCTCTTCTGTCTTCTTACCGAAACCTGCTAAAGCTTGTACTTTATTTTCCTCACAAACCGCTTTTAGCGATTCCATATTAACAACACCAAGTTCTTTATATAACTTAGCTACCTTTTTACCACCAAGGCCTGGCAATTTTAATAACGGCAATAAGCTACTTGGCACTTCTTGTTCAAGCTCTTGTAATACTTCAGATGTTCCCGATTCTATATATTCTTGAATAACTGCTGCTGTTCCTTTTCCAATGCCCGGAATCTTCGTGAAATCTTCAATCTCAGAAAGACTACGATCATCACTTTCTAGTGCTGCTGCCGCTTTACAAAATGCAGATATTTTAAATGGATTCGCGCCCTTTAGTTCCATAAACAGGCCGATTGTCTCTAATAATTTAATAACTTGTTTTTTATTTACTTTCATCATTACCCCGCCTTTCTTTCATAGAAAAAAACTCCTCTTTCCGAAAAAAGAGAAGTTATACTCTGCTACCTGTCTGCCATAGTTCCTTCACCTTTTCAGAGAGAATCGGTGTATCGTCTACAATTATTTTGCTAATTGATGATTTTTGTAATGGTGTTTGTAGTTGTTCAATCGGAAGAATGTTTCCAATGATAATTAACACAAACAAAATAATATATACTTCTAAAAATCCGAGGATTGCCCCCGCGAACGCATTGACTTGCTTTAAAACCGGTATTTCTGCAAACATATTTAACAAATTACCAAGTAATGAAAGTGCAATTTTTGTAATAATAAACAATATGATAAACGCAAGCGCTTGATAAAATACTGTCTCAATATTATTTGCATCAATCCATTCTGGAACAGACACGTTTTTATCAAATGGATACGGAATAAATTTCGCAAGTGCTGGCGCTAAATCTTTACAGTACCAGTATGCAACAAGGTATGCGATAATAAAGCTTGTTAACTTTACAAGTTGCAGAATAAACCCTCTGCGTAAGCCGAGGAAAAATCCCATAACAAGCAGTAAAATGATAATAATATCAATCATGTTATTCCATTCCTTTTTTTGTCATACTTTCTTTCAATTTCTCATGTTCTTCTTTTAATTTTATGTAATCGTGTATGACGTTTACCGCCGTCAATACCGCTAGTCTACTCGTGTCAAGCGAAGGATTCTTGGCATTGAGTTCGCGCATTTTATCATCCACAATCGCTGCTACCATGCGGATATGACTTGTACTTTCATCGCCAACAACTGAATATTGTTGACCATAGATTTCTACATTAATTCGACTTTTCTTTCCCTTTTGTTGTGACAACTCACCGGCCTCCAATCACGTACAGAATCCTAAAGTTTATCATACCATGAACCATCATATTATGGAAACAGAAAGAACAATCCGATATGATAAAAATAACAATATAAAAAAAGGGGCGACCACTATGTCAAATTCTATCGTAATTCAAACAAATTCTACAGTAATTGAAGACATGAAACAACAATATAAACAATCGCTTAGCCCGAAGATTCCACAAGGCGGAATCTTCATGGCAAAGGTGCCATCTTGCACAATTACAGCGTATAAATCTGGAAAAGTAATGTTCCAAGGTGGACGTGCTGAAGCAGAAGCTTCTCGTTGGCAAACTGTCTCTCAAACACCGAAAATAGCTGTAAAAAAATCTGTCGATTCACACCGTTATGCACCCCCTGCTTCCATCGGTACAATGTCGATCGTAGGGTCAGATGAAGTGGGTACTGGTGATTTCTTCGGACCGATGACAGTAGTTGCTGTATATGTGGATGCGAAGCAAATTCCACTACTAAAAGAACTTGGTGTAAAAGACTCTAAAAACTTAAATGACGATCAAATTACCGCCATTGCAAAACAACTTCTACACGTTGTTCCTTATAGCTCTCTTGTCCTTCATAACGAAAAATATAACGAGCTATTTGATAAAGGAAACAACCAAGGTAAGTTAAAAGCTTTACTACACAATAAGGCTATTACAAACTTATTAGCTAAAATGGCACCTACAAAACCTGAAGGCGTCTTAATCGACCAATTCACACAACCTGATACATACTACAAATATTTAGCAAAACAAAAGCTGGTACAACGTGAAAATGTTTACTTCGCGACGAAAGGCGAAAGTGTCCATTTAGCAGTAGCCGCTGCCTCCATTTTAGCTCGTTACTCATTCGTGAAACAATTTGACGAACTAAGTAAAAAAGCTGGTATGCCCCTTCCAAAGGGTGCTGGTAAACAAGTTGATATCGCTGCCGCTAAATTAATTCAAAAGCTTGGTAAAGAACGATTACCTGAGTTTGTGAAACTGCATTTTGCTAATACAGAGAAGGCGTTTCGCTTATTGAAAAAATAACTACATTTTAGTATCGACATGATTTTCATGAACTAAACAAGGCGAAAAGAATTAGATTCTTTTCGCCTTTTATGTTTGATATTTTTTCGGTATCCGCATTACAAGTCGGGCATTTATCTAGGAGAATATGGCTCCTGCAATAACAATTACAATAATAATAGCAACTAAGCAACCTATCATATTCCATATTGCCTCAGCAAAGAAATAATAAATGAATCCAGCAATAATCCCTACAACTGGTGTCCCAATAAATGAAAAAATAATCCCTACAATAATTGCCACAACAATATTACCTCTGCTCGCATAACTTACATTGTAGTTTGTGTTATTTTCAGGAGCTACATTTGTAGCTACCTCATTATTATAGTTTGATTGTGAACTATAATCCCTATTATCCATTTCACTATAATTATTACTTTCCATTTGATGCTCTAGATCTCGTAAATAATTACTAATTTCCATATTCTCATTTTGATTTATATCCTGAATTATCCTTACGATTCTTGGCAAACAAGAATGTGTTATATCAATTTCATCCGTCTGATTTAATAACATATTAATTACCGCTTGCTTTTCTTCATCGTTTTGAGGAACTCTTTTAATTCTTTCCCCAACCCTCACACAGTACTCTCCTCTTCCTTGTCCATTTGTCAAGTAGAGTAAATCTATCAAGAGGGGCATATCTTCCAAACCAGGGGTGCAATTACTCAATCTTCTTTCTAATGCTTTAATAGCATTATCATACTCTTCTATATTTATATATACATCAGATAAATGCCTATATGGATAAGGGGATTGAGGCTGTAATTTGATTAATTTGTTTGCTTGTGCAATCGCCTTTGAATATTCTTGCTGATCCCTATAAATAAGAAATAGTAAAAAATGATATTCTATTACAGATGGATAATCAAAAATCAATTCTTGAATTGCAGTCTTAGCATCAGTAAACCAACCTAATTCATAATAACAATCCGCTAAATGGTACCTTACATCAGGCGAATCCGAATAATTTATTAATAAATCATTCAGAATAGTGATAGCTTCTTGATACTCACTGCCATTTTTATAATTTAAAGCTTGATTTAATAAAGAATCATATTCTCCACCATTTTGAATACTTCTATCGTATACAGCTCGCTGTTCTTCATTCATTAATTCTTCATATGCTTTTGTTAGTTGCTTGAATTCTTCAGGATATTTCTCATTTGAATACATCCTAATCTTACGAAAGTAAGCCTTTTTTATTTCATCTTGCGAAGCGCTTTGTTCTATTTCTAACAATTCATAATATGTAAGGTTATTCATATTGCTCTCCTAACAACGTCCCCAATAATTTCTTTGCCTTTTGTCCTGTCCATTTATTCCCATACTCTGAGTCTAATTTTTTTAATATAGTAATCGCTTCATCTTTTTTACTTATATCCATAAAATATCTTGCCTTTGATAAAAGAACAGCATCGATATAGTCAGACTCTTTAAAGTTAGAACTAGTATTATTTAAAAATTCATCATACAGTTTTTCTATCCCTTTATAATCTTTCACTTCTATTTTAGATAGAATGGTAAAGTACAGTGCGTCATCAGCTATATCCGAATCACTTAACAGCTTTCTAACATTATTAAATGCTGTTATCGCTTTTTCGTATTGTCCTTGTTTATATAAAGACCTTCCATCTTTATATAGTTCCCAAGACGCCTTATACTTTAATGAGTCATTTTGCATAAGGCTAGACTCTAAAATTGCTGTTTCTTGCGATGATTGCGTTTCATTTTCTTTAATTTGTTTCTCTAAGGCCGCATTTTTTTCTTTTAATGACTGTTCGACTTTCTTATACTGTTGATTTTGCCTTTTTTCATTTAATTTTTTTGCAACAGCTTCCTCTTGATACGACTCTTTCATGTGGTGTATAAAATATCCTCCACTAAGTAAAGAGAGCATAAGTACTGAAGCATAGATTGTATGTACAAGCCAACTTTTCTTCTCTTGCACTTCAAAATCCGCTACCTCAAACAACTTATACTTCTTCTGCAACATTAAAACCGATTGCTCACCTTTTACATATTGAGGAAGCTGCTCAAGTTCTTTCTTTGCCAGATCTATACTCCCCATTGCTAGAAGACACAGCAAATATGCATAATACACCTTTGCAGGGAGTGGATATATTTCTCGCTTCCCCAAAACTGTTCCCAATAACCTTTTCGCTTCTTCATATTGTTTTCGTTTCATCAAAACCACAGACTCATTGTACAAATGATATAACTCCTCATATATAGGCAACACCGCTTCTACTCTCTCTATGGTCTGTCGTTGCAAGGAGCTCACATTACTCTGAACCTTCCACAAAGTAATCCCTTTTTTCGGATACCCTGTATATACTTCAAGTAACCCTAACAGCCAATTAATTCGTGGATTTCTTGGCAAAAGAGCTGCAAGCGAAAGGATTAGCTCTTTCGCTTGCATAATACGCCCTTGCTGAACAAGTCGGATACACTCATTATATTGATTTGCTATATGTTCCATAATCGTCTCCTCTATCTTTTTACACAAATTCAATTAATAAGTCAGTCAACTCTTCGTCATATTTCTGAATTGAAATACGATCGTTACGACTTAATGCCACTTTTAAACTTGATACAGCTTCTTGTAATTTTTGTTTTTCTTTTTCTCCTACTTCTTGCATTAATTTTTCTGCACGATACAATGTCTTTTTAACATCTTCAAAATACTCTGATTCAGCCCAATCTTTTTCCAAGCGTACTTTCGCTTGTGTCATTTCACGTTCGTCCATAACACCTACTTGAGAATTAATGACTTCTGTAATTTTCTTTCCTGTACTTACAATTGTCGCTTCAACTTGTAAAATACCATTAATGTCATAAGTAAACTGGATTTCAATTTCTTCATGTCCTGCTAAACGCTTCGGAATTCCATCCAGAATAATATCATCTTTATTCAGCTTTGTATTCTCAACAACTTTTTCATTTTCCCCTTGATACACGTGAATAATAACTTGATCTTGATAATCATTCATTGTATAGTATGTCTTTTTTTCTGTAACTGGAACTTTTGCACCTTTAGTAATAATCGGATCAAAATATCCACCTATAATTTGTCCACCGACATTTTTCACGATATCTGTTCCTAATGTATACGAACAAATATCAAGAACCATTAATCCATCAGCCGAATCAATTGCCCCACTTTTAATTCCAGCTTGTACAGCAGCGCCTAACGCTACAACTTCATCAGGGTTAATATCCTTACGAATTGGCCGCTGTAATTTTTCTTCTACAATTTTTTGAATATAAGGAATACGTGTGGAGCCACCCACTAATAAAATATGATCAATACTCGTTAATGATAAATTACTTTCCTTTAATGCTGTATCTACTTCATGTAATGTGGAAACAGCTAGTTTTTGAATCAATTGCTCAAACTGCCCACGGGATATTTCCATATCAATCGTGATAGGTGCACCATTATGAATCCCTACAAATGGAACCATAAATCGTACTGACATTTGAGTTGATAAAGATTTTTTAACACGCTCAGCCTCTTCTTTTAATAACGCTCGGACTTCTTGCTCCGTTTTTCCTTCGACTCGATATAAATGAATACCATGAATCATTTCATATTCATTCACTACCCAATCTACAATTGCATTATCAAAATCCATACCACCAAGTTTATTATTACCAGCACTAGCCTTTACTTCTACGACTCCTTCAAAAATTTCAATAATAGAAACATCGAAAGTACCACCACCTAAATCATAGACTAAAATATGTTGGTTCTGGTCTAAATTCTCGAATCCGTATGCAATCGCAGCTGCGGTCGGCTCATTAATAATACGTTCTACTTTTAATCCTGCAATCTCCCCAGCCTTTTGTGTCGCTTTTCTCTGTGAATCAGAGAAATACGCAGGAACCGTAATAACAGCCTCTGTTACTGCCTCTCCTAGTTTTTCTTCTACACTTTCTTTTAAATATTTTAATATAAGAGCAGATACTTCTTCTGGACGTAGTTGCTGTTCTCCCATCGAAACACTTTCATCAGTTCCCATTAAACGCTTCACTTCAAGAACTGTGCGATCCGGCAAACTTTTAATTCCCGATTTTGCATCTTCACCAATAATAATTTCACCTTTTAAATCTTTTTGTACAACTGAAGGCGTTGTGCGGTTTCCCTTTTTATTTTCAATAATCTCCGGTTTCCCGTTCTTCAAATATGCAATAGCAGAATTTGTTGTCCCCAAATCGATTCCTACAATAGCCATAAATAATTCCTCCTAATATAATTAATAGACAGTAACCACGTACGCTTTCCTTAAGATTTCTCCTGTAACAGCATTGCGGAAACCTCTTTTATTTACTGTATATACTTGGTATTTTTCATAACCTTCTGGAACTTCATTTAAAGGAACTGTTCCAACACCTTCCATTACAGTTCCATCAAATAATTCTCCTTGGACAGAGATTTCTTCAATTTCTTCTTTTTCAAGGAGAAGTAACGCTTTTTTAAGCGTTGTTTCCAGACTATCTCCCCATTTATTCCCTTCCACTTGCTTAGAAATGTTATAAACATTATCCAGTAAATCGAACATGTTAATAACAAGTAAAGCTAACTTTTTTTGTTTTTTCTCAAATTCTACTAAACTAGTTTTTTCTTCAACTGTTCCTTTTTCTTGTACATATTCTTCCATCGTTGATTGTAATTCTTGTGCAATTTTAAAAAAGGCACGATTCCCTTTTTTAATCTCATCACGCAGTATATCTACAGCGGGTTGTAAATCTGAATAATCTTGTGGTTCATATATTTCAAATGCTGTTTCTTCTAAAAAAGTTAAACCTGCAATATCGTTTTCTATCATTTCCATATAAGTGTCACCCAAATAAAACTCTCCCTTCATATCATGAAGTAAAAAATCAAAGAACAATTGCTTAAAACGACTTTCTGTTGTGGCTACAAAACTGCTCCACTTATCTTCATAATTCTGATCTGTATATAACACAAATTTCATCTCTTCAAAACATCCTTGAATATGTAACTGATATACGTTTGCGCTATGACCAATAAAGAATTTGAGTATGTGTGAAGAAGTATATTCATCTTGTTCTTCTCGCACTCTTTTAACCCCTTAATCAAGAATTTTAGTCGTTCTCTCTACTCTATTAATAATCTCTTCATCAATGTTATCCAATTCTTTTTTTTGCCCTTGCGAAACTGCATAATAAGCTTTTTGTAGAATAATTTCCTCTACAAGATTTCTCATTAACCTACCATTTCCATGACTTTTTGGGTTCAGTTCTATTTTCTTGTTTAAAATATATCGAACTCTTTCTTTCGCATCTGATGTAATTTTATATTCCTTTTTATCAAACATTAAATCTTGTATTAATAATAATTCATCCACTGTGTAATCTGGAAAATCGACATAAATATTAAACCTTGAGCGAAGTCCTGGATTAGACTCAATAAATTCATTCATTTCATTAGGATATCCGGCAAGAATAACAATCAAATTTTCACGATTATCTTCCATCGCCTTCACAAGCGTATCAATTGCCTCCATTCCAAAATCATTTGTACTACCGCTCCGTGTTAAAGAATAAGCTTCATCAACAAATAGAACGCCACCTAGCGCCTCTTTAATTTTCTTCATTGTCTTAGGGGCGGTATGTCCGATAAATTCCCCAACTAGTTCCGAACGATCAGTTTCAACTAGATGTCCTTTCGACAATACTCCTAAAGCTTTAAAAATTTTTGCGACCAACCTGGCCACTGTCGTTTTTCCCGTACCAGGATTTCCGGTAAATACCATATGAAGGCTTAAATTATCAGTCTTCATTCCTTGCTCTTTACGCATCTGATTAAAAATAACTAAATTATAAATTTCTTTCACCTTTTGTTTTACACTTTGCAAACCAATTAATTCATCTAATTCTGCCATCGTCTTTTCAACAGAAATGATTTCTTTATTTTCTAATAGCTGTTTAGCAAACAAAGGATTATTTTCTATCTCACCTTCTAATTCTGCTATAACATTCAAACATTCTTGACTTTCTTTTTGAAGGTTTTCGTATTGTAAAGCCGTTCGAAAAGCAAATCGTGCTCGTTGTATTGCTTGTTTTATTTCTTTAACGTTATAAGGGCTCACCTGTTTTAAATTATCCACTAGTTCTTTATGAATATATAAATGCTTTCTTCGCAAAACAGCATGCCCATATTGTAAATAATAACTTGCATTATCTTGTGTAAACGATAACGCCGACAGCCAAAATTGTTCAGCCTTATCATCTTCACCTTTTTTTTCGTGCAAACATGCTAGTTTTTCATACCATTTACTTATTTCCTTACCCATATCTTCCTTCAAAGGAAATAAAGCGTTTTCCACTTTATATAAAAGTCTAAACGACCTTATCAATAAATATGAAGTGGTTTCTAAATCTTCACTCGCTAAAGCAGCTTCCATTTGTCTCTTTATATCTTCAAAAGACTCTAAAACAAACTCTCTTTTCCCAACATTCAATACGTTCACCTTTTATCATCTTTATATTTTAATTTACAGCGCAACAACTTAAAAAAACCCCTGTTCAACACTTTTAATTTTAACAAAACATTACATATTCTTCTATAAAATTCTATTCATTAAATCCTTTTATTCATATGTTTATAACACGAAAAAGAAAATTGACTTTCCATTTTGTTTATGAGATAAAAAGCGACAGTTTTTAATGTCCTCCTACAAACTCCTGTTTTTTGTTTCATCCTACTATTATCCTTATAGTTTTGTTATAATTATAATATACAGATTATTCTAACATAGGAGGAGATCCCTATTGCTACTTCTACAAATGATTCTAAATATTTTACTAGGCGATCCACACGAAAGACAGTTTGAAATTAGAGAAAACATTCAGCTACTAAGTGAACAACGAGAGTTCAACGATTTAATAGAGCGTTACGGCCGTTCTTTCTTATTAAACTTTCGGATTCGAAGATTTATCCCGCTTTAATGGACAGTAAGACCCCCACCTCAAAATTCAGCGCAAGCAAAGAAGTTAGGTGGGGAATCAACTGTCCATAAAAGTCCGATTGGTGAGGGCTAATAATCAGTGGGGGATGAAGAAAACCCCCACTGATTAAAGTTTCACTTTATCGGGAAACACGATGCCCGCTTGTTAATACATAATCCAGCAAAACTACAGCACTTCTGTGAGGAAGTTGAATTTATGATTAGAAAAAGGAGGTATTTCATATGAACGCTGTAAAAGTTAAAAAGGTATTATATGTTTTCATACACCTCGTGGGCCCACTTTCTTACCTCACTATTTCTACCATTTGGGGAGCTTTTTTCACTACTAAATCTACATTCGAAAATATATCTGATAATCTTGGTGTAATGGCTATCTATTACGTGCTTATGAGTTTACTGTGGTTTTTCTATTTAGATCGATTAGACAAAGATGTAGATAAAATCACAAAAGAAATTAATGATAATAAGGTGTAATACATATAAAAAAGGAGAGCCGCCAAGACTCTCCTTTTTTATGTTAACTTCTTTTCTGCTTCTTATTTGATGAAGATACTTTATGAGAACCTGTTTCATGTGTCGTCGTTCCTTGTCCTTCTACTTCTGGAGAACCAAGGCTTGATCTTGAATGATCTTTTTTCACTTTTTTACTCATTTACATTCACCCCTTCGCGTTACTTTTTGCTACGGGGTAATAAACTATGCAAACAAAAAAGCGAGAGGAAATCCTCTCGCTTTTTTATATTTTAGAATTCAGAAGAGCCTGGAGTTCTTGGGAATGGAATTACGTCACGGATGTTAGCCATGCCAGTGATGTACATTAGGAAGCGCTCGAAACCTAGACCGAATCCAGCGTGTTTTGTACCGCCGTATTTTCTAAGTTCTAAGTACCACCAGTAGTCCTCTTCGTTCATACCTAGTTCTTTAATTCTGTCTACTAAAACGTCCATTCTTTCTTCACGTTGGCTTCCGCCGATTAATTCGCCGATACCAGGAACTAGAAGGTCAGTAGCAGCTACTGTTTTTCCATCTTCATTCATACGCATGTAGAACGCTTTAATGTCTTTTGGATAGTCAGTTACGAATACAGGGCGTTTGAAAATTTCTTCTGATAAGTATCTTTCGTGCTCTGTTTGTAAGTCAATACCCCATTCTACTGGATATTTGAAGTCAGCACCTGACTCTTGAAGCACTTTAATTGCTTCTGTATATGTGATACGACCGAAGTCAGAGTTGATTACGTTGTTCATGCGCTCAAGAACTGTTTTATCAACGAAGCTGTTGAAGAATTCCATTTCTTCTGGTGCATGCTCTAGTACGTATTTCATTGCATATTTCAGCATATCTTCTGTAAGATCCATTACGTCGCCTAATTCAGCGAATGCAATCTCCGGCTCAACCATCCAGAACTCAGCTGCATGACGAGTTGTGTTAGAGTTTTCTGCACGGAATGTAGGTCCGAATGTGTATACGTCACGGAATGCTAATGCATAAGCTTCAGCGTTCAGCTGTCCACTTACTGTTAAGTTTGTTTCTTTGCCGAAGAAGTCTTTTGATTCATCAACTTGTCCGTCTTCACCTTTTGGTACGTTGTTTAAATCTTGCGTTGTTACGCGGAACATTTCGCCTGCACCTTCTGTATCACTACCAGTGATGATTGGTGTATGAACATGTACGAATCCACGCTCTTGGAAGAACTGGTGAATCGCAAATGCTGCGACAGAACGTACACGGAACGTTGCAGAGAATGCATTTGTTCTTGGACGTAAGTGAGCGATTGTACGTAAGTATTCAAACGTGTGACGTTTCTTTTGAAGTGGGTAATCAGAATCTGATAAGCCCTCGATATCAATTTTTTCTGCTTTAATTTCAAATGGTTGCTTCGCTCCAGGCGTTGCAATTACTTTACCTTCTACTTTAACTGAAGAGCTAAGTGGAAGTTTTGCAATTTCTTTGAAGTTTTCTAACTCTGTATCGAAAACGATTTGAACGCTTTTGAAGAAGCTACCGTCGTTTAATTCGATGAAACCAAATGCTTTTGAATCACGTAAGTTACGAATCCACCCTGATACTTGTACTGTTTGACCTGCGTATTTATCTGTATCTCTATACAGACTTTTTACTAATGTGTTTTCCATAGTGAAATTCTCCTTTGCACATATATTTAAATACAAAAAAACCTTTCATCCATAAAGGGACGAAAGGTTAAACTTCGCGGTACCACCCAATTTGTCATAAAGACCAACTTTAACTCGTATGTAATACATACTTCCCGGTTTGTAACAGGCCGGATTCCCGTCTAAGTCTACTCTTGAATACAAGATTCAATTTCGGTTAGCAACTCCAAGGTGTTCTTCACATATACCGCCTCATCAGGCTCTCACCGTCCCTGACTCGCTTTGGATTATAGTATATACTACTTTTCCTTATCATCGTCTTTCATTTTGTTAAACTAAAATTAATGTACTACATTCGAGAGAAAGATGCAAGATACCAAAAAATATATCAGCGATTTTTGTAATATATCGATTTTCCGACAATCGTGCCATAAAAAAAATTGCCGGACTTAATCCGGCAATTTCTCATTACTTACGTAACTCCGCACCAAACTTCTCTTCTACCGTTGTTAATACACGGTTATGTGCTTCTGTTACTTCTTCGTCTGTTAACGTACGTTCTGCATCGAAGTATGTCATAGAGAATGCAAGTGATTTCTTGCCTTCTTCCATTTTTTCACCTTCGTATAAGTCAAATAGCGTTACGTCTTTCAGAAGTTCTCCGCCAGCTTCAGCAATAACTTGCTTCATTTCACCAGCTTTTGTTTCTTTCGTTACGACAACAGCCATATCACGTGTCATAGATGGGAAACGTGGAATTGCTGTGTAGTAAGTTTCTTCTGCGTCTGCACCAAATACTTTTACAAGAGATAATTCGAATACGAATGTATTTTTCACATCTAATTGTTTTTCTACTTCTGGGTGCAATTGACCGATGAAACCAATTACTTCGCCATCTAATACGATGTCAGCTGTACGACCTGGGTGCATACCTTCACGTTTTGCTGGTGCATAAGTGATTTGGTTTGCAACGCCAAGTACGTCGAATAATCCTTCTAGTACACCTTTCACAACGAAGAAGTCTACTACTTTTTTCTCACCTTGCCATGCATGGTGAAGAGCAAGTCCTGTCATAACACCTGCAAGATGTTGTTCTTCTTTCGGAAGTTCTCCTGCTTCTGTCGGTAAGAAGACAGAACCTACTTCGTATAAAGCAACACTATCGTTTTTACGTGCCACATTATATGAAACAGCTTCTAGTAATTGCGGTACTAAGCTTAAACGAAGTTGGCTACGCTCTTCACTCATTGGAAGTGCAAGGTTTACAGGAGCTTTTTCATTTGGCTCGACCATATATTGCTTCGCTTTATCAGCGCTTGTTAATGAATATGTGATCGCTTCATATAAACCAGCACCCTCTAGGAAGCGACGTACTTTACGACGTTTCGTTTGTGCTGATGTTAATTTACCACGTGTCATCGTTCCAGAAGGTAATGTAACTGGAATGTGGTCATAACCGTATAGACGACCCACTTCTTCTACTAAGTCTTCTGAAATTGTAATATCAGGACGACGTGCTGGTACATTCACATGGAATGTTCCTTCTACTTCTGTGAATGGGAATTTCAAGTTTGTGAACATTGTACCCATTTCACTTGCAGAAATATTTGTACCTAATACACGGTTTACTTTTTCAGCAGTAACAGATACTGTACGCTCTTGTACTTGTAAGTTGTCAGCTTCTACTACACCTTCAAGTGCTTCTCCGCCAGCGTATTTCGCCATTAAAGCAGCTGCGTGTTGAATTGCTTCAAATGTACGTGTTGGATCGATTCCTTTTTCAAAACGTGCGCTTGATTCACTGCGAAGACCTAAGTCTTTTGATGTACGGCGCACTGTTTGACCTGCAAAGTATGCAGATTCAATTAAAACGTTTACTGTCTCATTTGTAACTTCAGAATCCGCTCCGCCCATTACACCAGCAACAGCTAAAGCTTTTGTTCCGTTTGTAATTACAAGGTGGTGGCTTTGTAACGTACGCTCTTGATCATCTAACGTTTCAATTTTTTCGCCTTCTTTTGCAAGACGAACAACGATTTCTTTTGAACCTAATTTATCGTAATCGAATGCATGTAACGGTTGACCGTATTCCATTAAAATGTAGTTTGTAATATCAACTACATTGCTAATTGGACGAATGCCAGCTGCCATAAGGCGCGTTTGCATCCACATTGGTGATGGACCAATCTTTACGTTTTTCACCATTTTTGCAATATATAATGGGTTTTCTTCTTTCGCTTCTACACTTACAGAAATGTAATCAGAAGTTTTTTCTGCTGTTTCTTGTAAGCTGATAGCTGGAAGTTTTACTTCACGGCCATAAATAGCAGCGACTTCATATGCAACACCTAACATGTTTAAGCAATCTGCACGGTTTGGTGTTAAACCAAGCTCAAGTACTTCATCATGTAAATTTAAAATTTCAAGTGCGTCTGCACCAACTTCAGCGTCACTCGGGAAGATGAAGATACCGTCTGCATATTCTTTTGAAACTAACTTTCCATCAATGCCAAGCTCTTGAAGCGCACAAACCATACCGTGAGAAGCTTCACCACGTAGTTTTGCCTTTTTAATTTTGAAGTTGCCAGGAAGTACAGCACCAACTTTTGCAACTGGTACTTTTAAACCTTTTGCAATGTTAGCAGCTCCACAAATAATTTGAACTGGCTCTTCTTCACCGATATCGATTAAGCATTTGCTTAACTTATCAGCTTCTGGGTGTTTTTCACATTCTAATACGTGACCTACTACAACACCTTTTACACCTTTATTTAATACTTCAACGCCTTCTACTTCAATACCACTTTTCGTGATTTTGTCTGCTAGTTCTTGTGCTGTTACATCTTTAATATCTACATACTCTTGTAACCAACGATATGATACGAACATACTTATCCTCTCCTTCCCTTACGCTCGTTTGAATTGTTGTAAGAAACGTACATCATTTGTATAGAAATGACGAATGTCATCTACGCCGTATTTCAACATTGCGATACGCTCTGCGCCCATACCGAATGCGAAACCTTGATATTCTTTTGAATCATAACCAGCCATTTCAAGTACGTTCGGATGAACCATACCTGCGCCTAAAATTTCGATCCAGCCAGTTCCTTTACAAGTGCCGCAACCTTTGCCGTGACACATCATACAAGAAATATCCATCTCTACAGATGGCTCTGTGAATGGGAAGAAACTTGGACGAAGACGGATTTCACGATCTTCACCGAACATCTTTTTCACGAATACTTGCAGTGTACCTTTTAAGTCACTCATGCGAATGTTTTTATCAATTACAAGACCTTCAATTTGCATGAACTGGTGTGAATGCGTCGCATCATCGTCATCGCGGCGATACACTTTACCAGGACAAATAATTTTAATTGGGCCTTTTTCTTTATTATTTTCCATCGTACGTGCTTGCACAGAAGATGTATGTGTACGTAGTAACGTTTCTTCTGTAATGTAGAATGTATCTTGCATATCACGCGCTGGGTGATCTTTCGGTAAGTTTAATGCTTCGAAGTTGTAGTAGTCTTTTTCTACTTCTGTTCCTTCAGCTACTTCATAACCCATACCGATGAATACATCTTCAATTTGTTCAACAACAGCTGTTAACGGATGGTGACAACCTGTTTCAACAGGACGACCTGGTAGTGTAACATCAATTGTTTCCGTAGCTAATTTCGCTTCAATTACTGCTTTTTCTAAGTTACCAATTTTGTCGTCTAGACGCGTTTGAATCGCTTCACGTACTTCATTTACTAATGCTCCCATACGTGGACGCTCTTCTGCTGATAATTTTCCCATGCCGCGTAATACTTCTGTAATTGGACCTTTTTTTCCTAAATACGCTACGCGTACGTCGTTTAAGCCCTTTAGCTCTTTCGCTTCTTCAATAAGCTCTAACGCTTTTTGCTTTAGCTCTTTTAAACGTGCTTCCATTTGGAACCCTCCTAATTTTAAAAATAAAAAAACCTCGCTCCCAAAAAGGGACGAGGTAAATTCGCGGTACCACCCTAAATTGACAGACCAGGTCTGCCCACTCATTAGTTATAACGATCAATTCTGACCGGAACGCCTTTACATATATATGGTCCTGGCGTCAACTCCAGAGGTGAATTCACTTCCGTCTACCATAAGAATGCTTTCAGTCTAAGGCATTCTCTCCCTATATGGCGATTTTGTAAGTTACTCTTCTCTATCAACGTTTTTCGTTATTTAACTTTTAATATAATATACTTCAACTTATTATAAGAAGTTTTTTATTTGTTCGCAACTGGGCTTTGTAAATAATACGTTAAAATCCCTGCTGCAACCGCAACATTTAATGATTCTGCCCCGCCGTAAATCGGAATATACAAGTTTTGATCCGTTTTTGCAAGAATTTCTTGGCTTACGCCGCTTCCTTCATTTCCTACAATTAATGCAAAACCACCAGCTGGTGTTACTTCACCATACGGAACTCCATTTTCAAGAGCTGTTCCATATACAGGAACGTTATTTTCTCTTAACTTGTCTACCCACTCTTCTAAGTTCCCTTTTACAACTGGTAAATGGAAAATAGAACCTTGTGTAGAGCGAAGCACTTTACTATTATATGCATCAACGCATCCTTCTCCAAGCACAACAGCATGAATACCAGCTGCATCAGCTGTACGAATAATTGTCCCTAAGTTGCCCGGGTCTTGAAGACCATCTAATAAAAGAAACTTTCCATCTGCAAGAGCTACTTCACTCTCGTGTTTCTCACAAACAGCAAATACCCCTTGCGTCGTTTCTGTTTCACGGAGTACTTTTACGATTGCTTCAGGTACGATATACATTTCCACATCATTAACTGTCCAATCTTTCGGAAGATCTGTCTGATCAGAAACGATAAGTTCTGTTACAACTCCTGCTTTTAAAGCTTCTTCTACTAAGTGGAATCCTTCTACAAAAAATAAACCTTTTTTATCGCGCTCTTTTTTCGTCTGCAGCTTTTTCCACTGCTTCACACGCGGATTTTGCACTGAATCAATGTTTTTCATAATATGTATTTCCCTCTCTTCTTGTCTTATCATTATAGCCTATTTTTCATACATATTTACATAAAAAAGAACAAAAACTAACGTCAGTTTCAATTCTGAAGAAGAGGTGAAAATAATGAGTTTTAATTTACGCGGTGCTGTATTAGCGAATGTATCTGGAAATTCACAAGATCAATTACAAGAAACGATTGTCGATGCAATTCAAAGCGGTGAAGAAAAAATGCTTCCAGGTCTTGGCGTTTTATTCGAAGTCATTTGGAAAAATGCTGATGAAAATGAAAAACACGAAATGTTAGGAACACTGGAGCAAGGATTAAAAAAATAAACAATAAAAGGTCACCTTAGAAAAAAAACTAAGGTGACCTTTTATGTCTATAAAATTTTTCTTCTCCTAAACATTTCTACTTTACTAACGCTACACAGATGGAGTACAATATTCAAAATACATTTAAACCGATCGATTTTCTTTATAGACACCATTAGATAAAAGGAGTGAATGTTTTATGCAACGTATTACGCTTGAACAAGTTTTTAAACATCACATTACACAAAAATATGTAAACCGTTCTGGAATGGTCCACGCGATTGCTGTCGCTTACCATGCGTTTCACTTAGCGAAAAAGCATCATGCCTCAGTCGATGCTGCAACAAAAGCTGGTTTCCTTCATGATATCGGACATCACACATGGTACAGCGAGGGAGAATGGGATTATGACTTGTATAAAAAGAATGATATACATGCGATTAAAGGAGCAGAAAGAGCTCATAAATTGCTTATTAGATTAGGAGAACATCCGAAACTAGCAAAAGAAATTTCTATCGCGATTCTTCTTCATACAGATTCTTTCTTAGTACAGCAAGAAATTGAAAGAACATCTCTTCAAAACATTATTAAATGGGCAGACGAAGCAGATGAAGAACCGGGCGGAGCGCACCATTATAGAACGATTTCTTATGAAAAAGCATTAAAAGCTATTCAACAGTTAGACCGATTGGTAGAACGTGAATTGCAAATAGAGCAATCAAAATCGAATAACAAGGCAGAACATAGTTATCAATGAGAAAGAGGCATCACTATAGGGTGATACCTCTTTTATTATTTCATGGAAAATATACCTTTATATGTAATATTTAAATGTTACATATAAAAACAAAATACTTTATAATTAAATATATAAATATAAAGAGGTGATTTTATAAATGCAACCCGCTACACAACTTTCTAATGAACAGAAATACTCTATGTCATGGGGACAATTTATTAGCTCCGTTCTATTCGCTTTTTTCGGAACCGGACTTATTACTGTGTTCCTCGCAATGCCCTTAACAATTTATACATCAGGTCTTACAGATAAAAAACAAATTGCCTTGTATGAATCTATCGTAAATACTGCAAGTATCGTATTACAACTAGCCGTGTTGTTATTCTTCATTTTTAAATTCGAACCCGCAAAAAAATTGCTACTAAAATCTTTTAACTTTAAAGCACTTAAAGAATGGCGTACATACGTATACTTACTTCTTTTCTTCACTATAAATATTTTACTCAATTACATCTTGTTAAATTATATGTTCCAAGACGCAACAAAGCAGCAATCTTCCGCATTAAACTTAGACGTTTTTAAGCAGTATCAAATATTATTACTTCTCGGCTTCGCAATACTTACACCAATTTTTGAAGAGCTTATTTTCCGTGGTTTTATACTCCGCTTCTTCTCAGAGCGATTTCCATTTTGGATTGCAGCCATCATAACAAGTTTCTTCTTCGGTATCGCTCATACATACTCACTTGGCGTAATGGTAATTACTTTCTTCATGGGATTATTAATGGCTATTTTATGTAAAAAAACAAAATCCATTATTCCAGCTATGTTATTTCATATTATGAATAATATGTTGGCATTCTTGAGTTAGAAAGAGGTATCATCGCGATACCTTTTTTATTAATTCGTATCATTACTTCTCATTTCTATCAATTTATACATATTTATCCCGCTTTAATGGGCAGTAAGACCCCCACATCAAAATGCAGCGAAAGCAAAGAATTTAGGTGGGGGATCAACCGCCCATAAAAGCCCGATTGGTTCAACTAATATCCAAAATAAACCTCATGTAGTAAAATATACCTTAATTATTATCAAGGAGTTTATATATGTTCAGTATTATTTGGATGGCTTTTATGCCACTTCTCTTACTCTGCGGAATTGCTGGCGGTATTTTTTTAGTAGTAAAAGGAATTAAACACCGTAAATTACTCGTTGGTTTAATGGGGATACTTATCTTCTCCTTTGTCACACTACCTTTTGTTTTTTGGGGCATGGGAGTGGATAGCAATGCAATCCTCCCTATTTCAACTACTTTATATTGGATACTGTTTTCTTTAACTGGATTATTAGCAGGGGTAAGTGGAGTCCAAGCCAAAATTAAAAGTATACGTAATATGGGATTCATTATTTTTATCGCTGGTATATTAAGGGTTACCTTCTGGTTACTCATGACTGTAGGTGATTCATACTATATATAATATTTTTTAGAAACCCATAAATCGGAGGTAATACAAAAGTGTTCGGAATATTAACTTGGATGATTTTCGCTCTTACCTTGATGTTATGCAACTTCATCATTGGCATTTTTTTAATTATTGTTGGTATTAAATGTCGTAAATCACTTACTATTATGGCTAGTTTGATTAGTATACCGCTTATCTTTGTTCCTATCATTTGTATAGGTTATGGAATAGATTTAGAGGGGATTGTTCCAGTTTCGGGAACTTTATATTGGTATTTCTTCTCTTTAGCTGGACTATTAGCTACTATAAGCGGAAGACAAATATCCAGTATTCGTGCTATGGGAATGGTTTTATTTATAACAGGGCTGTGCTCCGTAACTGGTTATCATTTTTTATATTTAACTCTTTAAACAGACAAAAAAGCAGGGAAATTAATTCCCTGCTTTTCTATTTGGTTTATTGCCTGATGGTAAGAAGAACGATAATACCCAAGCAATCCCTGCAAGTATCGTCGCAATTAAGAAGGCATCGTTAATACCGTTAATTGCAGATAACTTCGAAATTTGTCCAAATAATAGTTGCGTGCTCATCGCATCTCCTGCTTGCGCTGATCCAGCAATCGCTGCTAAACTTTGCCCCATGCCGTGTACTTTATCAACTAAAATTGGGTTTGACGTTGTTAACATGTTGCCGTAATCTGCTACGTGAGCAGTCGTTTGTTGCGTCATAAGTGTAATTAATATCGCCGTTCCAATTGAACCAGCTACTTGTCTTGACGTATTTTGCGTTGCTGTACCGTGAGAAATTAATTTCATCGGCAGTGCGTTCATACCTGCTGTCATAATTGGCATCATAATGAATGACATACCAATCGAACGTATAATATAATCCGTCATAATTACACTATACGGTGTATCCATTGATAACGTTGTGAATTCATATGTCGCAAACGTTGTAATGGCTAAACCGACAATTGCTAACGGACGAATACCATACTTATCAAATAGTTTACCTGCAATAGGTCCCATGATCCCCATAATTAATGATCCTGGAAGTAGTAATAAACCTGATTCTATCGGTGTGAAACCGCGAATGTTTTGCAGATATACCGGAAGTAATAACATACCTCCGAATAATGCCATCGTAACAATTGCATTAATTACTAAAGTAAAAGTAAATACTGGGTATTTAAACACTTGTAAATCAAGCATTTTATTGTCCGTTGTTAGCTCTCTCCAAATAAATACCGCAATACCTACTACACCAATGATAAGTGAAATAACAACCTCTGCACTAGTCCAACTATTATTTCCTGCTTCACTAAATCCGTACAATAAGCTACCTAGTCCAATACTTGAACTAACAACACCGAATACATCTAACTTCGTTTTAGATACTGGCTGAGCTAGTGTAAAGAATTTTAAAGATAGGAATGTAATAATTAAACCGATAATAAACATCGCATAGAACATTAAGTTCCAGCTATAGTTTTCAATCACCCAGCCCGTTACAGTTGGTCCGATAGCTGGTGCTAAAATCATCGCTACACCTAGTAATCCCATCGCTGCTCCGCGCTTATGAGGCGGGAATAATGTCATGAAAATATTCATACCAACCGGCATTAAAATACCTGCACCCACCGCCTGAATAACGCGGCCCGTCATCATCATTGTAAAGTTTCCTGAAATAGCACAAATGATAGATCCTACCGTGAAGAATAACATTGCCGCTACGAATAATTTACGATACGTAAATCGTGAAACTAAAAAGGCACTAATCGGTACTAAAATACCATTTACAAGCATGAAGCCTGTAATTAACCATTGTGCTGTTGAAGTTGATACGTTAAATTCATTCATTAACGGAGGCAATGCAACGTTAATAATTGTTTGGTTTAAAATAGAAACGAACATGCCGAGAATTAATACAGCTACAACTGCTTTTACGTTCACATTTTCTACAGGCGTAGACATTTGTTTTTTCGGCACTTCTTTTTCTTGTTTTACTTCTTCTTGCTTTCCTGTTTCTAACTCAACTACATTAGAAATTTCTGCTTCTTGCTTTCGTTCAATTTCTTTCTCTTCTGTTTCTACCTTACTTACTTCTATTTTATTTACGGCTGGGACTTGTTCTTCTCCCACGTTCGTTTTTTTCTTTCGTAAAAGACGATTTACAAGGAAGAAGACGATTATACAAAATAGTGCATATCCTGCAATTGCAATTGAGGACATCTCATCTCCCCCTTACTTATGAATACGAACTGACACATTCATTCCAGGAACAATATTTACTGATTTACTATGATCTAAAGAAATTTTAACTGGTACTACTTGTGTTACTTTCGTATAGTTCGCTGTTGCGTTGCTTGATGGTAACATAGAGAATGTATTCGCTGTTGTTAATCCAACTTGCTCTACTTTTCCTGATAAAGTTGTATCTGGGTATGCATCTACATACACATCTACATCTTGACCTTTTTGTACATCGTCAACATCTGTTTCTTCAATGTTTGCTGTTACCCATAAATTGTTCATATCAAATGCATAAGCAATTGGGCTACCTGCTCCAACGAAAGCATTTGTTGTTGCATTTGATTGTACAATTGTTGCATTTTGTGGAATTGTTACATCTACTGTTTGTTCTCCATTTGCTGCCGCTACAGTAACAGCACCTAATTTATCATTTTCATTGTAATTCTTTCCTACTTCAGCTTTCCAGTCAGTTAATTTACCTGCTACTGGTGATGCAATCGGAATTACCTTTCCATCAATTTTTGCATTTTCTGTTTTTAAATAATTTTCCGCTTGATTGTAATAGTAATAACCGCCAATACCACCGCCAACTAGTACAATTAATGTGATAATGTTGATAATCACCATTCTTCGAAACTGATTCATTGCATTCCTCTCCTTATATCGCATATAATTTTTTTCTAAACTATTTACGTCCTTATTGTTTAGATTGTTTAATTGTTAATTATATTAACTTTTAAACAAAAAAATCACACCATCTGCGGTGTAAATTGAAATTTATCTACCTGCGAGCGGTGCTGATTTCTGAAGGACTATCGTTTATAATTATAAATAATTATTTTGAATCTACAACCGACAATTTAAGTAGGAAATGTCGCTTAAACAACAATATAATACCTATATGTTGTTTAAGTATAGAAAATTAAACGAGGGGAAGTAAAAATGTCTATTAAAAATACAAATGATCCACGTGTAAAGCGGACGAGACAACTCATACAGGATGCTTTTGTCGCTTTAGTAGGCGAAAAAGGATTTGATGATGTAACTGTTCAACATATTGCAGAACGTGCTCCTGTAAATCGCGCTACGTTTTATAGCCATTACCATGATAAATATGACCTATTAGACAAAAGCATTGAAGAAATGTTAGAGAAGTTAACAGAAGTTATTAAGCCGAAAAATAGAAATAAAGAAGATTTTCAACTTACATTTGATTCACCACATCCGACATTTTTGGCTTTGTTCGAACATATTGCAGAAAATGCGAACTTCTATAACGTTATGCTTGGTGATAAAGCCGCTGGAAACTACTCTTATAAAATGATGAAAACAATACAAACACATTTAACATTAAGCCTGTCTATTTCACAGCCAGATGATAAAGATCTTATGGTTCCTCGTGATATTTTAATTAGTTATGTGACAGGAGCTCATATCGGGATGATTATGTCATGGTTAAAAAGAGGGATGATTTATACTCCGCATTTTATGGCCATGCAATTAACTCGTTTAATCATTTTAGGTGCTCATACTGCTGCAGGATTAGAACGACCTTTTTAAAACATAAAAAAGCGAAGGAAAATCTCCTTCGCTTTTTCTATTAATTAAATGTAATGTTATGTACAGCCTCTTTATCAAGACGTTTAATAACTTCTACAATTAACTTCACTGCATTTTCATAGTCATCACGATGTAACATTGCCGCATGAGAATGAATGTAGCGCGTTGCAATCGTAATTGCCATAGACGGAATACCATTTGCAGAAATGTGAATTGCGCCTGCATCCGTTCCACCGCCCGCTACTGAATCATATTGATACGGGATTTGTAATTCGTCAGCAACATCAACTACAAAGTCACGTAAACCTGTATGTCCAATAACAGAAGCATCATATAAAATGATCTGTGGTCCATCACCCATTTTACTTTGCGCTTCTTTTGCCGTTACACCTGGTGTGTCACCAGCGATACCAACATCTACGGCGAATGCGATATCTGGTTTAATATAGTTCGCAGATGTTTTCGCACCACGAAGACCAACTTCTTCTTGTACAGTCCCTACGCCATATACAACGTTTGGATGCTTTTCATCTTTTAATTGTTTTAATACGTCAATTGCAATTGCACAACCAATTCGGTTATCCCATGCTTTTGCAAGTAACATTTTTTCATTTTTCATCACTTGGAATTCAAAGTAAGGTACAACTTGATCGCCAGGTCGTACGCCCCACTCCATTGCCTCTTCTTGGCTAGAAGCACCAATATCGATGAACATGTCTTTAATTTCAACTGGCTTTTTACGCGCTTCTGGAGGTAAGATGTGTGGTGGTTTTGAACCAATTACACCTGTTACATCTCCTTTACGCGTTACAATTGTCACGCGCTGCGCAAGCATAACTTGTGACCACCAGCCACCAACTGTTTGGAAACGAAGGAAACCTTTGTCATCAATTTGCGTGATCATAAAGCCGACTTCATCTAAATGACCTGCAACCATAATTTTCGGGCCGTTTTCTTCCCCTACTTTTTTCGCAACTAAGCTTCCTAAATTATCAGTAGAAAGTTCGTCCGCAAACGGCTCAATATATTTCTTCATTACTTCGCGTGGTTCACGCTCGTTACCCGCAATACCACGTGCATCTGTTAATTCTTTTAGCATTGTCAATGTCGCGTCTAATTTTGTCATTGCCAACACCCTCCTTTTTCTTCAGTCACTTCATTATACAAAAGGAAATTGAAATATTCAAAAATTAAATCAGTATCCTTGTGTTTGACGCTGATGATTTACTTCATTTTTATCTAAATATGCCTTTTCAATCTCTTCTTGCTCAAACTCTAGCGCTTGTCCAAGTCGAAGATAGCTTGTAAATAATTCAATATAGTTCGTAATAGATGGTTGATCTGTAAAACGAATTACTTTCGCATATGTGTCTAAGAAAATTTCTACTTGTGTTTTATTCGTTTGTGCACATTTATAGAATAGGAAGTTTTTATCAATACCTAAATCAATTCCGATTGATAAAATAAAATGCAAGCCATCTACGTATTCTTCTAATATTACTTCACGTTCTGATGCTGGTTTGTTGCTCCAATATTTAAAACAACGTGTTTCATTTGCAAGTTCTCCAATTTCTACAAGAAGAGCTAACATTTTTTCTTTTAACAACTTTTTCGGTTGTAAATCATGCTCTTTCACAATACGGTCATCTAATTCTTTTTGTAATTTAAATAGTTGTAGTAAGTCCATTCTATTGTCCTCCTCCAACATCGCATTTTACGCAACAATGTTGTTTCATCTCAAAGTTCATTATTATTTTTCGTTTCTTATTAATAAGTCAGCCATTTATCTCTTTACAAAATAGCTTGTCCTTAATTTACAAATACGTTTCAATCATCACGATTAGATTGTTCACTCCGATTGGTGATAGTTAATCATTATCCGGGGATTGTCCACTGATAAAAAATTTATTTTATCTGATGAAAGTTCCATATCATCTTTCCATTATAGCAGTGTCGTTTCAGGTAGGAAAGATACTCTTCTTTCCAAAGGGGGATAATTGAAAAAAGCCAGGAGAATTCTCCTGGCTTCATATATATATTCTTCTATATCGCTATAGCTTTTATATTGATTTTGTCATATCGATAACGACATACTTCTCTTTGCATACAAATAAAAAACCTTAGAAGAAAAATCTTCTAAGGTTTCAACTAATTAATTAGTTAATGTTGTTTTTTGCAACTGTTGCTAATTCAGCGAAAGCTTTTTCGTCATGAACAGCTAAGTCAGCAAGCATCTTGCGGTTAACTTCGATGCCAGCATTTTTAAGACCGTGCATTAAACGGCTGTAAGAAAGACCATTCATACGAGCTGCTGCGTTGATACGTGTAATCCATAATTTACGGAAGTCACGTTTCTTTTGACGACGGTCACGGAATGCATACATTAGAGATTTCATAACCTGTTGGTTAGCAACCTTGAATAATGTACTCTTAGAACCGTAGTAACCTTTTGCTAATTTTATAACTTTTTTACGACGTTGACGAGTAACTGTACCACCTTTTACTCTTGGCATAATATTACCTCCTAATTGTTCTATATATCAGCCGAACTTATTTTAAGTTGTCAAGCATTTGACGAATGCGTTTGAAGTCACCAGCGCTTACTACACCAGCTTTACGTAGTTTACGTTTAGCTTTTGTAGATTTGTTAGCGAATAAATGGCTTGTGTAAGCGTGAGAACGTTTCAGTTTACCTGATCCAGTCTTTTTGAAACGCTTTGCAGAGCCGCGATGAGTTTTTTGTTTAGGCATAGGTATTTCCTCCTCTATCTATTACTTATCGTTTTTCGGTGCTAAAACTAAGAACATACTACGTCCTTCCATTTTAGGCTTAGATTCAATTGTACTAACTTCAGCACAAGCTTCTGAGAAGCGATCTAAAACACGTTGACCGATTTCTTTATGAGTAATGGCACGTCCTTTAAAGCGAATTGACGCTTTAACCTTGTCGCCTTTCTCTAAAAACTTGATAGCATTACGAAGTTTTGTGTTAAAGTCGTGTTCATCAATTGTTGGACTTAAACGAACTTCTTTCATGCTAATTACTTTTTGATTTTTGCGCTGTTCTTTTTCTTTCTTCTGTTGCTCAAAGCGGAATTTACCGTAGTCCATAATGCGGCATACTGGCGGTTTCGCATTTGGAGCAACTAATACTAAATCAAGATTAAGATTTGCAGCTAAGTCTAAAGCATCATTACGAGACTTGATTCCAAGTTGATCGCCATTTGCACCAACTAAACGTACTTCACGTGCACGAATTTGCTCGTTAATCATCATATCCTTGCTAATAGTAAGCCACCTCCAAGGTTTTTTCAGAACATCTTTTGTAGTCATAGAACCCGACAAAAAAAGTGCGGGCATACGACACCCACACTTGTAAATTCTTAAGTAAGAAATACATTTACCTGTAAACTGCGAATGCGTCCATCAGGTGAGAAGCGGGTGCTTCTACTTGTTCCACAAAACAATATTCTATTATCCTTGATGAGTTTATCATAGGACATGACGTCTGTCAAGAAGACGCTATGTGTTTTACTAACAACAAGAAATATTGTAACAAACAACTAACATACTTGCAATACTTTTTTATGATAAGTATAGTTTGGTTATTTTTTCTAGTTTTTCTTTTTTATAATACATACGAAAGCCGCGGTATACCGCGGCTCTGTCTTATCGTTTTCCTTCTACTTTAATCATATCAACAAAAGCATCTAATGCAATTGTTTCTGATTTTTGTTCACCATATTTACGTACGTTTACGCCGTTTTCAGTTACTTCATTGTCACCTACTACAAGCATGTACGGAATTTTTTGCATTTGTGCTTCACGGATTTTGTAACCAATTTTCTCTTCACGAGTATCTAATTCAACACGGATACCAGCACGACGTAATTCATCTTGTACTTTCTTCGCATAGTCTAAATGTACTTGCGGAGAAACTGGAATTACTTGCGCTTGAACTGGAGCTAACCAAGTTGGGAATGCACCTTTGTATTCTTCAATTAAGAAGGCTACGAAACGTTCCATAGTTGATACAACACCACGGTGAATTACAACTGGACGATGTTGTTTACCGTCTTCACCAACGTAAGATAATTCAAAGCGTTCTGGAAGTAAGAAGTCTAATTGTACAGTTGAAAGTGTTTCGTCTTTTCCAAGAGCAGTACGAACTTGAACGTCAAGTTTTGGACCGTAGAATGCCGCTTCACCTTCAGCTTCATAGTAATCAAGACCCATTTCATCCATAGCTTCTTTTAACATACCTTGTGCTTTTTCCCACATCTCATCATCAGCATAGTACTTTTTAGTATCAGCTGGGTCACGATAAGATAGACGGAATGAATAGTTCTCTAAACCAAAATCTTTGTACACTTCTAGAGTTAAGTTTACAACACGTTTTAACTCTTCTTTAATTTGATCTGGGCGAACGAAAATGTGCGCATCGTTTAAAGTCATTCCGCGTACACGTTGTAATCCAGATAATGCTCCAGACATTTCATAGCGGTGCATTGTTCCAAGTTCCGCAATACGGATTGGTAATTCACGGTAGCTGTGAATATCATTTTTATAAACCATCATGTGGTGAGGGCAGTTCATCGGACGAAGAACTAACTCTTCATTATCCATTTCCATTGATGGGAACATACCATCACGGTAGTGATTCCAGTGACCAGAAGTTTCATAAAGCTCTCTGCTTCCTAGTACTGGAGTGTATACGTGATCATAGCCTAAGCTTGCTTCTTTATCAACGATGTAACGCTCGATAATGCGGCGGATAGTTGCACCTTTTGGTAACCAAAGTGGTAAACCTTGTCCTACTTTTTGGCTATTAGTAAATAGTTTTAATTCTTTACCTAATTTACGGTGATCGCGCTCTTTCGCTTCTTCAAGCATACGTAAGTGCTCATCTAATTCTGCTTTCTTAACGAATGCAGTACCGTAAATACGTTGTAGCATTTTATTATTGCTATCGCCACGCCAGTAAGCACCTGCAACGCTTAATAATTTAAATACTTTAATTTTCCCTGTAGATGGAAGGTGAACACCACGGCAAAGGTCGAAGAATTCGCCTTGCTCATAGATTGAAATAACTGCATCTTCTGGAAGATCATTAATTAAATCTAATTTTAACTCATCGCCGATTTCTTCAAAGCGACGAAGTGCTTCTGCACGTGGCACTTCATGACGAACGATTTCTAAGTTCTCGTTCACAATTTTTTGCATTTCTTTTTCGATTTTCTTGAAGTCTTCAACTGTGATTGCTTCTTCCATATCAATATCGTAGTAGAAGCCATTTTCAATTACTGGACCAATGCCGAGCTCAAGCTTAGCATCTTTATATAAACGTTTTAACGCTTGTGCTAATAGGTGGGCTGTTGAATGGCGTAAAATGTATAAGCCATCTTCAGAATCTAATGTAATAATAGAAACTGCACCATCTTCTTCGATTGGTGTAACAAGATCGATCATCTCATCGTTTAATTTTCCAGCCACAGCTTTTTTCTTTAAGCCTGGGCTAATAGAAGCTGCGATTTCTTCAGTTGTTACGCCTTTCGGAAACTCCTTCACAGCTCCATCAGGGAAAGTAATTTTAACTACATCTGCCATCACTGGTCACTCCTCTTTTTTTCAAAATAAAAAACACTCATCCCGTAAAAAGGGACGAGTGTTGAATTCGTGGTTCCACCCTTGTTCCAATTAACATTATTGTTAATTGCTCAAGTTCAACATAACGGTGTTGTCCGTTAGCAATTACTAGAAAAAACCGTTCACTGCTAAAGTTTAGAGGTGGTAAGTAATAATCCCGTACTAGGAAGCTCACACCCTAAGGCTTCCCTCTCTGAAAATCGTAGAAAACTACTCATGTCCTCATCATGACATTTCAATATATTTCATTTATGTAGGTAATTATATGCTCAAAAACTTAGAAAATCAAGGGCGTTACCTTTATTTTTTAAATTTTTCACATTGCGCTCAAACTCATGTAATCCATGTAATTGGATCCGTTCTTGAAATACATTTCGCAAAGTAATAATCATATTATGGTCTTGTTCTTTCGTATATAAATAAATTTTTTTCGGCGAAATAGAAAGAAGTGGTGCAATTACTTTCGTATCAATATATACATCCTTTTGCTTTAATAATTCCTCGTCTATATATTGGACCAATTTCTCCTGTTTTAAACGTCTACCTTTATCATCATAGAAAATAAAACTTTCATCAAAAATAAGATGCACACAGGACAAACGTGATTTTCGGCTGCGCACTTGTTGCCTTAGCGTCTCAATAAACATTTGATATTCTTGTTCCAACTTATACTCATCAATCGACAATTCAGCAAGCTTAGCTACCATTTCCCTATATGTACGAAGGCGAAAACGAACATATGATGAAAACGAGAACGAAAGCGGATCACAAAGCCAGTTATTTAAAGAAGATTTAATATATGATTCAAATGTGTGACGTGTTAATTCACGAGCAATCCCTTTTCTTCTTCCCTTTAGAATCTCTTGTGCCATATGCAATATTTGATGACACTCTTCCTCTTCTTCATAAAAAAACTTCTCTTTTAAGATTGTATAAATCCACTTATTTTGCTTTACATTCACAATGAAATATACCATTACCGGCAATAAAATCTTTTCAATATAATTCGATTCACATACTGGTATGTGAATCACCACTTTTTGTTCCTGTAAATACACACTCGTTTCCTTATATAACAGTTCCGCTCTTTTCAATAGTTGTCTATATACATGCATAGCATCATTTTTTTCTTCGAAGCAAATTTCAATCACTTTTGTCCCCCCTTTTATCCCTGCTCTAAAGGATTGTATCTATACGTTACAAATCCTATAAGAGTCCGTCCCGCGTGAAGTTCACTCTTAGTAGAATTACATTTCCTATCGTTAGAAACTCCACTCAATATGGCTTGCTAATTTTATATATATTAAGGGAGGGAGAAAAAAATGATACAAGCTACAATGAATTTTCTATAAGAAGTTTTTCGTTTTGCAATTCACCTATTCTGAGAAGTGTTCAAAACGAAAAAAAGAGCAAGCTTTTCAGCTTACTCTTTACTTATGACGTCGGTTTTTCCCGCCAATCGGAATCGGCTTCGCTAAATATTTAATTCGTTCCATAATACGTGCTGCTTTCATTTGTTCTGCTTCACCACGCTGTGTATACGTTAAATGATGTTCCAATTCCTTGAAATCAAAGTTAGACGTAAAGAACGTCGGTAAGTTTTCTAACATACGGAATTGCAAAATTGCACCAAGCACATCGTCACGCACAAAACTTGACATCGCTTCTGCTCCGATATCATCTAGCATTAAAACTTGTACGCGTTTCACCGCATCAATCTTTTCCCCAATCGAATTATCTTGAATCGAACTTTTAATTTCACGTAAAAATTCAGGGAAGTATACGAGCATCGAACTTATTTTCTTTTGAGCAAGTTCATTCGCCATTGCTCCTAACAAATACGTTTTCCCTACACCAAATTTACCGTACAAATATAAACCTTGTACTTTTTTACCAGGTTCATATGTACTTAAAAATTCATTAGCTGCACCAATTGCATCAATACGCGCATCTAAATCTGAAGGATCTAAGTTTTCCATCGTTGCCTGTAAAATGTCAGTTGGCATATATACACTTTGAACGAGTTTTTCATATTTCTTTCTCTCGTCATATGCTACTTTTCTAACGCAACGATCGTATTGAATATCAATCATCTTCCCTTGGATAACGAGCTTTGGCTCATATCCTTGCAGCATGTTTTTACACGAACCTAGATCCGGACAATCCGCACAACCTACACTTTGTCCAATATATTCGTATAACTTCACAAGGCTGCGCTCAATCATAGAAGTTGTTACTTCACCTTGATGTTCGTCTATAAATTCTTTCACACGCGGATGCGCCATTACTTCCGCCTTTAATACTTCATATCTATTTTTAAAATTTTTATTTTCCATTAACTTTGCAAATGAATTTTGAATATGCTCCATTTTCTCACCTCAAAGAGCGTTCATTCTCTTCTATTAATCACGCTTATATTTTTTTAACACTTCTTCTAGTCGTTTTCGTTCATCATCTAACGTACTTGCATCTTTTTTCTTACTTACATCTTTCTTCACTATTTCTTTCTCTTGTTCTTTCGGCTCTTCTTTCAGCCAATCTGGTACCATTTCTTTTCTTATCGTTTTCTTCGACGTACGGCCTTTTTTCTTCGTCTCAGCCCATTCTTGATATTGACGGTTTTCTTCTTTCGCTAACGCCATTGCTTCAGCTACTGTACCGACCTTTTTACGTGCCCAATGCCCAGCAATTTTCTCCACATACGTTTTCGCAAGCTTCATATCTGAGCGTAGCATAACGTAATAAATAAGTACATTCACAACACCTGGCGTTAATTTTTGATTGATCATTACATCTTCAACGATCTGTAAGTCAGCCTTTGTCGCCTCTGCACCACCAGAGATTTCTTTTAATAGTTGTTTTGGTGAGATTTCCTCTAACTGTTTTATTAACATCTCTTCTTGCGTAGAAGGCTCTTTTCCTTCCATCATACGTGCAGCGTGAGGTTGTACTCTTTCACTTAATACAGGTAACGCTTGACCGTTTTCGAACTGATACCAATCACGTGCTCCTTTTCTAAGCCTTTCGATATCAATTGTCTGCATCTCTGTCACCGTACCAAGAACGATATTTTGCATCGATAACACATCTACATCGTACACGTAAGCAAGTGTACTGACACATTCTCGAACTTGATCTGTAATCGCCTTTTTAGGGACAAGAGCGGACAAGCCATCTACAAATAAGGAGAAATCAAAGAAA
The DNA here is from genome assembly GCF_058952315.1 of Bacillus sp. GW823-FHT06B01. Taxonomy (NCBI): domain Bacteria; kingdom Bacillati; phylum Bacillota; class Bacilli; order Caryophanales; family Bacillaceae; genus Bacillus; species Bacillus sp. GW823-FHT06B01. The sequence continues at coordinate 296,085 of NZ_JBXAHR010000002.1, read as the reverse complement.
TCATTCCAAACTTTTGGAGCGTCTCCCTTCTCGTTACTTGGCATAGCTGTCGTTTTTGGAATACGAAGATCTTCTTGCGCATGCTCAAGCTGTCCTGGATTAAACGAACCAAACACATCATTGAAAGAACGCGTAACATTTTCATAAGAAGCAAAATCAAATTCTTCTTCTAAGAAATATTGCTTTACTTGATTATATTTTGTCCGACTCAATCGATTGTATAAAAAGATGCTTAACACAATATCATCAAAAAACTGCTTCGGAGATAAAGGTGGTTGCAATTCGTATATAAACATTCGAATATCTTTTTCTTTCTTAATATATACCTTCAAAAGCCCAATTGCTTCTAACTTTACTCGTTCCTCATATATTTCGGGAAGCTGCATCTGCATGGTCACCATAAGGGAATGATGTGTATTCTCTTTTCCAAACACACGATCTTGCTCTAACTCTCCCCATAGCGTCATGTACAAACTAAAAGCTCTACTACCTATTAACGGCTGATACAACATCGTTAACACTTTTCGGTCGTAATTATGCAATAACCCTTTCGCACTTACTTTATAACGATCAATTGGCAATAGCTCCATCCATGACTGTTTTTCCATTCTTGCTTTTCCTTTCTCTCATCCAATCTATCCTCTACTTCATTCGTTCTATCTTCATTATATAATTACTTAGCGAAAAAGAGCTATTAGCTTTCGCTTCTAGCTCTCTTATCTCATTACTACGGTATGTAAAGAGAATAAAATACAACTTCTACTCTCTTTCTTTTTGCAGTATATCTTTTAATTCTTCAATAAATACATTTAAATCTTTAAATTGGCGATATACAGAAGCAAAACGCACGTAAGCAACATCATCAATATCACGCAGTTCTTCCATAACAATTTCACCAATCATATCACTTTTCACTTCTGATATACCTAAATTACGAAGTTCACGTTCCACACTTTGAGTTACTTCTTCTAATTGTCTTAAAGATACTGGTCTTTTTTCGCACGCTTTAATTAAGCCGCGCAAAATCTTTTCTTTATTAAATTCTTCTCGTGTGCCTTCTTTTTTTACAACGATAAGAGGTGACTCTTCTACTCTTTCAAATGTCGTAAAGCGACTTAAACAACTTTCACACTCTCTCCTTCTTCGAATAGAGCGCCCCTCGTCTACCGGACGCGAATCTAACACTCTTGTACCATTATGCGAACAGGATGGACAACGCAATATATTCACTCCTTTACACTATACTCTTTATTTTTTCTCTACTTACTTCATCTGACAATATATATACAATATTATATAACTCATTCTAACTCTCTTACCACTTTAAGTTTAAGCACATTTTTTTATCATCTCGTTTTCAAAAATAAGATGGTAGATGGGGTGATAACTTATTCGTAAGAGCTCAATTTATCTCACTAACGAGTACGTTATATTTTTCCTTTTTTATAAACTAAAAAAGAGGTGCATTATACACCTCTTTACATTTTAAATCAATTATGTTCTTTTTTAAAGAGCTTTTGTTTCTCTCTGCTTAATTTCGAAGCTACCAGTGCCTCGAGGAAGCTCGATGCTCTCACGCGTTTTCGCGTTTAAACCTTCTGCAATATATTCTGCAGCAACATTTGGATCAATACGATCCCCACAAGTATAAACATCAATACTTGCGTAACCGTGCTCCGGAAAGCTATGAATTGTTAAATGTGATTCCGAAATAATTACTACTCCACTTACACCTTGTGGTGCAAATTTATGGAAAGCAACCTCACGCACTTCAGCACCAGCTCTCAGTGCTGCATCCACAAATAATTGTTCAATATACGGCATGTCATTAAGCTTGTCGAAATCACAATCCCAAAGTTCAGCGATTACGTGACGACCCATCGTATCCATAGTATCCATTCTACAGTTCCCCCTTGTAAATTTATTCTAACTGTTCGAATTGAAAACTAATTTGCAATTTGGCTTGCTCCACTACCACGGGGGAAAGTTAGTCCAGAGAGGTCCTAACCCTTTAAGTAGTGACTACGTACCTCAGCTCTTAAGTTTACGAGTGTTAGTATACTTTGTTTATTTTCATTTTGCAACAACAGTTTTTTCGATTTTCTGTCATATTTTCCTCTTTACTTTTCCCTAAAAATAATAAATGATTCACAAATACAGTAATCACAACGTTTCGTGGTATGTCCACTTTCAAAAATATACTCCTATAATTTTTTTCCTTTTCAGAAAAAAATAAAAAAAGAGGGCAAATATTCACTTGCCCTCTCCCTTATTCACTTAAATATGTTGCACATTTTTTTGCTTCGCTAATTCGTCAACAACTAACGTTACAAGATCTACAACACGACGAGAGTAGCCCCACTCGTTATCATACCAAGCAAGTACTTTCACTTTACGATCACCCATTACCATTGTAGATAAACCATCAATAATAGCTGAGTGTGTATTTGTATTAAAGTCAATAGATACTAAAGGCTCTTCGCTGAATTCTACAATGCCTTTTAACGCACCGTTTGCAACAGTTTTGAATGCTTCATTAATAGCTTCAACTGTCACATCACGTTTTACATCTACTACTAAGTCAACAAGAGACACGTTTGGCGTTGGTACACGAAGTGCCATACCATGAAGTTTTCCGTTTAAGTGCGGAAGAACTTTTGCAAGCGCTTTCGCGGCACCTGTCGTTGTCGGAATGATTGATTGTCCGCAAGCACGCGCTCTTCTTAAATCTTTATGTGGGTTATCAATATTTTTTTGGTCATTTGTATAAGCGTGAACAGTTGTCATTAAACCGTTTTCAATTCCAAACTGCTCATCTAACACCTTAACAACAGGCGCTAAACAGTTTGTTGTGCAAGATGCATTTGAAATAACAGTATGTTTTGCAATATCTAATTGGTCTTCGTTCACACCAACTACAATTGTTACATCTTCATTTTTACCAGGCGCTGTTAAAATAACTTTTTTCGCTCCAGCTTCAACATGAAGAATTGCTTTTTCTTTTGAATTAAATTTACCAGTTGCTTCAATTACAACTTCAACACCTAAATCTGTCCAAGGCAATTCCTTTGGATCGCGGTTGTTTAAAAGGCGAATCATTTTCCCATCAACTAACAAGTGATCTTCAAATGCTTCTACTGTTCCGTCAAACTTGCCGTGAACTGTATCATATTTAATTAAATGTGCTAACGTTTCAGATGGATAGCTTGCATTGATTGCTACAATTTCGAATGCGCTTTCTTTTATTGCCTGACGAAATACCATTCTCCCAATACGTCCAAATCCATTAATTGCCACACGAGTCATAATATGTTATCCCCCTTGAATGCGTTATACTATTTATCTCCAATCCCAATAATAGTATAACACAAAAAGGGGATATGTCACTAAGCATTTTCATTAATTTCACAATTTTTTAGTCAATAATGTTCCAATTCTTTAAAATCACCTGTAATTGTGTTTTCGTTCCCATAATTGTGCCATCATTATTTATCACTTCATCTGCATTTTTCACTTTTTCTTCTAACGGCATTTGAGATTGAATACGAACTGTTGCTTCTTCTTCTGAAAAATTATTTCGTTTCATTAAACGTTCTAATTGCGTATGTGGCTTAACCGCTACAACTAATACGCGGTCAACGAGACTTGTTAATTTGCTTTCAAATAAGAGAGGTATATCTAACACAACCGCTTGCATACCTTCCTTTATGTACCTTTCCTTTTGTGTATTCATTTCCTCACGAACTGCAGGATGAACGATTTTATTTAACTGCAATCGTTTTTCTTCATTATAGAAAACGACACTTCCTAATTTCGGGCGATCCAATTCTCCATCTTCTTGTAATACTTCCGTTCCAAACACTTCTACAATTTTGTTATATGCTGGTTTTCCTCGTTCTACAACTTCTCGCGCAATAATATCTGCATCAATAACTGGTATACTCAGTTCACGAAACATTTGAGACACTGTACTTTTTCCGCTTGCAATGCCTCCCGTTAATCCAATTACTACTGTCATCATAATCCGTTGCCATAAACTTATAAAAATCTATAAATTTTGTTTATTTCCCTGTTCTACGTGTCCGATTTTGCAGAAAGCTACTTTCGTTTGATCAAACACTCCGAGGGCGTAAATTCGGATACAACGAATCCTACATATTAGCCGTAACTTTTTTAGATATTAACTGGCTAATTCATACCGTGACAAATTGATAGCCGCATTTAAATCCCTATCCATTTCGTGACCACAAGTGCATTTGTATACACGGTCAGAAAGTTTTAGTTCTTTGTTGATGCTTCCACAATTGGAACACATTTTTGAAGAAGGATACCATCTATCAGCTTCTACAAATTCAATACCATATTTTTCACACTTGTATTGAATTTGTCTTTTGAACTCATATAAACACTGCTTCGCAATCGCTTTAGCTAGGTGTCTATTCTTCATCAGACCTTTCATATGCAACGTCTCCATCACAATACGAAATGGCTTGGTTTTCACAATTTCGCTCGTTGACTGATGAAGATGATTCTTTCTGATATTCGATAACCTTCTATGTAGTTGTCGTATCTCTTGTTCGATTTTTATAATGTTGCTCGTTTTGACAAAACGGTTTCCCTCCCTGTTCATTTCATATTTACGAGAAACTTGACGTTGCAACCTACGAAGGCGTTTCTCTGCCTTTCTTACCACCTTTGTTTTGTTGATATTTTTCTTTTTCTGACCATCAGAACAATATGCTAATTCTTTGATTCCAATATCTATTCCTAACGAAACAGCCGTTAACTTCTCTTTTGTAAACTCCTGTTCGATACTGACAGATAAATACCAATACTTACCGTCCTCTCCTCCTCATAATAAAAGGCGCGAAACTAATGTTCCACGCCCATACTTACATTTTCCAAATTCCAATAATAATGAGTAATACCCCAGGCAGGAATGTAAATTTTTGTAACCACTTCATATTTGATAAAACCGTTCCAAGTTTCATTCCAATAAATAAAAACAAAGAACTCATAACCGCAACTAATATCGCCATCATAGCGGGCGCATACCCTAATAAAGATGCACCAATTCCAGCACCGAACGAATCTATAGAAAGAGCGATACCAAGAAGTAACGCTTCTCCTGCAGAAATGGTGCCTGATTTATCAAAATCTGCAACAGTCGGTTTACGTAAAATTTGAATCACTAGCCCGAGCGAAGCAATTTCTAATTTCCAAACCTTCTCCTCTTGCTTTGGTTCTTCTTTTTTCTCACTTCGAAAAAATTGATATAATACCCAAATTCCTATTCCAATAAGAACAAGCCCACCGATACGCGTTGCGATAACAGGTGAAAATATTTTCGCGATCATATGTCCAATTCCCATTGAAACAAGCATAACAGCCGCTGAACACATTCCGATAATTATAATTGATCTTAGTGGAATTCTTACGCTTCTTAAACCATATGTTAGCCCTACACTACAGCTATCTAAGCTTAATGTAAAAGCTAATAAAATAAGAGATAAATAAAGGTACATCGGTAAGCTCCTCCCTTATACATAGCCCTGCTGTATGTATATGACAAATGCCTATCCAATGTTATCTCTTTTCTATATTCTCGGCTGACAAATCGGGCAGTAATGCGTTCCTCTTCCGCCAACAACTGTTTTTTCTAATATCGTACCGCAAGTCACACATGGTTCTCCTTTTTTTCCGTATACATTTAGAAGTTCTTGGAATGAGCCAATTTGCCCTTGCGAATTCATATACGTTCGAATTGTACTTCCGCCTCGCTTCACTGCTTCACCTAACGTTGTAACAGTCGCCTCGTAAATTCGTTCAATTTCTTCTGCTGTTAAAGACGAAGCTTCTCGTTCCGGATGAATTTGAGAACGGAATAAAACCTCATCTACATATATATTTCCAAGCCCTACTAAAAGACGCTGGTCTAATAATACGACTTTTATTTTACGATTGGTCTTTTGCAATCTTTCTTGTAAATACTGCGGTGTCAATTCAGCATCAAACGGCTCCGGACCTAAGTCAGCAAGAGGCATTTGATTCAATTCTTCACCTTTCTTAAAGAGATGCATCGTACCAAACTTTCTCACATCTTTATAATGTAGTTCAGTTCCATCTGTAAATAAGAAACGGACGTGTGTATGCTTATCAATTGGCTCGTCCTCTTGATGCAGTAAAAACTTACCTTCCATACGCAAATGTGAAACAATAACATAATTCGTTACATATAAAAGCAAAAACTTTCCTCTTCGCTTTATATTTTCAATCTTCTCGCCTCTTAGCATTTCTTTAAAGATTTCTGCATCATCCGGACGTTTTACTATTTTGGGATAGGTAACAATGACATCTTCAATTGTTTTTCCTGTCACAAGATTTTCAAGTGTCCGTCTGACGTTTTCAACCTCTGGTAATTCAGGCATTTCATCACTTCCTTATTTTGCGTCGTACCAAGTTGGACCGTAAGAATAATCAACTTTCAACGGAACTGCGAGTTCAATTGCATGCTCCATTACTTCTGGTACAAGCTTCTCTAATTTTTCAATTTCTTCTTTTGGCGCTTCAAATATCAATTCATCGTGTACTTGCAGAAGTAGACGCGCCTGTAATCCTTCTTCTTCTAGACGGTCTGCCATAATAATCATCGCTTTTTTAATAATATCTGCCGCAGTCCCTTGAATTGGTGTATTCATAGCCGTACGCTCAGCAAAGCTACGTAAATTGAAATTACGACTCGTAATTTCCGGAATATAACGGCGGCGATTTAATAATGTAGCCACATACCCTTTTTGTTTCGCATCTTTTACGATGTCACTCATGTATTCTTGTACACCAGGGAAACTTTCTAAATACTTTTCAATAAATTCCGCTGCTGCTTTTCTTGTAATTCCTAAGTTTTGTGAAAGACCATAATCACTAATACCATATACAATTCCGAAATTGACAGCTTTCGCTTGTCGTCTCATATTCGAAGTTACTTCATCTTTTTCAACGCCAAATACATCCATCGCTGTTTTCGTATGAATATCCATGTCATGTTGGAACGCTTCAACTAGCCCTTTATCATTTGCAATATGAGCTAATACGCGAAGTTCAATTTGTGAATAATCTGCCGCATACATAATCCATCCTTCTTCTGATGGAACAAATGCCTGACGAATCTTTCTTCCTTCTTCTAATCGAATCGGGATATTTTGCAAGTTCGGATCCGTTGAACTTAATCGACCTGTTTGCGTTAATACTTGATTGAAACGAGTATGGATTTTAGATGAATCTTCATGTACAACTTTTAATAAACCTTCAATATAAGTTGAATTTAGTTTCCCTAATTGACGATAATGTAAAATGTTTGGAATGATTTCATGGCGATCCATAAGCTTTTCTAGTACATCTGCTGACGTAGAATAACCTGTTTTCGTCTTTTTAATAACTGGTAAGTTTAAGTTCTCAAACAGAATAACACCAAGCTGCTTCGGTGAATTAATATTAAATTCTGTTCCCGCAAGCTTATAAATTTCCTGTTCCATTTCCTTTAATCTACCTGCAAGTTCTTCTCCCATATTACGAAGACGCTCCGTATCAACTTTTACACCTTTTACTTCCATATCAGCTAATACACGCGCAAGTGGTAATTCTAACTCTGTAAACAGTTCATATTGCTCATTCTTTTGTAACTCTTCAACGAATGTTTGCTTTACATCATATAATACATGCACTTTACGAGCTACATGCTCCGCTACTACTTCTAGCTCTGGAACAGCACGCTTCGCACCTTTTCCGTAAACTTCTTCATCAGATTTCACAGCATGTGTTTCTTTCATTTTTGCTACAGTACGGAAATCTTTATCCGTATCAGCCGGGTCAAGTAAATAAGCAGCGATTAGTAGATCAAAGTCAATCCCTTGCATATCTATCCCGTTCCATTTAAGTGCAACGATTGCGCGCTTCGCATCAAATGTATACTTTCTCATTTCTCCATCTGCAAGCCACTCTTTAAAAGCGTCTGACTTAAGAGCAATTTCTGTTTGAATAAAGTAACAGCCATTTTCATTTTGAATACCAAAACCTTGAATGTCCGCTTTATGATAGTTATCTTCTTGTACTTCAACAATAAGCGCACTATCTTGCACTAGCATTTCTTCTGTAACTTCTTCCACAATATCAAATGTAATATCATCTAATTCAGCTGGAGTCGTTTCTTCTGGCGTAACACCTAATTTATTTAAAAGGGATGTAAATCCTAAATTCTCGAACATTGGAATCACATCACTTGCTTCATACCCTTTATACTCCATATCATCCACATGCACTGTAATCGGCGCATCTGTAATAATAGTTGCAAGATCTTTACTCATAAGAGCTTGGTCTTTATTTGCTTCTAGCTTTTCTTTTAATTTCTTCCCGCTTACTTGATCTATATTTTCATATACTGCCTCGACCGTTTCAAACTGTGTTAACAATTTAATCGCAGTTTTTTCACCAACTCCTGGTACACCTGGAATATTATCTGACTGGTCTCCCATTAAACCTTTCATATCGATAATTTGCTTTGGTGATAAGCTGTATTTCTCAAATAAAGCTTCTTTCGTATATTCATCCACTTCTGTAATCCCTTTACGAGGAATACATACGAGTGTATTATCTGAAACAAGTTGCAGTAAGTCTTTATCTCCTGAAATAACTTTTACATGAAACCCTTGTTCACTCGCTTCTTTCGCTAACGTCCCCATAATGTCATCCGCTTCATAATTTTCTAATTCATAACGTGGTACGTTGAATGCATCAAGCATCTCACGAATAAACGGGAATTGCTCTGATAATTCAGGTGGAGTCTTTTGACGGCCTCCTTTATACTCACTATACGTTTTATGACGGAATGTCGTTTTACCCGCATCAAACGCTACTAACATATGCGTTGGTTTTTCTTCCTCTAATATTCTCATTAACATCATTGTAAAACCGTAAATTGCGTTCGTATGTATACCTTTGTCGTTATTTAAAAGCGGTAGTGCAAAGAAAGCACGATACGCGATATTGTTACCATCTACTAATACGACCTTTTTTTCCAAACCAGAAACCTCCCCATACAAATTTGAAATGATTTTTTTCACAGAAAAAAACCGTTCCTTTCCTCTCTCTATATTAACATGACTAATAGAGAGAAGAAAAATAACGGCTATTTTCTATCATATATACAAACGTTTACTAACATAAAAGGGAAGTGACGAGAATAGCATAACTATTCTCGTCCAAAATTACTCCTTGGATGAAGGGGTTTTCATGTATTATATTAACAGACCTTTATTAATATTTAATTAAACCATTGTTAATATATTGTAAACATCCTTCATCCTATTTTTCAGTTGCTGATTTTGGTAAAACAACTGTAAATGTTGTCCCTTCCCCAACTTCACTATCCACTGTAATCGTGCCGTGATGCGCCTCAACTAAATGCTTTACAATCGATAATCCAAGGCCTGTACCACCAGTATTTCTACTTCTCGCTTTATCCACTCGGTAAAAGCGTTCAAAAATACGCGGAATTTCATCTTTACTAATACCAATTCCCGTATCCGATACTTTTATATAAGCATTATATTTATCTTCTACTAATTCTACAGAAACAACGCCTCCAGCCGGCGTATATACGATTGCGTTATTCATTAAATTAATAAAGATTTGCTTCAAACGACTTGGATCTCCAATGACCGAGACTCCTTTTAGCGCATTTACTTGTAAAGAAATTTCTTTTTCTCCTGCTTTGTTATCAAGCACCATATGAATGTCTTCAAGAAGTCCCTTCATATCAACGGTCCCCATACTCAATTTAAAGCCTTGTTGCTCAATCTTTGATAAATCTAATAAATCTTCAATTAACCCTTGCATGCGTTCACTTTCTTTTAAAATAATGTGCAAGAAATGTTCGCAGAATTTTTTATTATCCATAGCACCATCCAAGAGCGTTTCTGAAAAACCTTTAATAGAAGTAATCGGTGTCTTTAGTTCATGAGAAACATTCGCTAAAAAGTCTTTTCTCATTTGTTCTAATTTCTTTAGCTCAGTAATGTCATGGAATACAAGGACAATCCCTTTCCATTCATGGTTCGTCCCGATAATCGGTGCTCCATATACTTCAAAATGCTTTCGCTCAATTCCAAGCGGCAATAACATTTGTTTACGCACTTTCACTTCTGTCATAAAAATTTCTTCCACGAGCTCTATAATTTCTGTATGATGAAACGACTCATAATATAAACGATCTAAATATTCTTCATCTGTTACGTGGAAAGTTTCCTTATAAGAACGGTTTACAAGGTTTATATAACCGCGGCTATCAATTAAAATCATTCCGCTTCCCATATTTTCAATTAACGTATGCAGACGATCTTGTTGCATTTCTTGCTCAAGTGTCATCTCTTGTAAATTACGGGCTAAAATATTAATTGCTTTACTCAGCATTCCCGTTTCATCCGAATGACTTTCATAAGCGCGTGCTTTATAATTTCCCTTCGCTAATTCGATAGCAACTTTCGTAACGGATTCAATTGGCCTAATATATTGCCCTGTAATTTTCATACCTAAAAATACGACTACGAGACAAGCGATAACAAATCCGATAATTAATAATCCCCACGTTTTTTGATGAACAGATTTCAAAGGCTCAATTGTACTTTTCACCAAAATGTACCCTTGTTTCCCTGCTGCATCTTGAACGAATACCGCATGGTAAAATTCATTATTCTGATCTGTTTCTTTCGTAATGACTTTGTTTCTTTGTTTTGTTGTTTCAGAAGAAAGTTCTTTAATTATCCCTTCACTAAAAGCAGACTGTTCTCCTCCGCTATATTGAACTTTCTTTTTTTCATCTACAAATGCAATAGAAGCCTGTATTTTTTCTTCTAACTTTTCAAATACATATGGATTTTTTAAAACATCATCAAAACCCTGTTCTTCTGCTAATACCGCAACATACTCTGTCTCTTTTACCATTCTCTCTTTTGCATGATCTATATAGTAGTTTTCAAACACGGTTTCCAGTAATAAACCTAGTCCAACTAAAATAAAAACAATAAGAGAAACAAATGTAAAAAGAAGCCTGGAACGAAATTTATTCATCCCCTTTTGGCTCCTCTAATTTATATCCTAAACCACGTATCGTTTTAATGTACGTCGGTTTTTTCGTATTTTGTTCAATTTTATCGCGCAAATGGCTAATATGAACGTCAACAATTCGTGTATCACCAGCAAAATCATAGTTCCATACAGCACTTAATAATTGATCACGTGTCAACACGCGACTTTTATTTTTCGCAAGATAAACAAGTAGTTCAAATTCTTTTGGTGTTAATTCAAGCTTTCTTCCTTGGAAATAAGCCTCATAAAATTCCGGCAAAATTTTAAGTTCAGCAATTGTGATGCTCTCTTCATCTGACGCTTCTTTCACTTGTTCTTCTTGTTGTAATTTCGTGCGGCGCAAAATTGCCTTCACACGCGCCACAACTTCCCTTGGGCTAAATGGCTTCGTCATATAATCATCTGCCCCAAGTTCAAGACCTAGCACCTTATCAAATTCATCATCTTTTGCTGTTAACATTAAAATCGGCGTCATAACGCGCTGCAATCGTAATTCTTTACACACTTCCATACCATCCATTTTTGGAAGCATTAAATCTAATATAATTAAATCTGGGCGTTCTGTTGTCGCTTTTTGAAGCGCCATTTCTCCATCCATCGCTGTTATAACCTCAAACCCAGCTTGTTGTAGATTAAATTCAATTAAAGTTAAGATAAATTCCTCATCATCAACTACTAAAATACGATTGTTCATTCTTTTCCTCCAAGTTATAGACTTGAAACCTTCTTCATCCTAGTATTTTCCCCGTTATTCTCATCATACTAGAAAACAAGTTCCCTCTCAATATAATTGTCTATTCATGGAGCTCGTTTCTACTAATGCTTCGAAAATAAAAGCAATTAAAACTTCATTCTCTCTCCCTCTCCGCTATCCAAACTCGGTAGATAAACCTACCCTTTTCAAAGTATTTTTCCGTATGAACCACAAATCCCCTCTCCTGCGCTAGGAAAAATGAAAGAGCATACGCTATTTTATAGTCCGGTGTTTCATATCTATCAAATAGTCTTCCATACATTTCATTCGCGCCCCCGTCTGCCCACACTTCAGCTTCTCTTATCGTTTCAAAGATAACATCTTCTTTTTTCCACTTCACCTTAAAAATCACCCCTTTTATTGACTTACATTATCAATCTTTATATCATTAATTTAAATATACAAATATTTAAAACACGGAGGTCTATTATGCGATTAGTTCTACCTATTCTATCTTTAGTAGTAACATGTATTCTTACTTTCAACGCCCCAAGCTGGGATACGATTAAAACAGGTTGTTCTGATTTCGCCGAAGGATTCACACAAGGATTCTTCAACTAAAAATAGCGCTAGCCCCCTTATAGTAAGGTGTGCTAGCGCTATTCATATTTTCATGTTTTAAAAATTATCTAATGCTTTTTCCATAATAGAAACTGATTTAAAAGGCGGCGTTACTGTTAAAGAACCCTTTACAACCGTTTCTCCTTTTTCATCATGAGCAGATACAAGCATATCAATTGTATGTTCCTCCTCAGAAACAGCTACAACTTCAAAATGGATTTGTAACGTTTCATAATGATGAACATGCTTCACGAACGTAAGGTCCTTCCTAGTAATATGACTGCCTGGACCTGGTAAATATTTCGTAACTGCCGTTGTAATCATTCCCGTTAGCATAATGCTTGGTACAATCGGCTTTTCATACGGAGTTTGGGATGCGTAATCATGCTGAATATATAATGGATTGGCATCATTCGTTAACCCTAAGTACAATAACAAATCTTTATCCTCAATTTTTTCAGTGATAGATAATTTCTCTCCTACTGTAATTTCATCCATTCTACGACCAATTTGAACTTTTTTCTTTAACATGTTACAACCCCCTCCGATTTTTTCACCTTATTATCCTACTAATAGCGATACCTTATCCGAAATTTACTATGATGAGGGCAATGTATAGTATAAATCTATAGTTTCATTATAGGATACACCAAATGATAGCGTTTTCATATTATTTCAAAAAAACATTTGAATAAATAGTAGAAAAAGATTCGGGGCCCCGAATCTTTTTCTACTTAATATTTAATTATTAAACAAGAACCTTCATTACATTACGTACAGATTCTACAGAGCGATCTAACGCTTCTCTTTCATCTGTAAGAAGTTCTAACTCAATAATTTTTTCAATTCCGTTACCACCTAGAATTACTGGTACGCCTAAGTAAAGATCGCTATAACCATATTCACCTTCAAGGTACGCAATAGCTGGTAATACACGGCGTTGATCTTTTAAGATTGCTTCTGTCATTTCAACTAAAGAAGCAGCTGGTGCGTAATATGCACTACCGTTTCCTAATAAGCCTACAATCTCGCCGCCACCTTTACGGGTACGTTCTACGATTGCTTCTAAACGCTCTTTCGGAATTAACGTTTCTAACGGAATGCCACCTGCATAAGAATAACGTACAAGAGGTACCATATCGTCACCGTGTCCACCAAGAACAAATCCTGTAATATCTTTCACAGAAAGATTTAATTCTTGTGCAATAAATGTACGGAAACGAGCTGTATCTAATACGCCCGATTGACCGATAACACGCTCTTTCGGGAATCCTGCTTCTTTAAATACAGAATATGTCATTGCATCAACTGGATTTGTTAACACAACAATAATCGCATTTGGTGAATGTTTTGCAATGTCGCGCGTAATACTTTTCATAATTTTAGAGTTTGTTGCTACTAAGTCATCACGGCTCATACCAGGCTTACGTGCAATACCTGCTGTAATAACGACAACGTCAGAATCAGCAGTATCTGCGTAATCAGATGTTCCAATAATGTTAGCATCAAAACCTTGTACTGGGCTCGCTTCTAACATATCTAACGCTTTCCCTTTTGTTGGATTTTCCAGTTGTGGAATGTCCACTAATACAACATCTGCAAGTTCTTTTTGTGCTAATAAGAATGCTGTTGTTGCTCCTGTAAATCCTGCACCGATGACTGAAACTTTCTTGCGTTTGATTGTCATAATTTACCCCCCCGCTTTAATTATGCGTTTTTGATTATCGCTACATCCATGTTTTTAATAAGTTCATTAGCGAACTCAGAACATTTCACTTCTGTTGCACCTTCCATTAAGCGTGCGAAATCATAAGTTACTACTTTTGAAGCAATTGTTTTCTCAACTGAATCAGTTACTAATTTCGCAGCTTCATTCCATCCTAAGTGCTCTAATAATAATACACCAGAAAGAAGAACTGAAGATGGGTTTACTTTGTCTAAACCTGCATATTTTGGAGCTGTACCATGTGTAGCTTCAAAGATAGCATGTCCAGTCACATAGTTAATGTTTGCACCAGGTGCAATACCAATTCCACCTACTTGTGCAGCAAGTGCATCAGAGATGTAGTCTCCGTTTAAGTTCATTGTTGCAACAACATCGAACTCACGTGGACGAGTTAAAATTTGTTGTAAGAAGATGTCTGCAATAGAATCTTTTACGATGATTTTTCCAGCCACTTCAGCGTCTGCCATCGCTTTATTCGCTGCATCTTTACCATCTTTCTCAACGATACGATCATATTCAGCCCAAGTAAATACTTTATCGCCAAATTCTTGTTCCGCTACTTCGTAACCCCAGTTTTTGAAAGCACCTTCTGTAAATTTCATAATGTTTCCTTTATGAACTAATGTAACAGAAGAACGTTTTTCGTTAATCGCATATTGAATTGCAGCACGAACAAGACGCTTTGTCCCTTCTTCTGAGATTGGTTTAATACCAATACCAGATGTTTCTGGGAAGCGGATTTTATTAACACCCATTGCTTCTTTTAAGAAAGCAAGGACTTTTTCTGCTTCCGGAGATCCTTGTGCATATTCAATTCCAGCATAAATGTCTTCTGTATTCTCACGGAAAATAACCATATCAGTATCTTCCGGACGTTTTACAGGTGAAGGAACACCATCAAAATAACGAACTGGACGTAGGCATACATATAAATCTAATTCTTGACGAAGTGCTACGTTTAGAGAACGAATACCACCGCCAACTGGAGTTGTAAGTGGACCTTTAATCGCGATTAAATATTCACGGATTAAATTTAAAGTTTCTTCTGGTAACCACTCGCCTGTTTGGTTGAATGCTTTTTCCCCTGCAAGCACTTCTTTCCAAACAATTTTCTTCTCACCATCATAAGCTTTTTCAACTGCTGCTTCTAGTACACGAGATGCAGCTGCCCAAATATCAGGACCAATTCCATCTCCTTCGATAAATGGAATAATCGGATTGTTTGGTACATTCATAACACCATTAGTTACAGTAATTTTTTCACCTGTCATCAATGTGATAACCCCCATGTTTGAAATTTCATATGTATGAAACTGAGGGAATAACCCCTCAGTTCAAACCGTTATTTAAATTAAAATATTCTAATCATTACGTCTTTCCGAAAAAATCAGACTTTTGAAAGCGTATTTTCACTATCAAAATAGTGTTTTTCGCTTATCGTTGTGCAATTGGAACGTACACTTGATGTGTTGGTCCATTATAATCAGCACGCGGACGGATTAAACGGTTGTTTTCATATTGTTCTAGAATATGAGCTAACCAGCCTGACATACGGCTAATTGCAAAAATAGGTGTAAATAAGTCATGGTCAATTCCTAAACAATGGTATACAGAAGCTGAATAGAAATCAACATTTGGTGGAAGACCTTTTTCTTTTGTTACAATGTCTTCAATTTTGATAGACATATTATACCATTTGTCTTCTCCTAAAAGCACGCATAATCTCTTAGACATTTCGCGTAAATGTTTTGCACGCGGATCACCCTGCTCATATACACGGTGGCCAAAGCCCATGATTTTCACTTTATTTTGAAGAGCATTATGAATATATGATTCTACATTTTCTTCTTCGCCAATTTCAGTTAGCATCTTCATTACATTTTCGTTTGCCCCGCCGTGAAGAGGACCTTTTAACGCACCGATTGCTGCTGTAATACCAGAATATACATCTGAAAGTGTAGCTACACAAACGCGTGCAGTAAATGTAGAAGCGTTTAACTCATGATCTGCGTGAAGTACAAGCGCCTTGTCAAAAGCTTCAATTTCAACTTCATTTGGCTCGCGATCATTTAACATGTACAAGAAGTTTGCAGCTAATGATAAATCGTTTCTAGGCTCAACAACATCTAAACCTTTACGAATTCTTGCATAAGCAGCAACTAAAGTTCCCACTTGAGCCTGCAATTTAACCGCTTTCAAATAATTGGAGTTTTCATCCATAATTTCAGCGCTCTCATCGTATAATGATAGCATGGAAATTGCAGTTCGTAAAACAGACATCGGATGTGCGATTTTTAAATCTACTTGTTTCAAATATGTTAAAATCTCACCTGGAACTTTATAGTATTCCGATACAATCTCTTTAAATTTCGCTAGTTCTTGTTCATTAGGAAGCTTGCGATGCCATAATAAGTACACTACTTCTTCAAATGTAGCATTCTCAGCTAAATCATCAATATTATACCCAACATAAGTTAATGTATCATCAATAATAGAGCTCACAGATGATGTTGTTGCTACTACCCCTTCTAAACCTCGAATAACAGTCATGACATTCTCTCCTTTTCCTGAAAATTCTCCCAACCTTGCTCCTTATATCTATTTGCTTCCCTTTTGAATTATGAACGCCCGTTCACTCTTTAGGCAAGCAAAATGCACGATCATGCAAATTTGTTGCGATGTTCCCCTCTTATTGTCCATTGTTTACATGGAAAGCATGAGCGTGAATGTCTCCCCGAATCCTCACGCTCAAAACAACAAGTTAGTGAGGAAAATTAATCCCGAAGAGTTTTATGATAAAAACAACATAAAACAATATCATTATAAAATTGTTTTATGTTGTTTTTATTTTATCTGGTGTAAAGTCTCTGCTGTTATGTAACTTTTCAAAGTTTCTAATCCTATTATAAACAATTATCTGACTTTTGTGAACAGAAAGAATTCAAAAATTTTATATTACTATAAAATTCCTTATTTAAACATCTGTATAATACTCATAACTGCATAGGCAATTCCAGCCCCAATTAATGGACCTACAGCAACTCCATTAAATAAAGCAACCGCTATAATTGTCCCGAAAACGAGCGCAGTTGTAATATGAGGATCCGTCGTCAATAATTGTACGCCGCCTTTCGCTAACAAAGCAACCGCTACCCCTGAAGCTAAGGCAATCCATGCATAATACGATTTCGCCGCTTCTCCAAGTTGTTTAAAACCTATTTCCCCCGTTGCAATCGGTACGAGTACTGCTATTGTAATAACCGTTACACCGAGGTTAATCCCTTTCGTTTGTAGATAAGGAAAGACTTTATCTCCTAGAAACGTAAATTTCAATAAAAATAACACACCAATAGCTACAGTAAGCGATTGGTTTTTAGCAACAAGTCCTATAATAAGTAGTATGAATAAAAATAACGTTGACTGACTAATCATGTTTACACTTCCTTTCTGAAAATAATGAACTCATTTCCAAACAAAAATACCTTTAAACCTATCGTTATACATGCTATATCGATGTATATTCAACAATAACCACTTCATTTTTTATGTATTTTAAAATGCTAAACTGAGACTTTCATCATCAAAAATTTAAGCCTATATACATTTTTGAAAACGATTGTCCCTCCTTTCTTTTCTAATAAGAAACAGGTAAAATAAAAAGAAGAGAAAATGAAGTTTTTACCATATAGTAGAAGCATCAACACCAAGCTTTTACAGTCACTCATGTACTGAAAAAGCAGGAAAAATCCATCATTCCACTATAACATAAAGTGAAACTTTAATCAGTGGGGCACACTCGTTATAAGTTGAACGAATTAGGATAATCCAAATTGGAATGGGAGGTATACATCTTTGAACCGAAACTTACTATATATGATATTGCGACTCATATTTGTCATTGTAGCAACGGTAGCCGGGTTCTATGCATTACTATATATGTCAGGACTTATCTATCCTTTTATTATCGCTTTCGCATTTGCTTATTTGATTAATCCCGTCGTCAATTTCCTTAATCAAAAACTACAATTCCCTCGCGCACTAGCAGTACTCGTTAGCTTAATTCTCGTATTCGGAGCTATCGTCGGACTCGTTACATATCTTGTAACGGAAGCAATATCGGCCACAACATACTTACTACAACTTGTTACAGTAAAGTTCCCGGATATCGTTAAATTCGCAGAGCAATTTGCACTTAATCATATTATGCCTCTCTATGATGATTTAATTTCTAAATTTAATCATCTTGGGGAACCACAGCGCTATACGATTACACAAAACATTCAAAACTTAGGAACCGAAGCAACGACGCAAATGAAAGAACTTTTAACTGCTATTATAAGCGGGTTAACAAATTTCATCAGTGCATTACCAACCACTTTAACTGTCCTTGTATTCGTTTTATTAGCCACTTTCTTCATTAGTTACGATTGGCATCGTCTTGCTCAGAAAGTAAGAAAATTTTTGCCCAATCGTGTTCATGGCTATGGAAAAACTATTTTTGTGGACTTAAGAAAAGCTTTATTTGGTTTTGTTAAAGCGCAACTTACACTCGTATCTATGACAACTGTTATTGTACTAATCGGACTTTTAATATTACGCGTACCATACGCCATTACTATCGCGATTATTACAGGGGTTGTAGATTTACTCCCGTATTTAGGAACAGGTGCCGTCTTCGTTCCTTGGGTTATATACGTATTTTTCACTGGCGATACTGCTTTCGCCATCGGTCTTCTCATCTTATACATCGTCGTGATTGTCCAAAGACAAATTATGGAGCCTAAAGTACTTTCATCTAATATCGGCCTCGATCCATTAGCAACACTGATCGCTCTATTTGTCGGCTTTAAACTTTTTGGCTTTTTAGGATTAATCATCGGTCCAGTCATCTTAGTACTACTTAATACATTGCACAAAGCTCGTGTATTCCATGATTTGTGGAAATATATTAAAGGCTCACCTTCAAAATAATAGTTTCTAATTCATATACAACAAAAAACTTATATGTAATCAGTGGGAATTTCCCACTGATTATTCCTTATACTTGTTTTTCACACTCATTACATACAACAAGAGAATTTCCCACAAAAAGGATAATACTCTTGTTTTTTTGCATAGAAAACGCATATTCCGAGGTATTTTTACATATTTATTCTGTTATTTTTATAATTATTACTTACATTTATTACTTTTTATGTAAATGAATAAATATGCAAAATGGTATAAAATAAAACTTAAACTAACATTTTTCCTGTTCGTATCTAACTTTTCCATACCAATTGATTCTTTTTATATACAAAAACCAGCTTGAGTTCATATGAATTCCCCTACAACACATTCATTAAGAACTACCTCCATATCCAATCGAAAAATACATAGCAAATATAATAAGGCAAAACTATGATCAGTAAGGATTTTGTCCACCACCGATTATTAACTTTCACCAACCGGACTTGTATGAGCAGTCTGATTTCCACTTAACTCCTTCGCATTCACCACATTTTAAGGCATGATACAGCAAAACTATGATCAACAGAACTTCATCCATCTCTCATCCTTTTGCGGGCAAAAAAATAGTGCTTAGATCGCTATAATCTAAGCACTATTTCTGCACAATAATAGTAGAACTCTTTCTAAACTTCCATTCCATCCACTTCATAACAAATGGCTTCAACAAAGCCCTCGTCATAGGGATAACGAAGATCAAACCTATTATATCCGTTACGTATCCAGGAAGTACCAAAAGAATACCTCCTACAAAGATAAAAATACCATCCAGTACCGCTCCTCCTGGCATTTCTCCTCTATTCAACTTAGATTGAATCTCTCTAAGCACTTTAAATCCTTGTCTTTTCGCCAAATAGACACCTACAACACCCGTAAATACAATCATAGCGAACGTAGACCATAAACCTATTACATGACTCGATCCAATTAAGACTGTAATCTCAATCGCCGGTATTAAAATAAACAAGAATAGTAACCACTTCATAGTTCTACACTCCTCTCACTCATCACTTTAAACGAACCCAGAGCGCCCGTATACGCTACACAGAAACTAAACACCTTTCCCTATTGAACCTCGTAACAAACGGCTTTTAAACGTAATTCCAGGCGTTTCAAGCTGATTCCACCTCGTTTTTGTGTAAAAAAAAGAGAAGGACTCCGATCCTTCTCTTCGTATTACTTATAGCACTTCCGCATGTCCATTATAAACAATTCCGCGTGCTGCATCAACTGTTACTTCTTGGCCATTTTTTAAAGTTGCTGTTACGCCGTTTACACCAACGATAACAGGAATACCGATTGATACACCTACAACAGCCGCATGGCTTGTTAGACCGCCTTCTTCTACAACTAGAGCAGCAGCTTTTTCGATTGCAGGAATCATATCTTTATCAGTGCTTGTTGTAACAAGGATATCACCTTTGTTTACGTTCGCTACAGCTTCAGCAGCTGTTTTCGCTACAACTACTTTACCTTTTGCAGCTTTACGACCGATTCCTTGTCCTTTCGCAACTTCTTCACCAACAACATGGATTTTCATTAAGTTTGTTGTACCAGTTTCAGCAACTGGAACACCAGCAGTGATTACTACAGTGTCTCCAAGTCCAATTAGACCTGCATCCATACCTGTTTGAATTGCAGTATCTAACATTTCGTCAGTAGACGCTGCACGTTTTCCAGCCATAAATGCTTGTACACCCCAAACAAGTGCAAGACGACGTCCTACTTGCTCGTCAGATGTTACAGCTACGATTGGAGATTTCGGACGGTATTTAGAGATCATTTTCGCAGTATGTCCACTTTCTGTTGGAGCTACGATTGCAGCTACATCAAGAGCAAGTGCTGTATGCGCAACAGATTGGCTAATTGCATCTGTAATTGTTGGAGTGAACTCTTTAATACGTTTTTTGAACATATCTTCATATTGTAATGATTTTTCAACACGTACTGCAATGTTAGCCATCATTGTTACTGCTTCTACTGGGTATTGACCAGCAGCTGTTTCACCTGAAAGCATGATTGCATCTGTACCATCGAAGATTGCATTAGCTACGTCACTTGCTTCCGCACGAGTTGGACGTGGGTTACGTTGCATAGAATCTAACATTTGTGTCGCAGTAATAACCGGTTTACCTAACACGTTACATTTTTTGATTAGACGTTTTTGTACTAATGGTACTTCTTCTGGTGGAATTTCTACACCCATATCACCACGAGCTACCATTAAACCGTCAGAAACTTCTAAGATTGAATCGATGTTATCGATACCCTCTTGGTTTTCGATTTTTGGTACGATTTGGATGTATTGAGCGTTATGCCCTTCTAATAATTCACGGATTTCTAATACGTCAGATGCTTTACGTACGAATGAAGCTGCGATGAAATCAACTTTTTGCTCGATACCGAAAACGATATCTTTTACGTCTTTTTCAGTGATACCAGGAAGCTTAATGCTTACGTTTGGTACGTTAACACCTTTTTTATTTTTTACAGTTCCGCTGTTTAAAACTTTTGTACGGATGTTTCCGTCAGCTTTTTCGATTACTTCTAGTTCGATAAGACCGTCATCGATTAGAATACGAGAACCTGGGTCTACATCGTCATAAAGACCAGCATAAGATACAGAGAACTTCTCTGCAGTACCTAATACTTGCTCAGTAGAAAGAACTACTTCTGCACCTGTTACAAGCTCAGCTTGTCCGTCTACGAAGTCGTGAGTACGGATTTCTGGACCTTTTGTATCAAGTAAGATACCAACTGTTTTACCAGTTTTCTTTGAAGCTTCACGAATGTTTTTAATACGAGCGCCGTGCTCTTCATGGCTACCATGAGAGAAGTTTAAACGAGCAACGTTCATACCCGCTTCGATTAATTGTTCTAATTTCTCAATACTTTCACTAGCAGGACCTATAGTACATACAATTTTAGTTTTACGCATATTGCACCTCCGAAAATTATGAAACCGTTCCCAAATATCCGACATTAAGCCGATTAAATGGATAATTCTTTAGATAATTGATACATATCTTTATCGATTGTATGCTTTTGAGCTAACGCTTCGATAATATCATGATCAACAAGTTTATTATCTTGAATACCTACACAACGTCCACCTCTACCAGCAATTAATAATTCAACTGCTCTTGCGCCAAGACGACTTGCTAATACACGGTCTTGTGCACTTGGTGATCCACCACGTTGTACGTGACCTAATACAGTTACACGAGTATCAAAGTTTGTTGCTTCTTCAATGTGCTTACCGATGTCAATTGCACTTCCAACACCTTCAGCCACAATGATAATACTGTGTTTTTTACCACGTTCACTACCGCGCTTCAGACGAGCAATAACATCTTCCATGTCATACTCTTCTTCTGGAATTAAGATTGTTTCGGCACCATCAGCTAAACCAGCCCATAATGCGATATCTCCAGCATGACGCCCCATTACTTCGATAACATATGTACGTTCATGAGATGTAGCTGTGTCACGAATTTTATCAATTGCATCAATAACAGTATTTAAAGCTGTATCGAAACCAATTGTGAAGTCTGTTCCAGGAATATCATTGTCGATTGTACCTGGTACACCAACACATGGGAATCCTTGTTCAGTTAATTTTTTAGCACCTTGGTAAGAGCCATCTCCACCAATAACAACAAGTCCTTCGATACCGTGTTTCTTTAATTGCTCGATACCTTTTAGTCGTACTTCTGGATCTTTAAACTCAGGACATCTTGCTGTATATAATTTCGTACCACCACGGTGGATAATATCGCCAACAGAACCAAGTTCTAATTTTTCAATATGACCAGAAATTAAACCCGCGTATCCATGGTAAATACCATATACTTCAATATCATGGAAAATCGCTTTACGAACAACTGCACGAATGGCAGCATTCATACCAGGTGAATCTCCACCACTTGTTAATACACCAATACGTTTCATTTGTACTCACCTCATAAAGATTATTTGCCTTATAATAAAATAACACGAAAAAATATAAAAACACAATGGAGAAGATGTGTCTTTTCATAATAAAAACGTGCATTCGCGAAGAGGAACGCACGCTTTTATTATTTTATCCCAATGGAAGCGTTTGAAAACGAAACTTGCCCAATTTTCATATATTTTTCATAACGTTTTTCGATTAATTCATCTTTCGAAATTCCGCTTAATTGTTCAAAAGTTTTCTTAAGCATTAAATCTATATTTTCTGATTGTTTTAAAATATTACGATGCGCTCCACCTTTTGCCTCTGGAATAATTTCGTCAATTACACCTAATTCTTTCAAATCTAATGCTGTAATTTTCATCGCTTCTGCAGCTTCTTTTGCTTTACCAGCGTCTTTCCAAAGAATTGCCGCCGCACCCTCTGGTGTAATAACAGAATACGTGGAATTTTCCAGCATATGAATGTAATCTCCTACTCCAAGACCTAACGCACCACCACTACCACCTTCACCGATAACAATACAAATAACAGGGACAGTTAAACCCGCCATTTCAAATAAATTACGGGCAATCGCCTCACTTTGTCCACGTTCTTCAGCTGCTTTACCAGGATAAGCTCCCTTCGTATCAATGAAACAAATAATAGGACGATTAAACTTTTCCGCTTGTTTCATTAGACGCAGTGCTTTTCGATATCCTTCTGGATGAGGCATCCCAAAATTACGACGAATATTTTCTTTCGTATCTTTTCCGCGTTGGTGCCCAATTACAGTTACAGGCATCCCCTTATATTTCGCAATGCCGCCGACAATCGCTGCATCGTCGCCAAATAGGCGATCTCCATGACATTCAAAAAAATTAGTAAATAAGTGCTCAATATAATCGAGCGTTGTCGGTCGTTCTGCATGACGAGCAATTTGAACACGGTCCCATACTTTCATATTGCCGTATATATCTTCCTCTAATTTTTCTAGCTTGTCTTCCAAAATACGAATCTCCTCACTGAAGTCCATCTGGCTGTTTTTCGTATAGTCTTTCAGTTCACGAATCTTATTTCTTAGCTCAACAACTGGTTTCTCAAATTCTAGCTCTGCCATACAGCCATTTCCCCTCCTTGATGAACTTCTAAAATCTTGCGAAGCGATTCTCTCATATCATCACGATGTACCACCGCATCCAATTGACCATGTTCTAGTAAGAATTCTGCCGTTTGGAAATCTTCCGGTAGTTTCTCACGCACGGTTTGTTCAATTACACGTCTACCAGCAAATCCGATCAGTGCCCCTGGTTCTGCAAGATTATAATCACCAAGTGAAGCGAAACTCGCTGAAACCCCGCCCGTCGTTGGGTGAGTCATAACAGAAATAAATAATCCTCCTGCATTACTATGCTTTTTCAAAGCTACGCTTGTTTTTGCCATTTGCATTAAACTTAATATCCCTTCTTGCATACGGGCACCACCCGAAGCAGTAAAGATAATAAATGGAACTTGTAAGTCGTACGCCTTTTCAACCGCACGGGCAATTTTTTCTCCTACAACAGAGCCCATGCTCCCCATTCGAAAACGAGAATCCATTACTGCAACAACAACAAGCATGTCATCAATTGTTCCTTCACCAGTTACAACCGCTTCGTTCAATTCAGTCTTCTTACGATCGCTCTCTAGTTTCTCTTCATATCCTGGAAACTCGAGTGGATTTAATGAAACCATTTCTTTGTCATACTCACGGAATGACCCTTCGTCCAATATACTATCAAGACGTTCCCATGCATTCATAGGATGATGATATCCACAATTCACACATACTTTTAAATTTTTTAGAAGCTCTTTCGTATACATGATTTTTTTACATTTCGGACATTTTGTCATAACGCCATCTGGTACATCTTTTCGTACTTGTTCTGAAGGTATTGCAGCGTACTTTTTCTTTTTCACGAATAAATCTCTTAGCACAATTTGACCCCCTTCGTTGAGAGCTAAGGTTAGCGCAAGAAGAAAATTGGGCTAACACCAAAGTTTGATGTTAGCCTTATCTTCTCAATCTGTCTAATAACCTCACTCTTTACGTTTAACTTTAACCGCTACGCGATAGAATGTTTGTCATAACGTGTCATGGTCATTTCGACAAATTTTATACATTACGAGTGAAACTGTATATTCTCTACTAATTCATCGTAAATTTTTAGTGCATCATTTTCTTGTTTTTCTTCCAAAGTAGCATAAAGCTTTCTATACATATCGATAGAATCTCCTGAAACTTCACAAGAAAGAGTTGATACGTAATCATTTACGATCATCCAAATGCGATAGAGTAAATAATTATCGACTTGTTCAATAAGTGTTTTAAAGAACGTTTGATGAAGCATTGGAATTGAGTTTTCATTTCCTTCAAGCACTTGATGTAATTTACTTAGCACTTTAGAAAACGTTTCTTTCGGTAAATTACATACAATTCGAATCATATCTTTCTCAAGCAATCGTTTTGTTTGTAATAAATCACGAATTGTTTTCTCATCTTGCAGCAAGAACGGCGCAATCAATTGTACAAGACCGTTATCGTAAAAGTTTCGAATAAATGTCCCTTCACCACGTCTCGTTTCAATTAATCCTACAAGTTCTAAAGCACGCAACGCTTCTCTTACAGAGGAACGCCCTACGTTTAAACGTGAACTTAACTCACGCTCAGACGGCAAACGATCCCCTGCTACCAATCCATCCTCTTCCATAATGGAACGGATTTTTTTTACAATTTCGAGATATACTTTTGTATTTGATGATGTCAATGGAAATTCCTCGCTTATTCTTTACCAATCAGCGCTAATTGTTTTGTTTTCTCAGCAACTTCATTTGGATCTACTTGACGGCGAGCTACCCCTGTCTCCATTGCAGCTTTCGCAACGTAAGCTGCTACTTGAGGCGCTACACGCGCGTCAAACGGTGCTGGAATGATATAGTCTGCATTTAACTCATCTTCTGCTACAAGCTCAGCAATAGCCTGTACAGCTGCCATCTTCATTTCTTCATTAATTTGTGTCGCATGTACGTCAAGTGCACCGCGGAAAATACCAGGGAACGCTAGTACATTATTTACTTGGTTTGCGAAGTCAGAACGACCCGTTCCAACAACAGCTGCGCCCGCTGCTTTTGCCAATTCTGGCATAATTTCTGGAACTGGATTCGCCATTGCAAAAATAATTGCATCGTCATTCATTGTACGAACCATTTCTTCTGTTAATGCACCTTCTGCAGATACACCAATGAATACGTCCGCACCTTGTACAACATCACCTAAAGAACCTTCGATACGATTCTTATTTGTATATTTTGCAACTTCATCCTTCACCGGATTCATACCTGTAGGACGACCTTCATAGATTGCCCCTTTACGGTCACACATAATAATGTCGCGTACGCCATAGCGATATAAAAGTTTAATAATTGCAATACCTGCTGCACCTGCGCCATTTGCGACAACTTTAATGTCAGACATTTTCTTTCCAACTAGTTTTAGCGCGTTCACAAGACCCGCTACTGTTACGATAGCTGTTCCGTGTTGATCATCATGGAAGATAGGAATATTTGTTTCTTTTTTCAAACGTTCTTCAATAATAAAGCAGTTTGGTGCTGCGATATCCTCTAAGTTAACGCCGCCAAAAGTTGGCTCCATTAATTTTACAGTTTCAACAATTTTATCTACATCGTTTGTATTTAAGGCAATTGGGAATGCATCTACACCAGCAAAGCTCTTGAATAATACAGCTTTACCTTCCATTACTGGAAGAGATGCTTCAGGTCCGATGTTACCAAGACCAAGTACAGCCGTTCCATCAGTCACAACTGCTACCATATTTCCCTTCATCGTATATTCATATACCTTACTTTTATCGTCATAAATTTCCTTACAAGGTTCTGCAACCCCTGGAGAATATGCAAGACTTAAATCTTTTGCATTTTCTACTTTTACTTTTGATACAGTTTCTAATTTTCCTTGATGCACTTTATGCATGTGAAGTGCTTCTTCACGAAGTGTTGACAAACTATCCACTCTCCTCAAATTATTCTTGCTGATATCAATTTCTCCAAGTGGTCTGACCACGAACACTACTACTATAATAATCGAAGTGTAGGGAAATTGTCCATTATATTTTCACAACTACATTTTCTTCCCCGACAATTTCACGAAGTGCTCCTAAACATTCTTCACTTGGATGAATCGATAAACTTCGAGACAATTGTACCATTTTATGTTCCTTTTCATAATAAATTAGTACTTTCGCAAAACCTGAATAGTCAAACAATATTTTAGTAACCTGATTTAAAAGCTTTTTCTCATACTGAGACGACAATTTCACGTAAACAGATGCATCTTTCTTTTCTTCATACACATCCATTTCTTCTAACGGATATAGTCCATTTACAATCCATTGCAACTTATGATTTCTAAGCTCAATCATGCCGTCAACTAAAACAATTGCTCCTTCTTGTAACTTATCTGAGAAATGTATATATGTTTCAGGGAAAAGAACTGCTTCCATTTCATCGTTTTGATCACAAAATGTAATAAACGCCATCTTTTGCAACTTTTTCGTACGAATCACTCTCACGCTTGTTATATACACGATAGCCCTTTGTACTTTTTTCTTATGTCGCATTGCCTGAGCAAGAGATGGAATTTCTAATTCTTTCGCTAACTTCACATACTGCGCTGTCGGATAGCTTGATAAATAAAAACCTAGTGCTTCCTTCTCTTTATTTAACTGTTCAATAAAAGAGAGCTCTTCTCCTTGCACGTATTTTGATTTTGGAACAGCATCTCCTAAATCACGTGCAAGATTTGCGTACTCTAACGCTCCTTTAAGGCTTTTCCATAAATTTGTTCTCGAAACACCAAAATCGTCAAAACACCCAGACCAGACGAACGCCTCTAAATTTCGCTCTGTTACAAACTTTGATGGCATGCGAAGACAAAATTCAAATAAATCTTCAAATACTTTTTTCTCTCGTTCTTCGAGTAATGCTGTCACTGTAGCCATTCCGATGTTTCGAATTGAAAGTAAGCTGTAACGTATCGCATTACCTTCTATTTGGAAATTGTAACCACTTCTCTGAAGAGAAGGCGGCAAAACGTGAAAACCTTTCCGCTTCGTTTCTCGTATATACTGCACAATCTTATCTTCATTTCCAATTGCACTTGATAATAATGCTGTCATAAATTCCAGCGTATAATTCGCTTTTAAGTAAGCAAGCTGATATCCAATCATACTGTAGGCTACAGCGTGACTTCGGTTAAAACCGTAATTCGCAAATCTTACAATTAAATCGTAAATTTTCTCTGCGGATGTCTCGTCATAACCATTTTGTAAACAGCCTTGTACAAAATGCTTACGCTCCTGATCTAAAATATCACGATTTTTTTTACTCACTGCACGGCGTAATAAATCTGCTTCCCCGAGCGAGAATCCCGCCAACTTCGACGCAATTTGCATAATTTGTTCTTGGTATACAATTACACCGTATGTTCTTTCTAAAATCGGCTTTAAATCCGGATGTAAATATTCAATTTTTCTTTTTCCGTGCTTTGATTCAATAAAGGTTGGAATTTGTTCCATTGGTCCTGGTCTATATAACGAGTTAACAGCGACAATATCTTCAAATTCATTCGGTTTTAACCCGCGAAGTACATTTCGCATACCACCTGATTCAAGCTGGAATACACCTGTTGTATCCCCTCTACCTAACAATTGGAACGTCTTTTCATCTTGAAGTGGTAAATTTCTTAAATCAATTTGTGTCCCCGTCTTTTTCACGATAAACTTTATAATATTTTCAAGTAACGTTAAATTACGTAATCCTAAAAAATCCATCTTTAACAAACCAAGTTCTTCTAATGCATCAGCTGGGTATTGCGTAACATACACATCGTTATGCCCTTCTTGTATTGCAACACTTCCGGTTAACGGCTCTTGGCTCATAATAACGCCAGCTGCATGAATAGACGTATGACGTGGTAAGCCTTCTACACGTTTTGCAATTTCAAACACACGCTCATGTAACAGATTCCCTTGTATAAACTCACGGAGTGATTGCGATTCCTCATATGCATCTTTTAACGTTATACCAAGCTTTGATGGGATAAGTTTTGAGAATATGTCAATGTCTCGCGGCGGAAGCCCCATTACACGCGCAATATCTCTAATCGCCGCTTTCGCTGCAAGCGTCCCGAACGTTACAATTTGTGCAACACGCAGCTGACCATATTTATCTTTTACATATCGAATCATCTCATCACGTCTTATATCTGGAAAATCGATATCAATATCTGGAAGTGTCACACGTTCAGGATTTAAAAATCTTTCAAATAATAGATCGTATTCAATCGGATCAATATCTGTAATTTCTAACACGTAAGAAACGAGTGAGCCGGCTGCCGATCCACGTCCTGGTCCTGTTAAAATATGATTTTCATGCGCATATTTCATAAAATCCCAGACGATTAGAAAATAATCACTAAACCCCATACTAGAAATAACGTTTAATTCATGATTCAAACGCTTTATATGTACTTCTTTCGGCGTACCATAACGTTTCTGCAACCCTTCTTCACAAACGCGGCGTAAATACATATCATTCGTCTCATTAGCTGGAACAGGGAATTTCGGTAATTGATTTATATGAAACGGTATTTCTACTTTGCAACGTTCTGCAATTTCTACTGTGTTATAAATTGCTTCTTCTACGTGAGAAAATAATGCTTCCATTTCATCTGATGATTTTAAATAATATTGATCTGTTTTCAGCCTCGGCCTATCTGGATCCGTCATTTTCGTTCCACTTTCAACAGATAATAAGCATTCATGTACGAGTGCGTCACTTTGATTGATATAGCGTACATCGTTTGTTGCAACGACTGGAACATTTATCCTACTCATAAATGCGGGTAATTTCTCTTGCAGGAGCAGTTCATCTTGCATCGCATGATGCTGCAAACTCATATAAAAATTGTCGAACATACTTTGATACATGCGAGCTACTTCTTCAGCTTGACTCTCTTTGTCTTCTAATAATAATTGTTCAATTTCCCCATCTTTACCTGGTGAAATAGCAATTAATCCTTTCGCATAATGGGCAAGCCACTTTTTCGGAATACCTTCTTTTGACTTCGTCATAATGCTACTAGAAATCTTTAATAAATTTTGATAGCCCATTTCATTTTCAGCAAGTAAAACAAGCGGATAAGATTTTTCCTCTTCTTCACTAAAAATAGAAGCTGTTAAGCCGATAATAGGCTGTATACCATGTTTCTTACATGCTTTATAAAACGGAATAACGCCATACATAACATTTTCGTCCGTAATAGCGAGTGACGAGAAACCAAGCTCTTTCGCCCTGACTACAAGCTCATCAATTTTACAAGCACTTTTTAATAAACTAAAAACGGTTTGACATTGTAAATGCACAAACTTCACTGTTGTACCCTCTCTTTACCAATCTGACTACTTTTATTATAGGTGATGAGGAAAGCGGAAATCAAAACATACTTCTTATACTTTGTCCATATATATGAAGAAGAAAGGGGAATGACGATGGATGTAAGAGAACATACTTTTTTCTCTCTGCTTATTATTAGTTATTTTATTGCCTTTGGGGTTATACTTGGTGGTTCATTAATTGGTGGATTTGGTGCATTTCTTATCGGAAAACCAACTCTCACTTACATTAATCAATTCGCCCAAAATTTAAGAATTTGGGCACTCGTTGCAGCAATTGGCGGAACATTTGATACTTTTTATAGCTTTGAAAGAAGTTTCTTTGGCGGAGATATGAAAGATATTGTAAAACAAATTCTCCTTATTTTTTTCGCAACGGGTGGTATGCAAACAGGTCTTACCATTATTAAATGGCTAACGCAGGAACATGTATGAGAGTACCAAGTGCCAATACAGCAAAAAAATGGTATTTAGTTTTAGCTGGTGCTGCTGTTGGAGGCGTGTTGAGCTGGTTTGTTTTTTTGTACATATACGGTGTTTTTCAAGAAGAACAAGCTAGTAAAATAGCAGAGCAACGAGAAATTATAGAAAAACAAGAAGCAAAGCTCCACGTCCTTCTCGAAGATCAAGAAAAATTGAATACAGAAAATAAACGGCTCTTAACTATTCAAGAGATTAAAATAAAACTTATAAATCGAGAAAAATACGATTTAGACAACCTTACACTCGAAAATATGACTACGTCTATCCATAATGACCTCCAACATCTTTTAACGAAAAACATTCAAAGTATAGCAAAAAATAAAGACCTACTCAAAAAGGTAATCGAAAACAAAACGTACAAACATTACGATCGGCTATACCGTTTCAAAGTCGATACGATATCTTTTGATACAGTGCTTGAAATTAGCATTACGATAGAGAAAGAAAAATAAAGAAGGAGGGCTTTAGCGCCGCTCCTTCTTTTCGTTCTCATATATAATCTCTTATCTACACAACTCACGTAAATCAGCAAAAAGACGATCCGCTTCTTCCCAAGAAGATGCTTTTGCACCAGAAGCCATCGGATGCCCTCCGCCATTATATTGCATTGCTAATTTATTTATCACTGGTCCTTTTGAACGAAGACGAACACGAATCACATCGTCTTCCTCTAAAAATAGAACCCACGACTTTAATCCATCAATATTACCAAGTGCTCCAACAACACCGGATGCCTCAGAAGGAAGTACATCAAACTTTTCTAACACTTCTTTCGTTAATTTAATGTAAGCTGCTCCTTCTTCTACCATCGTAAAGTTTTGTAAAATATAGCCGTTTAAACGAGCAATCTTTTCTTTCGTCTTATACATTTCATTATATAAATCTGTGAACTTCACATCCATATCAACAAGCTCACTTACATAACGAAGTGTTTTCGCTGTTGTATTCGGGAATAAGAAACGACCTGTATCCCCAACAATACCCGCTAAAATAAGACGAGCTGCTTCTTTCGTTATCTGTAACCCTTTATCTTTTCCATAACTGTAAAACTCATAAATCATTTCACTTGTAGAACTTGCTGTCGTATCTACCCACGTAATATCTCCATACGGATCTTCATTCGGATGATGATCAATTTTAATTAACATCTTCCCTTTTGCATAGCGTTGATCGTCAACACGTTCTTGGTTCGCAGTATCACATACGATAACAAGTGCATTTTCATATACACTATCTTCAATATCATCCATTACTCGTAAATATTCTAGTGACGGTTCATTGTACCCAACCGTATAAATATTTTTCTCTGGAAACGATTCTTGTAGAATTGTACTAAGACCGCCTTGTGAACCTAATGCATCTGGATCTGGACGCACATGACGATGAATAATAATTGTATCAAACTCTTTAATTGCTCTTAAAATTTGCTCATGCATATGTATAATCTCCTTTTTACTCAACTTCTCCACTTTAACGTGCAGTAAAAGCCCAACCGGTGCAGGCTAATCATTAGCGCGCAGAAACATCCCCGCACTAATTAAAGTTTCACTTTATCCTTCATTATAACGGAAAGTATTTCATACATGCGAACAATTGCTTTATAATAAAAGTTAGAAAGTTTAGATATTTCTTTTTTCTCCACTATTATTTTTCACAAAGCGATAGGAGTGTGTATTATGCCAGTATTAGTCTTCTGTATTATCGTCTCATTTATGTTGTACCTCTTCTACAAAACAAAATACTTTCGTACAAGCCGCCCAATGGAGAAAGGTTGGCTCTCTGGAAAATCTGCAATGGCACTCGGTTCATTCGTCTTATTCTTCGGGATAAACCAATTCTTTTTAGAACTTTCAACCGCTCGTATTATCGTTGGTGTTTTATTTGTTCTATTTGGTAGTGCAAGTGTATTTAATGGATTTCGCCAATATAAACATTTCTTACCATTAGCAGTTGAAGAAGCTGAATCTGTCTGAAGCAACATAAAAAAGCATCAATATTGTGATGCTTTTTTACGTCCCTTAACTTTTAAAATCATATATGCAACAAAAGCAGAAGGTATATTAAAGGGGTTGCCTTGTACGTGAAAATGTAATTGCTCTTCTTCAAAAGGCATTTTTTCATATAGTTCTCGCTGAGATAATCCTGTTCGTTTCTTTTTTTCATGCAATCCTTGTAAATATAAATATTGAAGCGGTATCATCAAAAGAAAGTAAAATAGTGCGATCCCACCAAAAAAGAGCACTTCTGATGACATAATGCATACCACCTTCCTAAATTCCATTTTCTTACAATAAAATTATAACATAGTATAAACTCTAATTGAATTAATATTCTGTTTTTTGTTTATACAATTGTCTCACCGCATAATTCCTCTTCAGCATACTGAATATATCGCCGAATAAAATTTCCGGGATTCTTTTTAATCGGTTCAATATCAAGTCTTAATGGTATTTTTCCGGCCATATAAAAGATTCTTGAAGCGGTCCCCAGTCGAATGGCTGCTTCCGAAATATTTTCCCCATATCCCATTATGAAGTTCCCCCATACTTCTTCTAACTGTCCCGAAGCAATTAAATGCAATCTCGGAACACCAATATCAAACTCTTTATACCCAAATCCACATTCATCAAAATCGAGTAAATACCAATCCTCTTTGTCTACAAGAACATTACCAAAATGCATATCACCGTGAACAAATTGTTTTTCTCCTAGTTGATTTGAATTTGCGAGTTCTTGTATTCTTTCTGCAATTCTTATGCATTTATGCTTATCCGCATGCGATAGAAATGAAGCATTTAGTAATCGTTGTAAAGGCTCGTGGATTATCTTTTGCTCACTATATATAGGCCTTTCATAACCTCTCCAAGTTTGTGGCACTCTTTTGAGCACTTCATTTGTTTTTTCATGAAACTTTCGCATTAATGATCCGAGTTTTTCATAGTCCCTATCCCTTGGTTCTAAAATTTCACTTCCGTTTATAAACCTAAAGACAACAAAATACTGGATATTTCCTTCATCTTTCATAATAGGTGTGATCAAATCACCACTTTTATTGACAACTACTTCTGGTACTAACATTTGTTTTTGTATCGCTATTAACCAATGTATTTCAGCCTCTATTTGCTCGGCTGTATAACGTCCCTCTCTATACTGCCTAACTACAAATTTATTTTTGGCCGATTCGAATATATATGTTTGATTTTCTCCCCCATGCAACAATGAAACTTTCTTAAGACTATTTAAATTGTATTGCTTACATAACTGCTCTTTAGTGTGAAAATCCATTCTTTTCCCCCTAGTTCATATAGTGAAGCATCGTTTCCCTATCCAATTACATTATTGTTATCTCTTCATGATTAGTAGCGTAAGCTTTCTTATCCACTAACAACCAATTTTCTATCCGTACTCATACATATCCTTCTATTTTTTCACTTCTCTATCCGAACTCTTACGTAACTTAAACAATAGCTTCAAAATCCAATAAAACAAAATAAAGTTAAATAAAAAACCTACTGGATTAAACCAACATTCCCACCCACCATAATAAACAAACGTTTCAGCTGGTACACCAAAGTAAAGAAAATCCGGCTCATTTTCTCCTGATATAGGAATCAAGGCACCTATACTAGCAAGAGTCAAACTTACAAAATACAACCTCTTTTTAATAGCATTCATTCTTCTATGCGTTAAAACATGAATAATGATGAAACATACGACCACTAAAAAGAAAATGATTCCGCCCATTCACTTCCTCCTTATCACTATGCCATTTCCGTATCTTCTAATTTTTCAGTATTTTTATTATACATATGAAATGATACGCTATTTATTTTTGTTTCTATCCTTTTAAATAAAAAAATGGAACAAACCAAAGCGGTCTGCTCCATCTTTTTATTTATCGATCAACTGCACCATAAGTAATGCTTTCCCGACAACATTACCTTCATGATGCACTTCTACATCAACCTTACCAAATTTACGTCCAATTTCTAATACTTTCGGATGAACCGATACAACATTGTCAATTTGAACTGGTTTTACGAAATAAATTGTTAAGTTCTCAACAATTAAATCACTCTTCTTTTGCGCACGAATAACGCGATTCGTTGCTTCCGTCACAATTGTTGTGAATACACCGTAAGATAACGTTCCGATTGAATTCGTCATTTGCGGCGTCACTGAAAATTGATATAAATGTTCATTTTTCGCTTCTTTCGGCGTCATAAATTGATTCGTTACAATATCATCGATTGTTTCGCCGACTTGTGGTTGACGCTGAATCATTTGCAGCGCCTGAAGTACATCTTGACGACTAATAATTCCTTGCAGTTTATTTCCTTCATCAACAACTGGAAGTAACTCAATACCTTCCCACACCATCATACGTGCTGCAGCTGCGACAGACATTTTACCGTTTACCGTAATCGGATGCTTTGTCATGACTTTATCAATTGGTGTTTCTTTCACGACACCAATCATATCTTTTGAAGTTACAATACCTAACACCTTTTTATTTTCATCAACAATTGGATAACGTCCATGCATCGTTTCTTCATTGTACGCATGCCATTGCTGCACTGTATCATTCGGCTTTAAATATAACGTCTCTTCAATTGGCGTTAAAATATCTTCAACGAGGACAATTTCTTTCTTAATAAGCTGATCGTAAATTGCACGGTTAATTAACGTCGCAACTGTAAATGTATCGTAACTACTTGAAATAATCGGCAGTTTTAATTCGTCTGCTAATTTCTTCACATGATCTTCCGTATCAAATCCGCCCGTAATTAATACCGCAGCCCCGGCTTCTAACGCTAATTGATGTGCGTTCGTACGGTTACCGATAATAAGTAAGTTTCCAGCTTCTGTATAGCGCATCATCGCTTCTAATTTCATTGCCCCGATTACGAATTTATTTAACGTTTTATGTAGGCCCTCTCTGCCCCCAAGTACTTGACCATCGACAATGTTAACGACTTCTGCATATGTCAGCTTTTCAATATTCTCTTTCTTCTTTTGTTCAATTCGAATTGTTCCGACACGTTCAATCGTACTAACATATCCTTTATTTTCTGCATCTTTAATTGCACGGTAAGCTGTCCCTTCACTTACACTCAAATCTTTCGCAATTTGCCTTACAGAAATTTTATGCCCTACTGGCAGGCCATTAATATGTTCTAAAATTTGGTTATGCTTGGTAGCCAAATGGTTTCACCATACTTTCTTTTCCCTAAATTCTTCATGTGTTGTATTTTCAGTATACTATATTTTCAAAACTGTTACACTCTCTCTTTATATATCTGTACTATTTTTTTTATAACAAAATACGCCTTACATTACACTACTTCTTCTATTACAACAATGTAATGGTATTGTCATCTCGTTCGATAGTTTGTCCAGCCGCTTCAATATACAATAAAGACAAGAAATGAAACAAAGGAGCGAATATATGATGAAAAAATTATTAGAAGTTGTAGGTGCTGTATTTTTAGCTTTCGTAGATGGAAAAAAAGTTGCAATGGAATTGAATGAAGCACCTGAACAACCACTTCCAAAAAGAAAAAAATCATCAAAACAAGTACAACCTTTAAAAGCTGTCCTACACACGTAAAAAACCCTTCACTTGTCTTTTCAAATGAAGGGTTTCTTTTCTATAGTGTAATACTTTCTCCAGCTTCTAATACTTTTCCTGTACAATTTTGTAGCTTTTCTACAAATTGATATGGGTCTTGTTCAATTACTGGGAACGTATTGTAATGCATCGGCACAACAGTTTTCGCCTGAACCCATTTTGCTGCTAAAACAGCATCTTCTGGCCCCATTGTGAAATTATCGCCAATTGGTAAAAATGCTATATCAATGTTATTCAGTTCCCCAATTAATTTCATATCAGAGAATAGAGCGGTATCTCCTGCATGGTACACAGTTTTCTCTTCTGCTGTAAATAAAATACCTGCTGGCATACCTGTATATGTAATCGTCTTATTTTCTTCATCAATATAACTAGAACCGTGGAATGCTTGTGTAAACTTCACTTTTCCGAAGTCAAATTCATGCGAACCACCAATATGCATCGGATGTGTATTTACACCTTGCCAACTTAAAAATGTCGCTAGTTCAAATGGTGCCACAACAACTGCATTATTTTTCTTCGCAAGCTCTACTGTATCTCCAACATGATCACCATGTCCATGCGATAAAAGAATTGCATCTACTTTGACATCTTCAGCCTTTAAATCCGTTATCGGATTTCCAGTTAAAAACGGGTCAATTAAAATCACTTTTCCATTCGTTTCAATCTTTACAACTGAATGCCCGTGATAAGATACTTTCATTACTACATTCCTCCCCTATTCACATTCTCATTTTTTATTCTACATGATTTTTCAATTCCCTGTCTTTTCTAACATCTATTTACTTGTCATAACGCTTTCTTCCGATGTAAAGTTATATTTGTAATTAAATATCTCGGGGGTGCCAATCGATGAATGCTAGATTAGAAAATTTAATGCAATGGCTAAAAGAAAAAAACGTAGAAGCTGCGTTCTTAACTTCTACACCAAACGTTTTCTACATGACAAACTTCCACTGCGAACCACACGAAAGACTTCTTGGTATGTTTGTATTCCAAGAAAAAGAACCTATTTTAATTTGCCCTAAAATGGAAGAAGGTCAAGCGCGTAACGCTGGCTGGGCACATGAAATTATCGGATTTACTGATACTGACAGACCATGGGATATGATTGCAAAAGCAATTAAAGACCGCGGCATCAATGCAAATGCAGTTGCAATTGAAAAAGAACATTTAAACGTAGAACGTTACGAAGAATTAACAAAACTATTCCCAAATGCAGCTTTCAAATCAGCTGAGGAAAAAGTTCGTGAACTTCGTTTAATTAAAGATGAAAAAGAACTTTCTATTTTACGCGAAGCAGCTAAAATGGCGGACTACGCTGTTGAAGTTGGTGTAAATGCAATTAAAGAAGATCGTAGTGAGCTAGAAGTATTAGCAATTATTGAACATGAATTAAAAACAAAAGGCATACATAAAATGTCATTTGATACGATGGTATTAGCAGGTGCAAACTCTGCTCTTCCACACGGTATTCCAGGTGCAAATAAAATGAAACGCGGCGATTTCGTACTATTTGATTTAGGCGTAATCATTGAAGGTTATTGCTCTGACATTACACGTACAGTAGCATTCGGCGAAATTTCTGAAGAACAAACTCGCATTTATAGCACTGTACTTGCTGGACAACTACAAGCAGTTGAAGCATGTAAACCAGGTGTTACACTTGGCGCAATCGACAACGCTGCTCGTTCTGTTATCGCAGATGCAGGTTACGGGGACTTCTTCCCACACCGCCTTGGTCACGGACTTGGAATTAGCGTACACGAATATCCAGATGTAAAAGCTGGTAACGAGTCTCCATTAAAAGAAGGTATGGTCTTCACAATCGAGCCAGGTATTTACGTACCAAACGTAGGTGGCGTTCGTATTGAAGATGATATTTACATCACAAAAGACGGGTCAGAAATTTTAACGAAATTCCCGAAAGAATTACAATTTGTGAAATAAGAAAAAAGGCAGCGTGATTGCTGCCTTTTTCTGTTTCTCTAATATTTCAAACTTCTCTACAATCATTTTTGCTGGATAGCTTTCAAGCGTTTGAGAAGTCCATACTTTTATTTTATCCCCTGTTTTTAACTGTTTATATGCACCTTTATCTTTAAAGCTCAAAACTATATGTGATGGATACTCTTTATTCATTTGTTGTTCTATATAATTTTGCAACTCTATTTTTGTTTCATACGTTTCATCACTGACGAAAAATACCGTGTCATTTCTTACTATGACATACCCTTCTTCAGGTGCTTTTTTCACCTCTACTTGTTTTGTAGTGCACGCTGATAATATGATTAGAAATACACTTAAAAACATTAATTTTTTCATATGCCTATTCATTTTTAACTCCTTACTCTAGGCTATTTCAAATTTAACACCATCTTCTCCTCATACTTATTATCCCATTTAATGACAACCTCTATCGGTTCATCTTTGGATAGGGGCGCACAACTGACACAAGAAGACTTCATTTCAATCTTTGCTCCCTTATGAACTTCTGACGTTTGTGTCATTGTGCTAAAGGCTCCATTAATAGCAATCTCTAAATTCTTAAATTCTGTATTCCCATCTCCGCCCTTATACTGAAACGTAAACATTCCATCTTCACTGTCATCCTTAATATGCCCTTTATATTGCCCCGTCCAATTTTTGCTCTCGCTAGAAAAAGTAAAATACGAAAGTGAACAGCTTCCTAAAAAGAAAATACTAATAAAAAAGACTAATGCTCTCTTCATCATGCCCTCCATTCAAAAACATTTATTTATTGTCTATTTCTTCCTCTTATTATACTATTAAAATACAGAATTTTCTAAAATAGGAGGTTTATATGTTACAACAACAGTTAGAAGAAATTCGTAATAATAATTACGTAATCAATAATGTCCTCAATATCGATTCTTTAAGTTCCAGTATGCTGGAGCATATCGGGGATACTGATAGCTATTTAAGGGATAAACTTATCTACTCTACTTTTTATCACCTCATCAAGAAGGATTATATTTCACACACACACGCAATTAAAGAAACTATTATTAGAAAGCATCAGTGACAAATATTTATTGTATAAGATTCATTCGGATGACGAAGATGCTGTATTTACCCGCGCATTTACAACATTATTAATTGCGCTCATTATTGATGCCGATACAAAATATAATTTCTTATCACAGAATGATATTTTAACTGTAAAAGATCAATTGATTCTATATATGAACAATGAACATGATTTCCGTGGATATGTGCAAGACCACGGCTGGGCACATAGTATCGCTCATGCTTCTGATACATTTGAAGCGCTTGTTCGTAGTCCTAAACTGGAAACTTTACATTACGAAGAAATATTACAAACTTTATTAAACAAAGTTTGTGTCCATTCTATTTACTACAAATATGAAGAAGACGAGCGACTCGTTTATCCGATTGTCTCAATGCTACAAAATAGTCTAAAGGAAGACGTACTCATATTAGCCCTTCATGACTTAGTAGCTCAATTACCAGTCCAAAAACAAACACTACATATTGAATCATACGAGTTTCTATACGGAAATATAAAATCTTTCCTACGCAGCTTATTTTTCAGACTACGTACACTTTCTATATGTGAAGAAACCGAATGCAAAATTGAAAAATTGCTACGAGAGCTTCCAAAATATTATTAAAAAAAGAAGGCCACTCAAAAAGTGCCTTCTTCTATTTCACTAATATTTAATTGAAATTTCACGATCCAAACTGAGAAAAGGTGGACAAGAATCGCAAACGCCATACATGCTCCACTTAAAAAAGTTAGTATAGGATGCGAATACACGTGCCCTAATCCATAGGATATCGCCACGAAAAACATTGTTATGTAAATATAAATTGCTCCATGTATTTGCCTCATATTAACCTCCTTTTCCCATATTATAACATAAATTTTCTGATTATTCACATTAATCTCTTGTAATCAATATTTCTCAACTGTTACACCTCTAACAGCAGCCTTAATATACGGTGCTCCTTGTAAACTTTGTAAATCCTCTGTTTTACCTGTTACAACTACACCGTATATTGGTAGGTCTTTTGGTTTCGTATTTTTTATTTCTTTATAATATTGTTCAAAATAATCACTTGGTATACCTTCACTATTTTTTGCTAAATACTTCATTTGGTATAGAAACTCTTTTGAGTTTATTGTTACATCATTTTTCACATCTTCTTTTACTTTTGCATAACTCCCTTCAAACCCAAAAACATTTTTAGCCATTTCTGCATTTAATATTGCGCCATTTTTAGGATCTTTTAGCCCTACATAAGAATCACTTTTCTTTTCATTATATGTATCTACCCAAAACCAAACTGGCTGTACACTTTTGGGTAGCATCTCAGTAATTTGTTCAACTGTATACGATTTATCAAAAGATAAGGCTACTTCTGCAACTTTATTTTGCAAATCCCCAATATTTTTCAGGTCATCCACATAATTTTTATAAGTAACGAAAGGTAAATAAAACCTCATTTCTCTTTGCATTGTTTGTACATTATAGTCTGGTATCGCAACAGCCTCTTCACCCCTTTTTTCCTCATCTAAACTAACAAGCTCACCATTGTAGCGCTTCATACTATAATCCCATATGCCAGATTCATATATATCATTTACCCATTTTACTGGTTGGCCAGCTATATTTTTATACGAGTTATATATTACCGTACTCCCTGTAACACCGAGACTTAAATACATACTTCCACTGAAACGAATATTAGGGCCTTGAACCCTATGTAGTGCATTCATTTCTCTTTCCATTTTTCTAAACGTTTGCTGAGAAAAATACGCTGCTCCAAAAAATAAACTTACTATAACAATAATGGACGCACAAATAGAAATAAGCCAATTTCTCCAAAGTTGCTTCCGCTTCGCTCTCTTCATCAAAACTTTCATCTGCTTATCATCCATATTCAAATCAAAGTCCTTCCGACTCATCGTTTCTCCTCCTATACAATTTTTTAAATTGATTTCTTGCACGGTACAAACTTGTTTTCACTGTTTCTTCTTTCATACTTAATAAAATGGCAATTTCCTTATAAGATAGTTCATATTCATATTTCAACAGTAAAATATGACGATAATCCTCCGTCATCGTCTCCAATATTGCTTGTACCTCGCCTTGTAGTTCACTTGTTAAAAGCACTTCATCTAACGACTTTTGACCAATAAGAACAACAGATTCAATCGCAATGGGATTTAATCTTTTTTCTTTTCGATGTAAATCTCGGTGCTGATTGATCGCAACTCTAAAGAGCCACGGCGTTAAATGCTCTAACGGTATTTCCTCCATAAGTAATAAAGCTTTGTACAACGTATCTTGCACAATATCCTCTGCTTCTTTTCTATCTGCTCCAATCTTAATTAAATATCCAAACACAGCTTTTGACTTCTCTATTAATAATGTTTCAAACGTATCATGGCTCATCCTGCTCTCCTTTCTATATACTCAACGTTTGAGAGCGTAAAATGTATACAGCTTTTCTATAATTTTTTTCAAAATAAAAAAGCACATCTATTTTGATGCGCTCTTCATATATATTTTATTAACATATAAATCATTTTTTTGAAACAAAAACTCCCACTCATCTCTCTCCATACTATCATTATGGCTTAGTTGCCATAATAATTGAACGAGGATAAAACCCCAGCTTTTCATAAAACGATACAGCTTCATTTCCGTACACTACTGTTAATTCAATTTCATCGATCTTCTTCGCTTTACACCATTCCACTGCACTATTCATTAATTTTAACCCAAATCCGTTTCTTCGATATTTTTCATCAACGAATAAAACTTCAATCTTTCCGTTTACACTTTTACTATACGCTATACAAAATCCTAATATATTATCTGTTTCCGCCTCAACTAATAATTCAATTCTATATTCTCCATACTTTGAATTCTGTTTATAATTTTCAATACGTTCCTCAAATGTCATTCTTGGATAATCACCAGAAAAATGTTTTGATGTATTGTTATGATATTCATGCAATTTATTTAAAGGTTCTCTTATTATTTCTATTTCATCGAGAGTGATATATTTATTACTAATCATCATCCTACAGCATCTCCAATAATATATATTCCAACCAAAAAGAAGACCATTTTACGGTTATAAAATACCAATCTATTATTTCATCGCTTCCTTCACAACATCTTGAATCATAACAACTTCTGTTTTCATATCAACAGACTGTACTTCTTCATCAATACATTCATACCAAAACGCTAAGTGCTTTTTATCAATTTCATGATGAGAATTTTCGACAAGAGCCCCGCCTTCTCCTTGCACAGAATACCAATATAAGTACTCTTCTCCATCTCTTATTTCCCGGAAAATTGTCTCAACATACATTTTTTCGTCGTTTAATGTCAAAAGCACTTCTTTCATATTGTCATTAAGAAGCTGCATCCATTCATCTACACGATGACTTTTACCTTGTTTCACTTTGAATCTCGTTAACTCCACATTCATTTTTATTCCCCCGTTTTCTTCCGTACAAACAATCTATATTCTATTGGATTATAAAAACGTAATTTACTAGCTAAATTTTGCGAAGGAATATTGTCTACATAACAATCCCAGCACGGTGTAATATCATTTTGTGTGCAATGTTCAATGAACCGTTGTGCAACAGCTTGAGCTAATCCTTTCCCTTGATATGCTTCCTGCGTCACAATATCAATTTCAGCAAATCCATTCCCACTAAATATCGAAACACATTCAGCTACAATCATCCCATCTTGTTCTATACAAAATCCAAAACCACTGTTCAAAAACGTTTCTTTTGATCCCCAATATTCTTTATAATATCCCTCTGTAAACTCATTACTTTGTGCTATATCTTTTCTATCAATACGCTTCACTCCATATGTATTTTTGTTACAATCTTGTTTTTTCTCTTCAAAGGTTATGCTTTGAAATTTCATTCGTGGAATGTTCCGAAGTACATTACTAAAATGTTCTTCTATCATCATTTCCCACTCTTCACTCGAAGTGAACAATGTAAATCTCTTCTCTGTTTTTTCAATAGCCATTTTTAAATACGCAAATAAATCTTCGTTATAATTGTGATCATCCGTATCACCAAATAAATAATAGATACCGTTAGTTGTAC
Organism: Bacillus sp. GW823-FHT06B01; assembly: GCF_058952315.1. Classification (NCBI taxonomy): domain Bacteria; kingdom Bacillati; phylum Bacillota; class Bacilli; order Caryophanales; family Bacillaceae; genus Bacillus; species Bacillus sp. GW823-FHT06B01. The sequence goes on along the minus strand of NZ_JBXAHR010000002.1, from coordinate 252,200 downwards.
GAATTAATCCTGCTGTTAACTTCTCGTTGGCAAAAATCTCACCATCTATCATTTGGTCACATACCGCATAAGCAAACGTCGTCGTTCTTGTATTACTTTCTAAAATCGGAATGATTTTTCTATACTCGGCTACTGATAATTTTTTCATAATTGCTCCACTTTAATCGTATCAGCCTCTATATTTTCAAAACAAAGATTTACCGTTCTCTTGAATGCTCTCGTTCTATGAATTGTGCATGCTGGAATTAAGATAGAATCATTCGGCTTTAAAACCGCCGTTTCTCCATCTTCAAAATCGATCAGTAGTTCTCCCTCTAGCACAATAAATAATTCATCCGAATTAGAATGATAGTGCCAATCATATTCACCAGTAAATACAGCAATTCGTAAGCAATGACTATTTACATTTGAAACGACAAAGTTTTTATGTTGATCTTGAATGTCCTTCGTTAATTCTATTAAATTCACAGTTTCCATCTTTCGTCCCACCCTTTCATTAGTCGTTCTTCTGAAAAACTAATTTAGTCTCCACCACCTCCGCAATCTCCTCCACTATCACTTGAGCTGCTACAATCATTGCTACTGTAGTCACCGAATCCACTTGATGAGCTTGAAGCGTATGAAGATTTTTTTCTTCTTTTTCTATCTTTTTTACTTTCATGACTAGGCCACACTTTATCAAATAATATAAAGAATAAGAATCCTTCTACCATAACAAGTATAACGCCAAAAATACCTTCAATAACATTAGGGGTTATCCCCAAATTGTTAACCATCCCACATAAAAACACGCAAAAAATCACATACAAGAACATACAAATATACCGAAATGTTTTTTCTATCATAATAACTACTTTTTTTGAAAGAGGTATGTTCTGTTCCTGTTTTTTCTTCATATATTTTTGTCTTTTAACTTGCCTTTTCTTCCTCTTTTTACTCCCCATTAAATCTCCTCTTTTGACTTATTTTTTCATTTAATTCCAAATTATCACAAAAAATAACATTATAACAAGCTATATTTCACGTAAAGTTTTGTTTACTTTTTGTAAAGTTTTATTTACTTATTACCTAAAAATGGATATAATAAATGTAACAAATTTACAAAAAGGAGACTTTGTATATTTGATTAAAAATAAGGTGAAACAATTCCGCGTCTTTAGAGACATCACCCAAGAACAATTAGCTTCCTCTGTTCAAATCACTAGACAATCCCTCATCGCTATCGAGAAGAATAAATACAACCCGAGTTTAGAATTAGCATTGAAATTATGTGAGTTTTTCAACTGTAAAGTAGAAGATTTATTTCAATTAGATAAAACTGGGGAGGAAAAAGAATGAAAAACTTTTTTAATCAAAAGTTCATTTCGCATCTTACCTTTTTATTGTTAGGTTCAACTTTTCTTTATTTCACTAGTAATGATGAAGAAAAAATTACTTCTGTCCTTCTATTCGCTGGCGTATTTATACTCTTAGACTCGATACTATTCGTAGTAAAACAAATATTCTTTAAGAAAAAAAAGAGCGATTCCGAGAAGTATCCATTACCTGAAATGGATGAAAGAATTGAGAAGATGAGTTTAAAACTTATGGCGCAAATTTTCGGTCTCTCTCATTTAATCGGTTCTGCAATACTATTTATTTTATATATCACTGACAAAAATTCGATGATACGAGTTGAGTATGCCTTGTATTACTTATTCGGCATTCTTTTCTTTACAATGATGTTCGGATTGAAAATTGTAAAGAAACTAGACAATTAGCCTAAATAAAAAGCCCCTCCTTACAAAAGGAGGGGCTTACATGTATTTCTATTATGATAAAGCAGGAGCTTTTTCAAGAAGCTCTTTCGCATCAGCGTATTGTAAACCGTGAGCTTCTGCAACTGCTTCGAATGTTACATATCCATCTAATGTGTTAATACCTTTTAGTAATGCAGTGTTACCTAAGCAAGCATCTTTGTAGCCTTTGTTCGCAATTTGTACTGCATATGGTACTGTTACGTTTGTTAATGCAAGAGTTGATGTACGTGGAACTGCTCCTGGCATATTAGCAACTGCATAATGAACAACACCATGTTTTTCGTAAGTTGGGTTGTCGTGAGTTGTAATACGGTCAGTTGTTTCGAAAATACCACCTTGGTCAATCGCGATATCTACAACGACAGAACCTGGTTCCATTGATTGAATCATTTCTTCTGTTACAAGTTTTGGCGCTTTTGCACCTGGAATTAATACTGCTCCAATAACAAGGTCAGATTCTTTTACAGCTTCTGCAATGTTGTATGGATTAGACATTAACGTTTTTACTTGGTTACCGAAAATGTCATCTAGTTGACGAAGACGCTCTGCACTTAAGTCGATGATTGTTACATCTGCACCTAAACCTACTGCAATCTTAGCTGCGTTTGTACCAGCTTGACCACCGCCGATAATTGTTACTTTGCCGCGTTTTACCCCTGGAACGCCTGCAAGTAAAATACCTTTACCGCCTTTGTTTTTCTCAAGGAATTGTGCACCGATTTGTGCAGACATACGACCAGCTACTTCACTCATAGGTGCAAGTAATGGTAAAGAACGATTGTCTAATTGCACTGTTTCGTATGCAATTGATACAACTTTGTTATCAATTAATGCTTTCGTTAATTCTGGTTCTGGAGCTAAGTGTAAGTATGTGAATAAAATTAAACCTTCGCGGAAATAGCCGTATTCACTTGCAACTGGCTCTTTTACCTTCATAACCATATCTTGATTCCATGCTTCTTCAGCAGTTTCAACAAGTTTCGCACCAGCTTGTACGTATTCTTCATCTGTAAAGCCTGATCCTATACCTGCTCCTTTTTGAACAAAAACTTCATGACCATTTTGTACTAAATGTACAGCTCCCGCTGGCGTCATCGCCACGCGGTTTTCATTGTTTTTAATTTCTGTTGGAATACCGATACGCATTATTAGTTCCCCCTTGAGTTATGAAATGACCCCTGAATCATTTTTTAAAGCGCTTTCTACGCTCTTATATTTTAACATAATATCTCAATATTTGACAAAAAATAATACAAGTTTTCCGATAGATTTAATCTTACATTAAAGGACAGTATTATCCGCACCTCTCAGCGTAAAGGATAAACTGTCCAATTATTCAAAACTTCACCTTATTTCGCTCTATCGATGTCTATGAATAACATCTACTGCACCAGTTACTTCAATAATTGTACCGGTAATCATATCGGAATCGTCTTCACATAAAAACGAAATCGTTCTTGCGATATCTTCACCTGTTCCAGATCTACCAATTGGTGTGTTATGTTCTTTCAACTGACGTGCTTCTTGAATTGTCGCTTCTTTCATTTCACCAATAATATCACCAGGACATACCATATTTGCAGTAATACCATTTTCTGCTTCTTCGTAAGCAATTGTTTTCGTTAATGAAACAAGTCCTACTTTCGCTGCTGCAAAAGCTGAACGATAAATCCATCCCGGTGCGCTATCTGCCCCTTGGAATCCGTAATTAATAATACGGCCAAAGTTCTGTTTTCTCATAACCGGAACGACAAGTTTCAACAAATGAAACACCGCTGTTAAATTGCCCTGAATCATTTCATTCCATTCGTCTTCTTCATAATCGACTAACTTTTTTCGTTCAAATACATATGGACCAGCATTATTAATTAAAAAGTCAATTTTACCAAAACGGCTTATCGCTTCTTCTACTATTTTATGTAAATCTTCCTTTTTCGTGACATCCGCTTGCACGAATTGTAGACGCTCTTCCATATTTTTATATGTTTCTTTCATCGTTTCCATAGCAGTTATATCGCTATGATATGTTACTGTTACTGAATACCCTTTAGCCAATAACTTTTCTGTTACTTGCTTTCCTAAACCTTTCGTACCGGCTGTAATGAGCGCGTGTCTCACAAACATGCCTCCTTTTAAATTGCTATACTTCATATGTAACAAGTTCTCGCCTCAATTACAACTAAAATGAATTAAAGCAAAGTTTTCAAAATTCTGTAACGTTTCCGGCAAGCACATTACCAAAATTTGTTTTATAATAAAGTTGTAAACGGTAATAAAAATGATTAGGAGGAATTTACTATGAATAATACATATACAAATATTTTAATCGCGGTGGATGGTTCTAAAGAAGCAGAAAGAGCTTTTAAAAAAGCAATTCAAGTCGCAAAACGTAACAATGCAACATTAACAATTGCTCATATCGTTGATGTAAAAGCATACTCAGCAGTAGAAGCTTATAGCCGCGCAATTGCTGAACGTGCAAATCTATTTGCAGAAGACTTATTAGAAGACTACAAAAAAACTGCGCTTGAAGCTGGCCTTGAAAAAATTGAAACTGTATTAGAATTTGGTAATCCTAAATCTAAAATTTCAAAAGAAATCGCTCCAAACCATAAAGTAGATTTAATTATGTGTGGTGCGACTGGTTTAAATGCTGTTGAGCGTTTCCTAATTGGTAGCGTCTCTGAACATATTATTCGCTATGCGAAATGCGATGTCCTTGTTGTTCGTGGTGATGAGGAGCAAGGTGATCTTTAATTTATAAATAAAACACCAAGTCCAGATGGGCTTGGTGTTTTTCATTTCACATATTTTATTAGAAATACAAGACAAGCCATAGCAACAACGGTAATTGCCAATATATAAGGAGGTAGAAACTTCAAAGACCATAACGCCATCATAATCGTCGCAACCGTTAAGTACGTTTGCTTTGCATCTTCTGTCATTTTTTTACGAAGGAAGAATACATACAAATAACCAATTGGCGGCGTCATAAAGCAAAGAACATATATGATTTTTGATTTCAAATACCATTTTTGTTCTCCGAGTTTCTTTATATCTTCTTCTATTCTCTTATGCTCTCGTTCTCTCGCTTCTTCTCCAAGCGGAACTTCCTCTTCTCCTCGCTTTTCTTTCATATAAGGAAGAAAATGCATAAAAAAATAACATGCAAATACGATTGCCCAAAATTCAATATCCAATCTTTCTAGTGGAATATGCTCACTAAAAAATGCAGCAGCAATCACTAAAGAAAAACAATACGTTGTCATCCAAAAGGAACGTTTTCTCTTTTTCCGTTCCATTTCTTTTTTATTTTGTACATGTTTTCTTTTTGAAAGCCATATTGAAATACAGCAATCTACTACAAATAGAATAAAGATAAATATCCCAACGTGTACTGTTTCTACATCCTCAAATGAAAAGATATTTGGGAATGCAACATGTAATACAATTAGCGTGTACAAAATTATCCCTATAAAATAAAGTGAAACTTTAATCAGTGGGGGGGTTTTGTTCATCCCCCACTGATTATTAGTTGAACCAATCGGGCTTTTATGGGCAGTTGATCCCCACCTAACTTCTTTGCTTTCGCTAAATTTTGAGGTGGGGGTCTTACTGCCCGTTAATGCGGGATAAATACGTCTCATTTTCCATTCCTTTCTTATTTCCTAACTTTAGGTTAACATACATTTTTTAGAAATAGACGGACAAAATATATATGTTAAAAAAGGAGGATGCTATATGAATGATTCTGAACGTATTATTTTAGATGTGAACGGGAAAGAGCTCGAAATGTTAGATACACTCCGTACACATTTTAAAGAAAAACATGGTGTGGAACTAAGTAATGGTGCATTACTTAGAGATTTGATGGATATTGAGTATATTCGAATTACGGAAGATCGACATAAGTATGATTGATACATTATAAGCCTGGAGCACATTGCTCTAGGCTTACTTACATCCACACGGAAAATGTTATAATTAGGAAAAAGTGTGGAGGATACGAAAATATGAAATCTGAAAATATCTCAAAACATTTTCATACATTACATGTACAAAGGAACGAGTTCCTTCCTCAGCTCCATTCACTATCCCAAGAAGAACTATGGTATAGAACAGAGGACAAAAAATGGTCTACTGGTGAACACTTTTATCACTTATATTTAATTGCAAAGATGCTCAAAGTAGCGATTAAATTCTCTTTCACTCTTATCCCTTATGCAAAACTAAGAAGAAATGCCCCATTTGCAACTGACATACATGACATTTATGCCGAATATAAAGAAAAGCATGGCAAGGGAATGAGAGCTCCTTGGATTTTAATCCCCTCAAAAAAAGTCTATCACTCTATGAATATAACTGAATTAGAACAATTACTTACACGTGAAACAGATGAAATAAAAAAGCTCGTTCAAAATATAGAAGAAAATATTGCAGGACATATCGTATTTTTAGATCCAATTGCTCACTATCCTAACCTGATTCAATCTATTCAACTATTAGCGATACATGAAAAACATCATTTTATGATTATGAAACATAACTATGAAATGATAGATACTCCCCTAAAAATCTAAATACAAAAAGGTAAGGTACTTTCTAAAAAAGTACCTTACCTTCTATATTATGCATCATTTAATACCTACAAACTCTACCGTTAATTCCTTCGCCTTCTCCAAAGCTTTTTCAATTTGCTCAAACCCTGTCCCGCCAGCACTGTTACGACGCTTTACAGCTGCATATGGTGAAAGAACTTCATACAAATCTTCTTCAAATAACGGACTCATTTCTTTATATGTTGCAAGTGGTACATCTACTAAATAAATTCCTTTTTGTGTGCAGTGTAGCACTAGCTTCCCAACAATTTCATGAGCTTGACGGAATGGTAGTCCTTTGTTTGCTAAGTAGTCAGCAATTTCTGTTGCGTTAGAGAAATCGTGCGTCACAGCTTGCCCCATTTTTTCTTTGTTTACAGTCATCGTCTCTAGCATGCCTGCCATAATATGAAGGCAGCCTTCTACTGTTTTTACTGTATCAAACATTCCTTCTTTATCTTCTTGCAAGTCTTTATTGTAAGCGAGCGGTAATCCTTTCATGACTGTAAGTAAACTAAATAAATTACCGTATACTCTGCCTGTTTTACCGCGGATTAGTTCCGCCATATCTGGATTTTTCTTTTGCGGCATAATGCTGCTTCCCGTTGCGTATTGATCGCTCATTTCAATAAATTGAAACTCTTGGCTACTCCATAAAATAAGTTCTTCGCAAAAGCGTGATAAGTGCATCATGAGCATAGATGAGTTACTTAGGAACTCCAGTATGAAATCACGATCGCTTACTGCATCTAAACTATTTTCATAGATTCCATTAAATCCAAGAAGCTCCGCACTATATTCTCGGTCAATCGGGAATGTTGTCCCTGCTAATGCTCCTGCTCCTAATGGTGAAATGTTAATGCGCTTTAATGAATCTTCATAACGATTCACATCACGCTCTAACATCCAAAAGTAAGCGAGAATATGATGTGCAAATGAAATTGGCTGCGCACGCTGCAAATGCGTATAACCAGGCATAATGGTTTCAATATTATTTTCTGCTTGATGAACAAGAACAGTTTGCAATTGTTTTGTAGCTTTTATAATATGTTCTACTTTTTCTTTCAAATATAAATGCATATCAGTCGCTACTTGATCATTACGGCTTCGTCCTGTATGAAGTTTCCCTCCTACTTCACCGATTTGTTCAATTAACATTTTTTCAATGTTTAAATGAATATCTTCTGCTTCTACCGAGAATTGAAGCTTATTCTCTTTTGCTTCTTTTAATAAATACTGAAGCCCTACCTTTATTTTCTCTGCTTCTTCTTTCGTAACGATACCTTGCTTTGCTAGCATCGTTACGTGCGCAATACTTCCCTTTATATCTTGATTTACTAATTGTTGATCGAAGGAGATGGATGCTCCAAACTCTTCAACCCACGCTTCCGCTTCTTCTGTAAAACGTCCGCCCCAAAGTTTGCTCACGCTTCCACCTTCTTTTGATTCACTTGGCTGTATACTTTCGTCGGTAAACCGAATAATGAAATGAATCCAACTGCTGCATCATGATTAAATTCGTCCTGAGCAGTATATGTTGCTAATTTTTCGTCATATAAAGAGTACTCAGATTTACGTCCTTCTACAATCGCATGGCCTTTAAATAATTTCACACGCACTGTACCTGTTACATTTTTTTGCGTTTCTTGTAAGAAAGCATGAAGCGCTTGTTTTAAAGGAGAGAACCATAAACCGTTATAAATAAGTTCTGTTATTTTCTGCTCAATCACCGGTTTAAAATGTGCTACTTCTTTTACGTGCGTTAAATCTTCTAGCTCTTTATGTGCTGTGATTAACGTCATTGCCGCTGGACATTCGTATACTTCACGCGATTTAATACCAACGAGGCGATTTTCTACGTGATCGATACGTCCAACGCCATGTTTTCCAGCAAGCGCATTTAACGTTTTAATTAATTCTGAAAGTGAATATGCAGTGCCATTTAAAGTAGTCGGTACACCTGCTTCAAAGCCGATTTCTACAAACTCTGGTTTATTCGGTGTATCTTCTAATGCCAATGTCATCTCATATGCATCTTCTGGCGGCGCTGCCCATGGATCTTCTAAAATACCACATTCGTTACTGCGTCCCCATAAGTTTTGATCGATTGAAAACGGGCTGTCTAAATTAATCGGAATGGGTACATCGTTTTCTTTTGCATATGCAATTTCTTCTTCACGTGACCATTTCCATTCACGTACAGGCGCAATCACTTCTAAGTAAGGATTTAACGCTTGAATAGAAACTTCAAAACGAACTTGATCATTCCCTTTCCCTGTACATCCGTGTGCAACTGCAGTCGCCCCTTCTTGTTCTGCAATTTCTACTAATTTCTTAGCGATAAGTGGACGAGATAATGCAGAAACGAGAGGGTATTTCCCTTCGTATAACGTGTGCGCTTGCATCGCCATCAATGCATATTCATTTGCAAATTCCTCTTGAACATCAATCATATATGATTTAATTGCACCTACTGAAAGTGCCTTTTCTTTTACGAATGCTAAGTCTTTACCTTCCCCTAAGTCTAAACAAAGCGCGATAATATCATAATTCTTCTCTTGTAACCATTTAATTGCAACGGAAGTATCAAGACCTCCAGAATATGCTAATACCACTTTTTTCTTCTCCATTTTGCATCCCCCTAAAGAATAAATATTCATTTTCTTTTATAATAATACACACTTTAACACCTTTCACAAAATGTATCAAGAGTCATTTTCAAATTTTTTCAAACAATTTCGTCGAGCTTCTTTCTGTTTTCATGTACAATATAAGCAGGAAAACGGGGGTGAACTTATGGAAAAGTATTTCTTATACGATGATCATCTAGGAATTGAAATTCCGTATTTACAAGAAGATTGGGAAGATATCCCCGAAAAAATACAGCATGCTATTTTATTGAAATGGGAACAAGTTCGCGGAAAGATTCCTGATCGTATAAAAGAACTCGAGCACTCTATTAATGCAAAACAGCATCATTTAAATAACGAAGAAAACTTTGAAATTTCTTGCAAACTTAATTCAGAAATTGCCGATCTCGCTTCCATCATTAATGACCTTTGGCTTTGGTATCGACTCACTCAAAATGTATCTGAGGGAAAAGCACACCAATGAAAAAAGCATGTCCCTCAATTACTTTGGGTCATGCTTTTTTGTCGTAACACGATTTACAATATATTTCTTGTGCTGTTTTCGCTAAACACAAATCGAACGGTCCAACTAATATACTTCTTTCCTTTGGCAACTTTACAAAAGCAACGAGCTCTTCTTCATATTGAATCTTTTTCTGACATGAAACGCATACTAATTCTTTTCTTTTGAACATGTCTTTTAGCATATCTTCTCTCTCCCTTTCATCTATCTATATTGATATAATCTCATAACAATTAAGACTTGTAAAAAAATGACACATTCTGAAGCAAATTATTCATATACTATGTACAAAAGGAGGTCTCAATTTTATGCGAGCTTTCATTATTATCGCTTTAACTTTTTTAAGTGTGATTAGCTGGGATGCGTTTTTTAAAGATAAAGGTGACCAGAAAGATACAACTGAATAAACGCCATCTCTTTCTTACTTATTGGACAAACATTAAAACACTGTCCAATTCTGCAAAATAACTTAGGCTTTTCTACAAAAATATTTAAACATAACAATTTTTGTAGATTTCCTCCGCTTATTGTCGGTTTCCATCCGCATACATTTTTTGAAAGTATGATATAATAATATAAATCTTGAAGGAAGGGATTTTGATATCATGATCGCTCGAAGGAGCATGTGGCATCGTATTGACGAATCATACACGTAGCGTATTTTTCAGCTCAGATACTTTAGTCTAGCGAAAAAAATACGAGAGTGGGGAAATTATGATTGCCCGAAGGATAATTTGGCAAAAAAAAGACTCTTCTTACACGTAGCGTTTTGTTTAGGACTTAATTGTTACTAGCTAAACAAAACAAAGAAGAGCAGGATTGCTAAATGAAGAATCCTACTCCACGTTTTGTTTAGTCGTTTTAAGACTTAAACTAAAACGAAGGTAGGGAGAATTGATGGACGAGAGGATTATTCGTTATTTCTTCAGCGACATATAGCGTAGTTAGTTTTTTTCGTAAACTAACTGAAGCTACATGTGAGCTCGTAGTTAGTTTACAACACAAAAAGGACTACTAACTACGGAAAGAAGGAATAACGATGAGGAACATCCAAAGTCGACAAATTATTAAAGAAATTTTTATGGTTTTAATCGGTTCATTTATTTTAGCAGCAGCGCTATATCACATTCACTTCCAAAACCACTTAACAGAAGGTGGATTTGTAGGAATTGCACTATTTATCCAAAATTTTTATGATATTTCACCATCTATTTCAACTGTAATTATGGATATCCCAATTATTTTACTATGTGCTTCATTTTTAGGTAAAAAAATGGTTGGTTATTCATTCCTAGGTTCGATTTCATTCGGAGTATTTTATTCTCTTATGGAAAATTATTCTCCATTTACGGTCGATTTATCAAATAATTTATTTATAGCTGCAGTAGTTGGCGGTGCGTTAGCTGGTATTGGACTCGGTTTTATATTGCGATTTGGCGGTGCAACCGGCGGAGACGACATTTTAACAATTGTATTAAGTAAACGAACTCGTTTTACAATTGGGCAAATTTTCTTCGTCTTTGACGCGATTGTTCTTGCGCTTTCATTATATTATTTAAATTGGACAGAAATTGCTTTTACTATTCTTTCAATTGCTGTACAGGCAAAAACATTGGATTTAATTTATTATCCAAAAGCAGAGAAAAAAGCAGAAAAGCAACCAGTATCTATTCCAATGTCCAAAAAGCATGCAACAAATTAAAAAAAGCGAAAGGCTTCGGCCTCTCGCTTTTTTTACGCTCTTTTTTCCTTCTCGACTATGTGGCGCACTTGATAAAATCTATTTGCAAATTCAGTAACATTTCTTGTTAAACGATAGTTCACTGTAGACCCGATTGCCATTCCGATTACCGGAATACCTTGGAATAATTTACGACGAAGAGCATAAATCGAAAATGTTTTCAAAATTTGTTTTAACACAACCTCAGTAGAAGCTGGTTGTAATACCGCTTCGTCTCCTTCATAGAAGAACGAATCTTCTTGCTCTAGCTCTTGCAGTAAATTGTACCATGCGTATTGCTGAAGCCTTCCTGGTAGTAATGACGCATGAAACACCTTTAACGCAAGCATCATTTCATAAGGCTTGTTCACATCATGTCCAAATGATGTTGCAATAAGTTGGACAGCCTTCACATTTAATGCAATCATAACCGGAAAATCAGCCGTTAATAATAATAAACCTCCAGCACCCGTTGCTCCGCCTTGTACGAATGAATATAGGCGATGTCGCGCTGTTTGCTGCTCTGCTATGTATGTTAACTGATCAATAGATAATGCTTTCAAATCTTCTAGTTGCTCAATTGATTCATCAAATAATCTCGACGTTCCTAAAATACGATTACGCGCGTCTAACTGTGATTGTGAACTTTGAATCAATGCATGCAAATGAAAGAGCCATCCATCTGCTTTCGTAAAGAAATCTTTTCGTTTTTTCTCAGGTAATTTCGCAATTGTCGTATGTACCCATTTATCAAACATTTTTTGAAAATCAGTCGCTTCTTGCTCAACTAATTGCGATTCCCATTCTTTTATATTGTCTAAAATGGCTTGTTCTCGCTTCGATCGCATCGTAACAACCACCTCGTTCGATTTTTTTCTATTGTAACATATTTCTGCTTATTCTTTACAAATATGCTTGTCTATCTTTATTCACATTCCATTTTTTAGTGACATAAAATATTAGCAAAAAGGATGAGATAAATCACATGAATCTATCCAATATAAAAAAAGAATATAATGCAGTATTCAGCTTAGGACAAAACTGCTGGCCTGCTTGGGCGTTATATCAATTCGAATTATCACCCTTTTTTGGTGTTATCGATTTTATGCTAAGCCCTTCATTAGAAAAAGTGAATGTATTATTACAAAATCGATTTGACCGTTTTCTACAGTTCGAAAACTTATCTTTCATCTCATTTTGGGATGATGGTGCGAAATTAAGACTCCGTGACAACCTATATGAAATCGACTCCTGCCACGACTTTAAAACAGATGTAAACACACCAACTTCTTGGCCTTCTTATACAGAAGTTAAGTTAAACTATGAGCATCGAATTCATCGTTTTCTAACTACAATTGAAACGGCAGAATCCATATTGTTTATTCGAACTGGAGGAACATACGAAGAAGCGCATTCCTTGGAACACATTTTATCTCAAATAGTTAAACATAAATTCTCTGTCCTATTACTACTTCCTGCAGATGTACCAACTGTTGCCCAAGAAGATTGGGGATTACAAAATATTTGCGTTATAAAATGCCCTATTATGGATGTATACCAGTACAATGAAGCATTTTGGAGTGACCTATTTGATGGACTCACGATTAGACCGCAGTCCTAAATACACGATACTTTTTATTACAAAACACATTATAATCATCCTTATACAAAAGAAATAAGGAGTGATTATATATGTATCCACGTGCAAAAGCTTTTGGCATTGCTATACATCACGGTAGACTTCTCGTACAAGAATATCATACTGGCGATGAAACATATTACCGACCTCTTGGCGGTTCAATTGAACTTGGTGAAAAATCAGCACATACCGTTATTCGCGAATTTCAAGAAGAGCTTCACACAGAAGTGGAAATCACCAATTATTTAGGCTGCTTAGAAAACATCTTTCATCTAGATGGAGAAATTGGTCATGAAATCATTCAGCTATATTCTTTACGCTTATTAGACATGTCACTATATGAAATGGAAATACTGAATATACAAGATGAACAAACACTGTCATACGCAAAATGGATTTCCCTCACTGCATTCATTCAAAAAGAGAAAGCACTATATCCAGATGGAATCTTGAAATATATCCAACAGAAAAAAGACGAAACCCTATAGGATCTCGTCTTTTTTTCATATAGTATATTAACCAATATCTCCAAGACGTAGTACGTCACGAGCGATCATAACTTCTTCGTCAGTTGGAATTACGATAATTTTTACTGGAGAGTGTGGGAAGCTGATGAATGCTTCTTCACCAAATACGTTATTACGTTTTACGTCGAAGTATACGCCCATGTACTCAAGGCCTTCTAATACACGCTCACGAATAATCGCACTGTTTTCACCTACACCAGCTGTAAAGATGATAGCGTCAACGCCTTTCATACGAGCTGTGTAAGAACCGATGTATTTGTGGATACGGCTTACGAATACATCAAGTGCTACTTTCGCACGGTGGTCGCCTTCTTCTTCTTTCGCAATGATGTCACGTAGGTCACTAGAGTAACCAGTAAGACCTAACATACCACTCTTCTTGTTTAATACGTTAACTACTTCTTCTACTGTTTGGCCTGTTTTTTCCATGATGTATGGAATTAACGCAGGGTCAAGGTTACCAGAACGTGTACCCATTGTTACACCAGCAAGTGGAGTGAAGCCCATAGAAGTATCGATAGATCTACCGCCTTCTACTGCTGCGATACTTGCACCGTTACCTAAGTGACAAGAAAGTAAGCTTAAGCTTTCAAGTGGACGACCTAATAATTCAGCCGCACGCTCAGTTACGTATTTATGAGAAGTTCCGTGGAAACCGTATTTACGGATACCGAATTTTTCATAGTACTCATATGGTAGGCTGTATAAGAATGCAGATTCCGGCATTGTTTGGTGGAATGCTGTATCGAATACTGCTACTGCTGGTACGTTTGGTAATACTTCTTGGAATGCTTTAATACCAACAAGGTTTGCTGGGTTATGAAGTGGCGCTAAATCGCTTAACTCTTCGATATCAGCTAATACTTCATCAGTAATTAAAACAGAGTCAGCAAATTTTTCGCCGCCGTGAACAACACGGTGACCGATACCGCCAATCTCATCTAGAGACTTAACGATTCCGTTTTCAGTTAATTTTTTAAGAAGCATATTTACTGCTACTGCATGATCTGGAATATTTGTAATTTCTTTTTGTTTTTCGCCATCTACAGTAATAGTGAAGATACTATCTTCTAAACCGATACGTTCTACTAAACCTTTTGTTAATACTGTTTCACTTGGCATTTCAAATAATTGGAATTTTAAGGAAGAGCTTCCTGCGTTAATCGCGATGATTTTTGACATCTAGTCTTTCGCCCCTTTTTCTCTTGGTAGTTGTGTGGATATGTCCACAAACCGCTCGATTTTATCTGATCAAATTCACTAAATATGAAAACGTTTCATCATTAGTGAATTTTATACTCACGATTTTAATTTAAACATCGTCCGACATATATTTCAAGTGAAAAAATTGTAACACCAAGAAAAAATATATATTACAGATTTCAAAAAAATTCAGTTTAATCTAGTATATATTTAAAAATATGACATATCATATAAAACTGTACTACATGAATTACTAACCCTGTTACATATACCTCGCCTTATTTGTGGGTTGCAAACCAAGTATTTAATTGATCCATAATGTTCTCCATCGCCTTCATGTTGGAGAATTTAGGTAACTCCACTAATAACGCCTGTTTTGGCATTGTTACACTAGGACCTTTCTTTTGGAGAACAAATATACTTTTTGCATTTTTCTCGTTTTTAAACATGGAAACAGGTAGCTGTAATAGCCCTTGAATAAAACATGTTTCTTTAATAAATGCATGTAATTTTGGTGCTTGATCACTTTCAAAAATGAAGTTTGGTACTAGGAAGAATAAGTACCCGCCTTCTTTCGTATGTTTCACACTTTGTTCAATAAATAGGTGATGTGCATACGACATTCCTTCATCTGCTTTTAACTTATATTCACTTGCACCGATTTCATTTGGATAGTAACCAATCGGTAAGTCTGAAACGACTGCATCAACCGGATCGATATAAAGTGGCGCTAGTCCATCTTGATGGAAGAATTCGATTGCATGCTTTTGTAAATTCGCATTTACTAAAGCAAGTTTAATTAGTACTTCATCCACTTCTACACCAAATCCACTCATTGCTAGTCCTTCTTTGGCGCTATTAAATACTGTAGTCATTAAGTTACCTGTTCCAATTGCAGGATCTAAAACAGTAATTTCGTTTTGCCCTTGCATAAATTTATGGAATAAGTAGCTCATGAACATTCCAACTGCATCAGGCGTCATTTCGTGATTCGCTTGCACGCCTTCTTTCATTCCTTTTAAGATGGCTAACTGAAATGCTTTACGAATTTCTTCCCCTTTATATGTTTCTTCATTAAACGTACTATATTCACGATTCAGCCTTTCAATTGCTGATTCGGATAATTCCTCTTGTAAAATTGCTCCTTCAAACAAGTTATCACCTGTTTCTACAAGCGCCTCTAAATATGTTACATCTAATTCTTTACGTAAAACTACCGCAGAAGAATCAAAAATAGAAAATAATGTTTCTACTGTCTGACTCACGTACATTCCTCCTTCTCTCTTTTACACATAACTTATATCATACCACAAAGTGTTTTTTTCCAAAAAGAAAAAGCGACCTCCTACAAAGAGCTCCCCTTTAAGTTATATATGATATAACGTTTTTTCTCATATATTGGTACCATTACGCAGCAATATATGAGAAAAAACGACCTCTTTATAAGAGGTCATTTCTTTCACATTATTTTGCCGCTTTAGCTGCTTCTAATGCTGCTTCATAGTTTGGATGGCTTGTACCTTCGCTTACGTATTCTGCGTAAACTACTTTGTCGTTGCTATCTACTACGAATACTGCACGAGCAAGTAAACGAAGCTCTTTCATTACTAAGCCGTAAGCTTCACCGAATGAAAGGTCACGGTGGTCAGAAAGTGTAACAACATTTTCTAAACCGTTTGCTGCACACCAACGTTTTTGAGCGAATGGTAGGTCAGCGCTAATTGTTAATACTTTCGCGTTTTCAATACCTGCTGCATCTTGGTTAAAACGACGTGTTTGTGCATCACACACACCTGTGTCGATTGAAGGTACAACACTAATTAATTTTACTTCGCCTTTGTATGTTTCTAAACTTACTGGAGATAAGTCATTTGCTAATACTTGGAATTTTGGCGCTTGATCGCCAACTTTAACTTCTGTTCCAACTAAAGTCATTGGATTACCTTTAAAAGTTACGTTTGCCACTTGAAAATCCTCCCTTATTTAAACAAAATATGTACACTGTAAATGATAGTTTGTCCCTATCGATAATGCAAATAAAATCGCTTTATTTACAAAAAAATTAAAGAAGCTAATCCATTGATTAGCTTCTTTATTTGTTAAATTTGAAATTCAGGATCGTCTTCTTTTCGTTTATCCATCATTTCTTTCACTTTATCAACAGCTTGTGGTGCTAATTCAATTATTTTATCGATGACGTGTGTTTGCTTATCTAAATGCAACACTTTTACACCTTCTCCATTTATTACAAGAAAAGCAACAGGATTAATAGAAACTCCTCCACCACTTCCCCCGCCAAATGGATGACGGCCTGAATGTTCTACTTTACCAAATTCACTTCCACCAGCAGCGAATCCGAAACTAACTTTTGAAACGGTAAGAATTACACTTCCATCTGCCGCTTTAATCGGATCACCAACAATTGTATTTACATCAGTCATTTGTTTTAAATGCTGCATTGCGGTTGTCATTAAACCTTGAATTGGATGGTCCACTTTATATCCCCCCTATGCTTGAACTGATTTTTCATTCGTACCAGATCTTTGTCTTCTCATAAACGTGAGTAATTTGATACCCGTTTTTATAGCACGAAATATACGAAAAGATGCTGTTAACTCACATCTTGATGCAAATCCTTTCCCTTGAAAAACAGGGGTGATTTCAAATTCTGGTACGTCAACAATATGCATATATTGTCCTACAACTCCAGCAGCCATTCCTTTTGTCCCCCATGCATATCCAGTGACAATTCCAGTACTAGCTGCATCACCTGCTCCAATTTGGGTGTGCCATTTCCAACCATTGATTTTTACTCGTTTAAGAAAATCTTTAACGATAGTATGAACTTCTTGCAGCTTTTTTATCAGTTCCCCTATACTATCAAGTTGTGCCATAATTTTATTATCAATTCCGCCGTCTTCTTCAGCTTTTTCGATTTTCTGCCCTGTCTTTTTCTGTTGTTTTTCAATTCTTTCCAATACATCAAACGTATATCGAATCATCCATATTTTCACTTGAAACAAACATTGCTTTTCCGTTTCTGAATATAAAAATGTCACTTTAAGCTTTATTTTCGACAATAGTATAAGCAAAATAAAAAGGAGAAGAATTATTATTCCAATCACGAGCCACTTCATACGTATCATCCTTTCACTCCGTACCCATTATCGACAAGTTTATTCATCATTAAACAGGAACCTTTAAAATTGAATATAAAAATTTTTCTAAAAATAAAAAGGGATTTTGACATTTTATATCGAAATATATTATTTGAACATATCGTCGGGGAACATATTTGGATGATATGTAGCACGAAGAACAGAAAATTTAACTGCAGTGGAGGGATACATAATGGCAGATCGTCGCAATTTATTTTTCTTTTATGGTGATGACAAAGCAACGCTCGTTGAAAAAATGAAACCAATCTATCGTATTTTAGAAGAGAATGGTTTTACCATATTAGATCATTCAAAAAATGCAAACGCTATCGTCAGTGTTGGAGATGATGCAACTTTCTTACAAGCCGTTCGTCAAACTGGTTTTAGAGAAGATTGTTTATACGCAGGGATTTCTACGAAAGATGAAACTTCTTTCTACTGCGATTTCCATATTGATCACGTTGATACAGCCCTTCAAGAAATTACAAAAAATGAAATTGAAGTGCGAAAATATCCAACAATTCAGGTAGATGTAGATCACGGTACATCTTTCCATTGTTTAAATGAGTTCTCATTACGCTCTAGCATTATTAAAACATTCGTTGTAGATGTTCACGTTGATGATCTATATTTCGAAACATTTAGAGGGGACGGTTTAGTTGTTTCTACCCCAACAGGAAGTACAGCTTACAATAAATCATTACATGGTGCGGTTGTTGATCCGCTTATCCCATGCTTCCAAGTAAGCGAATTAGCATCTTTAAATAACAACACATACCGTACGCTCGGTTCACCATTCATTTTAAATCACGAGCGTACACTAACTTTAAAACTACGACCAGACGGTAACGATTATCCAGTTATCGGTATGGATAATGAAGCGCTTAGCATTAAACAAGTGGAAAAAGCTGTTGTACGCTTAAGCGATAAACAAATTAAAACAGTAAAATTAAAAAACAATTCCTTCTGGGAAAAAGTACAAAGAACATTTTTATAGCATGAAAATAACCGCCGAATTATGGGATCCTATAATTCGGCGGTTATTTATTTCTCTCGCTACCGACCACTATTCTTGTCATTTTTTATCGGTAATTCGATATATTTTCACACGTCTTTCCTATACACAATCTTCCCATCAATTACGGTCATTTCTGCTTGTACTTCTTTTATTTCTTCTGCCTCTACCTCAAATATATTTCGATCTACTATCGTAAAGTCCGCTTCATATCCCTTTGCGATTTTCCCTCGCTTCGCTTCTTTTCCGATTGCATAGGCACTTCCTGTTGTAAATAAAGAGATAGCTTCATATACCGTTAATCTTTCCTCTGGCATATAGCATACGCCGTCAATAAAACTTCTACGTGTAACAGCACTATATATGCCTAAAAACGGATTCACTTGTTCAATTGGCGCGTCAGACCCACCGTTGCAGTGTAATCCCGCTTCTAGTAACGTCTTCCAAGCATATGCATATCCAAGACGATGCTCGCCTAGTTTTTCAATGACTGATGGGAAGTCCGATGACACAAAGACGGGCTGAATATCAATAATAGCCGGCAAGTGTTGCATTCTCTCAATCAATTCTTCACGAGCTAACTGACAATGAATAATACGATCGCGAAAACCTTCTGCTGGTGGATATAATTCAAGTGCATCAATGACATATTCAAGTGATAAATCACCTATTGTATGAATCGCAACTGGCATATGTAAATCCCGTGCTTTTTTCACTAACTCCGCAAGCTCTTCACGTGAGAAGATTGCAACTCCATTTGTTTCCTGCGCATCTTCATACGGTTCACTTAATAAAGCTGTTCTTCCGCCAAAAGAGCCATCAGAAAAAATTTTCATCGCTCCAAATTCAATATAAGTCTCATTTTCATATTCTTTTCGTTCATGTGCCACTTCATGATGAACGAGCAAATGCGCTTTAAAGGGCATTTCTTTTATAACATGAGAAAACGCATTATGCGTTTTTCTAAAACCACCGTAATAATTTAAATCTTCCGTATGCCCGCCAACAAGTCCGTATTGCCAGCAATCTTTAATCGCTGTTTGCAGAGCTCTTTGTAAGTAGGCTTCATCAATTTCAGGCTGCACATGTTTTATTAGTTCTTGTCCTTGTTCATATAAAAGCCCTGTT
Source organism: Bacillus sp. GW823-FHT06B01 (assembly GCF_058952315.1). NCBI lineage: Bacteria > Bacillati > Bacillota > Bacilli > Caryophanales > Bacillaceae > Bacillus > Bacillus sp. GW823-FHT06B01. The sequence goes on along the minus strand of NZ_JBXAHR010000002.1, from coordinate 232,260 downwards.
AAATTATTCAATGCGTCCCGGCCGACTTTTCCTCCTTTCGGGTCTTGCGTCGTTTCTGTTATGTGCGCTTCTTGCAATATGTATGAATTCACCCATGTAACGTGGCGACAAACGCGCTTTAATAAAATAGGGTGTTCTTTAGAGATTTCATCTAAATCACGTACATGAACTTGTTTTGTATCTGTAAAATTATTTTCATTCCAGCCTTCTCCAATAACCCAAGAACCTTTTGGCGCTTCTTCTACTCGCTTCTGAACAAGAGTCAACACTTCGCTATAAGATGTACAATTTGATAAGTCTAGACGGAGTAACCTCTCCCCGTGCCCAATAAGATGCATATGACTATCAACGAGACCTGGGATCATCGTTTTGCCTTTTAAGTCATACAACTTCACGTCTGAATATCGACTTTCTAGCTCTTCCTTACTCCCAGCATCAACAATCATGCCCTTTTCAACATAAATAGCTTCTACTTTTTCATTCTCTTCTCGCATCGTGTAAATGGTGCCGCCATACCAAATTTCTCCCATATGCTCATCCCCCTTTTCCCTTTAATCTACGAAATTAGAGCGTATAAAAAAAGCACCATTTCGATTAAAAATGGTGCTTTTCTAAAAATTACTTTTGTTCAGTAGGGTTCGTTGTGATTTGCCATTCAATGCTAAATTTATCTTTAAGTTGTCCGTATGCTGGGCTCCAGAACGTTTCTTGAAGTGGCATAATAACTTCTCCACCCTCTTGTAACTTTTCGAATACTTCTTTCGCTTTTTCTGCATTACTAATTTGAATTGCAATTGTTACTTGAGATCCGATTGCATGCCCTTGACCTGGGAATGTATCAGAAATCATAAGGTCCGTATTACCAACTTTTAAAGTAGCATGTAAAACGCGCTCTTTTGCTTCAGCTGGAATCGGGTATTCTGGATTTTCAGGCATGTCACCAAAAGTTTGCATGATTTCTACTTTTGCGTCTAACGCCTCTTTATAAAACTGTACAGCCTCTTGCCCACTACCATCTAAAACTAAGTACGGATTAATACCTAAAATCATACGGACACCTCTTTTTTAAGTTTATAAATATCGAACTTGTGTTCGTTTTTATATTATCATTGTTTGGCATTTCATTCAACTATTTCCTTCACTGTTTTCAAAATTATTTTGACGGAATCTCCATCTCTTGTTTTCTAAGCTCAATACGGCGAATTTTTCCGGAAATCGTTTTTGGTAGTTCATCTACAAATTCAATTTTGCGAGGGTATTTATATGGTGCAGTGAGTTCTTTGACGTGTTGTTGGAGTACTGGAATTAATGTTTCTTCATTCTTGTCTATATTCTCTCTTAATACGATAAATGCCTTCACGACACTTCCGCGAATTTCATCAGGGCTTGCGACAACCGCACACTCTCTTACATAAGGATGTTTTACGAGCGCATCTTCTACTTCAAACGGCCCAATTGTATAACCAGAGCTAATAATAATATCATCACCGCGCCCTTCAAACCAGAAATAGCCGTCTTCATCTTTCTTCGCTTTATCACCGGTAATATAATAATCACCGCGGAATTGCATCACTGTGCGCTCATCGTCTTTATAATATTGTTTAAAGAGGGCTGGCGTTTCAATGTGAACTGCGATATCACCAACTTCTCCTACCTGTACCGGGATACCTTCTTCATCTACAATATCAACGTGGTTGCCTGGCGTTGGTTTTCCCATTGATCCCGGTCTAATATCCATCCCTTTCATTACACCAACAAGCAATGTATTTTCCGTTTGCCCGTAGCCGTCTCTTACTGTAATATTAAAGTGCTTTTGGAACGTTTCAATGACTTCTCTATTTAATGGCTCACCTGCGGATACAGCGCTATGTAACGCTTCTAAATTGTACTCACTTAAGTCTTCTACTTTTGCCATTAATCTATACTCAGTCGGCGTACAACAAAGCACATTCACCTTATTATCACCTAATAAGTTTAAATACGTTTTTGGTTCAAATTTACCGTTGTATACAAATCCTGTCGCTCCTGATCCGAGTGTTGCTAAAAACGGGCTCCAAATCCACTTTTGCCAACCTGGACTAGCCGTCGCCCATACAACATCATCCTCTTCAATTCCGAGCCAATTTGGAGCGCTCGTGCGCAAATGAGCGTATGCCCACGCATGCGTATGAACAACACCTTTTGGGTTTCCTGTCGTTCCTGACGTGTAAGATAAAAAGACCATATCTTCTTTATCAGTCTTCGCCATTTCTAACATGTCACTTTCTGTTTCTAACGCTGTTTTTAAATTAATCCATCCATCTACTGACTGCTCGCTCAGAACGAATTTTTGAAGAGATTCCATCGCTTCTATATCATCAAACTGCCCAATGTACGGCTCATAACTTACGATTGCTTTTACTTCCCCGTGCCCAATGCGATATTCTATATCCTTTTTGCGCAACATTTCCGAACTCGGAATTACGACAAATCCTGCTTTAATCGCAGCGATATACGTCATGTACGCTTCAATTAAGCGCGGCATCATAATGAGGAGCTTGTCCCCTTTTTGCAGACCACTCTTTATAAAAGCGTTTCCAATTTTATTCGCACCTTTCATAAGCTCAGCGTATGTAACTTCTCGTCTATTCCCTTTATCATCTTGCCAAATTAAAGCAAGCTTATCTTTATCACCTGTATATTTCTCTATTTCAGAAACTAAATTATAAGACGGTGGCGCCAACAATTCCTCTCTCTTCATACAATATCCTCCTCCATTTCTATGCCTCCCTTATATAATAAAGAATTTTCAGTTAATTTTGAACCCTCTTCTTTTGACAAATTTTTTATGTCTATGTCGAAATGAATGTATAACGGTGCAAACAACAAAAAGAAAGAGCGGGAAAACCCGCTCTTTCTAAGCCATCTTATATGGGATTATTTTTGGTAACCGCCTAATTGTTGCTCAGCTAGTGAAACTAGACGTTTAGTGATTTCACCACCAACAGAACCGTTAGCGCGAGCAGTTGCATCTGCTCCAAGTTGAACACCAAACTCTTGAGCGATTTCGTATTTCATTTGGTCTAATGCTGATTCAGCACCAGGAACCGCTAATTTATTTGTGCTACGTGACATGTTATATCACCTCCTTGTGAGTATAGAGTGTGATAAATAACATGACTTCATACACGTTTTAGATATGGTAATTTATGGTTTTAGAAAAGTTCTTCGAATTTGTCTTCTTCCGCTACTACTTCTACCGTTTGTAATACCATTGTTTCTTTGTTCGCTACAGCTTCATCGATTAATGGTGTGAAATCGTATTTCGCTTCAAAACGATTCGCTTTTTCACGCTTCGGCTTCGTCGCTGGGCTTGCTGGTGTGAATACTGTACAGCAATCTTCGTACGGACGAATTGAAATATCATATGTGCCGATTTCTTCAGCGATTTTAATAATTTCTAATTTATCCATCGTAATAAGTGGACGAATAACCGGATAGTTTGTTACTTCGTTGATTGTATGCATACTATCTAATGTTTGGCTTGCTACTTGTCCGAGACTTTCACCAGTCGTAATTGCAAGTGCATTACGCTCCTCTGCGATACGCTCTGTAATACGCATCATCATACGGCGCATAACTGTCATTGAATAGCTAGATGGAATTTCTTTATTAATCGTTTTTTGCACTTCTGTAAATGGAACAAGGTGAAGCGTTACACGTTTACAGTACTTCGTTAACTCTTGTGCTAAATCGATTACTTTTTGTTTTGCACGCTCGCTTGTGAAAGGTGGGCTATGGAAATGAACTGCTTCCACAGACACTCCGCGTTTCATCGTTAAGTACGTTGCTACTGGGCTATCGATACCACCAGAAAGAAGTACCATTACTTTTCCGCCAACACCAACTGGTAAACCACCAGCTCCCATATGCTCACCACACATAATATAGCTGTAACCACTGCGAATTTCTATACGTACATTCACATCTGGATTATGAACATCTACTGTGATATCCTCTGTATTTTCTAAAATGTGTCCACCGATTTCTGGAAGTAACTCCATCGTCTTCATTGGGAAGCGCTTATCAGAACGGTGCACTGTAATTTTAAATGTTTTCACATCATCTTTTACTTGTAAGAAAGCTGCTAATGCACCCTTTTTAATATCTTCTAATTCTGATGGTACTTTCATCGCTAAGTTAAACTTATGAATACCGAATACATCTTTCAATCTTTCAGAAATTGCTTCATGGTCTTCGCCATTTAATTGAATGTACATACGGTCATGCGTTGCATCGATTTTAATATTTGGGAACTTTTTCAGCTTGAACTTTACGTTATCTTTCAATGTGCTTACAAATTTAGAGCGGTTCTTACCTTTAGTCGTCATCTCTCCATAACGAACTAAAATATATTCATATGTCATCATATTCCTTTACCTCATCACTTCATATAATTTTGGCATCGTCTCTTTCACAATACCTTGAAATTGTTTTACTTCTTCCATCGTGTTTTCTGGTGCCAAACTAATACGAATAGCACTTGCAGCAGCGGCATGGGGTACTCCCATTGACACTAACACTCTGCTCACTTCATTTGCTTTTGAAGAACAAGCAGACTTCGTCGATACATATACACCGTGCTCTTCTAAAGCATGAACGACCACTTCTGGTTTTAAACCAACAAATGACACATTTAAAATGTGCGGTGCTGCATATGCAAGCGACGTATTAATCGTTACATCTTCCATCTCTTTCAAGAAACGGACAAGCTCTGTTTGTAAATTGTGCAAATGAGCTATCTTTTCTTTCATTTGTTCCATTGTCATGCGAAGTGCTTTCACCATCGCTACAATGCCAGGTAAGTTTTCTGTACCAGAGCGATACTTAAGCTCTTGTTGACCACCTGATAAAATTGGATCTAACCTTACGCCATCACGTACATAAAGAAGACCCGTTCCTTTTACACTGTGGAATTTATGTCCAGATATTGAGCAAAGATCAATATGAGAAGCATATAAATCAAGCGGTACTTTTCCTATCCCTTGTACATGGTCCACATGGAATCTTATTTTCGGATAGTTCGATAATAACGTTCCAATTTCAGCAACAGGCTGAATTGCTCCAGTCTCGTTGTTCACGTGAATAATTGACACAAGAATCGTATCTTCACGAAGTGCTCGTTTTACATCCTCTACCGATACAACACCATGCTCATTAACCGGTAAATATGTTACATCAAAACCGAGATCTTCTAATTGTTTATATGCTTCAAACACAGACGCGTGTTCAATATTTGTTGTAATAATATGTTTACCGCGCGAACGATTCCTCATCGCTATTCCTTTAATCGCAAGGTTATTCCCTTCCGTTCCACCTGATGTGAAAATAATCTCAGAAGGTTTAACGTGAAGAAGCTGCGCTGCAATCGTTCTTGATTGTGTTAATAGACGCTCTGCCTCTCCCCCAAGCGAATGAATAGAAGAAGGGTTTCCAAAATATTTTCCAGCAACCGTTACGTACGATTGAAGGGCTTCTGGATATGGCTTCGTCGTCGCACTATTATCAAAATAGATCATCGTTCTTCCCCTTTCAGCGCTATCACATCATATAATCATATCACAAATACGTGTAATTACGCTAAGACTACTCAAAGGTTCCATTTTATCCCGATTGTGAAGGCCGATAATTAGCGAGGATGACCCTACTGACTACAGTTTCACTATATTTTAAAACGAATAACCTTACTGTATTCCGCTATTCATTATAGCAACATCGTCCCCAAAATTACACAAAAAAACAAACCCTTATGAAAGGGTTTGTTCATTGTCTACATATTCAGCTATTTTTTGAACAACGCCAGGTTCAAGTTGCTCTAGTACAGAAGCCGCTTGTTCTAAAGCTGCATCGTATTGATATTCACGGAATAATTTCTCCGCATAATTTAAGCTCTCTGCAAGGTTCTCATCATGACTGCGGTAACGATTACCGTATTGAATTAATTTTTCAACTAAATACGCTTGTCCAATTAACTCTTCTGTCATTTCAGCTACACCATTAACAGTTGTGTACGCTTCTTCTAAACTGCTATTTACAGCGTTCATATTTAACGGTTTCACTTCTAACTGTTCATATACAGCTTGCATTGCCATTTGTCCTCTTTGTAAATCTTCCATAATGCTTTCTGGAAGACCTGGCAAATTCGACTTTTGCATAAAACGTTTCGTTTCAAAAATGATATTTCGCATTTCTTGTAACTTCTCACGTGCTTCAAATTCTTCTTTACGCATCGTTTGCAGCATTTCTTTATATTCTGCATGAAGTACTTTTAACGTTTCACATTGCTCATAAACCTCTTCTAGTTCCTCACGAATAATAGAGAAGGCAATATCTTGTTCAGCAACGCGTAATTGTAGCATTTCAAAACGTTTCATTAAAATGTGCATTTGCTTTTCAATTACCTTTTGAGACTCAATATCCTTATCTTGTAACTGATAACTTTGTTTCACAAGTTGTGTTTCTGCTTTTGTTTCAATCGTTTCAATGCGAATTTCTTCTAAGTCTTCATAAACAGAAAGTGTTTTTTGCTCCACATAATGTCTCGCATGTACTTCTTGTTCCAGTTGATCATAGAAGCCATCTAAGCGCGTTTTTAAGTTTTCTACTTTTTCAGCTGCTTCGGTTATATGAAGCTCCTGTATATCCATTAAACATGTGTGTAGTTGTGTCGTCATATCACGAACTTCTTTAGGGACTTCCAAATACTCTAATACATAACCTTGTCGTACCATATCATTATGTCCTTGTAATAAATCTTCCAGCTGAACTGGTAACGTCGCTTGACACTCTACCAATAAATCTGGAATTTGGTGAATAATGATTTCTAAGTTTGCCAAACCTTCTTCCAAACTAATAACAATTTCTCTCGCTTTTAAATAGTCACCATTATCTGTTGCCTCTTCAAAGCTTTTAAACTTATTAGATTCAGCGTCTAGCATTTCTTCGATTTTCTGTTCTGCTGCTCCATACATATGTCTATGAGCAAGAACACTCTTCTTCATACTACGATATGTATCACGTAACCCTTCAATTTCCGAGCTATTTTTTTCATGGCTTTCTAACAATTGCTGTAATTCATTTAAAATATCTGTAATACGATTATCAGCGTCATCTAAACCACTTATGGATTCATTCATCGCATGCTTTGCTTTTCGGAAGGAGAATTGCGAGGCGAATTTTCGCGCTTGCGCTAAATCTTTGTCTGCTTTCGGAAGGGTTGTTGATACAATCTCATCCCATTCTTCACGCCATTTACCGAACAGTTCTTCTGTTTGACCTGTCATATTTAAGTCTTTCACCCGTTTTAGTTCATCTGCCACAGGCTTATCTTTTATCTCTTGTTTCCACTGCTCCAGTGCTTCAATATCTTTATATGAACGATTTCTTATCACAAGCTCTATCATGAGCAGCACTAGAATAGAGCTTACTACAATGATAACGATCGTCAGGATAGAATCCATGCAAAAAAGCCTCCTAGTTATATCTCTTTTTTTGTCCGTTCCGTTTATGAAATGGAAGGCATTATGTATAAAAAGGGAATCCCCCTATATTTAACAACTAACAATGTACTAATCATACCATGTAATGGCGTGTTTTTGACCTAGTTTTTTTTAAAATTTCATGTTTCTTTCAATGCAATTGTAATCTTTCTCAATCTTCTGTTTGGATTATCTCCCATCATCAAATGATTGTAATAACAGGTTCTCTTTCATATGAGATACGAAATAAATTTTGCGCATAAGTGGTGGTTCAATAGAAATCGCATACACATTCCCTTGCTTTACAGCTTGCTCTACTGCCATTTCTGGAAGTAACGTAATACCAAGTCCAGCTCCGACCATTGCAAGCATCGGTTCTGCATAAGAAGTTTCAAATGCAATGATTGGTTTCGCCCCTATCCCTTGAAACATATTCGTAATCATTTTCCTTACATCACAAATTTCTGGATATACGATTAACTTTTCATTTTGCAAATCTTCCATTCGGATTACTATTTTCTCTTTATAAAGATGATCACTTGAAACTAGACAAACAATTTTTTCTTCTCGCATTTCTTTTATACACGTAGCGTCTTCTACTACTGAATCGACGAACATCGCTTCAATCTTCCGCTCTTTAAAGAGTCCCATTAATACTTTCGTATGTTCAATTTTCCATTCTACTTCGAATCCGTCACCTAATACATCTTTACATTTTGATATATAATGAGCTGCTAAACTTGGCAATATGCCTATAGAAATTTTCCGCTTCTCTTGAAAATTCTTCATTTCGGCTTTCACTTCATTTATGTGTTCCAAAATCGGTAACATCCTTGTTATAAATAACTCTCCAGCCTCTGTTAATTCCACTCCTTGCGCGGAACGCTTCAGTAAAGTAACCTTTAAATCCGCTTCTAACCTTTGAATTTGCTTACTAAGCGCGGGTTGAGAAATATGTAAAAGCTTACTCGCCTTCGATAAACTTCGCGTATTCTTCACTTCAAGAAACGATCGTACTGCTTCCAAATCCATCGTACACACCTCTAACAAAAAGTTATAACTGTCATAAAAAATCGATATTTCCTTCTATAAACAATTACTCTTTATACTTATTTCATCAACTTACTATAACGAAATGTAAAGGGGAAAGATACTCTTGGACAAAAAACAAATGCTACTCGGATCCCTCCTATGCTTGCTTGCCGTAACGGCTTGGGGATTTATGTTTCCTGTCATGGCAAATGCTCTGCAGTTTATCGATCCGTTCTTCTTCACAACTATCCGGTACGGATCAGCAGCTATTATTTTTCTTATTTTGCTATTCATTACTGAAGGAAAAACTTCACTCCACTTAGAAAAAAGAACACTTTCGTTATTCTTTTACGGAACAGTCGGTTTCGCTGGATATGGTTTTCTCATTTTTTACGGCCAACAACTTGCCGAGCCTTCTGGGGCCATCCATGCTGCGATGATTCAATCTCTTATGCCGCTCATCGCTTTATTATTGCAGTGGATAACAAAAAACAAACGCCCACAAAACTACACATTCCTTTGTATGTTCGTTGCATTGCTCGGTGTTATGCTTGTCATTTCAAAAGGAAATATTCACTTATTATTTGGAGCTGCCAGTCACCTCTCAACAAATATACTTATGCTATGCGGCGTTACTTGCTGGGTCATTTATACGAACGGTGGTGCTCGTTTTCAATCTTGGTCACCACTTCGATATACGACGTTAACTTGTTTATTCGGCTCAGTTTCACTCATCGTTATCGTCACTTTCTTCACTTACACAAACATCGTTACTATGCCGTCACTTCGTACCATTATGAGCGTTCGTTTTGAACTCTTGTATATGTCGATTGTTGCAGGTGTTATCGCTGTATTTTGCTGGAACACAGGAAATCGCTATATTTCATCTATTAACGGCATATTATTTATGAATTTAGTTCCTGTACTTGCACTTATCGGTTCCATCTTTCGAGGTTATACAGTCGACAAAATTGAAATTGCCGGAGCCTCATTAACAATTATCGCGCTCTTATGCAACAATGTATGGCAAAGGAAAGAAAGCACAAAAATCCCCACCTCAGTTCGTTAGGTGGGGATTCTTCACATATGAACAGCTCTTGGCAATTCATAGTACATATTCGTTATACATAATGTGTGTTCCATCCATTGCTCAATTTCTTTCGTGTACATTTCTATGAAAAATGTCTCAGACGGAAAAGAATGCAGCACTTCTGATATATATTGCGGATATAAAAACGGCATATTCATCATGCCTTTTAATTGCGTCATAAACATTGTAAAAGATACCTTTTTAAACTCTTGCCTTATTTGTCCCTGTCTAATCATTTGCTCTATATAATATCTTTCTTTAGAAAAGTAAATGGTCATCACTTCGCGAATTAATGTCGTATCAAGTGAAAGCTCTCGGTAGAAGAAACGTGTCAGTTCCCTATTTTCAAATTGATATCGTAAAATCTCGCGCACCATTTGCACCATCACATCTTTAGCCGACAAATATTCTCTCTGTTCGAACGACATTTCAATCACATGAATATATCCTTCTAAAAAGTCAGTAATAAGCTGTTCTAATAAACCTTGCTTTCCAGCAAAATAATATGAAATATTCGCTACATTCACATCCGCTCGCTTTGCAATTTCTCGCACCGACGTTCCATCATAACCTTTCGTGTTAAACAACGATATTGCCGCATCAATTACTTTTTGTTTCGTCTGTTTCATGCGCTCACTTCCTCTCACTGAACAGCTATAGTTTAAATTTCTTGACTTTTAAGACAAATTCCTTTAATTTTCTATCGACAAAGTCATGTGAAATACATCGTATTTTGCTAATATTTTACACATCTCGATAAAAAGGGAGTTGTTTCCATGTTTACTAAAGAAAGTTATGCAGGTTCTCGTGAAGAACAATACGAGACAGTAATTAAACAACTGGATGCATTATTAACTGGCGAACCGAACGTAGTCGCAAACTTATCAAATGCGTCCGCATTATTAAATCAATTTTTAGATCGTGTGAATTGGGTTGGCTTTTATGTAACAGACGGAAATCAGCTTGTTCTTGGACCTTTCCAAGGAATGCCTGCTTGCGTGCGCATTCCATTTGGACGAGGCGTTTGCGGCGTTGCAGCTGAAACAAAAACAACGCAGCTTGTAGCAGACGTTCACCAATTTCCAGGACATATCGCTTGCGACAGTGCTTCTAATTCAGAAATCGTCGTACCAATCGTGAAAGAAGGAACTATCATCGGTGTACTTGATATTGATAGCCCTGAAAAAAATCGTTTTGATGAAGTAGATCAGCGCTATTTAGAAAAGTTTGTGGAAACACTCCTAAAACATATTTAAAAAAGAAAAGAGTGAGTTATCGATTGCGTACATCACGTACGAAACCGATAGCTCACTCTTTTTTATTGATTACTAACAGTAGATATTTTCTTTAGTGCCTGTTCTAAATCAGAAACGATATCCTCCCATGATTCTAAACCGACAGATAAACGTATTAAATTATCGTAAATACCCATTTCTTGTCTTAGCTCAGCTGGAATCGCAGCGTGCGTCATCGTTGCCGGATGCTGAATTAACGTTTCTGTATCCCCTAAACTTACGGCAATTGTAATAAAGTGAAGGTCATTGATAAACGCTTGCGTCTCTTCTTTTCCGCCTTTAATTGAAAAAGAAATCACACCACCGCCCCGTTTCATTTGGCGAGATGCTAACTCCCCTTCTGGATACCAAACACCTTCTACCTCATCATGATTTTTCAGAAACGATACAATTTTTTCTGCATTATCACAATGACGGTCCATCCTTACCGCTAACGTCTTTAATCCACGTAACAATAACCACGCATCAAACGGCGCCATAATACCGCCGATATCTTTACGCATCGGGCGAATTTTTTCAGCTAATGCTTTCGTTTTACAAATCGTTACACCCGCCACAACATCGCCATGACCACCAATATATTTTGTCGCACTATGAACAACCGCATCACAACCAAGCTCAAGCGGTCTTTGTAAATACGGTGAACAAAACGTATTATCAACAACGACAAGTAAGCCATTTCGCTTCGCAACCCGAATAACTTGTTTTAAATCGATTAATTTCATCGTTGGATTAATCGGTGTTTCAACGAAAATAACCTTTGTATTTGGACGGATTTTATTTTCGACATCATCCTCTGTCTCCATATCACAAAACGAATGCGTAATCATAAATTTCTCTTCTAACACTTCTAAAAAACCGTACGTGCACCCGTATAATCCATTTGAACAAATAATATGATCTCCAGCTTTTAGAAAGCCAATTAACGTTGCTGAAATAGCTGCCATTCCTGATCCGAAAGCAAGTGCTTCTTCTCCTCCTTCTAACACCGCCATACGTTCTTCAAATAATTTTACAGTTGGATTTCCAAGTCTTGAGTAAATATAAGATGGATCCACTCCCGCAAAACTCGCCTCTCCTTGCTGCGCAGTCTCAAATGTAAATGTAGACGTTTGAAATAACGGTGGTGTTAAACTTCCTTTATGTTCCTCAGATGTATACCCGTGATGAATTAACGCTGTCTCCATATGCTTCTTTTTCATAAAAACATCCCCTTTTATGTTTTTATTGCCGCATATTCACCAGTAAAAACTGATGAACGTTTTTACTACATTTTATGTAAGCGTTTTATTTGTGTTTCTATCTCTTCTTTTATATTGTTTTAAATTCCTTCTTATATTAATTTCCAAAATTTATATGCATAAAACAAAAAGGGAGTGGCTTGACGAAACTCTGGGTAAAAGATATAATAGCGTTTGTGTAAAATAAAAAGGCAGCCTTGTAATGTGAGTTTATCGTTTGTATTTTGTTCCTCTACGGAGGTGTATCTCGTAACTCCCTGCTGCTGGAGCGAAGGTACATGAAAACAAAATGCCCGTAAATATCGATTACGTCTGTTTTTATTTTACGTAAATAAAAACATTTTTAAAGGAGGAGTCAACTATGGCTCGTTATACAGGTCCAGCTTGGAAACTGTCTCGTCGTCTTGGAATCTCTCTAAGCGGCACAGGAAAAGAATTAGAAAAACGCCCTTACGCACCAGGTCCTCACGGTCCTAACCAACGTAAGAAACTTTCAGAATACGGTTTACAATTACAAGAGAAACAAAAACTTCGTCACATGTACGGCATGACTGAGCGTCAATTCCGTCGCACATTTGACCAAGCAGGTAAAATGCCTGGTAAGCACGGCGAAAACTTCATGATCCTTCTTGAAGCTCGTCTTGACAACCTAGTTTACCGTATGGGCTTAGCTCGCACTCGTCGTGCAGCTCGCCAATTAGTAAACCACGGCCACATCACAGTTGATGGATCTCGTGTAGATATCCCATCTTACCGTGTAAAACCTGGTCAAACAATCAGCGTTCGCGAAAAATCTAACAGCCTTGTTGTTGTTAAAGAAGCGATCGAAGTTAACAACTTCGTACCAGAATACTTAACTTTCGATGCTGATAAATTAGAAGCTACTTACACTCGTCACGCTGAGCGTTCTGAGTTAGCAGCTGAAATCAACGAAGCATTAATCGTAGAGTTCTACTCTCGTTAATCTCGGTACTCTGCAAAGAGTAGTATTAAAAGCCTTAGGAACCTTGTTTATCAAGGGGCCTGGGCTTTTTTTATTTATCACTAATAATGCAAAATAAAGCATTAAAAAGTATGCACCTGGGGCTAAGTGGGGCTAGTTTGGGACAAAAAATATAATGGCTGGCGTGTGTATAGAAATGGATAAGTGCAAAAAACAGATGATAAAAGGAGTTAATTGTTTTGAAAGAAAAATTCACCGAGATCCCTCTTCATGTACAAGACTTTCAAAAATTAAAAATGTTACTAGAAGAATTAGTACAAGACGAAATAATGTTCATAGAAGGGGTTTCTAAGTATGCCTTAAATATTTCTTCTAAAGAACATAAGGTCACCATTAGCCTTAGAAGTGAGTTTTCCACCAATTCATACTTGGCGATCACCGCTATAAGTATTACCCCAAGCAATCAAGGTAAGGGGAGTATTGTTATTGAATGGTTTAAGACATTCGCTAAAGAAAAAGGCTTCGAACGATTAGTCTTACAGCAAGTCGTAACTAAAGAAGGTTACCACTTTGCATTAAAAAATGGATTTTCAAAACATGTTAGTCTATACGAAGAAATGTTTGGGAAACCAAACCGTATTGAAGGAGATTATGAACTATATTTAACGTAAAGAATAAGACAAAAAGTGAACGAATATTCGTAGTCGTTCACTTTTTTTATTTGATGGATTATTTAACATCACCGTTTTTTCCCTTCCATAATAAAAAACGACATTTCTATTTTTAACATAAACTTCCTCACCAATCCCCAACACGAAGCAGAAACTCAGAATACCCTTCTGGAATCGGAAATTTAAGAGGATGTAATATTTACATTTTCATCCTTAAATTGGTATGATTTACTTGTTGAGGAGGGGAATTTATGAGTTTAAACATGTATCTAGGAGAAGTACATATCCAAACACAAAGCATGAATGCTGTATGTACGGCTACCATTCAAGGCATGGAACAAGCCATTCAGTCGATTGACGCTTTTGCAGTTGATATTGTTCTACAAGGACAAACATATAGCAGTGCAAAATCATTTTTTGTACAAACCTTTCGTCCTTTAGCACAAGGAATCATTTACTTATGTGAAGAATTAATCCGTCAGAATAATGCATTTCCAAATCAATTTCAATCACAAGTCGCTTCCACAGATGTAATCGAACAAGAGATATTAGAACAAATTCGAGAAATTGACCGAATGATAGCAAGTACGGAAGCAATCAATCAAGCTATGCCGATCTCGGGCATGGACGCTATGGTAAATCTTTTTGCTGTCATGAGGCGTAAACTGCAAGAAAAATTAGAACATCTATATGAATTTAATCAAACATCTAGCGATAACTATAATACAGCGATTCAATTAGCCGCTAGCATTGCGACAGGTTTAGCCGAAGTCCAAAGCGGAAAAGGGTTTAGTCCTGTATCAGGAACATTTAGCACACAGGGATTAAATATGGAATGGATAGCTTCCATTCAACAAATTACAGAGGAAAAAGCTCGTGAAGCTGAAATAAAAAAAGAAATGGAAGAAATAATTGCTTTACGAGAACAAGAGGCCAATAGACCATGGTACGAAAAAACAGCTATCGGTACTTGGGAATTTATGAAAGAATTTTTTCAAGGCGCTGGCAGTGCGGCTTTCGAAAGCGTTATTGGATTAGAATCATCTGATAATGATGAATTAGAAAGCAAGTTAACTTATCAAGCGGGAAGGTTCATGGGAAATGTTATAGCAGGAGCGGCTTCCATTATAGAAATTCTAGAAGGCCTTACCGTCATAGGCGGCTCTAATTTTTTAACTCTAGTCGCAACAGTAGGAACTGGTGGATTAGCATCACCAATTGCTATTACATTTGATGCAGCTGCTACAACGGCTGGCGTTAGTCTTGTTGGGCATGGTGTATTTGTTGGGCGTAATGCAATTCAAAATGGTAAGGATACTCTTCAAAAAATCCAGTCTTCTTCTAGTGGTTCTGTTAGTGGAGTTAAGGGCTCAAGTGAGACTGCTAAAAATCTTTTAAAAGATGGTAAATTTATCGAATCTGATTTAGAATTAAGATACAAGCAATATTGTGATAGGAAAGCCAAAGAGGGGAAAGTCCCTAAAGACAGATTAGATTGGAAAGAGGCAAGTGATTATTGGACAAAAAATTCACCTATGGCAAGAGGAAATAGATTTAATTCAAAAGCAAGAGAAGAAGGTTGGTACGATTACCATGAATTACATTTAGAAAATCACAAAAGACTGGATTCGTATGACCCAATTTTTGAAGAAATCGTTTCAAGGAAAGCTACAGATTTACATAAAATAGACGAGTCAACATTTAGAACTTACTTGAACGAATTTAGGGATAAATATTCATCTGGCACTAAAATAAGATCAAATCAGTATCCTGAGTTAGATGGCCTAAAACTTAACGGAGACTATATTTTAGAGGTGCCAGCATCTAATAAAAACATTAAAAATATAGAAAAGTATAAAGAAATAGCTGAAGAATACGGTGTAACATTAAGATTTAGGGAGGAATAATTATGAGCTTAAAATTAAAACCTGAAATAGAAACAGCACTAAAAAAAATTGACTTTGTTAATAGATACACAGAACTTTCTTCTTTTTCGAGAGAAAATTATGATGCCGAAGAAATCATTCCTAATCCCAATATTGAAGAAATTCAACAAATACTTGAAAAGCTAGGTTATAAATCAGTTTATGATAAAAAAGAAAAGTTTTTAAAAGTTGGAGAACTAGGTGATAAAAAAGAAAATTTATTTTATTTTAATATTGGTATTAAAGTAAACGTTCTGGATTTTACTTGGGTAGTTTATCATAATGATGAACTACGATTAGGTAGTCCATGGAGTCTATATTCAAGACTTTTAATTTCTCCAGATACTAGAATTAAGCCAGTACTATTTAGCGATTATGACAGCTTAGAAAAAATTTTAAAAATTGCTTTAGGTATGTATGAAGATTTTAAACAAGAATTAATTCCTATCTATTCATAATTTTACATATAAGAAAGGCAATCTTATCTTATATATATAAAAAGAAAATCCGACTCACAAGAGCCGGATTTCTTCATGTATCTAAACTTTATACAGTCTTATTCAATCTAATGTTAGCACTTCTTTTCAATGCTAATACCACATTAGAACCATCGTTTCTAAACCTAGTAAATGCACCTTCTTTTACACTTTTCACTGTAATAAATAAACATATACTAAATAAAAAGTTTACTGATTATATACCTCAGTAAGCTTTTTATATTAAATGTGGATAAGTTCGCTTTGAGAGATGTTGATACCTTTGAAAGAAATTTAAAATCATCTTCAAATATAAAATACTTTTAGTCCTTTCACCTCAAATATTTATTTCCAAACTTAACTAAATCGACTGTTGAGCATGGTAAAATATTCTATATAAAAACATTAAGGGAGATTATTTAATGGGAATTCCTTTACTTGATACATTAAAAAATTTTATTGATTTTATAAATCCAGAAGGAGCTAAATCAAAAGAAATTAAAGAAAATATTATTCAGTAGATACTCAACGTGGAAGATTTGAAGAACTCAATAAAAGAGGTAAACATTTAGGCGAAGTTGATTTTGATTTGAAAGGAGCTAAAGGACCAGATAAATCAGGAGGGCAGGACATAAATGTTAAATAAAAAAATTGAAGAAGTAAAAAGAAAATACTACGTTGAAAAAAATATAGAAGAATATTTACAAAAGTCTTCTATCAAACTAACTCTCCCTAAACAAATAATTGATTTTTGTAATAAAAATAATATTAAAATTAAAGGAGATAGCGACATAGTATTCCCTTCAAATGATTGGTATATTACTTTACCAAGTTATGTAAAAGGCGAGTTTGAAGTTGAATATACTACATATCTTATCATTTCTAAACTAGCTAATGTATATTCTATCCTTAATTCCTTTGAAATTGTAAATAAAGATGTCAATGGCATGATGCCCACTTTAACTGGAGATTCAGAGCAAGAATATACTAGATTGCAATCTCAATTAATATCAGTTATTGAAACAACTCTAAAAGCAAGCGGATATGAAAGAATTGGTTACACAGAGAATAGCCGAAAAATAGAAGGAATAAAATTTGCAGACGATGTCGCACTATTTGGCCCCGATGTAACTGTTGATGACATTCTATTTAGGGATGTACTCAATGTAACACCTGATTGATATTAAAACCAACGTTTACGCTAGCTTTTCCTTTGTTTCGAATCAAATATCATGGAAAAGGAATATTTGCTTTTACTGGTGAAAATATCATAACTAAGATACTTCAAAATGAACTGTATCAAGCGAATTATACATTTGCAAAGACTTCAATTTCACGTACGAAAAAAGAAACAAATTTAGGGAAAATTTTGAGACGTATTTGAAAGAACTAAAAGGTAAATATGCTATTGAGATTCGATTTAGGGAGGAATAATTGATGGCGTATGATGTAGAACCCGAAATTAAAGAGGTACTTAAGAAAATTGACTTTGTAGAAAGATACAAATTCTTATCAGAAAAATTTTCTGATAGAGAAAATACATTTGAAAACTATGAAAATGAAAAAGCGATTGAAGTATTCGAGTCCCTTGGCTATAAAGCTCGTTACAATAAAAAAGAAGACTTTTTTATTGTAGGAGAAGTAAAAAACAAAGGTGTCTACACCTTTAGATTCAACATCAGCTTAAAATATGGTGTTGCTGAATTGATTTGGGAGGCATGTCATAACGGTGAAGTTAGAGCTGGAGACCCATGGGACATATTTATACGATTGTTATCAAATGACACGGAAAAAGTACCCGTGCTATATTACCACAGTTACGAAGAACTCAAAGAAATCATGAAAATTGCCTTTGAAATGTACGAAGATTTTAAACGAGAATTAATTCCTATCTATTCATAGTGTAAAAAGCTACCGAAGACAACTAAAACAGTTACTTCGAGTAGCTTTTATTTATATATATTAAAATTATTTATTTTCCTCTTTTTGAACATATACATAAGCATCTTTCTGCTCTTTATGTACATCCACCTTCGAATTCTCTGCAAGCTGACCCGCGTTTAGCAAAGAAAAAATAATGAGCGCTTCTAGTGACATTTTGTTTTACCACTCCTTTCTATTTGTTATACATTTATCATACCGCTTACATGTGATTTCCGTATGAACTCGAAAAGGAGATTACAACAAAAAGGTTACAGAAATATGAATGCACGCTATAATAACCATAAAATAGGAGGTTGATTCATTTTGACAATAAACCAAATGGTTCAATTGGGTAGTGCATGTATGCTGTTTATTACTTCCGCACTTATTAATTGGTATCAGGGAAGTAATTTAATAGATGATCCTGATGAATGGAAATATAGTGCCAAGTTTACGAATTACTTCAAAGGCACCGTTTCAAATTACCAAGATATTTATCAAATAGATTTCTTTATATATGCGGCAAAATTTTATCCAACAGCATTTATTGTTATGCTCATTAGCTTACTTTATATGCTCGTATTAATTCTTCATATTCTATTTACAAGAACTCGTAAGGTAATCTAAATTCACACATAAAAACCCCGAATCATAAACTTTTCAGCCTACAATTCGGGGTACTATTTGTTTATATTCGTTTCTGATTAGTAACGAATTAAGAAATATTTCTTTTTACCGCGACGAATGATTGTGAATTTACCTTCGATGCGGTCGTTTTCTGTTACAACGTAGTCTAATGCTTGTGTACGCTCACCGTTTACGTAGATTGCACCATTCGTTACATCTTCACGTGCTTGACGTTTTGATGGAGAGATTTTGCTTTCTACAAGTAAGTCGATTAATACTGTATCTTCTGCAGTACGTTCTACAGATGGTACGTCTTTGAATCCTTGTTCGATTTCGCTTGCAGTCAATTCTGCTACAGAACCGCTGAATAATGCAGCTGAAATTTTAATCGCTTGCTCTAATGCTTCTTCGCCGTGAACAAGTTTTGTCATTTCAGAACCTAACGCTTTTTGTGCTGCACGTTTTTCTGGTGCTTCAGCTACTTGCTTTTCAAGCTCAAGAATTTCTTCATGAGATAAGAATGTGAAGTATTTTAAGTATTTTACAACGTCGCGGTCATCTGTGTTAATCCAGAATTGGTAGAACTCGTAAGGAGTTGTTTTTTCTGGGTCTAACCAAATTGCGCCGCCTTCTGTTTTACCAAACTTCGTACCGTCAGATTTCGTAACTAGTGGAATTGTTAAACCGAATGCTTTCGCATCTTCTTCTGATTTACGGATTAATTCAAGACCAGCTGTAATGTTACCCCATTGGTCACTACCACCGATTTGCAAGCGGCAATTATGGTTTTGGTATAAGTTTAAGAAGTCGTATGATTGTAAAATCATATAACTAAACTCAGTGAATGAAATACCAGTATCTAAACGAGATGCTACTGTATCTTTTGCTAACATATAGTTTAAACCGAAGTTTTTACCGATATCGCGTAAGAATGAAATGACATCTAAGTTACCAAGCCAGTCATAGTTGTTAGCCATTGTTGCTGGGTTGTCCACGTTTTCAAACTCTAAGAAGTTTGAAAGTTGGTTTTTAATGCTTTCTGTGTAGTAAGCAACTGTATCTTTCGTATTTAATGTACGTTCTGCTTTTTTACCACTTGGGTCACCGATCATACCAGTACCACCGCCAACAAGTGCAATCGGTTGGTGACCAGCTAATTGGAAGCGACGTAACATTAATACTGGTAACATATGACCGATGTGTAAGCTATCCGCTGTCGGATCGAAACCACAGTATAATTTAACGCTTTCTTTTTCTAATAATTGCTCAAGTCCCTCAGCGTCTGTTTGCTGATTAATTAGACCGCGAAATTCAAGATCTTGTAAAATACCCATATCCTACATACTCTCCTTTAAGTTCATTACTGGCGTGAAGGTTGAAAACATAAAAAAATCGCCCCTTTAAATAAGGGACGATTTTGATTATCGCGTTACCACCCTAGTTGCAGGCAAAAAAAAGCCTACCACCTTATTTACATAACGGCTTAGCACCGTCTTTTCCCTTTTGAATACAATTCAATCGAAAAAAGATGCTCTAGGGGCGTAATTCGCGATCATCTATGTGCTGATTTTCACCGGCCATCAGCTCTCTAAAACAGGGAAATGATCACTACTTCTCCCTTTCCACGCTCAATTATTCATATACTTTTCTTTATACCATCATTTATATAGACGTGTCAAATAGAGGTCGGGTTTCTCTTCTTGCCAATCCTTTACAACGTCGCAAAGAGTATCGTAATAAGAGAAAGAAGTGGAACTCCAACTATTAACGATACATGAAACACAACAGATAAATCATTCCCAATCGTCGCCTCCACAGGATCTTTCGCTGGGGAACCAAGAAATCTGATTAATCGATCGAAGCGACTTACCTTTTTTGGAAAGCCCGGTATTTCTACATGGTCACTATCTAAATGCTGTTTTAATTTATATTCACTCTTAAAGGGATTTTCGCTCAATTTCATCCACCTCCAGCAATTGTTTCAATTTCTTTATTCCATTATGGATTCTCGATTTCACTGTTCCAATCGGAATGTTTAATATCTCTGCAATTTCTTTTTGCTGCATATCATGATAATAAGAAAGAATAAGGACAGCTCGTTGCTCTTCCGAAACTTTCAAAATTGCTTCTCTTACTGTGAGCCGATCTTCGTGAGAAAATTCTTTTTCCTGGATCGGCACTAAAAACGGCAAAAGCGTACGCCACTTTTTTCTTCTATTTAATTTATTAATCATAAGACGATAACCAATTTGAAATAAATACGTTTTTATTTTACCTTTTTCAAGTTCATACATATGTTTCTTACGCTCTAACGTCAAAAACGTATCTTGCACAAGGTCGATACTTAATTGTTCATCTCGGTTAAATCGATATAAAAATGTGTATAGCGCTGGTTTGATCAAAACATATAGTTTTTCTCCCGCCTGTTTATCTCCATTTTGATACGCAAGCATGAGTTCCTCCTCAATCCCAATCTGCGCCATAATTTTTGATCTCCTTTATTCCTTTTAACGTTAATGAAATGCGGGAAATTAAATAGCAACTTGCGACAATAATCCATACTTGTGATTGATTCGTAAAAAATTGAACATACGGGTTTTGAATTGTCTGTCCCGTTGAAACTAAAATATTTAATGCTTGCACACATATACATGCATACACTGCAAGACAAGCCGAAATCGTATCAAATACATTCCAGCGAAAATACACTTTTGTTTTTGTAAAATCAATTTTATATCCTTTTTTCCGTACTATATGTTTTCTATCAAACGGAATAATGATTGAAAACATAACAATCATCATAACCCCAGCTGTAATCATTGATACTTTAAATCCGATTGGCATCGGTAATAGCAAACCACAAGAAAATACGACTATAATTCCAAGTAAAGCAAAAGCAAGAAGTAATTTATTAGACATAAAAAAGCCTCCCTCATCTATTCTTTCATAAATGTATACAGACGAGGAAGGCGCTTCGTTCAAATATTATTTTATTTTTTTAATAATCTTTGCAGGATTTCCGCCAACTACTACATTGTCCGGCACATCTTTCGTTACAACAGCACCCGATGCGATCACCGCATTGTCTCCAATTTTTACACCTGGATTAATAATTGCTCTTCCGCCAATCCATACGTTATCGCCAATTGTAACTGGTTTTCCGTATTCTGATCCACTTATACGCTCTACTGGATCAAGCGGGTGTGTTGCTGTATAAATGTGAACTCCTGGAGCTAACATACAGTTCACTCCGATTGTCACCGGGCATACGTCTAAAATTGTACAGTCAAAGTTCGCGTAAAAATTTTCACCAACGTGAATGTTATAGCCATAATCACATCTGAAAGAAGATTCAAGATGAATGTTATCTCCAGTCGTTCCGAATAATTCTTTTACAATTTCGCTACGCTCTTTTAAATGCACTTCTGGTGTTTCATTTAATTTTCTCGTTAGTATACGAGCTTGCTCCCTCTCTTGAATCAAAACAGGATCAGCTGGTATGTACATTTCCCCAAGTATCATCTTTTCTTTTTCTGTTTTCATTTTCTTCTCCCCTTTAACTCGTATATATAAGTTTATGATACCATAAAAAAAGAAAGGCCTGAACGTTATTTCGTTCAGACCTTCCTCTCTTAATCTTCCATCGTTGATAAGTCACCTGTTGGTAAGTTTAATTCCCACGCTTTTAATACGCGGCGCATAATTTTACCACTTCTCGTTTTCGGTAATTTATCTCTAAATTCAATTTGTCTTGGCGCTGCATGAGCTGCTAGGCCTTTCTTTACAAATTGACGAATCTCTTCTTTTAATTCATCAGATGGTTCGTATCCTGCTCGAAGCGCGATAAATGCTTTAATGATTTCTCCGCGCACTGGATCAGGAATACCAATTACACCAGCCTCTGCAACAGCAGCATGCTCGATTAATTTGCTTTCTACTTCAAACGGACCAACTCGCTCACCTGACGTCATAATTACATCATCAATACGCCCTTGGAACCAGAAGTATCCATCTTCATCCATATAAGCAGAGTCACCTGATACGTACCAATCTCCCGGCATAAAGTAAGATTCATACTTTTGCTGGTTATTCCAGATTCCACGCATCATCGCTGGCCAACCTTTACCAATTGCTAAGTTACCCATTGTGTATGGAGGAACTTCATTTCCTTCATTATCAACAATCGCTGCTTTCACACCTGGAATTGGTTTACCCATTGAACCTGGACGGATTTCCATACAAGGGTAGTTACAAATAACTTGTCCACCTGTTTCTGTCATCCACCACGTATCATGAATACGAAGTCCAAACGCGTTCATACCCCAGCGAATTACTTCTGGATTTAACGGTTCACCAACGCTTAATACGTGACGAACTTGTGATAAATCATATTTTTTAATTGCGTCTTGTCCAGCTCCCATTAACATACGGAACGCTGTTGGCGCACTGTACCAAACTGTTACACCGTAATCTTGCAGTGCTTCATACCACGCTTCTGGGCTAAAGCGTCCACCTAAAATAACATTGGATGCTCCAACTAACCACGGTGCGAAAATACCGTAAGCCGTTCCAGTTACCCAGCCTGGGTCAGCTGTACACCAATATACATCATCTTCTTTTAAATCTAATACCCATTTCGCCGTTTGATAGTGCTGAACCATTGCATTTTGCGCATGAAGCACACCTTTTGGTTTACCAGTAGAACCAGATGTGTAATGTAGAATCAAACCGTCTTCACGGCCTAACCATTCGATATGTAATTCTTTTGAAGCTTGTTCAAATAAAGGATTGAACGCTACCGTTTTACCGCCTTCTTCTACATTATCTCCAACAAGGAAGACTGTTTTTAAAGCAGGTAAATCATTTAATGGTACGCGCTCTAACAATTCAGGAGTTGT
Organism: Bacillus sp. GW823-FHT06B01; assembly: GCF_058952315.1. NCBI lineage: Bacteria > Bacillati > Bacillota > Bacilli > Caryophanales > Bacillaceae > Bacillus > Bacillus sp. GW823-FHT06B01. The sequence goes on along the minus strand of NZ_JBXAHR010000002.1, from coordinate 208,622 downwards.
AATTAACACCTTTGCTTCGCTATCTTCTAAACGATCGCGAACTGCGCCTTCCATAAACGCTTCAAATAGCGGACCTACGATTGCCCCTAATTTCACTGCACCAAGAAGTGCGAAATATAATTCTGGAGAACGCGGCATAAAAATAAAAACGCGATCGCCTTTTTCTACATCGCCATAATTTTTCAGGACGTTTCCTGCTTTATTAGAAAAATCCTTCATTTCCTTAAATGTATATTTCTCTTTTCGCGATCCATCTTGATAATAAAGGGCTACTTTATTTTTACGATCGGATTTCGCATGCTTATCAATTGCCTCATACGCCATATTTACTCGGCCTGTTTCATTCCAAGTAAAGTTTTTATTAACCTCTTCCCAGTTAAAATTCGCGTATGCCTCATCATAATTCGGCAAATTATTTTCTCCTTTAATGACAGGAAGCGTTTCTACTTTCATACTTTACATCCCCCTCCTATGTATTCTATTATCTATTATAATGATATTATTTAAAATTTTCAGTATATTTGTTGATTTTTAGACAAATTTTTAATGACAAATTTCGATTCACATCGCATATATTATAAAGTACGATATTAATAGATTCACAAACCCTCAAGGTGGTGAGCAATACATTGATTCATAAAAAAATATATAATGCTAGAAACTTAAAAACAGCGAAAGGCACTTTAATTATTGAAGGTCCTGTCTCTACACATAACTTAGAAATGTATGAATTTCATCCAGATTTAGTTGCGTTTCGTCCTGCCGAGCAGCAATATAAAGCAATTGTCGAAATTTCTAAATTACCAGAAGCTCGTCTCATTATTGCAAGACATGACCAAACGATTGTTGGATATGTTACATACTTGTATCCTGATCCACTCGAACGATGGTCAGAAGGAAAAATGGAAAACTTAATTGAACTCGGGGCGATTGAAGTTGTCCCCGCCTTCCGCGGTTGCGCTGTCGGAAAGAACTTATTAGAAGTTTCAATGATGGACGATCATATGGAAGATTACATTATATTGACGACTGAATATTATTGGCACTGGGATTTAAAACAAACAGGCTTAAATGTTTGGGAGTACCGAAAAGTAATGGAAAAGATGATGAATGCCGGTGGCTTACAATGGATGGCTACAGATGATCCTGAAATTTGTTCACATCCTGCTAACTGTTTAATGGTCCGCATCGGGAAACGCGTTGATACGGATTCTATTCAAGCATTTGATCGTCTACGTTTTCACAATCGTTTTATGTATTAATAAAGGGGGCAACTGGAATGATTGTAGAAGAAATTATGAATCAAGATGTAGTGACACTACATCCAAACGATACAATCGAAACAGCAATCCGAACGATACGCACGAAAGGCATTCGGCACATTCCAATTGTCGATCAAAATAATCATGTCGTAGGCATTATTTCTGATCGGGATGTAAGGGATGCAAGTCCGTCTATTTTAGATGAACAAGTTTCACTCGATATGCTGAAGCAACCACTTGAACTTATTATGAAACATCCTGTTATGACTTGCCATCCTCTCGATTTCGTTGAAGAAATTGCTACTTTATTTTTTGAAAATAAAATTGGCTGTCTCCCTGTTACAAAGGCTGGCAAGCTAGTTGGAATCATTTCTGAATCTACTGTACTGCACACGTTAGTGAAATTAACAGGAGCACATCAACCAAGTTCACAAATTGAAATTCAAGTAAAAAACGAACCTGGTATTCTTGGAAAAGTCGTTGCTATTTTTAGTGATTTGCAAATAAATATCGTGAGCGTTCTCGTCTACCCAGCAAAAGATGAGAATGATAAAGTACTCGTTTTCCGCATTCAAACGATGAATCCGCTAAAAGTGATTGATGCACTTGAAGCAGAAGGCTACCGCGTATTATGGCCGAATATTATGGGGATGCAAGCATGAGTAGCGCATTTATTTATTCGGATGACTTTCGGGGCTATTCGTTTAGCCCTGATCATCCTTTTAACCAACTGCGCGTCACACTCACGTATGATTTATTACAAAAGGGCGGTTTTATCTCTCCCTCCCAAGTCATCTCACCACGGATGGCTACAGATGAAGAGATCGCCTACGTTCATACAGAGGAGTACATAAATGCGGTAAAACGTGCTGGAGAAGGTAAGTTAGAAAAATCAATTGCGATGACATATGGACTCGGAACAGAAGATACACCGATGTTTCCAAATATGCACGAAGCAAGCGCATTACTCGTTGGCGGTACGTTAACTGCTGTCGACGCTGTTCTTTCCGGGAAAGTAAAACACGCGCTTAATTTAGGCGGTGGCTTACATCATGGCTTCCGCGGCAAGGCATCTGGCTTTTGTATTTATAACGATAGTTCCATCGCAATGAAATATATACAGAAAAAATACGGTTTACGTGTTTTATATATTGATACAGATGCTCATCACGGTGATGGTGTACAGTGGTCTTTTTACGACGATCCTAACGTATGCACCATTTCACTACATGAAACTGGGCGTTATTTATTCCCTGGAACTGGTGCTGTAAATGAACGCGGACAAGGTAATGGCTATAGTTATTCTTTTAACGTTCCACTCGATGCCTTTACAGAAGACGAATCGTTTTTAAATTCATATCGAACTGTCGTAAAAGAAGTTGCCGCATACTTTAAACCGGATATTATTTTAACGCAAAATGGCGCTGACGCACATTATTATGACCCACTTACACACCTTTGCGCCACGATGAATATTTACCGTGAAATACCGAAGCTCGCTCGCGAAATCGCTAATGAATATTGCGAAGGTCGCTGGATCGCTGTCGGCGGTGGTGGCTATGACCACTGGCGCGTCGTCCCAAGAGCTTGGGCACTCATTTGGCTCGAAATGAACAACATCCAAAACATCTCAGGTTATCTCCCTCCAGAATGGATTGACGCTTGGAAAGGACAAGCTGAAACAGAACTTCCCCTCACATGGGAAGATCCAGACAACATGTATAAACCGATCCCCCGTAAACCAGAAATTGAAGAAAAGAACGCATTAACTGTAACGAAATCTCTTGAAATTATTCGGAATAATATGACAAAATCTTTGTACTAAAGAAAAAGGAGGCTCGTTTTTGAATAGCCTCCTTTTATTTATAGCTTGCTATTATTGTCGGTTTCTGTCGGTAAGTCGATATATCTTGAGATGCGCTGATATATTTTAATAACCGCCGATATATTTCAAAAATCGCTGATATATTTTATTTCATAATTAAATGGTCCAACTTTTATGAGAACAGGTCGTGATATTATGTGGACACAACAAATGATCAATACGAAACGCGGCACATTCGAGCTTTTTACTAAAGGCAGTGGCGAACCGCTTTGCATTACACATCACTATTCACAATTTAATGAAACTGGTGATTACTTTGCGAATGTTTTCACTGCTACGCATCGTGTATTGCTCATTAATTTACGAAACGCTGGTAACTCTGCAAAAGCCAAGGCAGAAAACGAATTAAGTATGATTGAAACAGTTCACGACTTAGAAGCAATACGGGAAGCTTTACAACTCCCAACATGGCATTTCGCTGGCCACTCAACAGGCGGTATGCTTGGACTTTTATATACGATTACATATCCAAATTCCTTACAATCATTAGTCATCGTCGGAGCCGCAGCAAGCAACTACACCGAAACACCTTTTTGTATTTATCATCCAGAACATCCACAATTTCATTATATGCAACATCTCATCGAAAATTTAAAAAGCCCTCACCTTACAAGTGAAGAACGGAAAGAACTATCTACTGAGAGAACAAAATTATCATTGTATAAACCTGAAAACTACAACTCTTATTTTTGTAAACCAATCAAAAAAACAATGTCTGCTAGCCGGATGAACGCTTTCTCTCACGAATATCCAACATTTAATTTACGAGAACATTTACCTTCTATGAAAACAAAGACGCTTATTATATGCGGAAGACACGATGTGCAGTGCCCGATTCAGTATTCTATCGAGATGCATGAGGGCATACGCAATTCTATTTTTGTGACATTTGAAGAGAGTAACCATTATCCCTTTTTGGAAGAAGCTGCTCAGTTTACTTCTACTACTCGAACATTTTATAAATTGCTACATTAGTACCGTTATTATTAAGGAAAGCTCACAGTCTCTATAAGACTATGAGCTTTTTTCAAAAGAAGTATTTCACACTAGAAACAACAAGAAGAACAAAAAAATCATCAAACCTACATCAATGAATATCGACTTTTTATCTCCTTCTTTTATACTCATCATAAAATTAGAAATTATTTTAATTCCAAAAAAGACCATTATAAATAACCCACCGAAATGATCATTTGTATAATCTTTATCATAAAACATTTGTACTGCACCTATTAGTAATAAAACAAGTATGATATTAGTTCCAACCTTTAAAGCCTTGTTTGATTTATTATCCTTTAATTCAGCCCCAAAAATCTAGCACTCCCTCTCAAACTATCGTGCGTTTTGACACAGACGCTTTATCAATTTTTATATTTTAACATAAATTACCTTATATATCTTTTTTACAGATTCCGATATGCATGACAATAATGATGTTCCCTCCATTGCAACATGCTCATAACTTTAAAGAGATAGAAAAGATTTTGCTAGAAGGATATAAGTAAAAGCTAATTTTTGCCATCCTCCCCCGCTCTATGCTACATTTAACCCGTTATATCAATATGAATAGGGTGGGAATACATATGAATAAACCTAAAATTGGGATGATTGGACTTGGAAGTATTGCGCAAAAGGCCTATCTTCCAACACTTACAAAAGAAACAGATTGGAATTTTGTAGGGGCGTTTACACCTAACGCGGAGAAAAGGAAACAAGTTTGCCAACAATACCGCATTCAAGACTTTCATTCTATTGAAACGTTAGCTTCAGAATGTGATGCAATCTTCGTCCATAGTTCAACTGCTACACATTATGAAATCGTTTCTGAACTTCTGAAAAAAGGAATTGACGTTTATGTTGATAAGCCGCTAGCAGCTACAGTGGAACAAGCTGAGCAACTAGTCGAGTTGAGCGAAAAGCATAACAGAAAGTTAATGGTCGGATTTAATCGCCGATTCGTTCCTATGTATGTTGCTGCAAAAGAGCAAGCTCATAATATTTCATGGGTTCGAATTGAAAAACACCGCACAAATAAAGTGGGGCCATATACGTATGACTTTACTATGTTAGATGATTACTTACATATTGTAGATACTGCTCGCTGGTTAGCTAATGATGATCTTAACGTCGTTCATAATATGATGCAAATAAATGAAAAGAATGAACTTCTTTACGGACATCACACATATACAACGCCAAGTGGACTGTTACTTTCTACCGCAATGCATCGCCACGCCGGTACAAATTTAGAACAAATTGAACTTGTAACGACAGGTAAAATCATTCGCGTAAAAAATATGAACACATTTGAAGTTGAGCAGGAAAATGCAGTTTCTCAGATTGGTTCACAATCATGGGATACGACGTTAAAACAACGTGGTTTTGAAGATGCTGTTCATCATTTTATTGAATGTGTACAAGGAGATACAAAGCCTGTTGTAGATGGATTAGAAGGATTAAAAACGCAGCAACTGCTGCAATCTCTATTGGAGAATGTAAACAAAAATTAAAACGGATACATTTTTCAGAATTTACTTTCATTCCCATTTCCCCTTTATTTCTCTCACAAATTTCTATAGAATATGTTGATAGGAATTATAAATTTCATATTGAATCGTGGAAAGGATGGGATTAACACATGTGGAACGAGTTTAAAAAGTTCGCATTCAAAGGGAATGTAATCGATTTAGCTGTCGGGGTTGTAATCGGTGCTGCATTTGGTAAAATCGTTAGTTCTTTAGTAAAAGATATTATCACACCATTACTTGGTATGGTATTAGGTGGCGTTAACTTTACAGATTTACATTTTGGATATGGTAAATCTGCTGTTATGTATGGTAACTTCATCCAAACTATTTTTGATTTCTTAATTATTGCAGCTTCTATCTTTATGTTCGTTAAAGTGTTCAACAAGCTAACATCTAAAAGAGAAGAAGAAGAAAAGACAGAAGAAATTCCAGAACCAACAAAAGAAGAAGTTCTTCTTAGCGAAATTCGCGACTTATTAAAACAACAAAATTCTTCTAAAGATAGAGCATAATTGAACGGATAAAAAGGCATGCCCCTCGGGACATGCCTTTTCTATATGCTATAACGTTTCCGAATTCATATGAATAAATAAAATAATACCTGCAACCATAAGTACCATAATACTACCTGCAAATAGTGTAATACCCATGAACATTAAATTTGTGCTCATGTCCACTGATACACTTTCAATAAAAATAGAAATTACATACGTGATAAGGGCAATTCCTGCAAGAATACTTCCTGGAACAAATCGCTTTAAGCCATTTTGTTTTAGCGTCATATATGCAAAAATAGCAGTCATACAAAGCGTAATTATCCAAAGAACGATCATCTCTTCTCCCCCCTCACAAGCCTTTTCTTTCTATTATACATGACATTGCACTATAATAGTTAAATTTGCACTTATGTGACATATAACAAGGAACAATGGCATTTTGGAAGGGAAATTGACCACTAGAAACAAATGGATATTTTTCGTATAAATTGATAGAATTACCATATATAAATATTCTTTATAAGGGAGTGTTCATATGATTTGGATTTCACTAATCGTATTAGCCTATTTCATCATTCTCGTCCCAATACAGTATAACTATATTAAGATATTAAAGACAAAACAGAAAAAACTGAACGTGTCACAAAATGAACTATATGACAACATGTCTTATGAAGAATCCCAAATACATTATCATTATCAAAGTAACGTATTTACAATACCTGCTTCGCTTGTCGCAAGTATTATTTATAAGGTGAAACATGCAGCATAATATGTACGCTGTAAAATTATTGTTTGAATCTGTTCATTCTGGTGAGCCTCATCCTACGAAAATTGATGAGCATTATGAAGAAAGTCACAATACACTTTTTGAAGAAAGTATTATTCTTGTTAAGGCAAACAGTATAGAGGAAGCTCACGAATTAGGTGAAAAGATAGCTATAAACTCTGAAGAATCGTACGATAATATGTACGGTGAGCAAGTGACGTGTACGTTTCGAAAAGTATTGCATGTGTTTGAATTAGACGATACACCATTTGAAACGGGAAAAGAATTGTACGCAAGATTTTTACACGTTAAGAAAAATGAAAAGGTAGATACCGTAGTAAAAGCATACTACCCTGAATACGAATAAAAGCTCACAGCAATTGCTGTGAGCTTTTTTATACTTATTTCGTTGAATCTCTAAATTGGATGCGGTGAGGTAAGATAACAGTGTGATCTTCCACTTTTTCTTTGTTCATATACTTTGTTAATAGACGCATTGCTACTGCACCGATATCATACATTGGTTGTACAACTGTTGAAAGTTGCGGACGAACCATTAATGCAAGGCGTGTATTATCGAAACCAAGTACTTCTACATCAGTTGGTACGTTTAATCCAGCGTCTTGTGCTGCATGGATTACACCTAGTGCCATTTCGTCAGAAGATACGAAGATTGCTGTTGGCTTTTCATCACTGCTCCAAAGCTTTTCGAATGCTTCGATACCTGAATCATATGTGTAATCTCCATCGATTATAAGATTTTCATCATATGAAATACCTGCTTCTTCTAAAGCTTTTTTATAACCTTGTAACTTCTTCGCGCTTCCCGCTTTATTAATGAAAGGACCAGAGACGAAACCGATACGCGTATGCCCTTGCTCAATAAAGTGCTTCATTGCGTCGTAAGCTGCTTGCGTATAATCAATATTTACTGATGGCGTTTCATTTTGCTCATCAAATGACGCTGCTAATACGATCGGTACTGGAGACTTTTTGAATTCTTCAATGTGAATGTCTGTAATATCTTCACCCATGAAAACAATTCCGTCCACTTGTTTTCCAAGCATCGTATTTAATAAATGGAACTCTTTCTCTTTGTTTTGGTCAGAGTTACTTAAAATGATGTTATATTTGTACATTGTTGCGATATCTTCAATTCCACGAGCAAGTTCTGCATAAAACGTATTTGAGATATCAGGAATAATAACACCTACTGTAGTTGTCTTCTTACTTGCTAGTCCACGTGCTACCGCATTTGGGCGGTACCCTAAACGATCAATTGCTTCTAATACTTTCTTTCTTGTTGTAGGCTTTACATTTGGATTACCGTTCACAACGCGTGATACGGTAGCCATTGAAACGTTTGCTTCACGCGCTACATCATAAATTGTTACGTTCATCTCATCGCACACTCCTTCTATTTTTGTTATCTATTTTTATGTATCGGTTACTTGAATGAAAAAAAGACATCAACTCTATTTGCAGATGCCACCAATCGTCCCGAGTTCTTCCTTTTACTAATGATACGATAAAAACGCAGGCTCATACAATATTTTCCCGCAAAAGTTTCGAAAAAATTCGCTTCTTTTCTCGTATTTTCGTATTTTTTATGAAAAAAAGGGCATTTTTTGTAAAAAAATAGATATCTCATGAGTACAAACTGTATATTAAGCCGTACGTTAGTAAATGAAATTTATATCGGCGATTTATATATATCGACTTACCGACAGAAACCGACAATGATATTCATTTGATACGCGCTGGATCTGGGCTGGCAATAGAAGGTCACATCACCCTGTAGAATGCGTTATATCGACAACGACAGGTAAATTATGCTTCTTTCTTTAAAATCGGCACAGCAGAAACATGAAGCGTATTACGCGTCGCTCTTTCCCCTCGTACATTTTCACTTACAATAAAAAAAGACAGTTTAAACACTGTCTTTTTTTATAAGAAGGAAACAAACGGTTTTTCGCTGTTTTTCTCTTTTATAATAATTGCCTCGATTTTACTCTCAGACTTTATCTGCAATTGTACTTTCGCATCTTTAGGTAATTTTTCTAACATACTTTGAGCAGCCAGCTGGGTAAGAGCCATTAATTCTGTTTTACCGTTATATTTAATAACAATATTCATATTTAATGTATCCATTTGATTTTTCTTATAAGAAACCTTAGCATTTACTGGGATAAAGTCTCCAGTAGAAAAACCTTTCATCGCATCAGCAAAGTCAGTTATTTTTGTATTATCTTCTCCATGTGCTTGTTTAAATTCATCAGAAGGATATGAATACGCTTGTTCATCGATCGTACTCCAATTTCCAAGGTTCGTATCATTCTTTTGAACGGTAGCACTAGCAATATACGTTCCATTTTTTAAAGAACTTGTACTTTCTTGCTTAAAGATAGCAAACGTAATTGGAGACTTATTATACTTGTCATTTTTATTAATCGCTTCAATAAGTTGCTTGGCAACTTCAGTACCCTTAGACATAGCTTCTTCATTCGATACACTTGAAGACATGGCTAAACCGATCATAACACCAGATAAACTTAGTTCGTTTGAATTCTGTTTTCCGAAATAGTCTTGTTCTATAATATTCGTCAAAACTGGCGCTTCTACTTTTGCGACTAATTCATCAACTAACTTCTCTGGAATATATTGATTTAATTGCAGTACATGACTTTCTGTATCAAATTGCTCTTTTGCAATATTCATTAAACCATTTTCATACTCTGCTAAATCTAATTTAGAATTTGTTTTTATATTAGCTGTATTTATAACCTTTTGTTCTTTTAAAGGAATTACAGTTCTATAATAATCTTTCGAAACAGCAGTTCTCGGGATCATGCTTTTTTCTTTCGTATCCTTCTGTATAACTTCATCCTTCTTACTAATCGTATTATTACTACAAGCTCCCAGTAATAAACTTACGACCGCGAAGGATAATGCCATTTTCTTCATTACTTAAAACCTACTTTCAACAATCTAGTTATTTAATTTGAACTATTAACAGTGTACCATTAAATATATTTCAACAAAAACAAAAAAAAGAAGCAAGCACCTTTAGCTTGCTTCTTTTTACTTAATATTCTCTTCTAAAGCGTCTTTTTTAATGTTCCAATGAGACGTATTCCATACTACCATCCCATCTTTTATGTATAACACTTGCGGAGATTCATGTTTAATGCTGTACTGTTCTGCAACACGATTCGAAACATCTCTCGCATCTTGTACGTATAAGTAATACGCTGGCACTGCCCTTTCTTCACTACAATACGCTTGAAATTCTGTATATGCACCGTGACTAATCGGGCATGTCGTACTATGTTTAAAAAGAACATAAGGTTCGTTTTTTTCTACTAATACTTCAAGCTCTTCAATTGTTTCAACTTTTGTCATATTCATCACGATTCACCTCTCATACGAAGTCTAGAGCGCTTCTCTTTCTTTTCAGATTTTTTCTCAAGTCTTTCTAATTTACGCTCTTCTTTTTCAACCTTTTTCTCTTGTCTTGTCGCACGATAATGATTGTATACTTCAATTGCTGCGCTACTCCACTGTACAACTTGCGCTACTTTATCGGCATTATTTTCAATTTCGTCCGTAACAGAATCTGATACATTACGAAGTTTCGTATTTAAAGAATGGATTGTCGTTCCAATTCCATCTACACCCGATACTACTTTATTTAATGATTGTGACTTCTGTTGAATGTCATCAGCTAACGCATTTGTTTTATGTAATAATTGCTCCGTCTCTACGCTAATCCCTTGCATTTGCTTTTCTAAACCTTCTAACGTGCTTGCAACATTTTCTAACGTCTTTTGAACCGATAACAACGTTCTGCATACATATACTACTAATACAGCGAAAGCAACCGCGATAATAGCCGCACTTACATATAAAAGAACTTGCATTTCATCACTTCCTTTATCTTTTTCATACTTTCTCCTATTATACAATCATTTTCCGTTTCGTTCTAATCCCTATCTTTTCATTAGAATTTTCATACTTATTCGTTAACTTTAACATAAATGATTCAACAAATTCCACTAAGTAGGTTACAATAGGAGAGGATACATAATTAGTAGGGAGGCTTTACATATGAAAGATCCACGCATTGAAAAGTTAGCATACAATTTAATTAACTACTCTATTCGCTTACAAAAAGGCGAAAAAGTATTAATTGAAAACTTTGGCTTACAAAAAGAACTTGTAACTGCACTTGTAAAAGAAGCATATGCAGCTGGTGGTTTCCCATTCGTTTCTTTAAAAGATCATCAAGTAGATCGCTCTTTATTAATGGGTGCTACTGAAGAACATTTTGAACAAATCGCTGCATATGAAGCAAGCGTAATGAAAGATATGGACGCTTATATCGGTCTTCGCTCTGGCGATAACATTAACGAACAAGCTGACGTGCCAAGTGAAAGAATGCAAATTCACGGTCAAACAGTTGGTAAGAAAGTTCATAGAGACATCCGCGTTCCGAAAACGCGCTGGGTTGTTCTTCGCTACCCAAATGCTTCTATGGCGCAGCTTGCTAAAATGAGCACAGAAGCTTTCGAAGACTTCTACTTCGAAGTTTGTAACTTAGACTACGGTAAAATGGATAAGGCGATGGATAGCCTTGTTACATTAATGAATAAAACAGATAAAGTTCGCCTAACTGGTCCTGGAACTGACTTAACATTCTCTATTAAAGACATTCCAGCTATTAAATGCTCTGGTCATTTAAACATTCCAGACGGTGAAGTATACTCTGCACCAGTTCGCGATTCTGTTAACGGTACAGTTTCTTACAACACACCATCTCCTTACAACGGTTATACATTTGAAAATGTACAACTTAAATTTGAGAACGGTCAAATCGTTGAAGCAACTGCAAACGATACAGAGCGCATTAACAAAATCTTCGATACAGACGAAGGCGCGCGTTTCGTTGGTGAGTTCGCAATCGGCGTAAACCCATACATCTTACATCCAATGGGAGATATCCTATTCGATGAAAAAATCGATGGTAGCTTCCACTTCACTCCTGGACAAGCTTACGACGATGCATGGAACGGCAACAACTCGAACATTCACTGGGATTTAGTATGTATCCAACGCCCTGAATACGGCGGCGGCGAAATTTACTTCGACGACGTACTAATACGTAAAGACGGACGCTTCGTTGTACCTGAATTAGAAGCTTTAAACCCAGAGAACTTAAAATAATAATAAAAACGCTCGGGATTTTTCCGAGCGTTTTTTTAATACTTTAATAAGTCTTTCGCCACATCTTCTGGCACTTTAAAACTCATCTTCTTATTTTTCATTTCAACTTCAACATAAGGGACATCTTTATATACTATCATCGTACCTATTTCATGTAATTCCTTTTTATCTTTACTCGACTCCGATAATTTTGGTGTATCTTCTTGATACATTTTAAATGTTTTCCCTTGCGGAGTATCTAAAGAAGCCGACTGCATTTCCCACTTATCCATTTTCATGACTTCAAACAGCTTTTCAATTTCTTTCTTATCGGTAATTACTTTTTTATCATTTGAATCTGTAAGCGATTCAATCTCAACCTTTTGTGCCTTTTCAAAGTTCATATCAGCCTTTTCCTTCTTCGCACTACACCCTATTAAAAGAACGGATGCGGTTAGCAGAAGTAAAAATAACGTAAGGACTTTTTTCATTTCTAATCCTCCTAACTACATAGAGCTACTTTTTTCGTTTTTTGTTTGCTGAAAATGAAAATAATATAACAGCGCCACTGCGATAGTACCTATTAATATCGGTTCATATAAGGGCAGATCCCATTTCATATATACTCTAGTACAAATAGCAAGCACCAGCAAAATTTCCAAACAAAACAAAGGTTTTACATATTTCATTTCTTACCTACCATTTCTATTTTCACATGTGGATTTTCTTTCTCGATAAGCACCAAGAATTCATTCATATGTTGCGGCATCGCAACCATATGTACTTTGTATGCGTTCGTCGTAATTTCAAGATACTTTCCAACTTGACGAACAACTCTAATATCTTTTAATACAACATCATCATTTAAAATGCCGTACTTCAATACACCATTTTCTACTTTATGCTTTTTAATAAATACTTCCCAAACGAGTGGCACATTTACAAGGAAGCATAAACCCATTCCAATTAACGCTGACATCCACTGCTCTTTATTTGCGAAAAGCATGACAAGTGGATATACGAACATAAAAACTAACGTGAGACAAACGAAAATTACTACCGACTTACTTCTTTGAATCGGAATGTTCATACACGCACCCCCTAACCTAAATTATACCACTTTTTCCATTTTAGTTCATAAAAAAAGGCCATTTTTACATGACCTTCCTAAACAATATATCTATAAAATTTCTTATCCACCTGCAACACCGGAAAACTTTTTGGCAACTCGTCTATACTCACACTTTTGAAATTATTCTTTTCATAAAAACGATGCGCTGCTAAAAATTTCACTGTCGTTCCTAAGTAAATATCTTTCAGCTTTTTATTCTCAGCCCACGAAATTGCTGTTTGGAGCAACTTATGTGATGCGCCCCATTCTTTTCCGCGAAATTCTTTTTTTACGAACATTTTTCTTAGCGCTACTTGATCGTTCCCAATATCTAATAAAGCTACTGTTCCAACTACTTTCCCATCATAAGTTGCAACCCAAAAGTTTCCATAATTCCTTTGATAAAATGTTTCTATTTCAAGTAGGTCTGGCTGCTCTTCTTTCGTAATGGGGACATTGTACTCTTTTTGCTGAATATGCACGATAAGATCTATTACTTCATCTTGAAACGTACTTTCATACAGAATAATACGTATCTTCTCGTTCATCGAATCTCCTTCCACTCTGAAGCTAGTAAACTATATACAGCGATATCGTGAAAATGATCATATAGCCATTCATCATCTCTTAAAATACCATCTAACTTAAAACCTAAACGCTCTGGAATAGCGCGGCTTTTCACATTTTCAACACCGCATCTAATTTCCATTTTATTTAATTTTAAATCCTCAAATGCATAGTGAAGTACAGCTTTCACGCTACGCGTCATAATACCTTTCCCACCAGCATCCTCTGCCAGATAATATCCGAGACTTGCCGCTTTCTTCCCCCAACTTACTGGATGAATACCTACCATCCCAACGAGCTTTCCTTTATAACGTATACCACTTTCAAAACCGTCTCCCTCTGCAAACTTCTTTAACCACATCGGACAAATCTCATCATACGCACCAGCAGATTTCGTCCCATCTACCCAAGGAAGCCATCTTCGTAAATGATTACGGTTTTGGTCTATTAATTGATATAGTTCCTCTTTATGATGCTTCTCTAATAACTGTAATTCGATTTCGTCATCTACTCGAAGTGTGAACATGTTTTTTAGCCCCTTTTAGTTTTCTTATTATTCTAACACTTATAGATGCAAAATGTTAAATATTCACACTTTTTTTCGGTTTGATATAAGAACAACAACTATATATGATTGATATCTAGATATGAATCATATATAGTTAAAGTATGGAAAAAAATGATAATTTTATAATTCAATTACGTAAAGGTGTTTTTGATCTCGCTATTTTGTCTTTAATAAGTAAACAACCTATGTACGGATACGAAATTACAAGTGCATTACAAGATATCCCTGTGTTTCATATCCCGAACGGTTCGATTTACCCTATATTAAATCGAATCACGAAAAACAATTGGGCTATTTCCTATTGGGAAGAGTCCGGTGATGGTCCAAAAAGAAAATACTATCGCATTACAGATGAAGGGAGAGAAATTTTACATAGTCGCTTACATGATTATGATGCAGTGTATCATGCTCTAATGTTACTAGCTAAAGGAGAGGATAAAAAATGAACAAAGAACAATTCTTTTCAAATGAACTCATTACTTCTTTCTTACAGGATTTCAACAAAGGTTTAATGAACTTACCTATATCAGCAAGAGAACAACATGTGCTAGAAATCAAATCGGATTTATATGAAAATGCATTATGTAAAGAAAGTGGAGGGATACCATTAGCGAGCATTCCTTCACAAGTGATTGAAGAATTTCTTCCTCCAAAAGAATTAGCAAAGGAAATTGCAGGAGAATATACAGATGTTATTCAAGATGCACAGCAATCTACAAATACATTTATTAAATATTATTCCGGCCTATCTATCGGTCCACTCGGCGCTTTATCAGTGCCTATTGTACTCGGTTTTATAAATTTTTCTGCTAATTTACCATTTTTACTAGCCTTTATTGCAAGCAACATTTGGTTTATCTTTAGAGAAAACCATTGGAATATAGATTTATTAAAATACTTTAAAACAATTATTTTCATCAGTTCAAGACTGCTAATTGCTCTCCCATTCAGCTTTTTCGCTATTCGAATTATGATAACAAAACAATTCGATATGTTTTCATTCTATTATTTAATCGGATATGTACTTTTCAGTTCAATTTATATCGTTTTATTAAAACAACTATACCAAAAAAATAAACAATACCAACATATCAACGCTTTTTAAAATATATCGAACACAACAAAAAAGACGCACAGCCACCGCTATGCGTCTTTTTTCTTACTTCTCTGCAATTTGAACTTCTTTTACGTAAGCTGCTTCGAATTTTTGGATGTCTCCTGCGCCCATGAAAATGAGAACGCCGTTTTTATGTTTCTTTAATACATCCGTTGTTGTATCTGTAATTAGTTCTGCACCGTCAATACGCTTTTGCAGATCTTCGATTGTTAATTCACCTTTGTTTTCGCGCGCTGATCCAAAAATATCACATAAGTATACTTGGTCAGCTTTGCTTAAGCTTTCAGCGAACTCATCTAAGAACTTTTCTGTACGTGAGAATGTATGCGGCTGGAATACAGCGACAACTTCACGCTCTGGATGTTTTTGACGAGCTGCTTCAATCGTTGCATTAATTTCTGTCGGATGGTGTGCGTAGTCATCGATAATAACTTGCTCTCCCATTGGCTTTTCATTAAAGCGACGTTTTACGCCTTCAAAAGTTGTTAACTGATGCTTAACTGCTTCTACATCAACGTTTTCATAATGGCAAAGCGCGATTACTGCTAATGCATTTAATACGCTGTGGTTGCCGTATCCTGTAATTTTGAACGTGTCATAGTACGTATTACGAACGAATACATCGAAAATAGTACCATCTGTTCTCTTTTGAATGTTACGTGCTTGGAAATCATTATCTTCTCCAAATCCATAGAAAATAACAGGTACTTTCGCTTGAATTTTTTGAAGTTCTTCATCATCTCCACATGCAATAATACCTTTTTTCACTTGCAATGCCATCTCTTGGAATGCATTGAATACATCATTGATATCTGAGAAATAATCTGGATGATCAAAATCAATGTTTGTCATAATTGCATAGTCTGGATTGTAAGACAAGAAATGACGACGATACTCACAAGCTTCAAATACAAAATACTTACTATTTTCTACCCCATGCCCCGTTCCATCTCCAATGAGGTAAGATGTAGGGTGTGCACCTTGCATTACATGGGCTAACAAACCAGTTGTTGATGTTTTTCCATGTGCACCAGTTACAGCAACACTTGTGTATTGGTTCATAAGATCACCTAAGAAGTGATGGTAACGATGTACTGGGATGTTTAATTCTTTTGCTACTACGATTTCTTCATGCGTATCAGGAAATGCATTTCCTGCAATAATCACTTGTCCTTCTTTTACATTATTTTTATCAAAAGGAAGGATCGAGATATTACGCTTTTCCAACGCTGTTTGTGTAAAGAAACGCTTTTCATAATCAGACCCTTGAACAGTATGCTTCATGTCATGAAGAATTTGAGCTAATGAACTCATTCCTGTTCCTTTAATTCCTACAAAATGGTAAACTGTCATCTTAAAGAACCTCCAACATTTCGAACTAATACAACGGCCTATCTATAAGACAGTATATGAATCTTTTCTTATTTTGGTAATCATCATACATTTTTGATGTAGTGAAGTTATTCTTTCCCTTCACTTATCAGGATAAACTCGTACGTACTTCTTTTTTATGTCCATAACAAATCCATTATAGCAAAAAAGAAGCCGCTATACTATGATAACAGAAAAACTGATAGGGTCAATCACCTATCAGTTTTTCTCTCTTTTACATATCTTCTCTTTTTTCTAATTGAACACGCTCTAGACGTGGGTTTGGACGATATTTACGACCAGCTTTCGCTTCTGGTTTTCCATTTAATTCTACGTTATCACCAGTAAAGCCAATATTCATTTTTAATAAGCTACTTCCTACTCCGTATATATCAACAGGTACGTTTTGAGCTTCAAATTCACGAATACGCTTCTCATCAAATCCACCAGTTACAACGATGTCTACATGCTGGAATCCTTCTTCATCAAGTGCTTTACGAAGTGCGAATACAAGCGATGGGTTTACACCACGTGGATCGAATGTTCCAAGTACTTCTGGGTGGCGAATGAAGTATTGATCAATCATCGTGCGCGACGTATCTACACGTACACCTTTTAATGTTGATCCAAATTCACGCGCTACGCGAAGTGCATCTGTAATGACATCATTATTGTAATCAATTAATACAACTAATTCATCTTCTGGGAATTTCTTATGATATGCTTTTGCCGCTTCCACAACATCACCATTAAACATTTGAATTAATGCGTGAGGCATTGTCCCCATACCACTTCTACCCCACCATTCATTCATCGCATGCGTCGCTTGTGCGCTCATACCTCCGATGTATGCTGCATAACCGTCACCAGCTTGTTGCGTATAATGATCGTCACGATCTCCCATGAAAATAACTGGTTTTTCTTTATCTACACTACGCGCAGCTTGGACAACGTTATATACGTTTGTCGCAACTGATGTACGACGGGCTAAAATCCCATCAATGACACCTTCTAAAAATCCGAAATTTTCATAAGGACCATGAATTGTTAACACTGTTTCAAACGGACTAATATTATCGCCATCTTTTAAAGAGTTAATTTCAAGTTCCTCAGGATTTTTGGCGAATGTTTGTAGCAACGCAATCACTTCATCTGTTCCGCAAAGAACTGCATTTTCCTTTTGGAAAAATTGCATCGTCACAACACTTTTCGGGCGAAATTCTTCAATGATTTCTCTAGTCTTTAAAAAGTAAACGGCAGAGAACCAACCTTCTCCAACACGTTCGTCAAATTTAAATGTTCTATTTGTTAGTCTATTTATTTCACCTTTTAATTTTAATTCAATTTCTTTCATGTCGCTTTACTCCCTACTTTACTATCCAACATTTTCTATTAGTATACAGCAAAACCGTTTACTATACATTTGTTTCCTGCATAGCAGCGAATTCATCCTCAGAAATAAGGACATCTCTCGGTTTCGTTCCTCTTCCTTCAGAAATAATCCCTTGCGATTCCATCTCTTCAATGAGACGTGCCGCGCGATTATAACCGATGCGGAATTTTCGCTGTACAGAAGATGTGGACGCTCCCCCTTGTTCTACAACAAATTGACATGCATCAAAGAACAATTCGTCTTCCGATTCAGCTTGTTCTGTTTTCGCTAATAAATCCTCTTGCTTAAATAAGTAATTCGGCTTCATTTGCTTTCTCACATGATCAACTGTTTTCTCAATCTCATCATCCGATACATATACACCTTGTACACGAACTGGTTTAGACGTACCGTTTCCTAAAAATAGCATATCACCACGGCCAAGTAATTTCTCCGCGCCCCCAATATCAATAATCGTACGCGAATCAACTTGAGATGATACAGTAAACGCAATACGCGTTGGAATGTTTGACTTAATTAAACCTGTAATAACATCTACAGACGGACGCTGCGTTGCTACTAATAAATGAATACCACAAGCACGTGCTTTTTGCGCAATACGACAAATCGCTTCCTCAACATCACCAGGTGCTACCATCATTAAATCGGCTAACTCGTCAATGACAATAACGATATAAGGTAATGTCTCTCCTGGAATTTCTCGCCCACTTACAATCGTATTATAACGAGTTAAATCACGAGCACCAGCGTGCGCAAACAATTCATAACGACGCTCCATTTCTTCAACCGCCCACTTTAATGCAGCTGTCGCTGCTTTTACATCCGTAATAACAGGTGCTACAAGATGCGGAACAGAATTGTATGGTGCAAGCTCAACCATCTTCGGATCGATTAACATTAACTTCACTTCATGCGGTTTCGCTTTATATAAAATGCTCGTTAAAATTGCGTTAATGCACACACTTTTACCAGAACCCGTTGCACCCGCAATAAGTCCATGTGGCATTTTTCGAATATCCGTTACAATTGGATCGCCTGAAATATCAAGTCCTAGCGCAACTGTAAGCGGTGATTCGCTCTTTGTAAACACAGGACTTCTTAAAATTTCACGAAGGAATACTGGCTTACTTTCTTTATTTGGAACTTCGATTCCAATCGCACTCTTCCCTGGAATCGGTGCTTCAATACGAATATCTTTCGCTGCTAAACTCAGTTTAATATCATCACTTAAGTTTGTAATTTTATTTACTTTCACACCTGGATCTGGCTGTACTTCAAAACGAGTTACCGCTGGACCTTGCGATACGTTAATAACATGTGCACCAACGTGGAAATTATTAAATGTTGTATCTAATAATTCTTTCTGTTCATCCAACCATTCCGTATTATCTAACGCTGCCTGCTGCGGAATTGACAACAATGTTAATGGCGGAATTGCATATGTCGGTGGTGTTTGCAATACATTTCGCATATCGTTCTCTCTTTGATTTACAACATATGCTTTCTCTTGTACTTCCGTACTTGAAGTTGGCTTTTGTACTTGCTCTACCACCACTTGTTGCACTGGACGTTCTTCCACTTGTGATTCCACCACTACTTGCTGCATTGGTTTCTCTTCCACTTGTGGTTCTACTACTACTTGCTGCATTGGTTTCTCTTCCACTTGTGGTTCTACTGCCACTTGCTGCATTGGTTTCTCTTCCACTTGTGGTTCTACTGCCACTTGTTGCATTGGTCTTTCTTCCACTTGTGGTTCCACTACTACTTGCTGCATTGGCTTTTCTTCCACTTGTTGGACAGGCTTATTCTCTACTCGTTCACTCATAGAAGGTTGCATTGCATTTACTCTAGCCGCATGTCTTTCCATTAATCGCGTTCTGTCTTGTTTCAACATAACAACATTAAATGGGACATGGCGCTTTTTCTGACGTTTTGGTTCTTCTTTTTGTACAATTGGTTGCTCTTCTAAGACCGGTGTTTCCTCTACAACTTGTCGTTCTTCTGCAATCCGTGCTTCTTCTACAACTCGTTGTTCTTCCGCAATCGGCGCTTCTTCTACAACTCGTTGTTCTTCCGCAATCGGCGCTTCTTCTACAACTCGTTGCTCTTCCGCAATCAGTGCTTCTTCTACAACTTGTTTTTCTTCTGCAATCAGTGCTTCTTCTACAACTGGCTGCTCTTCCGCAATCAGTGCTTCTTCTACAACCTGTTTTTCTTCTGCAATCAGTGCTTCTTCTACAACTGGCTGCTCTTCCGCAATCAGTGCTTCTTCTACAACTTGTTGTCCTTCTGCAATCGGTGCTTCCTCTACAACTCGTTGCTCTTCTGCAATCGGCGCCTCTTCTACAACTGACTGCTCTTCCGCAATCGGCGCTTCTTCTACAACTGACTGCTCTTCCGCAATCGGCGCTTCTTCTACAACTGACTGCTCTTCCGCAATCGGCGCTTCTTCTTTCTACAACTGACTGCTCTTCCGCAATCCGTGCTTCTTCTACAACTCGTTGTTCTTCTGCAATTAAAACATTTGCAAAGCTTTGAACATCTTTTTTCGTTTGTTCATCAGCCTCAGCAACATGTATGAATTCATTCGTTTGTTCAATCGCTTCATTTAAAACCATTTCTTGCTGTGTTTCCTCAAGCGCTACAGGTTCTGCTTCTTCTGGCGCTTCTGCAATTACTTCCACTTCTTCTAGCTCTTCTGCTTCTACAATTACTTCCACTTCTTCTAGCTCTTCCGTTTCCGTAATTACTTCTACTTCTTCTAGCTCTTCCGTTTCCGTAATTACTTCTACTTCTTCTAGCTCTTCTGCTTCTGCAATTACTTCCACTTCTTCTAGCTCTTCTGCTTCCGCAATTACTTCTACTTCTTCTAGCTCTTCTGCTTCCGCAATTACTTCTACTTCTTCTAGCTCTTCTGCTTCCGCAATTACTTCCACTTCTTCTAGCTCTTCTGCTTCCGCAATTACTTCCACTTCTTCTGACTCTTCTGTTTCTGCAATTACTTCCACTTCTTCTGGTATTTCCACGATGATTGTTTCTTCAAGTTTTTCTTCTGCTTTGACAATCACTGATTCTTCTGGAGCTTGCTTTTCTACTTCAATAGTAGGTTGTTCTATTTCTGTATTACGTTTAGTTTCTTCTGATAATATTGTATCCTCGTGCTCTACTTTAGAATCTACTAATTCTGTTTGTAGAATGTTTTTGACCACTACATCACTTTCTTGCTTAGCATCTTCCATACGCTCAGCAATTGTTTGATGAGGTACTTCACCCGCTGGAACTGCCTGCTGTGCACTAATTTCTTGAACCACTTCTTTTTCTTCTACTATAGGCTCTTGGCGTTCAATTTCATAACCGTTTTTCTCTAGCCATTGATCGACAACTGACTTTTCTTCCTTTTTACTTTGTTGATCTCGCTGATCAACACCTTCATGACTGGAAGAATTCGTTGCTTGTCCTTCTGAGAAATCAGATAATGTATATCCTTTTTTCTCTAACCATGCATCAACGACTGATTTGCCCTCTACAGATATTTCAAGATCTTCTCTTTCCTTTTTTTCCTCCTGCTTTTCTACCTTTTTCTCTACAGAAGGACGATTATATCCGTAAATTGGCGAGATCATTTCTGTTGGACGAAATGGTCTACGGTTACTTTCTTGCGAAGGTACAGATGCTTTCTTTACGACAGGCTCTCTCTCCGGTTCATATTGCATTTCCGGCTCTTCATATGTAGAAACTACCTTTTCCACATACTGTCGTCTACTTCTTTCCACTTTGACCCCTCTTTGAGTAGGCTGATTTTCATATGTTACAACTTGAACAGGTTGTTCTTCAAAATGCCCTGTTGCTATAACATCCTCTTCATCGAACCCATTATCCGGTACTAATGGAAAACGGCATTTACCTGCATTCCGACTTGCCATTTGTGCTTCTCTTGCTTCAGTGTAGTGGTTTACACGAGGGATCTTCGGCTGACTTTCGATTTGCTTTGGTACTTCTTTATTTATCGCTGTTTGTTCTTCCTCTTTGTTAAACAGCTTTTTCATCCAATCTAACATGCTTACCACTCTTTCTACTAAATAGTAACATCCTTTATTGTATCAGCATTCGGCAAAAAGTGCAGGTAAAATTAAGCATGTCATATTTATCCATAACATTCTAATTTACGAGTGTTTTCATACGGAAAAACGCAGCCTTCCATGTAAGACTGCGTTTAAGCTTTACTCTTCCGATACTCATCTACACTATCCGTTACACTTTGCAATAAAGAATTTACATACTGTGGGTCAGATAATTTTTTATCTTCTTCAGAATTTGACATAAATCCAAGTTCTAATAGTACGCCAGGAACCTTTGCCCAATTAAATCCAGAAAGGTCATCCCTGAATTTAATTCCATTTACTTTCACTTGATGATTCTCTCTCATTTTATTTACAATCGTTTGAGAGATTTGAAGACTTTCAGCATAAATCTCTTTCGTGTACGGACTTCCTTCTGCCGGCGTTAATACAGCAAATCCACTTTGATTCGGATTTTCAGAGCCATCTGCATGAAGACGTAAAAATAAATTCGCCTTATGATCATTCGCGAATGTCGCGCGTTCTTTATTACTTATATCCACATCTTGTGACGTTCTCGTCATTAATACTTGTATTCCCTTTGCTTCTAACTTTTCTTTTAATACGGAAGCCATTTCTAATACAAGAACAGCCTCTCTTTTTTTCGTCACAACACCAGTTGTACCATCTGTCACTTTATATTTTTGCGTCGTTGCTCCTGGCCCGATCGGCTCCAAATTTAAATTTGCTTTTTGTTGATGCCCCGGATCAATAACAACAAGAAACTTTCCTTGTTTTTCATTACTCTGTACTTTTTGTTCATTATTTTGCCGCGGTTGCTCAGTTGGCTGTACTGGCATAGATTCCTGTTTCTTTTCCTCGGCCGGCACTTCCTCCTGCTTATGCTCCACTTGCTCATTCGTTTGAACTTCTTTCTTTTCTTGTTCTTCTTGCTGCTTTTCTACCGGTGCGTCTTCCTTGTTATCTTGTTTTTTTTCCTGCATAGAAGATGTTACTTCTTTTTTCGGCTCTTCTTGCGAACAACCTCCCATATATATTCCAATGAATACAATCATGCTCATTATTTTTATATACTTCATGTGTTTCTCCCATCACTTTGCACCGGTCTCAAAGTTTTTTATAATTGTTTTATAATCTCATCCATATTTCCAATATGAACGGGTTGCCATGTTTCTGTACCACGCTCTGCCGTATAAACTAAATACGCACCATCAGCCACATTTACGAAAATCGGATCCCCCATATCTGTTTCGTATCCGATAACAATCCATTCTTCTTTCCATTTTCCATGTTCTTCACTTATTAATGAATTTTTATGTTTATCATATCGATAACCGATTTGCCCTTTTTCTAATTCATTTTCGCTAAACAAATATATTTCATAGGAACCTAGTTCGATATCTTGCTGTTTTGAAGTTTCAATTCGTTTCAGAAGTTCTGCAATTTTTAGTTGTTGTTTCATACGTCTATCCCCTTCTATTTTTCTAAATTTTAACTAGTTTGTTTATAAAATACAATATAGTTTTTGAGAAAAAAGGTGACATCCTTATCATATGAACGATTTTTTGAATATATCTGTCACAACTCGCAATATATGAATGATTCAACAGAAAAGAGAGGCTGTCCAAAAGGACAACCTCTCTTTTCTTACATCAATTAAAATTTGAACTCTTGTCCAACTTCAAAGCTATCTTCTAATACAAGAATACCTTTTTCTTGTGGAGCATCTGGAAGCTCTAATTCACGCGCTGAGCAAATCATTCCAGAAGAAGGAACACCGCGAAGTTCAGCTGGTTTAATTAACATACCGCTTGGCATTACAGCACCGATTTTTGCAACGACAACTTTTTGTCCTGCATCAACGTTCGGTGCGCCACATACGATTTGTAATGTTTCTGTACCGATTTCTACTTTACAAATGTTTAGCTTATCAGCATTTGGATGCTTCTCTTTTTCAGCTACATAGCCTACAACAAATTTTGGAGAAAGATCTGCTTCTACTTTTTCTTCAAAGCCGTTCTTCGCTAAAATCCCGTTGATTTTTTCTACAAATTCTTTCGTTAATGTTAGGTTACCTGTTTCTTTTACTTCTAAGTAAGAAGACGCATTAAAGATGTTGAATCCTGCTGTTACATTGCTTTCACGATCGTATACGCGTGCAACATCTCCTTTGCGATCAAAAGTACGGTTCTCTAAAGTAATATCTTGTAAGGCAACAATTAGAGTGTCACCAATTCCTTCAAGGTTGTAAAAAACGTTCACTTCGTTCATCCTTTCTCTTTTCCATCTATCTTCTTCCGATTCTTCGCTAAAATAAAGATTGGCTCGAAGTCTCCATCTTCATATACGAATGAAAGTGATGTAATCGGAACATGCCCTTCGGCAAAAAATTTCATTGTCATTTGTGCAATAATATCATAACCGATTTCGTTGACGATATCAGCAATAATTAATACATCTTGGTGAGGAACAGCAACAACCATGTCACCAGAAATCTTTTCACGCATCGATTGTAGTAACGATTCGTTTAAAATACGCGTCGCATCATACCCATCATTTGTGTTTAAAAAGTAGAATGTATTCCCTGCTACTGTTTCTTGTTTAAATTCATATCCTAATGAGCGAGCGTTGAATAATGCCATCTCACGCACTTGTTGCTCTGTAAGTTCTAATTTTTGTAATAGACGCTCATCAATGAGTCGATACGTTTTATTCGAATCTAACGCGTAGTAAATACGTGTTTCCGCCGTATGATCCGTCATAATAAACGGATTTCCTTCTTCTGCTTGTTTCGGGAAAGAAGTAGAGCGAATAACAGGTAAAATTTTCGCTGCGCTATTTTCTTCTTTATGCATCGCAATTAACGCTTCTTGTACGTAATAAGCAACCTCTTCAATTGCTTTTTCTTTATTCACTTCCCATTTTGCCACAACTCCTGGAAGCGATACGTTAATACCTTTTTTCGAGTCTTTCTGTTCTATACGTAGAACTTCTTTCTCGCTATCATACTGAAAGTCCCATTCTGGGCGAGATAATTTCTTCATTAACTCGTCTTTCATCTTTTTACTTGTCATCTTCATCTCTTTTTCCTCCCTTCCAAAAAAATAACCTCCCCCGCGAAGGTAGAGGTTGTTTTACAATTCAATTGGCAAATTGCCTTATTTTAAACCTTCAATGAACTCTTCGATTTGCTCTTGTGTTTTACGATCTTTGTTTACATAGCGACCTGTTTCTTCACCCTTATTGTACGCTACAAAGCTTGGAATGCCAAATACGTCTAATTTTACGCATAGATCAATAAACTCATCACGATCTACATAGTAAAATGAGAAATCACTATATTTCTCTTCTACTTCTGGCATAAACGGGTCTACAAAACGGCAGTCTGGGCACCATTCTGCTGAGAACATAAAGACTACATTCTCTTCATTTTTCAATTGTTGGAATTGCTCCATGCTTTCTAATGATTTCATCTATATTTCCTCCTCTAACGAGTGCATTTTTTCATGTTATAATCTTTCTTTTATACTACCATACATCGCGCATGGTGCAAGGTTTATGCTTGCTTTTCGTCATACTTATATTGCCCAACAAGTAACTTAACAACGTGTACAAATAATTCCGTGCGGTCGACATAATCATCTGTAAAAATACCGATAGCACCTTCGTGACTACGAATATCTTTTCTCTGTACAAACTCTTCCATCACTTCACTTAACTCCTTGCCATCTTCAAGAGGTGCTAAAAAATCGTCTGGTAACTTAATACGCGCCCCGCCTGCAACGAATGTTTTACCGTCACTTGTTGCTAGCGCGCCCCAGTTACACATAAATAAACCGTGCTCCGTTTTCATTACGCCACCTTCTAATCCAATACCAATTTGAGCTTCTCCTTCTTGTAGCGCTCGCTTCGCTCTATTAACCGCTCCTTGCATCGTCTCTTCATCTGTAAACGGCTGATTTGCTACCCCTGAAGGAACAGAAAGAGATGTAATTATAGCATCCTTCCAAACCTTCTCCACAGCACCAACTTTCGTTTTATTCTTCGATCCAACTACTACTTTCATTTCGTTCACCTCTATATACATTCATCATCTTACCTTAATCAAATTACTCTTTATACATGGGAGCACGGCCACCACTCATCGATAGGGTATCTCTCCCACCTAAAAAAAGAAAGGCTCTTCAGCCCTTCTTCTCTACGCGTTATTCTTAATTGTCTCTAACGTCGTTTTATCCGTTGCTCTTACAAGCTTCGTAATGAGTTCTTTTGCTGCCGCATAATCATCAACATGTAAAATAGAAGCATGTGTATGAATATAACGTGCGCAAACACCAATTACTGCTGATGGGATACCTGAGTTACTTGTATGTACACGGCCCGCATCTGTACCACCTTGTGAAATAAAGTATTGGTACGGAATGTTGTGTGTTTCTGCTGTATCTAAAATGAATTCGCGCATTCCTCTATGCGTTACCATCGTACGATCATAAATACGAAGAAGAGCACCTTTTCCTAATTGACCGAACTGTGTTTTGTCACCAGATGCATCGTTTGCTGGACTTGCATCAAGCGCATAGAAAATGTCTGGTTGAATCATATTTGCAGCAGTTTGTGCACCGCGAAGACCAACTTCTTCTTGTACAGTCGCACCAGAGTATAATGTGTTTGGTAATGTTTCGTCTTTTAATTCTTTTAGTAATTCGATTGCAAGGCCACATCCGTAACGGTTGTCCCAAGCTTTCGCCATAATTTTCTTTTCATTTGCCATCGGCGTAAACGGACAGATTGGCACGATTTGTTGCCCTGGTTTTACACCAATCTCAATCGCATCTTCGTAGCTATCTGCACCTATATCAATTAACATATTTTTTATATCCATCGGTTTTGCACGTTGCGCGTCACTTAATAAATGAGGAGGAATAGAACCAACAACCCCAATAACAGGACCATTCTTCGTCATAACTTGTACACGTTGCGCTAATAACACTTGACTCCACCAGCCGCCTAACGTTTGAAAACGAAGCATCCCATTTTTCGTAATTTGCGTAACCATGAAACCTACTTCATCCATATGACCTGCTACAAGAACACGTGGGCCAGTTTCGTCCCCTTTTTTCAGACCAAATACGCTACCTAAACCGTCTTGCACAATTTCATCCGCATATTTGCTTAACTCTTGCTTCATAAAACGGCGTACATCATGTTCGAAACCTGATGCACCTTGTAATTCTGTTAACGTACGAAATAATTGTAATGTCTCTTTATTCACGAAGTCCCCTTCTTTCAAACCTTAGTAGAATACCTCTTTTATTGTAACGAAATTTTCGAAATGTTTCTAGTTTCTTCTTTTTTAACTGTATTTGCTTTATAATTATTATTGGTACACTATTTTTATTTTATAGAATTGAGGTGAATATATGAGCTGGAAAGGTTTAGTAGCAGGTCTTGGCGTTGGGTTCGCAGCTGGTTATCTTGTTGCAAACAAAGTACAAGAACAATCCCATATTTCTTCAGAAAAAGCATTGAAAATGGTGAAACAAGCATTAAGTCATAAAGGTGAAATTACTGGCTCTTGGGTACATATGGTTCCAGAGGCATTTGAAAAATATGATGTCGCATACGAAGTTTATCGTGGCGGTCTTACAACAATGTTAGATGATATACAAGAACGATTTGAATTTTTAGTTGATGCTAAAACAGGTACTGTTTTAGAGGTTATAGCAGCATAAAAAGGAGGGTTCCCATTAGGTGAACCTCTTATTTTTTAATTGTGAAAGAAATAAAAGGAGTATCGATGTTAGATGATATTAGAAACCGAATACTTATGCCTAAAGGAAATGCGACAAGATGATTTTGATGATTTAAAAATGATGTTGCAAGATCCAGATGTAATGTATGCTTATGATCACAATTTTTCTGATGCTGATGTCCAATCCTGGTTAGATAGAAATATAAAACGATATAAAGATTTTGGCTTTGGCTTATGGGGGATATATCTAAAAGAAACTGATGAATTTATAGGAAATGCCGGTTTAAGTATGCAGTATACTGATGTTGAACAGGTCATAGAAATTGGCTATTTGCTAAAAAAAGAATTTTGGCATAAAGGTTACGCAAGTGAAATTACTAAAAGCATTAAAGAATATGCTTTTAATAAATTAGGACTGTCAAAAGTCTATTCAATTATTAAACATGACAATATTGCTTCACAAAAAGTTGCTAAGAAGCTTGGTATGATTAAAGAAAAAGAATTCATGACTAAATATTATACTGGAGATATGCTTCATTATTTATATAGCATATCTAAATAGGAGGCTGCTCCAGCAAATATTCTGGAACAACCTCCTATTTTTATGCTTCTACACTCGTTTTCCGCTCTATCTTTTCTACAATATGTCCTTCCTTATTCCACTTTACTGCACGGTAATACGCGTCATGATAAAACGTAAACCAAGCATCGTTTTCAGCGCCGTATTCCATCCACTTTTTCTTATTTTCAATTGATGTCATTGGATAATCATCGTAGGCCATCACCCATAGTACATTTTGATGTGCGTGCGTCGGCAATAGGTCTGCTAAATGAATCATCGTTTCACCTTTGCTTTCTAAAGCAATGACTGCATGTCCATCACTATGACCACCTGTATGCGCCATTTTTATTTCATCCGTAATTTCTATTTCTTGCTGGAATGTAACAACTTGATCTACAATCGGCTCCCAATTTTCCTTCCAATATGTATTACGCGACCTGAGATTTGGGTTCCTCATTTCATTCCATTCTGTTTCGCTTACGTAAACTTTCGCATTCGGAAACGATGGTACAAGGTGATCACCTTCCCATTTCGTTAAACCAGATGCATGATCAAAATGCAGGTGTGTCATTAAGACGTACTGAATATCTTCAGGTTTTAAATCTAGTTTTTCTAATGATTTATAAACCGATGACTCTTCTGTTACACCTTGATTTCGCTTCATCTTCTCATTCAATTTACCGTTTCCTATTCCGGAATCAATGAGCATATTACCGTCTTTCGTTTGCAAAAGTAACGGATCTGTTCGTAAATAAATATGATTTGTATCATTATGTTTATATTTACGTGACCAAAGCACTTTCGGTACAACACCAAACATTGCTCCCCCGTCTAAATGTGTGTTCCCGCCTTTTAGCCACGTCACTTTTATATCTCCAATTTGTAACTGTTCCATTTTTCATCCCCCTTTCCTTTCAATATTAACATAAAATTCAGATTATTTTAGTTACAAAAAAAACCTATGCATTACTGCATAGGCTCTGTGCGATATTTTGCTTCAACTCGGTAAATACGATGACCTTTACTTGAGAATTTCTCTTCGTATTCCGTCATAATGTTTCCTTCATAATCACTATTATGAAGATCTAGGCTCAGGTAAGTTAATAACATACCATACTCAGCCATACTCATTAGAGAGTATTCAAATAAACCTTGGTTATCTGTTTTGAAATGAATTTCTCCGCCTTCTACTAACACTTCTTCATAATTGCGTAAAAATGTTTTATACGTTAAACGACGCTTCGTATGACGATTCTTCGGCCATGGATCTGAGAAGTTTAAATAAACGCGGTCAATCTCACCTTTTGCAAAGAAAACTGTTAAATCTTCAGCATCTTTATTAATTAACTTTAAGTTCGGCACTTCTTCTTCAATTAATTTATCAAGTGCATCTACAACAACACTTGTGAATTTTTCAATTCCAATATAATTAATATGTGGGTTTGCTTTTGCCATATCGTACATAAAGCGGCCACGACCTGTACCTACTTCAATATGAATTGGTTGCTCATTTCCAAATACTTCTTTCCAGTTACCAGCGCGCTCCTCTGGGTTTCCAATTACGATATGTGAATACTCATTAATTCGATCCATTGCATATGGTTTATGTCTTAAACGCATAGATGTCTCCCTCTCTTTACATAGCTATTTTAAAGGAATAATTCCTTCTCTCTGTTTTAATCAATCTCCCAAACAAAAAACCAAGTACGTACGAGCACTCGGTCCGTTTCTTTCAAGTATAAGATGTACCATTTTGATAAAAACTACATACAGCATTAAACATTCCATGACGAAACAGCTTTTTCTCGTACATTTGAAGAGAAAAACAATCGAAAGGATGATCCGTTCATGCCAATTAATCAACAACATCAGTTAGAAGTGCTGAAAGATATTTTAGTCAATCACCAAAGTGATTGTTGCGGGACAGTTTCTGAATGCGAGCAATTAGAGCGTCTCATTCAATCGTTACTCGCAAACGATAGTATAAGTAGTGACGCTAAAGCAATGCTAAACGATGTATATTCTTATAGTCAATCGGGTAAATCTTCCTCTAATTTGGACAACCACATTTCCAATAATCAAGAACAACTTACTCAGTGGATTGCTGGAATGGACAATTTTTCTTAAGTATTACTCTGAAGCAAGTAGTTGCTGTAAATATTGATGCCAATATTCAGCTTCTGCTTGCTGTTTTTTTGTTGTGTGCCATTGCATAGACAAAATCGTTTGTGCTATTACATACCATCTCATACGCCTAAGCAGCGATTCATCCATTTCAATATCATAATATTCGAGCCACTCGCTCCATTCATGGCGCGGAATGTACCAATATAATAACATACCGAGGTCTAGAGCTGGGTCAGCAATTACAGCTCCATCCCAATCAATTAAAAACAACTCATCTTCATCCGACAATAGCCAGTTGTTATGGTTCACATCACAATGGCATACAACGAATTCATTGTATTCAATATCTTTTAATGAATCCATTAAATATTGAAGGCCTTGCTGAATTGTTTCATCATCCCTTATATCTCCTCTTAAAACCAGTTGCAGTTGTTGTAATAACTCTTGTGCGTGGAGCGGCTGCTTCCCAAGTCTTTGAATCATCTGTACAAGCGCTTTAGAAGAGTGTATTTTCTTCAAAAGTTTCGCAACACGTTCTAGTTTCATATCCTCTGGCTCTAGCTTCTGTCCCGGAAGCCATTTTTGAGCAGAAATTACATCACCGTTCGTTACCCTTCTTGTCCAAAGTAATTTTGGAACAATTCCTTCTGCTGACAATACCGCTAAAAAGGGCGATGTATTCCGCTTTAAAAATAACTTCTGTTGTCCGTTTTGCGCAATATACGCATCGCCCGTTACTCCACCAGCCGGTACAAGACTCCACTCTTTTCCTAATAATTGTTCCAACCATTCCATATTCATTACCCGTTAACAAATCCTTATCTTTTATAGTTATGAAAAGAAAAACCGCAACATTTCTACATATGTTGTGGATTCATATATTTTACTGTAAATGAAAAGAAAACTTGGCATAAGCCAAAAACTCTCTATTTTATTTTACAAAACCTGTCATAGAATGACAACTTATCAAAATCGTCACCTTTGTCAATTCTACATTTATTACATTCTCATCGTCAAGTAGCGATTTGTCACATTATCGTCAATATATACGTGCTAATCGGAGCGAGCCTAAGTTCCTTTCCTCTAAATGAAGAAATTGGCTCTATTTTCGCTTGCTTTTCGTTTACTAACACATGCCACGTTTCTTCTTTCGGAAGTTGCACCGTTTTAGCTTCTAAACCGCTATTAAATAAAACTATAATCTCTTTCCACGGTCCAAATGATTCTGCATGCTCTAGGTGATATGCAAGTACTTCTGGAGATGTTTGCAAAAAAGTCATGTGCTTTTTTATAAGGTCTGCGTTTTGTAATCGGAATGCTCTGTGCTCTTTGCGAATCGCAATTAAACCTTTTATATAGTTAACGGTCTCTATCTCTTCCTCTTTTTGATCCCAATCTAATTGATTAATTTCATCATTTGCATTATAACTATTTTCATTTCCTTGCTTCGTACGATAAAACTCTTGCCCAGCATGTAAGAAAGGAATGCCTTGCGAAAGAATCACCATTGCGCTCGCTAGAAGGTGACGTTTTTTCAAAATCTCTTCTGGTTCTTCATTACTCCGCATTAGTTTATCCCACATCGTCATATTGTCATGACATTCTACATAGTTAATGCTTTGCACAGGCTCTAGAAACAGACCTGTTTCTTTCATACTCAAAAGACTTCCCGATGCTATATACTGCAAATGATTACAGTCTACATGCCCACCAAATGCAAAACCACGCTTATTTATATGAAAGGTACTCCCTTTTATCCCATCACGAAATTGATCATTAAATTGCGCAATATGCGGCATTTTCTTTGCGTTATTTAACGTTGCTTTTTCCTCTAGAGGAAGTGGTGTTTGTAGCTCCCACCCTTCTCCTAATAACAATGCATCTCGCTTTATGTTTCGTACTTCTTTTTCTATTATATTCATTGTATCAACATCTAAAATTCCCATTAAGTCGAATCGGAATCCATCAACATTGTATTCAGTAAGCCAATATAAAATAGACTCTACAATAAATTTCCTCATCATTTTCCGTTCAGATGCTATATCATTCCCGACTCCCGTCCCATTAGAAGGCATACCATCTTCACCATGACGAAAATAATATCCTGGGACAAGCTTTTCAAATGATGATAGCTCTCTTTCATACACATGATTGTATACAACATCTATAATCACCCTAATGCCGTGCTCATGAAATGTTTCAATTAGTTGCTTACACTCTACTACCCTGTTATACGGATCAGAAGGGTTTGTAGCATAAAATCCCGTAGGCGCATTATAATATAATGGATTGTAACCCCAATTATATGCAGAAGAAGGATTCGCCTCATCTACACCACCGAAACAATATAAAGGCAATAATTCAACATGTGTAACACCCAAATCTTTTATATGAGACAAGCCTGTTAACGTCCCATTTCGCCCTGTTGTCCCTTCTTCCATTAGCCCTTTATATGTTCCTTTTTTACTCACTCCACTGCCCTGATGAATAGTCGCATCACGAATATGCAGTTCATACAGTATGGCATCTGTCATTGCGTGTAATGGTGGTAATTGCTCTCGTCTTGTTACATTTGTCTTTTCCAAATCGATAACAACGCCGTACTTCCCATTTACAGTCACTGACTTTGCGTAAGGATCCACTGCTTCATTCCATATTAAATTAATACAAACAAGAAATGTATACTTTTCTCCAGCTAAATTACCTTGTAATGTATGAGTCCAAACCCCACTTTCTCCTCTATACATTTCATGATCGGTATATTCTTTATCACTTTTATAAATCCTTACTTTCGCAAGCCTCGCAGTTGGAGCCCATACTTTAAATGTCGTTGCTTCTTTTTGATAAACAGCCCCTAAATCTGTACCCTCGTAATAATACTTTTCATCGAAAATCGCTGTTCTTATGACAGCACCTATTTGTAAATCTGTTTCTTCATTCCGTTCATCTCGTACTGTATAATACTTCCCCACATCTAGCGGCTCTTCTATAAAGCACTCATACTTCGTTGCATCCGGAAGCGCAATTGTATGAGCAATCGGTAAATCTTTCACGTTACTTCCTTCTTGCAAACGAAATGTCCGGCTTGTTCCATACGCATGTGGGAGCAAAATTGTAATTTTATTCATTTCATCTAAATAGGCATCAAATGGACGTTTTACTTTCAACATAAAAAAATCACCATCATTCTTAAAGTTAAAATAAAGTGAGACTTTAATCAGCGGGAAAGCTTTCCCCCACTGATTATTAGCCTTCACCAATTGGGCCTTTATGGGCAGTTGATATCCCACCTAACTTCTTTGCTTGATCCTAATTTTGGGGTAGGAGTCTTACTGCCCGCAAATAGAGGGATGAAACGAGCTGCAAATGATAAGACTTTTCTTATCATCGAAGCCCTATACAGTAACTCATTATTCTCTATAGTATATTCACCTGTATAAAAAACGTTTTCATACATTCTATTTTTGTAATTTTATTTCAGCAATCGCTTTATACTTCGGTGTCTCCTTCACGTGAGATTCGTATAAAGTAATCGTATCCGCTTGAAATGATATTTCAGGCACTTCCTTTATATGTTCTAAATCGAACTTCTCTTCTCCTACCCATTTACGAGCAACAGTAATATGCGGATGATACGGGCGCGCTTCTAAAGAAAATCCATTCCCTTCACACATAGCGTGCACTTGCTTTTGTAATTGAAGCAAATCGTAATTCTCGCTTACCTTCGACCAAAAAATACGCGGCCTATCTTCCATACCGAACGTAGAAAATCCTTGTAATGTGAACGATAGTTCTTTCATTTCTGTAATTGTTTGTAATCCATTCTTTATTCCTTCTAATTGTTCCTCTGTTGCACTACCTAAAAATGAAAGGGTAATATGGTAGTCTTCTTTATGTACCCATGAACGAAATGGTAATTCCTCCTGCATTTCCTCTTTATAGTTAGACAGCACTTCTTTTATATGATTCGGTAACGTAATCGCGACAAAATAATGCGGCTCCATGTACATCTTCTCCTTCTTTCTATTGTTGCTTTTCTTTCTTATCTCATTCAATTAATAAGAATCAAACTTCCCTACAAGTCTAACCAAGTTAGGGTCGCGTTAATAAAGTGAAACTTTAATCAGTGGGGGTTTTGTCCATCCCCTACTGATTATCAGCCCTCACCAATCGGGCTTTTACGGGCATTTGATCCCCACCTAACTTCTTCGCTTTCGCTAAATTTTAAGGTAGGGTCTTACTGCCCGTTAATGCGGGATAAATGAAATTATATCGAAATCTCGACAAGGAATATCGACTTAACAACTAAATACGATAAGAAAAGCAACCTATACGTAACAGAAAACCGTCCCAAAATATGTATCGGGACGGCCTCTTCTTATTTATATATCCATTACTTCGCTAATTCATGAATTGCTTGCGCGTAAATTGCTGTTGCTTTTAATAAGTCTTCAATTTCAATGTATTCGTCTTTTTGATGCGCAAGTTCTTCTTTTCCAGGGAACAACGGACCAAACGCAACGCCAGCTTTCAATGAACGAGCGTAAGTACCACCGCCGATTGCTAATAGTTCTGCTTTTTCTCCTGTTTGTTCTTCATATACGCGCTGCAACGTACGAATTAACACGTGGTCTTTATCAACATGATGCGGGCGAGAGTTTGAATAATCCGCCACTTTAAATCCATGATTACCAACGTATTCTTTTAACTTTGCAATCATTTCGTCAAAGTTAGTCGTAACTGGGTAACGTACATTTAATCCTAAATTACCACCATTCTCTTTCGTATAAGAAAGGCGACCAACATTCACAGTTAACGGTCCGCTAATATCGTCTTTATAAGAAATACCTGCTTTCTCTCCTAAAATATCTCCTGTAAATGTTTCTGTTACAAACGATGCAAATGAAGACCCTTTTCCATCAAGAGCAACTGTAGTTAAGAAGTTTGCCAGTAATAAACCTGCATTCTCACCCTTCTCTGGAGTAGATCCGTGAGCTGAAATCCCTTTAATTTGCAACGTCACCGTATTACCTTCTACAATTGCTTCGCCTATTTTTTTAGCAGTTTGTAAATACTCTTCATATGCTACTGTAAGTGCATTTACATCTTCTCCTGTAATAATCGCTTCTGCAAAATCAGGAACCATATTTAAACGGCGACCTGATTCAAATGAAACAAGTTCATATGTACCTTTCTTTTCTTCACTACCACTTTGCACAACTTGTATATCAGAAATTCCTTTTTCTGCATTAATAATTGGAAAATCTGCGTCTGGCGCAAAACCGATTGTTGGCATTTCTTCGTTTTTAAAGTAGTGATCTACACATTTCCAATTGCTTTCCTCATCTGTTCCTAAAATCATGCGAACGCGTTTTGAAAGAGACAAACCTAATTCTTTCACAATTTTCATCGCATAATAAGCTGCCATCGTTGGGCCTTTATCGTCAATTGCACCACGTGCAAAAATCTTTCCATCGCGAATATCTGCACTATATGCGGGAGTCGTCCAGCCATCTCCTTCTGGTACAACATCAACGTGACAAAGAATACCTACTAACTCTTCTCCTTGTCCCATTTCAAGATGACCTGCATACCCTTCTAAATTTTTAGAAGCAAAACCTTCCGTTTCTCCTTTATGTAACATGAAAGATAAAGCTTTTTCTACACCTTCACCGAATGGTGCGCCCTCTTTCGCTGATTCTTCTTCCCATACACTTTTAATTTGTAAAAATTGTTGTGTATCACGAATTAAATCATCTTTTCGTTTTGCAACTTCTTCTGTCCAATTAATCGCTGACATCACGCATCCATCCTTCACTATATTGTTTCTTTCATCATAACAAACCGAAATCTCTTATGCCATATACGAAACTCAAATACCTAACAATTGTAATATTTCAGATATTTCTTATTAGTTTTTCTTTTATTTTTCTAAAAAAATTTGCAGGAATTTGGCGTTTTACGTAGAATTTTATGTGTTAGTTGACTGACCATATATACAATGTCAACTACCAATATTTTTCTATATGAATATTTGTTAAATTTCTGTAAAATTTAAGTAGATTAAAGCATGAATTTTATCATGTAGAGTACAATGGTAGTAACGACCTTCTTTCCTGAATGGGGTCAAAAAAACTAGTAGAGGAGTGGTTTTCTCTTGAAACCTACAACTACTCGTATGCTAACACGCATTAAATCAATTTATATGTACATCAATGAAAACGGAACGGTAACGACGAAAGACCTTGTAGATGAGTTCGGGATCACACCGCGAACGATACAACGTGATCTAAATGTGTTGCAGTTTAATGAACTCGTGTATAGCCCTTGCCGCGGTAAGTGGACAACAACAGGAAAGAAAGTGAGAATGACCTCATAACGAAAAATAATTGTATGTAAATAAATACATACCCCTTTCTAACTCATTAGAAAGGGGTCTTTTCTGCGCCAAAAACAGCACTATTTCTCAGTATCTACTTGATATGTTTTTAACATTTCTACTTCTTCATCTGATAGCTCTCGGTATTGTCCAAGTTCTAGCTCTTCATCTAATACTAATGGTCCCATCTCTGTTCTCTTTAGGTAGACTACTTTTTTCCCTACCGCTTCAAACATACGCTTCACTTGATGGAACTTTCCCTCTGTAATTACAAGCTCGATTTCAGAAATCTCATCGCTTTTTAATATTGTAAGTGCACCTGGCTTTGTTTCATAGCCATCATCTAAAATAACACCTTTAGCAAACTCTTTTACATCCTCTTCTGTTACTACTCCTGCAATGTGTGCATAATATTTTTTCGGCACATGCTTTTTCGGAGATAACAATTGATGTGATAACTTCCCGTCATTTGTTATCAATAAGAAACCTTCCGTATCAATATCAAGTCGTCCAACTGGGAACGGATCAAAGATTGCATCTTCTAACTCTAATAAATCTATTACCGTTTCATGATTATCATCTTCTGTCGCTGAAATAACGCCTTGTGGTTTATGCAACATTAAATAAACAAACTCTTTATATTCCACAACTTCTCCGTGAATCATAACTTCTTGCTCTTCTACATTTACATGAACCTTCGCATCTTTCACTGGCGTTCCATCAATTTTTACAACGCCGTCTTTCAATAATTTCTTTACTTCTTTTCTACTTCCATATCCCATATTTGCTAATAATTTATCTAATCTCACGTTTTTCACCTTCTTTGTTTATCATAGAAAAGGGGACGTAATTACGCCCCTTTTGATTTCAACTTTATTTTGAATCTATTGCCAAGTTTACGTTGGATTTTCTCTAACGCTTCTCCGCCAAATACTCGTTCAAGTACTCCTGTGCGAATTGCTAACAATCCATACACAAGACCACCAATACCTGCACAAACCACAACTGTAATAAGAGCACCCATTCGGCCATCAGGTGAGATCATGAAGGACAGAGTCCATTGTGATAACTTTACAGCAATGACCATTACAAGTGTTAATACTGCAATTTGGAAAGTTCTCTTATATACAACACCAAATGAATAGTGTACATGTTTTTTGATTTGTCGATTCGTATACCATACGGAAGCTAAGAATCCGACTGCAGTTGCTAAAATCGCTCCAACTGTACCGAAATAACGAATAAAGATTACGTTACATACGAATTTCAAAATAACACCCATAATAAGCGCGACAATCGCATGTTTTTGTTGATTGATTCCTTGCAGAATTGCTGCTGTTACTGTAAATAAAGCGAATAACAACGCAACCGGTGCATACCACATTAATACTTGTCCACCTAGTGGATCTGAGTCATAGAACGCAGTATAAATTGGATACGCAAGTGTTGAAATACCGACAACTGCTGGCAATGTTAAGAACATATTTGCCTGGAATGTTTGTGTAATTTGTAACTTTAAATAACGGTATTGTTTTTCAGTAAATGATTTTGTAATCGCTGGTACAAGCGTTAAACTAAACGCTGTTGCAAGCGATACAGGAATCATAATTAATTTATGCGTCCACATTGTGAAAATACCAAGCGCTCGCTCTGCGATATCCCCTTGGCCAATCGCTTGCATAATTGAGTTAAATGTCAATGTATCAATTTGTTGATATAAAGGAATTGTTAACCCAATTACAACGTAAGGAATCGCATATGCAAATAATTCTTTAAATAATTGAACCGTACTCACTGTCGATTCTGGTACAGTTTGTTCAATTAAATATTGATCCAAATGTTTTTTACGTTTTAGCCAGTACCAAATGAGTACACCGAGCGCTCCAACTGCTGAAACGAACGCAGCAAATGTCGCTACCCCAACTGCTGTTGCAACTGTACCGCCAAGTACTTTAATAACGATAAAACTACCCGCTAATAAAAAGACGATACGAATAATTTGTTCAATAATTTGCGAAACAGTAGTCGGTCCCATCGATTGGTGACCTTGGAAATAACCACGAATTAAACTCGCTGCCGGTACAACAATAAGTGCAAAACTTACAAGACGAATAATCGTCGTAACTTCTTCTACATTACTGTGTATACTTTGTTTACCAAGCATTGCTTCTGCAAACAGTGGCGCTGTCATGTATAGAACTAGGAACGAAAGAACTCCTGTTACTATCATCATAACCATTCCCGAGCGGAACATTCTCCGACTCGTTTTATAATCGCCAAGCGCATTATATTTGGAAACAAATTTGGAAACAGCAAGCGGCACCCCTGCCGTTGCAATACTTAAAAAGATCGTATATGGAATGTATCCATATGTATAGAGCGTTCCGCCTTCTGTACCTACTAATGCATGAAACGGAAAAACGTAAATCATGCCTAAGAACTTTACTAAAAATGTCCCTAACGTAACAATAAGCGTTCCGCGCAGAAATTTCGAATCGGACATACAAAAATCCTCCTACATCTACATAAAGTGAAACTATAATTAATTGAACTATTCGAGCATTCGAGAACTATTAGACTTCCCCTAACTCTTAAGGTTTTAGTCCTATGGCCCACAAATAGCAGGATAGTGCTGAACTCTAACTTTTGTATTGTACCACAATTCTCTCCTTAAGCAGTACTTCACTCTATTTTTCTTTTAAGGGAAAACATGCTATTCTTTTAGGCAGGAAATGTAGAAAATGAGGTCGATATATTATGCATTATGATGTTATTGTCATCGGTGGCGGGCCTTCTGGGCTAATGGCTGCAATCGGTGCTGCAGAAGAAGGCGCAAGTGTCTTACTTCTTGATAAAGGAAATAAACTAGGGCGTAAACTTGCGATTTCTGGTGGTGGTCGTTGTAACGTAACGAACCGTCTACCACTTGATGAGATCGTTAAACATATACCAGGAAACGGTCGCTTCTTATACAGCGCTTTTTCTATTTTCAATAATGAAGATATTATTACATTCTTCGAAAAGCTTGGCGTGCAACTAAAAGAAGAAGATCATGGTCGCATGTTCCCTGTATCAAATAAAGCACAATCAGTAGTAGACGCACTTTTAACACGATTAAAAGACTTAGGTGTAAAAATCCGTACGAATACACCGGTTGAAACAATTGAATATGAGAACGGTCAAACGAAAGCAGTCGTACTGCAAACTGGCGAAGTGTTAGAAACGAATCATGTCGTTATCGCTGTTGGCGGAAAATCCGTTCCTCAAACTGGCTCTACTGGAGACGGATACGCTTGGGCTGAAAAAGCTGGGCATACAATTACAGAGCTATTCCCAACAGAAGTACCCATCCTTTCAAACGAACCATTTATTCGTGATCGCTCCTTACAAGGTCTTGCTTTACGCGATGTTAACTTAAGCGTATTAAACCCGAAAGGAAAAGCTATCATTTCTCACAAAATGGACATGCTCTTCACTCATTTCGGCCTATCTGGTCCTGCCGCTCTTCGTTGTAGCCAATTCGTCGTGAAAGCACTGAAAAAGTTTAAAACGAATACGATTCAAATGAGTATCGATGCATTGCCAGAAGAAAATAGTGAACAACTATTCCAGCGCATGCTGAAACAAATGAAAGAAGATCCGAAAAAAGGAATTAAAAATGTATTAAAAGGTTATGTTCCTGAACGTTACTTCCTATTCTTATTAGAAAAGAATGAAATTGATGGCAGCGAACAAGCTGGACAAGTTTCTCACGAGAAGATTCGTGCACTTGTGAAAGACTTTAAAGAGTTTACTGTGAATGTAAATGGTACGCAGTCAATTGAAAAAGCATTCGTTACTGGCGGCGGTGTATCCGTTAAAGAAATTAACCCGAAAGAAATGTCTTCTAAATTCATGAACGGCGTATATTTCTGCGGAGAAGTTCTTGATATTCACGGTTATACTGGCGGCTATAATATTACATCTGCTCTCGTTACTGGTAGAATTGCCGGAACAACAGCTGGAGAAAACGCAAAAATGCAATATTAAAAAAAGAAACAGGGCTTCCTGTTTCTTTTTTTATAGGTATATGAAATTATATCGGCGTTTTCTTAAATATATCGACTTACCGAAAATAAGCGACAAATATACGCTCCTCCTAACTTCCCATTGCTTTTTTGTTGCTTTATATACCTTAGTACCTTTATATTTTATATTGTTGAATATTTGAAAAAGGGTAAGGGGAAAAAATATGAGAAAAAAAGTCATGATGTCTTTAATGCTAATGACGTTTCTTTCTGCGGTAGAAGGAACGATTGTTAGTACAGCGATCCCTCGTATAACGAGTGATTTGTCAGGCGTCGAACTTGTTAGTTGGGTATATGCAATTTATATGCTTGCAACAGCTGTTTCGACTCCAATATACGGAAAGTTAGCTGATTTATTCGGCCGTAAAAAAGTTTTACTCATCGGAGCTACAATCTTCTTAATCGGTTCTGCGCTTTGCGGAGTCGTTACATCAATGGAACAATTAATCTTCTTCCGTGCTCTTCAAGGTATAGGTGCTGGTGCTGTTATGCCGATCACAATGACGATTATTGGAGACTTATATAGCGAAGCGAGAGACCGCGCGAAAGCACAAGGTTGGATGAGTGCCGTTTGGGGTGTATCAGGTGTTATCGGACCGTTAGTCGGTGGATTTTTAGTTGATTCTCTATCTTGGCGTTATATTTTCTTCTTAAACGTCCCATTTGGAATTATCGCTTGCTTAATGATCGCCATTTACTACAAAGAATCTATTAAGCCCGCTAAACACCATATCGACTATCTTGGTGCAACAGTCTTCTCATTAAGTACGATCGCTCTACTATATGCATTATTAACAGGTAGCAGTAAGCAAAACTGGGGCGACATAACAATTATCGGCCTATTAATCTTTGCCGTCGTTTCATTCATTATTTTCTTATTCATTGAGAAAAAATCTCCGGAACCATTAATTCCGCTAGCACTTTTCTCTAACCGTACATTATCTACAATAAACATATT
The DNA here is from genome assembly GCF_058952315.1 of Bacillus sp. GW823-FHT06B01. Taxonomy (NCBI): domain Bacteria; kingdom Bacillati; phylum Bacillota; class Bacilli; order Caryophanales; family Bacillaceae; genus Bacillus; species Bacillus sp. GW823-FHT06B01. Next base: position 166,428 of record NZ_JBXAHR010000002.1, on the reverse strand, counting down.
AACGCTCATTGCTGGCGCAATGATCATTAGTATTACAATGTACCTTCCAATTTGGAGCCAAGGTGTATTAGGAAAAAATGCGACAGAAGCCGGACTTATTTTAATGCCAATCCCTGTTATGTGGACATTTGGCGCTATTTTCTCTGGTAACTTAGTAGGCAAATTAAAAACGAAACAAATCATTTTACTTGGAGCTAGCATTTTATCAGTCGCTACGTTCTTATTATTTACATTATCAACAAATTCACCATCGTTCCTTATTTATGTAGCAGTCGGATTATTCGGATTAGGAATGGGGCTTGTGACACCTATTTATATGGTAACAATTCAAGCAGCTGTACCAGCTCATACACGCGGAACAGCCGTTGGTTTAAACACATTTATTAATACATTTAGTCAAACGTTAGGTGCTGCAATCTTTGGCACAATCTTTAATACGATGATTCATGCACGCGGTATTCAAAACCTTGATCTTGTATCTGGCGGCGGACACGGAGGAACTACAGCAAACGTAGTAACCGAATCGCAATCCGCATTAGCATCAAGTGTACACGTCATTTATATGAGTACTTTCGTATTAGCAGTATTTACACTAATTATCGCTTGGATTTTATTAAAACCAGCTACTCAAACAAGTGAGCAATAATAAAGAGGATGACCATTTTGGTCATCCTCTTTTTACTCTTCATTCTCCACAATATGTTTCAGCATAGATAATTTATTATCCCAAAAACGTTCATAATATGAGAGCCACTGTTGTAATTCCTCTAATGGTTCTGGATGCAAACGATATATCTTCTCTCTTCCGCTTTTTCTTCCGCTTACTAAATTCGCTTCCGAAAGAATATGAAGGTGCTTTACAACCGCAGTACGACTCATCGGAAAATGATCCGTTATTTTGGAAATCGGTAACTCTTTATCACTTAATAACCGTATTACTTCTCGGCGGGTTGGATCAGCAATTGCTTGAAATACATCATATTTCGCTGCTGATGAAGACACTTAGCCTTCAACAACCTTTTTCAGTTTTTCATTTACAATCGCTACCCAGCCGCCACTCATTCTATCGCGAATAATAGAGCTCTTCGCACTCGCTTTCGGAAGAATTTCATCAGGATGTTTCCAGCCGCCGTGAATTAACGTAAATTCTGTTTTATTATCTCCTAGGTCTTTCAGATTAAATGAAACGACCCAGCCATCTGTATCCCATGAGAAAGATAGATGGTTTGGTTCATCAATTTCTAACACTTTACATGGTGATGGGCCAAATGGTGATTGCACACGAAATTCATGTCCTACCTCTAATACAAAATCATTCGGCATAAACCATGACGCAATCCCTTCTGCAGTTGATACTACATTCCATACTTTTTGAATAGACGCGTTAAAAACGATCGTTTGTTTAATATCAGTTAATGTATTTTGTTGTTCCATTTTCATTCTCCTTTATTCGGCAATTAAATATAACACCTTTTGGTTACACTTTGATAATATAACACCTTTTAGTTTCATGTCAACGCTAGTTATTTTTTATTGTTGAGAAATTCTCAACATTTTTTCAACAGGACAAACACCCTCTGAGCATTCCCTCATAATATACTCACAAAGGCAACAAAAAATAAAAACTTCTCTCAACATGAAACTCCATCATTCATCTTGAAAGAAGTGCCTTACGTATATCATGCGTATTTCGTCTCTCCTCCTTCCCTCAGGGACACTACGCGAGATATGAAAAATCAGAAGGAATATGCCCACCATTTGAGTAGGTAGTTATTTCTCTTCTCCTCAACATTTCCTTAGGAGCGAAATGACTACCAACTCACTTTTTTCAAACAAAAATAAAAAGGGGATGAAAGCTATGTTCTATTGCATTAATTGCTCTGACATTCACCATGAAAAACATCCGAATGATAAAGTATTCAAAAACGGTTTTTATATCGATCCATTTTTAGGTGATCGTTATCACCTTGGTATGTGTACAGATGCCCAAAACCATGAAACAGGGGAGCCTCTTTTAGCGAAAAAGAAATTAGGCAAAACTCAATCTATTATGAACGTATTACCGACACATGTTGTCCCAACATAAAGCATAAAAAAGAGCTGGCTCACCCAGCTCTTTTTTATGCTTTATAAACGATCATTGCTGAAAAACAATAAATTTGGTTTTCGTCATCATTAATAGAAACACCGACTTGGTACTTAATATCTACAAAATTACTATCATCAATCTTTTTCAAAAAAACATTTACAGCGTCTTCTAAGTCTTTTTCGTGACTTTCATCAAACACTTTTACACGAATCATGTTAACACCATCCTAGATCGCAGCCCTCCGCCGCTTGATTATTGCCACGGTGCGTATCTATGATGCGATAAAATTTTCCGTCTTCATATATATATCCGTCTTCTAACACATATTGTTTACCTTCAGTATAGACATAAAACTTACCTATCATAAATTTACTCGTATATAATTCCAAATAATCCGGTCTAAATTTAGCTACAACTTTATTTGTAATATCAATTCTTATTGTGCGCCCCACCTTCTCTCCCTCCCTTGCAAAGAACGGATTTAGGTATATTGTATTAGCGATTTTACATTTTATGCTTAAAAATAAGTGGATATGCCTTCTTTCTTCGCCTGTACTATTTTTCAAAAAAATCATCAATAAGTAAGAGCAAAAAATATATATAAAAAAGAGCTTTTACTTATTGACTATAATATTAACATTATGGTATTATATAAAATTTGACATTTTTGTTTACTTGTGCTATCATTAAAAGTGGTTACCACATATGGAGGTGGATGATTTGTTTCAAATTGGCGATAAAATCGTTTATCCAATGAACGGCGCAGGAGTCATCGAAGCCATTGAAGAGAAAGAAATATTAGGAACAACACGTCAATATTGTGTGATACGTATCATTAGTAAAGACATGCAAATAATGCTTCCTATGGATCAATTACAAAAATCAGGTATTCGTTATATCGTAGATAAAGGTACGTTAGATGTTATACTTCTTGAATTTCAAAACGGGGAATCAGACACATCACTTTCCTGGAAACAGAGATATACAATGAATATGGAAAAAATGAAAAACGGCAATCTGCAAGATAGCGCAGAAGTTGTTCGCGATTTACTTCGCCGTAATAAAGAGAGAGCATTAAATGCGAGCGAAAAACAAATGCTAGATAATGCACGCAAAATGATGATTAGCGAAGTTGCACTTGTGCAAAATGTTTCTGAACATCAAGCAACAGAATTTCTTCAAGATACAATTAATCATTAAATTTAAAATAGCCGACCGCTATTTTTTTTGCAGAAAAAAGGACAAAGAGATAAACCTCTTTGTCCTTTTATATTACCCGCGACCTGCTTGAAACGACGGGTATAAAGTCATTCCACCATCTGCAAATAACGTAATTCCAGTTACGTAACTCGCTTCTGATGAAGCGAGCCACGTTGCGACTGCTGCAATTTCTTCCGGCTTTCCAATGTAGCCCATCGGTATCATACTTTCTACGTCAGCACGTTTTTTAGGATCAGCAAACTTTTCTGCATTAATTGGCGTATTTATTGCACCTGGCCCAATATTATTTACTCGAATACCTTTTGGTGCATATTCTAGCGCTAACGTTTCTGTCATCAGTTTAATACCACCCTTACTCGCCGCATAGTGCACGAATAGTGGCCACGGAATTTTCTCATGAACACTCGACATATTAATAACAGAACCTTTAATATCATGTTCTACAAAATATTTAATCGCTTCACGGCTTCCTAAAAAAGCACCTGTTAAATTTGTATTGATTACTTTATTCCAATCCTCTAACGGCATTTCATGCGACGGGACCGCGTTTTCTATCCCTGCATTATTAATCATAACGTCAAGCGTACCAAACTCTTTCACAGCAGATTGAATGAGGTTCACGACATCAGATTCAACTGTCACATCACCTTTTACAGCAATCGCTTCTCCGCCTACTTTTTTAATTTCTTCTAATACATCATGCGCTTCTGACTCTCGTGAGCGATAGTTAATTACTACTTTTGCTTTCTCCTTAGCAAACCGTACTCCCATCGCTCTTCCAAGACCAGTTGCTGATCCTGTAATAACGACAACTTTTCCTGCTAAATCACTATACATTTCAATACCCCCTTTAACTTTTTGCAACACCTAACATTATTCCGGCTGCGATAATAAAAACGATACCTACAACAATCCCCGTTAATTGGCGTTTCGTTTTTCTTTCACCTAATATAAGAATCCCGCCAAGCGTTGAAATAATAATTCCCATTTGCGATAGCGAAAAACTTGTTGCCACTCCAACACGCGGCTGCGAAATGAATAAAAACATATTTCCAGCTGCCCAAATTAATCCTGGGATAATATTTCGTAGTGCATATTTATTAAATGGATGATGTTTAAACGTAAGCAAAACGCCCCCTAACACCATACCAACTGCTTGTGGCAATAAAGCTGACCAACCATCTACGTTAAATAGCCTAATCACTACTACGTAAACTAAATAACCGACTGTTGAAATCAATAAAATGATAATGCCCCTTTTAAAATTCCCCGCCTGCTCTGCACTCTTTTCTTCTTCACTTTGAAGTGATGTTAAAATAACACCGATAATAATACAAACAAGAGCCAAAACGCCAAGGACGACCGATATAGTCGTGGACCACTCATGAAATACGATGACTCCAAATAAAGTCGTCGCAACTAATTGCAGTCCTGTTGAAATGGGCATCGTTCTCGAAACGCCCATTAAATCAATACTTTTTAATTGATTCGCCTGACCAAGTGCCCAAAATAAACCTGACACAATTCCAACTCCAATAACAGTAGGAGTTAATACTGGCTTCATAAAAATATAAACAACAATTGAGAAAATAAGTGCCCCAAACGTTGTACCGAGCGTTTGACTATACGGTCCCCCGCCCAGTTTCACGTTAAATAGCACAATACTTCCCCAAAATATAGCCGGTAAAATCGCTAAAAGTATGTCCATCGCTCATTACCTTTCTTTACTAAATGTCATAAGTTATCACTCTGAATCATTAGAGTGAGCTTTTATTTTTTCTTTTTCCCGTTCACAAACTTTTTCTGCAATAGCACCAGAAACATTCTTTTCTCGCTCCACCTTCTTTATTTTTACGTGATCTAAATAATCTTCCAAAATAAGTGTAACTTTATCATTCGGCGGATTATGTGCACCTTGGAACGTAAGAAATTGTAGCGTAATTTCAAATCTAGGAACGAACTCACCGTTCTTACCGAGACGTTTTATATTTATAACGGAAGCACATTCATACTGATCTTCTGTCACTTGTCTAATAATTGAATAGTACCTATTTGATAATGCACTCTCTAACAGCTGCTCCCTCGATTCTTTCGCAAAAGAATCACTTGGAGAAGAGAAAAAGATTGCACATAGCATTGTAATAACTACACATATTTTTTTCATAACACCCTCCTTGTTCTATAAGTTAGTGTTCGCAAAACTTCCATAAAAAAACGACTTCCCTATGTAGGAAAGTCGTTTTAATGAATCCAATATTAACCACCGCTCACTGGTGGGATTAGTGCAACAACATCACCATCTCGGATCGTATCCTCTTCATTTGCGTATTCTTCATTAATCGCAACCATAGTTGATGCTGCCACTGGTACATTATATTCTTTAGCAACAACATCTTTTAACTCTGCAACCGTAATATTTTCTTTCTCTATTTGTAATTCACTTGTTCCTGCTTCTTCTTGCAAGTGCGCAAATAATAATACTCGAATCATACTTATAGCTCCTTCCCAGGCTCTCCCGCCGGATATGGTGTTTTTTCTAATTGATCACCAATCCATGAGTCTCCATCTTCCCAAAACTCCTTTTTCCAAATCGGAACAATTTGTTTTATGCGTTCCATAATGTATTCATTCGCCTCATAGGCCGCTTTACGATGCGGTGTTGAAACAGCAACAACAACCGCGATATCAGAAATTTGCAGTGTACCGATGCGATGTGTAATCGCAACGTGTGTACCTGGCCACTTCTCTTTCACTTCTGAGCCAATTTTCTCTAGCATCTTTTCTGCCATCGTTTTATAAGCGACATATTCTAAGTATAATGTACGACGCCCTTTCGTAAACTCCCTAACCGTTCCAATAAATGTTGTAACAGCACCACATTCGCGGCGAATAACCTTCTTCGCTACCTCTTCAATCGAGATTTCTGTATCAATTACTTCATAATACGTATTTGTCATTTCGTACTCCTTACCGTTTGTATAAACCAGTCTATATACCACTCTTCTTCTGTTATATGAAATACTTTATATTCTTCTCGTAAGTTTGCAGGTGCATCATGCCACGTAATAACCGCTACTATATTTTCTACTTTATGTAAAAGTTCAACGTCTTCCGCAGAACGAAGTAATACTACTTTCGGATATCTCTCTTTTTTATAGCCCTCTATTAAAATTGTATCCACTTCAAAAAACTCATATAAGCGAATAATTTCTTGCAAAGACCATTCCTCTCTTAATGACGACAGTGAAAGTAATCCATCGCCTTCTACACTACTGACAACAGCACCAGCTTTTCGGTGCCTTTCACTATCTTTTTGCGCTACTTCTGGAAAACCTCCGTGCCCGTGATGTTTAATTGTAGAAACTTTCATGTTTCGTTCAGCTAATGCATATACAATTTTCTCAATAAACGTTGTTTTTCCGCTATTTTGATATCCTACTATTTGTAAGATTGAAGGGGCTTTGCCCATGGCCAATCACATCCCTCGTCGTGCTCTAACAATAATACAGATACTTTCATCCCTGCTTCAAATCCTCTCGTTCCTCCAGGCAACACAATAAAAGCATTCGCATCGGCGAGTGAAGAGACCGCACTCGATTTATCTAAACCGACCGGCATCGCTTGTAATGCCCCGTCTACGATTGTCACGTTTGCTCTTACAAAACGAGTAAACGGATTTGGCTTCGGAAAATCTTTTTGTAAAATAGCATCCGCTCTATATACGTGGGGTTCTTTCGCATACAAATATGTTTTTATAACCGGATGCACAAATAGCTCAAAGCCTACGTAGCAAGCTGACGGATTTCCTGATAAACCGAAAAGTAACTTTCCATCAACTTCAGCTACTGTCGTTACACTTCCTGGTCTCATCGCTATTTTATTAAAGAGTACATTCGCCTGTAATCTTTCATAAATAGCTGGCAAGTAGTCATAATCTCCTACCGACACACCGCCTGTCGTAATTAAAATATCAACCTCATCCATCGCCGATCGAACAGCTGCAAAACATGCATCTAACTCGTCAGCAAGTTGGCCATAATAACGCACTTTCCCTCCGGCTTTCATAATTTGAGCTGCAATCATATACGAGTTACTATTTCTAATTTTCCCCGGTTGTAACGACTCGTGTACTTCTAACAATTCGCTTCCTGTCGTCAGGATACCAACAATAGGCTGTTTTACAACTTTCACAGTACTATATCCAAACGTTGCTAATAAGGCGGCAATACCTGGATTGATTGCAACACCTTTCTTAACGAGAACTTGATTTCGTTTTATATCTTCCCCTTTAAACGACACATTGTCACCACTATTAAAAGGACGCTTTACCTTCATATATGTTTTTCCATTCTTCTCAAAACCTTCCGTCAGCTCTAGCATTACGACTGCATTACACCCCTCTGGAATAGCTGCTCCTGTCATAATACGAACCGCCTGAAAAGGTCCTACTTCTTCTATAAAAACAGATCCTGCCCCGATTTCTCCTATTACTTCAAACTCAATCGCATTCTCTTGATTTGCTTCTTTCGTATCTTCTGCTCGAATCGCGAAACCATCGTAAGGAGAACGATCGAAATGAGGAACGTCATGATCAGAGATAACATCCTCCCCAAGAATTCTCCCGTAACTTTCCGTAATAGAAACCTCTTCTACTTCACCATTTTTCGCATATTCCATTACTCTCTCTACTGCCTCAGCAACTTGAATTGGAATTCGTTTTTCTATCATCGTTTCTCACCTCATATTTGCAATTTTTTTTATCTCGATTAAACTTTATATATTAAATAGAAATTACTTCAAGGAGGAATTCCATGTCTTCATTCACACACTTTAATGACCAAGGACGCGCGAAGATGGTTGATATAAGTGACAAAAAAGCAACCGTCCGAACAGCAATTGCGTGCTCTAGCATTGTCGTTACAAAAGAAATTTACGATAAAATCTCTCACAATGAAATTGGGAAAGGTGACGTATTAGCAGTTGCACAAATCGCAGGTATTATGGCTGCGAAACGCACTTCTGATATTATCCCAATGTGCCATCCTTTATTATTAAAAGGTGTTGACGTTTCTTTCGATTGGAAACAATTCGAAGAACAATATCGATTACTTATTGAAGTAAAAGTTAAAACAGAAGGTAGCACCGGTGTTGAAATGGAAGCTTTAACAGCCGCTTCCGCTACAGCTCTTACTGTGTACGATATGTGCAAAGCTGTTGATAAAGGTATGATTATTGGCGAAACTTACTTATTTGAAAAAACAGGTGGAAAAAGTGGAGATTATACGAGAAAGTCTTAATCTTCTCTCCGTTGAACCTAAAGGGCTCCCTTTAGGTTCAACCTATATATCTTGCATATAAGCGTTTTGCTATATTTATATCATTCGTCCCATGAATAAACGCCCTGCCATCTGTAAATAAAACAAACCGAAATTCCTCCACCGGAAATGATAATAAATACGGAGTAGCTTTTACATCCACACTTCTTTGTAAGCGCTTTTTAATTTCTTCTAAATTAAATTCATTCCGCACACCTGGACGGATTTGTACTGTATTTCGGCCACATAACACTTCTGTTTTCGTTTGTGCTTCAAATGTTAAACTCGGATATGTACGTAATCTTCCGCAAGATAAACATGTGTCTTTTTTCTGCCTATTCACTTTAAATGCCATCTGTTGATTATTCCAAAGATCAAACGATAACATCGTTTCGCGAAGTGCCCCATAGTCTTCTACTAATATTTTCAGCGCTTCCGTTATTTGATGCGCAACTACTAATTGTACTGCCGGCTGTATAATACCAGCCGTATCACATGTTGCCCCGCTCGCTGGATGTTCCATTAAACAGCGGAAACACGGTGTTTTTCCTGGTAAAATTGTATACGTTACTCCGTAGCTTCCGACACAACCACCATATATCCACGGAATATTATACTTTTGTGAAATATCATTAATAAGAAGACGCGTTTCAAAATTATCTGTCGCATCTAATATTAAATCTACATCATTCACTAGCTCTTCCATTTCTTGCACCGTTACATCAGTCACAACCGGATTTATTTTCACCTCAGAATTAATCGCTTGTAAATGCTCTGCTGCTGCTACCGCCTTTGGTTTATATTGCTTTGCATCTTCTTCTGTATATAATTGTTGCCTTTGTAAATTACTCCATTCTACATAATCACGATCCGCAATTGTTATTTTGCCAACACCTGCCCTAACAATTGCTTCTGCATTCGCTGCCCCGAGAGCACCAGCGCCGATAATAAGCACATGCTTCTCTCTAATTTTTCTCTGACCTTCTTCTCCAACACCAGAAAATAATATTTGTCTTGAATATCGCTCCTGCATACGATAGCCCCCTTTCTTATCCTCCTATATAAGACATTTCAATTTTCGGACGATTCTTTGCACTTTCTTCTGTCCGTTCATCCGAATACCTGTCTTTTCTATTCATCCATACATCTTGTATAACGCTTACTAACTCATCATCCGAAAGATTTCCTCTAAGAAGTTCCCTTACATCCAATCCTTCTGTCGCAAATAAGCAAGTATAAAACTTTCCATCTGCCGAAATTCTTGCTCTCGTACAAGAAGAACAAAATGATTCTGAAACAGAAGTAATAAAACCGACTTCGATATTTGTTCCAACGTAACGATATCGCTTCGCAACTTCACCGAAATAATGCGCTTCAGCTGGCTCAAGTGGATACACACTATGAATCATTTCAATTAATTCTTGCTTTGTAACGACTTGATCAAAGTTCCATCCATTTGTACTACCAACATCCATAAACTCAATAAACCTAAGTGTGATTCCTTGCTCTTTAAAATAAGCAGCCATCGGAAGTACTTGATGTTCATTCATCCCTTTTTTCACAACCATATTTACCTTTACATCAAGCCCGGCCTCTTTTGCAGCCATAATTCCCTTTATAACAGGTTTTGTATTGATATTCCGGCCATTAATGTCCTTAAATACATCGTCATCTATTGCATCCAAACTAACATTTACTCTATGTAATCCAGCTTCTTTTAATGCTTTTGCTTGTTTCGTTAAATGAATTGCATTTGTCGTTAACCCTATATCTACTAACCCTTCAATTTTCACGAGACGAGCAATAAGTTTTGTTAAATCTTTACGCAGTAGTGGCTCGCCACCAGTAAGTCTAATTTTTCGTACACCGATGCTAACAAATAGTTTTGCCAAACGTTCAATTTCATCAAACGTCAGTAAAAACTCATCTTTCAAAAAAGCATAATCTGGCCCAAAAACTTCCGCTGGCATACAATATGTACATCTAAAATTGCAACGATCAATGACAGATATGCGCAAATCTTGAAGTGGGCGCCCAAAAAAATCTGTAACCATCTCCTGCATCGCCACTCTCCCTTTCTGCCAAATTTCTCTCTTTTCATTCTATTATAATATATTTTCGAACTGCGATGTTTTTGCTCAAGTGAATAAAGTGAAACTTTCCTAACCAATTAGACTACCTACAAATAACTAGATAAAGTGAAACTTTAATCAGCCCTCACCAATCGGGCTTTTACGGGCAATTAATGCGAGATAAAAAACCTTGAAGCATAAAAGCCCCAAGGTTTTCTCCCTATTAACTTAACCTAATAATAGTTAGCGTAGCTCCTGGTGTTGTCGTAGATAATGTAGCTATTGCAAGTAATCCAAATAACTGCAGACTAATAGCGGCTCCAGCAGGCAAATTAGCAATGATTGTCGCATTAAATGAACCTGTAGCTATTGCTGGTGAATTTATTGTTCCTGCAAGCGGACTGCCATTTACAGTTATACGCGAACTTACAAGTAAAGAGGCTGTTAAATTTATTGTATAAGCTATATAGTAATTCCCCGCATTCGCAACCGTAAATACGGTATTTCCTCCGCTAACGGTAATTCCTGGTCCAATATTTTGATTGTTCGGTAATGGTACATTTGTACCACCTAATAAAACGGAAATAGCGGTTCCTGATGTATTATTCGCAAATGCATACGTTGCAGTTGTACTAACTCCAGTCGCCCCGGTCGCCCCAGTGGCTCCGGCTCCGGTTGGACCTTGTGAACCGGTTGCTCCTGTTGCCCCCGTTGGACCTTGGATTCCTTGCGGGCCTTGAATTCCTTGCGGGCCTTGAATTCCTTGGGGACCTGTCGCTCCGGTTGCTCCTGTAGCTCCCGTTGGACCTTGAATTCCTTGCGGGCCTTGAATTCCTTGTGGGCCTTGAATTCCTTGGGGACCTGTCGCTCCGGTTGCTCCTGTAGCTCCCGTTGGACCTTGAATTCCTTGCGGGCCTTGCCTTGAATTCCTTGGATTCCAGTTGGGCCTTGTGGGCCGGTCGGACCTATGTCACCTTGCGGACCTTGGATTCCCTGTGGGCCTTGTGCTCCTGTTACCCCCGTCGCTCCTTGGATTCCTTGAGGACCTTGTGGACCTTGAATTCCTTGTGGGCCGGTTGGACCTATGTCGCCTTGTGGGCCTTGAATTCCTTGTGGACCTTGTGCTCCTGTTGCCCCCGTTACTCCTTGGATTCCTTGTGGACCTTGAATACCCTGTGGACCAGTTGGACCTATCTCTCCTTGAACACCTTGGATTCCTTGCGGACCCTGTAAACCCGTCACTCCGGTTGCTCCCGTTTCTCCTGTCCCTCCTGTCAATCCAGTTGAGCCTGTCGCCCCGGTATCTCCTGTTACTCCTGTCGCACCTGTTGCTCCTGTCGGGCCAGGTGGTCCACCAGATGGACCTGTTACTCCCGCCGGACCTGATGGCCCCGTTGGGCCGGTCGGTCCTGCTGGTCCTCCAGATGGGCCTGTTACCCCTGTTGGACCGGTTACTCCTGTTGGGCCTGTAGTCCCTTCCCCTGTCGCACCTGTTGCTCCCGTATCTCCTGTTGCCCCCGTCGGACCTTGGATTCCTTGAATTCCTTGTGGACCTTGCACTCCTTGTGCGCCCGTCGCTCCTTGAATTCCTTGTACTCCTTGCACTCCTTGTGGCCCCATCGGACCAGTTGGACCTATCTCTCCTTGTACACCTTGCATTCCTTGGGGGCCCTCTGGACCTGTTGCTCCTATTTCCCCTTGTATCCCTTGAATTCCAGTTGCTCCTTGTGCTCCAGTTGCTCCCGTTATCCCTTGCACACCTTGTATTCCCTGAATTCCTTGTGGACCTTGTGGGCCTGTTGCTCCTACCGGTCCTTGAATGCCTTGTATCCCCTGAGGACCCTCTGGACCCGTTGCTCCAACTGGCCCTTGAACACCTTGTATTCCTTGCGGGCCCTGAAGTCCCTCTGGGCCTTCTGGACCGGTTGGACCTATCTCTCCTTGTATCCCTTGGATTCCAGTTGCTCCTTGTGGCCCAGTCGGACCTATGTCACCTTGCGGACCTTGGATTCCCTGTGGGCCTTGTGCTCCTGTTCCCCCTGTCGCTCCTTGGATTCCTTGAGAACCTTGTGGGCCTTGAATTCCTTGTGGGCCGGTTGGACCTATGTCGCCTTGTGGGCCTTGAATCCCTTGCGGACCTTGATCTCCAGTGGCCCCCGTTACTCCTTGAATTCCTTGCGGACCTTGAACACCTTGGGGACCCGTCGGACCTATCTCTCCTTGCACTCCTTGGATTCCTTGCGGACCTTGTAAACCCGTCACTCCGGTTGCTCCCGTTTCTCCTGTCGCTCCTGTCACTCCAGTTGAGCCTGTCGCCCCAGTATCTCCTATTACTCCTGTCGCACCTGTTGCTCCTGTCGGGCCAGGTGGTCCACCAGATGGACCTGTTACTCCCGCCGGACCTGATGGCCCCGTTGGGCCGGTCGGTCCTGCTGGTCCTCCAGATGGGCCTGTTACCCCTGTTGGACCGGTTACCCCTGTTGGGCCTGTAGTGCCTTCTCCTGTCGCCCCAGTTGCTCCCGTTTCTCCTGTTGCCCCCGTCGGACCTTGGATTCCTTGAATTCCCTGCGGCCCCTGCACTCCTTGCGCTCCCGTCGGACCTTGAATTCCTTGAACTCCTTGTACTCCCTGTGCTCCCATTGGACCTGTTGGACCTATCGCCCCTTGAGCACCTTGCACTCCTTGAGGCCCCTCTGGACCCGTTGCTCCTATTTCCCCTTGTATCCCTTGAATTCCAGTTGCTCCTTGTACTCCAGTTGCTCCCGTTATCCCTTGCACACCTTGTATTCCCTGAATTCCTTGTGGACCTTGTGGGCCTGTTGTTCCTACCGGTCCTTGAATACCTTGTATCCCCTGGGGACCCTCTGGACCCGTTGCTCCAACTGGCCCTGGCACACCTTGTATTCCTTGCGGGCCCTGAAGTCCCTCTGGGCCTTCTGGACCTGTTGGTCCTATATCACCCATCGGACCTTGGATCCCTTGAACTCCTTGTGGTCCCGTTTCTCCTGTTGGACCCGGTACTCCTTGTATACCTTGTGGACCTTGATCTCCTGTCGCCCCTGTTACACCTTGAGGCCCTATAGCTCCCTGTATACCTTGTGGACCTTGATCCCCTGTTGCTCCCGTTGCCCCTTGAATACCCTGAACTCCTTGGATTCCTTGTTCACCAGTTACTCCCGTCGGACCAGGAATACCTTGAATACCCTGCGGACCTTCTGGACCTGTTGGTCCAATTGGCCCTTGAACCCCTTGTATTCCTTGCAAGCCCTGTGCTCCCGTGCTTCCAGTCGGACCTGTACTTCCCGTTGCTCCTGTTACCCCTGTACTTCCTGTAGCCCCAGTATTTCCCGTTACTCCGGTTGCTCCTGTACTTCCACTCGGTCCACCACCCGGACCTGTCGCACCAGTCGGCCCGGTCGGACCAGGAGGTCCTCCTGATGGGCCAGTGATCCCTGTTGGACCGGTTACTCCCATCGGACCTGTTATCCCCTGACCAGTCGCTCCCGTTGCTCCTGTATTTCCACTTGGTCCTTGTGATCCTTGTATCCCTTGTGCCCCTTGTATTCCTTGTGGACCTGTTGCACCTGGTACCCCTTGCACACCTTGAATTCCTTGAGGTCCCTCAGGTCCAGTCGCTCCAATCGGACCTTGTAACCCCTGTATCCCTTGTATACCTTGTGCCCCAGTCGCTCCGGTTGGACCAATCGGACCTTGTAACCCTTGCACTCCTTCTGGTCCTGTCGCTCCAGTTGCTCCTTGTGCTCCCCTCAATCCTTGCGGCCCCTGCTGTCCTTCTGGTCCTGTTGCACCTATTGGTCCAACTGGTCCTTGTATCCCTTGCACACCTTGAGGTCCTGTAGGGCCCATCTCCCCCATTGGACCTTGTAATCCTCTTGGTCCTTGAGGGCCAGTCGGACCTTGTGGACCGGTTGGGCCAGTAATCCCAATGCCAGTAAATCCCGTTGGAACGGGTGGAAAGGTAGGACCAATAAGATTTGGTGAAATTCTGAAATTAGAGTTTAATGAATGTTTTTTATCGCGCTCTCTCACACTTTCACCACCTGCACACCATCTTTTTTACATTAAACAAACCTCTTCTTCTTAATATGTATTTACAAAAACAAACTCAAAGACTATTTTTATTTGAAATAATAAAAACTCCCTTAAATCCTTAAGGGAGTCCAGCAATTGAATCCATATTATCTGTATTAGGGACAGCTTGTGCTATACTCGATGCATTTACACTTTGCCCCATATTTGTTCCTGTTACAGTACCGGCAGGAGTACCTCTTGTATATGTTGTCGTCACCGAATCACCCGGCTGTAAACAAAGCTTCGTCTCCGTCCCTATTACTGTAACAACGTCGATCCAAGTGCACCCCATTGAGCCACTATAGGATTTCGTAGCAGTAAATGACGTATCACTCAAATTATCACCAGTAAATATATTCCCAGTGTTATTCACAATAACAAACTCTTTTATATGAGCAGGCATAATTACACTCTACCTTTCCTCTACGAACCTAATGTACGTGTACTCGTTGCTAATGGCGGAAGAAATACTGATGTTCGAATCACCGCTTCTGGCTGCCTTTTCCCATTTAAAAAAACAGCCGCACTCGATCCTCCAGCACCTGCATATATTTTTGCTACAGCTAAAGGTGAGATATCATAACAGTCACCGACATTAACAGCCCCTGTATTATTAATAATTTTTACTTTCCGCAAGTTAATCCCCATTTACCTATCCCCCTTTTGTACACTGTATGCAAAAGAAAAAAACTTGAAACAAACACGTTTCAAGTTTTTTTAGCTACTTATTTCGTTTCACCTTCATATTGAAGCATACCGCCAACCATGTTCATTGTTTTAAATCCTTGCTCATTTAAATAATGACATACATTTTCACTGCGCATTCCCGAGCGACAAATAAAGATATATTCATTCTCTTTATCAAAGAAATCTACTTTATTTGGGATATCACCCATTTTAATATGTACAGCTTCTGGAATTTTCCCTGCCGCTACTTCTTCATCTTCCCTTACGTCTACTAAAAATAGCGTTTCTCCATTTTCTAAACGCTCTTGCACTTCTTCTGTAGTAATTGTTTTAACTTCTGTCATATGTCGTTCCTCCTTATATACAATAAAACCTTTAGTCTCTTCCTTAAACAAGCATATCTAGTCAATTTTAGCATGCGAAAGAAAGAACGCAAAGAATGGAAATTTTATTTCTCAATTTTCTCGCAAAACTTATTCTTTACAAATATAACTCGTGCATTGTATCCTCAATATACTTGTTTTATGAAAGGAGCCAATGAAAATGACACTTTTTCTTTTCATTACGGGCATCATTTTCTTAATCGCCGCAATTATTGCACTTAGTATGAAGAATAATAAAAAGATAAAATCACCACAAGAAATGTCATTCTTATTTCTATTGCTTAGTATCGCATTCTTCGGTATAGCAATTGCCACATATATTTTCCGTCTACAAATCATGTAAAAAAAGGTGCCTACTACATATATCGCACCTTTTTCACACCATTTATTTTCTACACCAAACTAGATACTCTCCGATTTAAAAATTCATAAACTTTCTTTTCAAATAAATGAATATCAAATGCTCCTGCCATATGCCCATTTATACTTTCTATCTCATACACTTCCGCATACTTCCCTTGTTTTTGCAAAATGTCTACCATTTTATAATTATAACGTGACGGCTGAAGCAAATCTTGTTTGCACGGAATCATAAGTACATTTGCTTCTATGTTAGAAAGCGCCTCTTCTAAAGACAAAAATCCATGCGCAATATCATGTAATAAAACTGCTTTCGCAGTGTATATCCACGAATTTGCATCTACTAACTCTATACTTCTATATGTCACTTTATTTATTTCTTTCTCAAATGATGTTAATGCAGCAAATGTTTCATAAGGTTCTTTCTCTACACTATTACGAGGGAATGTCGTTTCATAAAAATGCTCATCAAATGCGTTCATAAACATCATTCTATTTGCTAAATGAAGTCCCTTCATTGGCTGCTCTTCTCCATATTTTCCGCCCTTCCAACTTGGATCCAGTTGAATAGCCTCAATTGCATTTTGTGCTACATTTACCGACGTAATAATTGGATTTTGCGGGTTCGTAATAACACCAATCATCCGCTCTACCATATGAGGATAATGAACAGCCCATTGCTGCGCAATCATCCCACCAGCTGACGGTCCCATTACAGCATGTAACCTTGAGATTCCCATATCTTTTATTAACTCATATTGCATACGAGCTACATCAAGAAATGTAAAAACCGGAAAATCCATCGCATATTCATCTCCAGTTTTCGGATGAATCGATTTCGGTCCCGTTGTAAACACATAAGGGTTCTTCACCTGCACATTACAAAGATTATCAGTGCATATAACAAAATATTTATTTGTATCAATTGCTTTTCCCGGCCCAATTAAACCATCCCACCAACCAGACTCCCCATCATGCGCTGTATATTTTCCTGCCGCGTGACTCGTTGCACTAAAATAATGGCATACCAAAATTGCATTTGACCTTTCTCTATTTAAAGTACCATACGTCTCATACCCCATTTGAACAGGAATTCCCCTACCATTTTCAAACGTAAACTCTCTTAAAACAAATTTTTCTTTTTTTACAAATTGCACAGACTCGCCCTCTTCCCGTCATAGTATGAACTGCTTACTAAAGGATTTTTTCTATGCAAACCATTCTCCTCCTTCTTTTCATAAATAAATGAATAATATACAAAATTAGCCACAAAATAGCACTATATTACACAATCAAAGAGGGCATACATATGATCTGGAATTGGCTACGTAAGAAAAAAAAATCAAATACGACAGAGAAAAACGAAACAGATAACTCGGAGCAACAGCCTAACAATCAAGAGGATGATAACAAAGAACAGACTAGAAGTATGAAACATAATAAAGATAGCAATAGCGAACAAAAAAAAGAGGAACACAAAGAGCCTTCTCAGGATCCGCAGCAACAACAAAATTCTAAACAAGACGACTCAGATCAGAATCAACAACAACACTCTAAGCAAAACGACCCGGATCAGAATCAACAACAACACTCTAAGCAAAACGGCTCGGATCAGAATCAACAACAAAATTCTAAACAAGACGACTCGAATCAGAATCAACAACACTCTAAACAAAACGACTCCGATCAGAATCAGCAACACTCTAAACAAAACGACTCCGATCAGAATCAGCAACAACACTCTAAGCAAAACGGCTCGGATCAGAATCAACAACAAAATTCTAAACAAGACGACTCGAATCAGAATCAAC
>NZ_JBXAHR010000002.1:0-148300 GCF_058952315.1 Bacillus sp. GW823-FHT06B01 | reverse complement strand
ACAACACTCTAAACAAGACGACTCGAATCAGAATCAACAACACTCTAAACAAAACGACTCCGATCAGAATCAGCAACAACACTCTAAGCAAAACGACTCGGATCAGAATCAGCAACAAAATTCTAAACAAGACAACTCGGCCCAAGATCAACAGCAAAGCTCTAAGCAAGATAACTCATCTCAAGATAAACAGCAAAACTCTGGAAATAATAGTATTTATGATTTTACGAAACCAGAAAAAGACCGTATTCATTCTCTACAAGATTTAATAGCAAAGCTTAAACAGTCTAGTGATTTTGTTAATTATCACACATCTGATGATGAAACGATGCCTTATTGGATTTCTTACTATCGTCCTTCACTTGATGGAGAGAAATTACAGAAATATTTAATGCCTATTCTGTTAGAACGACCTTGTACTTCATTAGAAGAGCTAAAAGAACATATTCCGATGAGTGGTATTACAATTACGAACGACTTACAAAAAATTGAGGACATGGTTTTAAAGGGACATGCAATTATTCAATTGAATCAGCAAGATCAAAAGTGTATGCTTGCAAACATTGCAATTGATACTTACCGGGCACCAAGCCCTCCATTAAATGAATCAACAGTTATCGGTCCACAAGAAGGCTTTGTAGAAGCTATTGATACGAATATTAATTTAGTACGAAAACGCCTTCCTGTTTTAGATTTACAAACAAAAGAAATGATTGTCGGCGAATTTTCCAAAACGAAAGTTGTCATGATGTATTTAGACAACCTCGCCGAAAAAGATAATGTAGATTTTCTCGAGGAGTCATTACGTGCTCTTGAATATGATCAAATTAATGATAGTGCTTATATACAAGAACTAATGGGTGAAAAGTCGATTTTCCCTCTCTATATCAATACAGAACGTACTGATAGAGTGACAAAAGCACTCATTGATGGGAAAATTGCTATTTTTGTGGATGGTTCTCCAAGTGTTTTACTAACACCTGTATCCTATTTCGATTTTTTCATTTCACCAGAAGACTATAACGTCTCTTGGTTATACGCTACATTTTCACGCATTTTACGCCTTATCGCTGTTCTATTTTCAATCTGTGCTACACCTTTATATGTTGCAGTTTTAAATTATCATTATGAACTCATTCCGAGTGATTTACTTGAAACTTTGATTTTATCAAGGGCGCAAGTACCGTTCCCACCTTTAATTGAAGCACTCTTTTTAGAACTCGCAATCGATTTATTAAGAGAGGCTGGCGCGAGGTTACCGATGAAAGTTGGTCAAACACTCGGTATTGTAGGCGGTATCGTAATCGGACAAGCATCTGTACAAGCTGGTTTAACGAGTAACATTTTATTAATTATCGTTGCCTTATCAGCACTTGCTTCCTTTATTACACCTATTTATAAAATGGGTAATGCAGTTCGATTACTACGTTTTCCGTTTCTAGCATTCGCAGAAATAGGAGGGCTCTTCGGGATTTCTCTTGGATTTATCTTTTTATTTACTCATCTATTCAGGCTTACTTCCTTACGTAAACCGTACGCTTTGTTTTATCCGACAAGACAACAATCCGTTAAGGATTCTTGGATTCGTTTTCCTTTAACAATGATTGATACAAGAGATGTACAAGCAAGACCACAACATGTAAAAAAAGCAGCAAAAGGAATTTCAACAAAACATAGATCAGACTTCGATGAGTAAGAAATGAGGTGCATTGATGAGTAAAGTTCAAGAAAAATATCAAATATCTCCTATCTTTGTTTTCTTCTTAATTCACAGTGCACAGTTTGGTGCTGGTGTTCTCGGGTTCGCTCGAATTATTGCAAAAGCTGCTGGATACGACGGCTGGATGGGGGTTCTCCTCACAGGAATCATTATTCATATTATCATCTGGATGATGTATTATTCATTAAAAACTGTAGAAGGAAACTTAATTGATTTACATAAACAACTTTTTGGAAAATGGATCGGAAATGGTATTAATATCATTTTTATGGCTTATTTTTTCATTGTAAGCATTTCTGTTGTTAGAACATATGTCGAAATTATTCAAGTGTGGATGTTTCCTAGTGCATCCACCTGGATGCTCACATTCTTTTTATGTTTAATAAGTTATTACATTATTTCATCAGGTTTTCGCGTTATTGCAGGAATTTGTGTTATTTCTGTTGGTGGGACATTAGGTTATCTTTTTCTAAGCCTTTTCATTTTAAAATTCTCACATTGGGATAACTTACTTCCAATATTTTCACATTCTTTTACCGATATTTTGAAAGCAGCTCAACTATCTATTTATAGCATGACAGGATTTGAAATTTTCCTGATGATTTATCCATTTGTTAAAGAGCCAGAGAAATCCCATAAATTCGCACAATACGGGGCATTATTTTCCAATATTCTATATTTGTTTAGTACCATTCTCGCTTTTACATTCTTTAGCGAAAAACAACTACTCAAAACAATCTGGTCTCAACTGTCCATGACACAAGTTATTAAGCTTCCTTTTATTGAGCGACTTGAGTATATTGCTATTTCTGGTTATGCTCTCGTTATTATTACCAGCTTTATCCTACCTTTATGGGCCGCAACTAGAGGAACGCATGAAATCTTTCGTGTGAAGCAACGAGGTATTTTAATCGCATTTATGCTTATCACCTTAGTTGTTTCACAACTTCTAACGAACAGGCATGATATTAATGATTTTATTAGCAATGTATCTAAAGTTAGTTTTTGGCTTATCTATGTATACATCCCAATTCTATTTATTATTGTGTGGGTGAAAAAACAATGGAAAAAATCAAAAGAAAATTAATACTTCTTATTTGCATCAGTGTCTTCAGTCTAACTGGTTGTTTACAAAAAAATATTATTGATGATGTTCAGCTCATTCAAGGAACTGCCTTCGATACAGCAAAAGATAATAAAGTAAAAGTTACATTCGTTTGCCCTGTACAAAAAAAGGGAAATAAAGTTCAAGTCTATGAAGGAACAGGAAACGCAGTAAAACAAGTAAAGGCAGATACATCTTTAGAATCTTCGCAACCGTTCGCAAGCGGTCAAATGCGTGTTGCCTTATTCACAACAAAGATTGCTAAAAAAGGATTATCAACTTCCTTTGATACATTGATTCGAGATGTGAATATTGGTAACTCACTGTATGTTGGACTATTAGAAGGCAGTGGTACTGAACTATTTAAAGGAAAATATAGTACCTCTTACAATGTTGCGATTTATATAAAAAAAATGTTAGAACATAATATGGACACTGGGCCTTTGCCAACTGACAATTTGTATTTAGGCGCCTTCAGGTACTACCGTGAAGGACAGGATTCCTATATGCCTATCCTAAAAAAACATGGAGATAAAATAAAGATTACTGGTATCGGTCTCTTGAAAAAGGATAAGTTAGTCGGCACAATTAAGTACCACGATATGTTTGTTTTCAAAGGACTGCTAGAAAAGCACCGCCTAGATTCACATGAATTTAAAACCAATCCTGGCTATGCAATGATTAATAACATCCGTTCCGTTCCTACCTACGAAGTAACTATAAAAAATGGAAAACCGTCTTTCTATATTCATGTGAAAATGGAAGCTCGTATTCAAGAATTATCTCGAAAATTCAACTTAGAAAATAAAAAGAACACGCAAAAAATAGCGAAAGCGGTTGAGAAACAGTTAGATGCAAAAGCTACAAAACTAATTAAACAGTTTAAATCCTTAAATGTTGACCCTCTTGGACTTGGAGCAAAATATAGACAACATTATCGTCCATTTAAATTAGAAGAGTGGCGAAAAATGTACAAAGATGTGCCAATTAAAGTAAAATACACCGTTAATATTACAAATTCTGGTGTAATCGAATGAGAAATGATTGAACTCCTCTCTCCAGCATGATACAACGGATAGAGGAGTTTTTATTTTAGATAGAGAGAGAAGATATTTACGGGGGAGCTTATGTCTAAAAAATTAGTAAAGCCTATTTTAAATGGTATTTTATTTCTCGGCGTCTTTTTATTTGCTCATACATACTTAAAAAATGTTTCCTTCACACGTTATTTACTTGTCGTTATTCCAATGTTGCTCGTTGGTATGTTTGGCATCGATCTTCTTTTATCCATTTTAATAAAAGAAGAAAAATAACGAGCAAGGCCATCCCAAAAGTATTCCGGGATGGCTTTCTTTTATAATGGGTTATGTTTTGTCGTTTAGTCGATATAATCTTTCCCTATCTTAACTAAAAGATGAAACTTTTGAACAGTCCTTTTTCATTTCATAATCACCTTATGTTACAATGAGATTCGGCACAAAGCGAGAAAGGATGAAACCACATGATAAACGAAAAAGGTTTAGATAAAGGATACGAACTTGTTGCAAAAATGCATGAAGAGTTCGGACATCCTGTGACAAATACTCCAACAAAACTAACAGAAGAGCGTGCAAAAATCCGTGCAAGTTTTATGCAAGAAGAGCTAGAAGAATTTCTAGAAGCGACGACTGTTGAAGATCAATATGATGCACTAATTGACCTTATTTACTTTGCATTCGGAACGTTTGCCGAAATGGGCGTACGTCCTGATAAAGGATTCGAAATTGTAAATAACGCAAACATGGCAAAACTATTCCCTGATGGAAAACCTCGATTCCGTGAAGGTGACGGCAAAATTCTAAAACCAGAAGGCTGGCAAGCACCAGAACCACAACTTCGTGCTGAAATCGAACGTCAGCGCAAAGAAGCTGAAAAAAACTGCTAGGATTTCCTAGCAGTTTTTTATTATGTCTTTTTTCCTGCGATTCATTAATGACCCACGTGTCCCGCGTGTCCTGCTGCTCCACTAATGCTAGCTGCTCCTGCCGCTGCTCCTGCTGCTCCCGTTCCAATTCCACCTGCCCAAGGAGAAGATTGTTGCTGTTGTTGATATTGCTGATATTGTGGGTGTTGTTGACCCTGCTGGCCATGTTGACCGTGTTGGCCTTGGTGACCGTGTTGACCTTGATGACCGTGCTGACCTTGATGACCGTGTTGGCCTTGGTGACCGTGTTGACCTTGATGACCGTGCTGACCGTGGTGATGTACTTGTTGTTGATGACCATGGTGACCGTGCTGATCATGATGACCGTGCTGACCGTGGTGACCTTGATGACCTTGATGACCTTGATGACCTTGATGACCTTGATGACCTTGATGACCTTGATGACCTTGATGACCGTGCTGACCTTGATGACCGTGCTGACCTTGATGACCGTGCTGGCCTTGGTGCGTTTGATAAAGAACAGCTTGCGGATGAATGTGGTGGTGACCGTGGTGATGTACTTGTTGTTGATGACCATGGTGACCGTGTTGGCCTTGATGATGATGGTGTCCATGATGACCGTGTTGACCTTGGTGATGATGGTGTCCATGATGACCGTGTTGACCTTGGTGATGATGGTGTCCATGATGACCGTGTTGACCTTGGTGATGAATGGTGTCCATGATGGCCATGTTGGCCTTGGTGATGATGGTGTCCATGATGACCGTGTTGACCTTGATGGTGGTGATGTCCATGATGACCGTGAACAACTTGCGGATATCCACCTATTCCTCCAGCTACAACACCTACTCCCGGTACCGGAAATCCGGTCTGCACTCCTCCAACGAAAGAAGGAAATGTAGTTGGTGCTCCTACTGGAAATCCTGTCTGTACGCCAGCTACTGATGTCGGAAATCCTCCTGTTACTGTAGGCATTCCAGCCCCTGATGTCGAAAATCCCCCCATTGATGTAGGCATTCCAGTTTGCATGCCAGCTACCGATGTTGGGAATTCTCCTGCTGCTCCACCCATCCAGCTCGGAATTCCACCGTATCCTTGTTGGCCAGCCCCTCCCATCCAGCTCGGAATTCCACCGTACCCTTGTTGGCCAGCTCCTCCCATTAACATCATTTGTGTATAACTGTCCGATTCGCCTCCGAAGAAACCATGTGGTGCATTATTGTCCATCCCTTTCATTCCTTTCACCTCTTCTACTCAATTTAGCCTACCTTTTTTATCATATTTCCTATAGAAAAATAGGTGTTTGTCTGTATGGGAATTCCGCTCCTTTTTCTTCTTTCATGCTAAAATTAATTAACTGAATATTTTTTCGGGAGGTATTTCCATTGAAAAACGTAACAAAGGCTTCTATCAATGACTTAGATGCAATCTTACATATAGATATTGATGTAATCGGAGATGATAGTAGACGAGATTATATTAAACATACTATCAATGAGGGCAGATGCATCATTGTAAAAGAGAACAATTCTATCTCTGGTTTTCTAACATACGATACAAATTTCTTTGATTGTACTTTCCTCTCATTAATCATCGTTTCGCCAGCGAAAAGAAGGCACGGCTATGCAAGCTCGTTAATCTCATATATGTTAAGTCATTCTCCTACTCAAAAAATCTTTTCTTCGACAAACGAATCAAACGATAGTATGCAGAAAGTTTTTAGTACGAATGGATTTGTACGTAGTGGAATAGTTGAAAATTTAGATGAAGGAGATCCTGAAATTATTTTCTACACAAAAAAGCTCAGAGCATAGATGCTCTGAGCTTTTTTAAAAATACATTAGTTTGCAACAACGTTAACAAGTTTTCCAGGAACAACAATTACTTTACGAACTGTTTTCCCTTCAATTTGGTCTTGAATTGCTTCAAGTGCAAGTTGTTCCATTTCTTCTTTTGATGCGTCTTTACTCATTGTTAGTTTTGCGCGAACTTTACCCATAATTTGAACAACGATTTCAACTTCATCTTCTACAAGTTTAGACTCATCAAATGTTGGCCAGATTGCATATGTGATTGTTTCATTGTATCCAAGTTTGCTCCATAGTTCTTCCCCGATGTGAGGTGCAACTGGTGCAATCATTTTTACGAAACCTTCTACATATTCTTTCGGAAGTGTTTCAGCTTTATATGCATCGTTGATGAATACCATCATTTGAGAAATCGCTGTGTTGAAGCGAAGCTCTGCATAGTCTTCTGTTACTTTCTTCACTGTTTGGTGGTAAGCTTTTTCAAGCTCTTTATTTGGTGCATCAGTAATTTTCTCACTTAATTCACCATTATCTTGAACGAATAGACGCCATACGCGGTCTAGGAAACGACGAGCTCCGTCAAGACCATTTTCAGACCAAGCAATCGAAGCATCTAACGGTCCCATGAACATTTCATATAGACGAAGTGTATCTGCACCATGGCTTGCTACGATATCATCAGGGTTTACAACGTTACCTTTTGATTTACTCATTTTCTCGTTGTTTTCACCTAGAATCATACCTTGGTTGAATAATTGTTGGAACGGCTCTTTCGTTGGAACTACACCGATATCATATAATACTTTATGCCAGAAACGAGCATATAGTAAGTGAAGTACAGCGTGCTCTGCTCCGCCGATATAAATATCAACTGGAAGCCATTGTTTTACTTTTTCAGGATCTACAAGTGCTTCGCTATTGTTTGGATCGATGTAACGTAGGTAATACCAGCAGCTACCAGCCCATTGTGGCATTGTATTCGTTTCACGACGACCTTTTTTACCAGTTTCAGGATCAACAACGTTTACCCACTCTTCAATGTTAGCAAGTGGTGATTCACCTGTACCTGAAGGACGGATGTTTTCTGTTTTCGGAAGAACTAATGGTAATTCTTCTTCTTTCACAGCTGTCATTGTGCCATCTTCCCAGTGGATTACTGGAATTGGCTCACCCCAGTAACGTTGACGGCTGAATAACCAGTCACGTAGACGGTACGTTACTTTTTGATTTCCTGCGCTCGTTACTTCAAGCCATTCAATCATTTTTACGATTGCTTCTTCTTTATTTAAACCATCAAGGAATGCTGAGTTTACGTGTGCACCATCACCTGTGTATGCTTCTTTCGTAATGTCTCCGCCTTTTACAACTTCCTTCATTGGAAGATTGAATACTGATGCGAATTCATAATCACGCTCATCGTGAGCTGGAACTGCCATTACAGCACCTGTTCCGTAAGTTGCAAGAACGTAATCAGCGATCCAGATTGGTAATTTCTCACCGTTTACTGGGTTAACTGCGTAAGCACCAGTGAATACACCAGTTTTCTCTTTCGCAAGTTCTGTACGCTCTAAATCGCTCTTCATTTTAACAGAGTTAATGTAAGCTTCTACAGCTTCTTTTTGCTCTGCTGTTGTAATGTCTGCAACAAGCGCATGCTCTGGAGCAAGTACACAGTAGCTCGCACCAAATAGTGTATCAGGACGCGTTGTGAAAACTGTGAATTTCTCGTCTGTACCATCGATGTTGAAGTGTACTTCTGCACCTTCAGAACGACCGATCCAGTTACGTTGCATATCTTTTAAGCTTTCTGGCCAATCAAGCTCATCTAGATCTTCTAATAGACGATCTCCGTAAGCTGTAATTTTTAACATCCACTGTCTCATCGGACGACGCTCAACTGGATGTCCACCGCGCTCACTCTTACCGTCAATGATTTCTTCATTTGCAAGTACTGTACCAAGTGCTGGGCACCAGTTTACAGGTACTTCATCAACGTAAGCTAAGCCTTTTTCAAATAGTTTTAGGAAGATCCATTGTGTCCACTTGTAGTAGTTTGGATCTGTTGTATTTACTTCACGATCCCAATCGTAAGAGAAACCTAATGCTTTAATTTGATTACGGAACGTATTAATATTAAGCTCTGTAAATTCTGCCGGGCTGTTTCCAGTATCAAGTGCATATTGCTCTGCTGGAAGACCGAATGCATCCCATCCCATTGGATGAAGAACGTTATATCCTTGCATACGCTTCATACGAGATAAAATATCTGTCGCTGTATAACCTTCTGGGTGTCCTACGTGTAGGCCTGCACCTGATGGATATGGGAACATATCTAGTGCATAAAATTTTGGTTTTTCTGTCTCATCTGGCGTACGGAATGTTTTATTCTCTTCCCAGTACCCTTGCCACTTCTTCTCAATATTTTGATGATTAAAGCTCATGAGATACCCTCCTTGAAATTCTATTTATTTTCACCGCCCAAAATACAAAAAACCTCTCATCCCTAGAAAGGGACGAGAGGTTATAGATTCCCGCGGTACCACCCTAAATTAATGTACAAATATACATTCGCTTAGATCCGTAACGTGGATTAACGGCAATTGCTACTATTAGTTTCACAACTGCAACTCAAAGGCGAGTTCATAACGAAACGTGGATTGACTTGCACCGACCGTCAACTCTCTAAACCAGCTTCTATTACTACTACTCCTTCTCACTGTTATTACAAATATAAGTTAATGTGAACTACCCATCACTTCGTATCTCTAAAGAGCTTACTTGAAGCTAAGGCTTCTCGGTTAATCGTTACTCTTCATAACTAACGAATTAGTCTTAGGACAGCCGAGCTATCTCCCTTGTTCCAAAGGTTGTTTTATTTAAATATATTCTAAAACATGTTACATGTTCCGTCAAACTAAACTGCAATTTTTTCTTCAACTGTTTCTTCTACTTTTACTCGTTTATCATACATACTCGTTGCAATAATCGCTACTACAAGCATTAC
Source organism: Bacillus sp. GW823-FHT06B01 (assembly GCF_058952315.1). NCBI lineage: Bacteria > Bacillati > Bacillota > Bacilli > Caryophanales > Bacillaceae > Bacillus > Bacillus sp. GW823-FHT06B01. The sequence goes on along the minus strand of NZ_JBXAHR010000002.1, from coordinate 138,739 downwards.
CATGATTGCTATAAACAATACTTCCATATTGTATAAATCAACAATTGCTCCGCCAACGACCGGTCCGAACATTTTCCCTACAGTCGCTGCGCTATTTACAACGCCTTGATAAAATCCTAACTTATCTTTTGGCGCAAGTATATTTGCAATGGTCGGAACTGCTGGCCATACAAATAACTCACCAATTGTTAATGTTACCATCGCAACGAGGAACATCGTAAATTGCTGCGCTTGACTTAATACAATGAATGACGCCGCAAAAATGACGATTCCAATCATAATTTGTTGTTTTAAAGAACGCTTCATCCAGCGAATTAGCATACTAACTAGTGGCTGCGCACAAACAATCATCGCTCCGTTTATCGTCCATAATAAACTATAATGGCGGAGGCTAATATTTAATTCCTGCATATGTGTTGCAATTGCCCCTTGCCACTGTACATATGTAACCCAGCATAAAGCATATGCTACACATACGATAAGAAGTGCTTTGAATCCAGGTGTAAGTGTCCAGCCTTTTTTCGTTTCGACTTCTTTTTGCACTCCTGGCTCTTTCTTGTCTTCCATACCACGGAATCCAATAAAAGCAATTAAGAAGAAAACAAAGTATAAAATAAAATTAGCTAAGAAAATATAATCAAAACGGTAAGATGCAACTAAACCACCGCACGCTGTTCCGATCGCAATACCAACGTTTTGTCCAACATACATCGCATTAAATGCTCGTCTTCCGCCCTCTGGCCAAACCGTACCGACCATCGCATACATCGATGGGAAGACCATTCCAGAACCAAAGCCGATTAATGCTAGCCACACAACATATAACGGCCAACCGTGGAAGAACACAAGACCTAAAATCGATACGAGTGTAATAATAATCCCTAATAAAATTGATTTATAACCGCCCCATTTATCAAATAAAACACCGCCGAGCAAGTTTCCGATTACACCAGTAAGCGAGTTGATCATTAATACCATTCCGGCCACAGATAAAGATTTCCCTAGGTGATCATGCAAATAAATTGTATTAAAAGGCCATAAAAAAGAAGCACCCGTGACATTAATAATCATCCCAGCTACTAATAGCCATACTTTCCTTGGCATAGTCTCCCCTCCTATTCTATTTTTTCGTTCATCTATAACAGTAAAATTGTAGTCGTTTTTAAATAGGAAGGCAACTGATTAATAGTTGATGAAATTCAGATAATGGTTTTTCGGTAAATGAAATTATATAAATTGTCACTTAAAAATATATCAGTGATTTTGGGAATCTATCGACTTACCGAAAAAAAACGACATCAACAACAATATATAAAAAAGGGAGACTGCATGACGTTCATGCAGTCTCCCTTTTTGTATACTATCCAACTTCTTTTTCTCGCTTCGCACGTTCTTTCGCACTCCATTTAAAGATTTTATCTAGTAAGGAATATATTCTCCAAGACTCTTTCGTTAATAACGGTCCTAACGATGCTAATATTAAAACGTACAGTGCAGAGAACGGTTTAATCGTTGCCATTAAACCACCCGCAATGCCGATATTGGCTACAATAATGGAGAACTCTCCGCGTGATACGAGTGTTAAACCAATATTCGTAGAAGCCTTATGCGATAACCCGGCTTTACGTCCCGCCATCATTCCAGCTGTAAAATTACCGATGAGCGTAATGAAAACTGCTCCTAATGCCAACCACACTGCTCCTCCAAGTGAAAACGGATCTATACTTAAACCGAAACTGAAAAAGAATATGGCTCCAAAGAAGTCACGAAACGGAACGACGAGATGCTCAATCCGATCACTATGCTCTGTTTCAGAAAAGACGAGTCCTAACAATAATGCTCCAATTGCCTCAGCAACATGAATCGTTTCTGAAAATCCTGCTACAAAGAATAAAATAGCGAATATTACGATAATAAAAATTTCATTTGACGAAATATCTAATACTTTATTTAGAAACGGCGTAGCTTTTCTAGCGATTACAAAGAATAGTAGCATATACCCTACCGCGATTAACACCGATGTAAGAGCACCTACAAATGATGTTGCACCACCGAGTACTAACCCTGAAACGACTGATAAATATACAGCTAAAAAGATATCATCAAACATAATGATTCCTAATATTAATTCAGTCTCTTTATTACCAGATCTTCTTAAATCAACAATTACTTTCGCAACAATTGCACTCGATGAAATTGTAATGATTCCAGCAATAATTAACGTTTCTAATAAAGGGAAGCCCATAACATATCCATAAAGTAAACCTAATATGAAATTAAGCGATATATGAACACTACCCCCAAAAGCAATCGACTTTCCTGATTTAATTAATTTTTTTATTGAGAATTCTAAACCTAAATAGAATAAGAGGAATATGACACCAACACGGCCTAGGAAGGAAATAACTTCTCCGCTTTCAATAAACCTTAAATCGATAAGTCCTAAATCTGGGGCATGAGGCCCCACTAACATACCGAGTATAATGAGAAACGGAATAATCGAGAACTTTAACTTCGCAGCGAGGATAGCTGCAAAAGCTACTAATACTAACGCAGTTCCAACTTCAAAGATTAAAGTATCCATCGATTAGGAATCACCTCCTGCTGAAAGCAATTCATTAATAATTCTTTTCACTTCATGTCTTTCACCCGATAATACGAGCATATCGCCAGCTTCAATAATAGAGTCTGGACCTGGATTAAAGAATTTCTTCATATTCTTTTTCAAAATAGCAATAATCGTTACGTTATATGTTTTTCTGACATGTAAGCTACCAATTGTTTGTTGTACTACTGGTGCATGATTCTCCACCTTAAACCATTCAATTGATAATCCTTCAAAAGCCATCTCAATTGTGTCTAGCGCTTGCGGCCTATATACCATTCCGCCTAATATAGCCGCAATTTGTCTCGCTTCAGAATCACGAAGAGAAATGCTTGAAATACTCTCATCGTGATCCGCATCAAAATGATACATTTCTCTTCGGCCATCATCATGAATAACGATAACCATTTTTTCATTACCTTTTGTGATTACTTCAAACTTACAACCAATACCCGGTAGTTCACTCTCTCTAATATTCATATTTTCCGCCTCCTAAATTTTTTAGTTACGGCTTTTACAAATCTACATCAATCTCTGTTTTAAACTTCTCATCTTTTGAGATTCCTAAATACTTGAGCGTCTCTGATGGAGTCGCGTGATGAAAATGCTTTTGCAATAGCGCAATCGCTATTCCTCTTTTGTATGCATGAAATCCAAACGTTTTTCTCATTGAGTTTGTTCCGATTTTACCAACAATCCCAACTGCTTCAGCAGCATTATGAATTACACGATACGCTTGTTGGCGCGTAATTGAATTTGTCGTTTTATTAGATTGAAATACGTAGTTTTCTCTTTGAGCATTAATAGATTGTACGTACTCTAAAAGCGCTTCTTTTACTTTTGTATTTAAATAAATATCTTGTTTAAATTTTTCATCTTTTACAGGAAGAGAATAAAACTCTTTAACAGTTCCATCTTCATTTAATACCTCTTCAAATTTCATACTAAGTAGCTCAGTAATCTTTAATCCGGTGTTGATCCCAATAACAAATAAAAGATAATCTCGCTGCGAGTGCTCTTTTAAATACTTTTTCATATCCTCAATTTGGCTTATATCTTTTAATGCCTCTACAACTTCCATACATGTATCTCCTCATCTTATGAACGGTAATTTTCTCATTATCCTGTCCATTTTACCTTATCATGCTATGAGATTTCCATGTATTATCCATTATTTTCACAATATACTCTTACGACAATTTTTCATTTGGAAATTTATGATTGTACAAATACGGTGTGGGTAGAAAAAATAGGGGGTACAAATTCAGCTTCTTCCTATAGATCGGATTCCTCCTTTCACTTTTCGGTTGCTGATACTCATATATTATGTTACTTATTTACATTATATTATATATTTCAGTAACATTAAAGTATTTTTTCTGAAAATACAAAAAGCCGAGTGCTTTCACTCGGCTTTTTACGTATTAATCTTCTTTCGGAAGAACAATACCTTTATACAATTGAACTGTAATGAAGTAATAGATCGCATAAATAACTACGAAAATTACGATTGGCACCCAAATACGGAAGTACGGATCAACTAAAATAAATCCGAAAATATTCATACCAACTAATACGTGAGTGATACCCACAATTGCCGGGAATAAGAATACTAAAAATAACTCTTTATAAATCGATTTCGTTAATAACTCACGGCGCACACCGATTTTACGAAGCATTTGATAACGCGTAATATCTTTTGATGCACCAGAAAGAATTTTAAACATTAAACAACTTGCCATCATTGCTAAGAATGCAATTCCAAGGAAGAACCCCATAAATACTGTTCCACTCGCAATCCCATAGAACATATCGTAAGTTTGATATTTACTGCTCATTCTTTCAGCTGTTACATTTTTATATTTATCTAGCTGCAACTCGTCAAGTTTTTTCCATTCTTTTTTATATGTTAAAAAGTCTTCTGTTTTTCCGATAAATGCTATACCTTCTTTACCATTTATCCCATCGTACATTTTTTGATCTACAATTTTAATTGCATGATCTTCGCTTATATAATAGGGATGAATTGAACTAAAAGCATCTACCCATTCTACTGAAAGCTCTTTAGTATTCGCATCTTTTTCATTCATTTCTCTAGAAACTGCACCTACTGGTAGTTCCGCTGAAACGTTCTTTGTATTCACTAAATCTTTCATTGACTTCATATTCGCCATATCTTTTATTAAAGGACGATTTTTCTCTAAATCTTCTTTTACGTAATAAACATACTTATCATCAACTTTGTAACGATATTCATTTTTCTCTTTAAATGTAATACCATCTAAAATTTTCTTTTCTTCAGCTGTTGGATTATGAACTACTGAATCATATATTACTAAACCATCAACCATTTTTATAACGTTATTTTTAAACGCCATGCCACCTGAAATCGCACCAGCTCCAAGCGCTACTAACATCGCTACTGTCGCAAGTACTTTCGTTAAACTATTAATGCGGAAATTTAATTGAGCAAATGTAAAAGCGTTAAGCCCTTTTTCACTACGCTTTTTATTACTTTTTAACTTTTTAATAATAACTGGAAGAAGTGATCCAAATAGCATGTAAGTACCAGCTGTTGTTGTAATTAATGCAATAAGGATTCCCATTTCTCTTAGTTTTTCCATGTAAATCATTGATGCATAGCCAATTCCTAATAAAATAACAGCAAGGATTGCAACGACACCTGTCATTTTTCCTTTTACCGCAACACGCTCTGTTTGTGCATCCGCATGTACAAGTTGCAGTACAGAAATACGTGATAATTTAATACTGTTCATAATTGCTGATAATACAAATAGTGCAAAGAAGAAGATGCAAGTAACTGTCATAGATGGAAGGTAAAATGCTTTATATCCTTCACCAGCAAATTCAAGCTGTTTCATTAATAACTGTCCGATACCTTCTGCAAGTCCTACACCAACTGTAATACCAATCGCAAGAGACGCAGCGCCTAATACGATCGTTTCAATAAACATAAGTAATGTAACTTTATGCTTTTTTGCTCCTAACATCATATACATACCGAACTCTTTTTGACGAAGAGATAATAAGAAAGAGTTCGCATATAAAATATAGAAGAACGTTATAATAGCTAGTAAAAATGAACCTGCTTGGAATACGAATCCAATTGATTGAATAACTGAGTTAGATTCGATAAACGCTTTATTCAGCGCTAACGTTTGGAACATGTAAAAAATTGAAATCGACATGACAAGACCGACAAGTAAGACGATATAATCTTTCAGCTTACTTTTCAGCCCCGACATGGAAAGTTTAAATAACATACTGGAACCTCCTTTCTTACGCTTTTTGTGTACCTAAATCTGCAAGTACATCTAAAATCTCTTTGTAGAACTCTTCACGCGTACCACCACGATGAATTTCTTTATATAGCTCACCATCTTGAATGAATAAAATTCGCTGACAATAACTTGCACTATACGGATCATGTGTAACCATCATAATAGATACGCCTTGTTCTTCATTTAAGTTTGTCATCGCATCAAGTAAACTCGCTGCATTTTTAGAATCAAGAGCTCCTGTTGGCTCGTCCCCTAAAATAATTGCCGGCTCATGCACAAGCGCGCGCGCTGCTGCTGAACGTTGTTTCTGTCCACCAGATACTTCAGATGGATACTTTTGAAGAATTTCTGTAATCCCTAACATATCCGCTACTTTTTCTACTTTCGGTCCAATATTACGTGATGGAACACCTTGAAGAGAAAGCGGAAGTGCAATGTTTTCATAAATAGATAAGTTCTCTAATAAGTTAAAGTCTTGGAAAATGAATCCTAACTTTTGTGAACGGAAATCAGAAAGCTCACCTTGCTTCATTTTCGTAATATCCGTACCCGCAATTTCAACAACGCCGCCCGTTGCTTTATCAAGCGTTGAAATTACATTTAACAATGTCGTTTTACCAGAACCAGATGGTCCCATAATCCCAACAAACTCACCCTCTTGAATTGAGAATGAAACACCTTTTAACGCTTGTGATTGATTCTCACCCTTTTTACCGTACACTTTTTGAACGTTTTTCACGTCTACAACTGGTTTCGTCATATATATCCTCCTACGCTTGTTTTTCCATTACCTATTTTGCGCCTTTTGGAAAGGAACTGCTATTTGTTAACATTACAATTACCTTACACTTTTGTAATATAAAAAAGATGCACGTGTAAGGTTCGTTCGTAAATGAAATTTTATCAGCGATTCTCAAAATATATCGACTTACCGACAAAAGATAACAATAAAAATGAGCTGTTCCACAAAAGGAACAGCCCACTTCTCTCTTTATTTCTTTAAAGGTGTTACCGTCCAATACGTAATAACACGCCAAATCCATTCTAGTGGACCCATTTTAAAGATTTTCATCCAAATCACACTAAACACAATTTGAATAGCGTAAATTGCAATACATACATATAACGTCTGTATGTACGTTAAGTTTCCTGCAAAGTTAAATACGCTACCAGCAATTAAAATCATTGCAGTTTGTCCGATATAATTTGTTAAAGCCATACGACCGTAGTATTTCAGTGGTGCTAACAATGTTTGAACTGGTTTTAACTGAAGTAATAAAATTAATGCTCCTACATAGAAAGCTGAAATAATTGATCCAACTGTAACGCCAATTTTTAAGAATTGACCTGCAGCGTCCATTGTTCCATCCTCATTCATGAGCATCATATTTACGAATGGCTCAGCAGGAACGTGCCCATATTGATACCATAACGCTACAACACTTAAAACAAACATGACACCTGTAAAAATAGCGACTTGTTTGATTTTTGCTGAAAGATTTTCAAACACTTTATACTGCCCCGCAGCAAGACCTAATAAAATTAAACCTAATGGTAATAATTCCTTAGTTGCCATAATACTAAAAGCTATCGTAAGAATAAGACCGATTACTACATTCACTTCTTTTTTCGCTTTATAAAACGGTAAAACGACTAATCCACAAATTGCGTATAACGCTAGTGCTTCTCCAGGCTGAAACATTTGATGAATTAAACCAAAAATAAATAGTGCAACTACGCGGCGTAGAAATAGAACGTATCCATTCTTCCCTTTCGCAATTGCTCTTGTAATGAAGATGTAGAATCCTACTCCAAATAAGAATGAGAAAATCGAGAAAAAACGACCTTCTACAAATAAGTATAGAAACCTTTGATAGCTAGCATCTACTGTATTAGGATCTGGAATTTTAATATTAAGTAGTGCAAGAATATTCACTAAAATAATCCCCAGTAATGCGAAGCCACGAATGTAATCTAACTCATCAATTCGTTTGTTTGTAATGTTGTTCCCCATAAAGCAACTCCTTGTCCAAAATTTAATCCTCCCTTACTCTACTGGACATGTTATCTTACAACTATCGACAAACCTTACAGGAATCTTACATTATTGTCATATAGTAAAATGAAGCTTTAATCAGACTTTTGCGATACAAAATAAAACCAGGTCATATTGCGACCTGGTTTACTCTGATTGCTTCGATCTTTGAGGCTGTCCTTTTTTACTGTTGCGCTGTTTCACTTGAACAACTGGATCAAGTTCATTCGAAAACTCAGCGTTATGTCCATTTTGTGTTTTTTGCTCTGGATTATTTTGATCTGAACGTTTCGCCATTACATTCACTCCTTATTAGTGCGGTGTAATAATCATTTGATGTTGCAGTTGGCGAATTGCCATACGTGCTCTATTTAATTGCTCACGTTGCTCATCATTCGCATGTTGTTGCATCGTTTGTAAATCGTTATATGCTTGTTCTAATTGTAACTGCGCATCTGAATACTCCATCGTATTGTAATGCTCTTGTCTCATGCCTTGGTCTAATTGTTCTTTCGCGTATTCCACCGCTTGTTCTGCTTGTGTAATATACGATTCAAGTGATTGACGCTCTGCCATAATTGTCCCTCCTTGCTTCAATTCCCCTTTAGTGTGTCCCTTCCATCTCTACCTTATGAGTATGTTATAATGGATTTTGTTTCATTTTGACTCGGCTTAGGAGGGAAAGTAATGAAGGTTCAAAACCCTTTTCCATATACAAACGACAATAAACGTTATCATACATGGAATTACCATTTACGAAATGAATTTGGTGAAAAAATCTTTAAAGTTTCATTAGATGCTGGCTTCGATTGCCCGAACCGTGACGGTACAGTTGCTTACGGCGGTTGTACATTTTGCAGTGCTGCCGGATCTGGTGACTTCGCTGGTGATCGCCGCGATGATGTTATAACGCAATATCATGAAATGAAAGAAAAAATGCGCTCGAAGTGGAAAGACGGAAAATGTATCGCTTATTTCCAAGCGTACACAAATACACATGCACCACTTGAAATTTTAAAAGAAAAATTCGAACCGCTTCTAGCAGAAAAAGACGTTGTCGGTCTTTCTATCGCCACTCGTCCAGATTGCTTACCAGACGATGTCGTTGAATATTTAGCGGACTTAAATAAACGCACATACCTTTGGGTTGAACTCGGTTTACAAACTGTTCACGAACGAACTGCAAACCTTATTAATCGCGCTCATGATTACCCATCTTACGTGGAAGGTGTAAATAAATTACGTAAGCATGGTATTAGAGTGTGCTCTCATATTATTAATGGTCTTCCGCTTGAAGATTACGACATGATGATGGAAACAGCTCGTGAAGTAGCAAAGCTTGACGTACAAGGAATTAAAATTCATTTACTTCACTTATTAAAAGGAACGCCAATGGTGAAGCAATATGAAAAAGGACAATTAGAATTCCTTTCTCTTGAAGATTACGTAAGTCTCGTTGTTGACCAACTTGAAATGATTCCAGAAGACGTAATTGTACACCGCATCACAGGTGACGGTCCGCCTGATTTAATGATTGGCCCAATGTGGAGCTTAAATAAATGGGAAGTATTAAATTCCATCGATGCAGAATTTGTACGCCGCGGAAGCTGGCAAGGAAAATATGCAAATGAGGAGAAACAAAAATGAAATTAGAACGTGTATTACCGTTTGCTCGCACACTCTTGCAAACGGCTGTTAAAGAAGGCCATTACGCTGTAGATGCAACTTTAGGAAATGGACATGACACTTGCTTCCTAGCTGAAATCGTTGGAGATAACGGAAAAGTATTTGGATTTGATATTCAAAAAGAAGCAATTGAAAGCTCTACTATCCGCCTAAAAGAAAAAAAGCTTTTTGAACGTACTGTTTTAGTTCACGACAGTCACGACACACTTTTATCTGTACTACCAGAAGACGCAAAAGGAAAAGTAACAGGTGCTATCTTCAACTTAGGCTACCTTCCTGGTGGTGACAAGCATATCGTTACAAAACCGAACTCAACACTCTCGGCAATTGAACAATTACTAGAAGTAATGGCACCTGAAGGAATCATCGTCCTTGTCATTTACCACGGACACCCAGAAGGACAAGTAGAACGCGACGCTGTTCTCAAATTTACAGAAGAACTAGACCAAAAACAAGCTCACGTACTGCGATACGGCTTCATTAACCAGCAAAATAACCCGCCATTTATTGTGGCGATTGAGAAGCGATAATTATATCAACGATTGTTTCGATATATCGACGATTCGACAAAACATAACAAAAAAAGACGTGCACTCATTGCACGTCTTTTTCTTATTCTCCTATATAATGGATGTATACACTATTTGAAGAAAGAAGGATAGAACTTTGCTAGTAGAACTAAGGGGAATTCAAAAGAAGTACGGCAAATCACTTATACTAGACAACATTAATTTATCCGTTCCAGAAGGAGAGGCACTCGCTATTATTGGCGGGAACGGGACTGGAAAAAGTACTTTACTCAAAATAATTGCAGGATTTATTTCACCTACGGCAGGGACACTTCAAAGAAAAGAACATATACAAATTGGCTATGTACCTGAACATTTTCCTGAAGGGATTCGTTTTACATTAGAGGATTATTTATATCATCTCGGCCACATTCACGGTTTATCAACAAAATATTTAAAAGATAAAATTCCGATGCTTCTTGAATCTTTTCATTTACATCATGCAAGGCATTCCGTTGTACGAAACTTTTCAAAAGGTATGAAACAAAAAACTGGTATTATGCAAGCATTACTTACAGACGTCCATTTATTAATTTTAGACGAACCGCTTTCTGGGCTCGATCCTAACTCTCAGCAAGAATTAGAACATATTTTACTCTCATTAAAACAACAAGGCATATCTATACTCTTCACATGTCACGAAAAGCAACTACTAGAAAACTTCGCCGATAGAATTGTGACGTTAGCAAATCATACAATCGCAGAAGATACCGCTGTGCAAAAAAGGGCAGAACAAGTCTATATTGAAGCAATCGTTCATGAAACATTTTCAGCGATAGAACTACGGAAACAATTAGGATTTATACACGTTGTACACAATTCAAATCAAAACCTTATTCAACTACAAATCGAAAAAGAATATACAAACGAAATGCTTCAGTTTTTATTACATAAAAAAGCATCTATCACACTGCTACAACCTAACTTTTAAATCGAAAGAAGGTTCATTATGTTTGCGCTTATTCGTTACCATTTTCTCGACTATACAAAATCGTATAAGTACGTCCCTCCTATTGCGATGTACTTTGTGAGCTTACTTTTTGTATATACATATAAACCGACTCCTATTGTACCGACATACTTAGAAACGGCACTCGCACTTTATTTATTATCTGCTTGGATTACAGTCACAATTTTTCATACGGAAGACCCTGTACAAGAACAAATTACTATTTCTCACACAAATAATATTTCTGCACTATATGTTGGTAAATACATTACGGCTCTTCTCATTTGTACTGTTTTATCTTTTATATCCATAATCTACCCAATTATTTTGCAAATGTTTAATGAAGAAATGACAGTTTCTTTATTTCTAGTCGGATTTCTCGCTCACATGTCTTTCTCTATACTAGGAATTTCAATTGCAACTTTATTTACTAGAAATATGATTCAAAAAGCAAGCACAGCTTGGCTTAGCCTGACATTTATATTACTTATAACGATCGCCTCCATCCGGTTTAAAAAAGAGTTACTATGGTTTTTACCACCTGTCGAAAGCTTTCTAATGCTTGGACAATACAAATTTAATATACTGACTCACACACTATGGCTCACAGCTTGGGCTATCCTATATTCATTTTTATTACTTACTTTATTTCTTTTTATCGTTCGCAAAAAACGTTTTTAATTACATATTAAAGGAGACAAAACAATGATCGGAATACTAGCAGGAATGGGACCAAAATCGACTGGGCCATTCGTCGATACAGTTGTAGCAAAGTGTCAAACAATATACGGAGCAAAACATGATATGGACTTTCCTCATATGATGATCTATTCGTGCCCAACACCGTTTTACATGGATCGCCCTATTGATCACGAAGCGATGAAAAAAGCGATTATTGAAGGAGCACAAAAACTTGAAAGTACTGGCGTAGAATTTATTGCTATGCCGTGCAATACGGCGCATCTTTATTTTGAGGAATTACAACATTCTCTTTCCATTCCGATTTTAAATATCGTCGATGAGACGTTACAAACAATTCCTGAAAATATAAAAAGAGTCACGCTTCTCGCAACAGAAGCGACAATCCAAGCTGGTATTTATCAAGACGGGATTGCAAAGCGTAATATAGAGTACATTCATAACGAACAATGGCAGGAAAGCATTAATCAAATTATTACTTGTATTAAAGGCGGAGAAATTGAAGAAGCCCGCAAATTATGGAGCGCGCTCGTTTTACAATTAAAAGATGAAATAGATACTGCTATCATCGCATGTACTGATTTGAATGTTGTGGCGAGTGAGGATTTTGTGGATTCTGCTCAATGTCTTGCTGAGGGTGTTGTTGAGATGTATGCAAAAAATATAAGGGGGTCCAAATGAATATACCTTTTGAAATGGGATACACATTTGACGAAAACCTTAGAGAAAAACCTATATCCCTTGCTGAAATGAAGCAAGGGATTGCATTTTTGAAAGAACATTTACATGAAGATTCGTTATATGGAAAGAGCTGCGGATTAATCGGCGTTTATGAACGAATCGCTGGCAACCTTTCTGAAAGTAAATATTACTTACAGGAGGCAATTGAATATTACACACAAACGGACAGCATCCAAGGGCTTTTTATTAACAAACTTCGTCTTGCACATACATATCATTGGGAAAGAAAATTTCCTGCTGCAAATGCACTCTTTACCGAACTTCTACAAACACTACCAGACTTACCCGCCTATGAAGACTTCTTCTACCAACATTATGGAAAAAGCAAATTAGATGAAGGTGACTTCCATACTGCCTTATCTTATTTTCAAAAGGCACTTCAAATCAGACTACAAAAAGGAAATGAAGAGCTAATTCATTCAACTAAGCTTTGCATTGCGTATTGTATGTCTTGCCGATAAAATCTGCTCTAAAAACTTTTAACTTTCTTCACAATTCTTTCAAAGTAATCACACTTAATCTCGCTATATTAAATAAGTAGTTATTCATATAGGAAAGGTTAGGGGAACTGAAAGTATGAAAGTAAATCGTTCGCTTCATTACATTTTTTGGCGTTGGCATTTTTATGCTGGGCTTTTTATTACACCGCTTCTTATTACGTTGTCACTGAGCGGAATTGGGTATTTATTTCGGGAAGAAGTTGAAGATTTCATCTATAAAGATTTATATTTTGGGAAGAGCGCCCAAACGGAATCTATTTCGCTGTCTGATTCTATTTCCTTAACAGAGAAAAAATATCCACATTATAGTGTGGCGAAAATTAGTGAGTTTAATGGGGATTATAATACGAGGCTTACTATTGCAAATGAATATACGGGGCAACAAAAATATGTGTATTTAGATAGCAATAATCAAATTATTGGAGATCAAAATGCAAGTGAAACGTTTGCCAATATAATGCGGGAATTACATAGTTCTCTTTTAGTTGGTGGCACTGTCGTCAACTATACTGTAGAGCTTGCGGCATGCTGGACAATCTTTTTAATTGTGACTGGATTGTATATGAGTATACGCCAATTCAAAAACACACCGGCATCCACTAAGCGAGAAAAAGCAAAACGACGTCATTCTATTATCGGTATTATATTTACAATTCCACTCGTTTTGTTAGTCGCATCTGGATTGCCATGGTCAGGATTTATGGGTAACCAAATTTATAAAATCGCATCGTCGAATGAATCGATTGGATATCCAAAGTTGTATATGGCACCGCCTGAATCAAAGGTAAAAGAATTGCCGTGGGCAACAAGAAAAGAAGCTCCTCCTGAATCGAATTCAAATGAGCTAAAAACAATTTCTGTCGATGAATTACAAAAAGGAATTGAAATAAAGAAGCCATACGTTATCTCACTACCAACTGATCCGAAAGGTGTATTCACCGTTTCGAAATCGAGCGGTTCTGGTATTACGGGCATGGATGTGGCACCAAATGAAGAAATAACAGCTTACTTTGATCAATATAGCGGAAAACTCATTTCAAAAACGGACTATCGTGATTATGGATTATTTGCACAATGTTTCACTTACGGTATCCCGCTTCACGAAGGACATTTATTCGGATGGCCAAATAAAATATTATGCTTACTAACGACATTATCTTTATTACTTCTTATTTATTACGGAGCAAAAATGTGGTTTGCAAGAAAGCCGAAAGGAAAATTAGCAGCACCGCCAAAGCAAAGAGATAAGAAAAGCGTACTCGTTTTCTTTATCATGATGGTTATACTAGGCGCTGTCATGCCTTTATTTGGACTATCTGTTTTAGTTATTTTTGCGATTGAACTTCTTATATATGTATTTGCAAAAATACGATCATAAATAAAAAAGCATTTGTACTCTCGTGTACAAATGCTTTTTTATTTACTATTCGTTTGTTTTTTTCTACTATTCATTAAGAACACGATATCTAAAATAATAATTGTGCCAATTATTACTTGCGACACATAATCCATCATAGTAGGACCACTTGGCCTATTCATCATCATATACATTCCAGTTACAAATGAAATGGAAAGTAGCATGAGTAACGTTACTTCAATATTTTCATATAGCTTTTGAAACAATCGCTTCATTTCCACCACCAACCTTTACCATATTATAACAAAAACCACTCTACATGAGTGGTTTTATTCATCACTGCGCCATTTTCTTTCGGTACATCTTCCCGTTCCAATAGAAGAATCGTGAAGTAAGCCCTCCGTATTTTACAATGCGCCGTGCCATTTTGTGCATATTCTTTTGTGCTGATACTTTTTGATCTGATAAATAAATACCAAGTAACCCTCGGCTTATGAGACGATGAAACTTCGCATGAGGTAAATCACCAATGCTCTTCTCTGCTTCTTCTACAAAATGTTTCATACGATCTAATATCGCTTGCTCATTTTCATAATAACTACAGAAATTCAAATCCCCGCCTATACGGTCTTCTTCTTGATCGATGAAATAATCAAGTAAAATGTGAAGTCCTTGTACGTATGGGAAGTATCCTTGTCTAATTTTCGCAATATCTTCATCATGTAATTCATCATGAAATGCATATGCGACAAGACAGAAGATTCCAAGTGTAGAACCGGCACATGCTGAAAATTCAAACCAGCTCATTTCAGGTAAATTTTCTTTATGTGCTTCAAACCATTTTTGTAAGCGTGGTTCTCTTTCTTCTAACTTCACGTGTTTATGAATTTGCAAATCACAATAATAACAAGCAAGTTCATGAAGAACAGGAGCAATTTTGTCATAGTGCTTCGTTTTCTTTAAAACATCTTGGCATGTTTCAACAAGTTCATCTAAATAACCACCATCGTCTTGGTCATCACGATAGCGATAATAATTACCGCCACCTTCTACTTCAGGTGATAATGCCATTAACATAGATTCATGCAGTGCGGCAAAATCATTCGGATCAAGTGATGTACTGCGGTCACATAAATTATCTAAATAATCGCTGATTGTTTGATACGCTACGATAAAACGAATGCATTCCTCTCGGTGCTCATTTGCTAGCAGTGCTAAAATACCACCGCCTTCGCAATGAAACGTTTTATTCTCAATACTTGCGATTGCCTGACTATGAAGCTCATCATTCGGAATATGGTAGGCACGCTCTTTCCACACCGCTAGCTCATGGTGTACTACCGGAAACACATCACGGTATACTTTCGCCATGAGCGTTATGGGATTACTCGGTACGTTCACTTCTTCCTTCATCTCCTCTATTCAATGTACAAAT
The DNA here is from genome assembly GCF_058952315.1 of Bacillus sp. GW823-FHT06B01. Lineage (NCBI taxonomy): Bacteria > Bacillati > Bacillota > Bacilli > Caryophanales > Bacillaceae > Bacillus > Bacillus sp. GW823-FHT06B01. The sequence continues at coordinate 122,861 of NZ_JBXAHR010000002.1, read as the reverse complement.
AATTTACTTATTTGTTTCTATTATGTTATTGATGCGTATTTCAGTAAATGACTGAATATAATTCAAAATTTCATCACGCTCATACTCATTTAATAACTCGTGATAACAATTCGGCCATTCTTTAAAAGCCTTATCACTTATTTTAACATTATCAAACCACATGCGGACACGTGTTTTATCTACAAGTTTATCCTCACACGCCTGCATTAGCAAGAGCGGAACATCTGGAAAATCATCTATTTTTTTATGAGCAATTTCGATAGACTTAATCAATTCACTATACCAACGTACTGATACTTTGCGCAAGAACAATGAATCATTCTCCATCGCGTCCCTAACTTCATGATTACGAGTGGACATTTCCACTGTAAGATTCGTTGCAAATTGCAATTTTGGAGCAATAATATTTAATATTTTTGAGGCAGCTTGAAGTGGTGCTGAAGGTCCAGCTACTAAGCCTAAACATGGCGAACTTAAAATAATGCCGTCTACATCTTCTCTCTTCGTTTCTTGCATCATACGAATGACAATAAGACCACCCATACTATGACCAAATATAAAAATAGGTAACCTATACTTTCTTGCCTCTTTCACCCATAATTTAACTTCCTCTATGTATTCATCAAATGAATCAATATGTCCTCTATTTCTTGAAGTCGTTCCGTGTGACGGAAGGTCCCCCATCACGACGTGATAGCCGATATGATTCCACATTTCCGCAACGACTTCATAACGTCCGTGATATTCCATTGCGCCGTGTACGATAACAACGACAGCTTTCGCTTCCTCTGCTTCATAATTCCACATACGGACCTCCTCCATTTCACTCTTTCTCATAATTTGATACACTGAAACTAGTCTCTAGGAAAGGAAGACTTTACATGATATATCCTTACAAAGAAAAAAATCCGAAAATTGCGAGTAGTGCTTTTATCGCTGATTATGTTACGATTACAGGCGACGTTTCCATTGGTGAAGAATCAAGTATTTGGTTTAATACAGTCATACGCGGTGATGTTTCACCAACAATCATTGGAAACCGGGTAAATGTACAAGACCAATGTACACTTCACCAAAGCCCACAGTATCCTCTTATTTTAGAAGACGACGTAACCATTGGGCATCAAGTTATTTTACATAGCTGTCATATTAAAAAAGATGCTTTAATTGGAATGGGATCTATTATATTAGATGGTGCTGAAATTGGTGAAGGAGCCTTTATCGGTGCTGGAAGCCTCGTTTCACAAGGAAAGAAAATCCCGCCAAACACATTAGCATTCGGTCGACCAGCTAAAGTCGTTCGTGAGTTAACAGAGGAAGACCGTAAAGACATGGAGCGAATTCGCACACAATATGTTGAAAAAGGTCAATACTATAAATCATTACAGAAATAAATTTCCGCTGCCATAAGATTGGCAGCTTTTTTGATGAAAACTAACTTTTTCTTTACAAAACATTATTACTCCCTCAATAAAATCTTATTAAAATAAAAGCTAATATCTCCATATATATGTAAACGAGGGAGGAGAATTTTCATGAAGGTCAGTGGACTATATAAAATAGAATGTTACATTTTCAAAGGAATTAACCGATACTTTGATCAAAAAACATTAAATATCTTTTTCAGCAATATTACTCATATAGGTGGTGCTACTTTCTCAATCGCACTCACACTTTTCTTTTTAATTTTTGCAAAAGGGACTTTGCATCAAGCTGCAATCGCAACTGCTATTTCTTTAGCAATTAGCCATGTTCCTGTACAAATATTAAAAAGATGGTATCCGCGAAAACGCCCTTATTTAACAATTCAGGATGCGAAATATCCAGTCCATCCATTAAAAGACCACTCTTTCCCGTCTGGTCATACAACAGCCGTTTTCTCTGTCCTTATTCCATTTATTTGCTATAATCCAAGCATATTTGCTTTTCTATTACCGTTAGCATTATGCGTTGGTATTTCTCGCATTTATTTAGGGCTTCACTATCCGTCTGATGTATTCGTCGGTATGTGCCTCGGCACTTGCTCTGGCATCATCTCTTTTTATCAATTCATCCCACTTTTCACATAAAGGAGTGATATGATGAGAGTCGCCATTTTTACCGATACTTTTACGCCACAAGTTAACGGAGTTGCGAAAACATTAGAACGATTAACACGTTATTTTCAGAAAGAAAAGATCGCCTATTCTGTTTTCGCTCCTCAGCATACAGCTGAAGATAATTTCGTGGCTAATGTGAACAAGATGAGAAGTATCCCGTTAACAATATTATATCCAGAATGTCGCTTTTCTTTTCCTACTCCGCGCATTAAACGAGAACTTCTTTCCTTTAAGCCTGACATTATTCACATTGCCACACCTTTCAACATGGGACTTTGTGGATTGTATTATGCAAAAAAGTTAAACATCCCAGTTGTCGGTTCTTATCATACTGATTTCGATGCTTATTTACGCTATTACAAAATCGAATTTCTCTCTAATATGCTTTGGAACTATTTAAAATGGTTTCATAGTCATATGCAAAAAAATTTCGTTCCTTCCTTTGAAACGTTACACCAACTAAAAAACAAAGGCTTTCAGGCCCTCTCCATATGGGGACGCGGTGTAGATTGCACACTCTTTCATCCATCTTACAATACAGACCTATTCCGAAAAAAATATAATATTACAGCGAAGTATGTCCTTTCCTATGTTGGACGGCTTGCCCCTGAAAAAGATATTGATACGTTACAACACCTTATCGCGAAAACAGCGCATACTCGAAACGATATTCATTGGCTCATTATAGGAGACGGTCCTCTAGCAATAAATTTACGTGAAGCTGTTCCGAATACAAATGTCACTTTTACTGGATATTTACAAGGTAAGGATTTAGCTGAAGCATATGCTTGTTCTAACATCATGGTATTTCCATCCGCTACTGAAACGTTCGGAAATGTCGTACTCGAATCACTTGCATGCGGTACACCTGTCATCGGTGCAAATAGTGGCGGGGTTAAAAATATTATTACGGATGGACAGACAGGAGTTCTTTGCCCGCCCAAACATGCGGATTCATTTCTATCATCCATCCATTCTTTATTGCGAAATGAAGAGCAACTTATGCAAATGAGCATAGCGGCTTCATCTTATGCTAAAACAAAAAGCTGGGATGAGATTTTCCGTGGGTTACTTGCCCAATACGAAACCGTCCTTCAGAACACCGCATCCGAATTACTCGCTTAAACAGAAGAACTCCCTTCAACTAGACGAAGGGAGTTTATTACACAATTATAAATTTTAGTTTCATAAATGATACATAAGGTTAAATATTGTTTTATTTCTATATTCATTATATCAAAAATAAACATAACTAAACAGACTTGTAATAAAAACCCATAAAAATTAATATATGGTTATACAGTGTTTTAACTAACTGTATATTGATTTTAAGAATTCCCCTTAAAATCAACTTACTCACATACCTTTATACAGTAATTGTTCCCCAATTTCTGTATATCAAAAAACCTTTCATTCATTTGAAAGGTTTTTTTGAGCCTGCACATATTCTTCTTTCGTATTCACATTTATAAACCAATCCGCATTCGCTTGTACATCTTCTCCAGCAACATACTTTACATTACATTGTAATAAAAGCTGGCCCACACTTCTTTTTTCTTCCTGAAGCAAAGCATAAATCTTTTCTTTCATACGGTTATGATACGCTGCAAGTAACGGTTGTTTTCTTCCATTAATAATAGGTACAACCGCATCATATTCATTACTCGTTTGCTCTAGCAAAATGGTAAACCATTCGCGCGAAACATTTGGCGCATCGCAAGGCATAATAGCGTACCAATCTGCTTCTATATATTCCATACCTGATACAATGCCGGCAAGTGGTCCATTTCCTTTATAATGCGGAATATCTTCTATAACAGGAACTTGTACGAGTTGCTCTACTCGCTCTTTTATATCAGTATGGCTAATTACTACAATGTCTTGCAAAGTATTTCCCATCACTTTCACAATATGCTCAACAAAAGTAGTTCCCTTCCAAATTGCTAACGCTTTCGGCTCACCGAATCGACTCGATATACCGCCTGCTAATACAATTCCAGCATACTTACTCATTGGCGATGCAGCTCAAATGTAATATGACCTAATTCCGGTAAAATCAATTTATTCATCGCAAGGCGAACTGCTCCGCTCGATCCTGGCATCGAGAAAACTACTTTGCGCCCAATTGTACCACCAATCGCTCTACTTAACATTGCGCTGCTTCCGATATCTTCTAAATAGCTAATCATGCGGAACAACTCACCAAACCCGACAATTTCTTTATGTAATAACGCTGATACTGCTTCAATCGTCACATCACGCTTCGTAATACCAGTTCCGCCATTTGTTAACACGACATCAACATCTTCTCTATGATAACCAGCTAACACTGCTTGCTGAATACTTTCTTTATCATCTTTTACAATTTCATAAGAGGTCACTGTATGCCCTGCCTCTTTTAACAATTCATGTAATAGTTGTCCGCTCTTATCTGTCTCTTTTGTACGTGTATCGGAAATCGTCACAATCTTACAACGCACTTCTTTTGGTGCTTGTTTTTTATGTTCATTAACACTCATTTTTCATCTTTCCTTTCATTTTATTGTAAAATTATGTATGAAGCGAAGAATTCAACATGATACAATATAAGTATGTTTATCCATATAAAGGAGCTTTACATGATTCAAAATATGAAACGGTCCGTACCCATTATACCATTCCTAATTATATTATCCCTTTTTCAATGTATCGCTTACGGGTTCGATATTAACTTTTTAAAATTATATGTAATTATGCCTGATGGTGGTATTCGTTACTATTTGACTAGCACATTAATTCCTCTTGCACTTGCCTAGATAGTAGATTTTATTTTTAAACGTTCTACCTTTAAATAAGGAGGTCTACTTACTATGGAACTTTATAAAAAACTAACAACAACATTCATCCTCTTATTCATCGCTTCCATTACTGTCGGATTTTCTCTAAAAGGCGCAATTCCATACGCTACATTAGTAAGCATTATATTCGCAACACTATTTTTACTAAGCAGTGCCTTTTGCGCAGGTAAAGCACGCCACATGAAAGGTTGATTACATATGTTCCAGAAGAAACCAATCCTTTGCAAATCATGTGAAAAAGAAATACAAACGTATGAAAAGGCATGGATTCATATGCCTTTTCCGGCAAGTGGCATGACGAATATGAAAAAGTATATTGAGCTAGACGGCGAAGTGTATTGTAACTCATGCATTCAAATTGTAAGTAAAACAAAATAAAAAAAGCTTTGCGCTCACGGCGCAAAGCTTTTTTTCATATATTATAGACCAGCTTGCTCTTTTAAAGCTGCAGCTTTGTCTGTACGTTCCCATGTTAGGTCTACATCAGTACGTCCGAAGTGGCCGTAAGCTGCTGTTTGTTTATAAATTGGGCGACGTAAGTCTAGCATTTTAATAATACCAGCTGGGCGAAGATCGAAGTTGTTACGAACTAGTTCTACTAGTACGTCTTCAGATACTTTACCAGTCCCGAATGTATCAACTGAAATTGATACTGGTTGTGCTACACCAATTGCGTATGCAAGTTGTACTTCTGCTTTGTCAGCAAGACCAGCTGCTACGATGTTTTTCGCAACATAACGAGCTGCATATGCTGCAGAACGGTCAACTTTCGTTGCATCTTTACCAGAGAATGCACCGCCACCGTGGCGAGCGTATCCACCGTAAGTATCAACGATGATTTTACGTCCTGTTAAACCAGCATCACCTTGTGGTCCACCAATTACGAAGCGGCCAGTTGGGTTAATGAAGAATTTCGTTTCTCCATCCATTAATTCTGCTGGAACTACAGCTTTAATTACATGCTCTTTTAAATCGCGATCGATTTCTTCCCATGTAACATCTGGATGATGCTGTGTAGAAATTACGATTGTATCTACACGTACAGGTTTACCATTTTCATCATACTCAACTGTAACTTGCGTTTTTCCATCCGGACGTAAGTATGATAATGTGTCATCTTTACGTACTTCAGTTAAACGGCGAGCTAATTTGTGAGCAAGCGAGATTGGAAGTGGCATTAATTCTTGTGTTTCATTACATGCGAAGCCAAACATTAAACCTTGGTCTCCCGCACCAATTGCCTCAATCTCAGCGTCAGTCATTAGACCTTCGCGTGCTTCTAGCGCTTGGTCAACACCCATAGCGATGTCAGCAGATTGCTCATCGATAGATGTTAAAACTGCACAAGTTTCTGCATCGAATCCGTATTTTGCGCGTGTGTAACCAATGCCTTGAATTGTTTCACGAACGATTTTTGGAATATCTACGTAAGTAGAAGTCGTAATTTCCCCCGCTACCAATACTAAACCAGTTGTTACAGTTGTTTCACAAGCTACACGTGCATTTGCGTCCTTTGATAAGATCGCATCTAAAATTGAATCAGAAATTTGGTCACAAATTTTATCTGGATGTCCTTCAGTTACAGACTCAGATGTGAACAGATGACGTTTTTTTGTCATGTGGTAAACCTCCCTACAGTAATTGTATATATTGTACGGAACTCATCCTTAATTTGCCACAAACTGCGACATACATTTATTCTCCCACACAAGCATACAGAAAAACCTTTCCTACTTTGCATAGAGGAAAGGTTTAATTTGCTACTTGCATACTGCTTTTTGCCCTTTGCTCTTATCGTTCGAGACCGTTAGCCTCGCACAGGTTTTAGCACCTATTCACCTGTATTTACCACTACAAGTGAGGTTGCTGGGCTTCATCGGGCCTGTCCCTCCGCCAGCTCGGGATAAGAGAGTATCCGTCCCAACCTATACTAAAGAAATGATATTCATTTGTCAATTAATATTCACATTTTCCTGAAAGTTTTTCTCAATACGCCTGGAATGAAATATTAATAAGGAAATAATACATTCACACAAACAAAAAGAAATAAATAGTATACATTATTTATATAATTGTGTTATACTATTGTTGGGGATTACGAGAAATATTTCATTAAATGAAAAGGATGGTATATAAATATGAGTACTGTGAATGTCCAAATTGGTTTACACGAATTATTGAACGGAAGCAATGCACAGATTCAACTAAGTGTTCCGCAATTAGTGGAAAAAGTATTAATGCGAAATGAAGGGAAATTAACTTCTACTGGTGCCGTTTCTGCTTCAACAGGAAAATATACAGGACGTTCTCCTAAAGATAAATTTATTGTGAAAGAAGCATCGGTTGCTGACAAAATTGCTTGGGGAGCAGTGAATCAACCGATTTCTGAAGAACATTTTAATAAATTATACACTAAAGTTTTAGAATACTTAAAAGAAAAAGAAGAGTTATTCATCTTCAATGGATTTGCAGGCGCTGACCGCAATTACCGCCTACCAATTCAAGTTATTAACGAATATGCATGGCACAATTTATTTGTACATCAATTATTCATTCGTCCAACTGAAGAAGAATTAACAACTCATGAATCAGAGTTCACAATTGTTTCTGCACCGAATTTCAAAGCTGATCCAGCTGTTGACGGTACAAACTCTGAAGCATTCATTATGGTTTCATTCGAAAAACGTATCGTACTAATTGGTGGTACAGAATACGCTGGAGAAATGAAAAAATCAATCTTCTCTATTATGAACTTCTTACTACCTGAACAAGATATTCTTTCTATGCACTGCTCTGCAAACGTAGGTGAAGAAGGCGACGTAGCACTATTCTTCGGTTTATCTGGAACAGGTAAAACAACATTATCTGCTGATCCACACCGTAAATTAATCGGTGATGATGAGCATGGTTGGTCTGATAACGGTGTATTCAATATTGAAGGCGGTTGCTACGCAAAATGTGTAAACCTTTCTCACGAGAAAGAACCACAAATTTTCGATGCAATCAAATTTGGATCTGTTTTAGAAAACGTTATCATTAATAACCAAACGCGTATCGCAGACTATAACGATACTACTTTAACAGAAAATACTCGTGCTGCATACCCTATGCATGCGATTGACAATATCGTACTGCCAAGTGTTGCTGGACACCCAAATACAATCATTTTCTTAACGGCTGATGCATCTGGCGTATTGCCTCCAATCAGTAAGTTATCAAAAGAACAAGCTATGTACCATTTCTTAAGTGGCTACACTAGTAAACTAGCAGGAACAGAGCGCGGCGTTACATCTCCGCAAGCAACATTCTCAACTTGCTTCGGTTCACCATTCTTACCACTTGATGCATCTCGCTATGCTGAAATGCTTGGTGAAAAAATCGAGAAACACGATGCGAAAGTATTCTTAGTAAACACTGGCTGGACTGGTGGCGAATACGGCATTGGTAAACGTATGAACTTAGGTTACACTCGTGCAATGATTCAAGCAGCATTAAGCGGCGAACTTGCGAAAACTGAAACAGCTAAACATGACATCTTCGGTCTTGAAGTTCCACTTCACGTACCAGGTGTACCTGACGAAGTGTTAATGCCTGAACAAACTTGGGCTGATAAAGCTGCTTATAAAGAGAAAGCAATCGAGCTTGCGAGCGAATTCAAAGAGAACTTCAAAAAGTTCGACAGCGTTTCTGAAGATATTATTAACTTAGGCGGTCCAATCGCTTAAGTACAAACTTTCTGTTGGAATACCCCTTTTACTCATATGAATAAGTGTCGTGTAACCGTAAAGTTCCGTGTACTCACCGACAAAACCCAATGCGGCTTAACGGTTATACACACTTACATAAAAAAGAAGCTTACGTTTTTAACGTAAGCTTCTTTCTATATCTTATCTCTCCATCTATGACTTAGTTCATAAAATTACATACCAACATCCTAATTTTGCTGAAAATTCATTTTATAATCATTCGTTTTGAGTTTTTTATGATACAATTTACATATACAGGAAAGGATGAGGGCTATGAAAAATTTTTCTCGTACAGGAAAAATTTTATTCAGTTATGGAGCGATCCAAATGTTTTGGGGACTTGTGACGCTTAACGTTAATTTATTTGAGCATACAAATGAAACGATAAAATATATTATTCTAATTACCGGAATAATTTGTTGTATTATATCCACCTTTTTTAAAGAACATAAGAGTCATACTAATACGTGATTTCATGTTAGCTTATAGGAAGCCGAAACCTGTATTTTATGCAAAATTATGCTTCCTATTGTAACTCCCCCTCGCCGGATCCTCTATTCCATCTAAAAAGAGGCTTTTTATCTTTTTAGCCTTTTGTTAATTCTTCCTCATCTTTCATACTATAGTAGCCTAAATTCACAACGATTAAGAAATAACCACCCAGAATCCCTACTGCAAATGCCCACATAACCATGTGGTGCTCAATTTCGTACATAATAACAGCGCCCAAAATGGCAGCTGCAAAACGATTAAACATACCGAGCGTCGGTGCTTTCGTTTTCTTTACGATACTATCTCCAAGCTTCTCAATTCGTCTCCCTAAAAGCCAAACACAATACATACTTACGATAAGTCCAATTCCAGCACCTAGAAAATGAGCTGAAAACGGTGTTAACATCCATCCTAGCAAAAGAAAACCTAGTAAATAATACGATTGAATTTTAAATGATCTTAATGACATACTAATCATGCTGTTCTCCTCTTCAGTAATTTTTATCTATCCAACAAAAGCTGTATAACTCATTTCTTTCGAGTTCATACTACTTAAAATTCATTTCACTCAAATTAAAAACAACATAAACATTATGTTTATGTTGTTTGAATGTTTTCAGGAAATAATATTATACAAGATTTCAAACATCATATCCTCATAATTTGTGACGTTTTTCCAAACATTTTTCGTCCATTTATGAAAAAAGTGATATCAATCTATGAACATACGGATATGATGTAATAAGTACACAAATAAAGGGGGCGTCTAATGATTTATTTTTTAATGGCTCTCATTCACCTCATTATCCCTGCACTTATTGGACTTTCATTGTATTGGTACACGAAAAATCATAGTATTTTCTACGCTGTCCTCGGTGTTCTTCTTCCAGGTATTATTCTTATCACACTCTTCCGTATTCCATTTTTAAACTTAATTCCACTTATTACTGCTATCTTATTTCTCGTCTTCTTACCAAAAATAAAAAAATAGGAAAGCAGATCATAGGTGATCTGTTTTCCTATTTTGATATAGGTTCCCCCGCAGTAGAATGAATTTTCACTTTCTCCGATTTCACAAACCATAGACCGAAGAAAATAATAATTCCACCGATTATTTGTTGAAATGATACATATTCATTTGCCCATATAGCTGCAAATAAAACAGCTACAAGTGGCGTTATATACATATATACCATCGTATGTGACGCGCCAATTTTTTGAATACCAACATACCACATCACTAAACCAAATACTGTTACAAAGAAAATGGAATATAGTAAAGCGAATAGTGTCATTCCATGTGTAATGTGAAATGGCATTATAAATACATGTGGTCCACTTAACAATAAAAGCGGAATCGCGCCAACTAATGCTGACCATGCGGTAACACGTAGTGCTGAATATTTTTTAATTAATGGACCTGCTAAAACAGGATAAAGCCCCCAGCATATTGATGTAATAAGTCCAATTCCGTTACCATAAAAAGAACTAGCAAGCGAATGCCCTGCTACTAAAACTAATGCAGCACCACAAAAGGCAATTATAGAACCGATGAGCTTTCGAGAAGAAAACTTTTCTTGTTTCAAAAAAATAGCAAATACAGTTGTAAAAATAGGTGAAATAGAAATGAGTAAAGAGGCATTTGTAGCGGACGTATATTTGACAGTTTCCATAAATAACGTTTGATACAGTACAATACCTACAACACTAACGATGATTAATCTAGGTATATCCTTTCGTTCCATATAAACCGACTTTTCAATAAAAAATGTAAGGAGTAACATAAGCGGTGCCGCCGATATCATCCGAAGTGCAGTAAACTCAATTGCTGTAAATTCTAAAAGTCCATATTTAGCAATCGTAAAATTAATCCCCCAAATAATAACGACTGCTAAAATTAATAACTCAATCCCCCATCTTCTCATGCATATCCCCTCCGCAAATAAGATTATACAGAAAATTCAATCATATGTACATTTCATTATGTGAAAAAACCTTTGTATTGTATGGAGAGGTTTTCTTTGTTTAGTACATGAAAATATATCAGCGATTTTTTAAATATAGCGACTTAGACAATAAAAAAAGATGGTCCAAAAATATTTTGGACCATCTTTTCTTTCTTACACTCGAACGTGTAACTTCATATTTGGATTATAAAATTGGCTTGGGCTCTTCAGCTGAAAAGTTCCTCCAACTTCATGCCAATCAACTGTTAACTTATCATCCATAAATACAAGCTTTGTGCGATCTGCGATAAAATTCATTGCGCTAGATTCGATATCCACATCGCGCTCATCTTTTTCTGCTACAGCTACTAAATCGATAATTCCGCTCATTACACAACCGCAACCTTCATTATCGTAAAATAACTTTATATATTTCGCTTCATTTGGAATCGTATCCATAATCTTTTTATATGCTGCTTCTGTTACAGTAACGTACATATGTTAATCTTCATCCTCTCTTCTCATATCCTTCATACATTGTACCACCATTTTCTCTTAAATTTATATACAGAAAATTAAGACTAATATACAATATATGTAATAAAGGAGGTTGTATCACTCATGTTCAAATTACTGCGATACCCCATCTTCTTAAGCCTACTCGGTAGCTTTTTTATTTCTAGCGGAATGCTATTACAACATATACTTCCTTATTCTCCTTCTATTGGTTGGATTGTAGGCTTTATTTTTTTCCTAACCGCTTCTTATTTTGCTATGAAAAAATAAGAAGGACTTTAAGATTTATTTGCAGCTTAATTTTGACTTAGGTGTTACTTTCGGCCCACAAGAGAAACGTTGGCTCTATAACGATTCAACTCTCCTCTCTATTTTAAAATCTATACACAATACGATTGAACACACAAAAATATAGAATTCATAATATGTATATAGTGGTTCTATTTTTAAAACTAGTTTTTCAAAATATAGAAAGGAGAACATACATGTACCCACGTAATTGTTTTAGTTGCGACGGCAGACGCAATAGTAGTTCTAACGGAAACACCGGGCCCACTGGTAGCACCGGACCTACTGGAAACACTGGCTCTGCCGGCATCACTGGACCTTCTGGCATCACTGGACCCACCGGTATCACTGGACCCACTGGCATCACTGGACCCACCGGTATCACTGGACCCACTGGCATCACTGGACCCACTGGCATCACTGGGCCCACTGGAGCTATCGGCGCTACTGGGGGTACAGGAGCTGGTTTACAAAGTACTACCGCCTTTAGTCTAGCAGCCGCTCCCACCTATAAAAAAGGACAAGTTGTCACGTATACGAGCAGCGGCTATGTTGTAAAAAAAGATGCACCTCAAGGATTTCCGAATGTATCTCCAGATTATATCGTATTAGTAGAAAGCGGACCTACTGGCATCACCGGGCCTACTGGATTTACTGGGTCTACTGGTAGTACCGGACCTACTGGCATTACCGGGCCTACTGGCATCACCGGGCCTACTGGATTTACCGGGCCTACTGGCATTACTGGACCTACTGGATTTACTGGGTCTACTGGTAGTACCGGACCCACTGGCATTACTGGATCTACTGGGTCTACTGGTAGTACCGGACCTACTGGCATTACTGGGCCTACTGGATTTACTGGTTCTACTGGTAGTACCGGACCCACTGGCATTACTGGATTTACTGGTAGTACCGGGCCTACTGGATTTACTGGGTCTACTGGGTCTACTGGTAGTACCGGGCCTACTGGCATCACCGGGCCTACTGGCATTACTGGGCCTACTGGCATTACTGGGCCTACTGGCATTACCGGGCCTACTGGCATCACCGGGCCTACTGGCATCACCGGTAGTGCCTCATCGAAAAGTATTGTTTTTCAAGGAACAAATGCTGGTTTTCAACGTATAGCGGGTTCTCCTGGAATTGACTCCAATGTTATTCCATATGTCACTGCTGGAGCCGGTAGTATAGTTGGCTTCGCTGCATCTATAAATGTAAATAACTTACCTGCTGCTGTTTATACGATTAATATTTGCAGGAATGTTCCAACAAACCTCACTGCCCCTACCTCTAGTTACATCCTATCTACTCTTACTTTAACTACCACTGACAAAATTACAGGAACTATAGTATTTTCAATTAAACCAACGGATACTGTATCAGGACAAATTCAAGTGTTTAATCCTAATCCAGCAGTAGGTCCCGCTACTGTAACTTGGACTAGCATTACAACTGGAAACTCAGTTTCGAGAGGAGATGCTATATCCCTTTATATTACCCCTGGAATTACTGCGAGTGCTGTATATTCTATTTTTTTAATCACTGATATATAGCCCTTACTAAAAAATAATTTATTTAACAAAAAAAGACCCGAGATTCGGGTCAGCAAATAGAAATACAAATGAATTAAAACAAATAACAGACAAGTTTAGTATATACTATCATTGTAAACTTATCCGTTTTTTGGATTTCGAATTATATACACTATGTTAATATAATTAACTCGCCTACCTTTATCAGAATGCCTTACTCTCATCCACAATAAAAAAGGGAGATCACTCTCAAATAAGTAATCTCCCTTTTAAAATTTTTTTCATTACATTGGCAATACAATCTTCACAGTCGTTCCAACCCCAACTTCACTTTCAAAACTCATTTTACCGTTGTGGTCTTTAATAATTTTTTCTGTAACTACTAAACCTAAACCTGTTCCCGTTTCTTTCGTTGTGTAAAAAGCTTCATTTAGCTTCGGAATTTTGTCTTTTGGAATACCGCAACCTTCATCCTTAACTTGAACAATGATTTCATCTTCTACAGTCACTTTAATCGTAATCGTTCCGCCAACTGACATTGCTTCAATTGCATTTTTAATTAAATTAAAAAATACTTGCTTTAATCGTTTTTCATCGCATGTAATCGATGGTATGTCTTTACTATAAATACCTTGTATGTGCACTCCTTGCTTTAAAGCAGGCTTTCCCATAACTCGAATAACATAAGCGATAATTTCTTCTATATTATGAACTTCTGATTCTAGTGATTTAGATTTCTCAAATCCACTAAGTTCTGTAGCGATTGTATGAATTCGTTCTACTTCTTGTTTCATAATATCACTATATATTTTATCCTCAGGATATTTATTTGCTTGCTTATTAACAAATTTATCTAAATTAGCTAGAGGTCTTCTAATTTTGTAACCGATAACTGTAGCCATTTTCCCAACAGTTGCTAGCTTTTCTGTTTGTTGTATTTCTTTATCCATCATCTCAAGCGTACGAACGTAAGATTGAAACCTTAAAAACATAATCCAGCATATGATAGTAAATACGCTATATAATGCCATCGGGATTAAAACGAGTGACGAGTGAATAATGATTCCTATAAGAGCGTATTTCCCAACAAGTATACCAGTAACTAACCAAAAATACCTTTTGTTCACAAAGAGTGGGGCAAATAAAATAAAAAATCCTTCTACTATATTCCCACCATCAAACTCAGCATCACTACCGTAGTAAATCATAAAATTATGGATAAAATCTAATAGGTTATATCCAATTAGAATAATATATTTCACTGCAAATGGATTCTTCCATTTCATGAAGTATACTCCAATACAAAACAAAATCACCATTAGAAAATAAAGCCATAAACCTAAACCATCTTCAAATTGTCCTACTCCTTCTTGCTCTCCTCCTATTAAAGGTACAATAAATTCGTAGGCAAGATCGTATACAAAAAATATAATGAAAAATAAAATTAAAAATATTTTCAGTGCCTTCATTTCTTCATTTTTAAATATATCGTCTTTATTCATATCGTAACTCCTAGCTTTTCTCCCTCTTGAATTTCATTATTTCCACGTTGCTTCGGGAGCATAATATCTATTCTAGTTCCAATATCTCTTTCACTTGAAATATGTAATTCACCAAGATGCTGCTCAGTAACAAGCCGATTCGCTACAGTAAGTCCTAGGCCAATTTTATCTTGTTTCGTTGTATAAAAGGCCTCTTTAACACGAGCTAAATTTTCTTTCTTAATACCGTAACCATTATCAATTACACTTAGCATTACATAATCTTGTCCTTTGTTTTCTAACCGTAACTCTAATGTGCCACCTTGCTCCATTGCCTCCAAAGCATTTTTTATGACATATAGAAAGACTCCTCTTATTTTCCGCTCATCACATTCAACTTCTATCGTCTTTTCTTCCACATTAGAAATAAACTGGACGCTAGATTCATTCATTTTTTCGCGAACAATTTTTACTGCTTGTAATGCAATTTCACCTATATTATGTTTCTTATAAACAGAAGGTTTACATGTAGCAACTTCCATTAACTCACTTATCATATTATTCATATTTTCTATTTCAAATATCATCTGTTCGTAAATAGGGTCCTCCTCATGCTTCTCTCGTTGTAATTGCGTAAACCCTTTTAATGAAGCAAGTGGATTTTTAATTTCATGTCCCACTGTCGCTGCCATTTTTCCGATTACTGCTAATTTTTGTGATTCACTAGCAATCTTAATACTTTCCTTGACCGCTGAAAGGTATTGTATAAATCGATTTAAAATGATGTATGCCGCTATTAATACGAGTGTATACATAATGAGGAACATAAATCCTTTTACTTCCTTTAATACAAATAAATAAATAACATATTTCCCTACAATTGTCGAAAGTACAAACACAAAATATTTTTTATTTAAAAATATAGGTACAAAGAAGATGAAAATAATTTCTATTATATTTACTCCATCAAATGCCGCCTCATTATAAAGCATATACGAAAGTATATTAACGATTTCTATTCCTATGTATGCAAATACACATGCATATTTAACAAGGTTCGCTTTCTCTTTTTTTATTAAATATACATTCACACCGAGTATTGCAGTTCCGCAAATAACTTGCCATATTATGCTATGTCCCCTATCCGTTAATGATTTATTTTCTAATACGATTGCATAGAAAATTTGGTATGAAACAACAATGACATATAGCACCCATAAAAAAATTTTTGCATTCCTTTCTTCTTCTTTATATGATAGAAAACTTCCTTTCACTTCAACACCCCTTCAAAATAATATCTCGAAGAATACCATTTATTATAATAAATGATTTTCATAGACAAACAAAGATAAATCGAACATTTGAGGAAAATCATCCCAATAAAGCAGAGTGTCTTCAGGCTATATAAGCATAAAAGCTATAAACAATAATACGTATATTATGGGAGGTGTTTTATGTGGACGGCAAAAAAAATAAAAAAACAGAACAACTGGAATCCTTCACGCGTGAGAATGAAGGAAAGAAAATGACGACAAATACAGGTGTTACCATTTCAAATGATGAAAATACTTTAACCGCTGGTGATCGTGGTCCTACCCTTCTAGAGGATTTCCTAATGCGAGAAAAGCTTGCTCATTTTGACCGTGAACGAATTCCTGAAAGAGTCGTTCACGCACGTGGATACGGTGCGCATGGTGTTTTCGAGCTATATGAATCTTTAGAAGAACTAACAATGGCCCACTTTTTACAAGACCCTTCAAAAAAAACACCCCTTTTCGTTCGCTTCTCTGAAGTGGCTGGATCAAAAGGCGCGAATGAAACAAATCGAGATGTACGAGGGTTCGCCGTTAAATTTTATACAGAAGAAGGAAATTTTGATTTAGTCGGAAACAATATTCCTATTTTTTTCATTCAAGATGGCATTAAATTCCCTGATCTTATTCACGCCCTTAAACCTGAACCGCATAATGAGATTCCACAGGGACAAACAGCACATGATACATTTTGGGACTTCATCGCCAATAACCAAGAATCGGCTGCGATGATGATGTGGATTATGTCTGATCGTGCCATTCCAAGAAGTTTTCGAATGATGCAAGGGTTTGGCGTTCATACATTTCGCTTAGTGAATAAAAATGGAAAGTCACGATTCGTAAAATTTCACTGGAAACCGAAGCTTGGCATTCACTCATTAATTTGGGATGAAGCGCAAAAATTAGGTGGTGCTGATCCAGATTACCATCGCCGTGATTTATGGGAAAATATTAATGCTGGAAACTATCCTGAGTACGAACTTGGCATTCAAATTTTAGAAGAAGAGGATGAATTTAAATACGATTTCGATATATTAGATGCGACAAAAATTTGGCCTGAAGAAGATTTCCCTGTTAAAATCATCGGAAAAATGACATTAAATTGCAACGTCGATAATGTATTCGCTGAAACGGAACAAGTCGCACTTCATCCTGGAAGTATCGTCCGTGGTATTGATTTCACCAATGATCCGCTCTTACAAGGTAGGCTCTTTTCTTATACAGACACTCAATTGGCACGCGTCGGTACAAATTATCAAGAATTACCGATTAACCGTCCAGTATGCCCATTTCATAACAATCAAAGAGATGGTGCCTCTAAATATATAATTGATAAAGGAAAAATCGCTTACCATAATAATTCCTTAGCAAATAACACTCCTTACACTGTACCTGGTACAAAGGGTGGGTTCGTTACATATCCTTCCACTGTATCAGGGCATAAAACGAGAGAAACAGCCGCCAGTTTCAAAGATCATTTCTCTCAAGCACGTTTATTTTGGAATAGTATGAGTAACGTCGAAAAGGTTCATATTATGCAAGCCTTCTCCTTTGAATTAGGAAAAGTAAAAAGTAAATCAGTCCGTCAACAAGTCGTAAATATGATTGGACATATTAGTAGTGAACTAGCTACGTTAGTCGCTGAAGCGATCGGAGCAAAAGTCCCAAATATTCAAGAATCGGGCGTTACGAAATCATCGCCAGCACTCAGTATGGCAAATACGACATTTAGCCCTAATACATTACGAGTAGGTGTCATTGTTGCAAATGGATATGACGGACAAAACGCGCAATATATACTAAATCAATTCAAACAAGTTGGGTTGCAGCCAGTGATTGTTTCCGAACGATTAGGTATTGTACAAGGAACGCAAAATGTACGTTGGGACGTGAATGATACTTTTTTAACAGGATCCTCACTTCTTTATGATGGTCTACTTCTTATTGGAGGAAACCTCGATGAACAGTTTCTTAATAAAGCGAGTTCATTTGTCGTAGAATCATATAATCACTTTAAACCAATCGGTGCCTTCCAAAATGGATCTACTGTTATTCAATCTTTAAATATTAAAGGAAAGCCTGGTGTCTTAATAGAACAGAACCCTACACTCCTGGCGAATGAATTTATTAAAGCTATGACGAAACAACGCTTTTGGGATAGAGCATATGAATAGGTTAGGGGGATAATTTATGTTTGTTACCGTCGAGAAAGATGTGCATATTTTTGTGCAAGACGTTAATCCTGGGCCCGGTAGTAAAACCGTGTTTTTCGTTCATGGCTGGCCTTTAAATCATCAAATGTACCAATATCAACTCAATGTTTTACCACAGCATGGTTTCCGCTGTATCGCTATGGATATACGCGGAAACGGGCAATCTGATAAACCATGGACTGGTTACACATACGATCGTTTAGCAGACGATATCGCCATTGTTCTCGAAGCACTTCAAGTAGAAAATGCTACATTAGTCGGTTTTTCAGTAGGTGGCGCTCTTTCTATTCGGTACATGTCCCGCTACAATGGCCGTCGTATTTCTAAACTTGTATTAATCGATGCTGTTTCTCCCTCTTTCGTTAAAAATCAAGAATCTCCCTATGGTGTCCCAAAAGAACAAGCAGATACCCTCATTAATCAAATGTATGCCAATATGCCAAAATTTTTAAATGATGTATCTTTATCATTTTTCAATAGAAACTTAGGATCTGCTACGTTAGAATGGTTTTCTTATCTCGGCATGCAGTCTGCTTCCTACGCTCTCATCAAAATATTGCAAGCTGCCGCAAATGAAGATGTAACGAAAGATTTAAGTAAAATTAACGTCCCAACAAAAATATTCCACGGTATTCACGATCAACTTATCCCTTACAAAAGCGCTGAACTTACGCAAAAGCGGATTAAAAATTCTCAGTTACATCCTCTTACAAATAGTGGTCACGGCTCCCCGATCGATCAAGCGGATGAATTAAACGAAGAACTTATAAAGTTTTTGCATTCATAAAAATCTATACCAAATCGCTTCAATTGGAACGCATTTTTTGAAAAGATTAAAATTCACATATTTCTCACAAATCAATAAATAAAACGATTACATTTTCATTTATACTAAATGTACAGGTAATACTCCCTAAACCCAGCTTGTCTGGTTACCCCGTTAAATACTATAAAAAAAAGAACTTGTATCGTTATACAAGTTCTTTTTGTTTGTTCTATTTAAAAAGTATATCTTTACTATACTGCTTTCCAGCAAGTAAATCATATTGGATCATTTTATATTGCTCTAACATTTCTTTTTGTTTCTTTGTTAAATCTGTTATCTCTTCCCCATCTTTATTAACCTTTAACTCATCTTTAAGGACTGGTATTTCTTTATGCATTTCCGATAAAAATTGATAAAACGGTGATTTATTGATCCCTGCATAATCCAAAACAAGATTAGAAAAATAAATCGGACTTACTAAACCTAAATTGTCATTTGGCAAATCGAAATTTGCGTACATTAACAATGGTGTTTCTGACATAGCTAACCTTTCATTTATAGTTTCTTCATTCTCTATATATCCAGCTTCTTCATAGATAGCTTTATTTACCCCTAATATTGGTAAGTGATCTCCAAAGAAAACCAATATAGTAGGTCTTTCCAGCTCTTGAATTTGTTCTACTAAATATTTTAGAGCCTCATCAGAACGACGTACACCCTCAGTATATGTTTCTAATTCTGCCTTCGATCCCTCATCTGTTAATCCGCTAATTTCTATTTGCTTTTCTTCAAATCTTCCTGGATTGAATGGAAAATGATTTTGCATCGTAACTGCATGAATAAACGTAGGTTGCTTTCTCTTATTCAATTCCTCTATTATTTCTTTGCTAATAGATACATCGCTAATATAATCCCCATCTACCTCTACGTTGTTCATTGTATCTTCTGCATTGAAATTATCAATTCCTAAAACATTATATACATCATCCCGCTTATAAAATGATCTTCCATAAGCATGAATTGCATTCGTGTAATATCCATGTTTTTTCAATTCACTTGCGATAGACGGAATTTCTCTCTGCCCTGTCACCGCTTGTTGATATGGTATAGAACCTTGCTTTAAAAAGCTCATTGAATAGCTCGTTAACGCTTCAAATTCTGTATTCGCTGTGTTTCCCCCGAATACAGGAGATACTGTTTGTCCACCCGGAAAATTCTCAATATAGTGATGTAAATTCGGCACCGGATCCTCGCTAAATGACAGATTCATTAGCTTTGTTGGATCCCAAAAAGCTTCACTCATGAAAAATATAATATTTGGCTTCTCGGTCTTTTCTTTTTTCCCTACATTGCTTCCATATTGTTTCTTTATATTATTTGAAATTTGTAGCATAGTTTCTTTTGAATATTCTTCTGGCTTCTCAATGACAGTCGTGTCTAAGTTACTGACAAATCCTAAAACAAAACCATTATCAGCATAGTTTATATTTTGATTCCAAGCCACAAAGGTTACCCCATATTTTTGCAATACATTACTCATAAATGTATTAGGATAATTACTATATGCATACACCATAAACGTAGAAGCACATATGAAAATAATTCTCGTAATTATATTAGGCTTTATAACTGGAGTATGCTTTCGTATATACATAATTAAATATACAAGCAGGGTAATCCCGAATATTCCCAAAAATATATTCCACCAACTAAAATAGTCCATAACCATTGGTATAACAGACTGCATTTGAGTAATCTGTGTGAAATCAGATGGATAGAATGGATCTCCTCTAAAAATGAGTTTAAAATGGTTCACAATCCCAAAAACAATTAGCACCAAACTTATTATCGTGACGCTCAAAAAGATTCGTCCAAGTAAACTATACACAAAAACATATACCATATAAATAAATAATAAACTTAATATATACTGTCCATATCGCTCATAAACCCAGTTATTCACTGATACAAGACTCATATTCTCCTGCATCATAATATATATCCAATTTATTGCATGAGCAATTAAAAATAATAAGATGTAAGCTTGAATCGTCGGCCTAAGCTTATGACTAATGCCTTTATTCAAATGAATGATGTATAGTAGTACACTCCACAAAACAATAATGAGTATACTTAGCGGTATTTCCCCATTAAAAAAATCTTTAGTTCTCTGAAATTCGAAAGACCTTAACATAACAAAGAATAGCGTTTCTAAACAGATCGCCCACATTCCACTAAGAATGATAGAAATTAATAGATTCTTTCTCGGTCTCGGTTGCTGAGCCGAGAAACTAAAATGAAATTCATCTCTTCTTCGTCGCTGTGTAAAAACATTAAAACGCAATTTATTCCCTCTTTCCTTTACCCCTTCGTCTCGCATCAACGAACATGTTGTCCTATACAAAATAACATATTTGTATGCAGTTAGTCTCCCTATGTGTTTGTATTATACATGCGTATCCTTAATTTCTTCTTAAAAATATAGCTTCTTCATCTCTATATTCTAACAGCATAAATGAATGATGCTGTTCAAAATGATTAACATAAGAAAAGAACCTATCAACAATGACAGATTCTCCTTCATTTTAACAAATATAGGCATATTTATTACACAAGAGAATACATCCATACTTTCCATATAATACATACAAGTACGATAACTACAAAATCAAAAAGATCTAATCTCGGTCCTTTTTTCATATTCATCTCTAGCCACATATGAATCCATTTTATTTTTGTATATTTTTGAATGTTTTTCTTTGCAAATCGATAAACGAGTACTTGCATAATAAAAAATCCGACTACGAAAATGAACAAAAAAATAAGAAAATCGACCACAAAATTCCTCCCTATTTTTGCAGCGATTTTTCTACTATTTGATTTCTCAAAACCCACTCTTCAAATTGAGCACTTCCAAATTCCCAGCTAAGATCACGCGCATGTACAGAAAAAATGTAATGACCAGCATATTCGTCCATAAATCTACCTGTCTCAAGCTCATCTTTCTGAAGACCATATGCCCCAAAATTAAAATACACATCCCACACGTCTTCATTCCTCCGCTTATAAGCAATCGATTCCATATCACATTCTGTTCCGAAATAATCAAGATGTAAATGTACGCTATCATCATATTCGTAATCCATTTTATCACCCCTTATATTTGTACTTCTTTATCCCCCAAAAAATTCCTGCTATCTACACTCACATATGGGCACTTACCTACATATCATGCTTGTAGAGTGACTTCTAGGAGGTGTCATATAGTGAAAAAATTAATAGCTGTTTTTTGCATCATGTTACTAGCTGTTTTCACATTTGCTGCTTGCAGTAGTAAAAAGGAAGGTACGAAAGAACAAACGCAAAACATTCGCATCGGCGAAGTTACCCATTCTCTCTTCTACGCCCCGTTATATGTCGGGATTGAAAAAGGATTTTTTAAAGATGAAGGATTAAATATTGACCTCCAAACAACAGCTGGCGGAGATAAAACGATGACCGCCCTATTATCTGGCGGAATTGATATTGCTCTCGTCGGTTCTGAAACGTCTATTTACGTTCATCAACAAGGTGCAAAAGACCCTATCATTAACTTCGCACAACTTACACAAACAGACGGAACATTTTTAGTTTCGCGTAAAAAATTAGACTCTTTTAATTGGAATGACGTAAAAGGTGTTACGTTTTTAGGACAACGTAAAGGCGGCATGCCGCAAATGGTTGGAGAATACGTTTTAAAGAAAAATGGCATTGATCCCCACAAAGATACAAACTTAATTCAAAACATCGAATTTGCTAACATTGCAAGTGCCTTTGCATCTGGTACTGGGGAATTTGTACAGCTCTTTGAACCGACTGCAAGTATATTTGAAAAAGAAGGTAAAGGATATATTGTCGCTTCATTCGGAAATGAATCTGGTACTGTTCCGTATACAACGTTCATGGCAAAAGAAAGTTTCTTAAAGAAAGATAAAGCTGCTGCTGAAAAATTCACACGTGCTCTCTATAAAGCACAACAATGGGTTGATACACATAGTCCAGAAGAGATTGCTGACACCGTTTCTCCGTTATTTAAAGACACTTCAAAGGACATTACATTAAAAGTAATTGAACGTTATAAAAAGCAACATTCTTATGCAACAAATCCGCTATTAGATGCTGAAGAATGGAAACAGCTCCAAACGATTATGAAAGAAGCTGGCGAATTACAAAAAGAAGTTCCACATGAAGCGCTCGTCAATACAAAAATTGCCGAAAGCATTATTAAGAAATAGAGGCGAAGTGTATGAGTTTTTTACAAATACGTAACGTTTCTCACTGCTTTTTCGAAAAAGAGAATGCTAAATTGATTCTCGAAGACATGAGTTTACAAGTGGCAGAAGGCGAATTTATTTCTATACTCGGTCCAAGTGGTTGCGGCAAAACGACACTCCTCTCCATTATTGCTGGGCTGCTTGATCCAATTGAAGGCATCGTCTTTTTAGATGGTGAGCCTATTACAACGAAAACTTCATCTATGGGGTACATGTTGCAGCAAGATTACTTGTTTCCTTGGAAAACAATTGAAGAAAATATTATGCTCGGACTTCACACCCGAAAAATTTACAATGAACAGACGAAAGAACATACTTTACAGCTTTTAAAACAAGTCGGCCTACATGATGTAGAAGAGCAATACCCTCGTGAACTGTCCGGCGGTATGCGTCAACGTGCCGCTCTCGTTCGAACGTTAGCGACCGATCCTAAAATTTTATTGCTAGATGAACCATTCTCAGCGCTCGATTATCAAACGAAATTGAAACTAGAAGATCTCGTTTTCAACTTACTACGCAAATATAAGAAAACGTCACTACTCGTAACACATGATATTGAAGAAGCCATTGCGATGAGTGATCGTATTTATTTACTACAAGCGAATCCCGGGAAAATTGCAAAAACATTTATCGTCCCTGAAAGCATCCGTTCCTTATCACCGTTAGAATCACGCCATCATCACGACTTCCCATCCCTCTTCCAAGATATATGGAAGGAGCTGGAGCGAATTGGATAATATAAAGCAACTACATGAACAGTTTCAGAAAAAAGAACGCAAGCGCGCATGGTTAGCACGCTCACTGCAGCTTTTACTGCTCATTCTTTTCTTTTCACTATGGGAAATAGCTAGCAAAAAAGAGTGGATTGATCCTTTACTCTTTAGCTCTCCTTCAAGCATTTGGGATCTCTTCCTTAGTAAATGGATTGACGGTTCGCTTTGGGTTCACATATGGACGACATTACTTGAAACAGGAGTAGGCTTCATTCTTGGAACAGTGCTCGGCGCTATTATCGCTACTTTTCTTTGGTGGATGCCACTTCTCGCTCGCGTGCTCGACCCCTATCTCGTCGTCCTAAACGCCATGCCAAAAGTGGCACTTGGACCCATTATTATTGTAATCTTCGGTCCAAATATTTCTTCGTCGATTGCAATGGGGGTAATCATTTCCATCATCATTACCATTCTCGTTATTTACAGCGCATTTCAAGAAGTCGATTCTAACTATATAAAAGTGATGGACACCTTTGGCGCAAATAAATGGCAATGTTATAAGCAAGTCGTTCTCCCTGCATCCTTCCCAGCAATTATTTCAACGTTAAAAGTGAACGTTGGTTTATCATGGGTCGGTGTTATATTCGGCGAACTTCTCGTCTCTAAACAAGGTCTTGGCTACTTAATTAGCTACGGATTCCAAGTGTTTAATTTCACGCTCGTCTTACTGAGCGTACTACTCACCTGCGTCCTCGCAACACTTATGTATGTGTTTGTTGAGGCATTTGAAAAACTTTTAATTGGAAAACGAAAAAGAAGCTGACTTAGGACGATAGACTATAGTCAGCTTCTTTCTTTACCTTTTATCACACATCTTTGTTTCATTTGTAACGTTTCCATCCGCAACCGTAACTGTATGGAAACAATCTTTCACACGTACTGTAACGACATTTTCTTTTCGATCTATTACATGATAATCATCATACTTTTTATTTAATGCACTACGAATTTGCTCTCCTTCAAAAATCGGAAAACCGTGAGACATTACCCAAATGAGACCAGCAACCGCAAGAATCGTTTTCATACGTTTCATTACCTCCTTGAGAGTAAACTTATAGTCCCTACAATATGCGCATTATAATTGTGTCTAATTTGTGACATTTTTATACTAATTCTCTTTTAAAGCTTCAGTTCCTTCTTCTTTTTTGAAAAAAGACAGAATTTTCAATTTTATCAACATAAAAAACGCAAAGAACTAAAATTCTTTACGTTTTCTTGGCTAAAATATATACCTTTCATTATTGTCCGCTTTGTTGTTCTATCGTTTTTGAGATATCATCTAATCCCGACAACACTTCCGCTCTCATTTTTACAAGCTCAGGGAACTGATAGAAGAACGCAATTTTTTTATACTTTAACTCCGATCCTTCTTTCACCTTTTTTGAATCTTGCAACATAAATGCTGTAAACGTATCTGCAATATCTTCCGCTACATTTGTCGTTCCATACTGTGATACAAACTCCTCATGCTTTTCTTTAAAAAATTCAATTTGAGTTTCTTCACTTTCTTCCACTTTCTTTTCTGTCCACTCCTGCTCAATGTCCTTCCAGAAAGAGTTATAAAATTGATTAATATAAGATTTTCCCTTCGCACACCCCTCTTGTAAGAAAAGAGTTCCACAGTCATTTCGGTATGTTGAATTATCTTTATCTTCTTCAAAATCCTTTACATACTTTTCATCTACTGGTATTTGCTTATGCCCGAGTGTCAACACGTGAGCCGTCTCATGAATTAATGTTTTCATCACTTCATCGATATTTACCGCAGAATCAAGCGTATCTAAGCTAAGAATCCAATCTTTCGGATTCTCCATACTAGGCATAACGTGGGCAACAACGCCGTCATAACCGTCCGTTATTAAATCAAATTCTGTTATATTCCCGCGATATTTAGCTGGAATGAGAGTACGGTACATATCCCATAAGTCTTCATGATACCCTCTATCTTGACGCTGTTGTAGCACCTCTTCTTTCGCTTCTTTATCTTCAGCGAATACTTTATTTAAACGTTTTCGTTCTATTTTTTCAAAATAAGGATCTACAATTTCATCACCATCAATATAATAAGAAGCTAAAAAGAAATAATTTTCGTCATCCTCTTTTTTCTGCTCTGCCCCTTTCATATCCGCATTTTCATGCTCTTCTATATCATAATCTTCTACTGCTTCAAGCTCAGATAATCCATCTATTTTTTCATATACTTTTTGAAGTTTATTATCTCCTATTTCCACGCATTCTTCTTCTGTTTTACAAACTTCTTTTTCCTTCACACTCTTCATAGAACTATCGCATCCTGCTATTAAACCAATTGCGACGATCACCCCTACTAACTTGCCATACAGTTCCTTCATATAAACCTCCGTCGTTCCATTCTACAAAAATATCATAATCATTTTTTAACGAATATGCGATAATTAATTATACAAACTGTAAGGAGGTTTCCCATGATTCGAGCAATCTTATTCGACTTAGATGGAACACTATTAGATCGGCCCCAATCTCTAGAACAATTTATTCATGATCAATATAATCGCTTTGCCTCTCACTTAATGAACATAGAAAAATCAGATTATTGTTCTCGATTTCTTGAGCTAGATAATAATGGCTATACGTGGAAAGATAAAGTATATGCTACTCTCCTTTGCGAATACAACATTACCACTTTAACACCAGAGCAACTGCTGCACGACTACATTACAAATTTTCAACATCATTGTATCCCTTTCCAAAATATGCATGAATTACTCCAACGTTTAACACAGCAAAATATTAAAATTGGCATTATTACAAACGGCTTTACTGACTTTCAAATGAACAATCTTCGTGCACTAAACATACATACGTATACAAATACAATTCTCGTTTCAGAAGCGGAAGGGATTAAAAAACCACATCCTGAAATTTTCGAACGAGCTTTGCAAAAGCTAGACGTTAAGGCCGCAGAGTGTCTTTACGTTGGAGATCATCCAGAAAACGATGTGCTTGGTTCTGAACGAGTAGGGATTCTTGGTGTGTGGAAGAGAGATTTGTTTTGGAGTGACTTTGAACATCCACGTGTAGTGAATGATTTGTTGGAGGTGCTTTCGTTTGTAGAGATAGAGCTGAAAACAAAATAATAGTAAATAAATTACATCAGCGATTTTTGCAATATATCGACTTACCGAAAAAAAGTGACAACAACAAGAGGAGGTCGCTACTCTAGCGCCTCCCCTTCCTTTATTATTCATATACTGTAAACTGCGGTTTACTCGGATGATCTTTAACTTGCGCATCCTCTGGAAACTTTGATACTTTTTGATATAGGGCAATGTCACCTATACAACCTGCTGTTAGTAAAATCCCTAAAAATGAGATGGATTGCACGTTCGTAGCTAACCCAATTACAATTGGCAAAATTCCAGTTGGTAAAAACGGCAGCATTAACACTTTCTTCATTTGCTTTACTGTAATCGCCTGTTTAGAATGAGCATATGCAACACCTAATTTCCAATTAACACCCCATTTTAGTTCACTCCACGGAACATCACCGATATAGCGAAACCCTATTAAATGTATCGCTTCATGAATACAAACAAGAACAATCATTGCGATAATAAAAAGAAACAAGGTTGGTAACGTAATTTCAATTTGAAACTCACCTGAAAGAAGTGAATGTAAAAAACTAACTCCAATCGCCAGAGCAAATGCTATACAACATGAATAGAAATTTAATTTCCCCATCGAAACAGTAACAGTCGTTTCTTTTCTTTTATCCATCTTCCCCTCCTAAAATGTAAATATATCTTTACAAAATTGTATAATATACCCAAAATAATGTAAAGATATATTTACATTTATTCTTACACACAAAAAAAAGAAACCGGCCACTTTACTTCGTAAAACAGCCGATTTCTTCTATATGTTTCATCGTGCGCGCCAGTACATCGTCACGCATTATAAAGCTAAATTTTCTATCCGTTTTAATGTTATCAGGAATGTCTGTTAATAAAACAGATCCTTTCGTTTCTTCGTAATGCGTATGTTCTTCTACCGCACTAATTGTTGCAAAATAAATGTTTTTAATGATTATTTTGTCTTTTCCAGATACTTTATATTGTCCTAAGTAAGTTAAATCAGAAACTATGCCGCCGGTTTCTTCATGAACCTCTCGAACTGCCGCTTCTTCCGGTGTTTCCCCTAATTCTACTTTACCACCTGGAAATTCAAGACCGCGACGTAAATGATGCGTTAATAACCATTGATCCCCGTACCGGCATACAACCCAAACATGCTTTGGCTCAGGAGAAAATGGATAACGTTCAAACGATAATTGTACAGTATTGTGGTAATAATCTTTAAATTTGTACATGCCATTACTCCCCTATTGATGGTTACAAGTTTTTCCTACCACAAATTGTAGCATATTCTCGCTTTTCTGCATAATATTATCCAATTACAATCCATTGATTATTCCCATTTGCGCGACTAATTCTTTCGTCTCATGATTACCTAAATCGTAAATCATTTTATATGCTTTTTGTAGTTGTTCATCATATCGGTCATTATTCGAATCGTGATGATACTCAACAAATGGAACGTGAGAACGTACAAATGAACCTAAATCCTCTACATATGCTTGATCAAAATACTCTCTTAACTCCGTAATTTCCTCATCACTTGCGGAAATCTCAAAATTATACGTATCCGCCGTCTTCACTTGTGAAATTTGACCGTTTCCTATTGATATATAATATGTTTTTTTCGTCTCCATGTAACACCCTTCTTTCATCCTTTTAATTTCTATTGTTTTCATCAATTACAAAATTATGTAAAATAAAGAAAAGGAGGGATTCCATGTTCAAAATATTAATTATCGGTATTATAATCGTCCTAGTCATACTAGTACTCTCCGTCATGACGATTAATAAAGGCTACGCTTATAAACATTCTGTTGATAAGCCAGAAGATAACCCTTATACAAAAAACAGCAAGAAGAATTCATAATACGCTTCATATACTACTTATTTTAGCCCACATCATATTCAGTATTCGTTTACTGGCAGGTCAACATAACTTTCTACCACTTTCACAATCTCTATTAGGAGTTTTACTGTTTCTTATTACCATTGAACAAATAAGGAAAAAGGATTCAGGAACTAGATTTATTTGTATTGTTGCAGGTGCTTTCATTTAGATTGTTCTCATCATTACCTACATAAACTAGAAGGAGGGCTTTTATGTTAAAAGGCGTTCGAATTACTTTTGCACTTATCGCCTTATCTATAGCAATCTATGGATTTATTAGCGGTAACAGAGACATTATGCCTTACATGTTCATTTTCTTAGGGGCTATGGCTTTCACTATAGGTTTAGAGGAAATAAAAAAACAGAAACAATCTAGCAGCATACTTGCTTTCATGGTTGGAGCTGGTGCTTTACTGCTTGGCTTCTCAGAAATATTTCGGTAAATAATCTATTTAAAAGGTGGAGATTTGTATGCTAAAAATATTACGAATTGTATCGGCTCTTATCGTCATCGCTCTCGCTTTATCCGGAATGTTGACAAACGCACTTGTTACAATGCCTTATATGTTCATCGCCTTATCTGTTATGACCTTCATCATGAGCGCAGAAGAAAAACAGAAACAAAAGAAAGTACATAGTACACTCTCCTTCTTTTCTGGCGTATTCACTTTAATCGTTGCTATTGTTATTATTTTCTCTCGGTAACTTCTCTTTCTACTAAGGAGGGCTAAAATGCATATTAGACAAATACAACTCATCATCGTTTTTATTACTTTAATCTTATGCTTATACAGCACCTTTACAATGAACTTTCAAATCTTTTCACCTATCATTTTGTTCCTCTTTAGTTTATATGGCATTTTAGTAGGAATTGAGACGATTCAAAAACAGCAAAAACAAATTGGAACTATTAGCATCGGTTTAAGTCTTTTTACGATTGTTTTTGTTATTCCATTTATAATGTTCTTTTAAAGGAGGATTATATGTTAAAAAACATTCGAATTATAATAGCTACTATCGCTCTTATTCTCGCCCTATTCAGCTTCTTCGCAAACCTCTCTATGCTTTTACCATACGTTTTTATCCTTTTGAGTATTATGTTTATCCTTTTTGGAATCGATGAAATAAAAGAGCGGCAAAAAGCAAAAGCATTTGTTTATTTTCTCGGTTCTGCCTTTGTTTTATATGTTGGGGTGTCTAGTATACTTTCATAAAAAAGAAGAGCATGTTTTGCTCTTCTTTAACTCACCATTTTCAACCCAATAATCGTCCCCATAATTCCAACGATACAAATAATCCGAAAAGCATTTTTCGGCTCTTGAAAAAATAAAATACCGACAACTGCTGCCCCGAGCGTCCCAATTCCAGTCCAAACTGCATATGCAATTGATAACTGAATTTCTTGGAGCGCCATCGTTAAAAATTGAAAACTAATAATAAATCCACCTATTAAAATAATATTATTCGTCCAATTATTATCTTTTGCTACTTTCTTTATCCCAATTACACCGACAATTTCAAAAAGCCCAGCTATAATTAAATACATCCACGCCATTTTATTTCACCTCTTCCTTGTCGCCACTAAATTTCAATCCGATAATAAATAGTGCTAAAAAACAAACAAGGAAAATTTTAATAAACGAAAATGGCTCTTTAAAATATAAAATATCTACTACTATCGTTCCCACTGTCCCAATTCCAGTAAATACTGCATATGCCGTTCCAATTGGGATTCTTTTAGTTGCTTCAATTAATAGATGAAAACTAACTAAAATTGCAATAAGTGTCAAAATGCTCATCGAATTTGTTTTTAATCCTGTTGCCCAATATATTTCGATTAAGCCTCCAAATACTAAATACAGCCACGCCCTATTTGTACTAATCTCCTTTTTCTTTTCCACTCCTTCTTTTACCTCTTGTCGTGTTTCTTGCTTTAGCGAACTACGTTTCTTTTTCGGAAAAAAGATATACGACATCGCCCATATAAAATGAATAATGAGCACCGATGTCCAAACACTGATAATGGTATTAACAGTTTCATTTTTATAAAAGCCTATTTGTTTATTCAAAATTCATTCTTTCATATGAAGAATATAAGATCCACTTGGTAACTCTTGAGCTGGTACAAGCCCTATTAGAAAAATAAATAAAAGCTGCGCAAGAATGAAAATGCCCACATGTTTATAAAAGTATTGCCGCTCTAATCGTGCGTGCCCCTTTCCATATAGCTTCTCTTTTTGCATAGCTGTCATTTATCTTCCTCCTTTTTCAAATAATAATCTACCATTTCATCTATATATTTCATTGTTTCCGAATCAAGTCCATATACTTTTGCAATCTCCCCCTCTTCAGGTCTAATTAATTCCCAATACTTATTTATTAATTGTTCATCTTCTTGAAATATATGCATGGAAAAAGTCACTACTTTTTCCGCCAATTGTTGAACTTCTGGTGAATCTACTGGTTCATTTATACGCTCGCGAATTTCTCTTAATACTTGCAGCCACTCTTTCGTTCTTTTATCGTTTTCTTCAAATGTTGGTAAGCCCTGAATAATCTGCTGCTCTTCCTCATTAAAATATCTTTTCCAAAATTTCTCCCTCTGATCAATTCCCTGTACTGATTTTATAAATAACATTAAATCTTCTGTTCTAAGCTCTCCTGTTAATTCAATGGAATGAAATGCTGTATATAGTAGCTTTTCTAAATCCTGTAATCTTTTTACTTCCCCTTGTATTGTTTGAATTTCATTTTGAATCGCATTTTTCCATCTTCCTTCTTCTGAAATCCCCTTTTCTTCTTTTAATACTTCTTTTATTTCTGAAAGCTTAAAACCAAGCTTTTTAAAAGTTGTGATTTGCTGCAATGTAATTACATCATCTTTTGAATAGTAACGATATCCTGAATCAGCAACATAAGACGGTCTTAACAATCCAATTTCCTCATAATATCTAAGTGTTCTCGTCGTTACATTCGTTTCTTTTGAAATTTCGCCAATGCTATACTTATCCATCATTTCCTCCCTTTACTTACTTTATTTATCCCTACTATAAACTTTGACGTATACGTTAAAGTCAATACTCTTCATACCATACATTTCTACAAATAAAAAAACTGCCCTTTCACAGGCAGTTTTTCTTTCTATCCAAATACTTTCTCAAGTTCATCTTTATCTTGGCTTAACCAGAAGTTCATTAAGCGTTGTGCTCCTTCTAAGTCGTGAAGCTTCGCTTGGCCACATTGCGTTTCATTTGCAGCTGGAATTTCTGTAATTTGAACCGCATCTTTTAATGTCAGTTCTAATAAATCAATAATTTCTCGAACTGTTGGTGTTCCGCTTACTACAAGATAATATCCTGTTTGGCAGCCCATTGGTGAAATATCGATAATATCAAAATGCGGATAACGATCAATATATTTACGTAAATTGAATGCTAATAAATGTTCTAACGTATGAATAACATCTGGTTTCATTGCTTGTTTATTCGGTTGGCAAAAACGAATATCGAATTTATTTACAATACCGTCACTACCTACGTTGTGAACTCCGCAATGTCTTACATAAGGCGCCTTTACAATCGTATGATCTAATTCAAAGCTTTCTACTGATGGCATACAACATCTCTCCCGCTTTTAATTTAATTCCGTTATATCCAATATGATATAACGGAAATCAACATTAGTAAAGTATTATGTACAGTCGTGCTATAATACTTTAAGACTATGCTGAAAAGGAGACCATTATGAAACAGATTTTTATTGGCATTATACGGTTTTATCAAAAATTCATTTCTCCAATGACACCACCAACGTGCCGCTTTTACCCAACTTGCTCTCATTATGGATTAGAAGCATTTCAAAAACATGGTGCTCTGAAAGGATTTTGGCTTACATGTAAGCGTATATTAAAATGTCACCCTTTCCACCCGGGAGGATTTGATCCTGTCCCAGATAAAAAGGATGACAAAGTAAATTCTTAATTGTCGTAACCATTCACAACTAGATCTAATTTTCCTGTGTCAGGATCTATAACAAGACCGTGAACAGGTACTTCTTCAGGAAGTAATGGATGGTTGCGAAGTATTGATACGCTATGTTCTACACTTTCTTCTACACTAGAGAATCCTTGTAGGAATCTTTCTAAATCGATTCCAGAATAACGAAGTGTATCTAATTTCTCTTCTGTTATACCGCGCTCTTTCATCTTCTCAATTGTACTGCTTGCTTCAATTTTTGCCATACCACAATCGTGGTGACCAACTACACAAACTTCATCAGCACCAAGTTCATATACAGCAACTAAAATGCTACGCATAATACTCCCAAACGGATGTGAAATAACAGCGCCTGCTACTTTAATAATTTTCACATCACCGTTACGCATATTCATCGCTTTCGGTAATAATTCAACAAGACGAGTATCCATACAAGAGATAATTACCATCTTTTTGTTTGGAAATTTACCTGTTTCGTACTCTTCGTATTTTTTTTCTTCAACGAATTTTTCATTGTATTGTAAAATCTCTTCTAATGACTTCATAGTAAAGAACCCTCTTTTCTCTCATTTACATTACTTATATAGTGTACCAAAATTTAAAAACCTCAAAAAGGATATTACTTTATAGTGAAAATAAGATATTTTCAGATAACCGACATAATTCTTTCAAAATATACACACACCTTTGTAACAAGTCCCTCCTATTTAAAACGTATTTTCACTATAAACTGATTGTAGATAATGTAAAAAAGGAGTGAATATTCATTATGTCCGACGTTCTGTTACTGAGTCGTTTTCAATTTGCAATTACTATTTTTTATCACTTTTTATTTGTACCTTTGACAATCGGACTTGTTATTTTAGTAGCATGTATGGAAACTCAATACGCCCGCACATTGAATCCAACATACCGTAAAATGGCAAATTTCTGGGGTAAATTATTTACAATTAACTTCGTAATGGGGATTATAACTGGGATTACGATGGAATTCCAATTTGGAACAAACTGGTCTGAGTACTCCAAATATATGGGAGATATTTTCGGATCACCTCTCGCAATCGAAGCACTCGTTGCCTTCTTCTTAGAATCTACTTTCATGGGAATATGGTTATTCGGTAAAGACAAAATTTCACCAAAGTTCCGTGCCTTCTGTATGTGGATGGTTGCACTTGGAACAAATATTTCCGCCCTTTGGATTATTACAGCAAACGGTTTTATGCAAAACCCTGTTGGCTACGTCGTACGTAACGGCCGCGCTGAACTAAATGATTTCTGGGCACTTGTGACAAATCCATATGCGTGGAACATGTTCTTCCATACTGTAATTGGTTGTTATATTGTTGGTGCTTTCTTCGTTATGGCAATTAGTGCTTATCATTTATTACGTAAAAATGAAGTGGAGTTCTTCAAAAAATCATTTAAGTTTGGCTTAATGTTAGGTTTATTCGCTGCAACTGTTACACCGTTTATGGGGCATCAGTCTGGTGTATCAGCAGCTAAATATCAACCAGCAAAAGGTGCTGCGATGGAAGCTGTTTGGGAAACTGGAAAAGGACAAGGCTTCTCGATTGTTCAAATTCCTGATGTAAAAAACGAAAAGAACTTTGAATTCCTTACTATTCCGAAACTAGGGAGTTTCTTTTATACAAACTCATTTAATGGCGAAATTGTTGGTTTAAAAGATATCCCGAAAGATGAACGTCCAAATGTTAACCTCGTGTACTATAGCTTCCGCTTAATGGTTGCACTTGGTATGTTCTTTATGGCATTAACTTGGTATGGCTTCTATTTAAACCGAAAAGGAAAACTAGAAAACTCAAAACGTTATTTAAAAATTACAATATGGTCTGTCTTACTACCATATATCGCAATTAACGCTGGTTGGATTGTTGCCGAAGTAGGTCGCCAACCATGGACAGTTTATAAACTAATGCGTACAGCAGAATCTGTATCACCTATATCTGTTCCACAAATTTGGTTCTCATTAATTAGTTTAATCTTGTTCTACACATTACTTTTAATCGCAGATGTATACTTAATGCTAAAGTTCGCGAAAAAAGGACCAGCAGCATTAGAAGAACCTGCTACTGAGGGAGGTGCAGCTCATGTCTCATGATATGCTTGCAATCATCTGGTTTGGTTTATGGGGCGTGATTTGGACAGTTTACTTCATTCTTGATGGGTATGCACTTGGTAACGGAATGATTTTTCCTTTCGTTGCGAAAGACCGACAAGAACGAAATCAATTACAAGAAGCAATCGGCCCATTCTGGGGTGGTAATGAAGTATGGTTAATTACAGCTGGTGGCGCAACATTTGCTGCCTTCCCAGTCACATATGCAAATATGTTTAGTTACCTATATACACCACTATTTTTAGTATTACTCGCACTGTTTGCTCGTGCTGCCGGACTTGAATTTATGCATAAAGACGATTCACCAATTTGGCAAAAAACTTGTAAATGGGCATTTACAATTGGTAGTTTCCTAATCGCCTTCTTATTCGGTGTTACGTTCGCTAACCTTTATTACGGACTACAAATCGGAAAAAATGGCTATGAAGGAAATTTACTAAGCTTACTAAATCATTATGGTATTTTAGGTGGTCTGTTCTTCACTGCTATATTCGTCGTATCTGGCGCCCTTTGGGTTATGATTAAAACGACTGGTGAAGTATCTGATCGTGCTTATAAAATTGCAAGACCATTTTCAATGGCTGCTGCTATCATTTTAGCTATCTTCTATGTAGCAACTGCAAATCGTACAAATTTATTCCAAAACTTCACAGAATATCCTGTACTATTCATTCTGCCAGTACTTGCCATGTTAATGAGTGTACTCGCACTTATTATGGTGTACAAACATAAAATCGGTCTTGCATTCACATTCGTTTGCTTAACAATCGCAATGTTTATGACAACTGGCTTTGCAGGCATGTTCCCAAGAATGTTACCGTCACGTATTAACGATGCTTATAGTACAACGTTATACAACGCAGCTGGTAGTCAATTAAACTTAAAAATTATGTTCTTCGTTGCAATGGTTATGGTACCAATTGTTATTGGATATCAACTTTGGAGCTACAGTATCTTTAAAAATAAAATTCATAAAGACTCTGCTAAAGGGTATCACTAAAATAAAAAAAGACACTTCGTTTGAAGTGCCTTTTTTGTACGTATGATTTTCGATAAGATGTTATATTTCTAATCTAACAACTATAATAAAGAAGAATCATTAACAGCTCACAGCTAAAGTGTAACACACAACAAACATGTTACTTTATGCAATTTTGCATATAAAAATTATAACGTGGATTGAATGACTTGATCATACACATCGCTATCCATTACATCTGCTGTACTAATACCACTAAATGTTTGTACTTTTTTTCCTGTATTCGATGATCCTGATCCATTATAAGCTTTCGTTTTTTCAATCGGCTGCACGTTATATTTATCTCCTAAATTAATCGTTCCATTGCAGTTTTCAATAATAACCCCTTCCACAACTGACGGCATTTTGTCACCTACTTTCATTTCCTTACTTTTAGTTTATGAGAATCGCCTAAAAAAATAGCATGTTTCCATAAGAAAAAGCACTCAGGGTGAGTGCTTTTTTATTTACCGCTCTTCTCTCTCTCTCAAGCAATTCTATCGCCATCACGATCTAAATGCTTACCATAGTACGGACTATCTCTTGTAATATCATAAAATCCAGCATCGTTTGCTTCTTTACAATTAGCACAGCGCTTTGGCTCTTGATTTACTCCTGGTCTTTCCTCATATGGTAATGTCGCATTATATAAGAACTGTACATATTGTTCACGGGTCACATTCATCTTAGGTGAAAACATATTATCGCCTGTTCCCGCGGAAATTTTATTAGATTGCACAGCGCTAATCGCTTTATTCGACCATGATTTTCTATCTACATCTACAAATGCATGCTCTGATTTTGCCACTAATTTATATGCATTTGTTAATACTTGAGCCATTTCTTCACGAGTCAAAGAAGCTTTTGGTCTAAAGTTTCCTTTTTCATCCCCTGCAAAAATCCCCATTTCTATTAATGCTAAAATTTCCTTTTTAAAATTTGTTGAATGATCATTAATATCATTATACGGATTATTGTAATTCTCTTTCGATTCCGGCTTTAGCTGAAGATACATAAGTCTAGCAACTTGCTCACGAGTCACATCATCACCAAACCCAAAAATTCCATTTCCGTACCCACTAACAATATTTTTACTTGTTAAATCTAAAATTGCTTTATAAGACCAATGATTGTTAGGAACATCTTTAAAATCTGCGCTTGCTTGCGCTGTTCCAATTGAAGTAAATGCTGTAGTTGCAACAATTGCACCTGTTAAAATTAATTTTTTAAATCCCATACTTAAGTCTCCTTCTCTTTACTACAATAACCGTATAACAATATAATAAATTAATTAAATATATTTTTGTCACATTATGTCGAACACAAAAAAGAATCCAATTGGATTCTTTTTTGCTAAGCATGAATGGCAATTTTGGAGACAGTTGACTTCTTCAAAAATTTATTAGGGGTAATATTTTGAAAAAGAAAGCCTTTCATATGTAGGTTAACACCACTGGAATATATAGTAAATTGATAATGTTTATACGGAAGATTGCTAATGTTTAGTATAGATACTTTCCACTATATCAACAGTGAAAAGTATCTACATGAAACAATAAAAAGGTGCCTTCAAAGAGGGCACCTTTCATAAACAGACGCTATAAAACAGAATTATTTATTGTTATACGATTGTTAGATACAAAAAGTAGAGGGAAATGTTTGTAAGAAATTCTGCTTTATATAGTCTGCCTATCACTTATATTTTAATCCTCTTCACTTGAAAATAAATATAATATGCATAATTACATGAAAAAAAGAAAAGACACTCCATAGAGTGCCTTTTCAACCATTTTACTTTTAATATATCGCCTTACATACATTTTAACATATGTATCCATACATTTTATTGAGAAAATTCAAAATCCTTTTTCTTTCATTTTCACTTATAAAATCATGTAATATAAAAGGTATGTCAAATTCTTATACAAGTCGAGGTGTACTATATTTATGCTGTATTTCGGAATTATTCCTCTTATATTGTTTATTATTTTTCTTATCTCCTATTTAAAAGATCCACGAAAAATAATAAACGGCTTTTTATTTAATACCTTTATCTGTTTTTTCCTTCTTTTTTGTGTAATTATATCTGTGAATTCAAGTAGTGATGTCTTACGCTATATTATAATTTTACCCATTTTAGCACTTCTCATTATGCTTCCTTTCGGTATTATTGCCTTAATGTTTGGGTTATTTCTTAATGCTAGAATTTTAATGAAGCGAGAAGGACGACGTTTCACTAACTGTTTAACACTCCTTGCTGCTTTAGGGATATTATTCTTTATGTTACTTCCTATCATAAATCCAGCAAGTTTGGTCTCATCACATTTAGAGCCTATTTTTGCAGGTATTTCCCTTATAACCGTATATTTCTTTATACACTTATCTAACTTTTTAAGTGCTTATTTTCTATACCAATTCAACAGACCAAGACGTAATCAAGATTTCATCATCGTTCTTGGTAGTGGCTTAATTAATGATAAAGTACCACCTTTACTTGCAAGTCGTATTAATAAAGCAATCGACTTTTACTGGAAACAAGCCGCTGTGAATACACCACCAACAATCATTTTCTCTGGTGGACAAGGTCCAGATGAAGGTCTTCCAGAAGCGGAAGCGATGCAAAAGTACGCTGTTGAAAAAGGTATTCCGCTTGAACATACAGTGCAAGAAAATCGCTCTGTAAACACATATCAAAATATGTCGTTCTCTAAAGAAATTATGGAGTCTTTAAAACCTGAAGGTAAGTATAGAAGTATTTTTACAACGAATAATTTCCATCTTTTCCGCGCTGGTATATATGCAAGACAAGCGGGGCTTAATAGCCAAGGAATCGGATCAAAAACTGCATTTTATTACTGGCCTAATGCAATGATTCGTGAGTATGTCGCAATCGTTGTGATGGGACGTAAACGTCATATGAAAGTTTGCGGAGCTATTTTAGGATTTTCTTTATTCCTATCCGTGCTTAGTTTTATCATTTCTTAATAACCTCCCATCCTTTGAAAGGATGGGATTTCTTATACTCATTTCAAAAATATTTTAAAGATAATATGGTGATAATATTCCCTGCATACATCCATTAAAGGAGAAATTTTTCAAATTAAATGTTAAAATGAAATTTAGGTGTGAATTACGTAACAAATAAGAAACTAGTTTGAAACGAGGAAATTACATGGAGAAAATTATCAAAAACAAGCCCAATAAGCTAAAAATCGCTTCAAAAGCTTTGATGATTATTATTGGGGCATTTATCACAGCATACGGATTAGAAGCGGTATTAATTCCAAATAACGTATCAGACGGTGGTGTGACTGGTTTAAGTATCGTTAGTTCAAGATTATTTGGATTGCCATTAGGAGCTCTAATCGCAGTTATTAACATTCCTTTCGTTTGGTTAGGATATAAACAAATAGGTAAAAGCTTTGCAATTTATTCTATTATCGGGATTGCTTCATTAGCAATAGGTACCGTTGTTATGCACGGAATACCTACTATTATTGAAGGCGATACACTACTCGTTACAGTTGTTGGTGGTATTATTATCGGTTTCGGTATGGGACTAGCATTACGTAACGGCGGCGCATTAGATGGAATCGATATGCTAGCTGTATTACTTTCTCGTAAGTTACCTTTTGGAACAAGTGACCTTATTTTATTCTTAAACATGTTCGTATTTATTTTCGTATCAACAGTATTCGGTCTTCAAGGAGCTATCCTTTCGGCAATTGCTTACTTTATCGCTTCTAAAGTGATTCATATCGTTGAAGTTGGTTTAAGTGGTTCGAAAACATTTAAAATCATTACGAAAGAACCTGAATTAATGGTAGAAACAATTCGCGATCGTTTAGGCCGAAGCGCAACATACAATGAAGTCTATGGTGGTTATTCAAGAGAGAAATTCAAAGAAATTTCTTGTGTAATTAACCGTTTAGAAGAAAGTAAAATGAAAGACTTGATTAATGAAATCGATCCAAATGCCTTTATTACAGTTTATGACGTAGCAGAAGTAAAAGGCGGTAACTTTAAGAAACGTGATATTCATTAATCATTATGAATAAAGAGGGTGTGCCAACAATTTGGCACACCCTCTTCTTATTATTAAGTTGCGGTCGATATATTCTAATAATCGCTGATATAATTTTACTCTCCCCATCTTCTTCCTCTCTTAATCCATGCTACATATTTTTGAAAGGCAGGCACTTCATGTTGAAAGCGCAGCGGAACATATAGAAAAAGAGTACATGTACATAGTATCCATAGAATACCTACTACAAAGTGAAATTTCATCGTTGTGCTAATAAGCAAACTGAGGAATAAGACGAGGAACATAATCAAACTAAACCTTTTATATATAGTCATACTAATCTCCCCCTTATAACTTAATTGCACCAGCTAAAAGGAATTAATTCCCATAATAAAAAGACCGAAAAGCACATGCTACTTTCCGGTCTCTATAACTATCTTCTCTTCGTAATTTTTCCTGAACCACCGACCCTCGTTTTCGGAGGAGATGTATTCCTTGGCGGCGTTTTAATAGATGATTTCGGCTTCACATCTGATCCGCTCGAGCCACCTGGTGTTTTTGTAATTTTTCCTTTGCTTCCAGTAGAAGGCGGAGGCGTACTACTTCCTTTTTTCGTAATACTTCCTGTATCTCCTACGGAAGGTTTCGAATCTACATTATCGCCTCGCTTAATGATAGATCCTTCCCCTTCCTTCGTAATTGGAGGCGGGGTTTTCTTTTCTTCTTTCGTAGGCGGTCTCTCTGGAATAACCGGTTTATGATTTTGTCTGTCATTATATCCGCGATAATCACCGTATGATGATTTTCGTGAACCGAATATATCGTTTAAAATACTTCCCATAATATATCCTTGCAGGAAGGATGGTTGATAATTTTGACGGACAAATTCTTTATTACTTATTTCAATTAACGTATCAGAAGGTTTCTCTTTATCCTTTTGCAGGTTATAAATCTTATCAGAATAAACGAGGAACATTTGATTTTCGTCTTCTTTAGATGCTTGCTTCGGTTCTCTTTCATTAATGAGTTCCTTTGCGACTTCAGGAACTGACCGATTGGCGGCCCTATACACGTAAGATTCTTGTTTACCTTCTTTTGCGACAGATTCTAGTGGATAACGGTCTTGAATCGACTTTGTCTGTCCGCCTTGACAACCTGATAAGGCATATCCAGCAACAACAAGTAATAGAACGATAGCAAGTATAGGGATTACGAACGATTTAATCATGGTAAACAATCGGTTTGACATGATTACGCCCCCTTACGTTGCTCTTATAATTTGTACATCAGCAGGAATAATTGCTTCTCCCTCATACATCATTGTGCGACCATTTTGCCATTCAATACGTAATAATTTTCGATTATCTGATTGGAATTCCCATACGTGCTGTTCTTCTGAAGCAGAGAATGGTGTTTTTCCCATCACAACAACACGTCCGTTATATTGCTCTTCCATATGGTACTCCGTATCATCCATTTCAATTGTTGTCGGAATTTCATCAATCGAATCTAAACGACCATCAATTGGTGTATATAATTTGTAATACGTATTTTCACGGTCTTCAATTTTTAAATAACGAATATCTTTCCCGTCTTGCAGTGTTAAAACAATTTCTTTACGAGAATGCATACTCGTTTTTCCAGTTAATTCGTACATGACTAATGAAACTTCAATCATATCGCCAGGAGCTAACGTTAACAAACTCTTCTCCGGTTTCGGCGGTTCTGGGCTCTTCATTATATTTTTAATTCGTTTAAATAAACTCATGATTTACCCCTCCTTCTCTCTTTATAAACAAGCACCTAAAATAAGTGCACCAACTATATGTAATGATCCGGCCAACATCGCATGCGCAACACTGCCTTCTTTCGTACCTTCTTCTAAATCTAAACCGGACATTTTCTTTAACACAAATTCGATAAACATTTCTACCACTAATAAAATAACGAAAGAAACTGCTGATGCAAGTAGTGCTTGCCATAAGTCGTTTGCTTTCGTTATGGATTGAGATAAAATGTACCCTTGCGCGAATAATTTCATAACGAAACGAGTTGTTACAGCTGTATTCCCATTCTTTATCTCTTTTAAATCATTGTATTTAGTAAAAATTGAATCAACCCACATAATTGCAAATAAAAGTACTGCACTTGCTCCAGTCCATACAAGCATGGCTAACACATTTGTCCATGTCATTGCAAAACCTCCTCTAAAAAGTAATAGAAAACCGACATGAATTCTCTTCAGACATGTCGGTTTCTTTGTCTATTCTATATTATTTCTCATACTGCTTCATAATACGAGCTAATTCATCGTCAACAGCAGAATTTTTATTTAAGCTTGCGAATTCATCATCTAATGACTTTTCTTTTTTATAAACTTCGCCACTTGCTTCTGCTTCAGCCTCTAATTGAAGAGCTTTCTCTTCCATACGGCTTAAGCCAGCTTTTGCTGAGTTTGAATCAAATCCAGACATCGCCTGATTAATATTCTTTTGTGCTTTCGCCGCATTTACACGTGCTACAAGTGTTTCACGTTTATTTTTCAGCTCTGTTAATTGCTTACGCATTTCTTCTAGCTTCAGGCGAAGATTATCAGCAGCAGCTTTATTTTGCTCATAGCTTGCTTTATATTCATTCATCTTTTGCTCTGCATTTTGTTTTTCTTCAAGAGCACGACGCGCAAGGTCAAGATTGCTTGCTTGAACAGCCATATGAGCTTGCTCTTCACGTTTTTTCACAAGTGCTTCTTGCTCTTCAAATAATATTTTGAATTTCTTCTCAAGTGCAATTTGAGCTGCTACACTTTTCTCAGCTTCTTGTACATCCGCTTGCATATCGCGTAAATATTGATCCGTCATCTTAACTGGATCTTCCGCTTTTTCAATTAATGAATATACATTCGACATTGTTAAATCTCGTAATCGTTTAAATACAGACATTCTAATTCCTCCTATGACTTACCTCATATTTCAAATTCACTACTTGGAAAACTGAAAAATCTCCCTTAACAGTAAAGAATATTCATTTTTACAGCCTACGTGTTTATTATAACAAAACTAATATGTCCTTACATGTTATTTCCAAAATACAGCCAATATAATATGACATTCTTGATACAATATTGTATTTCTAATATATCCTCATTATTTCTCTTTAAAATTAACTTACTTTTGTGCACTTTCACTAAATTACATAAGTGTAATGTTACTGTAAGCTAACTCGATAGTTACGTTGCAATATTTCTTATACACTAATACTAGAAGCAACAAACAAGCTTCTCATCATTTCGGAACTAATACAAAAATGTATTGACTATAAAACATATAAAAGGAGAAATCATCATGAAAAAATTAGTAGGAATCGGATTAGCGGCAGCAATTTCACTTGGAGCATTATCAGGTTGTTCTTTATTAGGAGAGAAAGCAAACGGTTTTGTACTGTACGGATCAGAAGAACAAGTTCAACAAATTACAGATAAAAACAAAAAAGAAGTGAAAGAAAAAGACTTCTATAAAATGAAAATGACTACATTAGAAGGTAAAAAAGTTCTTGTTATGGATAAGAAAACTGGTGAAGAACTGGTGAAGAAAGAGTTACTTAGCAAAGTTGATGAAAAAGACGACACGAAACCACTTGATAAATTGCCAGCTATA
The DNA here is from genome assembly GCF_058952315.1 of Bacillus sp. GW823-FHT06B01. NCBI lineage: Bacteria > Bacillati > Bacillota > Bacilli > Caryophanales > Bacillaceae > Bacillus > Bacillus sp. GW823-FHT06B01. The sequence goes on along the minus strand of NZ_JBXAHR010000002.1, from coordinate 78,712 downwards.
ACAGCAGAGCAAGGTGTATTATTTGCTAAAGAAAAAGTAGAAAATGCTACACTTGATGGTGCAAAATTAAAATACGAAGGCAATACAATTATCGGAAGTGGCCGTGCATATACAGATATGTATGCAATTGTTGATGACGCAACTTACAGCAATATAAAAGGTGATGAAAAATCTGTTGGGGTATTAAAATTCGATAAAGACCCAAGTAAAGAATTCCCTGGCTACAACGGCGTAGAAGCTTCTCAACTTGTAAAAATTAAAAAGTAAAACAAAAAAGCTTTGCGAATTCGCAAAGCTTTTTTCTATTTATGAGCAACTTGCTCCATATCCGGACTACAAGTTTGCGACTGACATGACTTATTTAAAGAACATGCTGCGCATTTTCCCTTTTTACTTCTCTTTACAAAATTCACTAACGTATATGCTGCATAACCAAAAATGATAGCTCCAATTATAATATTGACCATCACCCTAATACATCTCCTTCTAGAATCCGAGTAAGGATCCAACTTGGTATATAATAAGCGTTAATACATAAGCAACAACGAGTGGATATACGACAGAGAAAATCGTCCACTTCGCTGATCCTGTTTCACGTTTAATAACGGCTACTGTCGCTAAACACGGAACATATAATAAAATAAAGAACATAAATGCATATGCTGATAGCGCCGTATAATGCGCTCCCATTACATTTCCTAGCACATCTTCTTTCACCGCATAAATAATTGCCATTGTAGAAACGACAACTTCTTTTGCTAAAAATCCTGTTAAAAGGGATGCCGCAGCTTGCCACGTTCCAAATCCAAGTGGTGCAAATAGTGGTGCGATAAATCCACCAATCATCGCTAAGTAACTGTCTCCCATGTCAACACCAAATCCTGATGGACCTGCGTAGTTTAATAACCAAATGACAACAGAACCACCGAAGATAAATGTACCTGCTTTACGAACAAATCCTTTCCCTTTCTCCCACGTACTTAACCATAACGTTTTCGCTTGTGGTACACGGTAAGGAGGTAGTTCAATAACGAAAATAGATTTTTCCGCTTTTAAAATGGTAAGAGACATAATTTTTGTAACTAATAACGCAAGAACAATACCTGCAACATATAAAGAAAACACAACAGTTGCCTGACTTTGAGGGAAGAATACTCCCGCAAATAATGCATATACAGGTAAACGTGCCGAACAAGACATAAACGGTGTTACAAGAACTGTAAGTAAACGTTCTTTTTCTTGTTCAATCGTTCTCGCTGCCATAATACCTGGAACATTACATCCAAAACCGATAATCATCGGAATGAACGCTTTTCCGTTTAAACCGAAGAACTCCATAATTCTATCCATAACAACTGCAATTCGCGCCATATACCCTGAATCTTCTAATAATGAAATGAAAAAGAATAGTGCAAAGATTTGTGGAACGAATACTAATACAGCACCAACACCGGCAATAATACCTTCTGTAACGAGTGCTTGAATAAAATGAGAAGCTCCAATACTTGTAAGTCCAGCCGTCACCCAATCCGTAAGCTGGCCACCAAAAAACTCATCTAACATATCGGATAAAGGTGTACCAATCCACGTAAACGTAACCTGAAAAATAAAAAACATAACTGCTAAAAAGATTGGAAGTCCTAAAATTTTATGTGTAATTAATCTATCAATTTTTTCCGAAAAAGGAATTTTTCCTTCTTTCTCATGCCGCATAACATTTGTTTTTAACTTTTCAATATACGCTTCACGAGTTTTGTAAATGTGCTCCTCCAACGTACAATCAAGTTTTCCTTCTAAGCGAGATCGAATGGCTGCAAGTTCCTTATAAATTGGTAATGCTTTCATTTCTTTTTCTACTACTTCGTTATTACTTAAAAATTGAAGAGCTAACCATCTTGGATGCTTGTAATTCGCTTTCTCTAAAAGAGAAATTACCTGTCCAATTCCTTCATCCATCTGTACACCATATGAAATTACGAATGGCTTTTTCTCGTTTTTTTCATTTTCTTTAAGAGTCGCAAGTAGTTCTTCACAACCTTTTCCGCTTCTTGCAACGACAGGAACGACTGTTACACCTAATAACTCTGATAATCGTTTTACATTAATTACAATGCCTCGTTGCTTTGCCACATCGACCATATTTAATCCGATTGAAACCGGCTTTCCAAACTCAAGTAATTGCAACGTTAAATGCATATTTCTCTCGAATTGCGAAGAATCCACTATATTTAACATATGATGAAATTCGTCTGTTAGTAGAAAATTTGTAACGACACCTTCATCACGCGAAACTGGATTCAAATCATAAACACCTGGTAAATCAATTAATGTCCCTTGCTTATCTTTTAATTTACCAACCTTCTTTTCTACTGTTACACCGCTCCAGTTTCCTACGTATTCATAAGAACCAGTAAGTGCATTAAATAATGATGTCTTCCCTGTATTCGGATTCCCTAGCAAAGCTACCTTATTCACGCTAATTCCACCTTTATCATTTTCGCGTCACAATGACGAATACTAATTAACTGTCCACGACACTCCAATGTACAAGGACCTTTGAACATCGCTTTCTGCTTCATGCGAAGTTCGCTTCCTTCAGAAAGACCGAAAGCAGCCAATCTTCTCTTTAGTAAATGATCTAAAGACTGAACGCTTTTTACTAACACTTTCTCACCGATTTTAATATCTACTAAGCTCATAACCTTCCCCCTCAGAAGAGAATGATAATTATTTTCAAAAAAATTATAGCACACTCTATTTCTCTTGTACTATACCCTTTTGCTTCATATTTATTAATATTTCGCTACAATTCTATTTCAATCATTGTCATACTGTATTCGTTTGCCATTCTCATCCATTTCGCTTACAATAAACAATAGCAAATAAAGAATCTCGTTATCACTGGGGGAGCCATGCCGCTGAGAGGGAACACTTCGTTCCGACCCTTCGAACCTGTTAGTTAATGCTAACGCAGGGATTGTGCAAACGTCCGAAATACATACCTCTTTTTTATTTACGTATTTCGTATCCTCCTATGATATCTATTCTTTTTTGTACAACTTGGATTTAGGGGGAGACAACATGCGTAACACCAATTTACAAGCGATGATCGAATCTGCAATTCTTGCAGCCTTCGCCCTGGTCATCGACATTTTACCACTTTCAATCAAAATATCAGCAACAGGTGGTTCCATCTCATTCGCTATGATTCCTATTTTTATTATCGCATATCGCTGGGGCTTCAAAATGGCTTTCTTAGGAGGCTTAATTTGGGGATTATTACAAATTGTCGTAGGCGATGCCATTATCGTCACACCAATTCAAGTACTAATTGAATACTTCGTTGCTTTCGCATTCATTGGATTTGCTGGTTTATTCTATCGACCAATTCAAAAAGCACTTTTAACATCCAATGTAAATAGCTTAGAACAATCCAATTTAAGTAGCCGTAAAGACAAACCTTCACAAAAACAAAACGAAGGAAAGAAAGTTATTGGTTACATTATTGTTGCTACATTTGTTGGTAGCTTTGCTCGCTACTTCTGTCACTTTATTGCCGGTATTATTTTCTGGGGACAATATGCACCGAAAGGCCAATCAGCAGTTCTATATTCTTTAATATTTAACGGTAGCACAATGATTGGTTCCTATATTCTATGTACCGTTTTACTTATCTTTTTATTTATCACTTCACCACGTTTATTCAAAAGCATCAATGCTTATCAAATAAATTCAAACAAAAAGAGCGCTTCATAAGCGCTCTTTTTTCATATCGTAATATCAATTAAAAATACAATAAATGCACAAAAGAAAATAAATACCATTATACTTAGCCACTTGCTATGCACGGTTCATCGACTCCTTACATAACCTCATTTTCTAACCAGATTATATCGCTTAAAAATAAAGATTAGGTAAAGATAATATGAAAATAAATTAAAAAAGCGTAGCATGTACCATCTACGCTTTTTTTGGTAAGTAGAAGTAAAATAATACACCGTCTTCTGTATTCTTCACCCCATATTCAGCATCGTGTAGTTCTAAAATATTTTTAGAAATAGCTAGCCCAAGACCCGTTCCACCTTGTGAACGCTGACGAGCTGCATCCACACGATAAAAACGATCCCAAATTTTATCTAATTGTTCTTCTTCAATGTGAGTACCTTTATTTTCAATACACACTTTTATACGATCCTGCTCATCTATTGTGGAAATAATAATATCCTCTTTATTTGGTGTATAACGTATGGCATTCGTAATGAAGTTCACGATTACTTGTTCAATCCGACTTTGATTTGCCATCACTTCAACTGAACATATATTTTTATGCACACGAAGTTCTTTTTTCTCTATCTCCACAGAAAGGTATTCACATATATCTTCAATTACTGAATCAATATAAAATAAATCCTTTTTCATTTTATATGTACCTGACTCAAATTTAGCTAACTCAAGCATATCCAAAATTAAAGTATCCATTTTATCTACTTCTCGTTCCATCGCCTGAAAATAGTACTCTTTTTTATGTTCAGCTACTCCATCTTTTAAAATAGAAATACAACTTTTCATAATACTCAGCGGTGTTTTCAATTCATGCGACACACCAGAAATAAATTCTTTCCGCGTATTTTCTAACTTTCTTTCCTTTTCAATATCTTGTTCTAGCTGTCCAATATGCGAATGAAGTTTATTAGATAGTACATTAATATTATTCGATAAATCACCAATTTCATCTTTTGAAGTAATCGGAATTTTTTCGGTGAAATCTAAATGCGCTATTTTCTTCGTGGTATCATTTATTTTTAATAACGGCTTTGCAATTTGTTTTGAATAATAAAACGAAGCTAGAAAAATGAGAACGACTACAAATGCAATGATGTAAATGTAGTAATCTTGCACCATTTGTACTGCTTCATCTACAGGCTGTAAAGAAGCCATTGCATATATATATGCTACTGATCCGTCTTTTTCTTTTATTGGCTTAATTAATAATTTATATTTTATATCATTCTTTTCATAATCCATTGTTTGTGTTGTATATCGTATTTTATTGCTTTCTTTTAATAATAAATCAGTTTGAAAAACCTTAATATTATCTAAAAATATGCTATTTTTATAAATTGGATTCACAGGACCGTTTACATCTGGTAACTGTACTTTTGTAACACGTCCTCCTATGTAAAAATCTGGTTCTTGGGCAACTTGCTCCTGAACGGCCGGCCTCTTCTCCTTAACAACTTGTTCCCCGACTGCTTTCTTTTTCTCCTCATATAATTTACTCATTTTCTCATTAAATGCTTTTTCTAACGGTTTATTAGATCCGCTTAAATTCTGCTTAGATAAAGAAAAAGAGAATGGAATAAAACTATCTTCTTTTCTCACTCCAGAAAAATAAATTTCTTGTCCTAAAAACTGCTCTGATGATTTATTATCAATCTCCTCTATATTGACGAGATTACCTAAGGGAATCTTGAATATTTGTTGTCCAAAGCTCTTTTGTTGCATACGATTTATTGTTACTTCAAAATAAAAATCATCCGCATGTTTTAAATTCCCATTCTGATCTAACGTTGTAATCCACGTATTATTTTCTCTTAAAAAATCTTGCTCCAGCTTCTGAATTCCTTCTGCACTTCCTGCATAATTCAAATAATTCTTCTCAAAAGAATTTAAATTCACTTTAATATCTTCTACTTTTCGATTCGCATAATATTGTTTAAAAAATATCGTTTGTCCAATAAATATCGTCGCTAAAATTAACATGCATAATGCTGTTGTGAGGGTAAATAATTTTAGTACAATCCCTTTTCTCATACATTTCCCTCAAATTTATAACCTGTTCGTACTACAGTTGTAATGCACTTTGCTTTCTCTCCTAATTTATTTCTTAAATTACGAATATGACTATTAACCGTTCGATCATCACCAGCAAATTCATATCCCCAAATTCTTGAAATTAATTGTTCCCTTGTTAGTACAATTCCTTGGTTTTTCATGAAATACACTAATATTTCAAACTCCGTATGCGTTAAACTAACATCTGCCTCATCAACAGTAACAGTACGTGACGGAAAATGGACGTGGATGCCATGAATCGATAAAGTATCATCTTCGTTCTCTAAAGGTTTCTTCGATGCTTTTCTACTTTCTAATAATCGGTTCGCTCTTGCTAATAAAATTGGTGGGCTATACGGCTTCGTCACATAGTCATCCGCCCCAAGTTCAAATCCAAGTAACGTATCATCTTCATCTACACGTGCCGTCAGCATAATAATAGGAACCTCAGATGTTTTACGAATTCTTCGGCAAACAGACCATCCATCAAGTTCTGGCAACATAATATCTAAAATAACTAAATCAACCTCTTCTTCCTCAAATACAACTAAAGCTTCTTTCCCATCTCTTGCTTCAAACACTACATATTGCTCGCTCAAAAAATAATCTTTTAAAATTTCACGCAAAATATCTTCATCTTCCACAATTAAAATGTTTTTTGACATAACTTGTGTATCCCCCTTCCGTTTTCAGAAACTATCACTTCATTTTGAATAACTAGCTGTTAACTTCGCCTCGATAATATATCTATCTGGTGCATCCCCTATATAATCAAATGGATAGCAAGTCGTCAGTGTTAATATCGGTTCTTCTTTTTTTATAATAACAGTGCGATCATCCGCATGGGTAATCCACGTCTTTTGAATTTCATATGTGTACGTTTTATTATCATACTCTAAAACAAGAGTGTCTTTTTCTTTTAACTCTCCTAAATCTGTAAAGACAGTATCCCGGTGCCCACTTAGTACAGTATGGCCCCCTCCAGATGGCGTTGTCGTTACATCACTAACGAACATTCCAACCCCTTTTTTCAGCGTTGCATCATCCGCTCCCCAATATACAGAAAACTTCTTCTTTATTTTCGGTATATTTAACATCGCTACCTTTTCTCCTTCTTTATGCTCTGTTTGAGAAGAAGGCACTTGAGAAGTTACGGGGGTTTCATGTAAAAGTTGATCATGTTGTATATTGTTAAGACTCTTTATTTCTTCCTTCGTTAGTTGCTGAGCAGAGCTTTTTCCTTTATACCATTCCATAGCATAATATGATCCCATAAATAGTCCTATAGCCATCAATATGATACCGATATAATTGAGTAACTTCATGTTTCATCCCTCCATGCCAAAAATGGTAGGAATAACCTACCATTTTTAATATATGAAATTATTCCATTCTTTATAGGACAATATTTTATTTACGCCTTAACTTTATTGCGACGTTTCAAGCCAAATAATGTCCCTATCCCTACAAGACACGCGCTTAGTGCCATCATTGCTACATTATTAGATGCTGTGTTTGGTAATTTTTCACCTTGTACAGCTGGCTTCGCTACTTCTTTTTTTACCGCACCATTTTTTTGTTGTACTTGTGCTGCTTCTTTTTTTGCCATATCATTTTTCAACTGTTCTTGTGCTATTCTCTTTTTCTCTTCTTCACTTTTTTGCTGTTCCTTAATCAATGCTTCTTTTTTCGCCTTATCGTTTTTCAACTGCTCTTGCGCTATTCTCTTTTTCTCTTCTTCACTTTTTTGCTGTTCTTTAATCACTGCTTCTTTTTTCGCTTTATCTTGCTGCAGTTGCGCCTGTTCTTCCTTTGTTACTGTTCCAGTATCCGCACTCGCTACTGAAGAATATCCTACTGTTAAAAGTGCCATTGCACAAATTGGTAATAGTCTCTTTTTCATCTTCATTCTCTCCTTATATTTTATTCACATCAACTCGCATCGGATGTATCACTAGAATAAACAAGAGATATAAATATAAGATGCAGATGAAATATATTTCATTTAAAGATTTCATTGTAGAAAAATAAAAAAACATCGCAATATATGCGATGTTTTTTCGGGTGTGTGTCTCAATATTTACATGTTACTTTCGCGTGATTTAGAAGTAGAACGGGCCGGAGCGATAACTAATTGTCTCGGCTCAGTTTTCTTTAAGTGATTTTTGACGTTACACTTACGACGTTGAACAACCCACGCTTTAATAGGGTTTGTCAAAATAATCTTTTGCTCTTCGTTAGGGGTCTCTTCTTCCAACCTACAACTTTCGCTCCATTTATTCCATTTCATTGTAAATTTAGAAGAAGAATGATCGTCTTCTCGATCAAACAAGTGCAAAAAATCCATTTCGCCAGCTAGCATTACGGTGTTGCTAGTTGCTAAAAAAGAAAAGGTCGTCCAACGTTTCTCCATGCCCTCCTACTCCTTTTTCACATATAGAGTGCCTAAAACTTAATTTACCTAAAATATGCTTGCCTTTTACCTTACACTTATAGTTTATCCAAAACACTACTATGCAACTATCGATTTGCCTTACAACTACCTTACATTTTTGTAAGAAACAAAAAACCTTCACTCTCTATACGTGAAGGTTTCTCATTTCTTATCTATATGATCTTTCATATGATCCACTCCAGCTTCTTGTAGCTGTGACATCATACCGTGGGAAATTGCGCCTAATACTAAAGTCATTCCAATTAGTGAAATTCGAATCGCTGGTACATCAATTATGTAAGCCAAACTACCAAGAACAATTGTTAAAAGTAATGCTTTTATAAATGTTGCACTTGTATAATCTTTCTTTCTCATCATAATCACCCTTTTTGGAAGCGTTTTCTTGATATGATCAGTATATCATATCATCTGACTATTTTGTGGGGATTTCTGTAAAAAACTTATATCTTCTTTGACTTTTCCCCTTCTTTCCTTTACAGTCGAAATGTTCACAAGTTTTACACTGTAGGAGGACTCCAATGAATCTTGAAATAAAAGATACTTTAATTTCTGAAGAACAATTACAAGAAAAAGTAAAAGAACTAGCACTTCAAATCGAACGTGACTTTGAAGGAGAAGAAATCGTAGTAATCGCTGTATTAAAAGGATCTTTCGTATTCGCTGCCGATTTAATTCGTCACATTAAAAACGATGTAACAATCGACTTTATTTCTGCATCTAGCTACGGAAATCAAACAGAAACAACTGGAAAAGTAAAACTGTTAAAAGATATCGATGTAAACATTACTGGAAAAAACGTAATTGTCGTAGAAGATATTATCGATTCTGGTTTAACACTTCACTTCTTAAAAGATCACTTCTTTATGCATAAACCGAAAGCATTGAAATTCTGTACGTTACTTGATAAACCTGAGCGTCGTAAAGTGGACTTAAAAGCTGAATATGTTGGCTTCCAAATTCCAGACGAATTTATCGTTGGCTACGGTATCGACTGCGCAGAAAAATATCGTAACTTACCATTTATCGCTTCAGTTGTAACGGAATAATATAATAAAATAAACTTCCACCATCAATTACTGGTGGAAGTTTATTTTCTATCACGATTCGTAAAAGACAAAGGGAGAGAATAAAAATGACAAAGACAAAATTTAAAAAAGTACTCCTCATCGTAAATCCGAAAGCTGGTCAAGGTGACTTACATACAAATTTAACGAAAATCGTACCACCTCTTGCCGCAGCTTTTCCTGATCTACATATCCTTCATACGAAAAAACAAGGTGATGCAACAAAATATTGCCAAGAGTTTGCTAGTAAAGTAGATTTAATTATCGTCTTTGGTGGTGACGGCACTGTATTTGAATGCACAAATGGCTTAGCACCTCTTGAAACTAGACCTACACTTGCAATCATTCCAGGCGGAACTTGCAATGACTTCTCTCGTACTCTAGGCGTTCCGCAAAACATCGCAGAAGCAGCAAAACTTATTACACAAGGACATGTAAAACCAGTTGACGTCGCAAAAGCAAATGACCTACACTTCTTAAACTTCTGGGGCATTGGACTTGTCTCTGAAGTATCAAACAATATCGATGCGGAAGAGAAAGCAAAGCTTGGGAAAATTGGTTACTATTTAAGCACCATTCGAACTGTCAAAAATGCTGAAACATTCCCCGTAAAAATTACGTACGATGGACAAGTATATGAAGACGAAGCCGTCCTTGTTATGGTTGGAAACGGTGAATATCTTGGCGGTATCCCGTCCTTTATTCCAAACGTAAAGTGCGACGACGGAACACTTGATATTTTCGTCGTAAAATCAACAGGTATTCAAGCGTTTAAAGATTATATCGGGAAGAAACTATTTGAAGATTCAAATGAAAATGACATCTTCCATGTAAAAGCGAAATCTATTCATATTGAAACAGAAGAAGAAAAAGAAGTAGATACAGATGGAGAAAGCTCGCTTCATACACCTTGTCATATTGAACTATTACAAGGACACTTTACGATGATTTATAATCCTGCGGTTGTGTAATACAAAAAGACGAGCTGATATGTTAGCTCGTCTTTTTCCTTAGAAAGGTTTTAGTCTACTCTTTCATTTTTAATATGAGTTTTCGTAATCAAACTCCACCCAATTTTTCCAGTACGTATTAGAATCCTTATTCACAATAATACTTGGATCTTTCTTCTCTATAGCAGCCGCTACTGATTGGAAGAATTCAATTTCAGTAGAGTATAACATAGACATATTTGTTTGCGACATTCTAATAATATTGCTAAAAAAATAGCAAACTTTCCTGTTTGCATGCCATAGTTCTTTTTAGATACAATGAAGGAAAGAAGTACCTTCATATAAGGGAGAGGACAAACTTTGTTCAACCAACAGTTAGTGAATTTACGCATTGATTTTGCATTTAAACAATTGTTTGGTACGAATGGTAGTGAAGATATTCTAATTTCATTTTTAAATGCTATGTTACAGGAGTCTTTAGAGTCACCCATTGCTTCTCTACAACTAGAAGATCCACATTTACACAGGGAATATGAAGAGGATAAGTTATCTATTTTAGACATTTCAGCGACATTAGACACAGGAACAAAAGTCAATGTAGAAATACAACTCAATAATAATCACGATATGGTTAAACGCAGTTTATATTATTGGGGAAGACTATACACATCTCAACTACAAAAAGGGATGCCCTACAGTGCACTTCACAAAACCATCACCATAAACTTACTAAACTTCGTAATGTTTTCGGAACACCCAGCCTTCCATACAACGAGCATATTATGGAATACACAACAACAAAAACTCCTGAGTGACGACATAGAAATCCACATTATAGAAATTCCAAAGTTAACTGAACAATGGCATGAAGAAAAAGTAAATCCGTGGAAAGATCCATTTGTTCGTTGGCTCTTATTGCTTTCAGCCAATGAGGATGAGCACTTAACTAAACTATTGGAGGATATTGCTATGAACCAAGACCCTATTTTACAAAAAGCGATAAATAAATGGGAACGTATGAGTCAAGATTCTTCTTTCCGACAAGCCTATGACGCAAGGGAGAAAGTTTTAATGGATGAAGCAGCAAAATTCGCCCATGCAGAGACAGAAGGAATAAAAAGAGGAATGGAACAAGGGATGAAACAAGGCATTGAACGGGGCATTGAACAGGGCATTGAAAAAGGTCGAAAAGAAGGAGTCCAACAGGGGAAAATTCAAATGATTAAAAATATGTATGATCTTGGTATACCGCTTGAAACGATTGCTAAGGCAAGTAAATTAAGTTTGCATGAGATTGAGCATATTTTAGAACATAAATAGTGATAAAAAAAGAGCTTGAATGGTTTCAAGCTCTTTTTTATTAACTTTCCCCAATATCATCTGCTAACAGGATATGCTTGTACCATACTCTTTGTAGCATATTTACTTCCGATGCATCTGAACCTGCGCCAACTCTTCATTAATTAAACTTCAATCATAAATCTCCACCAAGGCGGTAATCCTAAGCTGGCATAATCGCTTTTTTGCTATACTTTAACAATTACTAACCTTCGCATTTTTTCAAAAAATAAAGTATAATGAACTAATATAAAAAAGGTTGTTAACAAAATCGTTAACAACCTTTTTTGTTTTTCTGAAAAACTTTTCAATTTAAGGGAGCGATCACATGTATTGGAGAAAAAATGATAAACCTGTAGTAGAACCAGAAGCAATTGCTGTATGGGAATGCCTAGAAGAAAACTGCCGTGGATGGATGCGTAAAAACTTTGCATTAGAAGCAGAACCGAAATGTCCGTTATGTAAAAGCGATATGGAAAGCAGCGAACGCTTATTACAAAAGATATAATAAATTCCCTTCTTCACCTTCTATAAACTGAAACATAGAGGATTCTCTTTCTCCTTATTTACAATGTGCATCGAAAGCAAATAAACTATACAAAAAGTTTTGCGTATCCTCGCAAAGCTTTTTCAATATCTCAAACTCATTCCAACTATCATTCTTTACTAAAAAATAAATTACATTTTGAATAAAAAGGAGCAGAATTCCCATTTCGAGTTCTCTCATTCCCCTTAAGACAATATACATAAAAACCTTTTTTCTCTGTACCTCTACTATCAAAGAAATTACTACTTTCATCCCGGTCATAATTCCTATCAAAATGATGCTAAGAATCAATAACATAGCGTATCCTCTCTTACAAAAGTAAAATATCGGAAAATCTTACATCATATTTTATACGCCTATATTCATTAGATCAATTCGCTACGATCATTTCTATATGGTTTCAAAACACTCTAATATAACCTTTTACTAGATTTATATCTAGGATTACATACTACACCTCTTTCGGAAGGACAATTTTTTATAGGCTCATACAAAATTTTATGCTTGAATCTTACGACGAGTAAATCCAAATACAGATCCTAACGCTACAAGACATGCACTTAGCATCATCATTGTTACGCTATTTGATGCTGTATTTGGTAGTTTTTCTCCTTAAGAATATTAAAAAGCCCCAAACTATAATAGTTTGAGACCCTTGAATTCTATATTCTATTTTTGAGTAAGAAACAAACTTTTATTTTTGATTTTTTCCTTTTGTACTTAATAAATAAGATTAAATGATATAGGAATAAAGTATTTACTTCTCATCTTTAATTTTAATTTTCGCTTGTTTATAAAAATCTAATTTCTCTTTGTTATATTCTTTTGTATATCCATTAAATTTCTCTTTTTCTCGTTGAATGTCCTCATTCATTTGATTTACACCTTTAATCTTTTCACTAATCTTTTTTAAGTTCGTTTCTTTTTCGCCTAAACTTTTATATACTTCTCTTTCAAATCCCATTAATTTTTGATACGAATCATTTATCTTATTAAAAGATGCATAGCGCTTTTTATAAATATCCTGTATGTTTTTTGCTTGTTTTTGAAGAGCAGCATCTTCCATTTTATCTATAGTTTTATGAACTGATTTTATTTCTTCCTGTGCTTTTTCAAAAGCTTCTTTTTCTTTGTTCCATACTTTTTCACGTTCGTCCATGCTTTTTGTAGCATGCTCTATCTTCGGCATAATTGCTTGATTACTATCTTTACCATCATTTATAATTTGATTGTATAACTCTTGACCTTGTTTTTCTAAACCCTCTAGTTTTTTCGCATCTTCAGAAACCGCCTTTTCTTGCTTCGTTGCATTTTCAAATGCGACGTACAATTCTGCTTCTGGCTTTGCGCCAAAACACCCTGTCAATAAGCTTATAGATATAATTCCGGTAATCGTTAACGCTTTATAAGTCAATGTCAATTCCTCCTATGTTACATTCGTTTATCATGCATAAAGTTCAAGGGGAAATGATCATCTTCATGATATGCTTCAAATTCATACCCTTTTTCTTTTAAACCTTTAATAATAGCCGGTACTGCAGCGATAGATTGCGGATGAATATCGTGCATTAAAATAACTTCTTTCGGATTTGTCGCACTAGCAAGTACATTTTGAACAATTTTCGCTTTCGCAGTATCAATTGATATACTATTATATTCCCAATCTAATGAATCAATTGTCCAATCCCATACTCTAAGACCATTTTCTACAACTTTATTACGAAGTTCTTCGTGTAATCCTGGCTTTGAACCATATGGTGGGCGTGTTAGTTTTGGGGCATGTCCGAGAATACTAGCAATTAAGCCTTGATCCTCTTTCATTTCATCTACGTAGCCACCTTGGGCATATAATTTTCTATTATTATGCGTCATACTATGCATACCAACGTAGTGTCCTTCCGCTTCTTCTCGTTTTACTAAATCAGGGTATGATTTTACATTTTGACCAATTAGAAAAAATGTTGCTTTTGCATCATTTTCCTTTAATATGTCTAGTAACTGTGCCGTATATTTTCCTGGTCCGTCATCAAAAGTAAGATAGGCAATTTTCCTAGTTTGACCATTAAATTGGGTTGGTGCAACCTTATTCATCTCCACTTTTATTTGTTCATTTGCATTTTGAACTGGATTCTCTTGATTTGCTATCGCTTTTGCAGGTGAAGTTATCGCTTGAAATACAAAAAAAGTCCCTCCCACTACAACTATAGCTACCATCATTACAACTATATTCTTTACCTTTAACAGTTTCCCCATTCTATTAATTCCTTTCTACGTCCATTACTTACTTATAAAAATATTACTCTAGTTTTTTACCCCTTCCCCCGGCATCCATTCTATTTTTCCTTTGGAAGCACAATCCTCTTATATAATTGAACAGTGATCAAATAGTAGACACCGTAAATGATTAAAAATATACAAATCGGAAGTCCAATATTCACATATGGATTTACAAAAAACTTAACAAATTTAAATATATTCATTCCTACCAAAACGTGTATAAGACCCAATATAGCTGGAAATAAAAATACAATGCCTAATTCTTTATACATAGATTGTATAAGTAATTCTTTACGTACCCCAATTTTCCGGAGCATCTCATACCGCCCTATATCTTTCGTAGCTCCAGAAAGAATCTTAAACATTAAACAACTTGCCATCATAGCTAAAAAAGCAAGACCTAAAAAGAATCCCATAAAGGAAGTTCCTTTTGAGAAGACGAGCATAGATTCATAATCACCATAGTTTGTTGGTAAATATACGTCTTCCTTAGGCTTATTAATAGCAACGGCTATTTTTTCGATTTGACGATTATCTATCTCTTTCAACTCTGTCTTATACCGTAAAATATTATCGATTTTAGCAATAAAAAACATATGCTCATTACCTTGAATTGCTTCATACCGGTTTTCGTCGACGATATAGACAGTTTTTCGATCATATACAGAAATATTCGATCTAAAATCACTATCCATACTCTTATCCCAATTCAGCGGTAACGTAGAACTAGATGGATCAACTTTCTCCCCCTTAAACATCCTATAGCTCGAAGATGGAAGTTGTTCAAAAATATGTGTTGTCTCTTTCTTTCCGAACAACAGTGGAGGATTTGCTAATAATTCCTCTTTTAAATAGTAAACAGCCTCATTATCAACTTTATATTTATATTGTTTTTTATCTACAATTTTCATTTTTTCCATAGCTTTATAATCCGCTGCTTCTGGATCATGAATTGTAATATCATACCCTGACATTTTTTCTGCTGAAAGGATTACATTTTTCTGTAAAGACATGCCACCAGCCATTGCCCCCACACCTAGTCCAATTAGCATCGTTACCGTTCCTAATATTTTCGCCAAACTACTTACCCTGAACTGCAATTGTGCAAATGTAAATGCATTTAATTTCTTCTCATTTAAATAGCGCGTTTTCTTTAGCCTATTAACAATCATAGGTAAGAGTGAAATAAATATAAGGTATGTTCCAATTGTAATCGTGAATAATGGAAGCATAATGGCACCAGCATCTTTTATTCCT
The DNA here is from genome assembly GCF_058952315.1 of Bacillus sp. GW823-FHT06B01. Classification (NCBI taxonomy): domain Bacteria; kingdom Bacillati; phylum Bacillota; class Bacilli; order Caryophanales; family Bacillaceae; genus Bacillus; species Bacillus sp. GW823-FHT06B01. The sequence goes on along the minus strand of NZ_JBXAHR010000002.1, from coordinate 62,989 downwards.
ACGAAGATTACAAAATAATATCCTACACCTAGTCCTAGCAAACTACATAAGAGTAACAATATTGTGGCTGGTCCTTTTATTCGTATGCGCTCCGTTTGCTGCTCTGTACGAATTAAATCTAGTTCTGTTTTTAGTGCTATACGAATTGCATTCACAACGGATGTAAGTAGAAATAACGCACTAAAGAATATAAATGTTATTTTGAATGCAGGACCATAAAATGCTTGATAACCTTCCGCTGAAATTCCCAATTGTTTCGTTAGAAATTTGCTAACGAAATTGGAAAGAATAGCTCCGAATACACTCCCTAATGCTAGTGAAATCATTCCCATAGACAATGTCTCAAAGAATAAAAGTTGGCTGATTTTACTCTTTTTGGCCCCTAAAACAAGATACATGCCAAGTTCTTTCCGCCGTAGTGAAAGGAGAAAAGAGTTTGCATAAAAAATATAAAAGAATGTAATAAAAGCCACCAAAATCGATCCTATTTGAAATACAAATACGATTGAACCAATAATACTGTTATTCATTGTAAACTCTTTATTTAACGCAAGCGTTTGAAACATATAAAAAATAGCAATTGAGATGACAAGACCTATTAATAAAACGATATAATCCTTAATCATTTTTTTCATACTAGAAATAGAAAGTTTTAATAACACACTCTACACCCACGCTTCTCTACAGTGTGGTGTACTACATTCATCTTTTTACTATCCCCTCTTTGTACAACGTTCTCTTCAAATATTAAAGTTTTCATATTGCCTCCTGTCATTTGGCTAGTGCTGCGATCATGCTATTTTCATAGCCACTAACTATCATTTTATCTTTTCCCTACAAACAGCAATATTGATTCCTCTTACATTATCCTTACATTTTTGTAATGTACACTCCCGAAAAAAACATTACAATATGCAAATCAAACATTTTATAATCCGATTCATATACCTTTTGACATCAATATTCTCACGCTCAAATAATATATTTACACATATAAAGTCGAAGGATATTAAATAGGTTTTCTAGCCTATTTAAGAGGTTATATAAATAATTAATATTAAAAATGTACAAAAAAAAAGCCCCACTGTAATACTTAATAACTTTGCACTTATCATCAGTTTACCTCTTCATTATAATTGTCCGAGATAAAGATAAGATAAAGATAAAATAAAAAAATTATAAATATATAACCATATATTATTAAATTTGGTACCGTTTTACTTTTCCTTATCCCTCTTACTCTTTATTTTACGTTCCTTCTCTTCGTTTCTAATTCACCTCTCAAAGGCACTACATAAAACTATTATTTAGGTTCTATTAAAATTACATCTTCTAAATCATATAAATTCGCCTTTGGTTTTGCATAAATAATATAAGCAAGACCATATTGATCCGGTTCTTGCTCTATCACCTCTGCTACTTCAAGGCCAGGTGGTATTTTCTGACTCAATTCAGAGGTAATAATACTATCACCTATTTTTATTTCTTTCGCTTTATCTGATGGAATATTATCAATTCGAAGAGCCTGTTTTTTCTTATCATATCCTGTAACAAATCCTAAAATGGATGAATTATTTTGAAAGGTGATTGCTAAACGATTCGTTCGTTCATCATTCGTAATTAATTTCACAACAGATGTATATTGATCTACACTCTCTACCTTTCCGATAAAACCGTCCACTGTAATAACAGCCATATCAACCTTTACACCATGTTGTGCTCCTCTATCAATAGTGACTTCTCCATACCACTCTTCTGCTACACGAGTTACTACTGTAGCTTGAATTAAATTGTATTTTCCTTGTTCCTTTAATTCTTTCGTTTTGTTGATAAGTTTAGTAAGGTTTTCTTTCTCCTCACTTAATATTTGCACTTTACTCTTTAACGATTCTTGATGTTCAATTTTCCCTTTCAATACCTGATTCTCTCTATATACTTTATAGATGTCTTCTATATTATGAACAATATTTTGGACATGCTTATTATTTGTACATACATACACCATCAATAAAGCCAAAAGAATAATTGAAAGAAATAATAATATTTTCTTCTTAGAAACCTGCATAATTATCCTGCTACTCCTTACCACTTTTTATCCACACACTATAGAATACTAGTGATTGTATACAGAAGAAATGGAGTTTAGATAAAGTTCAGATAAACTTTATTTTCTTTATAAAAAATTTAGAACTTATCATATACTGCTACAATCTTCGAAGTTTGCTCGTTACCTTATCCATGGAATGCCACTTATAATTTCTATAACTAATTATGTTGTATTTGTACTTTCTTAGGTATTTCATCTATTTGTACTTCTTCCCATTCCATACCATAACTTCCTTTAGATCTAATCTTTAAATATGCTCCTATTCTTAAATGTTTTGAAGCAGTCATCGCAATCTTTTGCTCTTGACCAGATTCATTATATCCTTTGAATTTATATTTCCATCTAGCAAAACCTTTGTTTTCAGCTCCATATTTACCATCATTATCAACAACAGCATAATAAATATCTTCTTTAATAAATGGATTGAATTGATCTACAATCGGTCCCCCCTTTCCTATAAGTAATGTAACTCCAACTATAATCAATACGATAAACGAACTTATTTTTTTCATGAAACTTTCTATTCTCCTCTTCTCAGATACTTCCCCTTAAAGGACTTCCTCTAAATCCATCGCAGCGCTATTACGTATTAAAATGTAACCAAATTTCCTAGTGCTCTTCTAATTAAATTGGCAATAAGATAATAAATTGAATAACCCCATTTTCATATTCTGCTCGAATTTCTCCTTTGTGCAATTCAACAATGCTTTTTGCAATTGCAAGTCCCAAACCTGAACCTTCTACAGCTCTACTTCTCGATTGATCTTTTTTATAAAAACGCTCAAACAAATTCTCTAATTCTATTTTTGTAAATTCTTCACTATGATTCGCTATAGAAATTTTGATATGCTGTTCTTCTCTTTGAAGTAAAACCCGAATTTCTGCTTTATCTATACTGTATTTAATTGCATTTATTAAAAGATTTTCAAACACACGTACCATTTTTTCTGAGTCCACAACAGCATATATACGATCTTCTTGAAATTCTTTTACAAAAGAAATATTATGCTCCTCCGCTTGTGGTACTAGCTCTTCTATTAATTGATCAAGTAGTTCATTTATACACACTTCTTGCGAATCTAACGCCATATTTTCATCTGTTAGTTTTGTATACTCAAACAAATCTTCTATTAACATCTTCAACTGCTCTGATTTTGAAAAGGCAATTTTTATATACTCATCATGCTGTTCTTTATTTTCATATTTCGCATCACCTAGTAAACGTAAATACCCCATAATAGAAGTAAGTGGTGTTCTTAAATCATGTGATACATTTGTAATTAATTCACTTTTTTGCTTCTCTATTTGTTTTTCCTTTTCTATATTAGCCAAAAGCTTTTCTGCCATTTGATTAATATTAGAAGTTAATAAACCTATTTCATCTTGACCTGCCTGTTTGATTTTATATTGTAAATTACCTTTCGAAAACTCCCTTACTCCTTCTGCCATCGCTTCAATCTGATTCATCTTCCTTTTCGTTATATAAAAGAAAGATAGTATAAAAGTGATAAAACCTAGTAAAGATGGAAATGGGCTGCTATCATTCACTATATACTTCACATTTCCTTGTGGTATACCACTTGCAATGATATACATATTTTCCGTATTAACAGTAACCGGATAAAAAGTTGTAAACTCCTTACGCTTTTGTTCAGTTCCATCTTGAATTAAACTTTGCGCCTCTACATATCGTACTTGATCCATTTTAAAATCCATCACATTACGCATCGTCTCATGAAGATTGATTTGTTCTTCCGGCGCTCCCTTTGTTTTATAAACGACTTTCCCATTCTCATCTATTATTAAAATCTTCAGTTGATTTTGGTGATTCAATTGATCAAGCAATTCTTGTATATTAATTTCCTTACCTTCCTCGGTTATACTTTCAACAAGCCTTTGTGTCTGTCCATCAATGGCTTCCATACCTGATGCATAATCAATGATAGAAATTTTATTAGCATCCTCGAAAAAAGAAGATGAAGACCATCCTACTAATACCCCGAGTAACGTACAAAAAGTAAATGTAGCCATTAGCTGTATCCGTATGCTCTTTTCCAAATGACTCACTATTTTACCTATCATTTTTTTAAAAACTTGATTCATCCATATTATCGGTTCAAATATCTTTCTCAATCTTATAGCCAACTCCCCATACCGTTTTAATGTACCGAGGCTTCCTTGGAATTGCCTCTATCTTTTCACGTATTTTCCGAATATGTACCATCACAGTATTATCGGATTGGAAAGCTTGCTCTTTCCATACTCTTTCATAAATTTGTGCTGCATTTAATACCATTCCTTGATTTCGTGCAAGCAATTCTAATACCTCAAACTCTCTAGGTGTCAATTTCGCCTCTTTATTTGCAATAATGACCTGCCGTGTTACTATATTAATTTTCATATCTCCAATTTCTATTTCATTTTCATCCTGTACACTTGTCCCGCTCATTTTCATATATCTCCGAAGTTGTGATTTAATACGAGCAATGAGTTCCAGTGGATTAAATGGTTTGGCTACGTAATCATCTGCGCCAGTTGTTAATCCTAAAATCTTGTCCATATCTTGCGTTTTTGCCGAAAGCATAATAATAGGCATTTCCGCTATTTCTCTCACTTTCATACACATATGAATACCATCTATTTTCGGCATCATAATATCAAGGACGATTAGATGCACGTCTCTTTTCTTTACTATTTCTAAACCCTCTTCACCATCTCCAGCTTGTAATACTTCGTAACCTTCATTCTTCAAATAGATAGTGATAAGTTTTCTAATTTCCTTCTCATCGTCCACGATAAGTATCGTTCCTTTACTCACAAAATCTCCTCCAGCATCATTTACCAAACTATGAATGTTGCTTTATTTCACTCACTACTGCATTCCTCTTTTGAATGTACACATAAGAAATGATAGTAATGATCATAATGCCCCCGCCTAAATACATCCCATATTTCGTCGCAAGTGCTACAATCGTTTCTATCTGTTTTCCGAATACAGAGCCCATCATAAAATAAGCTAGCGTCCAAACAAGTCCTGCCATATAGGAATACAATGCATACGTTTTAAATGACATATTATTCATTCCAACCAAATACGGTACGATATGTCTCACAACGGGGATAAAATAACTTATTACTAATGCATAATGACCATATTTCCCTACTATTTCTTGTGATTTTAAAAGGTACTTCGCCTTTTTCTTTTTCATCAATTTATTAAGCACTTTTATGCCAAATATTTTCCCTAGTATATACCCTAAAGAAAGACCTGATACAACACCTAAATACGTTAATAAAAAGGCTGGAATCATACTTAATATCCCCATTGATGATACAAATCCACCGCTCATGACAATCATTTCATCTGGAATCGGCATACCGATAATACCAAGCCATAAACAAAAAAATAGTGCCCAATAACCATACTGCTCAATGTATGACATTAATTCATGTAACTCCATTATGCATATGCTCTCCTTAGCTCTTTTCTACAACTAAAGACGTAAGCTGGTGGGAAATTAAGCCACACCTTTTCTAGTGTAATTTCAGGAAAGAAATGCTGTATAAATCCCTTTTTTACAAGTGAATATTGAAATGTAATAAATTCCCCATTCTCATGTATCGTTTCCATTACACTGTTTAAAATGCGCTTTGAAACCTCTTCTCGTAAAGAAGTGAAAGGCAATCCTGATAAGACGTAATCAATACATTCTATATTTAATTGTTCCATATACTTCTTTATATTTTCAGCTGAGCCGTGTATAACAATCACGTTCTGCTCATCTTTAAATTTTCTCTTTAACTCTTTAAAAAATACTTCATTAATTTCAACAAGAAGAAATATTGTCTCCTTCTTCTTTCTCTTCATAATCTCTTTCGTAAAAGCTCCTGTACCCGGCCCTAGCTCTACAATGCATTTTGCTCTATTAAAATCAATTACATCTACCATTTTCCTTGCTAATATTTTTGAGCTCGGTACAACCGCACCAATATGTTTCGGATGTTTTATGAATTCAGTTAAGAATGTTATGAGCTGCATATACTCCCTCTCCATTCGTTCAATAGTTTTTAACTTGTGTTTAAGTATAACTATCGTTTCTTAACAAATATTGAGGGGAATTCTTAAGATTTTATGAAGATGAAGGAAAGCTTCATATTTACTATAAGCAAACATAAAAAATTGAATTCCAAAGATAAGCGAATCGAACATATACAAATAAGTCAGCTTGTTTATTTACCATGAATGATTATGATCCTACTCCGATTTTGTATAGCGAAGTTACTATTTTTATGTTAGAATCCTCTAAGATATTTGGAATTAGTATAGAAATCATTTTTGGAGGCTTTATGAATAATCAAAACGATAATAAATCAAATGCATTATTTGCAGCTATACAAATAGTGCTACCACTTTTATTGCCTATTCTTGTCCCTACCTTTTTAATAGTGGGAATGAAAAAGTGGATACCTGATGAAGTTAAATATCCAAGCATAATATCATTGTTCGCATTATGTATGGGATTTTTCATAGTAGGAATTCTCTTCTCTATTGTTTTACGTTTATGTAAATTATCTGAGGAAAAATTAAAGGAATTAGGATTTTTAGGATTTACACTTTCGGCTGTTAGCACATTTCTAAGTTTTTATGTAGGTTACTTTTGGTTGGCAGACCTTAACTTCACATCAGTTGAATTATCACCTCATGCCGTATTAATTTTCGCTATTTTATGTACCTTGCTATTGGAAGGTATTTTTAAAGTAATGGACATGTTTGATAGTTCGGACGAAAATAAAGCTCACGTATAGACAAAAAAAGCATCCGACTAACATGTTAGTCGGATGCTTTTTTACTAAGATAAAAACAACTCTTGCATTACTTCGCACTCACAATCTTATAATAAGAACGAACTGTTAAGAAGTAATATCCGATATAAATAATGCTATATACTCCGATACTAATTAGAAGCGGAACCATAATTTCAAATGGTAGTATGTTTCCTAAACCTTTTAATGCAAACAAACTGTGTAGAATTCCGATTACTAGTGGAATTGCAAAGATAAAGCTCACTTGTTTTGCAATAGCTTTCTTCATCTCTTGTTTCGTTACACCAACTTTATGAAGGACAATGTAACGATCACGGTCAGCACTTGCTTCTGTAAGCTGCTTGAAGTAAATAATGGAGCCTGTCGCTAATAGGAAGACTAAGCCTAAGAATAGTCCGATGAACATCATTAGTCCAGTTGCTTCAAGTCCCATATGGAAACCAGTGTAGAAGTCTCTAAATGGTGGTGCCATTTCTGATTCACCAGCTGGCATCACTTTTGTTAATTTTTCTGTTAATACTTTACTGTTTCTTTCATCTTTTACATCAATATTTTTTACAACACGTGTTCCAAATGCTTGCTTCGCTTGTGCATACATTTCATCTGGAACGACAACAACTAATTCACCTAAGTTCGTAATTGCAGTATTATTTACACCTTGGATCGTCAATGTCTTCGTTTCATTTCCAATTTGGAATACCGCTTTATTTCCTTTATATTCAGGGCTAAACTCATACCCTTCCATATAAGAACTATCATATATAAATGCTTCGCCAGTAGCTACATTCACTGTTTCCGCATCGATTTTTTTCGCAATTTTGTTGAATTCAGATTGAGATATAAACTGATATTTCTCTGAAATCGTGTAATTCATATTAAGAATGAAATCAACTTTATCTCCTTCGAACTTCCCTTTGACAGGAACCGTTTCAATTTCAAATTGATCTTTAACAGGGTGATCCTGCTTCTCCTCCACAAGAATTGCATTTACTTTCTTATCCAATTCTGCATCTTTTTTCTCATAAGAGTAACTGTATGGCATGGATGTTTTTGATTGCGTAAATGTGTTGTAATACATCGTAACTGACGTACCAACCGCTGTTAATGTCACTGCACTTAAAATAGATATTGTCGCAAGTGACTTTGCATTTCCTTTAATACGGTATAGTAACTGTGACGTCGTTATCATATTCATACCATTATAAAACGCTGACTTATTATTTCTTGCACGTTTCAATACGAATACTGTAAAGAACATAAATAGTAAATACGTACCTAATACTGTTGCAAGTAATATATAAAGTGCAACTACCATAAAGTTTGCATACATAACTGCCTTCATAAACATTAACGCTAAGAAATAACCTGAGCCGATTAAGAAAACTGAAATTAACGCCATAATGACAGATCCTTTTGGCATTGCTTCTCCTTCGCGTTCCGCTCGAAAAAGTTCAATTAGCTTAAAGCGATAAATTAAACGATATCCTTGAAGTGATGTATACAAAATAATCACAAAGAAAATAAGTGCTGTATCAATAACTGCGGCCATCGGTATTTCAAAATGAACGTTTAAGTTTATTCCCATCATACTTATTAGTAGTTCAAGGAATAGTTTTGAAAGAACGCTACCGATCGCTATTCCGATAATTAAAGACATTAATCCCATTAACATATTTTCATAAAACAGCATTTTACCAATTTGTCTTTTACGAATGCCTAATAAGGAATATAGCCCAACTTCTTTTTTACGTTTTCGTGTAAAGAAACCGTTCGAATATATAATGAACACCGCTACGAAAATAATTAGCATGACACTTGAAACTTGAAATGCACCGCTAATTTTTTTAGAAGCTTCCGCAGCTTTTTCCATTTGTGAATTATACTGCAACGCCTTAAATGTAAAATAAATGACGATACTAAAGATCATAGATGCAAAATATACAAAGTAGTCTTTAAAATTCCGCTGTATGTTGCGGAGGGCAATGCTAGATAAGGTCATCAGCCATACCTCCAGAAATAGAAGACATTACGTCAACGACTTTTTGGAAGAACTGTTTACGTGTTGATTCACCGCGGTGCAATTCTTTATATAACTCACCATCTTTAATAAAAATAACTCGTTTACAGTAACTCGCCGCAAACGCATCGTGCGTTACCATTAAAATTGTAGAATTATCATATTCATTTAACGACTTCATACTTTCAAGTAAATCTGTCGCTGATTTAGAATCAAGCGCTCCAGTCGGCTCGTCCCCGAAAATCATACTAGGACTTGTAACGATCGCACGCGATGCTGCGCAGCGCTGCTTCTGTCCGCCCGACACTTGATATGGGAACTGACTTAAAATATGATCAATACCGAATTTCTTTGAGATTTCAAGAACGCGGCGATCAATCTCACTTGCTTTCACCTTTGATAACGCAAGAGGTAACGCAATGTTCTCTTTTACCGTTAACGTATCTAATAAATTATAATCTTGGAAAATGAATCCTAAATGATCGCGGCGGAATAACGCTAACTTATCATCGTTCATCTTCACGATATCTTTTCCATCAATTAAAATTTCACCGTTCGTCGCATTATCAATTGTAGAAAGAACGTTTAGCAAAGTCGTCTTACCCGAACCAGAAGGTCCCATAATTCCAACGAACTCACCTTCTTTTACTTGTAAGTTAATACCTTTTAACGCTGCAAATTTATTACCACCCGTGTCATACACTTTTTCAATATTTTTTGCTTCTAACACTGTTTTCATCTCGACATCCCTCATTTCTTCTATTCTCTATTTTCAACTATATACACTCTCTACTCTTGCCACTATCGATGTTTCTTACACAAACATGACAGTTATGTAAGGCCGGTAAGTAGAGAAATCAAAATTTAACCTACTGAACGAAAGTACTTTGTTACTATAACATTGGGATATCATGCCATCCATTCATTCTCCTTACAGGAACATTACAATTTTGTAAGGTTAAAAATGTCCCCTACAAAGTTGTGCATGAAATGTCGGATGGAGCTATTTTGTTCCTGCTATTCTATTTAACAAGGAGGTCATGATATGGATTCACTTAAAAACATGAATGCGGCAATGCAATATATTGAAAACAACCTAACAGATGAAATTGATTTTAAAGAAGTCGCAAAAATAGCTTTCTGCTCCGAATATCATTTCAAAAGAATGTTTTCTTTCCTAGCTGGCGTATCACTATCAGAATATATTCGCTGTAGACGTCTTACTCTTGCTGCTTTTGAACTAAAAGATAGCGCTGCAAAAGTCATTGATGTTGCTATAAAATATGGGTACAACTCGCCAGATTCTTTTACACGTGCTTTTCAAAACTTGCACGGCATAACACCTTCAGAGGCCCGAAATAGTAGTCATTCTTTGAAAGCTTATTCACCAATGACCTTCCAGTTATCGATTCAAGGAGGAAATGAAATGAACTATCGAATTGAAGAAAAAGAGCCATTTCAAATCATTGGTATTACAAAACGCGTACCGATTGTATTTAACGGTGTAAATGAAGAAATTGCTTCTATGTGGAAAAGCTTAGATCCGGGGACCATTCAAACATTAAAGTCCCTTTCAAACATGGAACCTACTGGAATTATTAGTGCTTCTACTAACTTTTCTGAAGGAAGAATGGAGGAAAATGGAGAACTCGACCACTACATTGGAGTAGCCTCAATGAAAGATTGTCCAGAGCAATTCGCACAACTTGAAGTCGCAGCTTCAACGTGGGCCGTATTTGAAGCTGTCGGTCCATTTCCTGAAACATTACAAAATGTATGGGGACGCATTTATTCCGAATGGTTTCCTTCCTCAAACTATGAACTAGCAGAAGGACCAGAAATATTGTGGAATGAACAGAAAGATACATCCTCTCCAAACTTTAAAAGTGAAATTTGGATACCGGTTTTGAAGAAATAAAAAATAAAGCTGCTCCTCCTTAAAAGGAAAAGCAGCTTTTATTTATATTTTTAGTTCTTTTTTATAAGCGACGTAGGAATATCCCATTGTTAATCCTACTGCACCAACAATAATGCCAATGATTAGGAAAGTTTTCCACGCTACCGGAGCAAAAATACTTAAAATCATAATAACTCCTAATACAACAAACACCTTCCCACTAAAACGGTGCGTTTTTCTCCACACTTCCTCATTACTTAATGTCCACGGTGTTTTTATACCTACAAAGTAGTTTGGTTTACATTGTGGTAAATAGTTGCCGATGACTATAAATAAAAGACCAACAAGAATATGCGGTGTACTATTCATTGGAATGTCATAACCTAATCCAGCCCCAATTCCAATGATATTTACTAAAAATAATAAGATTAATACGCTATAATTTATTACATTATATCCTTTAGAAAACTTATCATAGTTTTTATGCTTCGGATCTATCTTAGGCAATACGGTTAATAAAGAATATATAAAAATCATAATTGCTACATCAAAAATCATCCCTCCCATTTTAGACATATGTCCATCTACCTCCCCAGCAACATTCCAATGGCTCGGAACTTCACCTGGTAAATGCGGCCACGCGACACACCATGCAATAATCGTTAAAGCAATTAATAGTAACGGAAATATATGCTTCCTCATTTCCCCTCTTCCCCCTTATTCGTAAATGTAAACACCCACGTTAATAAATCTTGAAAGACAGTTGTGTTTAAAGAGTACACAACAAATTGACCTTTCTTTTCATCTTGAATAAGTTCAGCATTTTTCAGTGCGTTTAAGTGGTGTGAAATACTTGGTTTTGTCATATTAAATTGTTCAGCAATCTCACCAGCGGTTAGATCGCCTTCTTTTAATAAATCTAAAATTTTTCGCCTTGTTGGATCTGCTAATGCTTTGAATGCTTGATTCAATGTCTTTCTTCCTTTCACTAATTAGACATTTAGATATTTATCTAAATGTTAAAATGTTTTCAGTTAATTGTCAATTATACATACGCCCTTTTTACTTTTCACGCTTTTGACCTATACTGTTTACTAGCTTATCTTTCAACATAATGAAAAGACTTGAAACACATGATACACTATAGCTACAATTGTTTTTTTAGGAGGAATATACATATGTATAAAATTTTAATCGTTGAAGACGATCCAAATATTTCATCATTACTACAATCTCACATTCAAAAATATGGCTATGAAGCTGTTGTTACTGAAAACTTTGATGATATTATGGAATCGTTTAATGCAGTGAAACCGCATCTTGTTTTACTTGATGTAAACTTACCGAAATTCGATGGTTTCTACTGGTGCCGTCAAATTCGTCATGAATCTACTTGTCCAATTATTTTCATTTCAGCGCGGGCTGGTGAGATGGAACAAATTATGGCAATTGAAAGCGGTGCGGATGATTACATTACAAAACCGTTCCACTACGACGTTGTAATGGCGAAAATTAAAGGTCAATTACGCCGTATTTACGGTGATTATGCGCCAAATATTTCTGAACGTATCGTTGAAGTAGAAGGTTTAAAACTATTCCCAGAACGCCCAGAAATTCATTTCGGTGCTGAGCAAGTTCTTTTAACGAAGAAAGAGGCAATTTTAGCAGAAATGTTATTATCTAAATTCCCTCGTACAGCGAGCCGTGAAGATTTATTAGCTGCCCTATGGGATGACGAAAGCTTCGTTGAGGAAAATACATTAAACGTAAACATTACGCGTCTTCGTAAAAAGTTCAATGAGCTTGGTATTGAAAATGCTATTGAAACAGTGCGCGGGCTTGGGTATCGTTTTAACGCAACTTGGAGTGAATAAGCATGAAGCTATTTTTACGTGATCATTTTGCATTTTTTCTACTATATGTATTAAACTTCGGTATCATTTTCGTTCTTTATGATGCAGTAGATGGATTCCAAAATAATAAGTTTTACTTCATCGTTTTAAGCTTATACTTATTCATTTGTTTCCTCGCTTATCGTTACGTTCGCAATCGTAGAATGTACCATAGATTAAGTGAACAACCAGAGAAAATGGAAGATGCGTTTATTGAAAGAGCGACTGCTCCGATGCCTCACGGTGTAAATGAACTCGTGCGCACGCAATATCGTCTATTCCAAAAAGAACTACAATCGTATGAAGTAAAACAACAAGAACATCAATTATTCATTAACCACTGGGTGCATCAAATGAAGACACCTGTTTCTGTTATGCAGCTTATGGTGCTCGAAATGGAAGATGAACATTTGATTCCGAAATTCAAAAAAGAATTAGAACGATTAAATCAAGGGCTCGATATGGCTTTATATATGGCAAGGTTAAATAACTTCCATGAAGATTTCCATGTTGAGACGATTTCATTAAAAGATGCGGTAACAAAAAATATTAACGGATTAAAAGAACTATTCATTCGAAACGGCGTCTTCCCTGTTTTAGAAGTTCATTCCGATTTAAAAGTTGCTTCTGATGCGAAATGGCTAAAGTTCATCATTTATCAGTTAATGACAAATGCAGTGCGTTACTCTGGTGAGCGCGGAAAGAAAGTATTCCTATCTGCTTACCGAAACGGAAAAGATATTATTTTAGAAGTTCGCGATGAAGGTGTTGGTATTCCGCAAGAAGATATTCGAAGAGTATTTGAACCGTTTTACACTGGGAAAAATGGTCGCGCATTCGGAGAATCTACTGGTATGGGACTTTATATTGTAAGTAAAATTTGTGATTATTTAGGTCACTCTGTCAAACTAGATTCTGAAGTTGGTAAAGGAACGACGATTAAAATCATCTTCCACAACGCTGCAAATAATCAAGCAGAAACTACGGAGAAGGTGGCCGAAGCATGATCGGAACATATGCTAGCAAAATGTATGAGAACTTACTCTCATACATTTTTTGCAATAAAACTACATATTTGCCTTCTAGCGAGAGGTACATATTATGACATTTTGGCAATTTGCATTTAAAAATGTAACGCGCAACTCGAGAGCTTATTTTGCTTACTTTGTAAGTAGTTCCTTTTCCATTGCTGTTTTCTTTTCGTTTGCTGTTTACTTATTCCATCCGAAATTACAAAACTTTAGCATGACCGCTGAAATTTCAGGATTAATGATATTTTCAGAAGTTGTAATTGTATTTTTCTCTTTCTTCTTTTTACTATATTCCATTGGTACGTTTTTAAAAGTTCGAAAAAAACAATTTGGAGTTTTGACCGTTTTAGGAATATCGAGAAAGCAATTACATCGTCTTGTTTTTATGGAAAATATGTTAATCGGTATTTTATCTATCTTTTTCGGTATGCAGTTTGGACTTGTATTTTCACAATTTTTCTTATTAGTGACAGCAAAAATTACGCATGTACCAGGCATATATTTATACTTGCCTATTAACGCGTTTATTTTAACGACTATCGTTTTCCTTAGTCTTTTTATCATTGTATCTACATTCACACCAATGCTTATCCGTACAAAACAAACGGTACAACTTTTAAAAACAAATGGCGGAAAACAAAAAGAAAAAAAACCATCCATACTTATTTCTTTATTTGGTGCGATTTGTTTATTAGGTGGTTATGCTTTAGCTGGAAATCCTAAATATTTCGTATCAGTAAGCCCGCAAATAGGTGTTATATATATGGTTTCGAGTATTTTCGTTATCCCAATGCTTGTTACAATCGGGACATATTTTTTCTTTTCACAAATTAGTTTTTTACTTATTTACATTTTAAAAACGAGAAGAAAGTTTTATATGAAACGTGTTAATATGCTTTGGATTTCTGATTTAGCAAACCGTATTCGAACGAATATTAATATGCTTTTTATTGTAGCGATGCTCTCTACAATTGCTTTCACGATGATTACGTTCCTATATGGATCTGGGAAGTTTATTAAACTAGAGGTTAATAGAACTTCTCCTTTCCCAATTTCTTATTTTTCTTATGATACAAATCCTTTTGTTACTGAGCATTTAAATTGGCTTGAACAACAGTTACAAAAAGAGCATTTTCCTTATGAGAAAATCAAAACTGATATATATGAAACACCACTAAGAGAAGATAAAGATGTAGCTATTTATAATGACGTATACGCAATTAAGCAAAGTGACTATAACAAACTTGCTGCTTCTTTACGAATGAAACAACTATTTATGGATGATAATGAAGCATACGTGTTAACGGGGACCTCTTATATCACTATATTTAATGAATTTGAGCAAAGCTACAAAAGAGATTACATTACACTCTCTAGTACAAATACGAAATTAAAAGTAAAAGGCTATGAGCATGTTAATGCAATTCCATCTGGCTTTTCATATCAAACGATAGTTTTACCTGATATTCTCGTAAATAACTTACCCAACACGGTAAAACATATATCAGCATACAATTACAAAATTCAAAACTGGGAACAGACATATAAAATTGCGGATGATTTTATAGAAAAGGTGCAAAAAGATCGAAATAATTCCCAGTATGAAGGACCTCTTATTCGATCCTTTGAATCAGCAGGAACGTTATATAAAATAACGTCTGGTAGTGCCGCATTCTTCCTAATCGGGACATTTTTAGGAGTTATTTTCTTCATTGGAGCTGGTAGCGTTCTTTACTTTAGAATGTATACAGATTTGACGAATGAACAAGAGAAGTATATAACAATCTCTAAGATCGGTGTGACAGATAAAGAGATGAAACGATCTGCAACCATTCAGCTTAGTATTTTATTTTTCGTTCCTTACATTATGGCATCCATTCATACAATGTTTGCAACGAAAATGCTACAAGATGTAATTGATCTATCTTTGTTCAAAGAAGTTGCAGCCGTTCTTATTATTTTTGGAGTCGTTGAAATTGTATTTTTCTTATTCATTCGTTCACTTTACATGCAAAAATTATCACAATATACGAATGGACAAATTATTTAAGACAAACGTGATAAAAAGAGTATCTTTCATACTCTTTTTATCTTCACTTTATTAGGAGGTTCAGGTGAATGACATTTTGGCAGTTTGCATTCAAAAACGTAACCCGGAACGCCAGAGCTTATTTCGCCTATTTTGTAAGTAGTGCATTTTCCATTGCAATTTTTTTCTCGTTTGCGGTTTATTTACTTCATCCTAAATTGCATATGACAGGCGTGAATGCTGCTCTGAACATATTAATGACAATTTCAGAAGTTGTTATTGTATTCTTTTCGTTTTTCTTTTTACTATATTCAATCGGTACTTTCTTAAAAGTACGAAAAAAACAATTTGGGATTTTAACAGTACTTGGTATATCTCAAAAACAATTAAAAAGACTTGTATTTCTAGAAAACATGCTAATTGGTGTTCTTTCCATATTTTTCGGCATTCAACTTGGACTTGTCTTTTCACAGTTCTTTCTACTAGTTACCGCCAAAATTACACATGTACCTGGTTTATATTTATATTGGCCAACGAGTGCTATTATTTTAACTATGATCATCTTTCTTGGACTCTTCATTCTCGTTTCATCTTTTACGCCGATGCTCATTCGGACGAGAAAGGCTGTACGTCTTTTAAAAGCAGGAACAAAGCAAAAAGAAAGAAAAGCATCCGTGCTCATCTCTCTATTTGGTGCGACATGTTTAATATCTGGATACGTACTAGCAGCAAATCCGCTATATTTCATATCGCTTGGCGACGTAATTGGAATTTTGTACGCCGTCACCAGTATATTTGTCATTCCTTCACTCGTTGCGGCTGGAACATATTTTTTCTTTTCACAAATTAGTTTTTTACTCATTCGTATATTAAAAACGAGAAGAAAATTTTATATGAAACGTATTAATATGCTTTGGATTTCTGATTTAGCAGCTCGCATTCGGACAAATATTAACATGCTCTTTATTGTAGCGATGCTATCAACACTCGCTTTCACTATGATTACGTTCTTATACGGTTTTGGGAAATTCACAAAGTTTGATGCAGTAAGGGAAAATCCTTTTCCTTTTACATATTTATCACATACTGAAAATACGTTAGCGGATGAACATTTGAATTGGTTAGAACAAAAGTTTAACGAAGAACAATTTACTTATAAACAATTTAAAACGGATATATATGAAGTATCTTCGGCGGAAGAGAACCCAAAGCTCTATTATACAATTAAACAAAGTGATTACAATATACTTGCTAAGGCGTTAAACTGGGAACATCTCAACGTAAAAAATAATGAATCTTATATCCTTATGAAAGACATAGATGATCAATTCATTGGCACAATTTATGATACAGACAGGAAAGATATTCTTACACTTACTCAAAACAGCCTACAGCTACAAGTAAAAGAATATAAAAATTATAATCCTTTCCCAAACAGCTTAGTCTCAACATTACTCGTATTATCTGATGAAAATGTAGAGGCATTATCATCGGTTTCAAAACAGATGAGTGTATATAACTTTAAAGTTAACGATTGGGAAAAAGCACATAACATCGGTTCGGAATTTATAACAAAAATTGATAATGATAATGAAGCGATTAAGGCTGAGCACCCACCATTCCATGCAAGTGAAGCAAGTGATTCTCTATACACAACTAAACTCAATGTCGCTTCCTTCTTCTTAATTGGTACTTTCTTAGGTGTTATTTTCTTTATCGGTGCTGGCAGTGTTCTTTACTTCCGGATGTATACAGATTTAACAAGTGAGCAAGAAAAGTATGTGACGATTACAAAAATCGGTTTAACAGAAGCCGAGATGAAACGATCTGCTACAATTCAACTTGCGATTCTGTTCTTTGTTCCATACATTATGGCATCGATCCATACGATGTTTGCGACAAAGATGCTACAAGAAGTTTTACATCTCTCGTTCTTCGCTGAGATTACAGTCGTACTGATGATTTTTGGGACGGTTGAAATTTTATTTTTCCTTTTAATTCGTTCCTTTTATATGCAAAAATTATCACAACACATTAAGTTTTAAAGGATAGAAAGGTGATTACTATGGAAGAAGTTTTACACATAAAAAACGTCTCAAAAGTGTATGAAGGAAAAGTCCCTCATACTGCTTTGAAAAATATAAATTTACATGTAGATAAGGGGGAATTTGTTGCTATCATGGGGCCATCTGGTAGTGGTAAATCTACATTTTTAAACGTTATCTCTACAATTGATTCCCCTACTTCTGGTGATATCGTGATTAACGGAAAAAAACCGCACACATTTCGTAGAGAGAAGTTAGCTATTTTCCGCCGCCAAGAGTTAGGATTTGTTTTCCAAAACTTTAACTTACTAGATACACTAACAATCGGTGAAAATATCGTACTACCTTTAACATTAGATAATATTCCATTAAAGGAAATGGATGAAAAGCTTGATAACATTTCCAAGAAACTTGGAATTGATCATATTTTGGATAAACGTATTTTTGAAGTTTCTGGGGGACAAGCACAGCGTACCGCAGTAGCTCGTGCTGTTATTCATCACCCTTCACTTCTACTTGCTGATGAACCAACGGGAAACTTAGATTCAAAAGCAGCAATCGATGTAATGGAGTTATTTACGAAATTAAATAAAGAAGAAGATGCAACAATTTTAATGGTTACGCACGATCCGTTCGCAGCAAGTTATTGTAACCGCGTCATTTTCATTAAAGATGGAGAGCTTTACAATGAACTTCACCGCGGACTATATCGCGAGAAGTTTTATCAAGAAATATTAGATGTTTTAGCTTTATTAGGAGGAAGACGTGGATGACATTTTGGCAATTTGCATTTAAAAATGTCTCGCGTAATTCGAAAGCATATTTCGCTTATTTTGTAAGCAGCGCATTTTCTATCATGGTTTTCTTTTCATTTACTGTATATGCGTTCCATCCACGTTTACAAAGTGTACAAGGTTTTCAAGAACGAGATCCTCTTATGAATTCGGCTAGTACTGCACAGTTTATTATTGTTTTGTTCTCGTTCTTCTTTCTCTTATATTCAGTTGGATCATTTTTAAATGTACGAAAGCAACAATTCGGGATACTCACTATTCTTGGTATCTCACAAAGACAATTAAAAAGACTGTTATTTACTGAAAACATGATGATCGGGATACTGTCTATCTTTATCGGTATTCAAGGTGGCCTTGTATTTTCTAACTTCTTCTTATTAGTCACTTCGAAATTAACAGGTGCGAAAGGCCTCTATTTATATTGGCCAACCGAAGCGATTATCGTTACAACCGTAACGTTTATCATTTTATTTTTAATCGTTTCTACATTTACACCGATGTTTATTCGTACTCGTAAAACAGCGAAGCTCATTAAAGGTAACAAAAAAATGAAAGCTGAAAAAAGACCATCTATACTCATTTCTTTATTCGCTTTAATCTGTTTAGGGCTATGCTATTATATCGCCGGTTATCCACAAGGATATGTAACAGATAAAAATGCCCAAAATGGATCTGTCTTCTTTATTATATTATCTATTTTGCCACTCGTAGTAGTCGGGACAT
The DNA here is from genome assembly GCF_058952315.1 of Bacillus sp. GW823-FHT06B01. Classification (NCBI taxonomy): domain Bacteria; kingdom Bacillati; phylum Bacillota; class Bacilli; order Caryophanales; family Bacillaceae; genus Bacillus; species Bacillus sp. GW823-FHT06B01. Next base: position 43,630 of record NZ_JBXAHR010000002.1, on the reverse strand, counting down.
ATTTATTCTTTTCACAAACATTTCTTCTTTTCATCTATATTTTAAAGAAACGAAGAAAGTTTTATTTGAAACAAATAAATATGTTATGGATTTCAGATTTAGTTTCTCGTACCCGTAGTAATATTAATGTACTCTTTATCGTTTCTATGCTATCTGCACTTGCATTTACAATTATTATTGGTTTATTCGCTGCTAATAACAATACAACAGCATCGGTACTAGAACGATATCCCGTCCCCTTCACTTATACATCAGAAGGTGACAATTCCCTTGAACAAAAGCATATTACTACAATTGAAACTGAGCTTACAAATAATAATTTTCAGTACAGAAAATATAAGTTTACAGTAGTAAAAGATACAGCTTCAAAAGAAGACATTATGCTTATGAAGATGAGTGATTATAACGCAATTGCTAAACAATTGAAAAGACCGGAAATAACACTTGATTCTACACAAGTGTATATTATTTCTCGCCACTCACCAGAACTTCTCAATCTCGTATCTAATCCATTTGCAAAGCATAATACGATTACACTTGGATCTAATAAAAAAGAATTTCATATTAAAGGGTTTATTAATAAGGGAATAGAACCATCCTTTGCATTCCCACATTTAGCTGTCGTACAAGATTATGTATTTGATAATATGATTCCTCATATTGAAACAACCGTAATCTATAACTACTTCGTAGAAAACTGGGAAAATGCAATCGTTCCAACAAAAAATATGTTACGTGTTATTAGTGGTGATGCACGTAAGTTCTACGAAAAGCATACAGAAGAGAACGCTCAAGTTCCTTTCTTCATATATACAGCTACGGATGAACTCATTTACGGTAAAGGAAATGCAGTTGCTCAATTCTTTATTTGGGCATTTCTTGGCTTTATCTTCTTTATCGGTGCGGCTAGTGTTTTATATTTCCGTATGTATAACGACTTAACAACTGAAAGACAAAAGTATATTACGATTACAAAACTTGGCTTAACAGAATCAGAAATGTTTCGTTCTGCAACGATTCAATTAGGAATATTATTTTTCGTTCCTTATATTGTTGCTGGTATTCATACAATATTCGCCATTAAGTTTTTACAAAGCATGTTTTCTTTCTCATTACTGAAAGAGACATTAATCGTACTCACTTTATTCGGGATTATTGAGATCATTTTCTTCTTCTTAATCCGTTCTCTGTACATTAATAAATTATCACAGCATATAAAAATATGAATAAAATAGCCTTGTGCATAATGCACAAGGCTATTTTCAATAGTTTTTAATTAGCAGCAATATCCACCATAGCCGCCGCCATAACCGCCGTAACCACCATAACCACAACCGCCTCCGCCTCCGCCGAAGCAGCTAGCACCGATGATAATTAATAAAATAAACAATACGATTAGAAGCGCAAAACCGCCTCCGCAACCATGGTTTCTGCGGTTACAATCATCATGTCTGTGTTCACACTTTTCGCTCATTACTCTATTCCTCCTTTAGTATCATTCATAACAAGTTCACCTTGCTCTAAATGAGGGGATTCCATTTATAGTATGTTTTCAGGGCGAATAGGAAGCTTGGCTTACCTAAAAACGGGCTTGTTTTTAGAAATGGGCTTCATCAAAAAAAAGATACCAGTTAAGGTATCTTCTAAATAAACATATTTAATAAAAGCGCAAAGCCAAATGCAATAAATGATAACAATGTCTCCAACACCGTCCACGTTTTAAACGTTTCCTTCACCGTTAACCCTAAATACTCTTTTACAAGCCAAAATCCTGCATCATTTACGTGAGAAAACATTAATGATCCTGCACCTGTTGCTATAACGAGCAATTCTAAATTTACACCTGACATGTGCTGAATAACTGGTGAAACAATCCCTGCTGCTGTCGTTAATGCTACTGTCGCTGAACCTGTTGCAATTCGAATTAATCCAGCTACCATGAAAGCTAATACAATTGGTGATAACGATATATGTTCTGCCATTTGCGCAATCGCTGTTCCAACGCCGCTTTCAATTAATATTTGTTTAAATCCACCGCCTGCACCGATAATTAAAATAATAGAACCGACCGGTAATAAACTATCGTCTGTTAATTTTTTAATCATCTTTTTATTAATGCCTTGTCTCATGCCAAGTAAATAAAACGCTGCAAAACATGAAATGAGTAAAGCGATTACTGGGCTTCCTACAAAGACGAAAAATTCAGTTATCTTTTTCGGTAATGAAATATATGGTGCGACTACTGATAAAATCATCAATACAACTGGTAATAAAATAATAAAGAATGAAACTTTACGACTCGGTAAATCAGTTGAGACAGTCGTAACTCGAATAAGCTCTGGTTCATTTTCAGGTATAACCCTTTTATGTACCCACTTTGCAAATATCGGTCCTGCGATAATGGCTGTTGGTAACGCGATAATTAATGAATATAAAAGTACCTTTCCTAAGTTCGCGTTATAAATACCGATTGCTGTCATCGCCCCTGGATGTGGTGGCACGAGCCCGTGAACAATAGATAATCCAGCAATAACAGGTAACGCAATTAATAATATATTTTGCTTCGTCGTTTTTCGAATGGAAATAACAAGTGGTAATAAAATGACGATCCCCACTTCAAAAAATACCGGAATCCCTATAACAAATCCTGCAAATAACATAGCCCAAGGTAGTTTCTTTACACCGAAAAATCGAATAAAGAAGTCTGCCACTTGCATGCCGGCCCCTGAATCGGACATCATTTTTCCTAAAATTGTTCCGAGAGCTAAAATACCAACTAAATGCCCTAGTACACTACCAACACCAGTTTCATAGGCAGTTACTATTTTCGTCAAATTCAATCCAGACATGATAGCTAAAAATAAACTCGCAACTGTTAAACTAATAAATGCATGCCATTTCCACCATGATACCCCTAAAATAACAATCGCGATTGCAAATAATGTGACGATTAATAAGTATATATCCATCTCCCATTCCCCTTACTTTATAAAGTGAAACTTTAATCAGTGGGGGTTTTGTTCATCCCCCACTGATTATTAGTTGAACCAATCGGACGTTTATGGACAGTCGATCTCCCACCTAACTTCTTTGCTCCAACTGAATTTTGAGGTGGGAGTTTTACTGTCCGTTAACGCGGGATAAAAAAAGAGGGAAAATCCCTCTTTTTTATACGTCATAATTTACTACATAATGCTGCATTTCTGTATTGTAGTAGCCCTCGCTATATTCAATTACTTCTCCAACTTCATCGTAAGAATAGCGCATACGTTTTAATAGCGCTGTCCCCTCTTTTTCACCTAACGCTTCTGCAACAAAACTAGGCGCAAGCCCAACAGCGAATTCATCTCTGAAGTTTTCTAAATGTATACCTCGGTCTTCAACTAAATCGTAAAGCGATTGTAGATCAAAGTCCGATAAATCTGTACTTGCCATTTTAGCTGAGAAATAGTGCGTATAATGAATGTACGGTGCATCATTTAACGTATATAAACGTTCGATACGAAAACTCTCTTTACCGAATAATCGAAATGGCACTGTTCCTTCTTCATTCTGAACGATTTCTGCTTTTAGCAATTTCTTCTGTACTTTATATCCTTCTTCCACTAACACTTCAGTAAATTTCTTACCCTTTGACAACTTTGTCGCAGAAGTATTGCGGATAACTTTCGTTCCTTTACCGCTTTTCTTTTCTAAATATCCTTCTTGAGCAAGTTCTTTAATCGCATTACGCACTGTAATTTTGCTCACTTTGAACTCTTCTTCTAATTGCGGTTCGGAAGGAATATTCGTATGAATCGCATATACACCATGCAATATTCGATCACGAATAATATTTTTTATTTGTAAATATAATGGTCCTTTTTTCCTCGTTACGTTCACCGTTACACCCACTACCTTTCTACATCACCTACTGATGCCGTCATTGCCCGAAGTATATCCTTCTCTGATGACATTGGCGTATCACCGACGATTGTATGTGCAAGCATTCCAGCTGCTGACGCAAATGAAACAGCTTTCTCTGGTGCAAACTCTTCTATCTCGCCATGAATAATCCCGCTCGTATAAGCATCTCCAGCACCTATTCTATCATATACAGAAAACGTAAGTGTTTTTGCAAAAGTGAACGTTCCATCTTTACATATAAACCCGCGAAGCGAGTGTGTATTATCGCTATTAATAGAGCGATGTGTGCCAGCAATTGTAGCGATATGATATGTTTCAGCCACTTTTGGAATAAGATCAATAAGTTGTGCTTCTCGCTCCGTCTCTTCTGTTTTCATTCCAAGAACGAACATTGCATCTTTTTCGTTCATCATAACGATATCAGCAAGAGCTAGCATTTCTTCATAATGCGGTTTCGCCTGCTCATATCCGTCTTCTCCCCAAAGAGATGGACGATAGTTGCAATCAAAAACGACAGTACCTCCGTTTTCTTTCACTGCTTTCGCTAAAGATTTCATATGATGGCGCACCGTATCATTCATCGCAAGTGTAATGCCGCAAAAATGAACGATATCAATTTCCTTTGCGATTTCTTCAAATTGGTACATGTCTTCACATGCCGTATTGAAGCTACTTTCTAATCGATTTGAATATGTAACGCGGCTTGCACGTGCACCAAATCCATTTTCTAAAAAGTACATGCCGACATATTTACCAGCTCTTGAAATAAACGGCGCCCGAATGCCTAACTTTTGAATATGAGATATCGCAGCATCCCCAACCGAGTTCTCTGGTAAAGTTGAAATAAGAAAGCCTTCATGCCCGAGATGAGAAAGTGCTGCTGCAACGTTCACACCTGTACCAGAAAATGAGTATTTTAACGTATTTGCTTGCGACAACAATTCGTATCCTGGTACTTGCAGGCGCATCATTACTTCGCCGAATGCTGCAATTTTCTTACGCATATTGATCAACTAATTTCTTCACGACTGCTAATAATTCGCGAACATCTTCTACTTTCGTATTACCAGTTTCTTTATCAATAATAGAAGAGTACACGTGCGGGATAACTTGCTCTACGTTTGCTTCAAGCGCAATGCGTACAATTGTTTCGAAGTTTTCTTTATCAATTCCGCCTGTTGGTTCTAATGCAAATCCTTCTTCCGCACATGCTTTCGCAACTGCGCGATATTCTTCTTCGTGAGCTAGCCCTTTCATTGGGAAGTATTTCAATGAATTTCCGCCCATATCACGTACAAGTGCGATCGCTGTTTTAATTGGAACGATTGCCTTTTCTTCTCCAGCTGCACTAATTGGACCAGTAGAAATATTTACGTACCCTACTTTTCCTGTTGGAGATACTAAACTATTAATCCAGCTATCTTTTCCGCCAAGATTTGCACGTGTCGCTCCAACTGAAGGGAACACTTGGTTAATATGGCTACCAGGGTAATGTTTCGCAATTTCAGCCACAACTGCCGCTTGGCGATTATCTCCAGCTCCTAGTCCGATTGATACTGCGTCATCAATTTCTTTTCCGTATGCTTTCATCGCTGTAACGGCTTCTTCTACTGTTGGGTAGTCTTTTGATAACACTCCGACTACTACATAACCTTCTGCTGCCTCAAAAATGTCTTTCGCATTTTCGATATTGTTCGCTAATACATTTAATGCTACGTGGCCTTTATAAAAACGTTTTTGAATGTTTGTCATTTTAGTTTCCCCCTACAATTTCTCTCATTTTTTCTTCAATTACATGTATGTCATCACCTTGAAGTGGACGTGGATCGATATCAAAGAATCCTTGTCTTACTCCGTAATCACGTGTATAAATTGCGATTTCCCCTTCGCGTAATGCTGCTACAACGTCTTTTGCTGATTTATTTAACTCGTTCTCGTTAATATGAATACGTGCTCTAAAGATTGCTCTTCCTGCTTCATCTTGAACGATTGTTACATTTACACCATTTAATTCTTTTAGCGGCATAAGTACTTGTAATAATTCTTTTTCTTGCTCACTCTTATCTTCTTTTACTCCGTACTCATCAAGTGCTTGAAGTAAGCCGAAAGTTGTTTCTTTACCAACTTTCATACTTCTTCCGATGCAATGTAATTGCACTTTCAGCCACTCGATATATTTTCGTTTCCCGCCGATAATACCAGAAGTCGGTCCTTCAATTGCCTTTGAACCGCTATAAATGGCAAGGTCTGAATACTTCACATACTTTTGAATATCTTCTTCAGCTGCCGCATCGACGATAAGTGGGATGTTATTTCGCTGCGCAACTTCCCATGCTTCTTCAACAGAAATCATATTTTTTTGCACGGCGTGATGTGACTTCACATACAGAATTGCTGCTGTATTTTCACCAATCGCATCTTCAATATGCTCTGCTTTCCCTTCATTTGCATAGCCAACTTCTACAAGTTTACCCCCGCCTAAGTAAATCATCGTTTCAACAGGAGCACCGTATTGAACGTTATGACCTTTTAACATAATCACTTCGTTTTTCGCGATGACCTCTTGATGAAGTCTTTCACTTTTACGGCGATTTCCTTCTGTAACGATACCAGCGATAGAAAGCGCAATTCCGCTCGATGCTGAATTTACAACAACCGCTGCCTCTGAATCTAGAATTCTCGCAATATGGTCTCCCGCTTTATCTACTAAATCAGCAATTTCTACATAATTTTGTCCACCATGTTTCATCGCACCCATAACTGTATCTGTAGGAGCGGATACACCTAAAATACTCATTCTACCGCTCGCATTAATCACTCTTTTTAATCCGTACTTAGCATTCAATGAATGACCCATTGATTACAACCCCTTTCGTATCAATTCTTCTTTCAGCAATGCGCTGATCCCCTTCTGAATCAATTAACGTAATCGGTTCATCTTTCACCGTAAATAAAGTTAAGTTTGCAATATCGCCTTCTTGAATACGGCCAAGCTCTGGTTTTTTCAGCCACTCTGCCGCATTTTTCGTCACCGCATTTATTACTGCTTCTAGCGGATACCCTAAGTAAAGGAATTTCGAAAGAACGTGAGCCATACTATACACTGGACCGTGCACGCGATTCTTCCGGTAAATGTCTGTACTAATTGTATGAAAGGCAATATCGTGACGCTTCGCCGCTTCTGCTACTTTAAAAGAAAAACTAGCATTACCGTGACCAACATCTAAATGAACACCGCGCTTCACTGCATCTATTAATACAGGTAGCGGTTTGCCTTCTTCATCAAATAAATTATTTTCTTTCCCGTTTAAGTAATGTGTAATCACATCATCTTTTTCTAAAAGAGGTACAACTTCCTCAATGCGAGGAGGCGCTGAACCGATATGTACCATAATCGGTAATGATGTTTCACGAGATAACGAGCGTGCAACATGAAGCGGTTCAATTCCGCTATCACAAACGACACTTTTACTCATTCTCGCCTTTAACCCAACGATTACATCTTTATACTTTTCTACTGCTTCTATTACTTTCTTTTTATCTATCCATTCCATATTGGATAATTCATCAATTCGTTTCAAACCGATGCGAGAAATATTTAAAAAGGCAAATAAATTCGTTTTCGCCTGTTCTCTACTTTGTACTAAATCTGCAATGCGATCAGCTCCGCAGCTACCCGCATCAACAATTGTCGTTACCCCTTGCTTAACGCCAATTTCATCCACCTCATCGCCATACGGATCAAACTCTGGAAAAGCATGAACGTGTAAATCAATCCAGCCACTCGATACGTAAGTACCTGAGTAATCAAGAACCTTTCCACCCTCGCCAGCACCAGCTTTCGTCACCTGTGCGATTTTATTATTTTCAATTACAATGTCAATCTCTTCCCCGTTCACACGTTTCACATTACGTAGTACGAATCGTTCTGTCATTGTATTTCCACCCTTTTCTATAAGAAGCCATAAGAATACGCTTACATTAAAGTTTCATTTTATATATATCTTTCACACGTTTAGCGTAACACAAAAAAATGGAGAAGTAAATATAACGTTATAATGTTTGATTTTATATTAAAATGAGAGTTTCCATTACATATTCGGACAATCTATAAGCAGGAGGGATATTCATGGGATTTCGAATTTTATTATTTATAATTTTAATCACTTTGTCTATATCAACAACGGTTAGCGCAGCCCCTCCATCACTCACGGCTGCATTTATCCGGGACCATCAGCTATGGATAAAGACAGGAAATCAAGAAATACAAATCACAAAAAATCGATATGTGTATTCTCCAAAATGGTCTTATGACGGTAGGTTTATTGGCTATATTGATAGTGATGAAGCGGGTAAAGAATCTAACTTATTCATTTATGATACGGAAGAGAAAATAAACTATCAGCCTTATGTAAGAGTCGTAACATCTGATTTTAAGTGGTCACCAAACAAAAGTCAATTGGCTTACACTGATCAAGGTTTATTAAACGTTACAAAAATTAAAAACGGTCGCCCACAAGATTTTGAAAATGTATCACTTGGGGTTAGTGATTTCGAATGGTTCCCGAACGGAAAGGAATTTATCGTCTCCTCACAATCCTGCTTGCGTCCGACTGGATGGGGCAAGGTTCCGCTTTATAAAATTCCAGTCGATGCAAATCTTGCTAAAGATAAAATAAAACTTTTTTATACGATTCAAACAAATGAAACTGATTTATTTGCGATTAACGCTAACTATTTCAAGTGGAGTTCTGATGGAAAGTGGATTAGTTTTTTGGCCGGTCCTACTGCCTCCTTGGCAATGGATAGCAATACATTATGTGTTATCTCATCAAAAGGGAAACACTTTCGAAAGATCGGTAACATGCTATGGTTCAAAGACTGGATGAAGTGGGCTCCATCAGCCAATCAACTGGCTTATATTTCAGGAGAAGGAAGGTTTTTTGTAGAAAATAAAAAACTCACAATTGCAGACATGGTAACAGCAAAACAACAAAAGGAATATACACCTGTAGGTTATGTAGACCTTGATTTAGAATGGCTTTCACCAAACAAAGTAGTTGTAGCTCGCGCAAAAGAAAACAAGGTATGGAAAGACGGTCCTGTTCCGACAATGTTTACAACACTTTATATGATCAATATAAAAACAGAAGAACAGCGACAAATCTCGTTCCCAAAACAGAATGAACGTGATGAAGACCCTCAAGTTATTGGCCCTTATCTTACTTGGCTTCGCAAGAAAACAAATGCATATAAAGGCGATGTCTGGGTGAAGGATAGCTTACATAGTCAGGAGTATATATGGCTAAAGAATGTTGATGAGGCTCCGACTTTTTTTACTCTGACTAAACTTCATTGAAAATATGTTAATTACAATCCTAGTCATATAAAAATTTGTACCTGTTCCTCTATTTTGATTCTCCCACATGGGAGAATCAAAATGATCTATTCCTGAACCGTCACAATAACCCCGTCCACATTGTTCCCCGAAATTTCATACTGCTTATTTACCGGAACATTCACTTTCATGTCCCCGGAAACTTTATAATAAGAAACCGTATATTTCTTACCTTCTACATTCGTTGAAATTTCTTTTTTCTCTTTTAAGAAGTCTAAGTATTCCTCTAATGTAATTTTCTCTTTTTGCATAATGGCACTATGAGGTAAGCCGACATAACGTATATGCCACGGCTCATATTGAATGCCTGTAATATGACTTTTATTTTTCGGATAACGTAAAACAAAGCCGTGCTTCCATACGTTCTCTTCAATCCACTTTCCTTCAGGCGCTTTTTCCATTTTCTTTTGCGTTGATCCAACGTCCAGTGATAATCCTAAATTATGTTCACTATACCCTGCCGGGAGTGCATAGTCAGAGCCCATTTTTTCATATAACTTTTCTTGCTCTTTAAAATCTCGATATCCGCTATTCATTAAGAAATGCTGTACGCCATCTTTCCCAGCTGCATCGACAACGTTCAAAAACTTGCTCACAACATCCTTTGATAAACGAAGATTTCTATCAAATATCACATAACCTCTTACTAATTCACTATTGTGATTTACATTTATAATATCAGACCTAATACTGTCTTTTTTAACTGGGTAATCTTTATTAACTAATAACAGATCCCCTTTATAAATGTCTTCTTTTGTAACCTCTATATTTTCCGTATTCGCAGCTCTTACCGTATTATCTTTTTCTGCAACTTTAACATCGATCTCTTTTTGAAATAATGGTGATATATAAAAGCCTACGCAGATTGTGCATGCTATAAAAAGAGAAATAAATACCCACTTTTTCATCTCTAGTTCCTCCTTAACGTAACTTACGTATAGAATAGAAAAAACTATTAAAATAAAAAGTGGGATAAAGTTTAAATTTTTATTAAACTGCTTCGATCTCTTCTTTTGGCAATCTCACTTCAAATATCGTTCTAATCACATTACTTTCAGCAGAAATCGTCCCGTCATGCTGCTCAACAATATTTTTCGCAATAAATAGCCCAAGGCCTGTACCACCTTGTTGCTCTGATCTTGCCTTATCACCTGTATAAAACATATCAAAAAGATACGGTAAATCTCCTTCTGGAATGCTATCTCCGTAATTAATAATTTGTACGACTACCTCTTCACCTTCAATATACCCGTTCACATCAACAAACTTTCCATCATACCCGTAGCGAATCGCATTCGTTAAAAGATTTTCAAATACCCTCGCTAATAATTTCCCGTCACCGTTAATAGGTAACTGCGGCGTGATATTCAATCTCGCTTCTAATTCCTTCTTTTCTAATAACGGATATAATTCTTCATCTAACTGAATAAGCAATTCACCTACATCAATTGGTCTTTTGTCCAGCTTCAGCATCCCATAATTCATTCTTGTGATTTCAAATAATTCATCAATTAAACTTTCCAGCCTTTCGGACTTCGTAAAAGCAATTGTGGAAAAGTGTTTAATTTGTTCCTTCGTCAAATTCTCATCTTTAAGAATTAAATCTAAATATCCTAAAACAGATGTTAACGGCGTTCTTAAATCGTGAGCTAAGTTAACAATGAGTTGGTCTTTACTACTTTCTGCAAAGTCTCCTCGTTCTACTGCTTCCTTTAATTTTTCACTCGCTACATTTATTTCACGTGCGATATATCCAAACTCATCATTTGAGGACACGCGCACTTCATTTGTAAAATCTCCGTTCGCCAAATGATGAATCCCGCTCGAAATCTCATCAAAATATTTTACATACGGTCTAGTAAGGAAGAAGAAAAACATAATGGATAGAGGGATGAAAATAATTAAAAAGAAATTAACATCCCCAATTTGTCTTACCATGGAACGAAATTGAGCTAATGGATCCTCAAAACGAACGACTAATTTATAATAAATCCGTAATCCTTCATAAATGATATAGGTTACGCCACCAGCAAATATCATACTTAACGCAAATAGCATAACCATCTTCGAGCGAAAACTTTTCATCTTTTTAGCCATTGAAAGTATAACCTACTCCCCACACTGTTCTTATTAACTTATTCTTTCTTTTATCTTCCCCAAGTTTTTTCCGCAACGTACGGATATGTACCATAACTGTATTTCCGCCTTCAAAATAATCATCGGCCCATACTTGCTGAAAAATATTTTCCACATTGTACACTTTCTTCGGATGGCTCGCTAATAAATACAAAATATCAAACTCTTTCGGTGTTAATTCAACTTGCTCTCCGTACACATTTACAGTTCTTCGCTCAGGATCAATAACGACTCCACCTACCTCTAAAGCAGATTTATTCTCTGCTACTTTCGGCTGATTTAACGTCAGAAATCGGCGTAATTGTGCATTTACACGCGCAACTAATTCAATCGGTGTAAAAGGTTTCGTCATATAATCATCTGCGCCTAATACAAGACCTGTCACCTTATCAAAATCAGACGTTTTCGCACTTAAGAAAATGATTGGCATATGATGCTTCGCGCGAATTTGGCGTGTCACTTCATAACCATCCATTTTCGGCATCATAATATCTAGAACCACTAAGTCGATTGGCTGCGTTTCAATAACCTGAATTGCCTCTTCTCCATCAGCTGCTTTCACGACGTGGTAACCTTCTTTTTCTAAATGTATCTCAATTAAATCAGCAATTTCTGCCTCATCATCCGCTATTAAAATTGAAATGCGCTTCATTTTACTCCCCCTTTATACGCTCGATTGTAAACTAGTCTATCCAATTTGTACAATACGAAAAGGTTACTCATGAGAGTAACCTTAGTAAATGAAATTATATCGACGATTTTTCAAATATATCGAACACAACTTGAAATATATCAACGATTTTTTTAATATATCGACGTTTCGACAAGGGATATCGACTTACCGACAATTACCGACGAAATTCGCCCGCTATTTTAAAGACTCAACCTACCGCTCAAACACAATCCGCTGCTTCGTGATTTCCGCCAGCCTTCCTCGATTTACTTCATACTCAGTGTCAACACTTTGCGGTACAATCACCTTTCCGCCCTCAAGCATCACTTCCGGCGAAATAATATCCTTCTCCCAGTGCCTACTAGAGGCAGATATATCACCTGGAATCGTAAAGTTTGGCAGTGAAGCAAGCGCAACATTTTGTGCTCGTGAAATCCCCATCTCTACCATACCACCGCACCAAACTGATATGTTATGCTCCATGCAGTAATCATGAATTTGAATGGATTCTGTTAATCCACCCACTCGCCCTGGTTTAATATTAACGATTCGGCAACTGCCAAGCGTAATCGCAACGCGCGTGTCTTCTAAACTATGGATGCTTTCGTCTAAACAAATCGGCGTTTCCATTTTCTTTTGCAGTTGTGCATGATCAAGAAAATCGTAATCCGCTAGCGGTTGTTCAATCATCATCAATTGAAATTCATCTAATCGTTTCAGTTTCTCCGTATCCGCTAATGTATACGCTGAATTTGCATCAGCCATTAACGGGATGCTTGGAAACTCTTTACGAATTTCTTTCAATAACTCGTAGTCGTGCTCTGGCTTTATTTTCACTTTAAAACGCTCATATCCTTCTTCTGCATACTTCTCAATTTGTTTTAACATAACCGGAATTGTATTGATACCAATCACAACGCCTACTTCAATTTCAGTCCTAGTTCCGCCAAGCAATGTCGCTAATGACTTCTTTTGACGCTTTGCATATAAATCCCAAACAGCCCCTTCAATTCCGGCCTTTGCCATTCTGTTTCTCTTTATACGCTTGAACAACTCTGGTATTTCATTCGGATGAGAAATTTCAGCTTTCAATAAATCCGGTATTAAAAAATCTTGAAGTACATGTAGCGCTGTCTTCACCGTTTCTTCCGTATACCACGGTTCAGAGAACGCAACAACTTCGCCAAATCCAATGTATCCGTCCGTATTTTCTAATTCAATGACGATACTTTCACGCTTTTCATACGTTCCGTAGCTTGCAGCAAACGGAATGACGAGTGGCATTTCCGTTATATGAAGTGTCGCTTTTTTTATTTCCACTTACATCTGCTACTAAAAATATAGACAAATGTATATTCTTAGAGTATTCCTGCTTCTAAGTGCCCTGCCTCGCTAATCACTCGCTACTACAGTTTGCTGTGACACTCCACAGGCGTAAATTCCGATGTAGCCCACCGTACATATATACAATCTATTTACGTTAGTATTGTATATTTTTTTGCTTGTAAAAGGTTGATAGATGCATTTAAATCTCTATCCATTACATTTCCACAATCACATGTATATACTCGGTCAGACAGCTTTAAATCCGACTTTTTTTGACCGCAACATGAACATATTTTAGAAGATGGATAGAATTTGTCCACTTGCCGTAGTTCAATTCCATATTCCCTACATTTCGTTGATAACCATGTTTTAAAAGCATAAAAACATTGTTGCGCTACAGCTTTAGATAGATGTTTGTTCTTCATCATACCTTTCACATTCAAATCTTCTACTGTAATAAACATTGGCTTGGTTTTCACCACATCATTTACAATAGACTTTACATACGCTAATCGAATATTTGCTAGCCTAGCATGTAGTTGTTGCACCCTAAGAATATTTTTGTTTATATTCGCTCTTTTATTAGTAACAGGTTGTTCACCTCTCTTTCTTATATTTTCAAATTTGCGTGATAAAGAGCGTTGTTCACGTTTTAACCGTTTTTCTATCTTTTTTACTTGTACTGTTTTATTTATATTTTTGTGAGTTTTTCCATCGCTACGTACAGCGAAGTCTTTAATTCCCAAATCAATTCCTAGACCTACTGCATTGAGTGTTGCATTTGGTTTTACCTCTTTCACTTCACAGAGTATAGACACATAGTATCTTCCTGCTCTTTGATAGACTGTACCACTTTTTACAGTTGTATTTTTTGAAATATATCCATACTCTTTTAACCTTATCCAACCAATTGTAGGAACTTTGACTCTATGTCTTTCTACTGTCCAATCTGTTTTGTTGTTTTTCGGAAAGTAGCACTTCACATCTTGCTTCCTCTTTTTTTTATATCTTGGAAACTGAGATAAACCTTTAAAAAATCGCTTAAAAGCTTTATCTCCATTCATAATCGCTTGTTTTACCGCTTTGCTCGACACTTCTTTAATCCACTGGTCACACTCTTTTGTATGAATGTTGTTTAACCATTTAGAAAAGTCATAGCCACTAAGAAATTTCCCCTCCGACTCATATGCCTCTTTATTTTTAGAGATATACAGGTTATATACATATCGACATACCCCAATAGTTTGATGGATTTTACTAACTTGTTCAGTTGTCGGTTTGATTTCTATTAAATATGCTCTTTTCATAAGTCTTCATCCTCCGACATTTTCTTTTTGTATTTTCTCAACCCATATATTCTACAGCTAAATACATGAATGATAGATATTAAATCCTGAACAAGTTCTTCTTGAGGAGATAGTTTTTCATTGTTAACAATCATAATTTCCACTCCCATTTTACGAAGAAACTCTTCAAACCAATCATATCCAAAACGTACAAATCTATCTTTGTGTGCAATGATGATAGTCGAAATATTTCTTTCCATACAACTGTCAATCAGGTTTATTCCACTGTTTTCTTTTGTAGTTTAATCCGCTACCAATACCTTTGATAACTTTATCTACAATTATCCCTCGTGCATTTGCGAAACTCAACCTGATTTTCTAAATCATCTTTCTGACCTGGATTTGAATAACTACTTCGCCTACTTTATTTTCTTCTTGAATACTCATATATACCTTATACTGTTCTTCTGTATAGTATCTTCTTCCTTTTTGGTTTCGCTAAGCAGGTAAAACACCTTGATTGTCCCACCTTTGCAATGTCTTAACAGAGACATTAAGCATTTCTGAAAATTCTTTTGGTTTATATTGTTTCATAATTACTTTTTATTATATATGCCTACTTTTGTCTATGTTTTTGTTTACTGTTTCTTTCTCCCCCACTAATTCTCTTAACTCTCGTCTTAACAATTTTTTCGAAGCATTTCGTGGTAATTCCTCTAAGAAACACGCTTTCTTAGGCACTTTATATTTTGCTAATTTCTCCTCGCAAAAATGCAGAATTTCTTCTTCTGTTACCTCTCCACTTTTTACAACAAAAGCAGCAGGTACTTGTCCCCATTTATCGTCAGCCATACCGACAACACCAGCTTCTGCTACCATCGGATGAGAGAGTAACACTTCTTCAATTTGAGCCGGATATATATTCTCTCCGCCAGAAATAATTAAATCACTGCGGCGATCTAGTACGTATAAAAATCCTTCTTCGTCTAAATAACCGAGGTCACCAGTATGAAGCCATCCGTTTTGAATTGTTTCGCGTGTCGCATCTTCACGGTTAAAGTAACCGCCTGTTACGTTTGGTCCTTTTACTACGATCTCGCCTTCCACAAACGGCGGTACTACTACGCCATCTTTTTCAATACGAAGTTGGCACTGAAATAGTGGTTTCCCAGCTGATCCTACTTTCGTTAACATATAATCTGCTGATAACGTACAAATTTGCGACGACGTTTCTGTCATACCGTACGTTTGATACACAGGAATTCCTTTATCTACACAAGTTTCTAATAACGGTTTCGGCGCTGGTCCTCCGCCAAGTAACATACATCGTAAAGAAGATGGATATGTCTCTTCTCCAAGTCTCTCTAATAAATCAGTTAACATTTTAGAAACGACAGAAATGATCGTAACACCTCTCGTTTGAAGTGCTTTATGAATAAAATCAGCATCATATTTCGGAACGAGTAAAATACGCATTCCGTACATAACATTTTTCATTAAAAGAGATAGCCCGCCAACGTGGAACATTGGCATACAAGCTAACCAGCAATCATCATCACGAAGTCCTAAATTAAGCGAAGAACCGACTGCGCTTGCCCAGTGATTGCCGTACGTTAAAATAACGCCTTTCGGTTTTCCTGTCGTCCCTGACGTATAAATGATTGTCATCGCTTCTTCTAAAGAGAATTCTTCTTGTATAGAGGCTTCCGCCTTCGATCCATTCATCACTTCGGCGAACGAATATACAAGAACATCCTTAGCCTCGAAATCTTGATCCGTCACTAAGCATATAACTTCAGCATCATCGATTTGCCAAAGTAGCTCTTCTCTTGAAAGACGCGTATTTAAAAGCACAGCTACTGCACCTACGTAAGATAGGGCGTGAATAACTGTAATCATCTCCATACCATTTTTCATCAGAACAGCCACCTTTTGCCCACGCTTCACTCCTACATGCGTGAGGTGTTCACAAACAGATACTACTTTTTCATGCAGCTGCATAAAAGTAACTTTCTCTTCCTCTATTTCAATTGCAGTGCGATCTGGTGTTAAAAATGCACGTTGCTTTAACCAATTTGGCATCGTCTCCATCATACATTCTCCTTTCATGAAAGAAAGAGACTTGATATGACATCAAGTCTCTTAGTTGTTTTATTTCCGGTTGATCTCATCTAGCTACAGCGGCTAGAACAGTCGGTCGTTTCACGCCTTCCTACGAGGCAAAAAACGCCTCTTCGTCAGGAGTTCCAACGCCCTCTTGTTGTAAACGAGCCGCTTCCGCTTTTGGTTTCATCTAGCTGCGCCTCCTAGCCCCTTCCGTCTAAGAACCTTCCGCACGAGAAAGTAAAAAACACTTTCTGTGCGAAAGAACCTTAGCCTACGAGGCTAAACAGTCGGCTCCGCTTTTGGTTTCATCCAGCTACAGCGGCTAGAATGTTCGGTGGCTTCACTTCTTCCTACGAGGCAAAAAGCGCCTCTTCGTCAGAAGCTCCATCCCCCTCACATTCTAAGCGAGCCGCTTCCGCTTTTGGTTTGATCAAGGGAAACGAGGGAATTGACCGAAGTCCGGACTGCGTTTTTCTTTGAACGCGTCACGACCTTCTTTTGCTTCGTCAGTTGTGTAGTACAATAACGTTGCATCTCCAGCTAGTTGTTGAATACCAGCTAGACCGTCTGTGTCTGCGTTGAATGCAGCTTTTAGGAAACGAAGTGCCATTGGGCTGTTTGCTAAGATTTCTTGTGCCCATTGTACTGTTTCTGCTTCAAGTTCTTCTAATGGTACTACTGTGTTTACTAAGCCCATATCAAGCGCTTCCTGTGCGCTGTATTGACGGCATAGGTACCAAATTTCGCGAGCTTTCTTGTGGCCTACCATACGAGCTAAGTAACCAGCTCCGTATCCACCGTCAAAGCTTCCTACTTTAGGACCTGTTTGTCCGAATACAGCGTTGTCTGCAGCGATTGTTAAGTCACATACGATATGAAGTACGTGTCCACCACCGATTGCATAACCTGCTACCATTGCGATAACTGGTTTAGGAATTGCGCGAATTAGACGTTGTAAGTCTAATACGTTTAAACGAGGGATTTGGTCGTCACCTACATATCCACCATGACCGCGAACTTTTTGGTCGCCGCCAGAACAGAATGCACGTCCACCTTCACCTGTTAAAATGATAACGCCAACATTTGCATCATCACGAGCGTGTGCAAAAGCGTTGATTAACTCCATTACCGTTTTAGGACGGAATGCGTTATGTACTTCAGGACGGTTAATCGAAATCTTTGCGATACCATTGTATGTTGAATAAATAATATCTTCGTAATTGCCTTCTTTTACCCATTCAATAGCCATTACAACTACCTCCTTGTATATTTCTGATCTCCTCTATAAGTGTAGCTTCCTTCTTAGATGAACAAGCATCACTGCATAGTTTTTAGAAATCCCTTTACTATTGTATCAAACTTTTCCGGTTGTTCCACATGAATTGCATGGCCAGCACCATCAATTTTCACAAATTTCGCGTCAGAGACGCATTTTTCGATGTTTTTTAATATGCGAAAGAACTTTTCATCATGCTCCCCGTTCATTAAAAGAACAGGTATTTTTAAGTTTTGCAGCTCGTTCCACCATGAAGGCTGAGCCCCTGTTCCCATGCCGCGCAAGCTATTTGCAATTCCTTTTGGATTGTTAGCAAGTCTTTCTTTTCGCACTGCTTCTTGTACGTTTTGTGCTAAAAGTTTTTGCGTTTCAAACAGCGGAATATTTTCCCACATCGTTACAAAACTATTGATGCCTTCTCGCTCAATTTTATCGGCAAGTCGCTCATCTTTTTCACGACGTTCTTCTCTCTCATTTTCACTTTTGAGCCCAGCTGTACAATTTTCTAATAAAAGAGAATGTACATATTCTGGATATAGACATGCCATCGTAATCGCCAGTCTACCGCCCATTGAATAGCCAAGTATGTGCGCTCTTTCAATATGAAGGTAATCTAATAGTTCTTTCATTTGCAATGCTACATTTCGAATATCATAGTGAGTTACATCTTCAGGACTTTCCGTTTTTCCGTGCCCCACAATGTCTACTAAAATGACTTGAAACTGCTCACTCCAAGAAGGGACGAAGGAACGCCACGTTTCCATGCTTCCCGTAAAACCATGAAGAAGTAGAAGTGGTTCCCCGCTTCCGACTACTTCATATTCATACGATACACCTTGCAGCGTTACGTTCATTTTGATTCACCTTGCAACGATGTAGTAATTACGTCCTGCGTTTTTGCCCATAATTTACGGTGCAATGTTAAGTTTTCATCACGGTTCGTACAAATTTCTACAACGTGTAAACCTTCCGTCGTCGTTCCTTTTTGTACCTCTTCTCGGAATTGCTCCCAACCATTTACACGGCTAAATGAACCGCCGTACATTTTGACAACATGCTCATAATCAAGTCCAATTGGCGTTCCAAATAATGATTCGAAATGTTCCTTTTTCTCATATTGTGGTAAGAATGAGAAAATACCGCCACCATCATTGTTTACAACGACAATCGTTATATTTAATTCATGTAATTTTGCGGCTAATAATCCGTTTAAATCGTGATAAAATGATAAATCACCAATAACTAATACGAGCGGATCGCAAATAATACTCGCTCCTAAAGCTGTCGAAATGATTCCATCAATCCCGTTTACACCACGGTTTGCCATCACTTGAATATTTTTATCCGATGTGAAAAAGAATGAATCTGTATCACGAATTGGCATACTATTACTCGCAAATAACGTTGCCCCTTCTGGTAGTACGCGGACGATATCCGTAATAACTTTCCCTTCAAATGCAGTTTCATATGTTTCCATTTCACGAAGCGTTTCCTTCGTTTTTTCGTTTATATGTTGCCACATTCCGAACCAATCATTCTTTTTCATAACTGGCAGTTTTTCTATTAATGCACCGCAAAACGCAATATCACTTGCTTGGACAACCTCTGTCGCAACGAGAGCTGGATCTCTCCATTGTCCAGATTCGTCAACAACGATATGAACAGCTTTCGTCTGTTTTTTGATGAACTGCGTTAATGCTTTCGAAACAGGCATCCCACCAAAACGAATCATAACTTCTGGCTTCCACGTTTCTTTTAACAGCTCATTTCGTAAAAATGTATCGTAACAGTCGATTACCATCGTTTTATCGTGATGTCCGCTACGAATGTTAGAAAGTGGATCCGCTAATATTGGATATCCCGTTTTCTCAGCTAGTTCTGCCGCAAACGCTGCGATTTCTGAATGACTATCATCTCCACAAATAATAAGCCCCTTTTCCATATGTGAAAGGCGCCCTACAAGAGAATCTACATATTCACTCGGCATCATCACGTTCCCTTGCTGAACTACTCCTGTATATTCCCCGCGTCCTTTATCCCATAAACTTTCTAATGAGAAATTTGGGATAAGCGGCTCGCGAACTGGAAAATTAAGATGAACAGGTCCTTGCGGCGCTAGAAGTGCGCTTGCTATCGTGCGCTGCGTCGTCATGCGAGCATAATGATACATCGCTTCACTCGCTTCTGGAAGTGCCATCTCTGTAAATTGCTTCACAAATGTACCGTATAAATTGAATTGATTCATCGCTTGTGGCGCACCAACATCTCTTAATTCATGCGGTCTATCTGCTGTTAAGACGATAAGCGGCACTCGTGAATGAAAAGCTTCACATACAGCTGGATAATAGTTTGCTGCTGCCGTCCCTGACGTACATAATAACGCAACAGGGCGTTTTTTTGCTTTTGCGATACCGAGCGCAAAAAATCCCGCTGATCTTTCATCTACATGTAAATATGTGTTCATTCCTTCATGTTGTTCCATTAGTAGAGCAATCGGTGTTGACCGTGAGCCTGGACTAATGACAACATCACATACATTTAGACGCGTCAGTTCATCCACGAACGCGCCTAAATAATATGATAATGCTTCTATATGATTGTTCATTTCATTAATTCCTCCAAAGCACCAAGCATCGGTCTAAACTTCAAGCTTGTTTCTTCATATTCAAGTTGCGGTACTGAATCAATTACAATCCCGCACCCAGCAAATAAGGATGCTTTCGCGCCATTTAATAATCCGCAGCGAAGTGCAACCGCAAATTCACCATTTCCTTCATCATCTATCCAGCCAATCGGTGCACCATATAACCCTCTGTCTAACAATTCAACATCACGAATCAGTTTCATCGCTTCCAAACGAGGTGTCCCGCCAAGAGCTGGTGTTGGGTGTAATTCTTCTACCATTGTTAAAAGACTTGCATCGCCTTTTGCCTCTACAGGCGTATATAAATGAATTAAGTTTTTCGTTGTTAATAAGCCCGGACTTTCCGGAATATTAACAGATTCGCAGTGCTCATTTAGTACTCCTCGAATCATGTTCACAACATAACCGTGTTCAGCTAAATTCTTTTCATCATGAAGAAGCGCATTACTATTTCGTTTACTTTCTTCTATAGATTGACCATGACCAGTTGAACCAGCAAGACACATCGAAGTAAACTTCTCATCTTCTTTGCGAATTAATCTCTCTGGCGTGGCTCCTAAGAAGCATGCTCCTTTATAATCAAAAGAAAATACGTAACAATCTGGTTGCCCAATGCGAAGTGCTTCTAAAACAAGAGCAGAATCAATATGATGATCCATTTCTACTTTTAGCTCCCTCGCTAATACAACCTTCTGCACGTTCCCCTGCTTCATCTCATCTTGCACTGTTTCAATGGCCTTCATCCAGCCTTTCGGATCTACTTCTACTTTAGAAGTAACTGTTAATTTCGATCCTTCAAGTGCACATTTACTCTCCCCAAAAATTTTCTCTTCTAAAGAAACAATTTCGTTATAAAGAGTTTCTGCACAATCAGTTGCTGAAACGAATGTATTCATTGTTAACCATGCTTTTTCATTTTTTACAGTTAATAAAAATGCTGGTAGTGAAAATGTCGTATCATCAAATTCTTTCCATAAGTCGGTTTTCTCTTTTTCTTGGTCAAATGAAAATCCACCAAATAAAAGAGGACCTGTTCCAAATTCGTATCTTTCTCTTTGTACAAATGCTTTCTCTTTTACTTTATCCCACTCGTCACGAGCCGTTTGAAAGCGTTTGTGAGAAGAAGTTGCTATAGTGAAAACAGAGCCAATTCCAGCAAATATTACATGCTGAGCTGGGTCTGCAAAATAACATCTATTTTCGAATGAGATCCTTTTTCCTGCTGCATAAAACAGAAGCGGATCTATCCAGTCTATTTGTTTTACGAAGCTCACCAATATTTTTTCATCAGTTGCACGCTTAATGGCTGCACTAAGAACTT
Organism: Bacillus sp. GW823-FHT06B01; assembly: GCF_058952315.1. Classification (NCBI taxonomy): domain Bacteria; kingdom Bacillati; phylum Bacillota; class Bacilli; order Caryophanales; family Bacillaceae; genus Bacillus; species Bacillus sp. GW823-FHT06B01. The sequence goes on along the minus strand of NZ_JBXAHR010000002.1, from coordinate 21,558 downwards.
CTTGCAAGCCTATTTGTTTCGTTTGAATCACAATTGTCTCCCCCCTATGGGCGAAAAATAGTCATAATTACGCTTGATTTTAAGATACACCTCAAACGAAAGGCCTGTCAACGTTTAGCATTTCTGAGAAATTCACCTTCTCTTCCTAGAAAATAAACGTTGACACTAAATGATGCTTTTTCTACACTTAGTTGTGTACAATATGTGACCAAAGGAGGATTCAACATGGAAATGAACGTCGAAACGAATTCCTCTCCTACGGCGCCAAAGCCAATTAAGCAAACAGGCTGGCGCATTTGGTGGAGTTTACTACGTCCCCATACATTAACAGCAGCTTTCGTTCCTGTTTTCATCGGAACAGCATATGCAATGCAGGTCGGAGGCATAAATCAAATACATCTCCCTCTTTTCCTTATGATGCTTCTCGCTTGTCTTCTCATTCAAGCAGCAACAAACATGTTTAATGAATACTTTGATTATAAAAGAGGACTTGATCACGAAGGGTCAGTTGGTATCGGCGGCGCTATCGTTCGCGATGGCATTCAGCCAAAAACGGTGCTTAACTTAGCATTTGGATTTTTCGGCATCGCAATACTATTAGGTGTTTATATCTGTATGAATTCTAGCTGGTGGCTTGCGGCAATCGGTCTTGTCTGTATGGCTGTTGCTTACCTTTATACAGGCGGTCCACTTCCAATTGCATATACACCATTTGGAGAGTTAACAGCCGGACTATTTATGGGTGTCATTATTATTGGGATTTCATTCTTTATTCAAACTGGAACTGTAACATCAGAAGTCATTTTACTATCTATTCCAAGCTCCATTTTAATTGGTGCCATATTATTAGCTAATAACATTCGTGACTTAGATGGCGATAAAGAAAACGGTCGTAAAACGTTAGCAATTCTCGTTGGACGCGAAAGAGCCGTTGGTGTACTCGCTTCTATGTTCATCGTTTCTTATATTTGGACAATCGCTCTAATTATCGTTAACATCGTATCACCATGGATGCTTATCGTATTTTTAAGTGCACCGAAAGCATTGAAAGCGACGAAAGGCTTTATCGGCAAAAGCATTCCAATGGAAATGGTACCTGCAATGATTGCCACAGCAAAAACAAATACAATCTTCGGTCTCCTCATGGGAATCGGATTATTGCTTGGATATTTCCTATAAAGTGAAACTTTAATCAACTGCCCGTTAATGCGGGATAAAAAGGAGCTGCTAACGTGGCTCCTTTTTCATATACCAATTTCAGCTCATAATTCCTCCTCTCGACGCTCATACTATGTAAAGAAACTGAATTGTAGGAAGGTGGACGACTATGTTAACTCCACAACAAATAAATCAATTTAAATCTATTTTAGAAAAACAACAGCAAGAAGTTGAACAAACAATACAAACTCATGAGAATACAGATCGTGCTTCTGAACGCGATTCTGTTGGAGAATTATCTAGCTATGACAATCATCCAGGTGATATGGCTACAGAATTGTACGAACGTGAGAAAGATTTCGGGCTCATCGAATTTTGGCATAAGCAGCTAGAAGATACAAAACATGCCCTGCAAAAAATTGAAGAAGGTACGTATGGAATTTGCGAAGTATCTGGCGAAGAAATTCCGTTTGAAAGATTAGAGGCAATGCCAACCGCTACAACATGTATTCAGCACACTACAAATAAATTAAATTTGAACACGCGACCAGTTGAAGAAGAGGTGTTGGCTCCTTCTTTTCACAAGCACGACGAAGATCATTCTGTAGAATACGATGCTGAAGATGCATGGCAAGATGTCGCAAATTATGGGACATCAGAAACACCGTCCGATTTAGAAAGACAGGATTCCAAAAACTATAATGGCATGTACGTAAATAGTGAAGAAAATATTGGGTATGTAGAGGATTTCGAAAATTTTATAGGAACAGACATGTATGGCAAAAATCCTCAAGTTTTCGCCACAGAAGAACATGAAGAGTATGAACAAATGCTTGATGACTTTGAAGAGCGTACTTTCAAAGGCGAGTTATCTTCAAATGAATCTAGCTCCAAAGAATAAAAAAAGCATTCCGAAATTCGGAATGCTTTTTTTCGCTAGCTAATTAGTTTTTTGTAACGTTAGCTGCTTGTGGTCCGCGGTTTCCTTCAACGATTTCGAAAGAAACTTCTTGACCTTCTTCTAAAGTTTTGAAGCCGTCGCCTTGGATAGCTGAGAAATGTACGAATACGTCTTCTCCGCCTTCAACTTCGATGAAGCCAAAACCTTTTTCGCCGTTAAACCATTTAACTTTACCTGTTTGCATGTCATGTACCTCCTAAATAAAAATGAAACTATGAATCCACATGAAAAGGTGGATATAAAGGACATGAATGTATAACAAGCTTACAGCCTTTAATACAACGTGCTTTATTTCCGTACCACATTATGTAGCTCAATAGTATTTTCACTATATCATGCTATGTCAAAAACGTCAAATGAGAACACTTTCAACCCATCGTTTTTTATAATCCTAGTATAACCTTAAATTTTCATTCTATTTTTATTCAAAAATTAACAAATCTACAGTATTCTAATTCCTTTGATTTCTGTACAATATAATTACTACATATAATGAGGTGAAAAAATGCAAGCACATGAAATCGAGTATAAATTATATGGCGATGATATGCAGTTTGTTGAAATTGAATTAGATCCAGAAGAAAGCGTTATCGCAGAGGCTGGCGCAATGATGATGATGGAAGATCATATCGAAATGGAAACCATTTTCGGTGATGGTTCTGGCCCATCTAGTGGTCTATTCGGTAAATTAATGGGCGCTGGTAAGCGTCTTGTTACAGGTGAAAGTATGTTTATGACTGTCTTTACAAATACAGGTCATGGCAAGCGCCACGTATCATTCGCCGCTCCTTATCCAGGAAAAATCATCCCTGTTGATTTAACACAATATCAAGGAAAAGTCGTTTGTCAAAAAGACGCGTTTCTTTGTGCAGCAAAGGGCGTTTCTATCGGAATTGAGTTTACGAAAAAAATTGGAACTGGTTTCTTCGGTGGTGAAGGTTTCATCATGCAGAAACTTGAAGGTGATGGACTCGCTTTCATGCATGCAGGAGGAACTGTATATAAGCGTGAATTAAAACCTGGCGAAAGACTTCGCATCGATACAGGTTGTCTCGTTGCCATGACAAAAGACGTTAACTACGATATCGAGTTCGTTGGAAAAGTAAAAACAGCTCTATTTGGCGGCGAAGGTTTATTCTTCGCAACGTTAGAAGGTCCTGGAACGGTTTGGATTCAGTCCTTAACACTTAGCCGTTTAGCAGCACGCCTTACAAGCCCAGCAGCTCAAAACAGCGGTGAAGGCAGCGTTTTAGGCGGACTTGGACGTTTATTAGATGGAAAAGAGTAAAACAGTGCCCTTATGGGGTGCTGTTTTATTTTGGCATGATTCGTCCATAAGTCGCTATAATTTCATCCACTAATTTATATACGCGATACAAACTATTTGCCCCCTCCAAAAGAATGAATCAAGTCCCTCACTGCATATATTGAACTATACCTTTTCTTAAGGAGGGCTTCCTTAATGCGTACTCCTTTATCCTTCGATAAAGATACCGCCATATTGTTAGCTTCTTGTTGTGAGTTAACGTATGAACAATATAAACAAAATGGGATTTTCGAAATACCGGATGGTTTTCAATATGTACAAGGCTTTCAAGGAAAAACCATTCAAACGACAGAATGGTTCGGATTCATACTAGAATCTGAGGATACGATTATTGTAGCTTTTCGCGGAACACAAACAGATACAGACTGGATTATCGATTCACTCGTTAACCAAAAACCATACCCATATGCTTTAAACAGCGGAAATGTCCATAACGGCTTTCTTTCCATTTATGAATCTTGCCGAGATTCTATTATGGATATGCTCGTATCACTACCAGCCCATAAAAAACTCCTTGCAACAGGTCATAGCTTAGGCGGGGCGCTCGCCACACTACATATACTCGATGCGCGTATCAACACCGCCTTCGCACAGTACGGTCTTTATACATTTGCCTCTCCCAAAGTGGGCGATATTGCATTTCGTAATTATTATAAACTACAAGTAGCTAGTAGCTTTCGCTTCGTTAATCTATTTGATGTCGTTCCTCTTCTCCCTCCGCGCAATGTCCATTTTAATGACCAAGACTGGGAATATGCACACGTTCATCACAACATGACTTTTACAAAAAACACAAAATCTATTACAAATAATCATGCCATGACAACATACAAAACATGTCTGACTTCTCATTTTTAACCAGGTAATGATTGGAAACCCTATATCCTTATACTATAATAATATATGAAGTTATTTTTGGATGAGGGGACCTTACATGCTAAAATTTATCTTTGCACTTTTTCTCATTGTAATTTTTACGTTTACAGGTTTCTTTACATTTTCATACTTTGCGACGGGAGAATATGGTGGAACAGGTATCATATATACCGCTATCCCATTTCTTTCTTAAGCAAAAAAAGAAAACCGAGCTTAATGAGATTAAGCTCGGTTTTTAGCAATTATATTCCTCTTTTAAAAGTGAATATACTTTGTCTCCATGAATAAAAGTCCCTTCAAAAGGGACTTTCACTTAATACTGTGTAACGGCATTACCAATACTCCAAATCTCATTACTATACTGTAAAATCGTTCGATCACTCGCAAAATGACCAGACTGTGCAATATTTAAAATCGACATCTCTAGCCACTTCGTTCGGTTTTCATACGCTCTACCAACAGCTTCTTGCCTTTCCGCATATGGACCAAAATCTCGCAGAACGAAGTATTCATCATTTTGAATTACGAGAGAATCATAAATTGCTTCAAATTCAGCTCCCGAATGTGCAAAGAAGCCATTCGTTAACTGATCTACTACTTTTTTAATATGCATATTGTGGTGATAATAATCACTTGCACGATATCCACCATTTTGATAGTAATGAAGAACCTCTTCCGCTGTTAAGCCAAAAATGAAACAGTTATCATCACCGACTCGGTCTTTTATTTCAACATTAGCTCCGTCTAACGTTCCGAGTGTGATCGCACCATTCATCATAAATTTCATATTCCCTGTTCCTGATGCTTCTTTACTCGCGGTTGAAATTTGCTCACTCACATCCGCGGCTGGGAATATATCTTCCGCTAAAGACACTCGATAGTTTTCTAGAAAGATAACTTTCATATATTGGCTTACGTACGGATCATTATTCACTTTCCTAGCGAGTTCATTGATTAATTTAATAATTTTTTTCGCATAGTAATAGCCAGGTGATGCTTTCGCTCCAAAGATAAAAGTACGCGGATAAAATGTAAAACTAGCATCCTCTTTCAAACGGTTATACAAATATAAAATATGAAGAACATTTAATAATTGTCGTTTGTAAGCATGTAGTCTTTTTACTTGCACATCAAAAATAGAATTAGGATCAATTGTAATCCCCATTTTATTATGAATACGCTCCGCTAAAATCTCTTTACGCTCTTGTTTTACCTCTGCAAATTTCTCTTGGAAACTCGCATCGTATTGAACTGTTTGCAGCGCTTGAAGCTTAATCGGTTCTTTCTTCCACTCTGTTCCAATCGCCTCTGAAATAAGGTTCGTCAGCTGTGGATTCGCCTTCATTAGCCAACGTCTATGAGCGATTCCATTCGTTTTATTATTAAACTTATCTGGATAAAACTCATAAAACAATCGCATTTCACGTTGCTTTAAAATTCCCGTATGAATTTTTGCTACACCATTTATGCTATGGCTACCGACAATTGCTAAATGAGCCATTTTCACAAGATCATGCGCAATAATCGCCATCTCTTCAATACGATGCCATTCATATGGATAACGTTCCCAAAGTTCATGACAGAAACGTTCATTAATCTCTTCAATAATCATATAAATTCTCGGTAATAACGGTTTAAAAATGTGAATTGGCCACTTCTCAAGCGCTTCTGATAACGTCGTATGATTCGTATAAGAAATCGTTTGCGTTGTTATGTGCCAAGCTTCTTCCCATGCTAGTTTTTCTTCATCTAATAAAATACGCATTAGTTCTGGAATCGCCAAAACTGGATGTGTATCATTAATATGAATCGCAATTTTCTCATGTAATTGACGAAGATCACCATATCTTTCTCTATGCATACGAACGATATTTTGCAAACTTGCCGATACGAGGAAATACTGTTGCTTCAAACGAAGTATTTTCCCCTCATCATGCGTATCATCTGGATATAAAAACTCCGATACCGCCTCTGTTTCACGCTTATATTTCAAAATATCTTTGCAATTTTGCGGGAAAGGAACTGGTTCAGCATTCCAAAGTCTGAGTGTATTTACAGTACTCGTCTCATAACCTACTACTGGAACGTCATATGGTACTGCCATAATCACTTCTGCATTCGTATGCCTGAACTCTAAACGCCCGTCAATGTATAGCGGTTCAACATTGCCGAAATAACTTACCTCTACAGCTTGATCATGCCTTCTTACTTCCCATACGTTTTCATGAAGAAGCCACTGTTCTGGAAATTCAACTTGATAACCATCAACAATTTTTTGATCAAATAAGCCGTGCTTGTAACGAATTCCACAGCCATGACCTGGTAAGTTTAAAGATGCAAGTGAATCAAGGAAACAGGCTGCTAATCGTCCAAGTCCACCATTTCCAAGACCTGCATCTGCTTCCACCTCTTCTAACTGTTGCAAAGAAATCCCAAGCTCAGAAAGTCCTTGCTCACATACATCCCTGATGCCTAAATTTAATATGTTACTTCCAAGCAAACGCCCAAGTAAAAACTCAATGGATAAGTAATACATTTGCTTTTGCTCTCCAGACCGATAACTTTCGTTCGTTGCAATCCATTGACTATTCATATACTCACGTACCATGTACCCAAGCGTATTGTATTGATCACGAGTTGTAGAGTCTTTAAAACTTTTACCATACATCGTCTCTAACTTTTCTAGAAAAGCTGATTTGAAACTTTCAACATGAGTAAACATTTCTTCACCACCTACATGTTATTCCATGAGACTTTTATACAATTTCTTATAGGCAAGAGCTGATTTCTCCCAGCTATAATCTTCAGTCATCGCTTGTTTTACAAGCTGCTCCCATACCGGTTTATCATGATAAAATTCAATCGCACGAAGAACCGTGTGCAACATGTCATGCGCATTAAAGTTCGTGAAACTGAAACCATTTCCTTCTCCAGTTTCTTCGTCATAAGATTGTACAGTATCATTTAATCCGCCTGTCTCTCTTACAATCGGAATTGTACCGTACGCTAATGCGATAAGTTGTCCAAGTCCACACGGTTCAAATAGTGATGGCATTAAGAATAAATCACTTCCTGCATACACTTGATGGGCTAGTTCTTCATTAAATCCGATATACACTTTTACCTTCTCAGGATACTCGTATGCCATCCACTCAAAGAATTGTTCATATTCAGAATCACCTGATCCTAAAATAATACATTGCACATCTTCCTCCATTATTTCGCGGAATACAGTACGTACTAAATCAAGACCTTTTTGCTTCGTTAATCTCGTTACCATCGAAATAATTGGTGTATCTTCTTTTTCTGGCAAACCAAAATAACGCTGCAAGGCGCGTTTATTTTCATTCTTTTCCTCTAATGACTCTGCATCATACTGAGCAGTAATATACGAATCTGTTTCTGGATTATATACGCTCGTATCAATTCCATTTACGATGCCGCTAAGCTTACCATTATTTTTTCGTAACAACCCATCTAACTTCTCACCGAAAAACTCATATTGAATTTCCTCTTTGTATGTCGGGCTAACCGCTGTAATTTGATCAGAAGCAATAATTCCGCCCTTCATAAAGTTCACATTTCCATAAAACTCTAGCTGCTCACTATGAAAATATTCATCACCAAGTTCTAACAAGTCATACATCACTTCAGGAGGAAATACACCTTGGAACTGCAAATTATGAATCGTATACACCGTTTTAATATGCTCATATAATGGATTATCTTGATACTTTTCACGCAGTAAGAAATTCACCATAGCTGTATGCCAATCGTGGCTATGAAGAACATCCACTTCGAAATCAAGATGCGGAATACACTCTAAAACTGCTTTCGAAAAATAAGAAAAACGCTCTCCGTCATCATAATGACCATATAAAGAATCTCTCTTAAAATAATATTCATTATCTATTAAGTAATACGTAATCCCGTCTTGCTCACCTTTTAAAATTCCGCAATATTGATTTCTCCACCCAAGCGGGACGTTAATTACTTTATGTAACGTACATCCATCCCTTAATTTTTGCGGAATAAGACTATAATTTGGAAGTATAATGCGAACGTCCACACCTAATTTTTTCAGCTCTTTTGGGAGCGCACCTGCTACATCAGCTAATCCTCCCGATTTAACAAATGGTACACATTCTGATACTGCAAATAAAATATTCACTTGTTGTCCCACTGCACGAAAAGCTTATACGACTTCCCTTGCAGCTTCCTCCCTTCGAGTTTTCATTTGAATGAATGCTTTAATCAGTGGAGGAAAAACCCCCACTGATTCTTTTAAGAATAACTATTAATCGTGCTGCTTTGAATACTTCCTTTTTCTACAACATATGGCTCATCGGCGTTTCCTTTTAGTACAACACCGTCACCAATTTTCACGTCTTTATCAATAATAACACCGTCTATTATACAATTATCTCCAATTTTGCTCTTTTGCATAATAATGCTATTACGAACAATTGAGCCTTTTCCAATTTTAACAGAACGGGAGATAACACTATTTTCTACTTCTCCTTCAATAATACTGCCGTTTGCAATCATTGTATTTTTCACGGCTGCACCCTTCAGGTAACGAGTTGGTGGTTCATCTTTTACTTTCGTAAAGATCGGTGCTTCTTTCTTAAATAATTGCTTCCAAATAGCAGGTTGCAAAATTTCTAAGCTATGTTTATAGTAACTTTCAATTGAATCAATAATAGCTACATATCCTGTATGCTCATACGTAGCAATATGCAGTGATTTTCCGCGCTTTTCTCTCACTACATCAAATAAACTGTATTGCTCCACATCTTTATATGTCTCAAATAAATCTAACAATAATTGTTTCTTTAACACGTATGTTTGAAGCGAAACCCCTTCATGGCAAACTTCAGTAATATCAGCTGCCGTATGTATATGTCGCTCTAACACCGCTTGAAAATTTAATGCTGTTACGAGATGGCTATTCGTAATAACAACGTATTCTTCTCTAGCTCTTAAAAAATAATCAATATGTCTTCTAAAATGTGCAAAAGACCCAAATTCATCTTGGTCACATTGGCAATTTGGCGGGAATAAAAACAGTCCGTCTCTTTTTCTATCTAAATCCCACTGTTTTCCTGAACCAACATGGTCCATTAGTGAACGGTTTTTATGACTTGTAAAAACCGCTACACTATGAATATTAGAATTCACCATATTTGAAAGCATGAAATCAATGAGTCGATAACGGCCCCCAAATGGTAACGCCGCTAATGAACGATGCCCTGTTACTTTCTTTAAGGAAGGAAAACTTCCCGTTGCATTAATAATTCCTAACATTTTTTCTCCCATTCATTTCATCCCCCTTTTCTATTTCCCTTCAGCAATGAGTACTACATCGTCGACATTTTTTTCTGGACGAATAATTGTTCCATCTTCAATAACCATTTCCGATCCAACAATCGCTCTTTCAATCACAACATTTTTACCAATCTTCGCTCCTGGCATAACGACAGAATCAATAACCATACTACCTTCTTCCACCGTCACCCCTTGGAATAATACAGAATGCTTCACATCCCCTTCAATGACGCATCCTTCGTTAATAAGTGATTCTTCTACTTTTGCCTTTTCTGCAATATATTGAGGTGGCTCATTTGGATTCACAGAATAAATACGCCAATTACGATCGTTTAAATTCAGCGATGTTTCATCGCGAAGTAAATCCATATTCGCTTCCCATAAGCTTTTCACCGTTCCAACATCTTTCCAATATCCTTCAAACGGATACGCCATAAGCTTTTTCCCTTCATCTAATAAAAGCGGAAGTACATCTTTTCCGAAATCATTACTAGATTCAGGATTTCTTGCATCCATCTCTAAATACTCTTTCAAAATTGCCCAGTTAAAAATATAAATTCCCATTGATGCAAGATTACTTCTTGGAAATTGCGGTTTCTCTTCAAATTCAACAATCTCCATCTCTTCGTTCGTATTCATAATACCGAAGCGACTCGCTTCATCCCACGGCACTTCAATAACAGAAATCGAAACGTCCGCTTCTTTCTCAATATGGTAATCTAGCATTTTACTGTAATCCATTTTATAAATATGATCGCCTGATAAAATCAGAACATACTCTGGTTCATACTGACTTAAATAGTTTAAGTTTTGATAAATGGCACTTGCTGTACCTGTGTACCACTTCACACCTGAAGACTCCGCATAAGGAGGTAACACTGTGACTCCACCGCTTACTCGGTCTAAATCCCAAGCATTGCCGATTCCGATATAATTATGAAGTTCGAGTGGTTGATATTGCGTCAAAATCCCAACCGTTTCAATACCAGAATTCGCACAGTTACTTAGCGTAAAGTCAATAATGCGATATTTACCACCAAATGGAACAGCTGGCTTGGCTAAATTTTTTGTTAATGCACTTAATCGACTACCTTTTCCCCCTGCTAGTAACATTGCTACGCACTTTTGCTTTTGAGCCATCTTGTTTTTTACTCCCCTTTCTCGTCTTCACTGGTCGTAATATGGATACGCCAAATGGTGGAATTGTAATTTCTACATGTGCCGCTTGATTATGATACGGTTCTTGAATCGTCTTGAGACGTTTCTTATTCACTTGCCCCGATCCGCCATATTGCTCAGCGTCACTGTTTAAAATCTCGTTATAATACTCGAAATCTGGCAAGCCTACTTTATAGTTTTCATATGTAGCTTTCGTAAAATTACATACGACAACTAACGCATCTTCTTGTTTATCCCCTTGACGGATAAACGAGAAAATACTTTGCTCATGATTATTAGCATCTATCCACTGAAATCCTTCAGGTGAATGATCAAGCTGCCAAAGTGGTTTGGAGCGCTTATACAATGCTATGAGCTCTTTAAAGTAATCATGCATATAACGATGCATTTCAAAATCATGTAAATTCCAATCTAAATCTTCAAGGTCTTTCCACTCATCAAACTGCCCGAATTCTCCACCCATAAAGAGTAATTTCTTACCTGGATGAGTAAAGAAATATCCATATAATAAACGAAGTTGAGCAAACTTATCCCAGTAATCTCCTGGCATTTTATTTAATAACGACTTTTTCCCATGAACGACTTCATCATGAGAAAGCGGTAATATGAATTTTTCAGAGTAAGCATATATTAAAGAGAACGTCATTTTCTCATGAATATACTTCCTATACTCAGGCGCACACTCCATATATTTCAGCACATCATTCATCCAGCCCATATTCCATTTGTAATTGAACCCAAGCCCACCTTCATACGTTGGAGCTGTTACAAGTGGCCAAGCTGTTGAATCTTCTGCTGTCATAAGAAAATCTTCATCTTCTGCAAACACCGCTTCATTTAACTCTCGTAAAAATGAAACAGCGTACTCATTACTTTGCTCTTGTCCTTCTTTATTCCAGTACAGCATATTCGCAACTGCATCCACCCTGAAACCATCAATATGGAAGTACTTCATCCAAAATAACGCATTTGAAATTAAAAAATTACGTACTTCCCTCTTCCCTAAATCAAAATTAACAGTTCCCCATACTAGATTTTCTTGTACATCTATATCTTTATATTCATAAGTCGGTGTCCCATCAAACAAATATAAACCGTGAGCATCTTTACAAAAATGCCCCGGCACCCAATCTAAAATGACACCGATTCCATATTTATGACATTCATCGACAAAATACATCAAATCATGTGGCGTGCCGAATCTACTTGTCGCTGCATAATATCCCGTCCCTTGATATCCCCAAGAACGATCATATGGATGCTCAACAAGCGGCATAATTTCAATATGTGTAAATTGATGTTCCACCACATACGGAATGAGCTCCTCGGCCATTTCTCTATAAGAATACAGAGCGCCATCTTCTTTCTTTTTCCAAGAACCGAAATGTAATTCATAAACTGTCATCGCTTCTTTATAAATCGATTTTTTCTTTCTCTTACGAATCCAGTTTTTATCATTCCATTCATATCCCTCTATATCAAAAACTACAGATGCCGTATTTGGTCTTACTTCTGCATATACTGCGTAAGGATCTGCTTTTAAAATAACGTCACCATCCATCGTTTCAATCGCATACTTATATATCTCATTCTCTTCAATATGCGGTACAAACAAGGACCAAATCCCCTCTTCTGTCACTTGTAGCATCTTATGTTGCTCATAATCCCATTCATTAAAATCTCCAACAACACTCATTGCTTTCGCATGAGGAGCCCATACTGTGAATCGTACACCTCGCATCCCATCTTCCGTCACAATATGTGCCCCAAAGATGTTATAACTGTCATAGTACTTTTCTGTATGAAACTCATCTCGTTTCACTTCTTCACAATTTATTACATCCAATATGTTCACCTCACTAAGATGACAGAAATTTTTTACTCTTTATCATTTCTGCGGAAAACTGAAATATCCTTGTTATTTTTTTAAAAACATTCGTTTTTTTCTTTAATTCCGCTTAAAACATTCAAATTTATTGTGTAAAATATCGAATTTTGACGAATATTCATTGCAAACGCTTCATTCTCTACTAGTCTTTCATCCTATTATTTATTTCTCAACCTTTATTTCATTAGATTTATCCTATTTTACTCGCTAGTTATCACTTAAAATCGTAACAAAATAATCTGTCATAAAAAAATGTTTCTCAACATTTTTCGTCACAATTTTATTGAAATGGAAAATTCATAAGCATATACTTGTTCTCAATAAAGAACCTCGAACCTTCGCAACTATAATTCATACTGAAACACTATGTTTACTCTATCCATGCTCCAGGCGAAAGTTCGATAAAAAATTATATTAGGGGGCTTTCTTATGTCATTAAAACAAAAAGTTGGAATGGGAGTTGTCACAGCAACGCTTGGCTTATCCCTTACATTCGGCGGTGTATTCGCCTATTTCAGTGATTCTGAAACATCCAGTAACTCATTTCAAGCTGGTACACTAGATCTTTCTATTAATCCAAGCGTAATTGTTAATGTGAAAGATTTAAAACCAGGTGATTTGATTGAAAGAAATTTCAAGCTTGAAAACAAAGGAACATTAGATATTGCAAAAGTAGCACTTGAAACATCCTATGAGGTTACAGATGCAAAGCAAAATAATGCTGGTGAAGATTTAGGTGATCACATCACCGTCAAATTTTTAGTGAATGATGGAAAGCCATCTAATCCAAACGATGATCATGAAATTTTGTGGGAAACAAAACTATCAGAATTAAAAACTATGAAACCGGAGGATGTAGCTACTTCTCTAGAACGTCATAACTTAATAGATGGTATTAAATCTGGTGAAACAGATTATTTACACGTTCTCTTCTCCTTTGAAGACAACGACCAAGATCAAAATAAATTCCAAGGTGATTCCCTGCAGCTAAACTGGACATTCCATGCAGAGCAAACACCAGGCGTGGAGAAATAATTTTTAAAATATAAATTATCGGAGGCCTATATATGAAAAAGAAAAATCGTTTTGTTACCGGAATTGTAACGGCTGGTGTTCTATTTTCAACTACCCTTCCGTTCAATGTACTTGCTGAAAACCCTATTAACCAAATTGACTCTTCAAACGCCCAGTCTTTACTATCAAAACTTTCTAAAGAACAGCGCCAAGCATTACAAACGTTAGATGCCAATCCTGGTTTTACTATTTCCCCAGATATTAATACGAGTAGTTCCGAACCAGTAAATATCATTGTAGAATTTCAAACGGCTCCAGTAAAGATTAATGAATTAAAACAAAAAGAAAAAGGATTACAAGCTGCTCCTGAAAATATAAAAGCACGTATTGATCAAGAACATGAAGAATTTCAAAAAGGACTCAAACGTCTTTATCAATTCAGCCCATCAGTAAAATCAGGGAATTTCCAGTCTGTACAAATTAAACGTTCTTATAAGCATGCTATAAATGGGGTTGCTCTAACGTTACCTGCAAATACAGTGGAAGAATTGTTACGAATTGGCGTTGTAAAGCGTATTTGGAAAGATTACGAAGTGAAATTAAATTTACCGAAACAAGCAGAGCAGAAAGCACCTCAAAAACTAACAGATAGCATTCCACAAATTGGAGTAGATAAGTTACATAGCGAGGGCATTACTGGAAAAGGAATTAAAGTTGGTGTATTAGATACAGGTATTGATTACAATCATCCTGACTTAAAAGATGTTTATAAAGGATACCGTGCAAAAAATGGCGAGGACTCTAGCAAAATAGACCCAAACTCTGTAAAAGGTTGGGACTTTATTAATAACGATGCAGATCCGATGGAGACTACGTATGCAGAGTGGCAACAATCTGGTGCTCCTGAATTTGATGATCGTGGCTCTTCCTTCTACACCGCGCATGGTACTCACGTAGCAGGTATCGTTTCTGCTCAAAAGAAAAACAAATCAGATTCCGCAGTAAAAGGTGTTGCACCTGACATTGAACTGTATAACTATCGTGTACTCGGTCCATACGGAAGTGGAGATAGTTCTGGTATTATCGCTGCAATTGATAAATCTATTTCTGACGGTATGAACGTCATTAACTTATCGTTAGGTGACGATAACAACAATCCGCTTGATCCAACGTCTATCGCTGTTAATAATGCGATGCTTTCTGGTGTTGTTACAGTCGTTGCTGCTGGGAACTCTGGTCCAAATCCAGCGACACTCGGATCACCAGGTGCTTCTCCATTTGCTATTACAGTTGGAGCAAGTGATAGCTCTATTTCCTTACCGAAATTATCAAGTCATGCTGGACAATTACAATTCCCTAACCTAATTTTATTCGGCAAAAACTTCACTGATAAAATAGAAGATTTCAAAGGACAATCCTTACCTATTGAATCTGTCGGAATCGGTACGCCTGACGAATTTAGTAAAAAAGATGTAAAAGGAAAAATTGCTCTCGTTGCACGTGGTACACTCTCATTTGATGAAAAAATCGCGAATGCGAAACAAGCTGGTGCAAAAGCAGTTATTATTTATAACAATGTGGACGGAGAAATCCCTTTCTACGTTGGCGAAAGCACAAAATACATTCCAGCATTCCGCCTAACGAAAGAAGATGGTGAAAAACTAAAAGCTCAAATCGAACAAGGTAATACATCCTTTACTTTCGATGAAATCAATTACATTCAAACAGAAGGCGATCATCTTGCAGACTTTAGCTCACGCGGCCCTGTTACATCAAATGATGATATTAAACCGGATATTACAGCACCTGGTGTTGCGGTACTTTCAACAGTACCTGAATATATTAACGACCCACAAGAGGGCGAAAACTACGATGTTTCCTATGAACGTATGCAAGGAACATCCATGGCATCTCCTCATATCGCTGGCGTTGCTGCTCTTATTTTACAAGAACATCCAGAATACTCTCCATTCGATGTAAAAGCATCTCTTATGAACACAGCTGATGATTTAAAAGAAAAGTATTCCGTATATGAAGTGGGAGCTGGACGAGTAGATGCTTATAACTCTGTTCATACGGAAACAAGTTTTAAAGTGTTAGATACGACAAAAACAATTGTAAATGATGAAGTGATTGAAGTACCTGAAGAAACTGGATCCATTGCATTCGGTAAGTACTATCAAAAAGACGGGGAATCTCTTGAACAAAAACGAAAAATTAAAGTTAAAAATCGCAATAAACAAGAGAAGAAAGAATTTAAAACAGAAATTTCTTATACACCAGCATCTTCTGCTATTAACGATGCTGCCGCAAACGGTGTAAAAGTTTCTACTGCTGAAACAATTACGATTGATGCCGGCAAATCAGATGAAATTGAAGCAAAAATTAATATTCCAGCTGGTGCAAAGCAAGGCCGATATGAAGGATACATCCATATTACAAACACGAAAAATAAAGAAGAAACGTATCAAATTCCGTTCTCTATTCGTGTATCAGAGCCTGGTATTGAAAATGCACTGTTATCAAGAAAAACAATCTCAACTGATACATCTACATTCAATCCATACCGTGAATCGTATTTGCACGGGGCATTCCAATTAAATAGCGAACTGGAGACGTTAGATCTTATCGTGAAAGATTCGAAAACAAATAAGGCTCTCGGCTTCATCGGAACGTTAAACACGAGTGGACTAAAAACGGACGTGTATTACTACTTAGATTCATTCTTTAACGGCAGAGTGTATCCTTTTACAAATGATCCTGCAAAACCAATTGGTGATGAGAAAATCGACTTACCAGAAGGTGATTACACAATTGAATTTGTTGGCTATGATAAAGCCGGAAAAGCACGTGTGAAAGGCGATTATGTCGTAATTGATAATACACCGCCAGAAGTGAAATTAACTGGATTACAGCCTGGTATTTATGAATTAAATGAAGAAAACTATACAGTAGAAGACGGTAAAAAAGCACTATGGATTAAAGGAAATGTATATGATTCTAACGTTGACTACTTAAAAGGAAAAGGATTTAACATTACGCAAGAAGCGAACGGTGTTATGTACTATGATTATTCTCCATACTTGCATAAGTTTTTGCCTATTAATGCAAATGGTGACTTTAAAGTTGGCATTACTCCTGAATCCTTTAAGGTGGAAGGCCCAATGAATACAGGCGTATATATTTTCGATTATGCAACTGCAGGTCCTGACTACCCGAGCGGTGTAAATAACTATTGGTTTATCCCGCAAGGCGCTCAATATGCAAAAGCTAGTTACGATAAAAAGGAATTATATAAAGATGATGAATTCACTGTGACGCTAAACGCCAAACATGTAAAACAATTTGTGTCTGGAGAATTTAACGTAGAATTCCTAGAGAAAAACTTCAAATTTGCAAATGCGAAATTGAATCCTGCTTTTGAAAAGCTCCTTTCCGAAAAAGGGGTAACAGCAAAAGTAAATGAACCGAAACTAGAAGAAGGTTCTGTTACAGTAGGCGGGGCTATCGATGATAAAAACTTCGGCGGATTAGATGGTGATTTCCCGTTCATTGATGTAACTTTCAAAGTAGAAAATGATGAATTTTATGAAGCAAATGCTCAATTAGATTTAGCAGTGTTTGCTTACTGGAAACAAGGTGAATCAGAGCCAAATAGAATGCGTGTCCTTCAAGATCAAACATTCTCAGTTATGTCTTTAAACTCAAAAGTAGAAGGAAATATTAAACCTGGTGCATTCTTAAATGAACGTGGATATTTAGATGAGAAATTCGATTATACAAAGCTTGGTGTAAAAGTATATGCAACGGATTCTTACCGTCATAAGTTTGAAGGCTCACTTGATAAATACGGTTACTTTAAACTAAATGGACTTCCTGTTAATAAACGTGATTATAACTTATACGTGGAGGTTCCAGGGCATTTAACAAGCCGACTAACAACGAAATTAGGTACTGAAAAAGATGGTAAGCTGCTTGGCCAATATTATTATGCACGACCTGATGAAAATCTTGCCGGTGATGTAAATGGAGATAAAGTAATTGATATAAAAGATGCTGAAATTATCGCTAGCAACTATGGTAAAAAAGGACTATCTGTAAAAGACGGCGACCTTAACAAAGATGGCATTGTCGACGAAAAAGATATTCGTTTCGTTGAAAAGAACTTCTTGAAAAAAGGACCGGATGCATCTAAATCACAAATACCTGTTGAAAAATCAAAAAGCGGTACACTGGCAGATATTTTAAAGAAATTAGGATTAACACCTAAAAAATGATAAAGTGAAACTTTAATCAGTGGGGGGTGTTCATCCCCCACTGATTATTAGCCCTCACCAATCGGGCTTTTACGAGCAGTTGATCACCAAACTAACTTCGTTGCTTTCGCTGCATTTTGAGGTGGGGATCTTACTGCCCGGCAAATAGCGGGATAATAAAGAGCACTCTATATAAAGTAGAGTGCTCTTTTCTATAAACGACCCTTATCCAGCAAAAGGGGTATATTGGGGATATACAAGGGAAACCGGAAAAGGAATTTATATTAAATTATATAAAAACTCAGAGGTAGGAAGCAGTTTCCCGCCTCTGAATTATTTAGCAATTATTATAGTACTGGTGCCATTGTTTCTTTTAATACTTTTACAGAATGAGCGAATTTCGCTTTTTCTTCTTCATTTAGCTCAAGTTCTACGATTTCACGTACACCTTCGCGGTTAATAACAGCTGGAACACCTACGAAAGCATCTTTCTCACCATATTGACCTTCAAGGTATGCCGATACAGTTAATACGCTGTTCTCGTTGCTTAAGATTGCTTTAGTTACACGAAGTAGTGACATACCGATTCCGTAGTAAGTTGCACCTTTACGTTCGATGATATGATAAGCTGCATCGCGTACATTTTCGAAGATTTTATCTAAGTCTTCTTGTTTGTACTGCTCGTTGTTAGCTAAGATTGTTTCTAACTTTTGTACACCTACAGTAGCGTGGCTCCATACTGGAAGTTCAGTGTCACCGTGCTCACCAACGATGTAAGCATGAACGTTACGTGGATCTACATCTAAGTAGTCACCTAACATGTAACGGAAACGAGCAGAGTCTAAAGTAGTACCAGAACCGATTACACGCTCTTTTGGTAAACCAGATTCTTTCCAAGTTACGTAAGTTAAAATATCAACTGGGTTTGTAGCGATTAAGAAAATTCCATCGAACCCGCTATCCATAATGCCGCGAACGATTTGTTTAAAGATCTTTGTATTTTTCTCAACTAAGTCTAAACGAGTTTCACCTGGCTTTTGTGGTAATCCAGCAGTGATAACAACTAGATCTGCATCTTTACAATCTGCATAGCTACCGCTCCAAACTTTTGTTGGTGATGGAGAGAATGGTACCGCATGGCTTAAATCCATTGCTTCCCCTTCTGCTTTTGCTTCATTAACATCTACTAATACGAATTCTTCAGCTACACCTTGGTTGATCATTGAGTAAGCGTAACTACAACCTACAGCTCCTGTTCCTACTAATACTACACGATTGATACCTTTTTTCATGGTAATTTCCCCTCTCTATTGTTCACATCTATTTTTTTATGATTGTTTAAGTAATTAATTAAAATACTAATTTAATGTTGTTTAACTTCTTTACATTCATATTGTAGCACGTATTATTGTGAATTACTTCACAAATTATGACCTATTTGTGAACTTTTTCACATAGAGTGTAAAGTTATTAAATCAAGTATGAAATCAATCTCAATGGAGGCGTTTTCTTTAGATTGTGAACGTGAAATTGTTCCGTTTTTACCGGTAAGTGAAATTATATCGACGATTCTTTAAATATATCAACGATTTTTAGAATATATCGACCGTAACTCAAAATATATCAACGATTCGACAAGGAATATCGACTTACCGACAAAACCCGACAATAATGACAACATAAAGAAGCTGTCTCCAATAGATCATCTATTAGAGACAGCTTCTTTCTTTATTTTCCGCAGTAGCTCCTAATACAGCAGCTTTTACGAAATTTTGACCATTTAACTTCTGTAAATCCGCAGCCGTTCCTGTCACAACTACTCCAATGACTTTTACATCCTGCTCACTTGGTTTTGTTTTCTTTCCTTTTAGGTAGTCATATATACGCTTATATTCCTCATAATACTTTCCCTTTTGCTCCAGCCCATTTTGAATTGCTAAAAGGAAATCTTTTTCCGTTCCATTTCCAAATTCAATATCACCTGGTTTTGCTTTAAAACCGTACACATTATAAGCACTTTCAGTCATATCATCAATATAATACGAATTTTTATCATAATATGTGTCCACCCAATACCAAACAGGATGAACTCCTTCTGGTAACATGTCTTTTAGTTCGGAGACCTTATACGGTTTATCAAAAGATATAGCCAATTCAGCTACTTTCTTTTCATCTTTTATTTTCTCTAAATCATTTATATAACTATTATATGAAGCAAATGGGAGATAAAATTGCATCTCTCTTTCCATCGTTTGATTATTATACAATTCACTTGTTTTATTAATATGTTCATTTCCTATTACAACATTATCTGATATTGTTAATGGATTTACATTCGATACTAGGCGAAATGTATTCCAAACTTTATACTCATACACTTCATCCTCCCACTTAACAGGTTTCCCTTCAATAACTTTATACGTTTTATACTCTACTGTGCTTTTAAATATACCATTAGGAGTAATTGCCACGCCTCTTTCTGTATTGGGTCTTGTAATTTGTCTTATCATATTTAAGTCACGATCCATCTCTGAGTAAGCTCTATTGTTTAATTGCGAAATTACTATTATAAAACCGAAGAATAGAACAATAAAAAGTGAAATCGAAATTACTGTAATTTTTAATAACTGTCTTCGCTTCGCCTTCTTCAACATTTTTGATACTTTACTTGAATCTATATCAAAATCGAAATCATCTCTGCTCATCTTCCAACCTCCTATACAGCTTTTTAAACTCGTTTCGAGCTCTATATAAAGAAACACGCACGGTATCTTCTTTCATCTCTAATACAGTTGCTATTTCCTTATATGAGAGTTCATAGTCATACTTTAATAAAAGAATATGTTTATATATTGGATTCATCTTTCCAAGTATGCTTTGTATTTCTACTTGAAGCTCTTTCCTTAAAAGCGGTTCATCTAATCCTTTTGCTCCAATTAATTGAACAGATTCAATCGGTATTTGTTCAATGCGCTGTTGCCTTCTTGCTAGATCACGATGCCTATTAATCGCTACTTGAAATAGCCATGTTTTGATATACGTAATTTTCATATTCGGTATAGATACTAACGCTTTATGTATCGTATCTTGAACGATATCCTCTGCTTCTGCTGGTGTTACTCCAATTTTGAGCAAATATCTATAAATACTTTTTGATGTTTCTATAATAACCTTTTCATACTCCATCGCTCTCTCCTATCTATTAGTTAGACATTCAAATAGAAAAAAGTATACAAAAAATCCATAAAAAAAAGCAGACTATCCAAAGTCCGCTTTTACAAAACAAAAAAGAGATAGCAGATTATGCTATCTCTTTTAGTATGACCCGTACGGGATTCGAACCCGTGTTACCGCCGTGAAAGGGCGGTGTCTTAACCACTTGACCAACGGGCCAATTCTGGCAGAGAAGAAGGGATTCGAACCCTCGCACCGCGTTCGCGATCTACTCCCTTAGCAGGGGAGCCCCTTGAGCCACTTGGGTACTTCTCTATAATATGGCTCCGCAGGTAGGACTCGAACCTACGACCGATCGGTTAACAGCCGATAGCTCTACCACTGAGCTACTGCGGAA
>NZ_JBXAHR010000001.1:1273732-1336022 GCF_058952315.1 Bacillus sp. GW823-FHT06B01 | reverse complement strand
CTGATTGCGGCGCATTATGAAGTAGCAATCTTTGACTACACAACGATTACAACTCTTGTAGACGAACGTGCTGAATTCATTTCAAAAGGAAAACAGCAAATTCAAGAAGGTTGGCGTAAAGTTATTTTCCAAGATGATAAAGATGACGAAACAATTCTTCCAATTGTCGCAGAAGGTGAACAAGGGAAAGTTGTAAAGGTGAAAGTGAAAGAAGGAAAAACACAGCCACCGAAGCGTTATACAGAAGGACAACTTATTACGTTAATGAAAACCGCAGGTAAGTATTTAGAGAACGAAGAACTTGAGAAAGTATTAAAGAAAACAGAAGGTTTAGGTACAGAGGCAACTCGCGCTGGAATTATTACGATGCTGAAAGACCGTAAATATATAGATGTGAAGAAAAACCAAGTGTATGCAACCGATAAAGGGAAAGTATTAATTACCGCAATCGGTGATAAAATACTAGCTTCACCAGAAATGACAGCGAAATGGGAGCAGCGTCTTGCAGAAATCGGGGAAGGCACAGCATCACCAGCTACATTTATGGAACAAACGAAAAAGCTATCAGCGAAAATTATTGAAGATGCAGTGGAAATGTCGGAGAAATGGGATTTCACTGGATTACATGTTGAATCGATAGAGCGAAAAGGATCGAAATTTACAACAGGTAAAAAGGTTGGTAGTTGTAAAAAGTGTGATGGCGATGTGATTGATAAATCAACATTTTACGGTTGTTCTAACTACAACACGACACAATGTGATTTTACCATCTCAAAGAAAATATTAAGTAAAACAATTTCGCAAAAGAATATGACAAAGCTCTTAAAAGGTGAAAAGACCGATTTAATTAAAGGCTTTAAAAAAGGCGAGAAAACGTTTGATGCGATGTTAGAGTGGAAAGATAATAAGATTAATTTTGTGTTTGAGAATTAAGTGGTGTCAATAAATAAAAAAGTTCTTTCTTGAGTAAAAGCTTCTGTAACAGACTAGGTTTGAAAAAATATTTATAGAAAAGAAAAAGCATGACAAATTTATGTCATGCTTTTTCTACAATTAGTCAAGCTATATTTATCTGGAACATCTGGGTATGAAGATGCATTGTATATGGTGGAAACAATTTTCCACCATATTAATTTAATATAGCTTGGTCCAATTGAAGTGTCCAAAAGGAAAAATTAATTAGACTGGGGAACAATTAACTAGGCTAGAGAAAAATCAGAAGGAGATAATTTTCCGTTAATTCTGTTAAAATTCTGATTTGAACATTAAATAAAATCTCATGAATGGAAGGCTTGATTTCAAAATAAATTATATGAATGGGAGTGTTATAAATTAGGTAGAAGTATAAATATTAACAAAGAACATGTTTTGAATAAAGCTACATATTTATTCTGGAAAAAAGGGTTATGACGCTACATCCATTTCATATCTTTTCAACATAGTGACCTAATACATAACAATTGAGATAATTATGATGAATACTGTCTTTAGCTGGTTATTTGTAAATTCTAGGGACTCTCTGACCTAAGTTACAAGCAACTTCATACGATATGGTTCCTAACATATTTGCCACTTCATCTAATGATATGAAATAATCCCCTTGACCTCCATAAACTACTACTTCATCACCAATATTTACATCCTTAATATCAGTAACATCAATCATACAAAAATCCATACATATTCTACCAAAAACAGGAGCTATTTGTCCGTGTATAAGGACATAAGCCGTTCCAGATAATCGCCTCGAATACCCATCTGCATAACCAATTGGAATAGTTGCAATAATTGCTTTATCTCTTTCAATACTAGTTGCTCCATATGATACGCCATCCCCCTTCTCAAATGTCTGGATATAGATGACTTTGGTTTTTAACTGCATTGCTTGTTTAAGATTAACTTTTGTTTTATTCACCTCTTTAGATGGATAAAGGCCATACATTGAAATACCAATACGAACCATATCGTAGGTCATATCTGGCATTTCTATTGTTGCAGCACTATTGGCAATATGAAATATGGGAATAGAAACTTTTTGTTTCTCCAATTCTTCCAATAACCTTCTCCATCGGTTCTTTTGCTTTTCTGCATACCGTATGTCGGCTTCATCTGCGGTAGCAAAATGCGAGTACACTCCTTCTAGATACAGCCCATCCATTTTTGACACGATATGGATAAAATCACTTGCTCCTTCTGCTTGAAGTCCCAATCGTCCCATCCCTGTATCGACTTTGACGTGAACCTTTGCCTTTTTTCCTAAGATTTGCCCAGACTTTGATAAAGCTTCTGCATGTTCCATATCAAAAATTGATTGTGTTAAATCCCAATAAACAACATGATTCGATGCTGATGGAGGTGTGTATCCAAGTATAAGTATAGGTGCCTGAATATCTGATTTTCGTAGTTTAATAGCTTCTTCTAAACTGGCCACCGCTAGATAATCCACTCCACTATTAATCGCTTTTTGGGAAACCTCGACAGCACCGTGCCCATAACCATTCGCTTTTACGGTGGCCATTATTATTGTTGAGTTAGGTATTATTTTTCGAAATTCACTAATATTATGTGAAATATTACTAAGGCTAATTTCAGTCCATATTGGTCTATACATCATTTCCCCCCACTTTAGGTGAATTTTCAATGATCGTTTCAAGTAGCTCATTAAACGGATTGCCCACTGATTGTGAACTTTTTAAGAGCAGCCTTTTTTTCGTCTTCCTAGGGAATTAATTAACTTCCAACACATAAGGGAGACTATACAGGACGGCCGTCTGTAAGCTTAAAGGCGTTAAACACTATATTCATACCATTGCTAAAATTTTTACATACTTGCACTAATCCAAAAAGGTCCACACAATAAGTATTTTTACGGTCTTATGGTAGGGTGTGGAACCACCAAGATAGATGGTAGCTAGGAAATATGATGGTGGGTCATCCCCCTTTAGATTAATTAAATTCAAATAAATTGTATAAGGAGTTATTCTATTAAATGGCCCAATTGTTAAATAACATGACCAGCATTTTTTAAACAACTTTATTATGTTTTAAAAGAATTTATTGTAAATTAAAATTCTTTCTTATCTCTGGCCATCTTCATTTTCTCTTACATTTTGAAACTTTGAGTTTTGTTCTTCATCTTAAATATGTGTTAGAAAATAAATTTAGTAATAAAAGAGCTACTATTGCTAAAATAAAAATGTTAACGGGCCTATATCAAGGGTTGAAACCAGAAGTAGCGAAATACTTAGAAGAAAAAGTCTACTTTCATAATAAACAAATTTCTAATGTGGCAAATAAAATGTGATTATTTTAAAAGATACTGATTCATAAAAGAGTAGTAAAAAGCAAATCGAAGTTGCTGTTATCTTATTTAAAGTGGATGAAAATATATAAAGGAAGATTAGATATTTTAGGATTGCTTAGAGTTTATTTTTGGCTAGGAAACTTATATATTTATCATTACTATTTCGTGAGTCATAAGGTACATTTTACAATTTACAAGTGAAAAAATATTCCTTTATAGTTGAAGGTACTTTTTATGTCAGGTACTTTAATTTTAAAAAAACTATGAAGCATAAAAATTCGGAAGAAAAAGTTCTTTACTTTGGGACAAGTGGTTTCAACAAATAAAAAAGTATGCCAATTAAACTGTACCCTATAGAGTATACACTGAAAAAATCTATTTTATAGGGAACTTCTTTTATATAAAGGAAAAATAAGGAATTAGAAAATGGAAATAAGCAATTAAGAGAACAACCAAAAGTAGCTTACACCAATGTTTGTGAAAGTATGCAATAAAAATATTTTATAAAATAATAAATATTTATTGTAAAACGATAAAAATTATATTAAAATCAAAAACAGAATAAATAATTATGGTGCTTTTTATAGAAAAGTTAACAACGTTATTTTTAAAATTAGAGGAGGTATAAATATGGACATTAACAATTTGATTATTGAAAATATGGATAACCCTCATGAGTTGGAGAGAATGTATAGAAAAGACCCGAAAGCTTTTAAAAAGTCATTCTCACAAGCATGGGATAAAAATCCTGATTCTCAGGTGCTAGCTGCTTGGTATGAAAGATTGCATTTCAAGGAGACGGCAAATAAAGAAAAAATATCGCTGTTTCAAAAAGGTTTCTTATTCATGGGCATGTTAGCTATTCTAGCTGGGCTAAGCACTAGAATCATTTTCCACTTTGTCGAGCAGGAAGCAATTGCTCCAATTAACTTGGCTTTTGGTGTAATTCCCTTTATTGCTGCTTATTTTATTTACAATAATACCCCGAAAAAAAGTATTATTTACTTACTTGCAGCGTTGTTCCTAATTGCCGGGTTGTACCTTAATATGTTGCCATTAAATTATAAAGACAGCAGTATCCTTGCGTATTTACATCTTCCTATATTGCTATGGGTCTTATTGGGACTTGCGTTTACGGGAAATGAATATTCAAAAGGTAGTACAAGATTAGCGTATATTAAATTTAATTTAGAATACGGTCTTCTCTACGCAAGCATGGCAGTGAGCGGAATGATACTAGCATTATTCACCATGCGATTATTTAGCTTTGTTGACTTGGATATAGGAGAGTTCTATTTTAGTAATGTTGTTTTATTTGGAGCTGCCGCTCTCGCTGTAGTGGCTGCATACTTAGTATCATTGAATCTTAAACTTGCTAAAAATATTACACCATACATATCTAAAATTTTTAGTCCGCTTGTCTTGATCACATTGTTTATTTATCTTATAACGGTAATTTGGGTCGGGAAAAATCCATTCTTGGATCGTAATTTCCTAATGGCCTTTAACGGAATACTCCTTGGTGTATTGGCTGTTACTATATTTTCTATCGTTGAGAGTGATTCAGACGAGAAAAAGAGCATTTCAGATTATATAAATTTTGCCTTAATTGTTCTGGCGCTTATTATTGACACTGTCGCATTGTCAGCCATTGTATTCAGACTTTCTTCTTACGGGATTACACCTAATAGACTTGCTGTTTTAGGTGTAAACATACTGATCTGGGCAAATCTCATTTGGATTATGTTCTCCTATATGCGTTTCTTGCAAAACAAATCAGGGCCGACAGCTATCCAATATGCCGTTACGAAGTATTTACCAATCTACGGACTTTGGGCAGCTTTCGTAATATTTATTTTTCCTATAATGTTTAATTAGAAAGGCTTTGTTAATGTAACGACAAGCTAATTTTCTATAACGTATAAAATCCTTAGAGCTGATAATTATCGTTACTTCTATAATTTCTCGACAATAAAAAAACGTCCTAAAGTAGGACGTTTTTTATTATGTATATCGCTGTTTTCTCTTAATAAGCAACAACACTTGTGAAACACAAGCAAGTACTGGTAGTTCAATCAACGGTCCAATAACGAGTGCAAGTGCAATAAGAGGCTCGTCCGGAAAAGCTGTTACAGCAATAGCGAGTGCAACAGGTGAGTTTCTTGCTAATGTTGTTAAGTTTAAACTTACTGTATCTTTATAAGGTAAACGCATTATGCGTCCGATAAATTGTCCCAGTATAAAATTAATGATGAAGAACAATAGAACAGGAATGAGTAGTAATAAAACCACATTCATATTTTGTAGTAAATATTTTCCTTGTGATGCAAACATCGCTACGATAGCTAAACTTAAAAATACAATTTGAGCAGAGCTGAAAAACGGAATGAGTTTATTCTCGAGTGTTTCAGTTCTTTTCATTTTATTCATAATGAATTTTGTAGCGTGTGCAAGTACAAATGGTAAGACGATTACGATAACAATACTTTCTACTAAAATCGAAACTGCTACAGTCTTCATGACACCAGCAAATAAAAATAAATAAATGGGAAGGAGTAGTACTTGCAAAATTAAATTCACAGGCAAAATTGCAGTAGAAAGTGCTACATTTCCTTTCGCTATTTCAGTAAAGATTAAGTACCAATCTGTACATGGAGTAACCATTAACATAATAAATCCAACCCAAAGTGCCGGGTGATCTGAAAGAAATAGTGCACCTAATCCCCAAGCGAGTAAAGGTGTCCATAAAAAATTAATAGTAAGGCTCGTTCCAGCGAATTTTAAATTGCGGAATCCATTTTTTATTTCTTTCAATGGAATGCTGAGAAATAATCCATACAGCATGAAAAATAAGAAGGGGACAATAAATAGCTCTGAATACATATGTATCAAATTAAATTGTCCGAGTACGATGCCGCATGTAACAGCAAAAAGAATAATGAAAGTTTGAATCTTTTCTATAGTGCTCATGAGTAAATCCTTTCTAAATATGAATTGCCCTCTCTACATCCATTATACAAACAATAAAGTTGCAATGGGTGTATGAATTGTATTGTGGTCTTTATTTAAAGTTACTTGACTAAAGTAAGTTACTGTATTACAATCACTTACATAAGGTAATTAAATAACAAAAAGTTTTTTGTGTTTGTACTTAAGGTATCTATTGGAACTTTTTACTAGAATAAGAATTTTTATGATGATGAATAATGAATATGATAAGAAAGTTTAGGTGAAGAAAATGGGATTATTTAGCTCGTTATTTGGTAAAAAAGAAGAAAATACAAAAGTAGAGGGGAATAAAACAATGTCAAAAGTATTATTTGTAAAAGCAAACGATCGTCCAGCGGAGCAAGCAGTTAGTTCAAGAATGTATGAAACATTTGTAAGTACTTATAAAGAAGCGAACCCAAATACAGAAATTACGGAGTTAGATTTATTCGCATTAGATCTTCCGTATTACGGAAATATCGCTATTTCAGGTGGATACAAACGTAGTCAAGGAATGGAGTTAACAGCAGAAGAAGAGAAGGCTGTAGCTACGGTAGATCAATATTTAAATCAGTTTTTAGAAGCTGATAAAGTTGTATTTGCCTTTCCACTATGGAACTTCACAGTGCCAGCGCCATTAATTACGTATATTTCATACTTATCTCAAGCTGGAAAAACATTTAAATATACAGCAAATGGTCCAGAAGGTTTAGCTGGCGATAAGAAAGTCGTTGTATTAGGTGCGCGTGGTTCAGATTACTCTTCAGAACAAATGGCTCCTATGGAAATGGCAGTGAATTATGTAACGAATGTGCTTGGGTTCTGGGGAATTACAAATCCAGAGACTGTTGTAATTGAAGGGCACAATCAATATCCAGATCGTTCACAACAAATTGTTGAAGAAGGTTTAGAGAACGTTAAAAAAGTAGCGGCGAAATTTTAATTGATAGTAAATATAAAAAACCAACATGGATGACCATGTTGGTTTTTTAGTCTATTTCTATGTTAAAAAATGTATATTTATAAAATAAATGAAAAGTTTGAAAATAGTATTGCAAAATATTATATAGCAAACTATAATGAGTTCAAGAATAGTTGATATTCGAACCAAAGATTCAGAAAATTCAATTAGTTAAAAATGGAAAATGAGATAAGGAAATTTGAATGGGGGTTATATTATGGCGAATAAAGTACCGTTTTCGTTCATAGTAGTTATTGGATTAATGTTATTTGCACTATTTTTTGGAGCAGGAAATTTAATATTCCCGGCAATGCTAGGGCAATCGGCAGGAGAGAATGTATGGATTGCTAATGCTGGATTTTTAGTAACAGGTGTTGGATTACCACTACTAGGTGTACTAGCATTTGGTTTTTCGGGTAAAGATGATTTACAGTCATTAGCAAGTCGAGCTCACCCAGTGTTCGGGATTGTGTTTACAACAGTTTTATACTTAGCGATTGGCCCGTTATTTGCAATACCAAGAACAGGAAATGTTTCTTATGAAATTGGTCTTAAACCGTTTATGCCAGAAGGATTAGGTTCTACACCTTTAATTCTTTTCACAATTGTATTCTTTAGCATCACTTGTTTTTTTTCGCTAAATCCTGCGAAAATTGTCGATATTGTTGGAAAAATCTTAACGCCAATTAAGTTAACTTTCATTGGTATTTTAGTAATCGTTGCTTTTATACATCCGATTGGAGATATGCAAGCACCAGTGGAAGCTTATACATCACATGCATTCTTTAAAGGGTTCCAAGAAGGATATTTAACAATGGACACGCTTGCATCATTCGTATTTGGAATCATCATCATTAATGCAATTAAAGAAAAAGGTGCGAAAACGAAAACACAGATTATGATCGTTTGTGCAAAAGCGACAATCATTGCAGCATCTATTTTAGCAATTATCTATACAGCTCTTTCTTATATGGGTGCTTCAAGTGTTGCAAAGCTTGGACATTTAGAGAATGGTGGAGAAGTATTAGCGAAAGTTTCTAACTACTATTTCGGATCATATGGTGGAGTATTATTAGGATTAATGATTACAGTAGCGTGTTTAACAACTAGTGTGGGACTTGTATCAGCATGTTCTTCATTCTTCCATAAGTTATTCCCAAATGTCCCTTACAAAGCAATTGCAATCATACTATGTGTATTTAGTGCAATTGTTGCAAACGTAGGATTAACACAATTAATCGCAGTTTCTGTTCCAGTACTAACAGCAATTTATCCACTAGCAATCGTATTGATTTTCTTAACATTCTTCCATTCATTATTCAAAGGAAGAGCTGAAGTTTATCAAGTGAGCTTAATCGTAACATTTATCATCAGCTTATTCGATGGATTAAGTGCAGCTGGAGTTAATATTGAAGTAGTAAGCCGAGTGTTCACTAAATTCCTTCCGATGCAAGAAGTAGGATTAGGATGGATCTTCCCAGCAATTATCGGTGGATTTATCGGATATGGCATTAGCGTTTTAAAAGCAAAAAATCAAGTTCAACCAGCTAGTGCGAATAAGAAAATAGGTTAAATAAAAAAGTTATAGAACTTGTTTCTATAACTTTTTTTGTTACTATTAATAATGAAAGAAAATAAAGTAGTAGGGGAAATAAAATGAAAAAAACAATTGATCATATCGGCATCGCAGTTCGAGATATAGAAAGTACGATACATTTTTATGAAAAGGTGTTGTTAGGAACTTTAATAGATCGTTACGTAAGTGAAGCTCCTGGTGTGGAAAGCGAAGTAGCCATTCTTGAAGTGGATGGAGATAGAATTGAATTACTTGCGCCTACGAATAATACGACATCTCCAATTGCCCGATTTATAAAGCAAAAAGGTAAAGGTGTTCATCACGTTGCGTACCGTGTCGATGATTTAGATGTAGCTTTAGAAGAGTTAAAAGAACAAGGTATTCGAACGTTAGAGCATACACTTCGAATTAATAAGCACGGTAGAAGATTAATATATCTTAACCCAGCGGATACAGAGGGAACAATCATTGAGTATTGTGATTATCCAGAAGAGAAGTAAAGAAATTTTATGATGGAAGAAGGGTATTGCGTAATAACGTAATACCTTTTTCATTTATGTATTTCACACTTTTTTCACAAATGATTCACGATAACTTTGCTTCTTTAGGAACTTACATAAATATATTTTATGATATAATAACAATCGACTTTAAAAATGTAAGTTGTATCCATGAAGGTAGTTACTATTGTATTGGAAGTTAAGAGGTGAGAGAGAAATAAAAAGTTACACTGTATAGAAATTTATATTTAATCAGGTTAATATTTCGTCGAAGAATGAAACTTGGGAAGTTTAAGGAATGAAAAGATAGTGATGAGGAAGAAAGAAGTGAAATGATTGTGAAAGTAATGAGAAGGTTAGGGGCATGGCTATTAATTGCGTGTGTACTTATCATATTGATACCAAAAAGTGCATCTGCTCATGCGTACATTGTGAAATCAAACCCTGCTGAAAATGAAACGTTGAAGAAAGCGCCATCTGTAGTGAAAATTGAATTTGATGAGGATATACAAGTTTCGCATTTTAATACATTGTTTGTAAGAGATACCTCAGGTACAAGAGTAGATTTAAAAGATGCTCATATCGATAAGAAAGACAAAAAAATATTAGAAGTAGGCTTAAAAGAAAACTTGAAAAACGGACTCTACTCTATTCAGTGGAAAGTGATTTCTGCTGACGGGCATCCTATTCAAGGAGTGATTCCGTTCCGAATTGGGTCAGAGGAAGCGGGAGCAGACGATATACAAGTAGAAGAGATGGGGTATGTCCCGCAAATAGATATGATTATGGAACGTGGAGTTTTATATACAAGTTTCTCACTATTTATAGGCGTGCTATTCTTTAATCTTATTATGTATAAAGGGAATGCCACCTCGGTTCGATCAAGGAGTAAGAACATAATATGGATCTCATTATTGGGTATATTGATTAGCTTATTATTCAATCTACCATTGCAAGCGAAAATAAATGCTGATGTTTCATGGTTAGAAGCATTCGATCCGTTACTATTAAAAGAAACATTACAGCTTTCTGTTTTTGGATATGTATGGATTACTCAAATGGTTCTTATTAGTTCGCTTATAATTGTTACGTATTTTGCGATGAAGTGTGAGAAGCTGTCGTCGTTTAAAGTATGGAGCATTCCAATACTATTGTTTATCGGGATACTTGTTATGAAAGCCTTTAATAGTCACGCATTTGGTTTAAAGTTTAAAGAGATTGCGGTCGTTATGGACTTTCTACATTTATTCGCAGCTTCGTTATGGATTGGTGGTCTATCATCTATTGTTCTTCTTTTACGTAAAGAGGATGATAAGTGGAGTATGTATTGGGATATGATTAAGCGCTTTTCACCGTGGGCAACAGGTGCTGTCATCGTAATTTTAATAACAGGTCTTTTTAACAGTACATTCTTTATACCAACAATACACTCGTTATTTGATACGAAGTATGGATTAGCTTTATTAGCAAAGATACTTTTATTCATTTTCATGGGGATATTGGGAATTGTTCATTATGTGAAAGGGAAAATGAGAGCGGAGCAAGGTTTAGGCGCTACGGTGAAAGTAGAGTTTATCATAGGAATTATCATCTTTGTCATCGTAGCTTTTATGACAAACGTACAAACACCACCGATGCCTCCTACTGGACCTTTTACAGAGAGTAAGCAATTAGATAATGGATATGAACTTACTTTACATGTAAGTCCTAATAAAGTAGGACAAAATACATTCCATATTACTTTAAAGGATGAGAACGGACAACCTGTTACCGATATGGAGCAAATTATTTTAACTACGCAATCATTGGATATGAACATGGGAAAAGGTTCATTTAAAGTTTCGGCCGTTTCACCAGGAGAATATGAAGCGGAAGGTATGTATATTAACATGACAGGAAACTGGAATATACAAGTGCACGGATTAACAAAATCTCTTGATAGCTTTGATGCGGATTATAAATTTATAGTAGGCGGCAGATAAAGAGAAGGTATAAATAAAAAGGAGTTAATAGAAAATGAAACGTATAAAAAAAATTGGCACAACAATGATCGCAACAATTATTGCAATGGGAATTTTTTCGTTACCTGTTAGTGCGCACGTCACTGTGAAACCAGAAGCTTCGGACGTTAATTCTTGGGAGACTTACACGATAAAAGTACCAGTTGAAAAGAATGTAGCAACGACAAAAGTTACATTGAAAATACCGTCTGGAGTGGAATTCCAACAGTATGAACCAGTACCAGGATGGAAAGTGGAAGAGCAAAAAGATAATGCTGGAAAAGTGAAAACTGTAGTATGGGAAGCAACAGGAGAAGGGATTTTACCCGGTCAGTTCCAGCGATTTACTTTCGTCGCTAAAAATCCGAATAAAGAACAAAAAATAGCTTGGGATGCATATCAACAATATAAAGATGGAGAAATTGTTGAATGGACAGGCGATGAGAAAGCTGAAAAACCACATTCACTTACTACAATTGCAAAAGGTACGTCATTAACAGGGGAACATGGTGAAGTGTCTAATGTAGAAAAGAATGAAAGCACTAGTAATATGCAATTGATAGCAAGTGTCTTATCTATTTTAGCGATTATATCGTCGTTAGGTGCGTGTGTTTTTGTAGTACGTCGTAAAAAATAAGATATGAAAAAGAGCCTACAAACAGTAGGC
This sequence comes from Bacillus sp. GW823-FHT06B01, assembly GCF_058952315.1. Taxonomy (NCBI): domain Bacteria; kingdom Bacillati; phylum Bacillota; class Bacilli; order Caryophanales; family Bacillaceae; genus Bacillus; species Bacillus sp. GW823-FHT06B01. Next base: position 1,324,026 of record NZ_JBXAHR010000001.1, on the reverse strand, counting down.
TCTTTTTCATTTTTATTTCACTTCAACTTGCTGCCTTACAGCAAGTGTTTTCGGCTTTATATTTACGAAACAAATACTCACCACAATAAATAATAGTCCGATGAATAAGCTAATAGTAATGGCCTCATGTAAGAAAATTGAACTTACAATAATAGCGATTAATGGAATAAGAAATGTATAAGCCCCAACTTTACTTGCTTCACCAGCTCCAACAAGAGTAAAGTATGCAAGCCATCCCATTGCAATAACAAAGAATGAAATAAAGAGTAGTACACTAACAAATGGTATACTCCAAGCGATACTAGACCAGCTTTCAAACTCTGAACCAAATCCAATTAAGCAAAGCCCGCCAATAATAAGCTGAAGTGTTACCATCCAAATGGAATTAACGCGGTGCCCAGTCTTCTTAATAAATACTGTGCCAAGTGCCCAGCCAATAGCGCATCCTATCGCGAGAAGGATTCCAATAATAGAAATATGTCCAGTTAAACTACTAGAGCTAATGACACCTACGCCAATAAATCCAAGAACAAGCCCAAAAATTTTTAAGCCGTACATAGATTCTTCAAGCCAAATCCATGAGAAAATGCCCAGTAAAACAGGTTGTAGAAATACAATGGCTGAAAATAACCCAGCGGGCATATATTGAAGGCCTACAGTTTGTAATCCGTAAAATATAATGATGTTAAGTAAAGAAGAAATAACGTATAAATGCCAAGTTTCTTTTAAGTGTAACTCTTTGTATTTCGGTAATGCGAAAAGGAGTAAAATGAATCCTCCAATTAAAGTTCGAACGCCTGCAAATAAAACGGGTGGTGTATAATGCAGGGCAAACTTAGATAAAGGCCAATTGATTCCCCACATGAAAACGAGAAAGGTAAGGATTATGGCCGTCTTAGTTCGAGAAAGCTGTGTCATGGTAAGACCTCCTTGTTGTTATTCATTTCACTATGATATGATATCGACTGTAATAAATAAAATGAATCTTTTTTATAAGGAGTATAAGTGATTAGTAATGACCATTACACAACTGCAAGTATTAATAAAAACTGTTGAGTTAGGTAGTTTTACGAAGGCTGCTCGGGTGTTAAATATGACGCAGCCAGCTGTAAGTCATGCGATTTCAAGTATTGAGTCAGAGTTAGGAGTTACGATTCTTATACGTGATAAACGAAAAGGGCTAATCGTTACGGATGTAGGAAACAGAATTCTTGTGCATATTAGAGAGATTTTGAACGGTGTAGAGAAGATTGAACAAGAAGTTGCGATGGAGAAAGGATACGAAGTTGGGACGATTCGAATTGGGAGTTTTCCGAGTGCCTCTGCACATTTCTTACCCAAAATGATAAACCTTTTTAAGGAGAAGTATCCAAACTTAGAAGTCGTTCTTTGTGAAGGAACGATTAAAGAAGTTGAAGATTGGTTAGTATCGAGGGTTGTTGATATAGGAATTGTTATTTTGCCTAATAAAGAGATGGAGATTGTCCCATTAACGAAGGGGAAAATGGTTGCTATCTTAAGAGATGATCATCCTCTTTGTAAGAAGGACTCTATTGCAATTAGTGATTTAGAGAATGAACCGATCATATTATGTAAGGGTGGATACGAACCACCCATTATTGATATGTTTAAACAAGCAAACGTACCACTTCGGGTTGAGTATGTAATATCGACCGTTACTACAGCTTTAAATATGATTCAAGAAGGGTTAGGTATTGCAATATTAGCTCAATTATCTTTAACGAATTTACCACAGAATGTGCAAACGAGAGAATTGGAACCACAAGTATGGAGAGAAATTGCTTTAGCTGTTCCTTCATTAAAGGATTCCTCAATCGCTGTGCAGCTATTTATTGAAGAATTTCAATCGCTATTTACAGAATAAAAAGAGGTGTCTCATATATCATAATGGGACACTTTTTAATTTACTTATAAAAAATCTATGAAAAGGATTGACTTATCTTTTTGTTGTAACTATAATGATTACATCGAGGTGGTGATCACAATGAAAATTAGTAGCCGCTTTTCTATAGCTGTTCATATTTTATCTATTTTGAAAAACAATCCATCTTCACTTTGTACTTCAGACTATATAGCTGAAAGTGTAAACACAAATCCAGTAGTCATTCGTAAAATGATGTCGTACTTGAAACAAGTTGGTTTTGTATATGTAAATCGCGGTCCAGGTGGTGCGGGATTATTAAAGGATTTACATGAAATCACATTGTTAGATGTATACCATGCAGTAAATGTAGTCGAAGAAGACAAACTATTTCATATGCACGAGCAACCAAATCCAGATTGTCCAATTGGAGCAAATATTCAAGCAGTGTTAGAAGTTATATTAATACAAGCGCAATCCGCGATGGAAGAAATTTTGAGAAATATTACGATGGGGCATTTGTTTGAAACTTTGCAAGAAAAAATGAATGCTTAAATCATATTTATATTTTTTTATTATTAATGTAACTGATTTGATTACAACTATAAAGGTAAGGTGTAAAAGTATGACTGTAAAAATGAAAGTATACTCAGATTTTATATGTCCATTTTGTTTTTTAGCAAAAGGTCCATTAGATGAAGTAGCGAAAGAGAAAGATGTAGAAATTGAATGGATGCCATTTGAATTACGTCCAAGTCCATATTCAAAAATAGATCCATGGAATGAGCCAGAAAAATTAGGCTCATGGGATGCTTTTATTCTTCCAACTGCGAAGAAGTTAGGAATCGATATGCGTTTGCCGCGTGTTTCACCGCATCCATATACACATTTAGCTTTCGAAGGATGTCAATTTGCGAAAGAACGTGGACTAGGAAATGAGTATCATCACCGCGTATTCACAGCATTTTTCCAAGAAGAGCAAAACATTGAAGATATTGATATTTTAACAAAATTAGCGGTAGAAGTAGGTCTTCCTGAAGCTGAATTTAAAGATGCTTTAGTAACTCGTAAATATAAAGAAAAGCATCAAGAAGCAATTCAGCATGCATATGATGAAGCAAATATTATGGCTGTTCCAACTGTCATGATTGGAGATGAAGTCATTCAAGGGCTTGCTAGTAAAGAAACGCTACAAAGAGTCATCGATAAAGAAATTGAAAAGGATAAAACAAATTCATTTGAAGGTATGCAATGTAATACAGATGGATATTGCTAATTCGCTTGTTATGAAATAACAAAATAAATTATAAAACAAATATTTGGAGGAATTAAAATGTCAGCAACTACAACAAATTTAAAAGAAGCAATCGTGAACCGTCGTTCTATTCGTAAAGTAACAAAAAACGATGCAATTACGAAAGAAAGAATTGAAGAAGTTTTAAAAACAGCTTTACACGCACCAACATCTTTCAATATGCAAAGTGGTCGTATGGTTGTATTAATGGATGGAGAACATGAAAAGTTTTGGGATATTGTTAAAGAAACACTAAGAGCCCGCGTACCAGCAGAAAACTTTGAAGCGACTGTAGAAAGATTAAAAGGTTTCCATACAGGTGTTGGGACTGTGTTATTCTTTGAAGATCAAGCAACAGTAGAAAAAATGCAAGAAAATGCACCATTATATAAAGATCAGTTCCCATTCTGGTCTCATCAAGGAAATGCAATGTTACAACATACTGTATGGATGTTATTATCGGCTGAAGGAATTGGCGCATCCCTGCAACACTACAATCCAATCGTAGATGCTGAAGTGAAAGAAACTTGGAACATTCCAGCAGAGTGGAGCTTAGTAGGACAAATGCCATTTGGTGAGCCAAATGAACAACCAGGAGAAAGAACTTTTTTACCTACTGAAGATGTAGTGAAATTTTATTAAGAAATTTAATATATAAAAAGTTAAATAAAAGGAGAGTACGTATTAGTCATATATGTACTCTCCTTTCGTATGCAATGTTAAACTCTTACTGCAAGAACGATTTCCTTCATATGAATCGAAGTTTTTCCTTACAATTAAAAATCTGTTATGTTTATTGTTTTGTAATGACAGTAAACATCCCCGTCATGTTTGGTGAGTAATCCTTAAAATCAAATTTTTCATAGAATGATTCTTTATCTTGTGATGCAAACAAACCGACAAACGCCTTATCAGGGGCATTCTCATGTAAGTATGCAACTAAACGATGCATGATTTCTTTCCCGATACCATGTTTCTGATACTCTGGATGAACTACTATATCTTGAATATAGAAATAGATAGATCCATCGCCGACAATTCTCCCCATGCCGATAATTTGTTCATTATCTTTCACTGTGATGCAGTGAATAGAATGCTTCAGTGAAGTTTCCGCCACTTCAAAATTCATATAATTAGACCAACCAACAGAATCACATAAGTATTTGTACTCTTCTAATGTTGGAATGTTATGTTTAAACTCATATGTTTTCAAAATGTAACCTCCAAGTCCTTAAATACAACCAGTATATAAATTCGACATTTTTTTATCTTTTCCTCCTATGTAACTGAATCCCTTTTGGCTATTGAATTTCGTACAGTTTCCTTATTTGTATTAATTTATAAGAGTTTAGGGGAAAAATATTAGAAATAATGCAGTAGAAAGGGAAGTGGCAAAATGAATGACGAGAAAAAATATACAGTGGTAGGTACTGATGTTGAGGAGGTAAAACGTTTAAATAAGGATTCAGGGTTAACGTATAATCAAGTGAAGGAATTATTAGCGAAGCAAATGAAAAAAAGAATGAATTAAATTGAAATTTTTCATTTTTTCATTTAGCCTTTTAATAAGGAGGGTTATAAGGATAACTCTCTTTTTCAATACAATTGAGCAACTTTTAGAGTGGAGGAACAACATGAAGAAGTGGGTAAAGATAACGCTGTCAATTGCTGGAGGTATTGTCCTATTGGCATGTGCCGGAGGATATTACGTGTATAAAAACTATTTTCCAAAGGAACCTGAGCGTATCGTATACGATAAAGATAGAGTGTTAAAACCGATACATAACCAGTTGAAAGGAATTAACATAGAAAACGTAAAGATAAAAGAAAAAGAAGTCGTAAATGCGACTGTAGATGAGTTTCAAAAAATGATTGATGATGAGAAATTATCATATGAAGAATTAACGAGTATATATCTTTTTAGAATACAAGAACATGATCAAAATGGAATAACATTAAATGCTGTTACAGAGATAAATCCAAATGCAATGGAAGAAGCGCGAAAGTTAGACAAAGAGAGGGATTTAAATAAGAAATCGAACTTATACGGCATGCCGGTTATCGTAAAAGATAATGTACAAACGAAAAATGTGATGCCGACAAGCGCGGGCACTTATGTGTTAAAAGATTGGATTGCAGATGAAGATGCGACGATAGTGAAGAAGTTGAAAGAAGAAGGTGCTTTTGTTTTAGGAAAAGCGAATATGTCTGAGTGGGCAAATTATTTATCCTTTACAATGCCTAGCGGATATAGCGGGAAAAAAGGACAAAATTTGAATCCATACGGTCCGATTACGTTTGATACAGCGGGATCAAGTTCTGGATCTGCTACAGTAGTTGCGGCAGATTTTGCACCACTTGCAATCGGGACGGAAACGACTGGGTCAATTGTAGCACCCGCGACGCAGCAATCAGTAGTTGGATTACGTCCATCACTAGGTATGGTGAGTAGATCTGGCATTATTCCGTTAGCTGAAACACTTGATATAGCAGGGCCGATGGCAAGAACGGTGAGGGATGCGGCAACGTTATTTAATATAATGGTAAGTTATGATGAAAAAGATGCTATGACAGAAAAAATGAAAGATAAAGAAAGAATTGATTATACGAAGGACTTATCAATAGACGGATTGAAAGGGAAAAAAGTAGGAGTTCTTTTTTCAATAGATCGACAAGATGAGAATAGAAAAAAAGTAGCAGAAAAGATTAGAAAAGACCTTCAAGATGCAGGTGCGATATTGACTGATGATATTCAGTTAAACGATGGGGGAGTAGATAATCTGCAAACATTAGAATATGAGTTCAAACATAATGTTAACGATTATCTTGCACAGCAAAAAAATGTACCGGTAAAATCGCTAGAAGAGATTATAGCGTTTAATAAAAAGGATAGTAATAGACGAATAAAATACGGACAAACATTAATTGAGGGATCTGAAAAATCTGCTATAACGAAAGATGAGTTTGAAAAAATAGTGCGATCGAGTCAAGAAAATGCAAGAAAAGAGCTAGATAGATATTTAGTAGAAAAAGGTTTGGATGCTTTAGTTATGATTAACAACGAAGAAGTTCTTCTATCAGCTGTAGCTGGCTATCCAGAATTAGCGGTGCCAGCAGGATATGATAACAATGGAGAGCCAGTAGGTGCAGTGTTTGTCGGGAAGCAATTTGGTGAAAAGGAACTCTTCAATATGGGATATGCGTATGAGCAACAGTCTAAAAATAGAAGATCACCAAAACTGTAAAAGGGTAAACGAAAAATAGAGCTCCACTGAAATATGTTGGTAGGCTAATATGAAAAGAATCTAACAATATAAAAAGAAAAAAAGGATTCTTCTCAATTAATAAGAAAGATTGTCTATAGAAGTTCATAAAATGTAATATATTCAATTTCCATCCATTGAAGGGGGAGGTTAAATCTTAATGAATGAAGTGAAAAATTTCTTTCGAAGTAGAGGGTTCCAACGGTTTCTCGTTTTAATAATAGTAGCGCTTGTATTATATGGATTAAAAAGTATGATTAATTTAATATTAATTACGTTCATACTGACATTTTTAATGGATCGGTTTCAACGTTTTATTTCAAAGAAATTGAAAGTGAATCGGAAAATTGTTATCGCATGTTTGTATATAATATTAGTTACGTTTATCGGCACAACATTATATAAATATTTACCTGTGCTAACGATACAAATTTCCCAATTGATTTATCAGTTTAGGTTGTTTTTTCAAAATCCACCTGATAATGAGATCATTAAATATGCACTGTCAACTATTAATGGGATGGAAGTATCAAAATATATAGAACAAGGTGTAGATGTCATATATCAATCAATTGCAAATATAGGAAAAGTCAGTTTGCAAATACTACTCTCTCTTATTCTAAGTTTATTTTTCTTGTTAGAAAAAGAACGCATAATATCATTTACTTCGAAATTTAAAGAGAGTAATCTGAAGGTTTTTTATGAGGAGATTGCTTATTTTGGTGAAAGGTTTGCAAGATCGTTCGGTAAAGTAATTGAAGCACAGTTTTTAATTGCGGTTGTCAATTGTGTACTAACTGTAATTGCACTTGTGATTTTAGGATTTCCGCAGCTTCTTGTATTGGCCGTCATGGTCTTTCTACTCGGTTTGATTCCTGTTGCCGGTGTAATCATTTCTTTGTTTCCACTTTGTATTATTGCTTATAACGTAGGCGGGGTAATGTACGTTGTATACATACTTGTGTTCATTACAGTAATCCATGCTCTTGAAAGTTATTTTTTAAATCCGAAGTTTATGTCTGCGAAAACGAATTTGCCAATCTTTTATACATTTATGATTCTCATCTTCTCAGAACATTTCCTTGGAATATGGGGGCTTATTATCGGTATACCAATCTTCATTTTCTTATTAGATGTACTTGATGTAAACAATGAGGAACAGTTTAAAAAATAGGAAATGATAGAAAATAACTGATGTTTTCAAGGAATAATCAAAAAAGCAATCCAAAATAAATTGGATTGCTTTTTTGCATGCACGATTAAAGAACTGGAGCCATTGTTTCTTTTAATACTTGAACAGAGTGATCGAATTTTAATTCTTCTTCTTCACTTAATTCCACTTCTAAAATTTCACGAACACCGCCGCGATTTAAAACAGCAGGTACGCCGATATAAACATCTTTTTGACCGTATTGGCCTTCTAAGTAAGCTGATACTGTTAATACGCTATTTTCGTCGTTTAAAATCGCCTTTGTAACACGTAGAAGTGACATACCAATACCATAGTAAGTTGCACCTTTTCGCTCGATAATATGGTAAGCTGCATCACGAACATTTATGAAGATTTTGTCTAAATCTTCTTGCGTGTATGTGTTGTCTTTATCAAGAAGCGTTTGTAGTTTTTGAATACCGACTGATACGTGACTCCAAACAGGAAGTTCCGTATCACCATGTTCTCCGATAATATAAGCATGAATGTTGTGTGGACCAATATCGAAATACTCACCTAACATATAGCGGAAACGAGCAGAATCAAGAGTTGTACCAGAACCGATTACGCGTTCTTTTGGTAAACCAGATTCTTTCCAAGTTACGTAAGTTAAAATATCGACAGGGTTAGTTGCGATTAAGAAGATACCATCAAATCCGCTATCCATAATACTACGAACGATTTGTTTAAAGATTTTCGCGTTTTTCTCAACTAAATCTAGGCGCGTTTCACCTGGTTTTTGTGGTAATCCAGCCGTAATGACTACAAGATCAGCATCTTTACAATCTTCGTAGCTACCTTTCCATACTCTAGTTGGAGCTGGTGCAAAAGGAACAGCATGACTTAAATCCATTGCTTCTCCTTCAGCTTTTGCCTCGTTTACATCAACTAAAACAAATTCTTCAGCTACAGCTTGGTTAATCATGCAGTAAGCATAACTACATCCAACTGCTCCTGTTCCTACTAATACTACACGGTTAATCCCTTTTTTCATTTTAAAATTCCTCGCAATTTCATTGATTTTATTATGTAAGATAATACGTCGTACTTCTATAGAATCATATCTAGTTTATTACATTTTATAAAAGATATTCAAGTATTTGAAAATGTATCCGTGCAATTTCTTGCACGAAACATAGGAAGTAAGTGAACCGAATATAATGCAATAAAATCCTTTATAGAAGGGGAAAAGGGCATGATGCAGCCATTAACGATGGAAAGAATGCTCCATATTATTAATGTGGGGCTCGTAAAAACGAAGAATCCAAAGCAAATTATTATTGCTGGTGCAGGAATTTCAGGATTAGTTGCAGCATCGTTATTGAAAGAATCAGGGCATAGCATAACAATTTTAGAAGCGAATAACCGAATAGGCGGAAGAATATATACGATCCGTGAACCGTTTAGCAGAGGCTTATATTTTAATGCAGGGCCAATGCGAATTCCTGAAACACACGAGTTAACTTTAGCTTACATTCGTAAATTTAAATTACCATTAAATCTTTTTATAAATAAAACCGCTTCAGATATTATTTATACGAATAATATTAAAACGAGATTGAGCGTATTTGAAAAAAATCCAAGTATACTTGGATATCCAATTTTAGAGAATGAAAAAGGGAAAACGGCAGAAGAGTTAATGTTAGTAGTGCTAGAACCAATACTTAATTTTATAAAAAAAGATTCTAATAAAAACTGGATCATCGTTGAAACAAAGTATAAAACATATTCGCTCGGATCATTTTTAAGTGAGTATTATTCAGATGGAGCAATAGATATGATTGGGGTACTTCTAGATATGGAAGCATATATGGGAATGTCTTTAATTGAAGTATTACGTGAAATGATCTTTTTTACTTCAACGACAAAATATTATGAAATAACGGGCGGAATGGATACATTACCGAATTCATTTTTACCCGAGTTAAAAGAAAATATTTTTATGTCGTATAAAGTAGAAAAAATTATACAGGAAGATAATAAAGTGATGATGCAAGTAACAAATGAACAAACGTTACATCCATTTATGGTAACAGGCGACATTGCTATTATCACAATTCCATTTTCAGCGTTACGATTTGTAGAAGTTCAGCCATATCATTTATTCTCTTATTTTAAAAGACGAGCAATTCGTGAATTAAATTATATTGCTGCAACTAAAATTGCGATAGAGTTTAAAAGTAAATTTTGGGAGAAAGCGAGACAGTGTGGCGGTAAATCTATTACAGATTTACCTATACGATTTACATATTATCCGAGTTATGGTATTCATAAACAAGGGGCAGCTATCGTTTTAGCGAGTTATACGTGGGCAGATGAGGCGTTAACGTGGGATAGTCTCACGCAAAGAGATCGTATTCGTTACGCATTAAAAAATTTAGCGGAAATATACGGCGACATCGTCTATAGTGAGTTTGTTACTGGAACATCTTTTAGCTGGAGCCAAAATCCGTATTCTTGCGGCGCATTTACGGCTTTCGAACCAGGTCAAGAGTTAGAGTTATTTCCGTATATTACGCCGCCAGCTGGCAAAGTACACTTTGCAGGAGAGCATACGACATTAACACATGGATGGATGCAAGGAGCAATAGAGTCTGGAATTCGAGTTGCTTATGAAGTAAACGAACAGTGAAGATATATTTACAAATCACTATTCTTTTAATAAAATGATTAATATAAATCGTAATTATTACGCTTTGAATACGTTTGAAATAAAGAAATGGATGGTCGATCAAATGAAAAAAGTAGAAATTCATATATTAGGTGGCTTTTTAGGTAGTGGAAAATCAACATTATTACAAAATTTATTGTTAGCGGAGAAAAAGAAGAATAGAAAAGTTGCAGTATTAATGAATGAAATTGGTGAATACTCAGTAGATACAGATATTATTGGAAAAGAGAATGTTTTAAGAGAGCTTCTGAAAGGATGTATTTGTTGTACGCTAAAAGAAGAGCTTGAAATACAATTACATTCGTTATATCAGCAAGAAAGACCAGATGTCATTTATATAGAAACGACAGGTGTTGCACATCCAATTGAAGTGTTAGATGCGTGTGTATCACCAATTTTAGCACCTTTCCTAGAAGTGAAATCAATTGTCGTCGTTTTAGATGCAGTAAGGTGGTTAAATCGAAGAGTATTAAGTGCAAACGTTCAGCAATTATTGCATGAGCAACTGAAGTTTGGTAGCCACATTTTAATTAATAAATCAGATTTACTAACAGATGCGGATAAGAACAAAGTAATTGAAGAAGTGAAAGCAATAAATAATCATGCGAAATTGTTTGAAACAAAATATTGTAATATATCTTTAGAAGACATAGAAGAAGCTGAATTTACGAATGATGGGGAACATGAGACACTACATGTAAAACAGCATTTACATATACAAACGATGACATATCAATTTACGAAATCGATTGATCAAGATAAATTATACGAATGGCTTTCGAATTTACCAGATAGTATTTATCGTGTAAAAGGATTTGTGAAATTCCATGGAGATAAATACCCGCACTTATTCCAATATTCATTTGGGGTACCAACTTTACTGGAACAAGATTTCGGTTTCCCGACGAACTTGGTTGTAATAGGAGAAGGGCTAGATAAGAAACAATTGGCTGAAGGATTAGAGAAAGTAGAACTTAATTCTAATTAAGATTAAAGGACTAACTTCAAATTAAGTTAGTCCTTTTTTATATGTAGAAAAACGCTTGCGGATTTTGTCTAATGAAAATAATTGTAAAATTCAGAAATGTATTTATAATCAAATCTAAGAGGTGATTCAGGTGTCAGAAAAAATAATAATGGATGTAAAAAACTTAACAACAAAAGGATTAGAAACGAGAGAGAAATTATTGTGTGCTGCAGAAGAGGTGTTTGGTAGTAAAGGATATTACGAGGCTTCTATTGTGAATATTACACAAGAAGCAAAGGTAGCGCACGGAACTTTCTATAATTACTTTCCGTCTAAAAAAGATATATTTGATGAATTGATTCGCAGATTGAACCGTGAGTTACGCTTAATTATTAAAGAAGAAATGAAGGGAATATCAAGTTATGAAGAGGCACAAAGAAGAGGTTTTCAGGCGTTTTTTCGGTGGGTGAAAGATCGTCCTAATCTATATAACATTGTACAACAGGCAGTAGTTGTTGATGATAACTTATATAGATGGTACTATGCAAAGCTCGCAAATGGATTTTTAAAAAGTTTATCGGCTGGTATGGAAGCGGGAGAGTTTAAACAATTTGATAAAGAAACAATTGCGTATTGTCTTATGTCAATTGGGCAATTTCTAGGAATGCGATGGGGCTATTGGGAAGAGAAAGATGTTCCGGAAGATGTATTTGAAGCAGCGATGTCATTAATATTTGAAGGATTGAGAAAGAGATAAGGGAGTGGGGAAAATATGCAAGGCATTGCTTATTGGATTGAAAAACGGTCCTATTTACATCCAGATCGCATTGCCATTATTACAGAAGAGGAGGAAATGACATATAAACAGTTACATGAGTATGTAAGTAACGTAGCCGCATATTTAATTTACGACTTACATGTGCAAAAAGGAGAAAGGATAGCTATTTTATCACAAAATAGCTTGGAATATATTGTACTTTTGTTTGCTATAGCAAAGGTAGAATGTATTGCTGTTCCATTGAATATACGATTAACAGAAAATGAACTTATATTTCAGTTAAAAGATAGTGGAACTACAGTTTTATTTGTAGAGGAAACATTTCAAAATATAGCACTGTCAATGCAGAAGGTATCGTACGTACAAAGAGTTATTTCGATTACAAGTTTAAAAGAAATAGAAGATAGAAAAAGTGACAACTTTGAAGAGATAAATGAAAGCGCATCCTTTATTATATGTTATACATCAGGTACAACAGGAAAACCGAAAGGAGCCGTACTTACACAAAAAAATATGTTTTGGAATGCGCTAAACAATACATTTGCGATTGACTTAACTATGCACGACCGCTCTATTGTATTATTACCTTTATTTCATATTGGTGGAATTGGTTTATTCGCATTTCCAACTTTATTTGCAGGTGGCGTAATCATTATTCCAAGAAAATTCGAACCAACCACAGCTCTTTCAATGATAGAAAAACATAAAGTGACTGTAGTAATGGGAGTACCTACAATTCATCAAGCATTAATTAATTGCCCAAAGTTTGAAACTACAAATTTACAATCAGTTCGCTGGTTTTATAACGGCGGTGCTCCATGTCCAGAAGAGTTGATGAGAGAATTTATAGATAGAGGATTTTTATTTGGTCAAGGCTTTGGCATGACTGAAACATCACCAACCGTATTTATGCTTTCAGAAGAAGATGCAAGACGTAAAGTAGGATCAATTGGGAAACCAGTTCTGTTTTGTGATTATGTACTTATTGATGAAAACAAAAATAAAGTTGATATTGGTGAAGTTGGAGAGTTACTTATAAAAGGACCGAATGTAATGAAAGGGTATTGGAATCGGCCAGATGCAACAGAAGAAACGATTCAAGATGGTTGGTTATATACGGGAGATTTAGCTAGAGTTGATGAAGATGGTTTTGTATACATTGTAGGTAGAAAAAAAGAAATGATAATTTCCGGTGGTGAAAATATTTATCCACTTGAAGTAGAGCAAGTCATTAATAAGCTTTCTGGGGTATATGAGGTAGCGATCGTTGGTAGGCAACATGTAAAGTGGGGAGAGATTCCAATCGCCTTTATTGTGAAAAAGAGTAGCAGTATATTAACTGAAAAAGAAGTCATTGAGCATTGTTGTTTATTTTTAGCAAAATATAAAATACCGAAAGAGATTATTTTTCTAAAAGAATTTCCTAAAAATGCAACTGGTAAAATTCAAAAAGCACAATTAGCAAATCAATTGAAAAGTTGGTGAAGAGATGACGATGTATAGCACGGGTCAACAGGCGTCATGTAGTAAAACAATAACAGAAACGGATTTTGTATTATTTGCAGGGTTAAGTGGGGATTTTAATCCAATTCATATTGATCATGAGTATGCAAAGCAAACTAGATTTAACCAAAGAATAGCACATGGTTTACTAACTTCTAGTCTTTTATCACAATTGCTTGGTATTCATTTACCTGGAAAAGGATCCGTTTATATGGAACAAACTATTAAATTTACAGCACCAGTTTTTATAGGAGATACAATTACAGCTACGGCTACAGTACAAGAATTTATGATAGAAAAGAGAGTTTTGAAATTGTTAACGGAGTGTCATAACCAAAAAGGAGATCTAGTATTAACAGGTGTAGCTACTATGATGGTGCCAAAAGAAGGAGGAATAGTCTAATGAATATTGGGATTGAAGCGACTGGTATTTTCTTCCCAAAAGACGTAGAGACGGCGGCAGACCTATCTCAAAAAACAGGTATCCCTGAGAATATTATTATAGAAAAGTTTGGATTATATGAAAAACATGTCGCAGATGAAACGATGCATGCATCAGATTTAGCTATTGCTGCTGCAAAGCCAATATTATTACAAGTAGATCCTCAATCTATTGATGTAGTCATTTATTTTGGCAGTCCACATAAAGATTACCACGTATGGTCAAGTGCCCCAAAAATTCAGCATGAACTTGGATTGAAAAATGCTTATGCTTTTGAAATTATGAATGTTAGTTCTTGCTTTCCTATTGCTCTCAAAGTCGCAAAAGATATGCTTTACTCCGATAACTCAATTGAAAATATATTATTAGTAGGTGGATGTAAAGAATCTCAAATTGTAGATTATGATAATCCACGCTCACGTTTTATGTTTAATTTCGCTGATGGCGGAAGTGCAGCTTTAGTGAAAAAGGACGCTAGAAAAGGTGAAATATTAGGAAGTGCGATTATAACAGATGGTTCATTTCATGAAGATGTACGTATTCCAGCAGGTGGATCAAAGCAGGTTGCGAGCTATGATACAGTTGAGAATCGGCAACATTATATTGATGTAATAGATCCTAATAGTATGAAAGAACGTCTAGATCGGGTTTCAATCCCTAATTTTGAAAAGGTTATTCGAGAGGCGTTAAAAAAAAGTGGGTTAACTCCTAAAGATATTAAAGTATTGTTACCACTGCATACAAAACGTTCTATGTTAATAGAATTGATACAGGGACTAGGGCTAGAAGAAGAACAAGTTGTATATTTAGATCATTATGGACATATGTCAGCGCTTGATCCTTGCATTGGTCTTCACTTTGCAAATGAACAGGGAAAATTACAGCCTGGAGATATTGCAGTAGTAGTTAGTGCCGGGACTGGGTATACGTGGGCAGCGACTGTAATTAGGTGGTGAAAAATACTAGATGAATATATGGTAAATGGAGGTATTTGGAAAGAGGCGGCGAATGTAAAGGTACTTCATTAAATTTTTAAAACAGATTTGTTTGTATGATTCAAAGAAAAAGTCATAATTACGGGTGGTTAACTTTGGCGAGATTGATTCTATCAGAAATTAAAGTATGGGGAGGATCACAATGTCGATGAAAAAACGTAAATGGCTAAGAATGATGGCTACTGGTTGTGTTTTAAGTTCGTTATTAATAACGGCAGCTTGTTCAGGAAAGAAAACAAGTACAGAGGATGAAAAGACGATTAAGGTAGGGGTTCTTGCTTCATTAACAGGTCCATTAGAATCATATGGAAAACAAACAGTGAACGGATTTGAATTAGGGTTAGACTATGCGACGGGTGGAACTGGGAAGGTGGAAGGGAAGAAGATTAAGTTTGTTGTAGAAGATACGGAAACAAAAGCTGATGTAGCAGTTAAAAAAGCTACGAAATTATTAGAAGAAGAGAAAGTTGATTTTTTAGTCGGATCGTCTAGTTCAAGTGATACATTAGCGGTTTTACCACTAGCTGAAGAGTATGAAAAAATAATGGTTGTAGAACCAGCAGTGGCGGATAGTATTACGGGTAAGAACCGGAATAAATATATTTTTAGAACAGGTAGAAATTCATCTCAAGATGCAGTCGCTGGTGCTGCAGCGATTGCTAAAAAAGATGTGAAAATAGCAACGTTAGCACAAGATAATGCTTACGGCCGTGAAGGAATTGCGGCATTTAAAGCTGGAGCGAAGAAATTAGGTGCGAATATTGTAAATGAGCAATATGCTGATACAAATTCGACTGACTTCACTGCTAATATTCAAAATATCATTAGCTCAAAACCAGATTATTTATTTATCGTTTGGGCGGGGGCGAATTCACCTTGGAAACAGTTGAAAGATATGAATGTGGAAGCGCAAGGTATTAAAATTTCTACCGGTGCACCAGATATACCGGCATTAAAAACGATGGATGCGCTAGTAGGAATGCAAGGTTTTTCTGTTTATTATCATACACTCCCGAAAAATAAAGTGAATGATTGGTTAGTGGAAGAACATAAAAAACGATTTAATGGTGCGGTGCCAGATTTATTTACAGCAGGTGGAATGTCAGCGGCAATTTCAATTGTAGAAGCTTTAAAGAAAACAAAAGGTGATACAGATGTAGATACATTAATTAAGAAAATGGAAGGAATGGAATTTGATACACCGAAAGGAAAGATGAAGTTTAGAGAAAAGGATCACCAAGCGATGCAGACACTTTATTCTATCACATTGAAAAAGCAAGATGGTGTTGATTATCCGGTGCCAGTATTAGAGCGAGAATTAACGATGAAAGAGACAGAACCACCACTTCAAAATAAATAGACTGAATTTTCTGTTGTTTTTGTATAAAGAGGGGCACACCCTCTTTATATGTATTTCTTTCATACTTAAAGCTTTAAAGGGAGGGGTATTGTGACAAATTTGCTAGAAACGAAAAATCTTAGCGTATCTTTTGGCGAGCATCATGTTATTAAAGATGTGAATGTAACAGTACAAAAAGGAAAGCTCATTTCCATTATTGGACCTAATGGTGCAGGAAAGACAACGTTATTTAATTTACTAAGTGGACAAATTTCTCCAACGAAAGGTGAAGTATATTTTAAAGGACGAGAGATTACAAAATTATCAATTTCGGATCGCACTCGATTAGGAATTGGTCGCTCTTTTCAACTTACAAATATATTCCCAGAGTTAACGGTACTTGAAAATGTTCGTTTAAGTGTTCAATCATTTGTTCAAGATTACTATAGTTTTTTTCCGAGTTCGGCAAAATTTAAGCAACAAGTGGGAGAGGCGAGACGTTTCTTAAAAACAGTCTTACTTCACGAGAAAGAACATGTATTAGCGAAAGATTTAGCACATGGGGAAAAACGAAAGTTAGAGCTTGCGATGTTATTAGCTTTAAAAACAGATGTATTACTACTTGATGAGCCGACCGCAGGTATATCAGTTGAGGAAGTACCGGCTATTTTACAAGTGATTGAAAATATTAAGAAACATCCAGAAAGTACAATTGTACTAATTGAACACAAGATGGATATGGTACTAGGTTTATCAGACCATCTTATCGTTTTGTTCCATGGAGAGTTATTGGCTGAAGGTTTGCCCGAAGAAATGATGAAAGATGAGCGTGTACAAAGTGCTTATTTAGGGGGATTATATAGTGGCACTATTACAAGTGAATAATATAGAGACGTATTTAGATCAGTTTCATATTTTACAAGGGGTATCTCTTGCTGTTGAGAAAGGAACGATTACTGTACTGTTTGGAAGAAATGGGGCAGGGAAGACGACGACATTACGTTCGGTTATGGGATTTCACCATATCGCACATGGTGAAATTTATTATGATCGTACACAAGTAAATGGATTATCTACACATTTAATTTCAAGGAAAGGAATAGGTTATGTACCAGAAAATCAAGGTATTTTTCACGATCTGACAGTAGAAGAAACATTCGCTCTTGCTAGAGGTAAGGGAGAAGAAGCGGAAGAAAAAATAGAATGGATGCTTGAACTATTTCCAGATTTAAAGCAATTTTGGCACAAAAAAAGCGGACTCTTAAGCGGAGGACAAAAGCAAATGCTAGCAATTTCAAGAGCATTTATTAATAGTGATGGTTTATTACTTATTGATGAGCCGAGTAAAGGCTTGTCCCCTATTATGATAGAAAAATTAATGATAGCCATTTTGAAAATGAAGGAGAAAACAACAGTTTTACTCGTTGAACAAAACTTTATGATGGCTAGTCAAATTGGTGATTACTTTTATATTATGGATAACGGAAAAATTGTTCATAACGGTTTTATGCATGAATTAAAAGAGGATAAGGAAATGTGTCACAAATATTTAGGAATCTCTTAACATGAATCCGAGGTGAGAAGGATGGATGTGTTAATCAATTTATTTGTAAATGGGATTTCAACAGGGATGCTCATTTTTTTATTAGCATCAGGACTTTCACTTATTTTCGGTTTAATGAGTGTTCTAAACTTCGCACATGGTGGTTTATTTGCCTGGGGAGCGTTTACAGGTGTTTGGTTATTTAATATGACAGGTAGTTATGTATTAGCGTTAATTGGAGCAATTGCTATGGGGATGTTTCTTGGATTTATTTTAGAAAGATTTCTTATTAGACCGGTATATGGAAATCATGTTCGCCAGCTTCTTGTGACGCTTGGAGGAATGCTTGTACTTAGTGAATGTATTAAAGTATTTTGGGGGCCAAATCCAATTGGTGCTAAATTACCGTTATGGTTACAAGGTAGTTATACATTTGAAGGCGTTATATTAATTAAATATCGTCTATTCGTTATTTTAATTGGGATCATCATTTACATTGCCTTACTATTATTGCTCAAAAAAACAAAGATAGGTCTAATGATACGCGCAGGTGTAATGGATAAAGAGATGGTTCAAGCGCTCGGTATTAACGTAAAAGCAATATTTTCTTTCGTCTTTTTATTAGGAGCAGGGATGGCAGCGTTGGGAGGCTTCTTATTAGCACCGTATTCAGGTGTTATTTTCGCCGAGATGGGTATGCAGTATGCGATTTTAGCTTTTATAGTAGTAATCATTGGAGGATTAGGAAGCGTACAAGGTTCAGCAATCGCATCTTTAATTGTCGGATTAGCGGGTGCCTTTACAGCGTATTTTATACCGGATTTATCACTTGCAATCAATATGTTAATGTTACTATTTTTCTTAATAGTGAAGCCAAATGGACTTGTTAGTGAAAAGGGGTGAAATGGTGAACAGCACTTCAAATCGAATTAAAGTATACTTCGGAGTATGTATGCTCATTTGTTTAAGTGTATTTCCATTCGTAAATGATTCACGGAGCTTGTTAATTTTGTTCACTCAAATCTTCATCTTTGCTATTTTTGCAATGAGTTTTGATGTATTGCTTGGATATACAGGAATTGTATCATTCGGCCATTGTATGTTCTTTGGAATAGGGGCATATGGGGTAGCGCTTTTATTTGATCGGCAAGGAGTATCTATAACGAACTTTTTTATAGGGATAGTAGCTGCAATTATTATTTCAGCAATTGTTAGTTATATAATCGGTTTGCTTTCTTTACGACTGAAAAGTCATTTTTATGCAATGTTAACACTTGCTATTTCACAGTTGTTTTTCGTACTTGCTGAAAAGTGGCGTGGTCTCACTCACGGAGGGGATGGTTTTACATTTGGTGTACCAGACTTATTCCGTGATCGTCTTACCTTTTATTATGTAACACTTATATGTTTAATTGTCATTTTTATACTGTTACGTCTTTTCACCAAATCTTCTATTGGAAAAGTATTAAAGGCAATTTCACAAAATGAGCAACGTGTGGAAGCACTAGGATATAAAGTTCTTCATTATAAAATTATTGCTAGTATTGTTGCAGGAGTAGTTGCTACAATTAGCGGTGGTTTATTTGTTATCACACTACGCTTTGTTAATACGACTGTATTTTCAATTGAAATGACATTAAATGCATTATTGATGACAATGATTGGAGGCGTTGGAACGTTAATTGGAGCAATTGCTGGAGCTGGAATTATTGAATCACTGAAATATTATTTATCAGAACTAGCCACAGCGTATCCGATTTTTGAAAGATGGACAATTATTCTTGGTTTATTGTACATTATCGTCTTGTTAGTTTTTCCGAAAGGATTAGTTGGCACGATTAAGAGACTGAAGAATGTGAAACAGAGTAAGAAGGAGAAAAGTGCAAAAGTGGAGCAAAATGTGTGAAAAATCAATTGTATAGAATATAAAAATCCCTCTTTTAAATTCGTAAAGGAGGGATTTTTATTAGTGTATGTAATTAGTTTATAGCTATTATATTAATCAAATAGTTCATCAGGGATTTGTTTTAAAGAGTTTTGATTTGTAAAAAAATGAACAGCTAATTTCTCAATTGGAACATTTTCAATTGGTACCAATGTATCATTTCTAATCGGCAAAAAGGCTATTCCTTTTCCATCCTGAATAAACTCTTCCATAAGCGAATAAGAATCTAATTGTTGAAGTTGACGCTGAGATAAATGATTTTCTTTTAGAAATTGTATCGTCTTATTTCTAAAAGGGCACTTTTTGTCATTACTAACGAAGAAGAGTTCCTTTGAATAGTCAATGGTTCGTGTTTCTTTCGCTTTTAATAAGCCTACAGACATTGAAGTAGTAAATACTTTTTTAAAAGCTGCGTCGGGATCATCCTCATAAGTGATGACCATATCAACCTTTTGTTGTTGCAGTAATTTTTGTAAATGACTACTATTTTCTACATATATTTGATAATTCCTGAAATTTTCTTTAATACGCTTACTTACATAATTAGTCAAAATAGATTGTGACGTCGCAATTATATAAGAAGAACCATTCGTTTTAATTTTATCTTTTGCTTCTTCTACTAGAGTTAATATTTGATTCGTGTAGTCTAATAAAATGTCACCAGAAGGTAACAAGGAAACGCCTTTGTTATCTCTATGTAGTAAAGGTGTTTCTAACTCTTGTTCTAATTTTTTGATTCGCTCAGTTACGTTTGGTTGAACATACCCTAACTCTTTCGCAGCTTTACTAATAGAACCTTCGCTAGCTACAGTTTTGAATATAATAAGATCATTTATTTCCATTTATCACAGCCCCTTATACGATATCATTATAAATGATACCAAACATAATTTATACCTATTTTACGTTAGTCAATCATCGCCTTATCATTGTGTATATAAGATGGAAAGTGAGTGATAAACATGATTGGAATGCAATATAAGGTCATTTTGCCAAAAGATTATGATATGGAGATTATTAAGAAAAGGGTAAAGGATAATGGGTATAAAACGGATGGTTTTCAAGAATTGAATTTCAAAGCATATTTAATGACTGAGGCAGGTAAGCATGGGAATTTCTATAACTGTTATGCACCTTTATATATTTGGAATGGCCATGAAGGAATGAACAAATTTATCTTTGAAGGGTATTACGATAATATTTTACAATCTTTTGGGTGGCAACAAATAAATATAGGTGCTCCATTAGTTGTTAATCTAAAGGATGATTTTAAGAAATGTAAGTATGTGGTTGAATATGTAGGGAGTATTTCTCAAAGTAATTCACTGAGGGAGACTCAATTAAAAACTATGAATGAATATGTACAAAATATAGAAAAGTGTTTAGGAAATGTAATCATTTATAATCCAGATAAATGGAGGTATAGTCAGTTTAATTTTTATGAAGAAAAGCCTGAAATGGTAACAAATAAAGGTGTTACAGTATATGAGATTTTGCACATTTCACGATGAAAATTTGTTGAAGTTAAATTAGGAAAAAGGAATGAATATGTATGCCTTTTGTGAACGTTTATTATCATGAAAATATATTAAATAAAGAAGAGTTGAAAAAGATAGGTGAATGTATTCATCTGTCATTAATTGAACATTTTAACATCCTTGAAAATGATTATTTTCAACTGTTTTTACCTTATCAACAAAATCACTTTTTATATAATCCATATTATTTATTAGAAAGAGGAGAAAAGAGAACAGAGAATATGATTTATATTTCTATTACATGTGGACCGGGAAGAACGATAAAACAGAAAATGAATCTATATCAGTCGATATCCCTGAGGATTTCTGAATGTTCTAGTATAAAAAGTGCAGATATTTTTATTACGCTAAATGAGACATCTGCTGAAAATTGGTCATTTGGTCAAGGATTGGCACAATTGGTAAAAGTGAAGGGAGAGTGAAATGATGAATGAATCAATTAAATATTGTATTCAAGAGAGAATGAAAGAAATGGCACCTGCATTTGCTCATTATAGTGAAGAGATATTGTTCGAGGAAGTGTGGCGGGATGACACTTTAACATTAAGAGAAAGAAGTTTATGTACAGTGTCGGTATTAATCAGTCTTGGTCATACAGAACAATTACCATTTCATTTGCGACTGGCCAAACAAAATGGAATTGGAGAAAATGAAATGATCGCATTAATAACACATATGGCTTTTTATGTTGGTTGGCCCAAAGCAGTGGGAGCTTTAAATATAGCAATGAATGAAATGGAAAGTTAAGAATAACGATAAGAAAGAATTCATTTAAATATGAATTCTTTCTTATCGTTATTTATGCAATACTCTAATGAGATATTTTTCACTTTTTCTCTTGCTTTTTTATCACTTGCGTAGTAAAGTGATAGTAAGATTCACGATAGGAAGTGATCAAATATGCGTGATAATACGATAGGATCATTAATATGGTTACGTTTAATACGATTTACGAACCAAAGTAATCAGATGTCAAATGAGTTTTTAAAACGGTTTGATTTAACGACAGCTCAATTTGATGTGCTTTTGCAAATACGTACGTATCAGCCACTAACGCAAATGGAGTTAGCTGAAAAGGTAACTGTTACACAAGGCGGTATTTCTCGAATGTTAACTCGTCTTGAAAAAGAAGGATATATTGTGCGAAAACAAGACTGGAAAACGAAAACAATTAGTCTTACAGAGCAAGGGGAAGCAGCTTTAGAGAGAGCGTTGCCAGAGCAACTTGCATTTCAATCATCGTTTTTTGATGATGTATTAAATGAAGAAGAGCAGAAAATATTATACGAGCTGATGACGAGAGTTCATAAGCATAGTGAAAAAAAAGAATTGCCGCAAGAGTAATTTTTTTTACACCATCAATTGACTAATCAAGTGATAGGTGATTGAAGAAAATGAATACGACTGAATTAAAGGAGAGAGCAACTATGGAAAAATACCGTATGGATACAAGTAAAGGAATGGAGTTTGGATTATATTCAATTGGGGATCATGTTTTAAATCCACATAACGGAGAAAAAGTTAGTGCAGAACAAAGAATTCATGAATTAATTGAAACAGCAAAGTTAGCGGATGAATCTGGACTTGATGTATTTGCTGTCGGTGAAAGTCATCAAACGCATTTTACAACACAAGCTCATACAGTTATTTTAGGAGCTATTGCACAAGCTACGAAAAATATAAAAATTGCAAGTTCAGCAACGATAGTAAGTACATCTGATCCGGTACGAGTATATGAGGACTTTGCTACAATTGACTTAATTTCTAATGGACGTGCAGAAATCGTGGCTGGTCGTGGATCTCGTATTGGGGGATATAGTTTACTTGGTTATGACGTGAATGATTATGAAGAATTATTCGAAGAGAAGATGGATCTTTTATTAAAAATTAATAAAGAGGAACATGTAACATGGAACGGACAGTTCAGAGCGCCGCTTGCACATGCATCGGTTATTCCGAGAGCGAAAAATAATAACTTACCAATTTGGCGTGCAGTTGGTGGCCCACCAGCTAGTGCGATTAAAGCGGGACGTGCGGGTGTACCAATGATGATAACAACACTAGGTGGCCCAGCTATTAACTTTAAAGGATCGGTAGATGCTTACCGAGAGGCTGCGGCGCAAAGTGGATTTAATCCAGCAAGTTTGCCAGTTGCAACAACGAGTTTATTTTATACAGCAAAAAATTCACAAGATGCATTTAGTGAATACTATCCTCATATTAATGCTGGTATGCTTACACTGCGCGGTGGTGGGTATCCGAAGCAACAATTCACAAATGCAGTAGATTACCGTGACGCATTAATGGTTGGTAGCCCGCAACAAATTATTGAAAAAATGCTTTACCAATATGAATTGTTTGGACAACAACGTTTTATGGCACAAATTGATTTTGGTGGTGTACCACTTAATAAAATTGAGAAAAACATTGAATTAATTGCTACTGAAATTTTACCGGCTATTAGAAAACATACAGCAAAATAATTTGAAAAATACCGAGAGTCTAATCGATTCTCGGTATTTTTTTTATGTATAAATTTCGTTTGAAAAAATGATAAAAAAATGAATTTTCAGTCTAGAAAGAGGGGGGATATTTTCTATTTTTGAATAACATTATTTTGTGTTTGAATTTTAGGAATGCATTTTTCTCTTGACAAAAAAATAACTGATTTCTTCATTGGTTAAGAGGACATTTTTTCATAAGAAAGTCAAGTGTATGAAGAGAAAAATGATTATTTTATTGATACGAAAGTAAGTCTTATATTAAAAAAATACATTTTAGTAATGAGAAAAATTTAATTCAAAAAAATGACAAAAGACATATTTCAGACAAAATGATGTCAATAATACGTCAAAAATCAGCTGAATTTACTATGCAGGTATATTATACAATTCGATTAACGGATAAAACACTACTGAAATAGTGAAAAGGTAAATTTTATGAGAAAGTTCTTTTGTAATGATCTTGAAAACTGAAAATTTATATTTTCTAAAAGTACATAAACAAATTTATCTTTCTATATTTCTAAGATTTGAGTTGTTTTATTCATACAACTCAATCGAAAATACGATATAAAAAATTATGAAGGAAGTGATTGTAGTATGGAAACGCTCGAATTGGCACGAATACAATTCGCATCAACAACGATTTTCCATTACTTTTTTGTTCCGCTGTCTATTGGTTTAGCTTTTATCATTGCGTTAATGCAAACGTTATACGTGGTAAAGGGACAAGAAATTTATAAGAAGATGACGAAGTTTTGGACACAAATATTCCTTGTAAACTTTGCGGTAGGTGTAGTAACTGGTATTCTACAAGAATTCCAGTTTGGTATGAACTGGTCAACATATTCACGTTTCGTAGGTGATGTGTTTGGTCCATCACTTGCGATTGAAGGTTTATTAGCATTTTTCATTGAGTCTACATTCCTAGGTTTATGGGTATTCGGTGAGGACAAATTACCGAAGCGCGTTCACCTTTTATGTATTTGGCTCCTTTCAATTGGAACAATGTTATCAGCATTTTGGATTTTAACTGCAAGTGCATTTATGCAATCGCCAGTAGGGTATGAAATGGCAGCAGATGGACGTGCACAAATGAATGATTTCTTAGCGATTATTCAAAACCCACAATTATGGGTACAATTCCCGCATACAATTACAGCGGCAATTGCAACTGGTGCATTCTTTATTGCAGGTGTGAGTGCATGGAAAATAACGAAAGCTCAAGAAACTGAAGTGTTTAAAAAATCGTTCCGCATTTCTATCATTGTTGGAACACTTACAACTGCGCTAGTATTATTCTTCGGTCATGCGCAAGCACAACAATTAATTAAGACGCATCCAATGAAAATGGCAGCAGCTGAAGCGTTATGGAATACGAGTGAGGATCCAGCGCCATTTACAGTATTTGCGAAAATTGATGCAGAGAAGCAAGAGAACTCGTTTGAAATTCAAATCCCTTATATGCTAAGTCTATTATCATATGATAAATTTAGCGGTCAAGTAGAAGGGATGAATCAAATTCAAAAGCAATATGAAGAAAAATATGGGCCTGGAGATTATATACCGCCAGTACACACTATGTTCTGGAGTTTTAGAGCGATGGTAATGAGTGGAACATTTATGCTTCTTCTAGGAGCATACGGATGGTTCTTATCAAGAAAAGATCGTTTAGCTGAAAAAACTTGGTATTTAAAATTAATGGTGTATGCAATTGCACTACCGTTTATCGGTAATACAGTAGGATGGATTATGACTGAAATGGGACGTCAGCCTTGGGTAGTTTTCGGTGTTATGAAAACGGAAGATGCTGTATCTCCAAATGTTACGTTCGGAGAAGTATTATTCTCTTTAGTTTCATTCACATCACTATATTTAATTATAGGTGGAATCACTATTTACTTATTCGTTCGTATTATTAAAGGACATGAGAATAAGAAAGCGAAACAGGATTCTCAAAGCCATGATCCATTTGATAAGGAGGAAGAGTATGTTATCTCTTAATGAGTTGTGGTTTATCATTATTGCAGTTTTATTCGTAGGCTTCTTTGTACTTGAAGGTTTCGATTTCGGTGTAGGTATAGTTTCAAGGTTTTTAGGGGAAAACGATTTAGAGAAAAGAATTTACTTAAATACAATTGGCCCATTTTGGCACGCGAATGAAGTATGGCTTGTTTGTGCAGGTGGGGCTATGTTCGCAGCATTCCCGCACTGGTATGCAACTTTATTTAGCGGGTTTTACATTCCGTTTGTATTTATGCTTCTTGCTTTAATTATAAGAGGGGTTTCCTTTAAATTCCGTGCGAAAATAGACAATCATAAATGGAAAGGTTTTTGGGATTGGGGTATGTTTTTAGGAAGTTTACTACCGCCTGTTCTTTGGGGAGTTGCAATTGCTAACTTTATGGTAGGTATTCCAATTGATGAAACGAAAAATGCTGTAGGTGGATTCTTACCATTACTTCATCCATTTGCATTACTTGGAGGAGTTATGTTCCTTCTGCTCTGTATTGTTCACGGATTGCAATTCCTTACTATACGTACAACTGGTAAGTTAAGAGAACGTGCACGTATTGCTGCGTTGAAAATTGCACCGCTTGCAATTATAGCACTTCTTATTTTTGCCGGTGTAGGGTTATGGAAAACAGATATATTCACTGGTCATGGTACAGAGTGGATTATGGTTCCGATCGGAGCTTTTGTAGCATTATGTGCGTCAACATTATTAAATAAAAGAAGAAGAGATGGTTGGGCTTTCGTTATGACAAGTTTAACAATCATTTTACTAAGTGCGAGTGTGTTTGCCGGCATGTTCCCACGTGTCTTAATTAGCTCGTTAGGGTCAATATACGATTTAACAATTTATAATGCAGCATCGGGAGATTATGCACTAAAACTGATGACGTATTTTTCAATTGCTATATTGCCATTTGTTTTGGGAAGTCAAATATGGAGTTTCTATGTGTTTAGACAACCTGTTAAGTCAGATAAAGATTTGGAGTACTAATGAAAAGAAAAAGAGGACTTCCATCGTATCCTGGTAGCCGAGTTTTATATGTAGTGTTAACAATCATTAGCATTTTAGAAGCTATAAGTATTATTGGGCAAACAGTGTTTTTAGCACGGGCTATTACGTTTTTATTTCAAGGAGAAACAGTGCAATCTGTGTTAAATGAAACGGTTTATTTTGGAATCACGTTTGCAGTACGTCATATGCTAGTTCGAATTTCGCAAATATTAGTGGAACGTTTCGCTGAAAAAACAGGATCGCTACTGCGAAAACAATTAATAGAGGCGTATTTCACATTAGGTCCACGATATGTTCAAACTGCTGGAACAGGTCATCTGGTTACCTTATCGATTGAAGGTATTGAGAAATTTAAAACATATATTGAATTAACAATCCCTAAAATGATTAGAAGTAGTATCGTACCGGGACTAATTGTACTATATGTTTTTACGTTAGATATTGAGTCTGGAATCATTTTAGTTGTAACGATTCCTATCGTAATTACATTTATGATCCTACTAGGATTAGCAGCGCAGAAAATGGCGGATAGCCAATATGAAACATATCGAGTACTTTCTAATCATTTTGTAGATACGTTAAAAGGATTAGAAACATTAAAGTATTTAGGGAAAAGTAAACAACACGAAGGAAAGATTGAAAAAGTAAGTAAAAGGTATAGAAAAGCAACGATGCGTACTTTGCGAGTTGCTTTTCTTTCTTCTTTTGCATTAGATTTCTTTACGAGCTTATCCATCGCATTTGTGGCGGTGGGATTAGGGATCCGTTTAATAGATGGGACAATTGTACTATTGCCAGCCCTTACGATTTTAATTTTAGCTCCGGAATATTTTCTGCCAATTAAACAAGTTGGAGCGAATTATCATGCTACGTTAGATGGACAACTTGCAATGGAGCAAATAGAAGAGATTTTACAGCAACAAAAAGAAATAGGAACGAAAGAATCTAATGTAGGTTTAATATGGAATGCCTCTAGTAACTTGAAATTACAAGATGTAAAAGTAAAGAATAATGAATCTGAAAAAGCTATATTAGAGGGAATTGATTTTACTTGGAAAGGCACCGGCGCTATAGGTGTAATTGGTGAAAGTGGGGCAGGGAAATCGACGTTAATTGACGTATTAGCAGGATTTTTAACTCCTTCGGGTGGAAATCTGATCATAAATGGTGTGAAAATTGACGGGTCTACTCGAGAAGATTGGCAAAAGAATATTGCTTATATTCCGCAGCAACCTTATATTTTCCCGCTTTCATTAAAAGATAACATTTGTTTCTATGAAACAAATACAGCTGATGCAGAAGTGGAAAGAGTTATTAATGAAGTTGGTCTTCGTTCACTCGTTACATCGCTTCCGAACGGGATGTATGAAAGAATTGGAGAAGGTGGACGTATGCTTAGTGGCGGGCAAGAACAACGTGTCGCTATGGCGCGTGCACTTCTAAGCAAAAAGCCAATTATTTTATTAGACGAGCCTACAGCACATCTTGATATTGAAACTGAATTTGAAATAAAGCAAGCGATGTTACGTCTGTTTGAAGGTAAGCTAGTATTTCTTGCAACACATCGTCTTCACTGGATGAAACAGATGGATCATATTCTTATTTTAAATAAAGGGGAAATGATAAAAAGCGGCACGTATGAAGAACTTTTAAAGAATGAGGCATTACATTTTCAAAGGAAAGAGAGGGGATAGAGATGAGTAACTGGATTAAACCTTATATACAGCAAAATAAAGGTAGAATGACTTTAACTATTTTCCTTGGTCTTCTTGGAGTTAGTTCAGGTGCGATGTTACTTTTCATTTCAGGTTATTTAATCTCTAAATCTGCTCTTAGACCAGAAAATGTAATGGCTGTATATGTTCCTATCGTTGCAACACGTGCGTTTAGTATTGGACAAGCGGTATTTCATTATTTAGAGCGTTTAGTTGGACACGATGTCGTACTACGCATATTAGAAAAGATGAGAACGAAACTATACAGAATAGTAGAACCGCAGGCGTTATTTTTCCGTTCACGATTTCAAACGGGCGATATGTTAGGTATATTATCCGAAGATATAGAGCATTTGCAAAACCTATATTTACGTACAATATTTCCTAGTCTATTAGCATTAGTTGTATATAGCATATTTGTACTTGTTATCGGAGCATTTGACGTAGTATTTGCACTTATTGCAGCATGTATGTTGGCTATTATCGTTTTTCTTCTTCCGTTTGTATCATTACTTTTAATGAAGCAATATCATGTTACTTTAAAGCAAGGAAGAAGCCGTTTGTATCAACAACTAACAGACGCTGTTTTTGGGTTATCTGATTGGCAAGCAAGTGGTAGAAAAGATGAATTCATTGATAAGTATGTAGAGCAAAATGCTCAGTTGTTAAAAACGGAAAAAAGAATGAAGCGCTGGAATCATATTCGGGACAGTATCATTCAATTAGTAGTGGGGATCGTAGTTATTTCAATGATCATATGGACTGGAAATGAGGCAGCAAGTGAACAGATTGCACCTACCGTTATTGCGGCTTTCGTCTTAATGACGTTATCTGTGACAAATGCGTTAATTCCACTTTCAGATGCTATCGATCGAATTCCATCATATGTAGAATCTGCTCATCGTCTAAATAAAGTAGAAGCTAATGATGTTTTACAGGATGAAAAGGAATTACATGAGGATAAAGATTATGTTGCATCAAAATATATAGACATTGAATTAAATAATGTATCGTATCGTTACCCAGATAGTAATGAGTTTGTATTGAAAGAAGTATCACTTCAAATAAAGGCAGGAAAGAAAATCGCCATTTTAGGAAGAAGTGGAACAGGAAAATCTACTTTGTTAAAATTGTTAGCAGGTGCGCTAAGCCCGTTACATGGTGAAGTTTTATTGAATAGTGAACATGCTCATACGAATCTTTTATCAAAATATATCTCTGTATTGAATCAAAAGCCGCATTTATTCGATACGACAATTGGAAATAATGTGCGAATCGGTAAACCAGAGGCTACGGATGAAGAGATATGGACAGCTTTAGAGAAAGCACAATTAGCTTCGCATATAGCTTCTCTTCCAGATGGATTGCAAACAAAAATGCATGAAATGGGAAAAAGGTTTTCTGGTGGAGAAAGACAACGGGTTGCTTTTGCTAGAACGCTAATGCAAGAGGCTCCAATTATTGTACTTGATGAACCTACGATCGGCTTAGATCCAAAGACAGAACTATCTTTAATAGAAACAATGTTTTCTGCAACAGAAGAAAAGACTGTTATTTGGATTACACACCACCTTGTAGGAATTGAACATGTAGATGAAGTTATATTCCTTGATCGTGGCCAAATTGTGATGCAAGGCAGTCATGAACAACTTCTGAAAGAAAACGAGAAGTATCGTAAGCTGTATGAGTTAGATAAAGGAATATAGTTTGAATAAGTAATAATTGTAAAATAGCTACGCCTAATGGTGCAGCTATTTTTTTGTTAAGAAATATATTCTTTTTAAGGTATAGATTTATCTCGCTATTTGCAGGGCAAGATCCGGCTGATGTGAGGAAGTTAGGTGTACGTAAAAGTCCGATTGGTGAGGGGGATAATCAGAAGGGATGGAGAAGCCCCCCTGATTAAAGTTTCGTTTTATTTGTCTTACATTATTTTATGATAGAAATCAAATGTATAAAAAACAGCTAATCAAATACTTAAATTATTGAATATGTATATTTTGGAGTGAAAAGTAGGATATTTTGTTATGGGCTTGCATAAAAGTATAAAGGTTTCATACGGTTTAAGTAATGTGATATTATGTCGCGTATATAAATAATATGCGAAAAGGTGGAGGGAAAAGATGGGGAATCGTTTTGAAAAAAGTGAAGAGGCGATAGAGCGAATTCCGTTGGTAAGTGTATTAATTCCTACTTATAATCGTCCTGGCTACTTTGAAAAAGCATTGTGTAGTGTATTACAACAAACATATTCTAATATAGAAATTATTGTTGGAGATGATAGCACGAATGACGAAACGGAAAATGTGTTACAAAAATACTTATGTGATCATTCAAATATTATTTATATAAAAAACAGGTCAACTCTCGGACAATTTGAAAATGCGCTAATGTTATTTAATGAAGCGAACGGTGAGTATATAAATTTTTTAATGGATGATGATATATTTCATATGAATAAAATTGAAAAAATGATGAAGTATTTTTTCAATGATTTAGATAATGAAATCAAGCTTGTAACATCTCATCGTCAAGTAATTGATGATAAAGGGAAAGAACTACGACATATTTATTCAACTGTCCGTTTATTTGAAGAGGATACGATTATAGAGGGAACAGAATTAGGAAATAGGGTAATTGTGGATCAAAAAAATTATATTGGAGAACCGACAACAGTTTTATTTCGTAAAAATGATTTACAAGAACCGTATGGGATTTTTGATAAGAGGAGGTATCTATGTAATGTAGATATAGCCTCATGGTTATCTTTATTAAGTAAAGGAAAAGCAGTATATATAGCAGAGACACTTAGTTACTTCCGATTACATTCAGGTCAACAGTTGAATGAATCTAATAAACTTATGGATGGAGTAGAGGATTTTTCACATAGTATTATAGTTGGAGAAAAGTATGGTTTTTTATCTACTGAAAAAGAGTTATATAAAGCGATAACTAATTTC
Source organism: Bacillus sp. GW823-FHT06B01 (assembly GCF_058952315.1). Taxonomy (NCBI): domain Bacteria; kingdom Bacillati; phylum Bacillota; class Bacilli; order Caryophanales; family Bacillaceae; genus Bacillus; species Bacillus sp. GW823-FHT06B01. The sequence continues at coordinate 1,292,452 of NZ_JBXAHR010000001.1, read as the reverse complement.
CTAGACTATGCAAAAAAATTAGTTCCATCATCAATATTATATACATTAGACTACTACCGACAAATTAAGCGAAAGGAAATAAATATAGAAAAGAAAAAACAGTATCGGAATAACAACTCTCATTTACCGAAAGTCAGTATACTTATTCCTGCCTATAATAAACCTCATTACTTGGAATTAGCTCTCAAAAGTGCTTTGAATCAAACATATGAAAATATTGAAATAATAATTTCTGACGATAGTACAAACGGTGAAATTCAAGCGATGATCCAACTATATTTAAGTGAATATGAATGTATTACATATGTTAAAAATAAACCTCGATTAGAAGCAGAGAACTTTAATAAGTGTATAGAACTTGCAAATGGAGATTATATAAACTTTTTATTAGATGATGACTTATTTCATCCTGAAAAGATTAAAAGAATGATGAACTGTTTTTTTAGACTAGAAAACATTTCATTTGTGACGTCATATCGGGAATTAATTGATGAGAATGGAAAAGTATTACCACCATCAACATTGAATATGAAAATTGCAAAAGAAACTACACTTTTTAAAGGGAAAGAATTAGGTAATTATATGTTAAAAAACTTAAAAAATGTAGTTGGTGAGCCTACAACAGTTCTGTTTAATCGGAAATTTTTTGAAGGGGCTTTTGGGTGTTTTAAGGGAAAGGGTTATTCAGCTATTAATGACATTGCAACATGGCTAGATATGATGAAGAAAGGAAATGTAGTTTATATAGAGGAACCTCTTAGTTATTTTAGACAACATGGTGGGAAAAATCAAAAACAAATGCAATTTACATTAAGGGCAATTGAAGAATGGACTGAATTAATAATAGATGCATATAATAGTGGGTTTTTAAATCGTGAGCAAGATTATAAAACGTGTTTAACTCATTGTTTGGAAAATGTGGTGTCAATAATTAAGGATGCGGTAAAAAATGGACAATTAAATCAAATTGATAATGAAAAGATGGAGAGGGAATTAAATAAGTTAGTTAATCGTATATTTGAGGAAGAAGTATGCTATTGTCAATTTTGCAATCAACAATTTGAAAAATTTTCTCCTTGGCCAGAACATTATGATTTTCCAAAATATAAATTTGAGATGTGGAATAAAGATACGGGAATTTGTTCGGTATGTGATTCGATGGATCGTGAAAGGTTATATCGTGTATATATTGAAATGGAAACGGAGTTATTAAGTGGAAATGATACTATGCTTCATATTGCACCTGAAGCGAAGTTAAGAAGTTGGTTTGCCCAGTATAAAAACATTACATATGTATGTGGAGATATTGAACCAAAGGATCCATTAATGCAGGAAATTGATGTTACTAGAATTCCATATGAAAATGATACATTTGATGTGATTTTATGTGGTCATGTATTACAGCACGTTCAAGATGATGAAAAAGCGATGAGAGAGTTATATAGAGTATTAAAGACAAATGGATGGGGAATTATTCAAGCGCCAATCGTAATGAATGTAGATAGTATTATAGAGAATGAATTAATTTTAACGCCAAAATTGAGAAGATTAGCTTTTGGTCATGAAGAACATGTAAGGATTTATAATCGATCAGGATTTATACAACGATTAATGAATGTAGGATTTAAGGTGGAATTGTATAACATAGCTGAAAAACAAGGAATGAGAAGTGCTAGGAAATTTGGTTTATCTGAAACTGATGTACTCTATATTGTCCGGAAATGAAGAATTGAGGGGAATTGAAATAATTCGCATAATACGGATTATGGGCAGTTAAATCGAAGTTTTGAAGAAGCATTAACCTTAAAAAAAGAATTAATGCTTCTTATTTTAATTATAGAGCGATGTGCATCTTATTTTTAGGTTTTAAATTTAGCTGACAAAGGCAATACTGAGCCATAGTGAATGTAAAGTTGGAGGGCGAGCGTATATGTTTGATGAGGATGGGATTGTTTTAATTATGGAACCAGCTGATGAAAGAAACTTGAGGAGATTTATTTTTTCGGTGCCAAAGTCAGTGTATGAAAAAAAGGGGCTTACATTACACTATGGAGCAGCTATAGGACAAGGATATATGGATATAATTGAAGATATTATTAGCGTACACATAGAAGTAGATGTGGTAACGATTATAGGACATGTAAGAGTCTAGATAGTTATTTAAAAAAGGGTATAGGCAATTTGGCTAGAAGTTATGATAGAGAAAATTGTAGACAATTATAAAGACGAAGGGAGTCTAAAATGAAAATCAAATCAATTTTATTAGTATTTATAGTTTCAATTGGTTTAATGGGATGTTCACTAGTAGAGCAAGGAAAGAACTCTTTAGATTATGCTCAGAAAGCGACAGACTACGTAAATGAAATAAGTGCATTTGCAAATGATGCACCAGCATTAGCTGAAAAAGCCGTTAATGATAGCGAAGCTCGAAAAGAATTAGAAACGAAGCTTAGTGAAATTAAAAAAGATATACCCGCTTTCAATGAATTAACGCCACCTGATGTAGCAAAGGATCTTCATCAGCAAATCGTCGGATATAACGAAAAGTTAAACACATTAATTGATACGGCGATGGCAAAGATAGAAGAAGGTAAAGTGGATGTAGAGCAATTTAAAAACTCTGAGCTTATGCAGACGATAGATCAAGTTCGTGATTTGAAAGACAAGGTTCAAAATTTAGGACAATAATAAAAAGGCTCCGTTTGTGATGAACGGAGCTTTTTTCTGTTTTCTAATGGAAAGTTTATAATATTTTCTTCCTATAATATAAGTGTTTTTTATATCTTCCATTGTTCTAAAATATGTATTGTTTTATTAGTTGCATCCATGTTCACTTGAGCACCTATCGGCATAGTGATCATCGGATGGGTATGACAACAATCAAAGTCAGCTAATAAAGGAATTCTTTGATTTTGTAGTACTTCTAATAATATTTCATAAGGTTTGCGATTTGTACCACAATCATCAAACTGCTCATGTTTTCCAAGAATAATACCTGAAACTTTATCAAATACGCCGTTAACTTTAAGTAATGAAAAGCTTCTTTCAATAGTAGCTGCATCTTTTGAACTATCCTCAATAAATAAAATATCCCCATTTTGAATACATGGCATATAAGGACTACCCCAAATTCCTTCTATTGTATTTAAGTTCCCTCCAATAATACGTCCAGTAGCTTGTCCATTTGTTACGGAAATCCAATTATTTGGTTTAAGTTCTTTTTCTTTCGTTTTCACTTCCCAATTAATAAATTCATCTGACCAAAATAAAGGCTGTTTTATGTTGTAAGGAAGCGATTGATCATGTAGTAATGTTTCTACAAAATAATTGTATGTATAATCTACAAAAGGCTCAAATTCTCCAAAGGAGGGGACGAGTGCCGGACCGTAAAATGTAGGGATTCCTGTTTTGGCATAAATTCCTAGCAATAAAGCTGTTGCATCTGAATAGCCAATCATTATTTTAGGGTTATTTTGAAAAGCATCATAATCAATATAAGGTAATAAGGAATTGGAATTCATACCGCCAATTGTTGACATAATACAAGATACATTAGGATTCCTTATTAAAGCATTCAGTTCCTCGGCACGCTCTTGTATACTGCCGGAGCGATAATAATCATATCGACCTGTTAGTGAACCTTCTAATATGTGAAATCCTTTCTTTTGTAAATAAGATTTCGCTCGTTCAAATCTTTTAGGAGAAGTGTAGGTTGCTGGTGAAGAGGGCGAATAAATGCCGATTGTGTCTCCGTATTTTAATGGTTTTGGAAGTAGCATCGTAAGAATCCTTTCTATTGAATTATGAGTTTCTAATATTTATCATTGAATATTCTTATATTTCGGTATTATTAGTGTAACATAAATGTATTAGATGAATAAATATGCTTTTTACCTTGACGATATAAAGTAATTATTGTTATGGTTAAACGTGAGTGTATAAAAGGTTTGCTAAAGGAGTTTTGAAATGAAGCGGTTAAAATGGGGAAGGCTGACGATCCTAGTAGTCATTATTTTAGGGATATGTTGGTTCTTATTCCAAGGAACTCAAAAGAGTGCAACAAATATAGAGGGACAACCTTTACAGGTGGCAGAACTACCTAAAACAGGATTAGCTGAAAAAGTAGTGCCACCAAAGTACATACCACCGAAAATTGATGCAAAAGCAGCTATGATTATTGATGCGAGTAATGGAGAAGTTATTTATCAACATAATGAAAAAGAAGCTTTTGCGCCAGCAAGCATGTCTAAGATGATGACAGCGTATCTTCTATTAGAAAATGTACATAATGGGAAAATTCGCTGGGAAGATCCGGTGAAAATGAGTACGAAAGCGGCACAAACAGAGGGTGCGAGAATCCCAGTCCAAGTGAATGACACATTGACTGTTAAAGATTTGTACCATGCATTAATGATTGAATCGGCAAATAATTCGGCTGTAGCTTTAGCAGAACATATGGCTAAGACGGAGAAAGATTTCGTTCAGCTTATGAATGCAAAAGCGAAGGAGTTAAAAATGTCGGGTTATGCTAAATTCGCAAATGCATCAGGACTACAAGAACCTGATGGAAGTGAGACGAAGATGACGGCTGCTGATGTAGCAAACTTGGCGTATCATCTAATAAAAGACTATCCAGAAATATTAGAAGTGACTCACTTACGTCAAAGTCAGTTAGCATTTAATAATATTAATGTTATAAGTACAAATGATATGTTAAACAAAAATAATAAAGCTTTATATATAGAAGGAATAGACGGATTAAAAACAGGATTTACAGATAGCGCGGGGTATTGTTTTACGGGTACAGCAAAACAAGGTGATACTCGTATTATTACTGTTGTAATGGGAACGAAAGGTAAAACGCAGCGTTTTACAGAGACGAACAAGCTAATGTCTTATGCTTTTGGCTTAGTTAATTAAGTGAAATACTGAGTTGGATCATCATATAAGCAAGGCAATTTGTTGTTACTTATTATCGGTAACAATAAATTGCCTTTTTATTGTTAGTATTAGGAAGTGAAAAGGTAAAAAATGTGAGTGTTATTATTTGAGTTTATTATTGTTTGTTGATAGTATAAAGTTAGAAACTTATTAATGATAAGTTTTAAGAGGCGGAACATGATGTATACATATGAAAAAGCCTCAAATGAAAATTGGAGGGAATTATGATGGTAAAAGATTTTTACACAGCAATTGAAGACAGAAGATCTATTTACGCGATTAGTAAAGAGCAAGTAGTTTCTGATGAAAAAATTCAAGAAGTGATTTATCATGCTGTAAAACATACACCTTCAGCTTTTAACTCTCAGAGCGCCCGCGTTGTCGTCTTGCTAGGAGAACAACATGATAAGTTATGGGATATTACGAAAGAAACGTTACGAAAAATTGTACCTGAAAATAACTTTGCATCTACTGAAGAAAAAATGAATGCATTTAAAAGTGGTTATGGAACGGTTTTATACTTTGAAGACAGTCAAGTAGTGGAAGAATTGCAAGAAAACTTTGCATTATACAAAGAGAATTTCCCAACGTGGTCACAGCAATCCTCAGGAATGTTACAATTTGCAATTTGGACAGCTTTAGAAATTGAAGGATTTGGTGCTACATTGCAGCATTACAACCCATTAATTGATGAAGAAGTAAGAAAAGAATGGGGAGTTCCAGAAAACTGGAAACTCACTGCGCAAATGCCGTTTGGTAAACCGGTGGTACCTGCAGGTGAAAAAGAATACCAACCTTTAGAAAATCGTGTAAAAATTTATAAATAATGCGAGATAAAAGGTGAACAGGGATACAACCTGTTCACCTTTTATAAGTAATAAGGATTTTTTTGATAGGAATTTTTCATCTGATCTTTTAATTCATTTTTACGTGTTTCAATAGTTGATATTTTTTGTAAAGTAATAATTGAAACGAATTGAAAAAAAGCAGAGTACAATTCTATATTTTTATTTATAGGATCATCTATTATGTTTTTCATAAATATACCTCCTTTTTTAATCCCAATATTTGCGGGCAATAAGACTTCCCTCTCAAAATTCGATACTACGTGGAGAATACCGACCTGTAAAATTTCGATTGGTTTCCGGGTAGGGTGGATAAAACTTGTATAGATTAAGATACCACTATATATATGATAATATAAATATCCTAAAAATTCCATATGCAGTGAAAAATAGTTAGTGGAATGTACATTTTCGCCAAATTAGAACAGAATTTTTGAAGTTAAATCTTACAAATCGTCAAATCTTTTAAAAGCGATAGATAGTATCAAAAATAGTTTTCTAAAAATATTATACTATTGATAAAAAAAGTATTTTTTGTCATGATAAGAGTATGCTTCATGGAAGGAACTTACTAGGAAATACATTCTTTGCATTGGATTAGATGAATAGAGTTTTTCAAAGTGGATAGAAAATGTATATTAAGATAATGAATGAAATGTCGAATTTTCATTGAAATATATAAGGGAATTGAAAAAAGCATTGCAAAAATACTAAGTTTAATGGTAAAGTTCACATGAAGTTCACACGGAATTCACTTCATTCGTTTAAAATGAACTCTGTGTGAAAAATAAAACTCTTGTTAAAAAATGGAACTTAATGAATATTTTACTTTGATAATATTGTAATGTATTAAGTTTATAAGTTTTTTTAAGAGGATAGTAGGGAAAGGAAGTAAAGACAACTTATGAAAAAAGTAATTGCAGGTTTAGCAGCAGCTTCTGTAGTAGGTGTTGCAGTTCCAGGTATGGATTCTGCTCAGGCACAAGTTTCAAATGAGGCGCTAAAAGAAATTAATGGACAAACTCAAACTCAAACGACTGTAACTGAAACAAAAAAGGTAGAAACAACTTCTGAATTAAAATACACGGTAACAGCTGATGTATTAAATGTACGTTCAGGTGCTGGTACAGGACATAACGTTATTTCTAAAGTGAAATCAGGTCAAGTACTACAAGTAATTGGACAAGAAAACGGTTGGTTCAAAGTAACTGTAAACGGTCAAACTGGTTATGTAAGTGGTGACTTCGTAACGACTGGTGGTAAAACAGGAACTACTGTTCAACAAGGAACTGGTACTTACACAGTAAACGTTTCTTCACTAAACGTACGTACAGGCCCAAGTACATCTCATACAGTATTAGGCTCTGTAAATAAAGGAAAAACAGTACAAGTTGTTGGAGAAGTACAAGATTGGTTTAAAATCAACTTCAATGGTGGAACTGGATACGTAAGCAAAGACTTCGTAACAAAAGGTGGTTCTGCTGTATCTAACGAAACAAAACAACCAACTACAAACAACAATACTACTACAGTTCAAACTGGTGGTTCTTATGTTGTTAACACTGGTGCTTTAAAAGTACGTACAGGCCCAGCTACATACAACGCTGTAATCGGTGGCGTAACACAAGGTAAAGTATTAAACGTTACTGGCGCTGAAAATGGTTGGTACAAAATTAACCATAACGGCCGTACAGGTTACGTAAGTGCAGACTTCGTTAAGTTTGTAAAAGGCGGAGTAAACAACGTTACAAATAACAATAACGTTACAAATAACGTTCAACAACCAGGTAAAGACGTACAAAAACCAACAACAGGTGGAGATACATCTTCAATCGCTGGATTCGCTAGATCTTTAAATGGTTCACCATACAGAACTGCTGGTACAACACCTGCTGGTTTTGACTGCAGTGGATTCATTCACTACGTATTAAATCAAACTGGTCATAAAGGCGCTCGTCAAACAGTTGCTGGATACTGGAGCTCTAAAACAAAAACTAGCAATCCACAACCAGGTGATTTAGTATACTTCCAAAATACTTATAAATCAGGTCCTTCTCACATGGGTGTTTACTTAGGAAACGGTCAGTTCATTAGTGCAGAAACTGATGCAACTGGTGTACGTATTAGTTCTGTAAGTAACTCTTACTGGAGCAAGCACATGTTAGGTTACACAAAAGCATACTAAGAAAAAGTAGTTTATATACTTTTCGTATAGAGAAAAGGCTTTCCAGGGAAACTTGGGAAGCCTTTTTATAGTTGAGTAAATTGGGAATGTAGTAGTTTTTACTGTAACTTCCCATTTAAAAATCGAGCGTATAGGTCATGAAAGTAGTTCGGACGAAATAAGTTTGCTGCATGTCCTGCTAACGGTATTTCTTTATATAAAACGTTAGGAAGAACGGACTTTAAATCAAAAAGACAAGATTTATAGAGATGATCATGTTCACCCATTACCCATAATATAGGGTGGGTAAGTGATTTTAATTTAGATTTTAAATCGAATTCTAAACGATGCCGTAATGATTGGGAAATAATTGATGAATGTAATTGCAATCCGAAACGGTAATAAATATTTCTTGAAATGACTGCGAACGGATTTGCCTTTAATATGCCACTTGGAAAAATGGTATTTGCATATTGAGAGAGCCATTTAGAGTATTCGTCTCCGCGCTTCTCCCAAAATTTTTGAAATACGTTATATAAAAGGGATGGATTATTATAATGTCCACCAATATGACAAATGCTTAATACTTTTTCTGGGTGCATTTGTGCAAAAATTGTAGAGATATAACAGCCATAACTTAGAGCGCAAATATGAGCTTTTGTAATACCTTCTTTTTCATATAATTTCAATAGTTGATCTACGAGGCGCTGTAATGAAAATTCGATAGCTTCTCCTTTATCGTCGCCGTGACCTAATAAGTCATAAGTAATAATGTTGTAAGAGGCGGAAAATCGCTTATGCTCTTTTTTGAAGGCACGACGATTACCGACTAATCCATGAATAAAAATGATTGTTTCCTTTTCGGAATGTATATTTGTTTGCAAAAAGGATACTCCTTTCAATAACGGGAGATTTATACAGTATTGTAAATTAGTTATCTATAATTCACATAGAATAATATTAAGTACCAGGTAATAATATCAGATATTTATATCTGTTGTAAAGATGCGTTTGTATGTATATTTTGTAAAAACAGAAAAAGTGTGTTTACATTCAGTTTACATTTGTATAGTAATCTACTTTTAGAAAGAACAGTTTGGTTGAACACGAGGAGATGAACAAAAATGGAAGTTAGAAATGAGATGGAGAAAAAAGGGAGCTGGAGGCAGTTTTTACGCCTTATTCAAGATACAAATCCTCCGAAAGGGATTCTTGCTTTTGCATTATTAATGAGTTTGCTTTCTACGGGAGCGAGTTTATTTATTCCGATGTTAACGAAGGGGTTAGTAGATAATTTTTCACTTTCTTCAATTAGTACAGGGCAAATTGTTGGGCTAGTTGCATTCTTTATTATGCAAACTATAGCTGCAGGATTGTCTATATATTTATTAAATTATATTGGACAGAAAATTGTAGCTGGACTGAGAGAACGTTTGTGGAAAAAGGTGCTTATTTTACCGGTAACTTATTATGATCAAAATAGAACAGGCGATACAATTAGTCGTATGACAAATGATACAGGAGTTGTGAAAACGTTAATTTCTGAGCATTTGTCAAATTTATTAACAGGCGGTATTTCAATTGTTGGATCATTAATTGTATTATTTGTTTTAGATTGGAAAATGACACTTTTACTTTTAACGGTTATTCCATTATCAGTACTCATTTTAGTTCCGCTTGGACGAAAAATGTATAAAATTTCAAAAGCACTTCAAGATGAAACAGCATCTTTTACTAGTGTATTAACACAAGTGTTATCAGAAATTCGTTTAGTGAAATCTTCGAACACAGAAAAAAAGGAATATGAAACTGGAAATAAAGGTATTGAAAAGCTATTACAATTTGGTTTGAAAGAGGGAAAAGTGCAAGCGTTAATTTCACCAGTTATGTCGTTTGTTTTAATGGCATTGCTTGTTATTATCGTAGGGTATGGTGGAATGCGAGTTTCTAGCGGTGCATTAACAACAGGAGAACTAGTAGCGTTTATTTTATATTTAGTTCAAATTATAATGCCAATGAGTCAATTATCTATGTTCTTTACACAATTTCAAAAGGCGATTGGTGCAACGGAAAGAATTAATACGATTTTAGAATATGAAGTAGAAGATCATGAAACTGGTGTGAAGGTCACAAATGCTAAGCAGCCGATCGTTCTTGAAAATGTACATTTCGAGTATAACGAAGAAGAGCAAGTTTTAAAGAATATTGATTTCACAATTGAATCAGGAAAAGTAACAGCAATCGTAGGACCAAGTGGTAGCGGGAAAACGACGTTATTCTCACTATTAGAACGTTTTTACGAGCCAACTAGCGGTGCTATTAAATTAGGAAAAGACTCAATTACGAGTTATTCATTGCAATCATGGCGACGTCAAATTGGTTACGTTTCACAAGATAGTCCGTTAATTGATGGGACAATTCTTGATAATATTTGCTACGGTGTTGAGGGTGAAGTGACAGATGCAGAAATTGAAAAAGTAGCAGCGATGGCATATGTTGATGCATTTATTCATGATTTGCCAAACGGATACGCAACAGAAGTTGGAGAACGTGGCGTGAAGCTTTCAGGAGGGCAAAGACAACGAATTGCGATTGCTCGAGCGTTACTTCGAAATCCACAAATTCTTATGTTAGATGAAGCAACTTCCAGTCTAGATAGTAAATCAGAGTCTGTCGTTCAGAAAGCGTTAAATAACTTAATGAAAGGCAGAACAACATTAGTTATTGCACATAGACTTTCTACTGTTGTGGATGCAGATAAAATTATCTTTATAGAAAAAGGGAATCTTACAGGAAGCGGTACACATGATGAATTATTACAGACACATGATATGTATCGTGAATTTGCAACGCAACAATTGAAAATTAAAGAGGGCGTATTATAAAATGAATCATCAGTGGGGTTTTTACTCCACTAATGATTCATTTTTAAAAGTTTTATAAAGGATGCGAATTAGAAAGGAAATGGTTTCTTTGATACCTAACATTTTAATAGTGGACGATGATCCGCATATTAGGGAACTTGTTTCTGTATTTTTAGAACGAGAAGGTTTTCAAACATATGAGGCAATTGATGGACTAGATGCACTTCAGAAAATAGACGAAGTAAAAGTTGATATGGTTATTCTTGATATCATGATGCCGAATATGGATGGATTTGATGTATGTTTTGAATTAAGAAAATACTATGATATCCCTATTTTGATGCTAACTGCTAAAGGAGAAACATCTCAAAAAGTAAAAGGGTTTCATCTTGGTACGGATGATTATCTTGTAAAACCATTTGATCCGATAGAACTAGTAGTGAGAGTTAAGGCGTTATTGAAACGTTACCAAATTACAGTATCGCAATCGATTCAAGTTGGAAATGTACTGTTAAATCGTAAAACATTTGAAGTTACAACCGGAGAACAAACAGTTACGTTACCGCTAAAAGAATTCGAATTGCTATTTACTTTAGGTTCTAAAGCGGGAAGGACATGTTCAAGAGAACAATTAATTGAAGATGTATGGGGATATGATTTTCAAGGAAATGAACGTACACTAGATGTTCATATTAATCGTTTGCGTGAGAAGTTCCGAGAAGAGAAGTCGAAATTTAGTATTAAAACGATAAGAGGCTTAGGGTATCGCTTAGAGGTAAGTAAATGAGAAGAAGAGAGCGAATGAATAAGGTGAAGATACTGAAAGTAATTGGAGCGATAATAGCTCTCTTTTCTTTTCTCACTATAATTTGGTCTATAGCCTTTTATGTATCATCAAGTGTAATGAATGCTCTTGAAATACAAGTATCGCCTTTTATTACTTTTTTAATTAGTGATATGGTCGGCTTTGTATTTATTGTTCTTATTTGGGTATTGATTGGAGTATTAATGAGACCGAAGCGAGAGGCAATGATTTGGACTATTATTGAACCGATACAAAAAATTGCAAAAGGAGACTTCTCCGTAAAAATACGAAATGAAGAGAAGTATGATGGAGAAATTGGTGTGCTCGTAAAAAGCATAAATGATATGACAGATGAACTGAATGCGATGGAGAAAATGCGTCAGGAATTTGTATCGAATGTTTCACATGAAATACAGTCACCATTAACATCTATAAAAGGTTTTGCTAGAGCGCTACAAGACGATAATCTTTCCGAGGAAAAAAGAAAGCATTATCTTACCATTATTGAAACAGAAACGACGAGATTATCCAAACTAAGTCAAAATTTATTGAAACTAACTCTTTTAGAATCGGAAGAGTATACACCAGAAAAAGTGACGTATCGATTAGATCAACAGTTAAAGCAAATTGTATTAAATAGTGAACCGCTCTGGGCTGAAAAAGAAATTGAATTAGAACTTGATTTAGAAAAAGTGCATATAACTGCTGACCAAGAAAGTATGAGTCAAGTTTGGATTAATTTAATTCATAATAGTATTAAATTTACTCCAAGTGGTGGGACAATTACAATCCAGTTACAGGAACATGAGAAATTCGTAGAAATACGTATTCGTGACACGGGTATTGGTATATCTGAAAAACAAAAACAACATATATTTGAACGGTTTTTTAAAGCTGATTCTTCACGAAATCGTGCGTATGGAGGAAGTGGTTTAGGATTAGCGATAGTAAAAAAAGTAGTCGATCTACATCAAGGAGAAATAAAAGTCGAGAGTGAGGAAGGGAATGGTACGGAATTTATTGTTTGTATTCTTAAATATGAAGAAAAGTAGTGTTAGGAGGAGATTCTTCTAACACTATTTCTCTTTAAAAATACATTTCCCGTTACTGCAACTATATTGATAAGCTTTTCCTTCGTTATTCATACGGTATGAATAATGTGATTCTTTATCTTTTGTAAAGTCAACGTATGCTTCTGCACCACTTTTATCATCATCTATATCAATGAATTGAACGTTACGTATAGAATAATCTTTCTGTTCACTTAAACCTTTTTCTTGCAAGTTTGTATGAATCCCGTCTACTAACTCGTCAAACAATGACCAGTTTAAATGAAGGTTTTCAAATGACTCAGTATGTCTTCCTAAAATCCCGTTGTCTTGTATTATTTTTTTATTATTATCGTACGTATAAGAGTATGTAAAATAAGGTTCGTTTGTAAATACTACATCTGCATAATAGCCGATATTATAAAGAGGAGTATATTTTCCGGTTATGCTTTGTATGTCTTTTTGCTTATATCCTTTTATAGTATGGAGATATTCATTAGTATCTTTTTCTATTACTTTATAATGTAGTGGATTACCAAATATAAAGTACAGCGCAAACGATATGATACATAGTCCGACTGCAGTTAGTGACCAGAACCATTTTTTTCTTTTCATACACATACACTCTCCTATGCTGGATTTATTTTTATTTTACATGAATTATGGCAAAAACATGAGACTTATCAATAAAAACTTTCCATAGTTACCTACAAGTAACCTACGCACATGAAAGTGCATCATTGCCTTTTTACATAAATATAGTTACACTTTTAATATAATAATAAACAACTGAGACGATTAAGGAGTGTTATACTTGGCAGAATTATTACAAGGTAAAAATGCTTTAATTACAGGTGCAGGTAGAGGGATTGGTCGTGCTGTAGCGATCGCATTAGCGAAAGAGGGCGTAAATGTAGGTCTTTTAGCTCGTTCAGAAGAAAATTTAAAAGCTGTAGCGAAAGAAGTAGAAGCAGAAGGCGTAAAAGCTGTTATTGCGACTGCTGATGTATCTTCATATGAAGAGGTAACGACTGCAATTGAAACGTTAAAAAATGGTTTAGGATCTATCGATATTTTAATTAATAACGCTGGTATTTCTAAATTCGGTAAGTTTTTAGAACTAGATGTTGCTGATTGGGAAAAAATCATTCAAGTAAACTTAATGGGTGTATACTATGCAACTCGTGCAGCTTTACCAAGCATGATTGAACAACAATCTGGTGATATTATTAACATTTCATCTACAGCAGGACAAAAAGGTGCACCTGTAACAAGTGCATATAGCGCTTCTAAATTTGGTGTTCTTGGCTTAACAGAATCGTTAGCGATGGAAGTTCGCAAACATAACATTCGTGTAACAGCTTTAACTCCAAGTACAGTAGCTACTGATATGGCTGTAGATTTAGGGTTAACTGATGGAAACCCAGATAAAGTAATGCAAGCAGAAGATATTGCAGAGTTTATTGTAGCGCAGCTGAAATTAAATAAACGTACATTTATTAAATCAGCAGGACTTTGGTCTACTAATCCGTAAGGGATAAATTCATAAACAAAAGAAGGGATATTTATTCTGTAATGGAGTAGATGTCCCTTCTTTATTTTTTGTGTATGAGACGTAATTTTCGGTATAATTAAGAGTAAATGGTAGAAAAGCATTGAGAAATTGAAGGGGATGGTATTTACATGAGTACGATTGAGAAATGGACGGCTGTTGATCAATATGTGAGTGATGTATTAATACCGAAAGATTCTACATTAGAAGAAGTTCTTCAAGCAAACGCTGCAGCTAATTTACCAGCACATGATGTATCGCCAACGCAAGGGAAGTTTTTGCAACTATTAGTACAAATTCAAGGAGCTCGAAACATTTTGGAAATTGGTACTCTAGGCGGATATAGCACGATATGGCTTGCAAGGGGATTGCCAACTGGAGGCAGAGTTGTTACATTGGAGGCAAGTGAAAAGCATGCTGAAATTGCACGTAGCAATATTGAGCGTGCCAATTTGAATAATAGAATTGAAGTGCGAACAGGATTAGCTTTAGATTCTTTACAGCAAATCGCAAATGAGAAGTATGAACCATTTGATTTTATTTTTATAGACGCCGATAAACAAAATAATCCTACTTATTTTGAATGGGCACTGAAACTATCACGCCCTGGTACTATAATTATTGGTGATAACGTAGTACGTGAAGGAGAAGTTATTGACAATACGAGTAACGATCCTCGCGTACAAGGGATACGTCGCTTCTATGAATTAATAGCTGCAGAGCCACGTGTAAGTGCTACTGCGCTTCAAACTGTCGGAAGTAAAGGATACGATGGGTTTGTAATGGTAGTCGTAAAAGAATGACGAAAGGTGGTAAAAAGATGAAAAAGATGTTTCAAAAATTATAACATGTATCGTGTACAACACAGCTAGCTCGTGGACCTCCAACATACTTGGAAATATAAGTTTATATAAAAATTGGAGGTTAGGAATAGATGAGAACTGAAAAAGAAATGTTAGACTTAATTATTAGTACAGCAAAAGAGGATGGAAGAATTCGGGCTGTCATCATGAATGGGTCACGTGCAAATCCAAATGTGAAAAAAGATTGTTTTCAAGACTATGATATTATGTATGTTGTAAATGATATACAATCTTTTACGTCTAATCATAATTGGATTCAGAGATTTGGAGAAATAATGATTGTACAAATGCCGGAAGAAATGTCATTAGTTCCAGCAGATGAAGACGGGAAATTTCCATATTTAATGCAGTTTATGGATGGGAACCGAATTGATTTAACGTTAGTTCCCGTTGAGTTGATACATACATTCGTTGGGCAAGATAGTTTAAGTAAACTGCTTCTTGATAAAGATAATTGTATTGACGAATTTCCACCAGCAAGCGATAGGGACTACTTAATAAAAAAGCCTACAGAAAAAGAGTTTTTAGATTGCTGTAATGAATTTTGGTGGTGTAGTACGAATGTAGGGAAAGGACTATGGAGAGAAGAACTTTCTTATGCGAAAGGGATGCTTGATGGTCCAGTACGAGATATGTTCATCGTAATGCTAGAATGGCATATTGGTATGAAAACAGACTTTACAGGTAATGCAGGAAAGTTTGGGAAGCATTTCGAGCAATATATTGAAAAAGATATGTGGGAGCAATTTAAAAGAACTTTTTCTAATGCAGAATATGAAAACATATGGGAGTCATTCTTTATCATGGGTAATTTATTTAGGGAAGTAGCGAATGAAATTGCTAACACATATGGATATCAATACCCGCAAGGTGATGATGACAGAGTGACGAGCTATTTAAAACATGTAAAAGCTTTGCCGAAAGATAGTGCATCGATTTATTAATTGTATAAAGCAGTAAGACTGTCCAAATTATGGACAGTCTTATTTTTGTTCATGAATAATAATTTCTCTAACAAAGTGCAGATGAATCACATATGAAATTTTAGGGAGGTTTTTATCATGTATTATTTTTATTCGTCAGAAATGTTTGCCCCATATGAATGGGGACTAGAACGAGATGTTTCGTACGCCTATATGCCATATAACTCATTTTATTATGGAGACTATATAAGCTCATTGCCATACGCATATATCCCTCAAAACTATACAGTACAAATGAAAGCATATGAGCGTGGATCGTGGACACCATTTTCATGGGTCGAAAAATATGCGTACGCATTTTCAGGGCCGTACAATAAAGCGGAAGTAGCTCTTACATTTGATGATGGACCAGATTTAGAATTTACGCCGAAAATTTTAGATAAGTTAAAACAACATAATGTGAAGGCGACTTTCTTCTTGCTTGGTGAAAACGCAGAAAAGTATCCGAATGTAGTAAAACGTATTGCGAATGAAGGGCATGTAATTGGTAATCATACGTATAGCCATCCGAATTTAGCGAAAGTAACTGATGCTGAGTACCGTAATCAAATTATAAAAACAGAAGAAATATTAAATCGTTTAGCTGGTTATGCACCGAAGTTTATACGTCCACCGTACGGTGAAATACTTGAAAATCAATTGAAATGGGCGACAGAGCAAAACTTTATGATTGTACAGTGGAGTGTTGATACGGTTGATTGGAAAGGAGTAAGCGCTGATACGATTACAAATAATGTGTTAGGGAATTCATTTCCTGGCAGTGTCATCCTTCAGCATTCAACCCCAGGTGGGCATTTACAAGGATCTGTAGAGGCGCTAGATAAATTTATTCCGCAGTTAAAAACGAAAGGGGCACGCTTTGTAACGCTGCCAAGTATGTTTCAAACATCGAAAGAGAGAAAATGAAGTGGAGTTTAAATCAGTCGGGTATTGTCAATCATCCACTATTAAGAATAGGACTCCCAAGTATTTTAAAATGGGAGTCCTATTTTGTTTATAAACTATTATTTTTTAGTAATTCTTTTCCTTGTTCTACAACGAATTCATAGTATGCAAGATCATATGGATAAATATCTTCAAATTTTATCGTTATCGGCTTATTGTTTAAAACAGAAATAGCTGTAAAAGATGAAATCTCTCTTTTTAATAGTTGTAGAAAAGAAGTTGCATGTACTTTCATCACATCATCTACTTCTTCACCTGGTGCGAATGGAAGTGGATTGATGACATTGTGAAAATACATATGGCAAAACTCGCGATCCGTAAGATTTGAAATTTCATAATCTATTGTAAAGATTCCTTTGTATGCTAGATCAGTAGTTTGAAAGGAAAGCCCTAATTCTTCCTCAATTTCACGAAGGCCACCAATTTGTACATCTTCATCATGCATAATATGTCCAGCTGAAGTAATATCCCATATACATGGAGCTTCTTTTTTATTTTTAGAGCGTAATTGGAAATATAAGAACATATCTTCATCATCTTTTTCTACAAACCAACAATGAAATGTTTCGTGCCAATCACCGTCACGGTGCACTTCATCACGTAATTTCTTCCCAAGTGTATTTCTTTCAGAATCAAATATTGTTAACCACTCTGTCATTTTAATTCCCCTTTCTGCAAATTTTATTATACAATAATCGTATTGAATTTTGGGAAAATAAAGAAAAAGGGGTCGTTATTAGTGGGAATAGAAAGTAAGAAAATAAAATCGATTATTTCAACAGAGGAAGAATTACGGGGAATATTGGGGCAACCAAGTGAACGAGCTTTAAAAAAAGTTATTTCATCATTAGACCACCATTGCGTAGACTTTCTGTCTAAATCTCCTTTTTTAGTATTATCTACGGCAAATAAATTAGGAGAGTGTGACGCCTCGCCGAGAGGAGATGCACCTGGATTTGTATACGTACTCAATAATAAAAAAATTATCATTCCAGAAAGACCAGGAAATCGTCGTATAGACTCCATTTTGAATATTATTTCCAATCCACGTGTAGGATTAATCTTTTTCATTCCAGGTCTTGGGGAGACACTCAGAATAAATGGCCGAGCGTATATAACAAACGACGAAGAAATTTTGCGAAAAATGCAGGTAAATGGACGCAATCCGCTACTTGGAATTGTTGTTGAAATAGAGGAATGCTATATTCATTGCGCGAAAGCTTTTATTCGTTCAAAAATGTGGGATTCAGAGTCATGGCTAAATAAAAAAGAGTTACCTTCAGCAGCAAAAATGTTGCTGGAGCATGCAAAAGTGAATGCTTCAGAAGAAGATGTTGCACGTTCTTTAGAAGAAAGTTATACGAAAAGATTGTATTAAAAAAACTTTATTAATATATCTTTGTAAGGTGGATATTTACGCATTTTAGAATGGGATATTTATATATGAACTGTGGATTTACAAAATGAAGAAATAACAAAATAGGTAAATCGGGCGGCAATTGTAAAATGTTATTGTGAAATATAATAAAAAATGATTTTGAAAATAGTTAGTAAAAATAGGCTTGCTTTTTAAAAAGTTGATAACTATAATAAGTTAACAAATAGACATGAACGAAAAGTAACGATAAGGATATGAAATCATTTTTACGGTTTACAGAGAGGGAAGCCAAGGGTGTGAGCTTCCTAACACGAGAAATGATTTTACCACC